>JAGOAU010000041.1 GCA_017983755.1 Azonexus sp. | reverse complement strand
CCGATCCAGTCGGTCGACCTGGTCAACCTGACCGGGGTGCGTACCGTCGAAATCGGCTACCGCGGCAGCGAGCGCAACAAGGTGCTGAAAGAGGCCCTGATGCTGACCGATGACGAGAACATCGTGAACATCCAGTTCGCCGTCCAGTATTTCCTCAAGGATCCGGTCGAGTTCCTGTTCAACAATCGCCATCCGGACGACGCGGTGATGGGTGCTGCCGAGACGGCCGTGCGCGAAATCGTCGGCCGCAGCCGGATGAATTTCGTGCTTTACGAAGGTCGTGAGCAGATCGCCACCCAGGCAGCCAACCTGATGCAGGAAATTCTCGATCGCTATAATGCCGGCATCCTGATCTCCAAGGTGACGATGCAGAACGCGCAGCCGCCCGAGCAGGTGCAGGCGGCGTTCGACGATGCCGTCAAGGCCAGCCAGGATCGCGAACGGCAGAAGAACGAAGGCCAGGCCTATGCCAACGACGTGATTCCCAAGGCCAAGGGCACCGCCGCCCGCCTGCTGGAAGAAGCCGGCGGCCACAAGCAGCGGGTGATCTCGACCGCCGAAGGCGATGCCTCGCGCTTCAAGCAGGTGCAGGTGGAGTACGCCAAGGCGCCGGAGGTGACGCGGCAGCGCATGTATCTCGAAACCATGCAGCAGCTTTACTCCAGTACCAGCAAGGTCCTGATCGACGCCAAGGGCCAGGGCAATCTGCTCTATCTGCCGCTCGACAAGCTGATGCAGGCGGCGGGGGCCGCGACTGCCGCGCCAAGTGCTGCGGAGGTGATGGCAGCTCCCGCGCAGGGGACTGCCAGACCGGCTGCACCGACCAGCAACGAGTCGCCGCCGCAACTCGACAATTCGCTGAGCAACCAGAGTCGCCCGCGTGAGCCCTCGTTGCGTTCTCGTGACCGGGAGGCCCGTTGATGAATTCCAGATTGAATGTATTGGCGGCGATTGCACTGACCGTGCTGGTCGTCATCGCCATGTCGATGTTTACCGTCGATCAGCGGCAACACGCGCTGGTTTTCCAGCTTGGTGAAGTCAAGCGGGTAATTTCCGAGCCGGGTCTGAATTTCAAGATCCCGATGATCCAGAATGTCCGTTTCTTCGACAACCGCATCCTGACGCTGGACAACAACGAACCGGAGCGTTTCATCACTTCCGAGAAGAAGAACGTGCTGGTCGATTCCTACGTCAAGTGGCGGATCATCGACCCCAAGCTCTACTACATCTCGGTCGGCGGTGACGAGGCACGGGCCAAGACCCGCCTGAACCAGACGGTGAACGCCGGCCTGCGCGAGGAGTTCGGCAAGCGGACGGTGCACGACGTGATTTCCGGCGAGCGCGAACAGATCATGGAAGACATGCGCGTCAAGGCCGACGCCGATGCGCGCAAGATCGGCGTGCAGATAGTCGACGTGCGGCTGAAGCGGGTCGAATTGCCGAACGAGGTCAGCGAAGCGGTCTATCGCCGCATGGAAGCCGAACGCAAGCGGGTGGCCAACGAGCTGCGCTCCGAGGGTTACGCCGAAGCGGAAAAGATTCGTGCCGATGCCGATCGCCAACGTGAAGTCATCGTTGCCGATGCCTACCGCGACGCGCAGAAGATCAAGGGCGAGGGCGATGCCCAGGCGACCGCGATCTACGGTCAGGCCTTCGGCCAGAATCCCGAGTTCTATTCCTTCTACCGCAGTCTGGAAGCCTATCGCAGCAGCTTCAAGGGCAAGAGCGACGTGCTGGTGGTCGAACCCAATTCCGATTTCTTCAAGTACATGAAGGGCAGTGGGCGCGGCAACGACAAAGGCAAATGACCTCGACGTTGCTGCTGGCCTTCGCGCTGATGCTGGTGCTCGAAGGCCTGATGCCCTTCATCGCCCCGGCGGCGTGGCGTGAAACCTTCCGCCGTCTCGTTCAACTCACGGACGGGCAGATTCGCTTCATCGGTTTGACCTCGATGATCGTCGGCCTCGTCCTGCTCATGGTCTTTGCATGAACTGGCTGTTACCCGAATACATCGCCGATGCCCTGCCGGCCGAGGCCGAGCGCATCGAGCGCCTGCGCCGTGCCTTGCTCGATCACTTCCGCAGTCGCGGCTTCGAGTTCGTCATGCCGCCGATGCTGGAATACCTGGAGTCGTTGCTGACCGGCGCCGGGCAGGATCTCAAGCTGCGCACCTACAAGCTGGTCGACCAGTTGTCCGGCCGCACCATGGGCGTGCGTGCCGACATCACGCCGCAGGCGGCGCGCATCGACGCTCATCTGCTCAATCATCGCGGCGTCACCCGCCTGTGCTACTGCGACAGCGTGCTGCATACACTGCCGGCGACCATTTCGGCCAGTCGCGAACCGGTGCAGGTCGGTGCCGAGCTCTACGGCTATGCCGGCATCGCTGCCGACCTCGACGTGATTCGCCTGATGGCGGGCGCGTTCGCGCGGATCAAGGTGCCGGTGAGTCGCATCGATCTCGGCCATGTCGGCATTTTCCGCGCCCTGGCCGAAGCTGCCGGGTTGCCGGTGGAGTCCGAGGAACATGTCCTGAACCTGTTGCAGGCCAAGGATGTGCCGGGCTTGATCGAGGCCTGTGCCGAGGTTCCATCGCCGTATCGTGAGGCGCTGCAGCGTCTGCCGCAGCTCTACGGTGGCGCCGAGGTGCTCGACCGTGCCGCGGCCGAATTGCCGGCACTGCCGGCCATCACTGCGGCGCTCGAAGGCTTGCGCCATCTGGTGGCATCGGCCGCCGATCTGCCGTTTTCGGTCGATCTGTCCGACCTGCGCGGCTACCACTATCACAATGGTGTCGTCTTCGCCGCCTATTGCCCAGGCTACCCGGCGGCCATTGCGCTCGGCGGCCGCTACGACGGCGCCGGCAAGGCTTTCGGGCGGGATCGTCCGGCCACCGGCTTCTCGATGGATCTGCGTGAGGTAGCGCGGCTGGCGCCGGCCAGCAAGCCGTCGGGCGCGATTCTCGCACCCCATGCCGCGCATGATGGAAAGCTGGCGGCGCATATCGCCGCGCTGCGCGAGCAGGGAGAAATCGTCGTCGAACTGCTGCCGGGCGAAACTGCCTGCGAAGGGCCGGTTTGCGACAGGAAGCTGGCCCAGGTCGGCGAACACTGGATTATCGAAGCAATACAAGAGGA
>JAGOAU010000019.1 GCA_017983755.1 Azonexus sp. | reverse complement strand
TCATCGTGGCTCGGAAATCAGTTGTTCTGAGCTACACTTATCCACAAGCCTACCTATGTCAGGTGGCTATCACCCCTGGTCAAAATTCAACGCGCACAGGTGGTCAAATTTAAACGCGCGCCGACACAGGGGCTCATGAAACACCTTGCCAAGCACCGTTCGATTCTTCATATTTCACAAGAGCTTGGGCAGAGGTTTGTTTCATGGAATGATCGCCGCCCTAGTGCAGAGAAAGGACTTAAAAGTACGATGACGCGAATCTATACGAAGAGCGCATCAACCATGTCTGCCGGCGGTCTGCACTACAGCGCGGACGAAAAAACGGTCGCTGACGTGGGGCCTGTTTCCTACAGCGTATTCGGCGATACGACGCCTCAGGTTTTTAATGGCGCATGCAACGGGCCGATGATGGAAGACGGTTTTCTTTCGAGGTTCGGAAACGTCCAATACAAAGGGAACCGGCCCCCATACGTTGCCAACCCGTTAAAAAGCATTCCACAGGATGTCGTTACTCACTGGGTGGATGTATTCAACCATGCTGATTTGATGGATAAGGGAGATAATTTCATCGACATTCAAATCGACAACGAGGCCAATAAGCTTCTGAATGATTTCAATGAAGAGATTGACCGCTATTTTGTCGATATAACAGATGACGCATTACGCCAATCAAGAACACGCGCCCACTTGAAGGCGTTGAAAATCGCTGGACTGCTGGCGGCGGCGGATAACCCGTACCTGCCGAAAGTGTCTGTCGCCCACGCTGAATGGGCTATCGATTTTATTCGGCGCGAAATTGCTCATTACGACGAACTGGTAAATGCAGGTGATCTCTGTAGCGGTAACGATTCCGCCGAGCGCAAGTTAAAGGCCATCCTCGCAGAATACATTGGCGAGGAACCGAAGGCCAGCTATCGTGTGAGGCCGGAATTGCGAAAAGCCGGAATCGTCACTTGGAGCTACATGATGACGCGGACCTCCGCCCTTCCGCAGTTCCAGAAGGTGAATAACATCAATCCACTCAAAGGTGTTGTCGCCAATCTGATAAGCGAGGGAGTTCTGACGCCTGTCAAAGTTTTTCCGGCAGGGATTGCAGCTAGGGGTGAATGCTATTACGTTGATATTCATTAACCACATGGCCGATGGCGGTGAATGGTGGATTATTCTGCCATCCCGCCGTTAAAAAGTTAAAAGTTTGTTAAAACCGGCCCAGGGCGAGAAACCCTAGCAAATACAGTTAGTTATATAGTTAAATTAAAAGTTAAAATGTTAAAGGCTATTGTTAGCCTCTTGGGGGGTGTACAGGGTAACTCGGGCCTTTTAATTTTAATTTTTTAACAGTTCGCGTTATTCAGCTAGTTCCATCATTCTATTAGCTGGTGAATATGCGAGGGCATGGGCTGTTACACATAAGAGGCTGGAGAAACCGGCACCTTATCAAAACCGGCGCAGCGATAGGAAACCCCTATCGCTGACAGTTCCGCCAAACCCATTGTTTGGCGTAGTTCAACCAGCAAACCGACACCACTAGGCGGGCATAGAACATCGGGGGTTCGGCGCGGTAAGCCTACGGTATCGAATGGCGATAAAGCGGCTGCTGACCATGTGGTAACAACAGCCAGGCATCCGCCCACGGAGGCCGCGAAGCCGGCACACAACGCTGGCAGGGGCAACGATCACAGCACCGACGCCGCACTGGTATTGGCGCACCGCTGGCCCGCCCACAGCGCCCGCGTGTACGTGCAGGCCGGCCACCGCCTCACCCTCGCAATAATCAAGCTATGCCAGTGGCATTTACGGGTAAATTGCACCTGTTGCTATCACTTACAGGGAAACGCCATGAATCTGCCACGTTTGCTAACGCCGGACGAGGTTGCCGAATATTTGTCCTGCTCCGTTTCGTCGCTGGATCGCTGGAGGGCGGAAGGCACCGGCCCCAACTTTGTCAAGGTGGGCGGCGGAAGCATTCGCTATCCCGAGACCGAGGTTGCCAAGTACATCAGCGAACAGCTCGTTCTGCCCTCCGCCGCACAAAAGATGCAAGATGCAATCCGCACCTCCTCGAAGGAAGTCGGACAGGCGCACCGTGAGAGGGTCAAAGCCATGCAAGACCTCGACCGGCAAACGACCGACCCTGCCGACCCCTACGCTGTAACGGTGTCTGGAGTCGGTGAGACCCCAGGCATCGAGCGTCACGTCTTCCAAGACGGCAAATGGGTCAAAAATGGCATTCTTTCGCAACCGGCGCCGGCAGAACCTGCTCCGCCGCACATCCTGCAAGGACGCTGAGATGGACGACCTGACCCCTGAGCTGTCCATCGCGATGGCACCGTCGCCCAAGGTTGCCAACCACCTGCGGAACCAGTTCATCCGCAACGGCGTGAAGTTTGACGAGGACGAGATTGCGCGTTTGCAAAAGACCGCTCGCAACGACGCCGCCAAACCCCGAAACCTGTCGCTCGCGGAGAACGCACAGCTCCAGCAACTCAAGCGGCAGATGGTGGAGTCCAGCTTGGACCGCCAGCACGTGCAGAAACAAGGTGGCCCGCGTGCGGTTGCTGCAAAGCAACGCGCCGAATCGCTGTTCTCTGAAAACCAACATCGGAAGGGGCGCTGACATGAACGCAGAAGCACAAGCCCGGTTCAACGACATCGCTGGAACCCTCAAGCACATCAACGACCTCGCCAACGAGGTCGAGGTTCAGCTTTCCGTCCTGCGCATCAACGCCACCAACTATGCCGAGGCGGTCGCCGCTGCCAAGAAAGCAGGTAGCGAGTTCCCGCCGTACAGCGGCAGCGACGCACAAGCACAGGTCGCCAAGCTGGTTCCCCGCATCAATGCGGCAGCAAATCAGGTCGGCTTCATCGGCACCGAGATGCAACGGTTTAGTTCGTAGATTTAAGGGTTCCAGCGTTGCCGTGAAAACGGTGAGGATGGTTGCTGCTCCAAAGTTCCCCGTCCTGATTGACCCCCGCGCTGGAACCCGCCTTTTTCAAACGCAATAGGAGACTGGAATGAAACTGAATTTCGGAAATACCTTAAACACTACAGGGGAAGCGGCATTGACGTGCCCGATTTGCGAATGCCCGTGTCTTCATCACGGGAAGGTAGAAATCTTTCATCGCAACAGTGATGGGCCAACAGGAACCCATATTGAAATTATCAGGGGTCGGCACCCTGCTAGTGGGGTGAATAACGACATGCGCTTGAACCCAAGTCGGTACGACGACGGGGTACTAATTCATCTCTGGTGCGAGGGTTGCGATAGCAAACTCGCATTGCAGATTGCACAACACAAAGGGGAGACTCTGATGCAGATCGGGAAGGTGGATTACTCCATTGACTATGAAGCACAGCCCATGCCGAAGCAAGCTGTACCCGTCGGAACAATGCCGCTCCCACCATGGGCGCTACAGCCAGCCAACAGTGTGGGAACAACCCCTCCCGCTGCTGCCTAGCTGCCATGGAAACCCTGAACTTCAGTCATTACAACGACCAACCTCAAAAGGACGACGACGCCGTGCTTTGGCGTCGGGCATCCAATGCTAAGAACGGGGCGAAGTTCATCATGCTTTGCGAGGGTCGCTGGCATGGCTTCTACCCTTCCGCCAGCGAGGCCGACATGGCCTTGCTGTCCTTCTTTTGTCTGTACAGCCGGAACGACGAGCAGGTGATGCGCATGTATGCGCAAACGGTACTCGGCCAGCGGGCGAAGCAGGTAGCGCAGGGCTATCGAACCGCCTACTTGACGCTTCGCACCATTCGGCAGAAGCAGGCGGCCGATGATGCCGTTCGCGATGCTGCCCTTGCCCCAGTCCTTGCCGCCGCCGAAGCCGAGTGGGCTGCACGCGCAAAAGCGGAAGCAGCCGAGGCCGAAAAGGTGCGAGCGATGCGCGAGTACATCGCCCAACTTCAGAAAGGATTTTGATGCCCCGAAAATCAAAGCACGACGCCTCTGGCCGATTCGTGATGCAACTGAAAGAGCGTCGAGAAAAGGCGCTGCAAATGCGAATCGACGGGTACAGCTTGCGTCAGATTGAAGCAGTAGTCGGAATCGACAATACCGACCTCTGCAACTACTTCAAGTCGTACAAAAGCGAGTCGATCAAGGCGCTACAAGAAGAACTCTTCGAAATGCAGAGCGCACGCTTGACCGAGCTGTGGCGCAACGCTGCTGAGGCCATGCGAAAGTTTGTCCCCGTTGTTGATGCGAAAGGACAGCCAATCCTTGTTCCTGTTCTGGATGCCGACGGACAACCCGTGTTCGACGAAGCTGGACAGCCGATAACGGAGTACATGCGCGACATGGGCGTTCATCTCAATGCAGTGAATGTCGCAACCCGTGTAGCGGAAAAACTTGCCGCGCACTTCGGCACCGACGGCCCTGCCAAGACCCTGATGCTGTCAAACAACGAAAATCGTCAAATCACCTTCCGTATTGTCGAAAGCAATGGCGACGGTAGGTTGTTACCACAGGTAGCGACCGAAGGCCCTCAAGCTATGCCTGACGCCGACGGCGGTAGCATTGGGGCTACCACCGCCACCGAGAAGGTCGTTGGCGGTGTCGAGGTTGTTAGCTTCGACATTGACATCCCGACAACGCTTCCTGGCCCTCCGCTCAAGTACATGGACTAGATCATGAACTCGATACAGCACAACATCGCAGACGGTTACACGGTCATCTACCCTGACGGGGTTTCGACCGCTGATAGGTTCGAAATCCACTTCCAAGGCTTTCGCGGTGTGATTGACCGCGCCGACGGCGAACCGGATCCCCAAGTGTGGGAACGGACGTTGAAGTGGCTGGAGGAAAAACGCTACCAGCTCCAGCGGCAGCGCAGTCTCCTGAACTACATGGCGAACGCGACAATCTACGCCGGCACGCTCGATCCCGAGTGCGCCGACCGTCTGTTTGCTGCACACCTTCGCGAGATGGTGCTGTCCCGCCTCAACGAGGAAGCGAACAACTATCTGGACGGCACGGGTACATCAAGGACGAACGCTTTGTCACTGCTGGCGAAGCTGCACGGCATCGCGCCGCCGAAGAAGCGGGTCACCAAGCCAGCAGCATGAAAGCAGTCTCGACAATCAACTTCCTGACGTGGCGCTGCGGACTCTGTAAAGAGCGGCAGAACACGACCAGCGGCTCGCGCACCATCATTCGGAACGGCAAGAAAATCAAGGTGTGCGCTTCGTGCGCTAAAGACCTGCCCCCGCCAGTTCGCAAGCGGTAACAGTCTCGGCAGCAATCGGACGCATTCGCCGCAGGTTGCCCGATCGACCTTCGCCAGTATCCTTGCATTGAATGGAACTCGATCGCGAAAACCCTTCTAGCAGAAGGGTTGCAGCCGGTTTTAAGCATTCCGCATAATCAGCGGAAAATGCCCGATTCCTCACTGATATGGCTGGCTATGCGGGCCGCTTACAGCGCCGGCAGCAACCCCGCCCGACCCCTAGTATTGATTGCGCAGCGCCCTAGCCAGTGCCCGCCGCGCTGTCTCGCTGCGCCGGCATTGCAGGTGAGGCCAATGGTGGCATTTGGCCGGCGATAAGGTATTGTGGCGGAAGCTGTGAGATTCGAACTCACGAAGGGTTTCCCCTTGCTGGTTTTCAAGACCAGTGCAATCGACCACTCTGCCAAGCTTCCTTTTGCTTACCGCTCGCTTACCGACCAACTTTCTAGCCCGTAAGAAAAAACTGCTGCAACCCTGCAAACCCTTCCAGCACAAGCGTCTTGCGATGCCGTACCGCTGCGCACGCATGGCGTGCCCGCCATCTTTCAAGACCGGTGCATTCAACCGCTCTGCCACAGACCCGAGGGGCCGGATGATAGCACAGCACCATGCCCAATTACCCGCTGGCGCAAGTCATCAAGCTGTTGAAACTTTGTCCCTGCTCGATTAGTCTTAATCACTGAATCAACTAAGGAAAGCGAGATTTCACATGCAAACTGACTTCCAGATCGCCGGCCAGAACACACAGGAACTTGCGCTTCAGCAAAACCGCGTTCTGCGTAACACCTACTTGTTGCTTGGCCTGTCCATGATCCCGACAGTGCTCGGCGCGCTCGTCGGCATCCAGATGCAGTTCAGCTTCCTTGCCGGAAGCCCGTTCATGGCCTTCATGCTCTTCCTTGGCATTGCCTGGGGGTTCATGTGGGGCATCGAGAAGAACAAGAACAGCGGCCTCGGCGTGGCCCTGCTGCTTGGTTTCACCTTCTTCATGGGCCTGATGCTGTCACGCATCCTGCAGGTAGCGCTCGGTTTCTCCAATGGCGGCTCGATGATCGGCCTGGCAGCCGGCGGCACCGGCGCCATCTTCCTGACGATGGCCAGCATCGCGACAGTCAGCAAGCGCGACTTCACCGGGATGGGCAAATTCCTGTTCATCGGCATGATCGTCGTGTTGCTGGCGGCGGTTGCCAACATCTTCTTCCAGATTCCGGCCCTGTCGCTGACCATCGCCGCCGTAGTGGTGCTGCTCTTTTCCGCTTATATCCTTTACGACATCAGCCGCATCGTTCAGGGTGGCGAAACCAACTATGTCTCGGCGACGCTTGCGGTCTACCTCGACATCTACAACGTTTTCGTCAGTCTGCTGCAGCTGATTATGGCTTTCACCGGCGAGCGTGACTGAACTTCGGCATCGCGTGAAAACAGGGCGGCCACGGCCGCCCTTTTTCATGCCTTGTCGAAAACTGCAATCGATTCGACGTGACCGGTGTGAGGAAACATGTTGACCACGCCGGCTGCCGTGAAACGATAGCCCTTGACCGCGACGAGCACCTCGGCATCGCGCGCCAGCGTGGCCGGATTGCACGAAACATAGACAATGCGGCGCGGGCCGTCCTCGCCTAGCGACTTGACCACCTCGATCGCCCCCTCGCGCGGCGGGTCGATCAGCATTTTGTCCAGATGACCGAGCGCCGCCATGGACTCCGGCGTGCATTCGAAAAGGTTGGCGACTGCGAATTCGACCTTGTCGGCCAGCCCGTTGGCGGCAGCACTTTGCCGCCCGCGCTCGACCAGTGCAGGACTTCCCTCAACACCGACCACCGTAGCGCCGGAACGGGCAATCGGCAGCGTGAAGTTGCCCAGGCCACAGAACAGGTCGGCGATCCGCTCACCTGCCTGCGCATCGAGAAGCCGCAGGGCGCGCCGCACCAGAACACGGTTGACCGCGTGGTTCACCTGGGTGAAATCCGTCGGCCTGAACTCGAGCTCCAGTCCGAACTCTGGTAAGGAATACGTCAGCAGGGGACCGGGCAAGGGGTAAAAGCGATAGGCTGTATCCGGGCCCTTGGGTTGCAGATAAAAGACAACCTCATGCCGGTCGGCGAACTCGCGCAACAAATCCGCGTCATGCGCATTGAGCGGTTCGAGTATGCGCAAGACCAAGGCCGTGCATTGGACGCCCACCGCCAACTCGACCTGGGGCAAACGCTCGGCAACGGACAAGGCCGCAATGAGTTCGCGCAGCGGCAGTAACAAGGCCGAGACATGGGGCGGCAGCACAGCGCAGGAACGCATGTCGGCGATGTAGCTGCTGCGCCGTTCGTGGAATCCGATCAGCATTCCGCCTTTCTTCGCTATCCTGCGGACGCCCAGCCGGGCCCGATGCCGATAGCCCCATGGCTCACCATGGATCGGCGCCAGCATCTGTCCTGGCCGTACACGCCCGATATGCCACAGACTGTCTTCGAGCACCCGCTGCTTGACCGCGACCTGCGCCGACGGGTCGAGATGCTGCATGGCGCAGCCGCCGCAAATGCCGAAATGTTCGCAACGCGGCGTCACCCGCGCCGTCGACGCGGAGAGCACCCTGACCAGATGCGCCAGTTCGTACTTGGGCTTTCTCCGGAAGCTTGCGTACTCCACAGTTTCACCCGGCAAGGCGCCATCGACGAAGATCGTCTTGCCGTCCTGGCGGGCAATTCCGCGTGCTTCATGATCCAGAGACTCGATAACCCCGATCGGCATGAACTGCTCCGAAAAAAGCGCAAATTCTAACAATGGACTAAACTACAAGTCATGTCTCGCGAACTATTTACTTCCTGGCCCGAATACCAAGTGGCGATTGATCGCATTCTGGCACTCGCCCGTAAACGAATCTGCATTTACGACGAAGACCTCGGCCTGATGCACCTCGCAATGCCGGAGCGCATCGCCGCACTCAAGGTGCCGCTCGCCACGGTGCGCAGCGACTGCCTGCGCATTGCGTTGCGCAACACGTTGCCCCTGGAGCAACGACAGCCCCTGCTGCTGGAATTACTGGCAACATATAGCCACAACAGCGCAGTGCAACAAACCCCGGAACAGCTCGCCCATCTTCGTGATTCGATGATTTTGGTCGACGATGTGCATGCCTTGATCCGCTTCGATCGCGATCAACCGCGCTGCAAATTGCTGATCGACGAAAGCGACGAAATCATGCCGTATCGCCGGCGTTTCGACGAAATCTGGGCGGAAGGCGGCATACCGGTGAGCGCGACCACTCTCGGACTTTGAAACCCAGGCGCTTTCCGCAGCGCAGCATTTCGCGCGCCCATACCAAAAATTGATATAATTATCACTGATTGGTCTATTGACCATCAGAATTTCTGGCTTCACTTTTTCTACTTGTCGATAAGGAAATCCCATGAATAAGTCCATTCTCGTTGCCGCCCTGCTTGCTACCGTTGCCCTGTCCGCCTGTGGCAAGAAGGAAGAGCCGAAGGCCGCCGCTCCGGCACCGGCTCCGGCTGCTGCCGCTCCGGCTCCGGCTGCCGCTCCGCAAGCTGGTATGGCTGGCATGGAAGCCGCCAAGCCGGCCGAACAAGCAGGTATGGCCGGCATGGCCGCTCCGCAAGCCGGCATGGCTGGCATGGAAGCCAAGAGCGAAGCCGGTCAGGCTGGCGTCGCCGCTCCGCAAGCTGGCATGGCCGGCATGGAAGCCAAGAAGTAATTCTTCGGTTTTCAGCGAAAACGGGGCTGCGGCCCCGTTTTTTTGTTTACGTTCAGCTGATCTGCCGCCAGACAAAACCTTCTGACTGGCAGGCCAGGCCGACCTGATCGTCGGCATAACCCAGCGCCACAGCCAGCACTTGCCGTGCCAAGGCAGGACGATTATTGGACTCGCTCAGATGGGCGGCCACCAGATGTTGCAGCCTGCTGCAATCGATCTCCCGCAACAGACCGGCAGCGGCGCTGTTCTCAAGATGGCCGAGACGGCCCGCTATCCGTCGTTGCAGCGACACCGGATAGTTCGATGCCGCCAGCAGGTCGGCGTCGTGGTTGCACTCGAGGATCAGCGCGTCGATACCCGAGAGCACCTCGCGGATATGCCTGGTTATCTCGCCGGCATCCGTCAGCAGTCCGAGACGCCGCTTTCCGTCGGAGAAGACGAACTGGATCGGCTCGCGGGCATCATGCGGCACTGGATAGGGCTGAATTTCCAGCGCACCGACTTCGAATCGATCATGGCTGTCGACAATGCGTATATCGACGCCCGCGGCAATGGACTCACAGGCCGAAAAGGTTCCATGGCTCAGCCAGACCGGCAAGCCATGTCGCCGGGCAAAAGGGAAGACACCGCCGACGTGGTCGCCGTGTTCATGAGTCACCAGGATGCCCGAGAGATCTTCGGGGCGCCGTTCAAGGCGAGCGAGACGCCTTAGCGTCTCGCGTTGCCCGAAACCGCAATCGACCATCAGGCAGGTGGCGCCGCTCTCGACGAGCAGCGCGTTACCCGCGCTGCCGCTGCCGAGCGAGGCGAAGCGGATCACTGCAACTGCTGGTAGAGCAGCGCCAGGATCTTCTTGGCCGTTTCCGACTTGTCGGTCCCGCCTTCGCTGGAAAGAACCTGAACCGTGCTGTTCGACCCGGATTCGCTGACGTGGATGCGATACTGCACCCTGGTGTCTGCCACCGGATCGGAACTCTTCCAGAAATTCAGCTTGCTCAGCCAGCCGGTGTCGGTCTTCTTGGTATCGCGCTCGGGGTCGACATAGCGGACGAAATATAGTCCCTTCGAACGATCCCTGTCCTCGACGGTAAAGCCGACGCGATCCAGTGCCAGGCCAACACGGCGCCAGGCGCGGTCGAAGCGCTCGTAAACTTCCAGCGTCCCGGTACCGTCGTTGTTCGACGCCAGTTTTGCACGCGGCTCGGCTTTGGCCGCTGCCACACTGGTTGCGGCACGCTGGTTCTCCGTACCGAGGCGGACCATCAGGCGACGCAGCATATCGGCCTCGAGTTCAGGATCCGGCGGACGCGGCTGCCAGCGCGTGTCGTCCCTGGCGGACGACGTATAAACCTCTTCCATGCCGCGATGGCTGATGAAGATGTCGGTGGTTCCGGGCTCCGCACCCGGCTCGAAGCGGGTACGGAACTTGTCGCGCTCGCCGGTCGAATAGAGCGAATCGAGGAATTTGCCTACCGTATTGCGGATGAAATCGCCGCCGATCTTGGCGCGGTCTTCGGCCCAATCGGTTTCCATCACGCCGGCGTCCGGACGTTCGACGACGACGATGAAGCCGGTTTCCTGCCAGAAATCCTTGACCGGCCCCCACAACTGGTCGGCTGACGCAGTAACGACCAGCCAGCGCTGGTTGCCGGAACGCTCGACGCGCACCTTGTCCACCGTTGGCAAAACCGTCGTATTTTGCGCCTGGGCGGCCGGGGTGCGATCGGCGGAATAGGCGGAGAATGTCGCGCTGCCCTTGCCGGCCGCATCGGGCACGGCGTAGCGGTCGTCGCGCGCTACCTGCGACAGGTCGGGCGGCACCTCCAGCGTCGGCACCTTGCCAGCCGATTTGTATTCGACCTTTTTCGAATCCGGGATGATGTCGCTCACGCTGCTGCAACCGGCAACAGCGATACCCAACAGCGCCAGCGCGAGGCTGGAAAGCCGATAATTCATGTTTACTCCGTCAGGCGATGACGCCGGCCAGGCGCATGGCAGCAAGAACGCGGCCCTGGTTGGCTTCGGACAGCGGGGTCAGCGGCAGGCGAATGCCGGTCGGCATCAGGCCCATCTGCTGCACTGCCCACTTGACCGGGATCGGATTGGCTTCGCAGAACAGGTCGCGGTGCAGGCCGAGCAGCTTGAAATGGATTTCGCGCGCCCTGGCGATATCGCCGTTGCGGGCAGCGACGCACATTTCGTGCATCAGGCGCGGCGCGACATTGGCGGTGACCGAGATGTCGCCGTGGAAACCGAGGCTGATGGTCGCCACCGCCGTCATGTCGTCGCCGGTGTACAGCGCGAAATCCTTGGGTGCGCGAGCAATCAGGTCGCAGGCGCGGTCGAGGTTGCCGGTGGCGTCCTTGACGCCGACGATGCCCGGCACCTGCGCAAGACGCAGGATGGTGTCGTTGCTCATGTCGGCTACGGTGCGGCCGGGCACGTTGTAGAGCAGGATCGGCAGTTCGACCGCTTCGGCGATCGCCTTGAAATGACGGTAGAGGCCTTCCTGGGTCGGCTTGTTGTAATAGGGAACAACCGACAGTGCCATGTCGGCGCCGGCCTTCTTGGCGAAGCGGGTCAACTCGATGGCTTCGGCCGTGGAATTGGCGCCGGTACCGGCGATCACGGGAATGCGCCCGGCGGTGTGGTCGACCGTGACACGAATCAGTTCGCAATGCTCTTCGACATCGACGGTCGGCGACTCGCCGGTGGTGCCGACGATGACGATGGCGTCGGTACCCTCGCGCACATGGAAATCGACCAGATTGCGCAGGGAATTCAAATCGAGGCTGCCATCCTCGTGCATGGGCGTGACGATGGCGACAAGGGATCCGGTAATCATGGCCTGTTCAGCAAAAAAATAATCCCGTGATTGTAACTGAAGGGTCAATGCACCGGAACGGCGCTTGGTAACAGATTGTTACCCGCGGACGATCCAGCGCAGTCGCCCCTGGCCGGCAACGATACTGCCCTCGGCAAGATCGAGCGCCGGATGGCGGTCCGGGCCGGCGCTGCGCAGTTGCCGCGCAAACTCGTCGAGGCGCGCAGTCGCTGGCGCCTGCCAGCCTAGCTGACGCAGGCGATGGCGCAAAAGGTTCTTCAGGCGTGGCAACGACATTTCGCGCACTTTCACCAGCAACAGTGCCTCGCCATCGGCTGCCGCCAGCCAGTCGATCAATGCCAACTCGCCGAGCAAGGCATCCGCCTCGGCAAAGTGGCTGGCGGCCTGCGCCAGATTCTTTTCCGCCGCAGGAAAGCGCTCGGCTAGCGCGGTCAACACCTCGTGGCGCATGAAATTGCGCGACAAGGCGGTATCGGCGTTGCTTTCGTCGTCGATCCACTCGAGTTGCGCAGCCCGGGCATAAGCCTCGATTTCATTACGCGAAACATCGAGCAAGGGGCGCAGGATGCGCAGGCGGCCCTGCCTGCGATCAGTGGGGATCGCCGCCGCCCCGGTCACCCCGGCACCACGCAACAGGTTGAAGAGCACGGTTTCCGCTTGGTCACCCTGATGATGGCCGAGCAGCAGCGTTTCAGCGGCCATGCCGGAGAAAACCTCGTAACGCGCCGCACGGGCCGCCGCTTCGAGGCCGAGGCCGCTGTCACGCGCGACCTCGACATGCGCCACCCGGCAAACAAGCCCGAGACGCTGGCAGTAGTCCGTGCAGAAAGTGGCCCAGCGCCCGGCATTTGGCGACAACCCATGGTGGACATGAATGGCATCGAGTTGCTCGCCGAAACCGAGTTCGACGAGGATGTGCACGAGTACGACCGAGTCGCAGCCGCCGGAAAGGCCGACGCTCAGGCGCTCGTCGCCACGCGTCCGGGCCGCAAGAAACGCAGCGACCCGAGCCGGGAGATTATTTGACGGCTTGTTCCTTGAAGCGGCCATAGCTCATCAGCCGCTCGTAGCGCGTGGCCAGCAGTTCGGCAGTCGACAGCGCGGAAAGATTCTTGAGCGCGTCCTGCAGCGCCTTCTTCAGGTTGTGTGCCATCGCCGCGTGGTCGCGGTGGGCACCACCTAGCGGCTCGTTGACGATCTTGTCGATGAGGCCCAGCGTCTTCAGGCGATGCGCGGTGATGCCCATGGTTTCCGCCGCTTCCGGGGCTTTTTCGGCGCTCTTCCAGAGGATCGAGGCGCAGCCTTCCGGCGAAATCACCGAATAGGTCGAATACTGCAGCATTTGCACGACGTCGCCGACGGCAATAGCCAGCGCGCCACCGGAACCGCCCTCGCCGATGATGGTGACGATGACCGGCACCTTCAGCTCGGTCATCACATAGAGATTGCGGCCGATGGCCTCGGACTGGCCGCGCTCCTCGGCGTCGATGCCGGGGTAGGCGCCCGGCGTGTCGACGAAGGTCATAACCGGGATACCGAATTTCTCGGCCAGCTTCATCAAGCGCAGGGCTTTACGGTAGCCCTCCGGGCGCGGCATGCCGAAATTGCGATAGATTTTTTCCTTGGTGTCGCGCCCCTTCTGGTGGCCGATCACCATCACCGGCTGGCCGTTGAAACGGGCCAGACCGCCGACGATGGCGTGGTCGTCGGCGAAGGCACGGTCGCCGTGGAGTTCCTCGAAGTCGGTGAAGATCAGCGAGATGTAGTCGAGCGTGTAGGGCCGCTGCGCGTGGCGCGCCACCTGGGAAATCTGCCACGGCGTCAGCTTGGCGTAGACATCCTTGGTCAGTTGCGCGCTCTTCTTTTCCAGTCGGCCGATTTCTTCGGCGATATCGACGGCGGAATCATCCTGGACAAAGCGCAACTCTTCGATCTTGGATTCGAGGTCGGCAATCGACTGCTCGAAGTCTAGGAAAGTTGTTTTCATGGACAGCCCGTTTTCTTGGTTGGCGCGTATTTTACCCCAAAGGCCGAAATGCCAATCTCAATACTCGACCGGCAGCGGGTCGAGGCTGCGCCATAGATACCAGGTGGCGACCGAACGCCACGGCCGCCAGCGCTCACCGCAGGCGGCCAGCACCTTGCGCGGCTGTTTCTCGCCGCCGAAATAGCGTTCATGCACTGCCCGCTGCAGACCGAGATCGTCGAGCGGGAAAACGTCGGGGCGCAACTGGTTGAAGATCAGGAACATCTCCGCCGTCCACCGGCCAATGCCGCGCACCTCGGTTAGCGCGGCGATCACGGCTTCGTCGTCCATCATCGTCCACGCGTCCGGATCGAGCTGCCCGCCGGCAAAATGCGCCGCCAGGTCGCGTACATACTCGCTCTTGCGCCGCGACAAGCCGCAGCCGGCAAGCCCCTCCTCGCCCGCCGCGAGGACGGCCGGCGGCGAGACCTCCCCCACCGCCGCGACGAAGCGCCCCCAGACCGCGTCCGCCGCCTTGACCGAGATCTGCTGCCCGACGATCGAACGCGCCAGCGTGCCGAACGGGTCGCCGCGCGAAACGAGACCGAGGCCGGCGTAACGCTCCACCAGCTCGGCCATGCGCTCGTCGGCGGCCGCCAGCTCCTGCGCCGCCTGCTGCCAGTAATCCGGAGTCATCGCATCGTCTTTTGAAAATCGGCCAAAAAATCCCGTCGACCGCAACAGACCACTGAATCAGCCGTATTTGCCGCTCAGGAAGGGGTTGTAGCGGCGTTCTTCGCCGAAGGTGGACATCGGCCCGTGGCCGGGAATGAACTCGACGTCATCGCCAAGTGGAAACAGGCGCTCGTGGATCGAGCGGATCAGCGTATCGTAATCGCCACGCGGAAAGTCGGTGCGACCGATCGAACCGTTGAACAGCACATCGCCGACCTGCGCCAGCTTGCTCGGCTGATGGTAGAAAACCACGTGGCCCGGCGTGTGGCCGGGGCAATGCAGGACGTCGAGTTCGACTTCGCCGAAATGCACCTTGTCGCCGGCCTTGAGCCAGCGATCCGGCTCGAAACTTAGCACGTTCGGAAAGCCGAACATCTTGCTTTGCTGCGGCATGCCGACGATCCAGAAGCGATCTTCCTCATGCGGCCCCTCGATAGTCACGCCGGTCTGCGCTGCCAGCGCACCAACACCGCCGGCATGGTCGATATGGCCATGCGTGACCAGTATCTTGGCCAGCGACAGCCCTTCCTTCTTGAGAAACCCAAGGATGCGTTCGATGTCGCCGCCGGGGTCGATGACCGCCGCCTGGCGGGTCTTCTCGCACCAGAAAACAGTGCAGTTCTGCTCGAAGGGAGTAACCGGAATGATGGCGTAGCGCATGGCGGATCGGAAGTTACGGAGTGGCGGCCATTATCGCACGCCACCCGCCAGCGGAAAGTTAGCCGCAATAACGGATGTTGGCCCAGTCGAGCAGTAGTTCCGGCATCTGGTAAGCCATGAAGATCAGCGCCAGGAGGAGCACCGCCAGCGCCGCCGCAACGCCCGTCAGGAACCAGCGCCACTGCGCTTTCACGCTGTCGCTCCGGCATGCCGCGCCAAGGGTTTCTCGTTGATAGGCCACGAGCAGATCGCCGCCAACACCGAGAGGCCGATGGACCCCCCCCAGGCCAGCAGGTAGGAACCAGTCTCGTCGAAGATCCGTCCGCCCAGCCAGGCGCCGAGGAAGCTGCCCAGCTGGTGGCCGAGGAAAACGACGCCGGTCAGCATCGACATGTAGCGCAAGCCGAAGATCTGGGCGACCAGACCGTTGGTCAAGGGCACCGTGCCCAGCCACAACAGTCCCATCACGGCGGCGAAAACCCAGGCGGTTGCGGTCGACATCGGCAAAAGCATGAAAACCAGGATCGCCACGGCGCGCAGCGCATAGATCAGCACCAGCAGGTTTTTCTTGCTGTAGCGCCCGCCGCCCCAGCCAAAGATGAAGGACCCGAAAATATTGAAGAGACCGATCAGCGCCACCGCCGTCATCCCGACATTGGCGGTCAATCCGGAATCGACCAGATAGGATGGCAGATGCAGCATGATGAAAGCCGTCTGGAAGCCGCAGACGAAAAAGCTCCAGAACAGGTAGTGAAAGCTCCGCTCGCCACCGGCTTCGCGCAGCGCCTCGGCCACCGATTGACCAGCCCCGGCTACCGCCTTGTGGCCATCGGCCATGGCCCAGGCGAGCGGCGCGATCAGGCCGACACCGCAAGCCAGCAGGACCAGCGCGCTCTGCCAGCCGTAGGTTGAAATCAGCATCTGGCCGACCGGCAGCACGGCGAACTGGCCGAACGAACCGCCGGCGCTGGCGATCCCGAGCGCCAGGCTGCGCTTCTGTGGCGTCGTGTGGCGGCCGATGACGCCCATGATGACGGCGAAGGTGGTGCCGGAAAGACCGAGGCCGATCAAGACGCCAGCCGACAGGTCGAAACTCAGCGGCGAGCCGGCCTGTGACATCAGCACCAGTCCCGCGACATAGAGCACCGCCGCCCCCAGCACCGTGCGCCCTGCTCCGTGGCGGTCGGCCAGCGCGCCGGCAAAGGGCGACGCCAGACCCCAGATGAGGTTCTGGATGGCAATGGCGAAGGAGAAGGTTTCCCGGCTCCAGCCGTGATCGGCCGTCATCGGTTGCAGGAAGAGCCCGGCGGTATGGCGGACGCCCATCGACAGCGTCAGGATGATGCAGCCGACGACCAGGATGACCGTCGGCGTGCGCCAGGTAGCGGATGTTGTGTTCATTTGCCTTGTCTGTCGGAGACCTGACTGGAAACTGCCGGCCTACGCCGGATTCCCCGCGCGCGCTTCGAGCACCTCCCAGCGCTCCAGCAAGTCCATCAGTTCGTCGTCGATCGCCGCCAGCCGTTCGGCCGCCTGCTGCGCCCCCTGCGGATCGGTCTGGTAGATCGCCGGGTCTTCGAGGCGCTTCGTCAACGCGCCCAGCTCGTCTTCCAGCGCGGCGATCTTTCCGGGCAAGGCCTCCAGCTCCCGCTGCTCCTTCCACGACATCTTGTCGCCCTTGGGTTTGCCCGGTTCGGCCGCCCTGGCCGCCGGCTTCGCCTCGGCCTTCGGCTTCGCTACCTCCTTCTGCACGCTCGCCTTGTAGGCCGCCCAGTCGCTGTAGCCGCCGGCATACTCCTTCCACACGCCGTCGCCTTCGGCAGCGATGGTCTGCGTCACGACATTGTCGAGGAAAGTCCGGTCGTGGCTGACGAGGAACAGCGTACCGTCGTAATTCGACAGCAGTTCCTCAAGCAGTTCCAGCGTCTCGATGTCGAGGTCGTTGGTCGGCTCGTCGAGCACCAACACATTGGCCGGCCGCGCGAACAGGCGGGCCAGCAGCAGGCGGTTTCGCTCGCCGCCGGACAGCGAACTAACCGGCGAACGGGCGCGCTCGGGCGCAAAGAGAAAGTCTTCCAGATAGCCGATCACGTGCTTCCGCGCCCCGCCGATCTCGACATAATCGGAACCGGGCGAAATGACGTCGACCAGCGACGAATCCGGGTTCAACTGGGTGCGGAACTGGTCGAAATAGGCGACGTCGATCTTGGTGCCCTGGCGCACGATACCCTCGTCCGGCTTCAGTTCGCCAAGGATCATGCGCAGAAGCGTCGTCTTGCCGGCGCCGTTCGGGCCGATCACGCCTATCTTGTCGCCGCGCTGGATACGCGCCGAGAAATCGCGCACGATGACCCGTTCACCGTAACGTTTGCTCACGTGCTCCAATTCGGCAACCAGTTTGCCGCTCTTGTCGCCGGCATCGAGCTGCAGGTTGACCTTGCCCATGCGCTCGCGCCGCGCCTGCCGTTCGGCGCGCAGCTTGTCGAGACGCTGGACACGGAACACCGCTCGCGTCCGCCTTGCCTCGACCCCCTTGCGGATCCAGACCTCCTCTTCCTTGAGCAGCTTGTCGGCGCGCGCGTTGGCCAGACCCTCCTCGTGCAGCAAGGCCTCCTTGCGCTGCTGGTACTCCTTGAAGCTGCCGGGAAAACTGGCCAGCTTGCCGCGGTCGAGTTCGACGATGCGCGTACAGACGCGGTCGAGGAAGGAGCGGTCATGGGTGATGAAGAACAGCGTGACGCCGGTCTCGATCAGCAGGTTTTCCAGCCATTCGATGGCGGCGATGTCGAGGTGGTTGGTCGGCTCGTCGAGCAGCAGCACCTCGGGTGCGACGGCCAGCGCCTGGGCCAGCGCCAGCCGCTTCTTCTGGCCACCGGAGAGGCTGCCGACATTGGCGTCCGGGTCCAGCCCGAAGCGGTCGATGACCTTCTCGGCCTGCGCCTCGTAGGCCCAGGCGCCGCAGGCCTCAAGCTCATGCTGCAAGCTTTCCATCTGCGCCAGCAAGGCGTCGTGATCGCCCTCGCCTTCGGCCATCCGGTGCGATACCTCATGGTAGGCCGCAAGCAGCCTCGAGGCTTCGCCCATGCCTGAAATCACCGCCTCGAAGACGGTCGACCGCGGATCGAAAGGCGGCTCCTGCGGCACGTAGCCGACACGAATGCCGGGCTGCACCCAGACTTCGCCGTCGTCCAGCTTGCCACGCCCGGAGCCCGCCGCCAGCGCGGCCAGCAGCGAGGATTTGCCGGTGCCGTTGCGCCCGATCAGCGCCACCCGTTCGCCCGGATCGAGCAGAAAATCGGCATGATCGAGAAGCGGCGCATGGCCGTAGGCAAGGCAGGCGTCGGAGAGTTTCAGATGGGGCATGGCGCAATGGAAAACGGCGCCCCGCAAGGCGCCGAGTTATCGAGAACCGACATTCTAACGGCTTGAGGAAGGCGCATCTATCACAAATTGGCCGGCCACCGGTACAATGCGCGCCTGCCGGCAAGCACGGTTCGCCTCCATAGTTAAATGGATATAACACGCCCCTCCTAAGGGCGAATTGGTGGTTCGATTCCACCTGGGGGCGCCACTCCAAAGGCGAATCCACCGTGAAACCCAAGAAACCCCCTCCCCGGCACGCCGTCGATATCAGCGAAGAGGCGGGCGTGCGCTACCTGCATTTCGGCTCGGACTGGGTGCAGGGCGCGATGCGGATTGCCCGGCCGTGGTCGCTGGAGCTGGCCTACACGCGCGAGATGATGGCCGGGCTGCTGTTGCGTGGCGGCGAGCGCTGGCCGCGCAGCGCGCTGCTGGTCGGACTCGGCGCCGGCTCGCTGGCCAAGTTCATCTACCGCAATCTACCGGATTGCCGGACCACCGTCGTCGAGATCAATCCGCAAGTCGAATTCATCGCCCGCCAGTATTTCAGGCTGCCGGACGACCCGACCCGCCTCAGCGTCGTCATTGGCGACGGCGCCGACTACATGCTGGCCGGCGAACGCCGCTTCGACTACATCCTGGTCGACGGCTTCGACCCGGACGCCCGCGCCGGCACGCTCGACACCCTGCCCTTCTACCAGGCTTGCCGTGCCCGGCTGTCGGAGAACGGGCTGCTCTGTGTCAATCTGCTCGGCCGCAACAAGGGTTTCGCCGGCAGCGTCGAGCGCATCCGCAGCGCCTTCGACGGGCGCGTGGCTGTTTTTCCCTCGTGCGACAGCGGCAACACCATCGCCTTCGCCAGCGGCGGCGAGCCGGTCGCGGTGGCGCTGGACGACATGCGGGCGCGGGCGCAACACCTGAAGCAGGAAACCCGCCTCGACCTGCTGCCGACGATCAGCCGCCTGCAACTCGGCCACCCGCTGCCCGGCGGCATGCTGCGCATCTGAGCTGCTGCGGTCGACCTTGTTTTTTTAGTATTTTCCACCTAAAAAGAAGGTGACCCTCCACCGACAAAAACTACAAGGCGGACACAACAACGATAACAGGCGGTTCAGCGCCACCCCTCAGTTATCTTTGCCAAGCCCAGGAGGAATACATGCTTTCCATTCAGGATGTCCTTGACTATTGCGATCTTGACCGCGGTGAAATCGCGGCGGTAGCCGAACACGAACACATTCCCATGACGCTAGCGGCGGAACTCGGTGAAACATTGCTGGGCACGCCGGAAGGCGTCGTCCGCCTGCACTCGATGATCGTCGAGAATATGGAACATGCGCTCGAATCGGGCCATTTCCAGCACGTGCAGGAACTCGGCGAAACCTACCAGCACCTGCAGCGCACCCACCCGATCTCCGGCTGAAACGCTTTCCGGATCCTCCTCCGAGGACCGACCGGCATTTGACCGGTCATGAACCCGGCCCCGGTGGCCGGGTTCTTTTTTGCATGCAGATCGTTACAATGTCACCGGAACCATGACCGGCATGACCGGTCGGACAAAATAACTACAAAGATTCAAGGAGACAGCCCATGCTTTCGTTGCGGGATTTCATCGACATGTGCGACCTGACCGAAGAAGAGGTTACCGCCATTGCCGAGCAGGAAAGGTTGCCGGCCATCATCGCCGCCCAGATCGGTTGCGCCATGCTGCGTAGCGAGCGCGGCGTCGCATATATCCGTGACGTCCTCAAGAACCGGGCTGAACAGGCGGTCGACCGCGGCGACATGGAAACCGCAGCCCTGCGCCTGCGTACCTATGAGGAATTCCGCACCCGCTGCCCGCAGCCCATTCGCGACTGAGCGCCGAAATCAGGCATGGCGCGGCTGCGGGCCGAAGCCATGCTCCACGGCATAGAGCGCGACCTGCACGCGGCTCGTCATGTTCAGCTTCTTGAAGATGTTCTGGACGTGGATCTTGACCGTGCTTTCGGCGAGATCGAGGGCACGGGCGATTTCCTTGTTGCTCTCGCCCTGGGCCAGGCAGGCGAGGATGTCGCGCTCGCGCGGTGAGAACTTGTCGCGCTCGACGACCAGGCTCGACACCTTCGGCTGCTCGCGCACCCCCTGGATCAGCTTGGCCGTCATCTGCGGCGACACCACAGAATCACCCTCGGCGGCACGGCGGATGGCATCGAGCAGGGCGTCGGTCTCGATGTTCTTCAACAGATAGCCGCTGGCCCCGGCGCGCAGCGCTTCCATCAGGTCCTGCGCGTCTTCGGAAACCGTCAGCATCAGCACCCGGACGCCGGGAATTTCCTCGTTGATGACCTTGACCGCCTCCAGCCCGCTGATGCCGGGCATGTGCAGGTCGAGCAGGACGACGTCGGGCTGCAGCGAGCGCGCCCGCTTGATGCCTTCCAGTCCGTCGCCGGTCTCGTCGAGCACCTCGAAATCGTCATGGCGCTGCAACAGCGCCTTGACCCCGCCGCGAAACAGGGCGTGGTCGTCGACCAGCAGCACACGGATCTTTTCAGTCATCTCGAACAACCTCCCCTTGCTTTTTCGGCAGGACGAGGCGCACCCGCGCGCCCTCGCCCGGTGCCGATGTTATCTGACACTCCCCGCCGATACGGTGCGCCCGCTCGCGCATGATCTTGAGCCCGACATGGCGCTCCGACAGGACTTTCGGCTCGTTCACCGGATCGAAACCGGCCCCGTCGTCCGCCACTTCCACCTCGACCGCGCGCCGCGAACGGCGCACCTTGACCTGAACCTTGCTGGCACGCGCATGCTTGCGGATATTCGACAGCGCCTCCTGGACGATGTGCATGACCTGGATCTCGTCGGTCGGCTCGAGCGGCGCGCTGCTGCCTTCACGGGCGAATTCGGTGGCGATGCCGGTCTGCCCCTCGAATTTTTCGAGCGTGGCGACGATTGCCGAATCGAGGTCGGACTGGTGCATGCGGGTGCGGAAATGCACCAGCAGTTCGCGCACATGGTCGTAGCTTTCCTGCACCCCTTCGCGCAGTTGCCCGGCGGTCTGCATGGCCTCGTCGGCGCGCCCCTTGCGCAGCGAATCCTGCAGCAACTGGACCTGGATATTGAGGAACGCGAGCCCCTGGGCGATCGAGTCGTGCAGTTCCTGGGCCAGCAGGTTGCGCTCTTCCGACACCGCCAGCTCCTTTTCGCGCGAGCGCAGGCGCTGGTTCTCGACAGCCACGCCGAGGTGCTGACCAAGCGTCTCCAGCAGGTTGACCTCCTGCGCCGAGATGTCGCGATGCTGCTGAAAATAGAGATTGAAGACGCCGATCCGCTGCTTGTTGTACAGGATGTTGAAGGCGGTCGCCGTCGCGAAGCCCTCGTGCACGCAGGTCCGCAACTTCATGCCGGGCGGCGGATTGAGCGTGCTGAAAGCGACCGGCATGCCGGTCCGGATGACGTCGCCGCACAGACAGTCGCTGCAATTCATCTCGCTTTCGCGGACGACGAATTCATCCGACAAGCCCTCGTGGGTCATCAGGTAGAGCTTTTCGGTGTCGGCCGCGTACAGGCGGACAGCCCCGGCATCGGCACCCAGGGCGTTGCGGATGCGGCTGAGATAGCCCTGGCAGATGGCCTCGATCGGCGCCGGCTCGCTGAGAAAGGCGGTGATTTCGTAGAGGATGCCGAGTTCGCGATTGCGCTCGGCGAGGTTGTGGGTTTCCGCTTCGACCCGCTCCTCCAGGGTGTTGTAGGCCTGCTGCAGGTGCTCGGCCATCTGGTTGAAGCCACTCGCCAGCCCGCCCAGTTCGTCGTCGGTCTTGATCGGCAGACGCACCGTCAGGTCGTCGTTGGTCATGCGCCGGATGCCGGCCTGCAGTTCGCCGACCGGCCGGATTACCAGCTGCATGAAGAAACGGATCAGGATCGCCGTGCCGATCACGGCAAGGAGGATTAGCGCTGCCTGCACCGTGCGCAGGAGATTGGTGTCGCGGGCGTAGCTGCTCTCCATCGCCAGCACCAGATCGTTGATGCGTCCGACGAAGGCTTCGAGTTCGTCGTCGAAGCGATCGAGCAGCGCCTCGTTCTGAACGGCCGGTCCCTTCAGGAAATCCGCGGCCAGCGGGCGCATCGTCTCGCGCCATTGCTCTTCCACGGCCAGCAGGCGCTGCTGGACGTCGGCGTCGCGCGGCGGCGCCATCGGCCGAGCCGGGTCGCCCTGGCGCAGGTCGAGCAATACGTGGTCGAAACGCTCGACCTCGGTCTGTACATCGCGGCCAAAGGCCACGGCCTCGCTCTTGAGCTCCAGGCTGCGCGCCATCAAATGGGCGATGCGATAGGTGCGCATGCGCTGGCTGCCGGCATCATTGATCGCCGCCGCCACCCCTTCCAGTTGCCAGGACAGGTAGAGCGTCATGCCGATCGCCGACAGGGCAACCAGGAAAAAGACGAACAGCGTCCCGACGATCTTGCGGGACAGCTTGCCGGGAAAAGCGAACATCGGGGTCTCTCGTATGCGATGAACCGCACCATAGCCCCGCCCCCCCGGAAAATGCAAGGACATGAATCAAATGGCAAAAAAATGCCCACCGGCGGGAGCCAGTGGGCAAAAGTCGCTATGGAGAGAGAGAGCTTAGCGACGATGGAGGAGGTGAACGATTAGGCGGCCATTTTCTCGACGTGCGCCTGCTTTTCGTAAAGGAATTCGAGCACCGCAGCGCGGTAGTCGATGTAGGCCGGATCGTGCGCCAGGGTCAGGCGCTCGCGCGGGCGTGGCAGATTGACTTCGAGGATTTCGCCGATGGTCGCCGCCGGGCCGTTGGTCATCATAACGATGCGGTCGGAGAGCAGCACGGCCTCGTCGACATCGTGGGTGACCATGACAGTGGTCGCCTTGGTCGCCTCGCAGATTTTCATCAGCTCGTCCTGCAATTTGGCGCGGGTCAAGGCATCGAGGGCACCGAACGGCTCGTCCATCAGCAGCACTTTCGGCTGCATCGACAGCGCGCGGGCGATGCCGACACGCTGCTTCATGCCGCCCGAAATCTCATGCGGGTACTTGCTGCTGGCGTGGTCGAGGCCGACCAGGTTGATCGCTGCGGCGGTGCGCTCCTTCAACCTGGCCTTGCCTTCCTTGGCGCCGAAGACGCGCTCGACCGCCAGATAGACGTTCTCGAAGCAGGTCAGCCAGGGCAACAGGCTGTGGTTCTGGAAGACCACGGCGCGTTCCGGACCGGGGCCGGCGATCTCCCGGCCGTCGCAGAGCAGGACGCCGGTGGTCGGCCTGGTCAGGCCGGCGATCAGGTTGAGCAGGGTCGACTTGCCGCAGCCGGAGTGGCCGATCAGGGCGATGAACTCGCCCTGTTTGATGGTCAGGTCGATGTCGCGCAGGGCGACGAACTTGCCCTTCTTGGTATCGAAAGTCTGGCCCACCGCTTCGATCTGTACGAATTTTTCCATGATGTGCGCTCCTTACGACGATTCTTTGGTCAGCTTCTTGGCCAGCAGGATCAGGCTCTGCTCGAGGATCAGGCCGACGATGCCGATGACGAAGATGGCGATGATGATGTGCTCGACTTTCAGGTTATTCCATTCGTCCCACACCCAGAAACCGATGCCGACGCCGCCGGTAAGCATTTCCGCAGCGACGATGACCAGCCAGGCGGTGCCGATCGACAGACGGATGCCGGTCAGCATGTAGGGCAGCACGGCCGGGAACAGGATCTTGGTGACGACTTTCCATTCCGACAGCGCCAGCACGCGGGCGACGTTGAGGTAGTCCTGCGGCACACGCTGCACGCCCTGGGCGGTGTTCATGATCATCGGCCAGATCGAGCAGATGAAGATGGTGTAGGTCGCCGCCGGGTCGGCCTTCTTGAAGACGAGCAGGCCAATCGGCAGCCAGGCCAGCGGCGATACCGGGCGCAGCAGGCTGATGATCGGGTTGATCATCGCCGACAGGAAGGGCGAGCGGCCGAGGATGAAGCCGAGCGGAATGCCGACCAGCGCCGCGAAGCCGAAGCCGATGCCGACCCGCTGCAGCGAGGACAGCACGTTCCAGCCGATGCCCTGGTCGTTCGGCCCGTTGCGGTAGAAGGGATCGGCGAACAGCGCCACCGCCGCATCCCAGGTCTGGGCCGGCCCGGGGATGCTGCCGCCCTTGTGGGTGGCGACATACCAGATGCCGAGCAGGACCAGCATGCCGAGCAGCGGCGGCAGGATGGCACGGCCGATGGCGGCCAGCCGTTCGCCGATCGGTGTGCCGGTATCTGCCACCGGCAGGGTTGCAACTTTTTCCATCTTCTTTTCCTTGGCCGGTTCGGCGACAACTTCCGCGACCGGCTGGCTGTTTATGCTGCTGCGGTCGACCGGCTTTTCAAGGCCAAAATCACCGCTCATCGTCAATGCGCTCATGATTCTCTCCCCGGCCCTCAGGCCTTGACCTTGAATCCGTCGGCGTACTTCACAGGGTCCTTGCCGTCCCAGACAACGCCGTCGATCAGCTTGCTGGTACGCATGTCGCTCTTGGGCAGGGCAACGCCGGCAGCGGCGGCACCCTGCTTGTAGATATCGACGCGGTTGACCTGCTTGGCGACCGCCAGGTAATCCGGATGGCTCTTGAGCAGCCCCCAGCGCTTGTGCTGCGTCATGAACCACATGCCGTCGGACAGGTAGGGGAAATTCACCGTGCCGTCGTTGAAGAACTTCATGTGGTTCTTGTCGTCCCAGCTCTTGCCGAGGCCGTTCTGGTAGCGGCCGAGCATGCGGGCGACGATGACTTCGGTATCGGTATTGACGTAGGCCTTCTGGGCGATCGTTTCGGCCGTCTTCTGCTTGTTGGCGATCGAGGCGTCGATCCACTTGCTGGCGTCAAGGATGGCCGCAACCATGGCGCGCGCCGTGTTCGGGTTCTTCTGCACCCATTCGGCGGTGGTGCCGAGCACCTTTTCCGGGTGATCGACCCAGATGTCCTGCGAGGTGACGGCGGTGAAGCCGACGCTGTCCATGATCGCACGGTTGTTCCACGGCTCGCCGACACAGAAGCCGTCCATGTTGCCGACGCGCATGTTGGCAACCATCTGCGGCGGCGGCACGGTGATCGTCTTGACGTCCTTCATCGGGTTGATGCCGTTCGCCGCCAGCCAGTAGTAGAGCCACATGGCGTGGGTGCCGGTCGGGAAGGTCTGGGCGAAGGTGTAGTCCTTTTCCTTCTTGGCGATCAGCGCCGCCAGGCTCGGCCCATCGATCGCGCCCTTGTCCTTCATCTGGTTGGAAAGCGTGATCGCCTGCCCGTTGTTGTTCAGGGTCATCAGGTTGGCCATGTCCTTCTTCGGCCCACCGACGCCGAGCTGGACGCCGTAAATCAGGCCATACAGGACATGGGCGGCGTCAAGCTCGCCATTGACCAGCTTGTCGCGCACCGAAGCCCACGAGGCTTCCTTGGTCGGGATGATCTTGATGCCGTATTTCTCGTCGAACTTCATCACCGAGGCCATGACTACCGAGGCGCAGTCGGTGAGCGGGATGAAGCCGATGCGGACTTCCTTCTTTTCGGGGGCGTCCGAGCCGGCGGCCCAGGCACCGCTGCGAACGCCTGGGGGTACCATGGTCATCAGCGATGCTCCCAGTGCGGCTGAAACAAAATCACGACGAGAAAAAGACGGCTTGGATTCCGGCGCCAGTTTGGTGTCTTCCATTGCTTGCTCCTTGATTGCTCGAATCGAAAAACAAAACGGGCGCCACACCCATGCCGCAAAGTCTCGGCAGCACAGGTGGACGCCCTTGTCCCCAAAGTCCGATCGAATCGATCAGACTCTTGCCCGGCCGCCATTGACCGTGCGTTTCACGAGGACTATTGCAATGGCCGTGCCAGGGCTAGTTACAACGAACTAATACCTTGGAACTATATGATTTTTTTGGTGTTTTTTTATTTCGGGGAATCAGGCCGGCCCGAAAAGTCATGCACTGTTGCAGTGCAACAACCCGATTCCCCTGCACAACAACAGGGAATCTCAGAGCAGCACGCGCGCCATGTCGATGACGTCGCGCGCCACCTTGGCCATCGTCTGGCCACGCTCCATCGCCAGCTTGCGCATGGCGTGGTAGGCGGCATCCTCGTCGAGGCCGCGCGCCTTCATCAGCACGCCCTTGGCCTTGTCGACCAGCTTGCGGTCCGACAGCTTCTGCGAAATCTCGTCGAGCTCGCGGCGCAGGGCCTGCGTGTCCTCGAAACGGGCGCGCGCCACCTCGACGATGGGCTTGATGCGCTTGGGATCGAGGCCATCGACGACATAGGCGGAAACGCCCGCCCTGACGGCATCGCGGATGGTCGCCTGGCCGTCTTCCTGGGTGAAGATGACGACCGGGCGAGGCATGTCCTTGTGCATGGCCGCCAGGTTTTCCAGCGTGTCGCGGCTCGGGCTGTCGGTGTCGATCAGGATGACGTCGGGCTGAAGCTTCTCGACTTCCGCCGTCAGGTTTTCGGAGCCGGCCAGGATCGCCGCCACCTGATAGCCGGCGAGCGCCAGCCCGGCGCAGATTTCTCCGGCCCGCGAACGGGATTCATCAATGACGAGTACGGTGAGCATGGAGGTGCTTAAGCAAACTCCGAACCAGCTGCCTTCAGCGCCGCCTCGGCCATGGCCTGGATGACGATCTCGTTCTCGCCGATGGCGCCGCCCAGTGAAAATCGCACTTCCGGATGGGTCGACCGCAACCGGTCGATGATTTCCGGCACGTCGCGCTTCAGATGCCCCCCCTGGGCGATGAACATCGGCATCACGACAATTTCCGAGGCGCCACCGGCGACCAGCGCCGCAGCGCAGTCGGGCAGCGTTGGCGCCATGAATTCGAGGAAGGCGAGTTCGACCGTCACGCCGCCGGCGCGCTGGCGGATCGCCGCCTGCACGCGGCGCAGCGGATTGGCCCATTCCGGGTCACGGGCGCCGTGGGCGAAGAGGATGATGGCAGTGGTCATAGGACGAATCTCCGGCAGGGAGGCCGATTATCCCGCCAGCGCACGCAGAAGACCAGCAGGCGACGCCGGCGCCTAGGCCCGTGGCGCCGGCAGCAGCGGCCGCCAGGCAAGCGCCAGCAGCGCGAGCGCGGTGAACGCGGCACCGGCGTAAAAGGTGAAGGCCGCGCCGAAGCTGTCCCACAGCAGGCCGGCGCAAACGCTGGCGAGCAGCATGGCCAGCCCGCTGACCAGGTTGAAGAAGCCGTAGGCAGTGCCGCGCAGGTCCGCCGGCGCCGTATCGGCGACCATCGTCGCCAGCAGCCCCTGGGTGATGCCCATGTGTATTCCCCACAGCGCCACCCCGGCCAGCACGCCGCTCCAGTGGTTGCTGCCGGCCAGCACCAGGTCGGCGGCGAGCAGCACCAGCAGCCCGCCGGCCAGCAGCCGGCCGTGGCCGACGCGGTCGGACAGCTTGCCGAAGGGATAGGCGGACAGCGCATAGACGACGTTCATGGCGACCATGACCAGCGGCACCAGCGCCAGGGCGATGCCCGACTGCTGGGCGCGCAGCACGAGAAAGGCCTCGCTGAAGCGGGCCAGCGTAAACACGCCACCGACGGCGACGACCCACCAGTAGTCGCTGCCGAGCCGGCGCAGATTGGCGCGGGAAATCGGGTTGCCGCGCTTTTCCGGCAACGGCCGCTGCGGCTCCCGGATGCCGGCCCACAACAAGACGACGGCAAGCAGCCCGGGAATCACGGCAACCCAGAACACCGCCCGGAAATCGTCCGCCCACAGCAGCATCAGGCCGGTGGCGAGCAAGGGGCCGACGAAGGCGCCGACGGTATCGAGCGACTGGCGCAGCCCGAAGGCAGCACCGCGGATCTGCGGCGGCGCGATGTCGGCGATCAGCGCATCGCGCGGCGCGCCGCGCACCCCCTTGCCGACGCGGTCGAGCAGACGGGCGGCGAGGACGATGCCGGCCCCCGAGGCCAGCGCGAAGACCGGCTTGGTCAGCGCCCCGAGCGCGTAGCCGAACACCGCCAGCCCCTTGCGCTTGCCCAGATAGTCGCTGAGCACGCCGGAAAAAACCTTGACGATCAGCGCCGTCGCCTCGGCCAGGCCTTCGATGACGCCGACCATCAGCGCGCTGGCACCGAGCGTAGTGACCATGAACAGCGGCAGCAGGCTGTGGATCATCTCCGACGAGACATCCATCAGCAGGCTGACGAAACCGAGCACCCAGACGCCGGCCGGCATGCGCGCGGCAGCTGGCGACATTGGCGGGGTCATGCCGGTGCCTCGCGGCTAGTGGAGCAATTTGAGCAGCAAAACGAGGTTGACCGCGAGCGACGCCGCGGCAACGATCTTCCACAGCATGAGCGGGTTGCGCTGGACCAGCGGCTGCCGGCCTGGCGCGGCGACCGGCCGGCTGGCCCCGCGTTCGAGGGCAAGCAGGAATTCCTCGGCGGTTTCGAAGCGATCCTTCGCCTCGCGCGCCACCGCCTTGAGCAGGATGTTCTCCAGCCAGCCGGGAATTTCCGGGCGCCAGCGCGTCGGCCGCGCCGGCTCGCCGAATTTGGGCTTCTGGAAAGGTTCGATCTCGCCATACGGATACTTGCGGGTCAGCAGGTGGTACAGCGTAACACCGGCCGCGTAGAGATCGAAACCAGGTTCCGGCGCCGCACCTTCGAACAGTTCCGGCGCCATGTACGATGGCGTGCCGGCCTGGCCGACCGGATCGTCCGGCTTGCGCTCGCCGAGGCTCAACGCGACGCCGAGGTCGAGGATGCGCAGCACGCCGTCCTGGCCGAGATGGATGTTGTCGGTCTTGATGTCGCGATGCACGATGTCGAGCCGGTGCAGCGCGGCGATGCCCTTGAGCAGCGCGACGCCGAGGCGCACCACCTCGCCGGCCGGAAAATGCTGGTCGGCGTCGAGCCGCGCCTGCAGCGTGGCGCCGGCGTGCCAGGTCATCAGGTAATACAGGCAGCTCTTCTCCTCGGCCGGCACGACCTGCGGGAAGAAAGGCGAGACGACACGCCGGGCGCGCCATTCCTCCATCAGCAGCGCCGCCGTCGCCCCGGCGTCGCCTTCCATGATCGGCTGCAGGGTCTTGAGTACCAGTTGCTGGCCGCTGCGCGGGTTGCGCACGCGGTAAAGCAGCGTTTCCCGCGCGTCGTGCAGCACTTCCTCGACGATCAGCCCGTCGAGTTCGTGGCCGACCCTGAGGCGGCTCGGCAGCGGCAGGCTGGCGGCACTCTCCAGGCTGTCACGCAGGCTGCTCCTGGGCAGGGCCAGCACGTCGACGACCACCGCCGTCGCGTTGTCGTGCCCGCCCTGCGCCAGCGCCAGGCTGGTCAGCGCGGCGGCGGCGGCCTGCGGCTCGGGGTGGTCGAGCAGCACCTCGGCCATCAGGGCGTCGGGCAACACGCCCCAGACGCCGTCGGAAACGAGCAGGAAACGGTCGTCGACCGCCAGGTCGCCGTCGGTGAAATCCATCAATACGCGCGGGTCGAGGCCAATGGCACGCGACAGCACGTTGTTCAGTTCCGGGTGTTCCCAGCTGTGGTCCACGGTCAATGGCAACAGTCGCCCTTCCTGCAGGCGATAGATGCGGCTGTCACCGATATGGGCCGTGTAATAGCGTCGACCGCGCAGGACAAGGACCGACAGCGTCGTCGCCATGCCGGCCAGTTCGGCGTTGCGGCTGCCTTCGGCGATGACCCAGCGGTTGAGCGCCGTCGTCACCGTCTCGACTGCGCGCGGGACGCCCCAGGTATCGGGCGTCGCGAAATAGTCGGAGAGCAGGCCGCGCACCGTGTATTCGGCCGCCTCGCGCCCGCCCTTGTGGCCACCGATGCCGTCGGCGACGGCAGCGATGACGCCCTTGTTCTCGAGCTCCTGCCCCTCGGGCGTGACGACGCCGCAGTAGTCCTCGTTGCGCTCGCGCGGCCCGGTCAGCGAGGCGTGGCCGACGGCCAGGCAGAGGCGGTTGTTCTGCAGATTTCCCATGGAGCGGATACTACCCTGCCCGCATGCCGCCGCCCTGCCGCGCCATCAGCCGCGCACCAGCTTTTCGTACTGGCCGGTCAGGCTGTCCATCACTTCGAGGATGCGCTCGCTGGTCGTCGCCACGTTGCGCGCGGCGATTTCCCGGTTGCGCTCCTGGCCGTTCAACGCCTGCTCGAAGAACATCCACTGCGTATTGGCGAGGCCCAGTTCGGTGCGGATTTCGGCGGTGTTCTGCGGGGCCGCGTTGAGCTCGGCGAGGGCGGCGACGAAGTCGCGCCGCGCCGCTTCCTGTTCCACCTTGAGACTGTCGACAGCGACGCCCGACTGCTCGAACAGGAAGCATTTGGCCATGCGCTGCGACAGCATGCGCTGGCGACCGGAAATATTGACCAGATGGCCGGCACTGCTCGCCGACTGTTTCTCGTAGAGACCGGTCAGAACATGCGCGGCGCGCAGGGTCTTCTCGGATTCAGCGAGCACCAGACGGGCGTTTTCCGGGGTGCGCGGCTTGGCCAGCACCTCGCGATAGCTGGCCCAGGCCTTGTCGAGATCGGCCAGCGCTGCCTGGATCGCCTCGCTCGGCGCCAGCGTCTTCAGTTCGGCGAGTTGCGCCTCGAACAGGCGGCGCGAGTGATCGAGCAGGCTGCCCGCCTTGTCCGGCATGACGCCGGCCGCCTGCATGGCGAAAGCCTTGGCCATGCGCTGAGACAGCATGCGCTGGCGGCCGGCCTTGTTGATTGCGGCGCCCAAGGTGAGGCTACCCTTGCCCGCCTCGGCGGCAAACAGCGGTGTGGCGACCAGCAGCGCTGCGGTCGACGCCAGAAAATCCCTTCTTTTCATTGGTCTTGTTCTCTCTGTCGAGGTTGTGGGATCAAATCTTGGCGGCCGTCAGGTGGCTGGCGCCCCAGGTGGTGCGCCAGCGGGTCTTGACGCCGGTCAGGCCGACCAAGGCGAGCACGGCGAGTGCGGCGAAGATCAGGAAGCCCATCTGGTAGCTGCCCGTCAGCTGCTTCGAGTAACCGAGACTGGAGGCCAGGTAGAAGCCGCCGACGCCACCAGCCATGCCGACCAGCCCGGTCATCACGCCGATTTCCTTGCGGAAGCGTTGCGGCACGAGCTGGAACACCGCGCCGTTGCCCATTCCGAGCGCCAGCATGGCGCCGACGAAGACGACCAGCGCCATCCACGCCTCAGGCAGGCCGAAGCTGACGATGGCCAGGAAGATGGCGGCGAAGATGTACATCACGGTCAGCGACTTGACGCCGCCGATGCGGTCGGCCACGTTGCCGCCGATCGGGCGGACGAGCGAACCGGCGAAGACGCAGCCGGCGGTGAAGAAGCCGGCCATCTTCGGGTCGAGGCCATATTGCGTATTGAAGTAGATGACCAGCGACGAGGCGAGGCCGACGAAGCCGCCGAAAGTTACCGAGTAGAAGAACATGAACCACCAGGCGTCCTTGTCCTTGAGCACCTTCAGGTACTCTGCCAGAGTCTTGGGCGGCGGCGCATCCGGCGCATCCTTGGCCATGAAGCAGAAGACGACGAGGACGATGACCAGCGGAATCAGCACGATGCCGAAGACGTTGGTCCAGCCGAAGGCGGCGGCGAGGCCGGGGGCGAACAGCGCGGCGAGCGCGGTCCCCGAGTTGCCGGCGCCGGCGATGCCCATCGCCGTGCCCTGGTGCTCGGCCGGATACCAGCGCGAAGCGAGCGGCAGCGCGGCAGCGAACGACGCGCCGGCAACACCCAGGAAGAGACCGAGGATCAGCACTTCGGCGTAGGAATGAACGCCGGCCAGCCAGGCGTAGGCCATCGCGGCGATGACGATGACCTGGCCGATGATGGCGGCCTTCTTCGGCGACAGGCGGTCGACCAGAATGCCCATGATGATGCGCAGCAACGCGCCGGCCAGCACCGGGGTGGCGACCATCAGGCCCTTCTCGGCGTGCGACAGGCCGAGGTCCTTGGCGATGCCGACGCCGAGCGGGCCGAGGATGACCCAGACCATGAAGGCGAGGTCGAAATAGAGGAAGGCGGCGAGCAGGGTCGGCGTGTGGCCGGCCTGCAGGAATGATTTCTTGTCCATTTTGGATACTTTTCGGTGGTTGACCGCAGCTAATCAGGCGGCGAGGAAGACGTCGCCGCCCTCCACTTTCACTTCGAACTTCTTGCACGAGCCGACGTCGGGCGCCACGGCATGGCCATCTTCCAGGCCCATGTTCCAGCCGTGCAGCGGGCAGGTCACCCGCTTGCCGTGCACGATGCCCTGCGACAGCGGGCCGCCCTTGTGCGGACATTTGTCGTGCAGGGCGAAGACCTCGTCGTCAGAAGTACGGAACACGGCGATCTTGCCGCGCTCCGGCCAATGCACGACACGCGAACCCAGTTGCGGGATGTCTTCCAGCTTGCAAATCAGTTTCCAGTCACTCATGACGTTTTCTCTCGCTAATCGTTGGAATCAGGGGGCGACCGTGATCGGGATGAACTGCTTGATCGCTTGCGGCTCGCGCGAAGTCGCCCACGGGTCCTTGGCATCCTTCAGCGCATCGAGCAGCCGGGCGTAAAGCACCTTGCGGCCTTCCTCGTCCTCGAGAATCTTGCCCTTGACGTAGTCCATGCCGACGCGCTCCAGCCAGTGGCAGGTGCGCTCCAGGTACCAGCCCTCCTCGCGGTAAAGCTGCAGGAAGGCGCCGGAATATTCCATGACCTCCTCGTCGCTCTTCACCTTGCACAGGAACTGGGCGACTTCGGTCTTGATGCCGCCGTTGCCGGCGATGTAGATCTCGTAGCCGGAATCGACGCCGATGATGCCGACGTCCTTGATGCCGGCCTCGGCGCAGTTGCGCGGGCAGCCAGAAACGGCCAGCTTGACCTTGTGCGGCGCATACATGTCGAACAGCATCTTTTCCAGCTTGACCCCCATCGACATCGCCAGCTGCGTGCCGAAACGGCAGTGCTCGGCGCCGACGCAGGTCTTCACGGTGCGGATCGACTTGCCATAGGCGTGGCCGGAGACCATGCCGGCGGCGTTGAGGTCGGCCCACATCTTCGGCAGGTCTTCCTTCTTGACGCCGAGCAGGTCGATGCGCTGGCCGCCGGTGACCTTGACGGTCGGCACGTTGTACTTCTCGGCGGCGTCGGCGATGGCGCGCAGTTCGTTCGGCGTCGTCAGGCCGCCCCACATGCGCGGCACGACCGAGTAGGTGCCATCCTTCTGGATATTGGCGTGGGCGCGCTCGTTGATGAAGCGCGACTGCGGGTCATCCTTGGCTTCGTGCGGCCAGGTCGAGATCAGGTAGTAGTTCACCGCCGGCCGGCACTTGTCGCAGCCGTTCGGCGTCTTCCATTCGAGGGCCTTGAAGACGGCTTCCTTGCTGGTCAGGTGCTGGTCGCGAATGGCGTCGCGCACCATCTGGTGCGACTGTTCGGTACAGGCGCAGACCGGCTTCTTGTCGGAAGCAGCCGGCGTGTAGGCGCCGCCGATGGTCGACGCCAGTATCTGCTCGACCAGGCCGGCGCAGGAGCCGCAGGACGAGGCCGCCTTGGTGTGCTTCTTGACCTCGTCCAGGGTAAAGAGCCCTTTCTCCTTGATCGCCTTGACGATGCTGCCTTTGGAGACGCCGTTGCAGCCGCAGACCTCGGCGCCGTCGGCCATCGACGCTGCCTTGCTGTTGCCGGCGTGGCCGACGTCGCCGACCAGGTTCTGGCCGAAGATCAGGTGGTCGCGGATATCGTGGATGTCGCGGCCGTCCTTGAGCAGCTGGAAGTACCACGGACCGTCGGCCGTGTCGCCGTACATGACGCCGCCGACCAGCTTGTTGTCCTTGATCACCAGCTTCTTGTACACGCCGCCATGCGGGTCGTTGAGGATGATTTCCTCGGTGTCCTTGCCGCCCATGTAGTCGCCGGCCGAGAACAGGTCGATGCCGGTGACCTTGAGCTTGGTCGAGGTCACCGAGCCGGTGTAGCGGCCGATGCCGTAGTTGGCCAGATGGTTGGCGGCGACCTTGGCCTGCTCGAAGAGCGGCGCCACCAGGCCGTAGGCGATGCCGCGGTGGCTGACGCACTCGCCGACCGCGTAGACCTTCGGGTCGTAGGTCTGCATCGTGTCGTTCACGACGATGCCGCGGTTGCAGTAGATGCCGGAAGCTTCGGCCAGCGCGTAATTGGGGCGGATGCCGGCGGCCATGACGACGAGGTCGGCCGGGATCTGCATGCCATCCTTGAAGCGCACCGCGGCAACGCGGCCGGACTCGCCCTGAATCAGGGCCTCAGTCTGCTTCTGCAGCAGGAACTTGAGGCCTTTGTCTTCCAGCGACTTCTGCAGCATCTTGCCGGCGACTTCGTCGAGCTGGCGTTCGAGCAGCCAGGGGCCGAGGTGCACGACGGTGACGTCCATGCCGCGCAGCTTGAGGCCGTTGGCCGCCTCCAGGCCGAGCAGGCCGCCGCCGATGACCACTGCGTGCTTGTGCAGGCGGGCGGCCTCGATCATCTCGTCGGTATCCTTGATGTCGCGGTAGCCGATGACGCCCGGCAGGTCGTTGCCGGGAATCGGCAGCATGAAGGGTGTCGAGCCGGTGGCAATCAGCAGGCGGTCGTAATATTCCTCGCTGCCGTCATCGGCGACGACCTTGCGGTTGACGCGGTCGATCCGGGCGATCTGCTTGCCGGTATGCAACGTAATGTTGTTTTCCCTGTACCAGTCCAGTTCGTTGAGAACGATTTCCTGGATGGTCATTTCGCCGGCCAGCACCGGGGAAAGGAGGATGCGGTTGTAGTTCGGGTGCGGTTCGGCACCGAAGATCGTGATGTCGTAATGATCCGGCTTGATCTTCAGCAGTTCTTCGACGGTACGGACACCGGCCATGCCGTTGCCGATCAGGACGAGACGAGGTTTGCTCATGAGGGGCTCCAACGTTGCGTGCGCACGAGGCGCGAAACTTGTGTTTCAGCGCATGACGTCGTTGCCATTGCGGGCCATCCTGGCCCAGACCGCCTACGCTGGCGGCAGATTCGCTGTCTTGACCAACTTCAGCAATCGCCGTGCCAAGTCATAAGCCCATGATTTTCCGTGTTTTCAGGCGGTCGACCGCAGCAAACCCGCACCAAAGCAGGGCGAGTCTATCCGTTACGGTGCAGCAAACGGGGGGTTCGGGGGAGCGCCGGCCTAGCCGGCGGCAGGGGACAGGGTGCCGGCTTCGACGGCGACGATGGCCTTGGCCTGGTTCAGATCCTCGGCGTAGCCGGAGGCGAAGAGACAGCACGCCAGCTGGTTGGCGATCGGCTTGGGCAGCGGCAACTGGTGATCCAGCACGCGGCGAATCCAGGCGGCGGTACTCACGGCATCGGTCGCTTCGGGCAGGTTGGGCAGCGCGCGCAGGCTGTCGTGCTCGGCCTCGAACAGGACCTCGGCGCAGGCGTCATGCACATATTCGAGACGCGGCCGCCGCTTGGGATTGGCGAACGGCTCTCCTTCGGTGCCGCGCAGCAGGATGCCGGGGCGATCAAGGGTGAGCAGCATGTCACGCATCAGGTCGATGAAGTCGGGGTGGGTGGCCGCGGCGACCAGAACGCCTTCGCCACGGAAGGGGTCGAGCATCTTGACCAGGCTGTGGGCGCTGTTGCGCACGCCGAGGCGGGCGCGCAAACCCAGCAGGTTGTGAATGCCCGGCGACATGGCGCTGAGCGGCACGAAGGCCAGCCCCTTCTCGTCGAGCGTCGCCTGCGCCTGGGTCACCGACACCGAGGGCATGACCCCCAGTTCGCGGAAGACATGGCCGCTGGTGATCCGCCCGTAGCCTTCAAGCAGGCCATGGACCAGCACGGGAACGCCGAAGCGTTGCAGCATCAGCGCCAGCAGCGGCGTCAGGTTGGCTTCCTTGCGCGCGCCGTTGTAGGTCGGCAGGACAACCGGGCGGACCCGGCCGTGCGGGCGCTGCAGCGCGTGGGTGCGCTCCTCGGTGGCGGCCAGGAAACCGAGCATCTCGTCGAGCGATTCGCCCTTGACGCGCAGGCCGAGGATGATCGCGCCGAGTTCGAGGTCGGGCACGCCGCCGTCGAGCATCGCCGCGTAGAGGCGGCGCGCATCGTCGGCGGAAAGATCGCGGGAACCTTCGGCGCCACGGCCGATTTCCTTGATGTACTGGGCGTAGCTCATTGTCTCCTCCGGCTGCGTTCAGGCTGCCGCAGCTTGTTGTGTCCCGTATTCTGCCACCATGCGCTTGATATCCGGTACGCATGAGCCGCAGAAAGTACCGCATTTCAGCTTTTCCTGCAGGCCGGCCAGGTTGGCGCCGGCGGCCAGTTCCTTGCCGATCTGCACGTCGCTGACATCGGCGCACTTGCAGATGATGTTGCGCGGCGCCATCGTCACCGGCGGCCTGGCGCTCGGCGCAAGGGCCAGGCGGATCAGGCTGGCGTCGAGTTCATCCTCCGCCATCGCCTGCTTCAGCCAGTTCTGCGCCAGGGTTTCGCCCGCCAGGCGCACGCCGAGCAGCCTTCCATCGCGGGCAATCGCCTTCTTGGCAATACTGCGCCGTGCGTCTTCATAGACGATGGCCCCGTCATCGGTAGCCATGCCGAACAGGCGGTCGAGTTCGGCGATCTGCGCTGCATCGACTGCACTTTCCGCCGCCGCCCGGAAAACCACCAGCGGGCTGCTGCGTCCGTACAGACCGATAGTCGCATAAGGAAAGGCGGCCATCCTTGATCTGGCTTCCTGCATCATCACCAAGGCTTCGCTGCGGCTGGCGCAGCGGCGGACGATGGCCAGCGGGTAAGGCAGGTCGACTTTGGCGATCTGCACCGCGGCATGCTTGAGTTCCGGCTGCATCGAATAAGGGTCGATGACGTCGCAGGCGACCGCATTGGCGCCGGGCGAATTCATGAACTGGCTGCCCCAGTGCATCGGCATCCAGGCGCGGCCGCGCTGCAGGCCGGGCCGCTCGGCCACGCGCATAGTCGTTGCGCCACGGGCATTGGTCACGCGAACCAGATCGCCGCTTTCCAGATTGCGGTGGCGCATATCGCACGGATGCATGGCGAGCAGCGGCTCGTCTTCGAGATTGAACAGGCGCGGCACGGTGCCGGTACGGCTCATGCCGTGCCAGTGATCGCGCATGCGGCCGGAGAGCAGGCTGATCGGCGTATCGGCGGCGGGCACGTCGGCGGTCGGCAGGTGCTCGATGGCGACGAAGCGCGCCCGGCCATCGGGCGTCGGGAAACGACCGTCTTCATAGAGGCGGATCTTGCCACTGCCGGCGCCTTCAGGGTACGGCCATTGCTGCGGGCCTTCCCGTTCGAGCAGCTCGTAGCTGAGGCCGGTGATGTCGAGATCGCGGCCGCGCGTGCTTTCACGATGCTCGTTGAAAATGGACTCGGCATCGGCGTAGGGAAACAGCTTGTCGGCACCGGCATGATCGAGCTTGCGCCCGAGCCGGCGGGCGAAATCGACGACGATCTCCCAGTCGTGGCGCGCCTCGCCCGGCGCCGAAACGGCTGGCAGGACACGTGTGATGCAGCGTTCGGAATTGGTCACCGTGCCGTGCTTCTCGCCCCAGCCGCTGGCGGGCAGCAACAGATCGGCGTAATCGGCAGTATCGGTGTTGCCGTAGGCTTCCTCCAGCACCACGTATTCCGCTGCCTGCAGCGCTTCGCGGACCGCCGCCTGGTTCGGCAGCGATTGCGCCGGGTTGGTGCAGGCGATCCAGACCGCCTTGATCTCGCCCGTTTTCAGGCTTTTGAACAGGTCGACCGCAGACTTGCCCGGCTTGGAGGGCACGAAAGGCACGCCCCAGAAGCGGGCCATTTCGGCACGGTGCGCCGGGTTGCCAAGATCGCGGTGCGCCGACAGCAGATTGGCCAGGCCGCCGACCTCGCGCCCACCCATGGCATTGGGCTGTCCGGTCAGCGAGAAGGGACCGGCCCCCGGCTTGCCGATCTGGCCGGTCGCCAGATGCAGGTGGATGATGCCGGCGTTGTTGTGGGTGCCGTGCGCCGACTGATTCAGGCCCTGGCAATACATCGACAGCGACGCCGCGCTGCCGCCGAACCAGCGTGCCGCCTTGACGATATCCGCTGCCTCGACGCCGCAGATGTCGGCAACGACCGCCGGCGGGTAATTTTTTGCAATCTCGGCCAGCGCCGCAAAGCCATTGGTATGGGCTTCGACGTAGGGTGCATCGACCAGGTCATCGGCGATCAGCACGTTGAGCATGCCGTTGAACAGCGCGATGTCGGTGCCCGGCCTGATCGCCAGGTGCAGATCGGCAATCTCGGCGCTTTCCGAGCGGCGCGGGTCGGCGACGATGATCTTCAGATCCGGATTGGCGGCCCGCGCATCTTCGACATAGCGGAAGATGATCGGATGCGCCACCGCCGGGTTGGCACCGGCGATGAAAATGACCTTGGCCTGCAGGATGTCCGCATAGCTGCAGGGCGGCGCGTCGGCGCCGAGCGTCTGTTTGTACCCGGCCACCGCCGAGGACATGCAGAGCCGCGAATTGGTATCGACGTTGTTGGTGCCGATCAAACCCTTGGCCAGCTTGTTGAAGACGTAGTAGTCCTCGGTCATCAACTGGCCGGAGATGTAGAAGGCCACCGCATCCGGGCCATGGGCGCGGATGGTTGCGGCAAAGCGCTCGGCGGCTTCATCGAGCGCCGCATCCCAGCCGACGGTCTCGCGCGGCCCCTGCCGCACGGCGCGGCGCTCCGGGTGCTGGAGTCGGTAGGTGGGATCTGCGGTCAGGTGCAGGGTCGCACCCTTGGTGCACAGGCGGCCGCGGTTCGCCGGGTGCTCGGGATCGCCGCGAACGCTGGCAATCCTCCCGTCTTCGGTTTCGATCAGGACGCCGCAGCCGACGCCGCAGTAGCAACAGGTGGATTTGACTTCCGTTTTCATGATTTTCCTTCCGGGCAGGCTGTGAGCAACAGCCATGCCATCTTGAAAAATCATGGACTTGGATGCAAAACGGGGAGACTCCTTGCGGAAATCTCCCCGTTTTGGTGCGTCGACCGCAACAGCCGTCCCTATTTGATGCGCTGCAGCTTGGGACGCCCTCCTTCAGGGCGCGGCGGCTCGGGACCTTCTTCGGAAACCTCTTCCACGGCAGACTGAGCTTCCACCGTGTCGGGTTCCCCGAGCCCGCTGTCGTCACCGACCTCGAAGGCCATGCCGGCACCGTTTTCCCGCGCGTAGATCGCCGATACCTGGGCCACAGGCACCGACAACTGGCGGGCAACGCCACCGAAACGCGCCTGGAATTCGATCAGTTCGTTACCGATCTGCAGCTTGTTGGTCGCATCCGGGCCGAGATTGAGGACGATCTGGCCGTCGCGGATGAATTCGCGCGGCACATTGGTCCGTGCGTCAACCTGAACGGCAATGTACGGCGTGAAGCCGTTGTCGTTGCACCATTCCCAGATGGCGCGGACAAGATAGGGCTTGGTCGAGGGCAGTTCCATGCCTTACTTGCGCATCGCTTTTTCGGACGGCGTCAGGGCGTCGATGAAGCCCTGGCGGCTAAAGATGCGCTCGGCGTACTTCATCAGCGGCGCCGCCGCCTTGCCGAGGTCGATGCCATAGTGGTCAAGACGCCAGAGCAGCGGCGCAATGGCCACGTCGAGCATGGAAAACTCATCGCCTAGCATGAATTTCTGCTTGTTGAAGATCGGAATGATCTCGGTCAGACGGGCACGGATTTCCTGACGCGCCTTGTCGACGGTCTTGCCGTTCTTCTCGATCACTTCCATGAACGAAAAGATCTCGCGCTCCATGCCGACCAGCAGCTGGCGCGCACGCGCCCGCATGATCGGGTCGGCCGGCATCAACTGCGGATGCGGGAAGCGCTCATCGATGTATTCGTTGATGATGTTCGGCTCGAACAGCACGAGATCGCGCTCGACCAGCACCGGCACCCGATTGTGCGGGTTGATGACGGCCAGGTCTTCCGGCTTGTTGAACATATCGACATCGATCACCTGAAAATCCATGCCCTTTTCGTAAAGGACAATGCGGCAGCGATGGCTGAATGGGCAGGTGGTGCCCGAGTAGAGGTTCATCATTTGCTGTAACCCTCAAAATGAGATTCGGCATCGGGGGCCGGCCTGAGCCAAACCCGCGATGCCGTCAGCTGACCCTGAAAGGATCAGTGAATGTCTTTCCAGTATTCCTTCTTCAGCGCGTAGGCGAGAACGAAGAGCAGCAGCAGGAAGGCGAGAACGCCAAAACCCAGAGTCCTGCGGAACTCCTGTTGTGGTTCGCCCATCCAGACCATGAAGCCGACCAGATCGGAAATCGCCTTGTCGAACTCGGCCGGCGAAAGCTGGCCCGGAACCACCAGTTCCAGTTTGTGCGTTTCATGATTCAGCACTTGCTGGCCCTGCAGTTGCCAGAGCGGGTTGGGCATGCCCACATTCTCGAACACCACGTTGTTCCAGCCCGTCGGACGATTCGCGTCGCGATAGAAGGAACGCAGATAGGTGTAGAGCCAGTCGGCGCCTGCCCCCGCGTTGCCTGCTTCGCCACGGGCGCGGGCAACGATGGTCAGGTCCGGCGGCGTGGCGCCGAACCACAGCTTCTGCTCGTCGGAACGTGCCGCGACCCCCATCAGAGAACCGATCTTGTCCGAGGTGAACATCAGGTTGTCCTTCACCTGCTGCTCGGTCAGGCCGAGTTCCATCAGGTTCTTGTAGCGCAGGTAGGAGGCGCCATGGCAGTTCAGGCAGTAATTGACAAACAGCTTGGCGCCGCTCTGCAGCGCAGCCTTGTCGCTCACCGAGCCGGGCCATTTGTCGAGATGCACGTTGCCACCGCTGGCAATGGCCATCATCGGCGCGAAAAGCAATGCGATCAGGAATTTTTTCATTTTTTGCACCCTCACTTCATCGTCACGCGTTCTGGCACGGGCTTGAACTTGTCCATTCGGGACCACCACGGCATGCCGAGGAAGAAGCCGAAATAGAAGACCGTGCAGATCTGGGAAATCAGTTCGCCCATCGGGGACGGGGAGAGCGTTCCGAGGTAGCCCAGGATGAAGAAGCAGATCACGAACAGCGTCAGCATGGTCTTGTAGATCGGACCACGATAACGGATCGACTTGACCGGGCTGCGATCCAGCCAGGGCAGGAAGGCGAAGATCACGACCGAGGCACCCATTGCCACCACACCCCAGAACTTGGCATCGAGACCGAAGAAGTTCCAGACCATGGCACGCAGGATGGAGTAGTACGGCGTGAAGTACCAGACCGGCGCGATGTGCGGAGGCGTCTTCAGCGGATCGGCCGGGTAGAAGTTCGGCGTTTCCAGGAAGTAGCCGCCACCCTCGGGCGCGAAGAACATGACGGCGGAGAAGACCATCAGGAAAACCACGACGCCGACGATATCCTTCACCGTGTAGTACGGGTGGAAGGGAATGCCATCGCGCGGAATGCCGTTCTCGTCCTTGTTGGCCTTGATCTCGATACCGTCCGGATTGTTCGAGCCGGTTTCGTGCAGCGCCAGGATGTGCGCAGCGACGAGGCCGATCAGGATCAACGGGAAGGCAATGACGTGGAAGGAGAAGAAGCGGTTCAGGGTCGCATCGCCGACGACGAAATCGCCACGGATGAGGATAGACAGATCGTTACCGATTACGGGAATCGCCGAGAACAGGTTCACGATCACCTGCGCGCCCCAGAAGGACATTTGCCCCCATGGCAGCAGGTAGCCGAAGAAGGCTTCGCCCATCAGCACCAGGAAGATGCCGACGCCGAACAGCCAGGTCAGTTCGCGCGGCTTGCGATAGGAACCGTACAGCAGGCCGCGGAACATGTGGAGATAGACCACGATGAAGAATGCCGAGGCGCCGGTCGAGTGCATGTAGCGGATGATCCAGCCACCCGGTACGTCACGCATGATGTACTCGACGGACGCGAAAGCGATCGGCACGCCGTTGGCGTTCAGCGCGGCATCCGGCTTGTAATGCATGACCAGGAAGATGCCGGTGACAATCTGGATGACCAGAACCAGCAGCGCGAGAGAACCGAAGAAGTACCAGAAGTTGAAATTCTTCGGTGCGTAGTATTCGGAAAGGTGCTCTTTCCACAGCGACGTCGCCGGGAAACGGGCATCCACCCATTCCAGGGCATTGCCACCAAGTGAGCCGTCGGATTTGTATTTTTCGGACTTGCCAGCAGCCATTTTTATGCTCCCTTCTTGTCTTCGCCGATGACGACACGGGTATCAGAGAGATACATGTGCGGCGGAACTTCGAGGTTTGTCGGGGCAGGCTTCGCCTTGAAAACACGACCGGCGAAATCGAAGGTCGAGCCATGGCAGGGGCAGAGGAAACCGCCCAGCCAGTCACCAGGCATGCCTTCTTCGGCACCGGCCTTGAACTTCGAGGACGGCGAGCACCCCAGGTGAGTACAGATGCCGACGACAATCATGTACTCCGGCTTGATCGAGCGGTTTTCGTTCTGAGCATATGGCGGCTGCTGATTCTTTTCGGACTTCGGGTCAGCCACCTGACCATCGAGCTTGGGCAATGTGGCCAGCATCTCCTTGGTCCGGTTGATAATCCAGACCGGCTTGCCCCGCCATTCGACAGTCATCATCTGGCCGGCTTCAAGCTTGCTGATATCGGCTTCTACCGGAGCGCCTGCTGCCTTGGCGCGCTCGGACGGAAGCAAGCTGGAGACGAACGGCACCAGCGCGGCAACCGCACCGACCCCGCCGACGGCCGCGGTGGCGACGATCAAACGCCGTCTCCCGCAGTCCATTTTTCCTTGATTGCTCATAACGCTGACCCCTAAAGGAATTGGATGGGATTAAAAATAAACGCTGGATTATACGACAATGGAACTCGCGATAAAAGACATTGTCACCCTGCGCACGCCCTCCGCTCGCGCAATGCCTGAGCCAGCGTCCCGCTATCGACATATTCGAGTTCCCCGCCGACCGGCACGCCACGCGCGATTCGCGACACGCTGATTCCCTTGGGCTTCAGCATTGCCATGATGTAATGTGCAGTTGCCTCACCTTCGTTGGTGTAGTTCGTCGCCAGAATCACCTCGCGCACGACACCGTCGAGAATTCGCGAGAGCAGCCGTTCCAACCCGAGTTCGCGGGCGCCAACACCGTCCAGAGGCGAGATGCGCCCCATCAGCACGTAGTAAAGCCCTTGATAGGCATGCGTCTGTTCCATCATGTTCATGTCGACCGGGGTTTCGACGACACAAAGCAGAGAGGCATCCCGCCGGGGCGAGGCGCAGCGCTCGCAAATATCTTCCTCGGTGAACGTATTGCAGCGCCGGCAGTGGCGAATCGATGTCAAGGCGTGGTGCAAGGCATCGCCCAGGCGCAGTGCACCATTTCTGTCGTGCTGCAACAGATGATATGCCATCCGTTGAGCCGATTTTGGACCGACCCCGGGCAGGCAGCGCAACGCCTCGATCAGCGCCTCGAGACCTGATGGATTCACTGCTTCAGAAAGGCAGCTTGAAGCCGGGTGGCAGATTCATCCCTGCCGTAAAGCCGGACATTTTTTCCTTGCTCAGAGCCTCGCCACGGCGAACCGCATCATTGACCGCCGCGGCGATCAGGTCTTCGAGCATTTCCCGATCATCCAGAACCGAGGGATCGATACTTACCCGACGAACATCATGAGCACAGGTCATGACGACCTTGACCATGCCGGCGCCGGACTGGCCTTCGACCTCGGTCTGCGCCAGCTGTTCCTGCACTTTTTTCATGTTGTCCTGCATTACCTGCGCCTGCTTCATCAGGCCAGCCAAGCCACCCTTCATCATTTGTGTATCTCCGCTATACGATGGGTTTGATTGATGATTCAACCAGCGACGCATCGCAACTCTCGATGACGTCCCGGACAAAGGAATCCTGCTCGATTGCCGCAATTGCCTGCTCCTGGCGTTCACGGCGCTCACGTCCGGCAGTCGCCGCCGGCGTATCGGTTTCGGTCTGCGCCAGTTCAAAACGCAACGAGACGGGGCGCCCAAGATAATCGCTCAACGCCTGGCGCAACTTGTCGGGTGCCGGCTTCATCTGAAGATGCCCGTGCGCCGGCGCCAGGCGCAATACGCAGTCGGTCTCGTTGAGTTCCCGCAGTTCGCAATGTTGCGCCAACTCCCGCGCCAAACCGTTCAACTGCAATTCGCCGACTATTTCGCCCCAGTGACCATCGACCAGCGCCGCCGGCTGTTCGGACATCCTGGCACGAGGTATCGGAGTCGAGGGTGCAGGAGCAGCCACGGGCGCCGCGACCGGGGAAGTTCTCCGAACGGCCGACTGGACGGAGGATACGACATCGGCGACCGATTCCGGCCGGAAGCCGTGCAGTCGCATCAGCGTCATCACGAACCCGGCGTACTCATCCGGGGCCATTGGCAATTCTGCCCTGCCATGGATAGCGATCTGGTAGGCCAACTGGACGAACTCGGGAGAAAACCTGGCCGCTAGATCGAAAAGGCGGACGCGGTCAGGGTCTTGGTCATCAATCGAAGCCGGCGCCTTCTGGGCAATCTGCAGCCGTGTCAGCAAACCTGCCAACTCCTGCAGCGCCGCACCGAAGGAAAGACTGCGCACCGCCATGTCTGCAGCAATACGGAGCAATTCCCCGACGTCTCCAGCCTCCACGGCTTCCAGGATCGCGAAGAGATAATCGAGGTCGACCGTTCCGAGCATGGCGCGGACCTGCTCTTCCTCGACCTTGCCGGCGCCATGGGCGATCGCCTGATCGAGCAGCGACAGCGCATCGCGCATGCTGCCGGCAGCAGAGCGCGCAATCAAGCCAAGCGCTGCATGGTCATAGGCAACCCCCTCCGCCTGCAGAACATGCGCAAGATGGGTTCCGATTGCCACCGGGGGCATCTGCTTGAGATTGAACTGCAGGCAGCGCGAGAGGACGGTCACCGGAATTTTTTGCGGATCGGTGGTCGCCAGTATGAACTTGACGTGCTCGGGAGGCTCTTCAAGCGTCTTCAACATCGCGTTGAAGGCCGAGTTGGAGAGCATATGCACTTCGTCGATCACATACACCTTGTAGCGCCCGCGAGTCGGTGCGTAGACCGCATTCTCGAGCAATTGCCGCATCTCGTCGACGCGCGTATTGGTTGCCGCATCAACCTCGAGGAGATCCACGAAACGCCCGCTATCGATTTCCTGACAAGCAGAACAAACGCCGCACGGCGTCGGCGTCACGCCTGTTTCGCAATTAAGCGATTTGGCCAGGATGCGTGCCAGGGTCGTCTTGCCGACCCCGCGCGTTCCGGTAAAAAGATAGGCGTGATGAAGGCGCTGGCTGGATAAGGCATGGGTCAATGCCCGGACCACGTGCTCCTGCCCGACAAGACTGCTAAAGCTGCGCGGCCGCCACTTGCGCGCGAGAACCTGATAACTCATGCGCCCCACACCCGATCAGAAAATGAAATTGGCGAGCCTAACCCCCGGCACTTGCAGTAAATGGCTGTGGCTGCTTCCTTCCGGACCTGACCAGATTCACCACCCTGCAATGCGGGGAGACCCGCCGTGGTTGATTCTAACACAGCCGCGCGTCCGCCTGCTGTTTGGTTCATTGGTCGTTTAGAAATGACAAACCCCCCGGAGCCTTTGGCTGCGGGGGGTTTGTGATGAGGGAGCCTGGCGATGACCTACTTTCTCACACGCAATGTGCAATATCATCGGCGCGGTTTCGTTTCACGGTCCTGTTCGGGAAGGGAAGGGGTGGGTCCGAAACGC
>JAGOAU010000028.1 GCA_017983755.1 Azonexus sp. | reverse complement strand
CAGGGCATTCTGGAGGCGCCGATCAACCTGTGCATCACCTGCGACCGCACGCGCAGCGGCCCGGTGGTGCTCGGCCGCACGCACATGCCGACGATGGACCTGTATTCCAGCGTGTGCGCCGTCCAGAACCTGTGGCTGGCGGCGCGCGCCGAGGGTGTCGGCGTCGGCTGGGTGAGCATCTTTCACGAGAAGGCGCTGCAGGACGCGCTCGGCATTCCGCACCACATCGTGCCGATCGCCTACCTGTGCATCGGCTATGTCAGCCATTTCAACGACAGGCCGGAACTGGAAAAGGCCGGCTGGCTGCCGCGCCTGCCGGTCGAGGAACTGGTGTATTTCGAGCAGTGGGGCGCCACGGATTCGGGCCGGAATTCGCCGTTGACCGCAAGCTTGCACGACATGCAGGCGGCGATGCAGAACGATGGGCGTTTTCCGCTATGAAGCTGGATTCCGCCGCCCCGCCGCTACCCCAACTTGATCTTTCAGGCACAGGCAACCCCGACGGCTGGCCGGTGCCGCCGCTGCCGGCCGCCGCCTGGCACCAGTTGCCGGCCGGCGGCGACGGCCTGGAAGCCGCTGCCGCGGCCTGTTACGGCAACGCCAACCTGCTGCCGGTGGCCGGGGCGCTGGCCGCCATCCGCCTGCTGCCGGCGCTGCTGCCGCGCGCGGTTGTCGCCTGCATCGGCCCGCTGGCCAGCCCGCATGTCGAGGCGTGGGCGCAGGTCGGCCATCGTCCGCGCCTGCTGCAAAACGCTACCCTGCCGCGCGCGCTGGCCGCCGCGACGCCCTATGTGCTGCTGGCCAACCCGAACGACCTGACGGCAAGCTTGCACCCGCACGCGGTTGCGGTCGACGCCGCGAAACAGCTGAAAAAGCGCGGTGGCTGGCTGATCGTCGATGAAAGCCTGATCGACGTAACGCCGGAAGATAGCCTGACGCCGCTGGCCGGAACGGCCGAGGCGCCCAACCTGATCGTGCTGCGCTCGCTCGACCATTTCTTCGGGCTGGCCGGGGCACGGGTCGGCTTCGTCTGCGCAGCTCCCGATCTGCTGGAAAAGATGGCGGTGGCGATGGGGCCGTGGACGGTCGCCGGGCCATCGCGCGCGGCGGCCCGGCTGGCGCTGCTGGACACCGACTGGCAGGCGGCGATGCGCGCCCGGCTGCTGGCTGCCAGCCAGCGCCTGCACGACTTATTGGCGCCATTCGGCGAGGTCAACGCAACGGCGCTGTTCGCCGCGTTGACGACACCGCACGCCGGCGAACTGCACGCCCATCTCGCCCGCCACGGCATTCTCGTCCACCACTTTGAGCCAGGATCGCTGCTCCGCTGCGGCCTGCCGGGCAACGAAGCCGACTGGCAGCGCCTGGCCGCCACCCTCGCCGCATGGAAACCCCCCGCATGAAATTTGCCCGTTTTTTGACGTTGACCGCAACGCTCGCCCTGCTCCCCGCCGCGCACGCCGACCTCGTCTTCAAGGATGACAGCGGCCGCGAGGTGCGCCTCAAGGGGCCGGCCAGGCGCATCGTCACCCTCGCCCCGCACGCCACCGAGATGCTCTACGCCGCCGGGGCCGGCGAGTGGCTGGTCGGCACCGTCGAGTACAGCGACTTTCCGCCCGCCGCGAAGAAGGTGCCGCGCGTCGGCAGCTACGATCGCTTCGACCTCGAAGCCATCAGCGCGCTCAAGCCCGACCTGGTGATCGCTTGGGAAACCGGCAACCCGGCCGCGCCGGTGGAAAAGATGCGGGCGCTCGGCCTGACCGTCTATGCCTCGCAGCCCAACCGCATGGAGGACGTCGCCGGCCAGCTCGAACGCCTCGGCCAGCTGGCCGGCACCGAGGCGGCTGCCAATCAGGCGGCCGAACGCTTCCGCCAGCGCCTGGCCGGCCTGCGCGCAGGCAACGCCGGCAAGCCGAAGGTGCGCGTCTTCTACCAGATCTGGAAGGCGCCGCTGATGACCGTCGGCGGCCCGCAGATCATCAGCAGCGCCATCGAGCTGTGCGGCGGCGAAAACGTCTTCGGCAAGCTGACGCAGATGGCGCCGACGGTCAGCGTCGAGGCAGTCCTCGAAGCCGATCCGGAAGCCATCGTCGCCACCGGCATGGGCGACGCCCGCCCCGAGTGGCTGGACGACTGGAACAAATGGACGCGGATGACCGCCGTCAAGCGCGGCAACCTGTTCCATATCCATCCCGACCTCATGCAGCGCCACACGCCGCGCATCCTTGACGGCGCCGAGCAACTTTGCGCCGCCCTCGATGTCGCACGCAGCCGTCGACCCGCAAAGTAGAACCGCATGAGCCGCCTGCCGCAACGCATCGTCTGCCTGACCACCGAAACTGTCGAAGTCCTTTACGCCATCGGCGAACAGGACCGCATCGCCGGCATCACCGGCTACACCGTGCGCCCGCCCGAAGCGCGCAAGGAGAAGCCCAAGGTCTATGCCTTCACCAGCGGCGACATCAACAAGATTCTCGCGGTAAAACCCGACCTGGTGCTGACCTTTTCCGACCTCCAGGCCGACATCGCGCGCGACCTGATAAAGGCCGGCGTGCCGGTCTACGCTTTCAACCAACGCAGCATCGACGACACGCTGGGCATGGTCGAAACCATCGGCCGCCTGGTCGGCGCCGAGGCCAAGGCCTTGCGCATGGTCGGCGAACTCGAAGCGCAGATCGAGGCCGCACGGGCAATCGCGGCCGAACGCATCGCCCGCAACGGCCGGCGCCCGCGCGTCTATTTCGAGGAATGGGACGAGCCCAACATCACCGCCGTGCGCTGGGTTTCGGAACTGATCGAGATTGCCGGCGGCGAGAACATCTTCGCCGACCGCGCTGCGTCGCCGCTGGCGCGCGACCGCATCCTCGCCGACCCGCTGGAAGTCGTCGCCCGCGCCCCCGACATCATCATCGGCTCGTGGTGCGGCAAGCACTTCCGGCCCGAGCGCGTTTCCGCCCGCCCCGGCTGGTCGACCGTACCCGCCGTGGTCAATGGCCGGCTGCACGAAATCAAGTCGGCGATCATCCTGACGCCGGGGCCGGTGGCGATCAGCGAGGGCCTGCCGCTTCTGCTCGACCTATTTGATCTATGAGAAAGCCGGCGCCGGCCGGCTGGCTATAATCCTTGGCTTGACGACAGGAGACAGCCCATGAAACTCGCCCTTTCCGCCCTCGCCGCCGCCCTGACCCTGGCCAGCCCGGCGACCTTTGCCGGCGATGCCGGCACCACCGCCATCGAGGCGCTCGGCAAGGTCAACGGCATCGCCCTCGCCTGCCAGCAGCCGGCCATCGCCAGCCGCGCCCGCAACGCGCTGGTGACCACCGCCCCGAAAACCCGCGCCAATGGCGAAACCTTCGAGAACGCGACCAACGCCGCCTATCTCGAACAGGGCAAGGGCGCCGCCTGCCCCGATGCGGCGACCATGGCCCAGCTGGTGGACGCGGCCGAAAAGGGGCTGCAATCGGCGTTCAAGGGCGCTCGCTGATGCGCTGTCCCGGCCTCGCCCTGCTCGCTGCGCTGGTGCTCGCCTTGCCGGCGGCCGCACAGTCGGTGCACCAGTTGCAGGCCGAGGAAAGCGTCGGCATCAACCCGCGCTATCTGCTCCAAGATCCGCGCGGCCGCTCGGTAACCAACGAGGATTTTCGCGGCCGCTTCCAGCTGATCGCCTTCGGCTACACCTACTGCCCCGACGTCTGCCCGACAACGCTGGTCGAAATGGCCGCCATCCTCAAGCAACTGGGCGAACAGGCCGAGCGCGTGCAGCCGATCTTCATCACCGTCGACCCGGAACGCGACACCGGCAAGGTGCTGCAGACCTACACCGAGTTCTTCGATCCGCGCATCCTCGGCCTCACCGGCTCGCCGGCGCTGGTCCGCCGCGCCGCCGACAACTTCAAGATCCGCTATGCCAAGGTACGCGAACCGGGTGCCGAGAATTACGCGGTCGACCACTCGGCAGGCATGATCCTGCTCGGCCCGGACGGCGGCTTCATCAAGAAATTCGCCTTCGCCACGCCGGTCGACCAGATCACCGCACAGCTCCGGGAAACGCTCGCCGCCACCCCGGCCGCGCCGCCCCGCCGCTGACCCCGGATTGACTTTTCGCAGCCCGCTCGGTATCTTCATTAGCACGCTGGCAAGCCAGCCGCGCCGATTTGAGCTCTGATTGCGGGCGCGCCAAAAATACTGCTAAAACGGGAACCGCCCAGTTCGCGTTTTTCCGCCAACTGGGCTTTTGTTTTCAGGAACACCATGCCAGGACAATCCGTCGGCGTCGTCGAATCACAGCGCGCCCACTTCGACCAACCGCTGCATTTGCGCAGCGGCGGCGTTCTGCCGGCCTACGATCTGGTCTATGAAACCTACGGCACGCTCAACGCCGCCAAATCGAACGCCATCCTCGTCTGCCACGCGCTCTCCGGTCACCATCACGTCGCCGGCCACTATGCCGACCAGCCGGACAATATCGGCTGGTGGGACAACATCGTTGGCCCCGGCCGGCCGCTCGATACCGACCGCTACTTCATCGTCGGCGTCAACAATCTGGGCGGCTGCCACGGCTCGACCGGCCCGTCGACGCTCAATCCAGCGACCGGCAAGCCGTGGGGCGCCGATTTCCCCATCGTCGCGGTCAGCGACTGGGTCGAGGCACAGGCGCGGCTCGCCGACCTGCTAGGCATCGACGCCTGGGCAGCGGTCATGGGCGGCAGCCTGGGCGGCATGCAGGCGCTGCGCTGGACGATCAGCCAGCCGGAACGTATCCGCCACGCCATCATCATCGCCTCGGCCCCCAAACTGACGGCCCAGAACATCGCCTTCAACGACGTCGCCCGCCAGGCCATCCTGACCGACCCGGATTTTCACGGCGGCAATTACTACGAACACGACACGCGCCCGGTGCGCGGCCTGCGCCTGGCGCGCATGCTCGGCCACATCACCTATCTTTCCGACGACCAGATGGGTGAGAAATTCGGCCGCGAACTGCGCAATGCTTCCTTTTCCTTCGACTACGACGTCGAATTCGAGATCGAATCGTACCTGCGCTATCAGGGTGACAAGTTCGCCGGCTATTTCGACGCCAACACCTACCTGCTGATGACCAAGGCGCTCGACTACTTCGACCCGGCGCGCCTCGACGGCGGCGACCTGACCAAGGCGATGGCGCGTAGCCATCCCGACACCGGCTTCCTGATCGCCTCGTTCACCACCGACTGGCGCTTCTCGCCGGCCCGCTCCAAGGAAATCGTCGCCGCGTTGCTGGCCAACGGGCGCAATGTCTCCTACGCGGAAATCGGCCTCAATTTCGGCCACGACTCCTTCCTGATGGACGACGCCCACTATCACGGCGTAGTCGACGCCTACCTGCGGAACATCAAGCTATGACGCACACCCTGGGCCGCCCCGATTTCGACCTTATCGCCGCCTGGATCGAGCCGGGCCACCGCGTGCTCGATCTTGGCTGCGGCGACGGCACCCTGCTGCGCCACCTGATCGAGACGCGCGGCGTCCAGGGCTGGGGCGTCGAGATCGACGACGCCAACATCCTCGCCGCCATCCGCAACGGCATCAACGTCATCCAGGGCAACCTCGAAAAGGGTCTCGACGAATTCGCCGACCAGGCCTTCGACCATGTCGTGCTGTCGCGCACGCTGCAGACGGTGCGCCATACCGAGGGCATCCTGCGCGAAATGCTGCGCGTCGGCCGCGAGGCGGTGGTGTCCTTCCCCAACTTCGCCTACTGGAAGAACCTGCGCTCGGTGCTCGACGGCCGCATGCCGGTGTCGGAGGACCTGCCTTACCAGTGGTACGACTCGCCCAACGTGCGCTTCTTCACGCTGCTCGATTTCGAGGACCTCTGCGCGCAGATGGGCCTGACCATCCGCGAGCGCCATGTCCTTGACGAGCATGGCAACCTGGTCGCTTGCAGCGAGAATCGCGACGTCAATTTCCTTGGCAGCCTGGCCGTCTACCGTCTGACCCGCAATCGCTGATGCCGGCCTGGCTCGCGGCGCTGCTGACCCGGAAGATGCTCATTTGCGTCTTCACCGGGTTTTCTTCCGGCCTGCCGCTCTACCTGCTGCTCAACCTGCTGCCGGCGTGGCTGCGCAGTGAAGGCGTCGACCTCAAGACCATCGGCTTCTTCGCGCTGATCCAGTTTCCCTACACCTGGAAATTCCTCTGGTCGCCGCTACTCGACCGCTACAGCATCCCGGGCTTCGGCCGCCGGCGCGGCTGGATGCTGCTGACCCAGGTCGGCCTGCTATTGGCCATCGGCTTCATGGGCGGCCTCGATCCGAAGGAGAACATCTGGCCGATCCTGTGGCTGGCCGCCCTGCTCGCCTTCCTCTCGGGCACCCAGGACATCGCGGTCGACGCCTTCAGAAGGGAGATTCTGGGCGACAACGAACTCGGCCTCGGCAACGCCGTGCATGTCAACGCCTACCGCATCGCCGGCCTCATTCCCGGCTCGCTGTCGCTGATCCTCGCCGACCGCCTGCCGTGGAACGAGGTGTTCTGGATCACCGGCGCCTTCATGTTGCCCGGCATGGCGATGGCCTGGCTGGTCAGCGAACCGCTGGTCAAGGGCGCCCCCAAGACCTTGCGCCAGGCGGTGACCGAGCCCTTCCACGAATTCATCAACCGCCAGGGCTGGCGCGGCGCCGTCATGGTGCTCGCCTTCATCTTCCTCTACAAGTTGGGCGACAGCCTGTGCACCGCGCTGGCGACGCCGTTCTACCTCGACATGGGCTTCACCAAGACCGACATCGGCCTGATCGCCAAGCACGCCGGGTTGTGGCCGGCGGTGATCGGCGCCCTGCTCGGCGGGTTGTGGATGGTGAAGTTGGGGATCAACCGGGCACTGTGGCTGTTCGGGGTGGTGCAACTGGTGTCGATCTTCGGCTTTGCCTGGCTGGCGGCTCAGGGCCATTACGACAGCATCGGTGCCGGCGAGCGCCTGGCGCTGGCCTTCGTCATCGGTCTCGAAGCGCTCGGGGTCGGACTGGGCACGGCGGCCTTCGTCGCCTTCATCGCCCGCTCCACCCACCCCGCCTACACGGCGACGCAGATGGCGCTATTTACCAGCCTGGCCGCCGTACCGCGCACCTTCATCAATGCCTCGGCCGGCTGGCTGGTGGAGATGCTCGGGTGGACCAGTTTCTTCTGGCTGTGCGCCGCACTCGCGGTCCCGGGAATGGTCCTGCTGCTCAAGGTCGCCCCGTGGCACGAGCGGGAAACGGGTCAAGCCTGACGACTACGGCCGCCAGTTGCGGTCAACGCGTTCCGAGCAGCGATTTCCGCACCGTCTGCCAGCCGCGCCAGACGAGGAAGCCGCGTTTGCCCCAGCGCCAGGCCCGCCTGGGGCTGGCGACGACCACAACGACAACCGCCGCCGCCACTGCCGCCGGATGATGCTTGAGCCAGTCGACGCCGGCCAGCGCCTTGTCGGCGCCGCCCAATGCAGCTTCGAGCGGGGCCACATGTTGCGTCAGGTCGGCGCGCTGCGCCGCTATGCGCGCGCGCAACGCACCGTGGCGCGTCGCCACTTCAAGCTGGCTGGCGCTCACTGCACGTCCTTGTGCCGGCGCAACTGGGCCATGTCGGCTTCCAGTTCGGCGAGACTGCCGCGGAATATCTTGCTGGGCTGAGCCATCTGTCGTCGCAGCGAGGCGAAGACCATGAAGCCAACGCCGAGAAACAGGGCAGAGGCCAGGCCAAAGACCAGGACGCGCTGCTCCCAGAAGGCAACCGCAAGGCAGCAAACCACCATCACGGTGCCAAGGGCAAAGAGCCAGGCCGCGCCAATCGCCTTGGCCCACAGCGACATCAGGCGGAACTTCTCCTCCTCAAGCTCGTTGACGAGAAGTTCAGCACGCGTCTTGCCGATCGCGAGCAGCGTCGCGATCAGGTTCTTCAGGGAAGCGAAGAGACCTTCGCGGCCCGCTTCGCCACCCGTTCCAGCGGACATGCGCTTAACGGCGGCCGATCAGCACACCGAGGGCGAGGCCGACGGCAGCGGCGACACCGACCGCCTTCCACGGCTCTTCGTGCACGAAATCGTCGGTGGCACGCGCTGCCGCCTTGGATTTTTCGACCAGCGCCACCTCGAGGTCGACGATGCGTTCCTTGGTATCGCGCAGGCGAATAGCCAGACGCTCACGGAGATCACCAACCTTCTCGCCGGCCGCACCGGCCGTGGCACGCAGCAGCTCTTCGGTGTCGGAAATCACGACCTTGAGGTCGGAAACCAGTTTTTCCTTGTTGGCAACGCTCATTTCTTCAGCCATTTTCAATCTCCCGGTGGCGGTTATTCATCTCGCAAAGATTATCCCGATCGGACAGCGAAAGCAATTCACAAAACCCATTCATAGTCGATGATGAGCGGCGCATGATCGGAAAAGCGCTCGGCCTTGTAGATTTCGGCCCGGCGCGCGCCACCCGCCACGCCCGGGGTGGCGATCTGGTAGTCGATGCGCCAGCCGACATTCTTGGCCCACGCCTGCCCGCGATTGCTCCACCAGGTGTAGGACTCGCCGGTCGCATCGGGATGGAGGCGGCGATAGACGTCGACCCAGCCCTGTTCGTCGAAAACCGTGGTCAGCCAGGCACGCTCCTCGGGCAGGAAACCGGAATTCTTCTGGTTCGACTTCCAGTTCCTGAGGTCGATTTCCTTGTGTGCAATGTTCCAGTCGCCGCACAGGACGATCTCGCGCCCTTCGGCGCGCAGGGCGGCGAGACAGGGCAGGAAGGCGTCGAGAAAGCGGAACTTGGCTTCCTGGCGCTCAGGTGACGACGAACCCGAGGGCAGATAGAGCGAGATCACCGACAGATTGCCGAAATCGGCCCGGATATAGCGACCTTCGGCATCGAATTCGCCATTGCCGAAGCCTTCGACCACCCGGTCCGGCACTTGCCGGCTCCAGATGCCGACGCCGCTGTAACCCTTCTTTTCTGCCGCATGGTAGAAGGCGTGCATGCCGTCGGGCACCCGCATTTCCTGAGTCAGGTCGGGCAATTGCGCCTTCAGTTCCTGCAGGCAGACGATGTCGGGCGCCTGCGTGACGACCCAGGGCAGCACGTTTTTGCTCCAGGCGCTGCGGATACCATTGAGATTCAGGGAGATGATGCGTAACATGCGTTCGGTTGAAGCCGCGTCATGGCGGCTGCAGGAATGGAATAGTATGGACTTTCGTCAGGAATTCATCGAATTCGCCCTCGGCTGCAAGGTTCTGCGCTTTGGGGAATTCAAGACCAAGGCGGGGAGGCTCTCCCCGTATTTTTTTAACGCCGGGCTGTTCAACGACGGACAGTCGCTCGGCCGCCTCGCCGAATTCTACGCCAAAGCCGCCGAAGTCGGCGGCGTGCATTTTGACATGCTGTTCGGGCCGGCCTACAAGGGTATTCCGCTGGTTGCCGCAATTTCGATGGCACTGGCGCAACGCGGCCAAAACTTTCCCTTTGCCTTCAACCGCAAGGAAGCCAAGGATCACGGCGAGGGCGGCAACATCGTCGGCGCGCCGCTAGCTGGGCGCGTGCTGATCGTCGACGATGTCATTTCGGCCGGCACCTCGGTCCGTGAGTCGGTCGAACTGATCCGCGCCGCCGGCGCCACGCCGGCCGGCGTGCTGATCGCCCTCGACCGTCAGGAACGCGGCCAGGGCGAGTTGTCGGCAGTGCAGGAAGTGCAGCGCGACTATGGCATTCCGGTCGTCGCCGTCGCCGGCCTGCGCGACCTGATGGCCTACCTCGAACATCATCCGGAATTCTCAACTCATCAGACAGCCGTCGCGCGTTATCGGGAGCAATATGGTGTCAGTTCTTAAATACCCGGTCAGCCTAGTCCTCCTGCTGGCCGCCTTTTCGACGCAAGCCGCGGCGCCGGCAGGGCCCGGGCGGTTTTACTGCTGCGAAGGCGGCCGCATCTGCGGCGATGCGATGCCGGAGCAGTGCCGCGGCAAGGCCTACCGCATTCTCGACAGCGCTGGCAACGTAATCAAGGAAGTCGGCCCGCCGAAGACTGCCGAGCAAAAAGCGCAGGAAGCTGCCGAAGCCCTGCGCAAGAAGGAACTCGAGGAACAGGCCAGGGAGCAGCGGCGCAAGGATCAGGCCCTGCTCGACACCTACGCAACGCTGCAGGACATCGATATGGCGCAGCAAAAGGCCGAGGCCGACGTCAATCTGTCCATCCAGTCGGCGCAGAACAAGATCGACGACGCCCGCAAGCGGCGCAAGAAATTCGAGGACGAGGCCGAGTTCTACAAGAAGAAAGCCCTGCCACCTGAAGTGGCCAAGGGCATGCGCGACATCGACCACGAAATCAAGACGCAGCAGGAACTGCTCGACGTCAAGAAGGGCGATGCCGCCACCATCAAGTCCAAGTATGACGCCGACCGCAAGCGCTATAGCCAGCTGACGGGGCGCACGGCAGCGCCGGCGACGACGGAAAAGGTCGGTGCGGCGCCCGCGGCCGGGCAGCCGCGCTGATCAGCCGGCCAGTTTCTGCCGCAGCAAGTCGTTGAAATGCTGTGTGTTACATACATGCGACTGCACGCCGCTGTATTTCGCTTTACAAATCAAGAAGTTTGACGAAAATATCCTATGCTGCGGATGCACCGTTATGCACCGGATTGCACGGCTAACCCCGTACAACGGACATACACGGTTCATTCCAACCGCATAGGAGACCAGCATGGCAGTCGTCAAAGTCAAACTCACTGAAGCAAACATCAAGTCCATAGCACCGCCCGCGAGCGGTCAGTCCTTCACTTGGGACACCCAAGAGCGCGGGCTGGCGGTTCGCACTACCAGCAACGGAGCGAAGGCGTACATCCATCAAGGTCAGTGCCAGGGTAAGACCGTTCGCGTAACGCTTGGGCCGTGCTCCACCCTTACCCTCGATCAAGCCCGCCAGCGAGCCAAGGCGGCGGCACTGCTCATGCTGGACGGCATCCATCCAACCGAGCGCAAGAAGGCGCAGAAGCTCTCCGACATAACCTTGCGCGAGGTTATGACCGACTATTTGGAAAACCGCAGAACCAAGTTCGGCAAGCTGCGCCCTCGTAGCGCGGACGAGATACGGAAGCAGATCACTCACAACCTCGGCGACTGGCTTGACCGTCCCATCGCTCACATAAAACACAGCATGGTCGCAACCCGATTTAGAGCGATAACGGAAAGGGCTCCCGTCCAAGCCAACCTGACGATGATTAGTTTGCAAAGCCTCTGCTCGTGGGCTCGCGACAAGAGCTTGAACAGCGAAGGCGTCCCGACCCTGCTCCCCTTCAACCCCGTTGAAATGGCGTTTCGACAACTGGTTAAGAAGAACCATGTTGTTCCGCGAACGAAGCGCATCCCGACTGACAAGACGGGCGCGTGCTGGTCGATGCTCTACGACCGAGCAACGAACACCGACGCCTATACGCCCAGCATGAATCACAATGCTGCACTGACGCTGGCGCTGCTACTGGTTGGCTCGCGCATAGGGGAGCTCGCCACCCTGCAATGGACACAGGTGTTCCTCGACGGCGACACGACCAGCCCAATTCCCTATATCGAGTTCGACACAAAAACCCATCGCGTCCTAAAGATACCCTGCTCCACGCAACTGGTCGCGCTGCTACGCCTCCAGCTCACGCGACGCCCGAACGGTCAGAGCTACGTGTTCCTTGGCAAGACCGGACTCACGCACGTCAAGGACAACCGCGACACCTTGACGAAGGTTTCCGCGCTGGCGGGGCTGCACATTACCCCGCATGACTTGCGCCGGTCGTTTGTTCAGGCTGGACAAACCGTAGGTCTGCAAAAGCACGAGATCGATTTATTGAGCGGACACGTGCCGCAGGACGTAACCGGCGTCCATTACCTTGAGTCCAACGACCTGCGCTATCTCGCCGCGCAGACGCAACGGGTCGCGGACTGGATGGAACAGCAAGGACGCATTTTTGACGCCCAGCAGGCGGGCGCGAACGTCGTTCAACTGAGTGCTTGACTCGGCGTTCTGAAAATAGTAGAAAGACGCCCTCGCAGCTTGAAGCACCATCAAGGCGCGACCCAAGACAAGCCGTATAAACTGCAATGCAACGAAATGCACGGGAATCCAACCCCGTGCAATTCCGACACCTAGAGCAAGCCCCTCCCTCGGTAGGTTACAACCGACCAGCATCGCCCGAGCCGATATACGCTGATTCGGCACTAAACAATCCTTGGCGTTACCCGCTTGACCCTTGCGCACCTACTGACCACAGCGCAGGGCCAAGCTCGCCTAAGGATTAACCATGGAAACCGCAACGTAAGCACCCGGCGAACCCATCTGTAAATTGACGCGTTAGACCGCGAAGATCGTGTCCCTTAAAAACGATGGTGGACACTTTCGATGGAAATCCAGAAGCCAGGCCGCCGCCGGCGACATCATCCCG
>JAGOAU010000006.1 GCA_017983755.1 Azonexus sp. | reverse complement strand
GGCAGCAATGGCACGACCAGGGCAATTTTCTGTTCGTCGAGATCGGCAAATTTCAGCAGCATGGCGGCTTCCCTGATGGCTTGCCGCAAGTATCGGGGAACGGGTTATCACCCCGCAGGGGGACGGGCTTCGACAGGATCGGTATATCGTCGGCCGGGGGTATGGGTTTGGCGGGCTGGAAGCGGAATGCGCTTTGCTGCACCCTGTCGGCACCCCCGGAACCTGCGTTATTTCGCGCGCCATCGCGTTAAGGAATCGGCGGGAATGTCTGCGTAGCGACCCACAAGAAAAAACCGCCAGAGGGCGATTCTGGCGGTTCAAGGGGCAGGCTGCTTGAGGCTATTTACGGTGCCATCCCGAGTTTCATCAGTTCTCCTTCTAGGCGGGAGATTTCGTCCCGCAGCTTCTCCAACAGACTCCTCTGGAGGTCGATCAGATAGCTCGTCACCTCAAGTTCCTTGCCTAGCTGGCTGTCTGTGCTGATGGCCGGCACCATTTCGCTGGTAGCGATGGCCAGCGAAAGCGCCCGGCCGATGTCGGTCGACGCCTCGTAGAATGAGGGGGGAATGGTCAGTTTGCACATGACGACGTATCCCCTCTGTTCTTTTTTGCCGTACCCCTGCCCATCAAGCGTTCCATGCTGCAAAGCAGATCGTCGAGGGCCGGTTGCATCATCGCCGCCACCGCGCGGGCGGCATCGGCGGATTTCACATGGGTTTCCAGGATCGAATGCGCGGTCTGCAACTGGAAGAGCGCTTCATCGATGTTGCGGGCTATCTTGGCGGTTTTCATTGGCTTGCTCCTTGGTTAATTGATGCGGGCTGGAGTGGTTTTCGGGCTGGTGTCGGACATGCCTTACTCCGTGGTTTTCGGCTTCCATGAAGCCTGCTCTAAATCATCGTGGTAATTTTCCAACTGACGGGCAAGCCAGGCGGCAACATCAAGCAGATCATCACAAATGCTTTCGGCAAATCGCTTGTCACACAGCGAATCGCCGTTTGTGATGAGTCTCGCGGCAACGATCAGTGACGATGCTCTGGCTGCGACTTGCGCCGGGCTGGCGTTGAAATAGTCGTATCCGTCGTCTGGCGGAAAAACGGTGGTTTTCATGCTTTTTCCTTCTCTTTCGGTTCGATACTAGGGAGCAGCGCAGCGACCTTTTCCAGAAGTTCGCTTGAAACGCTGATAAGCGCGCTGCGCGCATTTTCACGAGCTGCCTTGTCGGCAATCGAGCTGGCACCGTCGTAATCTGCCAGCAACACCAGACCATAGGCCTGGTCGACCGCGACGGTGATTTCTTGCCATGTTTCCCAGTTTTGGCGGTCAAGCATTGGTCTGACTCCCTTTCGGTTTGAAATTTTGCAGGGCGAAAATCACCTTGCGCACGGTATCGGCGTCCAGAAAACGCGGGTGCGATACCTTGAACTTGTGTTGCAGCCAGCGCCTCAGGCCGGGTTCATCGTCTTCGCCCTTGTAGTCCTGCCACAGGCGCCGGATATAGGAGCACTGTGCGTAGGTGGCATGGCCGCTGGCACGTTGTGGTTCCTTGCGCTTTTCGCTAGCGGCTGTGGATTCGAAACCCAGCTTGCCGAACTCGACCATCACAGCGGCGAACCCTTGGGGGTCAAGGTCTTTTGCCGAATCCACGCCACCGGCCCGGCGAAGCAGAGCGCGGTAATCGTCGTCATGCATGGCAAGGTTTTTCTTGGCCAGATGAACCAGGGCGAGTTTTTTCTGATCGATCATGGCTACCTCACCGGAAAAATACGGTGTTCATCTTCGCGGCGTCGCGAAGGATTTTCAGGTCGACGGGCTGGCCTCTCTCACTGGCCATCCGCTCGGCATCTTCAAAAGCTTTTGCAATGAAGCGCATGCCGCCGGTCGGGCCGGGTCTGGAAACCATTTTTTTAGCTTCTTCGATGATTGACGGGCTGGTGTACCCCAAAGCGATGGCGTACTTCTCGCCGTCGTCAGGCTGATTTTTGTTGACGATGCGTGTCCTGGCTCGGCTCAGGAATGCGCCAAGCTCGTTCTGGTGACTCTTTACGAACCCGTTTGAAGTGGTATTGGAGACCAGCATCATGGATGCCGGGCCGCCGTCGAAGATGTCTCGCAGCGTAGTCCAGGAACCCCGCTCAAACGCATAATTGGCTTCATCGATAATCAGCAGGTCGCCCACTCGCAGGGCGTTCCTGATGCGTTGCCCAAGCGATCGACCATGCACGGCGAATTTCTCGTTAACGCGCATGGCATCCGAGATGCGCTGATAGATTTGTGTCGTCGTTCGGTCTTCGTCGGTCAGTGGGAAATATGCCGCCCCCGGTGTTTCGTGGGTCATCGGGTGCGCTTGTGCAAAGCGTTCCAGCGTCTTGGTCTTGGAAATCCCATAGCCACCGATCAGGTGGAACAATCGCTTGGTCTCAAGGGCTTCCATGGCGATGCCGGAGATGTAGAAGCCGGTCGGGATTTCAGTGTAGTCCCGCGCCTTTTGGTGACGCTCGGCAGCGTATTCATCAAGCCAGTGCTGGAGCTGAAACAGCGTCTTGGCTTCGTCGAAACGGTCTCGATAGAAATGCCCCGAGTCTTCCGTAATACCCAATATGGCGCGCTTCTTGGCGTCCAGCAGGGCGTGGAGTTTGTTTTCCAGGATTCCGCTCCGCCGCTCGACAAATCCGATGTGCACGCCGCCGGCCAGCAGCGATTCCAGATGGCCAAGGATGGCCACCGGGTCAGGAACCCAGTTTTCCGGCATCTTGGCCAGCAATTCCGCTCTTGTTGCCATTTTCATATAAAATTTCCTCGCGGTTGTGGTTACTTAAGGCCCGTCAGGCGGCAACCTGACGGGTCTGTTTCTTCCTCGGTGCCCAACGCATTCGCCTCCTCGGCCTTGCGAATCAGCCGGGCGCGTTCGATGGCTTCCCAGTCGTCTTCTTCTGATATTTCGGCCTTGGCCTGACGGTCATACATGCTGCGCACCGTGCCGGTTTCGTGGTCGAACCATTGCCCTGGCAGCAAGTCGATTTGCGTGATGGCGGGCGGCTCGCCAGCCTGTTCGACGGCCTCCCGAATTCCCTTGAATTCCTCGGGGAGCGTGATTTTTGGGCCGAAGGGCACCACGGCAGCGGGCGGACTGAGCTGGGCAAACTTCTCCATTTCGCCAACCGTGTCGACCGCGCTGCTGCCTTGCTTCATCTCGCGGATACCCTTGCTCATCAGGGAAATGCGGCGGCCCGACTCAATCGCGCCGGATTTGTCGACAATGCCGAACTCGCGGTTGCGATAGGCAACCACGGGGTCAGTCGCTTTCCCCGTAGCATCGCGCGGCAAGATAACGATCTGGTCGCTATCCCATTTGGCGTAATAGACCAAGACCTGATTGCCCATCACGTACGGCGAAGCCATGACATCGTGCCAGTACGTCACCCCGGCGATCTCGACGCCGGTATTCAGCACCTTGTACGGCTTGCGTTCGGCCAAGGCCATCAGCAACACGCTGTAATCGACGTCGACCGCACTCCAACCGGCGGCGACGTGCCGGGAAAATTTCTCGTTGGGGCTGCTGCCATCGCCTTGTGGGCGGGCATGATAGAAGTTCATGCCTTTCTTGAATGCCGTCTGGAATTGCTCGAAATTGCCATCGAATGCACGCGGCGCCTTGCCCACCTTGTGGGTCTTCTTCTTCATCCGGTCGCCGCCGATCCAGCCGGGGATGAAGCAAAACACAGTGCGTTCCAGAACCCCGAAAACCCCTTCCTTGGGTGCCTTGCCTTGGGGGTTGTGTGGGGTTGCCCGAACGACGGCACGGAGGCTCGCTACCAGCTCTGCATCTTCGCTATCGGCCTGCTCGATACGCTGCTCAAGGTCTGCCGAGTTCATGCAAAAGGCCCGGAAATCATCGACCATCAGCGATAGCTGCTCAAATCCGTCCATCATTTCCTTCCAGACGTATTCGCTGCCGTTGTCCAGGTAGAGGATTGACGGCAAGCCCCAGGCGCGAACCATCTGCACGAACGAATAGGCGATATGAGCCTGCGTGATGCTGCGCCCCTTCTCGAACAGGAACAGGGTGTAGAAAACCCGGTTCGTTGCCAGGTCAAGCCAGCTCACCATGCGGGCGGTCGCCTCGCTGCCGTCTTCCCGCTTGTTCAGAATGTCGACCGGGTGAACGTCACCCATGACGATTTCCATGGGCAGCAGGCCGGCACGGCCGCGCATGATGCGGGGCTTGAAATGATCGGCAAACTTGCCGGCGTCCAGCGATTTGGCAGCGGCCTTGCGAAAATCCTTGAACTTGCGAACCTGTGCAATGCCGACATCGCAATTTTTCAGGGACGCATCAGCCCAGCCTTTGGCCCGTGATAGTTCAACCAGGCGCACATTCGCAAAGTTCCTGATCTGCGGCATCGTTCCATGGGTGCCCAGGAACAGGTTTTTGATGTGCTGGCTCAGGTCGCTCCAGATTGACTGCAATTCGGCCTCGTCAAACGGTGCCGTCTGGTCGAACGTCCGGCTGACAATCACCCGCGCATCGGTCAGATCGTCGCGATGCTTGCGAATCAAGGCGTTCAGGCCACCGTCTTCGTATTTCCTGATCAGATCGGAAATGCCGCGTTCGTTGTAAGTCCACTGCTTGCCATTCGGGAAGGTGATCGGCATGGCGGAAACGATCTTGCGCACCATCTCGCCCCGGCCAGGCGTGTGCTTGGGGTGCTGCAAGGCCGGCTTGATGAGGGTTTCCAGGAACACCGCTTTTTCAATCGCGGCATGCCGGCTGGGGGTGGTTTCGCTGATCCGCTTCGCCATCGGAACATTCTTGAGTACCTTGGGCGCTTCGACGGTCTTGAACAGCGCCGGATGCTGATCCTGCCAGGTGCTGGCGAGTTCGACGGGCAGGGAAGGAACGAAGACCTGATACGCCTTGCCGCGATTGCCGCCGACGCTGTCCACGATACGGACAACCAGGGAGGTTTTACGCCAGGTGCCGCCGGTGTAGCAGCGTTTTAGGGCGTCCCGAACATTTCTCAGGTTGATTCCAGCCAATGCTGAGAAATCGCCAACATCAATCCAAAATCTGGAATCCTCGATACCTTCGGCGTTCGGATCAGGCAAGGCCAGCGGCAGGGTTTTGTCGTCATGCGACATTGCAAATCTCCCAAGTGGTGCCGGAGAACTTGCGGGCCAGGCGGTGTGCCATGTTGGCAGCATCCATGTCCGAGCTATAGCGGGCGGCGCGTTCCTGTTTCCAGGTGGCAACCATGCCGGTTGTGGTCAGGCGAGCGGCGTAAATGCCCGCCATAGCTCGCCCGCCAGCGGCGGTGCAGCGCACGAGGTAGCATTCACTCATGATTGCCGGTCTCCACGATCTCGCCATCCTTGAGACCAAGCAAAACTGCTGCTTTATGGCTTTCACCGATACGCCCTGAAAACCGGCCATTCAATACGCCAGTTACAACAGCATGATTAACTCCATTTTTTTTTGCCCAACTACGGATGCTGATACCTTTACGGGCGAAGTCAGCTAGCACCTCTTCTCGCGTCAATACTCTTCTTTGTTCCATAATGAACCCCTATACGTTACAAATCGCACGTACGTGCACAATATGGAACAAATGTTCCTAAGTCAACGGAGTTTTTCTATGCCCGGAACGCATGTGGCGCTTTCTGATATTGGCGCTAGGATTCGACAGGAGCGAGAGCGTCTAAAACTTAGCGTGGCTGATTTTGCGAATGGGGCTGGTGTATCTGATAGGTCTCAGCGCAACTACGAATCTGGAGAGCGTTTGCCAGACGCCGAATATCTCTTCAATGCGGGTACGTTGGGGGCTGATAGTGATTTCATCTTGTTTGGAGAAAACTCTCCGACAAAACGTTTAGCCAAGAGCATTCAGGATGAATGCTTGGTGCTTCGCAAAGTTCTTGCCGATCTTGATAGTGAAATAGAAAGGGCGGGAGTTGCTCTCGATCCGACTCAGAAAGCCAATTGCATCGTTCACTTATACCGAATGGGACGCTTCCACCCGGTTGACGATCAGAAAATTTACGAAGAAATAGTGATGCTCGCGGCTGGCAAGCAACTGCTTTAATTGGCGGAGTGGATTTGCGCGATATTTGGCACGAATCGCAGGGGCCGCAATATCAGCAGAGGGGCCGCAATATCAAAAAATCCGCCAAAAGTAGGGGCCGCAATCATTGTTCTGCCTATTTTCTAAGCGCTGGCCGTTTTTCCCTCCGCCCCCGGCCTGCTGTTCATTCCAAACCACGAACCGCCCGTAAACGCTTGAACCACGGCCATTTTTGAGCATCCGTAGACTGCTCCTGGCCATTTCTCCGGCTTGTGCTCTATCCCAACGAATCCCCGCGAATCCCGGAAAAACAGGGCCGTTTGGCAACCTTAATTCGTGCGGGCTTTGCAGAAATAAACAATACCCCCCCCACCGGACGGAGGAAAGATGCGTGGGGCTTGCATACAGCGCATTAACTGTATATAAATACAGTCATCGATCCGCCCGGAGAAAATCATGTTCAAGCTCACCCCCCGCCAGCAGGAAATCCTTGATTTCATCAGGAACACCCTTGAGGTGCTTGGCGCGCCGCCGACGCGGGCGGAGATTTCCCACGCCTTCGGCTTCGCCTCGCCGAATGCCGCCGAGGACCATCTCAAGGCGCTCGCCAAGAAGGGCGCCATCGTCCTCGAACCAGGCTCGGCGCGCGGCATCCGGCTGGTCGAGCAGCTTGGCCTGCCGCTGATCGGCAGCGTCGCCGCCGGTTCGCCGCTGCTCGCCGTCGAGAACGTGCAGGGCCGCTATGCGCTCGATGCCCAGCTGTTCAGCCCGCGCGCCGATTACCTGCTCAAGGTGCGCGGCCTGTCGATGATCGACGCCGGCATCTTCGACGGCGACCTGCTCGCCGTGCACAAGACCAACCAGGCGCGCGACGGCCAGATCGTCGTCGCCCGGCTCGACGAGGAAGTGACCGTCAAGCGCCTGCAGCACCGTGGCGGCTTTATCGAACTGATCGCCGAAAATCCGGATTTCGAGCCGATCATCGTCAATCCGGGCGAAGTCGATTTCGCCATTGAAGGCATCGCCGTCGGCCTGATTCGCGGGGCGATCAGCAGCCTCTCATGACTACCGCGCCGTTGCCGGTCGCCCTGGCGGAGGTGCTGGCCAGAGGCGACGTCTGGTGCGGCGACACGCTGCCCGGCCTGACCGAAGCGGGCATTCCCAGCGGCCATGCCGAACTGGATGCCGAACTGCCGGGCGGCGGCTGGCCGCGCGGAAACCTGACCGAAATCCTGGTCGACCGCAGCGGCCTCGGCGAACTGAGCCTGCTGTTGCCGGCTCTGGCGCAGCTGTCGGCCGCCGGCGGCTGGCTGGCGCTGGTGGCACCGCCCTGGCTGCCGCATGCGCCGGCCTGGGCGGCGGCCGGGGTGGCGCCGGAGCGGCTGGTCGTCGTCCGCGCCGGCCGGCAGGCGGCATGGTGCGTGGAGCAGTTGCTGGCCAGCGGTGGCTTTGCCGCCGTTCTGGCCTGGCCGCCGGCCGGCCTCGACGCGCGGACCCTGCGCCGGCTGCAACTGGCTGCCGCCGGGCGGCCGGTTTTTGCCTGTTTATGGCGGTCGACCGCAGCAGCCGGCAGCCCGTCGCCGGCGCCGCTGCGTATCGCACTGGCTGCCGGCGAGGGCGGTTTGAGCTTGCGCATAGTCAAGCGCCGCGGCCGGCCGGCGCCACGGCCGCTGATCCTGTCCATTCCCCGTCCCAGGAGAACGAACCGTGTTGTGGCTGGCCCTGCACTTTCCCCTGTTGCCGCTCGAAGCGCTGCCCTGGCGGCGCTCGCCTAGCGTTGTCGTCGCGCGTGGCCGCGTGCTGGCCTGCGACCTGGCGGCGGCCGCAGCCGGGGTCGCCGGCGGCCAGAAACTGTCCACGGCGCTCGGCCTGCAGCCGGGTCTCGCGGTCGGCGAGCGCGACCCGGCGCTCGAACGGAAGGTGCTGGAAAGCCTCGCCTGCTGGGCCGGGCGTTTCACGCCGACCGTCAGCCTGGCGCCGCCGGCCGGCCTGCTGCTGGAAATCGGCGGCTGCCTGCGCCTCTTCGGCGGGGCGCCGGCCATCGTCGAGGCCGCGCTGGCCGGCTGTGCCCAACAGGCTTATTCGGTCGCCTGGGCGGCGGCGCCGACGCCGCTCGGCGCGTGCTGGCTGGCGCAGGCCGGCAACCGGGAGATTCATGCGACGCTGCCGGCCATGCAGGCGGCGCTGGGCGGACTGCCGTGCACCGTGCCCGGCTGGCCGGCCGGGATTCCCGAGCGCCTGGGTGCCTTCGGCCTGCAGCGCCTCGGCGACCTGGCCGGGGTGCCTGCCGCCGGCCTGCGCCGGCGCCTCGGCAACGGCCCGGTCGACGACCTGCTGCGCGCCCGCGGCGAGTTGCCCGATCCGCAAAGACCCTTCGTCTTTCCCCAGCGCTTTGCCGGCGATCTCGACCTGCCGGCCCGCGTCGAACATGCCGAGGCGCTCGCCTTCGCCGGGCAGCGCCTGCTGGCGGCACTGAGCGGCTGGCTGCACGCCCGCCAGTTGCTGGCGCGTGCCTGCACGCTGCACCTGAGGCACGACGATGGCACGCACAGCGCGCTGCCCCTGCGCCTAGCCGAGGCGAGTGCCGACGACGGGCGTTTCCTGCGCCTGTTGCGCGAGCATCTGGGGCGCCTGCAACTGGCGGCGCCGGTCGAGGCCTTGCGTCTGGCCGCCGACGAGGTGATCGCCAGGCCCGGCGCCAGCGCCCATCTCTTCGAGCAGCCGCCAGTCGGCGAGGGTGCGCCGGCCTGCCTCGAACGCCTGCGCGCCCGGCTCGGCGAAGGTGCGGTCCGCGCGCTCGCCCGGCAGGCCGACCATCGGCCGGAGTGTGCGACCCGCGAATACGAGGTCGCCGCGGATTCTGCCTCGGCCGGGACGTCGACCGCAGCATTCGCGGCGCCGCGGCCCTTGTGGCTGCTGCCCGAACCGCAGGCCCTGGCCGAGCGGCCCGACGGCCCGCACTGGCACGGCCCGCTGCAACTGCTGACGCGCGGCGAGCGTCTCGAGAGCGGCTGGTGGGATGCCGGCGAGGCGGGCGCGGCGGGCGACCTGCAGCGCGACTATTTCGTCGCCAGCAACCCGCAGCGGCAACGGGTGTGGGTGTTCCGCGACGCACGGGGGTGGTTCCTGCATGGCCTCTTTGCCTGACTACGCCGAACTGCACTGCCTGTCCAACTTCAGTTTCCTGCGCGGCGCATCGCACCCGGGCGAACTGGTGGCGCAGGCGGCACAGCAGGGCTATGCAGCGCTGGCGCTGAGCGACGAGTGTTCGCTGGCCGGTGTCGTACGTGCCCACCAGGCGGCGCAGCAGGCCGGACTGAAACTGATCGTCGGCAGCGAGATGACGACGGTCGACGGCCTGAAACTGGTCTTTCTGGCGAAGAACCGCGAGGGTTACGGCAATCTCTCGGCCCTGATCACGCTGGCCCGGCGGCGTGCCGAGAAGGGTGCCTACACCTTGCAGCGCCACGACCTCAATGTCGTCTCGCCGAACGGCGCGGTGCCCGATTGCCTGGTACTGTGGGTGCCGGACGGGACACCTGCGGTCGACGACGGACGCTGGCTGGCCGAACGCTTTCCCGGCCGCGCCTGGGTCGCTGTCGAACTCCACGCCGGGCCGGACGACGGCGCCCGGCTGGAATCCCTGCAGGCCCTGGGCGCGGCCTGCGGCCTGCCGCTGGTCGCCGCCGGCGACGTGCATATGCATGCCCGGTCGCGGCGTCCGCTGCAGGACGTGCTGACCGCGCTGCGCCTCAGGAGCACGGTCTTCGATGCCGGCTACGCGCTGTTCCCGAACGGCGAACGGCATCTGCGCACCCGCCTGCGCCTGGCGTGCCTCTACCCGCCGGAATTGCTGGCCGCAACGCTGGACATCGCCGCGCAATGCACTTTTTCGCTGGCCGAACTGCGCTACGAATACCCGGAGGAAGTCGTGCCGGCCGGCGAGACGCCCGCCTCCTGGCTGCGCCGGGAGACCGAGCGCGGCCTGCGCTGGCGTTACCCGGATGAGGTGCCGGCCAAGGTGCGGGGGCGCATCGAGCACGAACTGGCGCTGATCGCCGGCATGGCCTACGAAGCCTATTTCCTGACCGTGTACGACATCGTCCGCTTCGCCCGCCGCCAGAAAATCCTCTGCCAGGGGCGCGGCTCGGCGGCCAATTCGGCGGTGTGTTTCGCGCTCGGCATCACCGAGGTCGATCCGGCGCGCTCGGAAATGCTGTTCGAGCGCTTCATCTCGAAGGAGCGCGGCGAGCCGCCGGACATCGACGTCGATTTCGAGCACGAGCGGCGCGCCGAAGTCATCGCCTACATCTACGGCAAATACGGCCGCGAACGGGCGGCGCTGGCGGCGGCGCTGATCACCTACCGGACCAGGGGGGCGCTGCGCGATGCCGGCCGTGCGCTCGGTTTTGACGGCGCCCGGATCGATGCGCTGACCGCCTCGCTGGCCTGGTGGGACAAGCGCGAACAACTGCCCGAACGCTTCGCCGAGCTCGGCCTCGACCCGCACGCGCCGCGCGTCGGGAAATGGCTGTGGATCGCCGAACAGTTGCGCGGCTTTCCGCGCCACCTGACGCAGCATGTCGGCGGCTTCGTCATCGCGCGCGGGCCGCTGGCGCGGCTGGTGCCGGTCGAGAACACGGCGATGGCGGAACGCACGGTGATCCAGTGGGACAAGGATGATCTCGACGCCGTCGGCCTGATGAAGGTCGACATCCTGGCGCTGGGCATGCTGTCGGCGATCCGCCGCATGCTCGACCTCATCGAGGAGGCCAGCGGTCGACGCCTGGAAATGCACGAAATTCCCGAAGGCGACAAGGCGACCTACGACATGCTCTGCCGTGCCGACAGCATGGGCGTCTTCCAGGTCGAATCGCGGGCGCAGATGGCGATGCTGCCGCACCTGCGGCCACGCAAGTATTACGATCTGGTCGTCGAGGTGGCGCTGGTGCGCCCGGGGCCGATCCAGGGCGACATGGTGCATCCGTATTTGCGGAACCGGAAGGACCGGAACCTGATCGAGAAGATTTCGCCAAAAGTCGATGCCGTGCTGGCGCGCACCTGCGGCGTGCCCATTTTCCAGGAACAGGTCATGCAACTGGCGGTCGTCGCTGCCGATTTCACGCCGGGCGAGGCCGACCAGTTGCGCCGTTCGATGGCCGCCTGGAAGCGCAAGGGCGGGCTCGAACATTTCGAGCAGAAGCTGCTGGCCGGCATGGCCAGGAACGGCCTGCCGGAAAGCTTCGCCCGGCGCATCATCGCGCAGATCCAGGGCTTCGGCGAATACGGCTTTCCCGAGTCGCACGCCGCCAGCTTCGCACTGCTGGTTTACGCCTCGGCCTGGATCAAGCGCCATCATCCCGCCGCCTTCCTGTGCGGCCTGCTCAACAGCCAGCCGATGGGCTTCTATTCGCCTTCGATGCTGGTCCAGGACGCGCGCCGGCACGGCGTCGCCGTACTGCCGCCGGATGTCACGGCCAGCGATTGGGACGGCCGGGTCGACGCGAGCGGTGCCGTGCGCCTGGGCTTGCGCGAGATCAACGGGCTGGCAAGGGCAGTGGCTGAGCGGGTTGCGGTCGACCGGCAAAAACGGCCGTTTTCCAGTGTGGCCGATCTTGCCGCGCGGGCCGGGCTGACGCGCCGCGATCTCGACCTGCTGGCCGCCGCCGATGCCTTGCAGAGCCTGGCCGGCCATCGCCGCCAGGCAGCATGGTCGGCAAGCGCAGAAAATATGGCGGTGCAGGGTGACCTGTTCGCCGGCCAGCCGGCACGCGAGGCGGCGGTGAATCTGGCGGCCCCGGAGGAAGGCGAAAATCTCGTCGCCGATTACCGCAGCCTCGGCCTGACCCTGCGCCGCCACCCGCTGGCCCTGCTACGCCAGCATCTCGCCGAACGCCGCTTCCTGTCTGCCGACGCCCTGCGCGCCAGCGGCGACCGCGCCCTGGTCCGTGCCGCCGGCATCGTCGTCGGCCGCCAGCGGCCGGGTACGGCGACCGGCATCGTCTTCGTCACGCTGGAAGACGAAAGCGGCCTGACCAACGTTGTCGTCCAGCCCTGGCTGGTCGAGAAGCAGCGCCGCGAACTGCTCGGCGCGACGCTGCTCGGCGTCTACGGGCAACTGCAGGTGGCGGGCGAGGTGGTGCACCTGGTCGCCAAGCGACTGGTCGATCTTTCCGCCTGGCTGGGGCGGCTGGAGACGCGCAGCCGGGATTTCCACTGAGTGCCCGGTGGCGACTACCCCCAGAACACCCCGCCGACATCGGCGTCCAGCGCCGCGATCAGCTTGTCGAGGTCGCGGCTGGGTTGGGCGGGGTAGGGGCGCCAGGCGTCCCGGGTACCGAAGCCGGGGCTGAGGAGCGTCCATGTGCCGGAGCCCGTGTTGAAGCGGAAGCGGGCGACGGGCAGACGGGTCCAGCGGCTGGCATCGCGGAAATGGGGGCGCGATTCGACCAGCGTGGCATGGTCGTCGGCGAATTCGACTTCGAGGCGCACCCGATCGCGGATGTCGGCCGGGATTTTCCGCGCGCAATAGGCGTCGAGCTTGGTACGGGCGAGGTGCAGGGTCAGGACCGGCAATGCCATTGTCAGTTTCCTTCGTTTTTTGCAATGCTACCGCAGCTTGCGGCGGACGGAAGGGTTTGACTAAAAGCCCCGCTGGCCGGAAAATCCTTGCCGCTGAATGCGTTATGCGACGCGTCGGCATGATTCGCCAAGCCCTGATCCCGAATCGGGGCTTTTTTGTTTTGTCGTGCCAGAGGTGAAGAATTTGACTACGAAAGTGCCGACCGTCGGCTTTGTTTCCCTGGGTTGCCCGAAAGCCGGCAGCGACGCCGAGCGCATCCTGACCAAGCTGCGCGCCGAAGGCTATGAGATCTCGCCGAGCTACGACGACTCCGATCTCGTCATCGTCAATACCTGCGGCTTCATCGACGCTGCCGTCGAGGAATCGCTCGACGCCATCGGCGAGGCGCTCAACGAAAACGGCAAGGTCATCGTCACCGGCTGCCTCGGCGCCAAGGGTGACATCGTGCAGACGACGCATCCCGCGGTGCTCGCCGTCACCGGTCCGCATGCCGCCGACGAGGTGATGGGCTACGTTCATCAGCACCTGCCCAAGCCGCATGATCCCTACACCGACCTCGTGCCGCCGCAGGGCGTGCGCCTGACGCCGGACCACTTCGCCTACCTGAAGATTTCCGAAGGCTGCAACCACAGCTGCACCTTCTGCATCATCCCGTCGCTGCGCGGACCGCTCGTCTCGCGGCCGGTCGGCGACGTGCTGGCCGAGGCCGAGAATCTGGCGCGTGCCGGCGTCAAGGAGATTCTCGTCATCTCGCAGGACACCAGCGCCTACGGCGTCGATCTCAAGTACCGCACCGGCTTCTGGGGCGGCAAGCCGGTCAAGTCGCGCCTGAAAGAATTGTGCGAGGCGCTGGCCAGCTTCGGCATCTGGGTCCGCCTGCACTACGTCTACCCGTATCCTTCGGTCGACGATGTCATTCCGCTGATGGCCGACGGCAAGCTCCTGCCCTACCTCGATGTGCCCTTCCAGCACGCCAGCCCGAAGATTCTCAAGGCGATGAAGCGCCCGGCCTCGGCCGAGAACACGCTGGAACGCATCGCCAAGTGGCGCGAAATCTGCCCGGAAATTGTCATCCGCTCGACCTTCATCACCGGCTTCCCCGGCGAGACCGACGAGGATTTCGACCAGCTGATCCAGTTCCTGGAAGACGCGAAACTGGATCGTGTCGGCGCCTTCGCCTACTCGCCGGTCGACGGCGCCAAGGCCAACGAACTCGCCGGCCTGCCGCCGGAAGACGTGCGCGAGGATCGTCGCCGCTGGCTGATGCAGGTGCAGGAAGACATCAGCGCCGAGAAGCTGGCCGCCAAGATCGACAACGAGATCGAGGTGCTGGTCGATGCGGTCGACGAGGAAGGCACCATCGCCCGCTCCAAGGCCGACGCGCCGGAAATCGACGGCCTGGTCTACATCGATGGCCATTTCGACGCCGAACCGGGCGATTTCCTGAAGGTCCGGGTGATCGACGCCGATCATCACGATCTCTACGCCGAGTTCGTGCGGCAGGGCTGAGGCCAGCATGGGCCGTCCGCGTCTCGGCATCGCCCTCGGTTCCGGCTCGGCGCGCGGCTGGGCGCACATCGGCGTGCTGCGCGCCCTGCAACACGCCGGCATCGAGCCCGATCTGGTTTGCGGCACCTCGGTCGGCGCCTTCGTCGGCGCCGCCTACGCATCAAAAAAACTCGACGATCTGGAAGACTGGGTCGCCAGCCTGACGCGGCGCGACGTGCTGGGCTTCTTCGACGTCGGTCTCGGTGGCGGGCTGATCAAGGGCGAGCGGCTGCTCAATTTCGTTGCCGAGCGCTTTCTCGCCGCAAACTTTTCCGACCTCGACCGGCCCTTCGCCTGCGTCGCCACCGATCTCGCCAACGGCCGCGAAATCTGGCTCAAGGAGGGCGGACTGATCGACGCCGTGCGTGCCTCGATCGCCGTGCCCGGGCTGTTCGCGCCGCATGCGGTCGGCGGGCGCTTCCTGGTCGATGGCGGGCTGGTCAATCCGGTGCCGGTGTCGCTGTGCCGGGCGCTCGACGCCGACGTGGTGATCGCCGTCGATCTCGGCATGGATACCATCAACCTGCGCCTGCGCCAGCCGACCGAGCACAGCGAGCCTGGCTGGCGGCGCCGGGTCGGGCGCTGGCTGACGCGCAACGGCAAGAACGGCGACGGACCGCGGCCGTCGCTGACCGACGTCCTGACCAACAGCGTCGCCATCATGCAGGGGCGCATCTCGCGTTCGCGCATGGCCGGCGAGCCGGCAGACGTACTGGTCGCCCCACGCCTCGGGCAGATGGGCCTGCTCGACTACCAGCGCGGCGTCGAAGCCCTGACCGCCGGGCGCAAGGCGACCGAGCACATGCTGCCGCTGCTCCATGCCATGCTCGAATGAGCCGCCGATGACGACCGACGCGCTGCTCGCCGAACTCGTCGCCATCGTCGGTCCGGCCCACGTGCTGACCGCTGCCGCCGACCTTGCGCCGTATCTGACCGACTGGCGCGGCCGCTACCGCGGTGCCGCGCGCTGCGTCGTGCGTCCGGGCACCGCCGCCGACGTGGCGGCGGTCGTCAGGGCCTGCGTCGCGGCGGGCGCGCCGATCGTCCCGCAGGGCGGCAATACCAGCCTGTGCGGCGCGGCGACACCGGATGGCGAGGGCCGGGCGGTGGTCGTCGGCCTCGGCCGCCTCAACCGCATCCTTGCGGTCGACGCGAAAAACGACACCATTTCCGTCGAGGCCGGCTGCACGCTGGCGGCGGTGCAGGACGCCGCGCGCGCCGCTGGCCGCCTGTTCCCGCTGGCGCTCGCCTCGGAAGGCACGTGCCAGATTGGCGGCAATCTCTCGACCAACGCCGGCGGCGTGCAGGTGCTGCGCTACGGCAACACCCGCGACCTGACGCTCGGCCTCGAAGTCGTGCTGCCGAGCGGCGAAATCTGGAACGGTCTGCGCGGCCTGCGCAAGGACAACACCGGCTACGACCTGAAGCACCTGTTCATCGGCGCCGAGGGCACGCTCGGCATCATCACGGCGGCGGTGCTCAAGCTGTTTCCGCTGCCGCAGGTGCAGACCACCTGCTGGCTCAACGTAGCGACGCCGGCGGCTGCGGTCGACCTGCTGAATCGGGCAAAAACCGCGTTCGATGCCCGGCTGACTGCCTTCGAGCTGGTTTCCGAAACGGCGCTCGGCCTGGTGCTGCAGCACATCCCCGGCGCCGCGCGGCCGACCGCGGCGAGTCCGTGGTACGTGCTGGCCGAGTTCTCCGATGCCGATCCGGACGCCGTCGAGGGCTGGCTGGCCGACCGTCTGGAAGCGGGCGAGGCTGGCGACGGCGTCGTCGCCCGGTCGCAGGCGCAGGCCGCGAAGCTGTGGTCGCTGCGCGAGCACATTTCGGAAGCGCAGAAGATCAAGGGCATCAGCATCAAGCACGACATCGCGGTTCCGGTGTCGCGCATCCCCGATTTCCTGGCGCGCGCCGATGCTGCGCTGGCGGCCGCCTTCCACGGCATTCGCGTCGTCGCCTTCGGGCATGTCGGCGACGGCAATCTGCACTACAACCTGTCGAAGCCGGACGCCCAGGACAACGCCGCCTTCATCGCCGCCCAGCCCACGGTCAATCGCCTCGTGCATGACGCGGTCGACGCCCTGGGCGGGTCGATTTCCGCCGAGCACGGCATCGGCCAGCTCAAGCGCGAGGAATTGCTGCGCTACAAGAGCCCGGTCGAGATCGCCCTGATGCGCACGCTCAAGCAGGCGCTTGACCCGCGCGGGCTGATGAATCCGGGCAAGATCGTTTAGCCGCCTTGCTCGCGCGGGGTGATGGTCAGACTGCGGAACTTCTGATCGGCGGCGGGCAATTTCTTGCATTCGACGCCGCCGATGACAAGGCCGCCATCGTCGCTCAGCAATTGCGCGCGATTGCTGCCGGGGAGCGCGAACAGTGCCTCGGGTCGGAGATCCTGCAAGTCGCTTTGCGCAACCGGCGTTGGCTGGTCGCCGCTTTGGCCAGACCAGCGGAACAGCGCAAAACTGCCGCGATCGGCGTTGGGCCCGCCGACGATCAGATAGCTTGAGGCAAAGCGTTCGATGCTGCGGATTCCGCGTCCGCCCAGGTCGAGTTCGAGCGGGGCGCCAAAGCGGGCGCGCTCGCCGGCGATCACTGCGTCGGGATTGTCGAGCGGGATCAGCAGCGCCCGCTGCTGTTGCAACGGGCTGCGCAGCCCGATCAGCAACTTGCCGTCGGCCGTCGCGGCAAGTCCTTCGATGTTCAGGCCGCCGTCGGCCTCGGGCGCGAGACGGGCCGCCGCGTCGAGCCGGTAGGGTTTGAGCGGGTCTGCGGCCAGCATGTCGCGCAGCAGATCGGCGTAGGCCCGGCCAACCGGCCTGACGGTCGGCGGCTGGCCGGGCACCACCTCGGTGGCGAAAAAGCGCTGCCGGCTCGGCCGCGCCTTGCCCTTGCTGTTGCGGCCGTGCGAGGTGATCCAGTAAATGCGTGTGCCGATGGCCGCCGCGCCTTCGATGTCCGATTCCTCGTCGGCAGCGGTGGCGAGGAAGTTCGACAGGTTCAGCGAAGCGACCGGCGCTGCCTGCCCCTGCCGATAAATCTGGAGCGTGTTGTGTTCGTCGTTGCCGACAACGAAATGGCCGGCATCGAGTGCCACGGCCGCCGAGGCGTCGCACGGGCCGTTGAAGCTGGCGATCTGCTGCGCGCCGGCCTGCGGCGACACGCCGATGGCGAGCAGGGCCGCGATGGCTGACTGGATGGCTGTTGGCAAGTCGTTTCTCCTGTGCTCCGGGTTTGGCGTCGGATGCTTGATCGCCCAAAACCCTCGATCATTTTGGCCGTTATTTGCCGGTCGACCGCAACAGACGCATTGCTGTTTCCCCGCCGCCAACATCCCCGGCCTGGCGGGTTACCACATCAGGTCATCCGGAATCTTGTAGTCCGCATACGGGTCGTCGGCGTCGATTTCGCTGCTGCTCTTGTTCACCCGCACGACGAGCGAGGGGTCGCGTTCGGCGATCTTGTCGGCGATGACCCGGGGAACCAGTTCGACACTTTCCCCCTGGCAGACGATGACCAGTCGCCCGGCGATCAGGTCCGCCTGAACGGCGGCCGAGACATAGAGCCGCTTGATCCTGTTGTCGTGGGTGAAGTTGTAGGCGATGTCGCCTTTGCCCTTGCTCTGGCGGCTCTGCTGAACCATCTGGACGATCTGCGCCATGATCGCCTTCTGCATGGCGGCCGCATCGCGCTGGGCATTGAGTTCGCGTGCCCGCTCGGCGTTCCTGCGTTGCGTTTCGAGGGCGGCGAGGCGCACTTCATCGACGGTCTGCGTGCCGGTGCGACGCTCGACCTTCTTTTGCTGGCTCTTTTCCTGGTTGGCCTTGTTGACCTTCTTCTTGTCGATCAGGCCGGCTTTCAAAAACTGTTCCTGCAGGGAAGCCATCTGTGCCACTCCGTGAATTGGGTTCGCTGACCATTGAAAACGGCAGCATAGCAAATATGTCGATGCCGCAGCCCGGCGCCTCGTGGCTCAGGGCTTGCGGACAAGCTGCCGGGCAAAGGCGGCGTCGTTTTTCGTAATGCGCGGCACCTGCTGCGGCCCCTGGGCATCGACGAAGCGCACGAAGTCGTCGAGCGGCAACGCTTCCGAAACATCCCGGTCGCCGCCGTCGATCCGTTCGCGCAGCAGGAACAGGCCGCTGCCGGTCATCACCATCAGGTAGTGCCCGCCCTCGCTGCGCTTGTTGAGCCGGGCGACCGCCGCGCTTGCTCGAGTCGAACGCATGGTCCCTTCCTCCGGGTGGCTAGCGGTATTTCCGGAACACCGCCCGCGCATCCTGGTGGGCGCGGTCCAGCGTGCAGATCGACGGATCGTCATCGTGCCCGCTGAAGAAATCGTCGGCCTGGGCGCGCATCACCATCGCGATCGCCGCCTGGTCGGTCGCCTCGTATTTTTCGGTGATCAGCGTGGTCACTTCGTCGAGATGCTCTTCGTAGGTCATTGGGGCGGTCCGGCAAGATACAGGGGGCGTTCGGCAAGGCGGCGCAGGCACTGCACGAAACGCAGCATTGTCGTCGGCCGCTCGGCCTGCGCGTTCAGCTGCGGTTTCAGTGCAGCGTCCGGCTGGCGTCGGAAAACAGCTCGGCGACGTCCTCGGCGCTGAAGCGGTATTCGTGGTTGCAGATGTCATCGCGGATCAGGATTTCGCCATGTTCGCGCAGGATCGTCTCGGCATCGTCCCGGCCCAGGCTGCGGATCATGTCGCGCACCTTGGTCCAGTCCTGCGGGCAGTGGTAGACCACCGGCGCCGGGTCGTAGACGCGCACGCCGTGCGTTTCCATGTCTTCATGGAAGAGGCGGCCGAGCAGCGCTTCGGCGTCGAGTTCCAGCAGTTCGGCCGGTTTGACGGTGGCGGCGAGCTGGGTAATGCGGTGCCAGCCGTCGGCATCGCGGGCATCGGCATCCGGCATCTTCTGCAGGAACAGGCAGGCGGCGGCCCTGGGGCCGGCGCTGACGAAAAGGCGCGATGGCTGTTGCTCCGACTGTTCGAGGTAATGCTCGAAGATCGCGGCGATGCTGTCGCCGACCAGCGGCACGAAGCTCTGGTAGGGGTGGCGGGCGTTCGGCTGGTCGAGGCTGAGCATCAGCTGGCCGCCCTGGTCGGCGCCGAGCAGGGCAGGCACCGGCGCCGGCAGGACGACCGGGTTGCTGCGCGCCATGCCGCGCAGCTGCAGCTGCTCGTTGCAGTCCATGACCAGCAGCTGGATCGGGCCGTTGCCACGCAGTTGCAGGGTCAGGCGCCCGGGCTGCTTGAGCTGGGCGGCGATCAGCGCGGTGACGGCAGCCGTTTCGCCGAGCAACTGGGCGACGGTCGGCTGATAGTTGCGGTCGACCTGCATTTGCTGCCAGGAATCGCCGAGATGGACGATGGCGCCGCGAATGTCTAGGTGTTCGAACAGGAAGCGGCGAACGCTGCTGTCGCTCATTTCAGTTCCGCGGCGTAGGTTTCGGGGGCGAAGCCGACCAGCAGCTTGCTGCCGGTGTCGAGCACCGGGCGCTTGATGAGCGCCGGGTACTGCGCCATCAATTTGAGGGCTTTTTGCGCGTCGACCGCAGCACGCTCGTCGTCGGAAAGCTTCTTCCACATCAGGCCGCGCGTATTAAGCAGTTTCTCCCAACCGGCCCTGGCAGCCCAGTCCGGCAGATTCGCCTCGGCAACGCCGGCCTTCTTGTAATCGATGAATTCATAGGCGACGCCGTTTTCGGCAAGCCAGGTCATGGCCTTCTTCATCGTGTCGCAATTCTTGATGCCGTAGAGCTTGGTCATTTTGGTGGGGTCGTGTGGAGCAGAGGGGGATTTGCGACGCGGTTTGGTCTCAAGTTTCAGCCAACCGGACGCGAGACTAGTGGAAATGATTCGGGGTGGCGAATGGACTCGACAGACAGATCAATGTCGAGTTCAGGCCAATACAGATGTCCGGCTGTGACGGCTTCGACGCGGGAGATTTGGTCGATGGTTGCGTGACGAAACCACGGAAATTGCTCGAAGGGCAAAAGGATTTCCTCATCGGCGAGCAACAGCCATAGGCCGTGTTTTGAAACATGAGTGACCTCAGGCGCCGAAATGACTGTGCCAGGCATTCTTGATCTCTCCGAGATGGGTTTCGATAAGCGATTGAGCCTCGCGAAGCTGCCGCTGGTTCAAGCCGGTTGAGGTTGCCAATTGGACATCGGGCGCCAGCCAGAACTTCGCCTCGCCATCAGGATGAGACACGTGCACATGAATACGCGGCTCCTCGCGGGAGAAAAAGAAAAGGCGAAATTGACCTTCACGAAGTACGGTTGGTGCCATGCGCTAACTTTACACCAGCAGAGAGTCATTGCGCCCGGCGATGGCGCGATGGCTGCGAACGTCCGGGAACGAAGGATGGGTGGCTCGGCTCAGAGGCGGATGTCAGCGTGGTCTAACAGGATTAACGAAACTCGAATGCCTCCCGGTGAAACGCGCCGCGCGGCAGGCCGTTGCCGGTCAGCGTTTTTGCCAGCGCTTCACCCCAACCGCTCGGGCCGCAGAACCAGATGCTGGTGCCGAGTTTTAGTCGGGCTTCGATGTCGGCGGGGTCGAGTGGGCCTTGTTCGTTGGTCAGGCGGCGGTGCAGGCGGACGCCGGCTTGCTGGCAGAGGCTTTCGAGGTTTTCCGGGTAGGCGGTGGCGTGCGGAGTGCAGTAGAAGAGGTCGGTTTCGGTGACGGTTGAGTTGCGGGCGATGCGGTCCTTGAGGCGGGCGAGGAAGGGCGTGATGCCGATGCCACCGGCGACCCAGATTTGTGGCGCCGGGCCCCTGTTGCGGTCGACTGCTCCGGAAGGGCAAAAATCAAAATTCCCGTAGGGGCCTTCAAGCTGGATGGTTTGGCCAACGTGCAGGGTTTGCGGGAGCTGGCGGGTGAAGTCGCCGAGCGCCTTGATGGCGAGGGTGAGGGTGCCGGTCTGGCGCTGCCAGGCGGAGGCGATGGTGAAGGGGTGGGCGCCTTCGGCGGTGGTGCCGAAGTTGGCCAGCAGGAACTGGCCGGCACGGTGGCCGGGCCAGTCGTTGTGCGGGCGGCAGATGACTTCGAGGATGCCGTCGCCGTGCTGGTGCAGGGCTTCGATTTGCGCCGGGTATTGGTGCGGACGGCCGATGCGTCCGCTCAGCGAAAGCACGGCCGGGACGACACCGGCAGTGGCGAGCAGGGCGGTCAGCCAGCCGAGCGGCTGTTGCCAGAAGCTGCCGGGCAGCATCATCAGGCCGTGGAAGACCCCGGCTAGGAAGACGGCGCCGAAGGCTTTGTGCACCAAGCGGAACCAGCGGTAAGGAATGCGTTTGACGAGGGCGATGACGACCAGCGCGAGCAGGATGTAGCCGGCCCATTCGCCGACGTCCTTGGCCAGTTCCACCCAGAAATCCGGCGGGCCCTTGGGACCGGCACCGCGCGGGCGGGGCGCGATGAAGCCGGCGCGGGCTAGGTTCTTGGGCAGCCATTCGCTCATCCAGTGGGTGAAAACCAGAATGCCGCCGCCGATGCCGAGGTACTTGTGCCACAGGTAGAGCTTGTCCAGCCCGCCGAGGCGCTGTTCGAGCCAGCGCGGACGGGCGGCGAGGATGATGCCGGCGCTCATCCACCACAGGGCGAGGATGCCGGAGAGGATGACGATGGCGCGCCGCCAGTTCCAGAAACCGGGGTTGCTGGCGAGCAGGTCGGGGAGAACGAAGAGACCCCACAGGCCGAGTGGCAGGAGGGCGAGGGTGATGGACGTGCGCTTCATGACGAATGTGTGCTGCTGTTTCTGGATGCACGTATTTTGCGCCTTGGCGATGTAAAACGCCGTTGGCCGGATGTTGCGAAATGTAAGCGCGGGCGGCGTTCCCGATGTTTGCCTACGAGCGGCCGGGGCGTTGCCGGTTAAGCAAACGCCTCCGGCAGGTGGTTTCAGGGGCGTGTGGCGGCGGCTTGCTTGAGGTCGTTTGCGACCAATGCGTGAATTTCGCTATCGATCAGCGCCCAGAATGGATTGCTGCGCAGGCGGGTTAGCGAGCCGAGGGTTATTGTCACCGCGCCGTTTTCGCCACGCAACAGCCAGGAGCCGATGCTCGGGACGCCGTTGTGGCCGCTTCCGGGGATGAAGCCGTAGACCGGGTCGTCCGGCGGGAAGGGCAGGGCGACGTGGCCAAGCGAGACGAGGGTGCTGGGCCAGGCGAGGCCGGGGTCGCGAGTGCTTTCAACGCCGTCGGGTGCCAGCTGGCGGATGTTGATGGCGGCGGTGTCCGGGTTGGTGTTGCCGACGATGTCGAGCTGGTAGCGGCGTTTTTGTTGCGTCAGGCGTTCGATCAGTTCGCCGGTTTGCTGGCGTTGCACGCTGGCGAAGACGCGCTTTCGATTGACGTCGAACAGCACCAGATGGTGGTCGGCGCCGTCCAGTTGCCCGTAGAGCGTTTCGGCGGCGCCAGTTGATCCGACCGTGGAATCGACAATGGATTGCCAGGTGACGATGGGCGGCAGTTGCTTGATGCGGCCGCTTTCCCGGGCGCGCAGCAGCGAGGCTTGCAGGGCGCGCGTCGAGCGGTTGACCTGGCGCGAGGCGTTGACCGGGAAGGAGTTGAATTTGTAGGGGTCGAACTCGGAGTTGACGTTCTGCCAGCGGACTTTTTCGAGCAGCGGGATGGGGATAACGCTGAAGAAGTCGATGATCGAGGCTAGGGCGGCGACGCGGGTGATTTCGATGGCGGGGGAGATCAGCAGGACGCGATCCGGGCGGCGCAGCGCGGCGTCGTCGAGGGCGTCGAGCGCATATTGCATGGCCAGCGTGCCGCCGGTGGAGTAGCCGCCGATGTAGAAGGGCTGGCCGGGCGCGACGCGGGCAGCGACATCGCGGGCGGCGATGCGCACGGCGGCGGTCCAGTCGCGGTGGGTCATTTCGACCATCATCGAGGGCAGGGTGCCGTGCCCGGGCAGGCGCAGCACGGTCACGTCGAAGCCGCGCGCGTGCAGCGAATCGGCCAGCGCCTTGGCCGAGTAGGGTGAGTCGGTGAGGCCGTGGATGAGCAGGGCCTGGCCCTTGGGCTGCTTCTGCTCCAGGCGGAAGGAACGGTTGAACGGGGCGCCGTCGACCAGTTGGTTGAAAGGGCTTTCCGGGTTGAAGCGGCTGGCGAGATAGGCCTCGTCGCGGCTGTTCCAGCCGGCAACCTTTTCGTGGTACTCGGCGAAGAGTTTTTCCTCCTGTTTCAGGTAGCCGGTGAAATCCAGATCGCCGTGGCGCAGTGCGGTGAATTCCTCGCTCAGGCGTTCGAGGTGCCAGGGGTGCAGCGTCGGCAGCATGGTGACCGCGTAGAGCGTGAAACCGGAAACGATGGCCAGGCCGACCAGCCCGGTGATCCAGGCGAGGCGCACGCTCAGGCGCCAGACGCGGCGCCCGGCGGCGGTGGTGAGGTGAAAGAGCCCGGCCATATCAGCGTTTCAACTTGGCGAAGGCGGAGGCCATTGCATTGCCGGCCGGAGCAGGGCCGGTGCTGCGCGGTTGATTGCGGCCCGGGTTGGCATTGCTGCGCCCGGCTGGCGCATTGTCGTGGCGCTTGCCCTGCGTCGGCTCGTCGCCCATGCGCATGGTCAGCGCGATGCGCTGGCGTTGCAGATCGACTTCCAGCACCTTGACCTTGACCACCTGGCCGGCCTTGACGACGGTGTGCGGGTCCTTGACGAAGGTGTTGGAGAGCGCCGAGACGTGCACCAGGCCGTCCTGATGGACGCCGATGTCGACGAAGGCGCCGAAGGCGGCGACGTTGGTGACGACGCCTTCAAGGATCATGCCGGGGCGCAGGTCGCTGACTTTCTCGACGCCGTCGGCGAAGGTGGCGGTCTTGAATTCGGGGCGCGGGTCGCGGCCGGGCTTTTCCAGTTCCTTGAAGATGTCCTGCACGGTCGGCAGGCCGAAGCGTTCGTCAGTGTATTTGCTGGCGTTGAGGCCTTTGAGCACGCGGCTGTCGCCGAGGATTTCCTTGATCGGCTTCTTCAGGTCGACAATGATCTTCTCGACCACCGGGTAGGCTTCCGGGTGCACCGACGAAGCATCGAGCGGGTTGTCGCCGTTCGGTACGCGCAGGAAGCCGGCGGCCTGCTCGAAGGTCTTGTCGCCGAGGCGCGGCACTTTTTTGAGGTCGTCGCGCGAGCGGAAAGCGCCGTGGGTGTCGCGGTAGGCGACGATGTTGCTGGCCAGGCTGCCGTTGAGGCCGGAAATGCGCGTGAGCAGCGGCACCGAGGCGGTATTCACATCGACGCCGACGGCGTTCACACAGTCCTCGACTACGGCATCGAGATTGCGCGCCAGCTTGGTCTGCGAGACGTCGTGCTGGTATTGGCCGACGCCGATCGATTTCGGCTCGATCTTGACCAATTCGGCGAGCGGGTCCTGCAGGCGGCGGGCGATCGACACGGCGCCGCGGATCGAGACGTCGAGATCGGGGAATTCCTTGGCGGCGAGTTCTGAGGCGGAATAGACCGAGGCGCCGGCCTCGGAAACGACGATCTTGGTCAGGCGCGCTTCCGGGTAGCGCTTCATCACGTCCTGCACCAGCTTGTCGGTTTCGCGGCTGGCGGTGCCGTTGCCGATGGCGACCAGTGTTACGCCATGTTTCGCGGCCATACGGGCGATGGCGGATAGCGAGCCATCCCAGTCGCAGCGCGGTTCGTGCGGGTAGATAGTGGCGGTGTCGAGCAGCTTGCCGGTGGCGTCGACGACGGCGAGCTTGCAGCCGGTACGGATGCCGGGGTCGATGCCCATCGTGACATGCTGGCCGGCCGGGGCGGCGAGCAGCAGGTCTTTCAGGTTCTTGCCGAAGATGCGGATGGCTTCTTCTTCGGCGCGCTCGCGCAGTTCATTGACCAATTCGAGTTCGAGGTGGGTGTAGACCTTGACCTTCCAGGTCCAGCGCACGGTGTCTTGCAGCCATTTGTCGGCCGGGCGGTTCTGGTTCCTGATGCCGAAGCGGGCGGCGATGCGCTGCTCGCAGGGGTTGGGGCCGGGCTTGAGGTTGTCGGCGTCGAGTTCGGAATCGAGCGCCAGACTGACCGACAGGAACCCTTCGTTGCGCCCGCGCAGCAGGGCCAGCGCACGGTGCGAGGGCATGGTTTCAATCGGCTCAGCGAAATCGAACCAGTCGCGGAATTTGGCGCCTTCCGATTCCTTGCCTTCCACGACGGTCGACCGCAACAGGCCGTGTTCCTTGAGGTATACGCGCAACTGGCCGAGCAATTCGGCGTCTTCGGCGAATTTTTCCATGAGGATTTGCCGGGCGCCATCGAGCACGGCCTTGGTGTCGGCGAAGCCGGCGTCGGCGTTGAGAAATTTTTCGGCTTCTTCGTCTGGCGCCAGCTCGGGGTTTTCCAGCAGCGCCAGCGCGAGTGGCTCGATGCCCGCTTCGCGGGCGATCTGCGCCTTGGTGCGGCGCTTCTGCTTGTAGGGCAGGTAGAGGTCTTCGAGGCGCTGCTTGGTTTCGGCGTCGCCGATCTCGGCCTTGAGTTCCGGCGTCAGCTTGCCCTGTTCCTCGATGCTGGCAAGGATGGCGGCACGCCGGTCTTCGAGATCGCGCAGATAGGTCAGGCGCTCTTCGAGGTTGCGCAACTGGGTGTCGTCGAGGCCGTCGGTTGCTTCCTTGCGGTAACGGGCGATGAAGGGCACGGTGGCGCCTTCGTCGAGCAGGGCGATGGCGGCGACGACCTGGGTCGGGCGGACGCCGAGTTCGACGGCGATGCGGTGTTCGATGGGTGCGAGCATGGGTGTGGCAGTGCAGCAAAAGGGGGGTGAATGATGCGCAATCCGGGCGGAAAAAACAACCGCATCGGCATCGCTACGAACGGGCTCGGGCGTCATCCGCCACTTGGTGGCCGGGGCCACAAAAAAGCCGACCCGCAGGTCGGCTTCCGGTAGCCGGGGCGCGCCCGTTCAGCCCGTCAGCGGCTTGACGACGCGCTTGACGGCGGTGTCGTCGGGGTGCGGGTGGATGCTGAAGCCGAGACTGGTCATCAGGCGGAACATCTTGGCGTTGGTCGATAGCACGTCGCCGACCACGGCGCGGTAGCCTTTCTGGCGGGCGCAGTCGATCAGCGCCGTCATCAGCTTGCGGCCGACGCCGGCCTTCTGGCAGTTGTCGCCGACGGCGAGCGCGAATTCGACCGATTCGCCGTCCGGATTGCCGACATAGCGGGCGACGCCGATTTGCGTCTCCTTGCCTTCGTCGTCCGTCATGGTGGCGACGAGCGCCATTTCGCGGTCGTAGTCGATCTGCGTGAAGCGGACCAGCATGGTCTGGGTCAGTTCGCGCAGGGTGTCCATGAAGCGGTAGTAGCGTGACTCGTCGGACATGGCCTTGACGAACTCCTGCTCCATCTCGGCGTCTTCCGGGCGGATCGGGCGAATGGTGACGACCTTGCCGTCGTTCATCTGCCATTCCTGGATCAGGTGCACCGGGTAGGGGTAGATCGACATGTGGGCGTAGCGATCGCCGCTGGCACCGCCGGCGTGGTCGATGACGATGCGCGCATCGGCGGCGATGGCGCCGTTTTCATCGACGATCAGCGGATTGAGGTCGAGTTCCATGATCCACGGCAGCTCGCAGACCATTTCGGAGATGCAGAGCAGCACTTCCTTGAGGGCGGCGCGGTCGACCGGCGGCATGTTGTGGAACTGGTCGAGGATCACCGAGGCACGCGTCGAATCGATCAGATCCTTGGCCAGGAATTCGTTCAGCGGCGGCAGGGCGACCGAGCGGTCGCTGAAGATCTCGACGTCGAAGCCGCCGGCGCCGAAGGTGATGACCGGCCCGAAGATCGGGTCGCGGAAGACGCCGATCATCACTTCGCGGCCGTTCGGGCGCGACAGGAAGGGCTCGATCGAGACGCCGTTGATCTTGGCGTGCGGGTGGCGCTTCTGCACAGTGTCGATGATGTCGTGATAGGCGTTGCGCACCGCCGGCGCGTTCATGATGTTGAGGCGTACGCCGCCGGCATCGGACTTGTGCGGCAGGTCGGGCGAATCGACCTTCATGGCGATCGGGAAGCCAATCTGCTCGGCGAGCAGCAGCGCCTCGGTAGCCGTGCGGGCGACCATGGTCTGCGCCACCGGCACCTTGAAGGCGCGCAGGATGGCCTTCGATTCCATCTCCGAGAGCACCTTGCGCCGTTCGGCGAGCAGCGCCTCGATCAGCATCTTGGCACCTTCGGCCTCCGGCCGGCCGTGCTGGCGGGTCGGTTCCGGCGTCTGCAGCAGCAGCTTCTGGTTGCGGTAGTACTTCGAGATGTGGTGGAACAGTTCGATCGCCGTTTCCGGCATGCGGAATGCCGGAATGCCGGAATCCTCGAGGAACCGGCGGGCGGCGGAAACCTGCTCCTCGCCCATCCAGCAGCAGATGATCGAGCGGTTGGCCTTTTCGGAAACCTCGACGACCGCCTTGGCGACTTCCATCGGATCGGTCATCGCCTGCGGCGAAAGCATGACCAGCGTGCTGTCGACACCAGGATCATGGGTGACGGTGAGGATGGCGTCGCGGTAGCGCTCGGGCGTTGCGTCGCCGGCGATGTCGATCGGGTTGCTGTGCGACCAGTTGGTCGGCAGCGTCTTGTTGAGCGCCGCCATCGTCTCGTTGGACAGTTGCGCCAGCGGAATGCCGAGGTCGCCGGCGCGGTCGGCGGCCATGGCGCCCGGCCCGCCGCCGTTGGTGATGATGGCGAGGCGGTTGCCGAGCGGACGGAACTTGGAGGCCAGCGCCTTGGCGGCATAGAACAACTGGCCGACGTTCTGCACCCGGACGACGCCGGCCCGGCGCACGGCGGCGTCGAAGACGGTGTCGGATACCGCTGCCATCCCGGAGTGCGTGGCGGCGGCCATCGAGCCGGCTTCATGGCGGCCGGCCTTGAGCAGGATGATCGGCTTGATGCGGGCGGCGGAGCGCAGCGCGCTCATGAAGCGGCGGGCGTTGCGGATGCCCTCGACGTACATCAGGATGTAGTGCGTGCGGTTGTCGTAGATCAGGTAATCGAGGATTTCGCCGAAATCGACGTCGGCCGTCATGCCCAGCGAAATGACCGACGAGAAGCCGACCTGGTTGCTCTTGGCCCAGTCGAGCACGGCGGAGCACATGGCGCCGGACTGCGAAACCAGGGCCAGGTTGCCGCCGTTGGCGGTCATTTTGGCGAAGGTGGCATTCAGCCCGATGTCGGGGCGGATGATGCCGAGGCAATTGGGGCCGAGGATGCGGACGTTGTACGAACGGGCGATTTCCAGCGTCTTGCGCTCGAGGGCGGCGCCGATGTGGCCGGATTCCGAGAAGCCGGCGGTGATGATGATGACGTTGCGTACGCCGCTGCGGCCGCACTGCTCGATGATCTGCGGCACCGTCTGCGGGCGGGTGGCGATCACGGCCATCTCGACACGGGCGCCGATTTCCTCGATCGACTTGTAGGCCTGCTGGCCCTGCACGGTTTCGTGCTTGGGATTGATGGCGTAGAGCCGGCCCTTGTAGCCGGAGCCGAGGATGTTCTTGAAGATGACGTTGCCGACGGCGTTTTCGCGGTCGGAGGCGCCGATGACGGCGACCGATTTCGGCTCGAAGAGCGTGGTCAGGTAATGCTGTTCCAACATGTTCAGCCCCTTGGTTTAGGACGTTATTGTGCAGTGCACAATTCTAGCACAAATGCAAAATGATTTCCATGCGCGGGATAGGGGAATACCCCTAATCCGCGAGCCGGCATTCGAGCATGACCGGTTGCGAAATGATGCGTGCGGTCGGGCAGCGGCTGGCGATTTCCAGCAGCCGGGCGCGCTGTTCGGCGGTCAGGTCGCCTTCCAGTGTCAGGCTGCGCATGATGCGGTCGCGGTTGACGCCGTCCACCGCCAGTTTTTCGTGGGTCACGTCGACCTGGATGTGCGTCAGCGGGTACTCCTTGCGCTCGGCGTACATGCGCACCGTCATCGCGGTGCAGGCGCCGAGGCCGGCCATCACGAGCTCGAGCGGGGCGGGGCCGGCATCGGCGCCGCCGACGCTGACCGGCTCGTCGGCGATCAGGCGGTGCTGGCCGACGATGACCTCCTGCTGGTATCTTCCCTGTCCATTTTCCCGAACGACGACGCTACCCGACATGACTGGCTCCTCGAATGAAATCGCTGCGATGATACCCCCTTCGCCGTGGGTGCTGCGCCATTTGCCGCAGGTGCCGGCCGGCGGGCAGATGCTCGATCTCGCCTGCGGCAGCGGGCGCCATGCGCGCTGGCTGGCGGCCCGGGGGCGTGACGTGCTGGCGGTCGACCGCGACCGGTCGGCGCTGGCCGGGCTGCAGGGTTTGTCCGGTGTTGCGGTACTGGTTGCCGACCTCGAAACGGACGAGTGGCCGCTGGCCGGCCGGCAATTTGCCGGGGTGGTGGTAACCAACTATCTGTGGCGGCCGCGGATGGCCGACGTCTGCGCGCTGCTGGCGCCGGGCGGGGTGCTGATCTACGAGACTTTCATGGTTGGCAACGAAGCATATGGAAAACCGTCGAATCCCGATTTCCTGCTGCGCCCCGGTGAGTTGCGCACGGTCGCCGCTGCCGCCGGCCTGCGTGAACTGGCCTTTGAGGAAGGCTATACCGACCTGCCGAAACCCGCCATGCGTCAGGCGATCTGCGCCGTCCGCGACTGAGCGATGGCGCCGGCCAGGCGGGCGATGCCGGCGGCCGACAGGTCTGCGCTGGGAAACACCTGCGGGTGCTGGTAGCCGGTGAAATTCTGGTTCTGCGAACGGCGGTAGAGCGGATCGTAATGCTGTTCGAGCAGTTCGCGGACCAGGGTCGGCCAGTTGCCGGCATGTACCAGGTCATGCCAACGGGCAAGCGTTTCGCGGCTCTGCAGGTGTTTGAGTGCATCCAGGCGCTCGTCCAGCAGCGCCGGCATCGTCAGGAAATAGTCGTAATCGCCCAGAAGAAACGCGACACGCGCGTCGAGCGTCGCGTCGACCTGCAGGCATTCGCCTTGCCGGATGCGTTCGATCAGCGCTTCCGGCACGTGCAGGTTGCCGATTTTGCGGCTTTCCGCCTCGACGTACACCGGCCGCGCCGGATCGAAACCGGCCAGTGCCTGCAGCAGCGTAGTCTCGAACCATTTCTGGCCGGGTTGCGGCTGGCCGGGCAGGATGCCGAGCACGGAGCCCTTGTGGCAGGCCAGCGTTTCGAGGTCGAGCGTCTGTTCGCCCAGCCTGGCGATTTCCTGCAGGATGCGCGTCTTGGCGCTGCCGGTGGCGCCGCAGATGACGCGCATGCGGAAATTGCCGGGCAGCGTTGCCAGTTGTTCGACGACATGGCTGCGCCAGGCCTTGTAGCCGCCGTCGAGTTTCATCGTGCGCCAGCCGATGGAACGGAAAACGGTGGTCATCGCGCCACTGCGCTCGCCGCCGCGCCAGCAGTAGATCAGGGGCTTCCAGGTCTTGGGGCGGTCGAGGAAATTCGCCCGCAAGTGGCGGCCGATGTTCTCGGAAACCATCGCCGCGCCGATCTTCTTGGCCTCGAAGGGTGAAACCTGCTTGTACAGGGTGCCGACCTCGCTGCGCTGGGCGTCGTCGAGTACCGGGCAGTTGATGGCGCCGGGGATGTGGTCTTCGGCGAATTCGGCGGGGGAGCGGACATCGATGATCTCGTCGAATTCGCCGAGATCGGGAAAAGGCGGGCGGTCAGGCGTCATCGGCCTATTTTAGCAGGGGCTGCAGGCTGGGCCAGACGGTGTCGAGGAGCAGCGGTTGCGCTTCGGCGGTCGGGTGCAGGTTGTCGGCCTGGAAATAGCCGCGTTCGGCGGCGATCGGCGCCAGCAGGAAGTCGAGGCGAGCGCTTTTCTTCTGTCTGGCGACCTCGGCGAAGGTCCGGTCGAATTCGGTGGCGTAAGGGCCGTAATTGGGCGGCAGGCGGACACCGACCAGCAGCGTGCGGGCGCCGGCGGCATGGGCGGCATCGAGCATGGCAGACAGGTTGTCGCGCATCTGGGCGAGCGGCAGGCCGCGCAGGCCGTCGTTGGCACCGAGGGCGATGACGACGACCGCCGGCTTGTGCTGGCGTAGTGCCTCGGGCAGGCGGGCGCGGCCGCCGGCCGTGGTTTCGCCGGAGATGGAGAGATTGGCGACGCTATAATCGAGGCGCTTTTCCGCCAGCCGCTTGCCGAGCAGCGAAGGCCAGGCCTGTTCGGGGCGGATGCCGTAGCCGGCGGAAAGCGAATCGCCCATGACCAGGATGGTGCGGGCGGCGAGCGCCGGGGCGGCAGAGAAGAGCAGGACAAACAGGAGCAGGACGATCCGCATGATGGAAAAACCGGTGGTTGAAGTATTGGCGTTGGGCAAGACGGTGGATAACGGCGGCGAGCCGCTGACGATTCTGCAGGATATTTCCTTTTCGGTCATGCCGGGAGAAACGGTTGCCATCGTCGGCGCCTCGGGCTCGGGCAAGTCGACCCTGCTTGGTCTGCTGGCCGGGCTGGATGTTCCCACGGCCGGCGAAATCCGTCTCGACGGCGTCTCGCTGGCGGCGCTCGACGAAGACGAGCGGGCGCGCCAGCGCGGCAAGCTGCTCGGCTTCGTTTTCCAGTCCTTCCAACTGCTGCCGTCGCTGACGGCGCTGGAGAACGTCATGCTGCCGCTGGAATTGGCCGGTTCGCGGACGTCGACCGCAACTGCCCGCGACTGGCTGGTGCGTGTCGGGCTGGAGCACCGCCTGAAGCACTATCCGAAACATCTGTCGGGCGGCGAGCAGCAGCGCGTCGCGCTGGCCCGCGCCTTCGCGCCGAACCCGCGGCTGGTACTGGCCGACGAGCCGACCGGCAACCTCGATGCGGCGACTGGGCAGCAGATCATCGATATGATGTTCGACCTCAACACGAAGCAGGGCACGACGCTGGTGCTCGTCACCCACGACGAAGCGATCGCCGCGCGCTGCGGGCGGGTACTGCGGATTCAGTCGGGGCGGCTGGGCTGAGTCGTGCTGGCGTCGGTGACGCGGCCGAGCGGGCCGTGCGCCACGTAGAGCACCTGGGCTGCCTGCCAGGCGGCGAGACGTTCGGGATCGAGTGCCAGGCCGGTTGCCAGGCGCTCGACGCCGACCGGGCGCCAGCGCTCGTCGCGCTGGTCGGCGCGGGATTTCATTTTTTCCCTGAGATAGCTGGCCATCACCAATGCAACGGCAATGCCGACTACCGTCGGCAGGATATTGACCAGCGAGAGAAACGAGTGGAGGCTGATCTGGCTCGGGAAATAGATTTCCGGCAGGTCGTAGCCGAGATAGCGGCCGAGCGCCGCGAGAAACGGGATCCACATCGCCAGCCAGAGCAGCCAGGCGAGTACCGTCACAAACAGCCCGATTGCCCGCCGCAGCGGGTGCGCGAGGTCGGGCCGCTCGATGATCAGCGGGAGGCGTCGGGTTTGATGCCGCGGTCGGGACTCGTCCATCGTGCGCGCTTTTCAGTGTCTCGGAGAAGGATTTTCGGTAATGCCATGACAGAAGTCGCAGCGGTGATGACCCAGTAGATGATCGGATACCAGATCATCCAGAAGTAGTTTTTCAGCAGCCCGCGATCGTAGGGGCGGTCGAGCACCAGGCTGAGCATGATCTGCACCATGCAGGTGGTGCCGATCAGCAGGCCGGCCCAGCCGAGCATCAGGATTGGGACGCTCTGCAGGTCCACCTTGAAAAATATCAGGTCGATCCCCCGGTAAACCGCCAGCAACGAGAACAGGCAAGCCCAGAGAATGCTCATCGAATACTCGATGCAGAGCGGCCACAGGCGCAGGTTTTTCAGCGAAAACAGCTGCGGCCAGTAGTCGAGCAGTACCTGGGTGCCGCCCATCGACCAGCGCAGGCGTTGCTTCCACAGGCCGCCCAGGGTTTCCGGCATGAGGATCCAGCACAGCGCGCGCGGTTCGAAGCGGACTTCCCAGCCGGCAAGTTGCAGTTTCCACGAGATGTCAACGTCTTCGGTCAGCTTCTCCGGGCTCCAGTAACCGACTTCGTGCAGCGCGCTGCGGCGGAAGGCGGTGATGACGCCGGAGACGGTAAAGATCAGGCCGACCGAACGCTGGGCACGCTTGATCAGGCCGACGATCGACGAGAATTCGCCGACCTGGATGCGCCCGAGCAGCGTAGACCGGTTGCGCACGCGCGGGTTGCCGGTCACGGCGCCGACCTCGTGGTCATCGAAATGGCGCACCAGCCAGTGCAGCGAATGCGGATCGAGGCGGGCGTCGCCGTCGATGCCGACGAGGATCTCCGCCTTGGTCAGCAGCGCGGCGGTGTTGAGGCCGACCGCCTTGCCCTGGTTTTCCAGCTGATGCACGACTCGCAGTTTCGGGAAGCGGGTGGCCAGCGCGTTGAGCAGTTCGCCGGTGCGGTCGCGGCTGCCGTCGTTGATGGCGACTACCTCGAAATTCGGATATTCCAGCTCCATCAGCGCTTCGACGGTTTCGTCGACGTGCGCCTCCTCGTTGTAGCAGGGCACGAGGACGGCAATCAGCGGATAGTCGTCGCGCGGCGGCGGCTGGTTGACGATGCGGTGCGGTAAACGCTCGAAACGCAGGTAAAACGCAATGCCGCCGATCATCCAGACCACCGACATCAGCACCGGGTAAAAGAAGACGTAGGCGAGGATGGCGCCCCAGACGTCGCCGAGCAGGACGGGTAGCGGCGTCATCGCAGTTGCGGCTGCCAGCGCAGCGAGAGTGAAGGAAAGATCGGGCCCAACAGGCTCTCCGGAAAGCCGGCGACGCCGAACTGGCGGAAGCCATCGGCTTCGAGACGGTTCATGCGGCGGGCGATGTTCGCCGGCGGCAGCGACGGGTCGAATTCGAAGACGACGCGCCCGGCCATTTCCCGGGGCACGGCGGCAATGTTCTCCTCGCTAGCGGCGAGCACGACCAGATCGCCAGCGCGCAGGCGCGCCCATTGCGCCGGTGTCGGCGGCTGGTCGACGGCGTAGGCCATCTGCAACGGCCAGACCCAGCGTCCGGCCGCCTGGCGGATGCGCTCGGCGGCGGCGCTGTCCGGCGCGGCGCGCACGCGCAGGCCGGCGAAATTGACCTGGCGGGCGAGGTCGGCGACCAGTTCCGGTTCGTCCAGCCAGGCATCCGGCAGGTCGATGAAGACCGGGACTCCGGCCCGGCGTTCGGTCTGCCAGGCGATGTGGTTCAGCTGGTCGGCCGCGACCGGGCGCAGTTTCGTCGGAAACAGGGCCATTTCACGGCCGTCGCGGACGACGGCCGGCCGCACGAAGGCGATGTTGGGACTAAGCGTCAGCAGGCGGTCGAGGGTCGGCGAAAGGCCGTCCTCGCCGGGCGGCCATGTGCCGGGATCGACCCGCACGCTGCGCGCCGGGCTGGGATCCCAGGTGACGCGCAGCATTTCGGCGAAGGCCTGCAGCGACGGGCTGTTCTCGATCAGCTGGCGTTTCCAGACGGCCGTCGGCGTGGCGGCGTCGTTGAAGCCGTCGATCAAGGTCAGGCCGATGGGCATGCCGAGTTCCGCAGCGACTTGCTGGGCGGCCAGGTTGCTGCGCCCGTAGGGCCAGACGATGATGCGCGGCGCCTTGCCGGTGTGCTGGCTGATGCTGTCGCGGAGATCGTGGCGCAGGCGGGCGAGGTAGGCGGTGTCGTCCTCGTAGCGGCCGTTCGCATACAGGCGCGTGGTCGCCGCCGGCTGGGTGTTGCCCTGCGGGTTGGCGGGGATGCCGTGGTGCAGGTCGTAGGAATGCGAGGCGACTTCGATCAGCCCGGAAGCCTGCATCTCGCGCACCTGCTCCCAGTTCAGGAATTTGCTGCGCGGCACGGGCTTGCCGTCGTAGTCGACCATCTGGCCGGCGGGAACGTCCATCCATTTGCCGACCAGGGCGATTACTGCCGGGTAGTTGAACAGCTTGAGCAGCGGGAAGGCGCGGGTGTAAACATCGAGAAACCCGTCGTCGAAACTCAGCAGGATGGCGTTGGGCGGCAGTGGCGGGCCGCCGGCGCGGGCGGCGAGGATCTGCTCGACGCTGACCGGGTGGTAGCCGTTGGCCTGGAGCCAGGCGAACTGGCGGGCGAGGTCGCTGGCGCGGACGGCGGTCGGCGTCGCCGGTTCGTCGTCGGCGAGGACCTCGTGGTAGCTCAGCGCCATGAAGCGGGCGTCGGCGGCCGTTGCCAGCGCGGCGGCGAGCGCCAGCAGGGCGGCGAGGAGGGTGCGGATCAGAAGCGCCATAGCAGGACCAGGTTGGCGAAGGTGCGTCCTTCGCGTTCGCCATCGTAGGGGCGCAGCATACGGCCGATGCCGTAGCGCAGCGAGAGATCGCGGTCGAGTTCCCAGCGGTGGCTGTATTCGATGGCCTCGATGGCGCCGGCGTCGTAGCCTTCCTGCCAGTAGGTGCCGCCGGTCAGCGCCAGGCGCTGGCGGAAGGCGTGGTCGTAGCTGCGCCAGGTGAGGTTTTCGACGGCTGCGGTCAACCACAGGGAACGGTCGCTTTTCGGGTTGAAGTAATTAACGCTGGTATCCAGCGAATTGCGCGAGGCGTCGGCGCCAAGGGTGGTCTCGAACATCCATTTCGGCCCGCTGGCCCAGCGCTCGAACCACGCGGTGTTGACGCCGGTGCGCAGGTTGCCGTCGGAGAAGTCGCTGGAAAACACGCCGAGTGCCAGCTTGCGCGATTCGTTCTGCTGCCAGTCGGTGCCGAGGCTGACCCGGCTGGCGTAAATACCGTCGGCAACGGCGCGCAGCGGGATCTGGTTGGTCACGCTTTCGGCACCGCCGTAAAAGGTCCAGTAGTCGTCGGGCTTCCAGCGCGCGGTGCCGGTGGCGCCGGCCTTGACGCCGCTGCCGCCATTCATCTCGCCGGTCAGCCGCCAGCCGAGGTGGCGCCATTCGGCACCGGCGCCGCTGCGGATCCAGGTCTGTTTTTCGCCATAGAAATCCGCGCTGGCGGAATAGTTGTGGGCGAAGACTCGCCAGTTGTCGTCAAGCGGGCGGCTGTAGAGAAAGCTGTCGATCGACCAGTCGCGGCTGCCGAAGTAATTGACGTCCTGGCCTTCGCCGTAGCCGGCTTCGATATAGAGTTCGTAGCTGTCGTACAGCTCGTAACTACGGCGGGCGCGGCGCACGGCGCCGTTGTCCGGGTCGAGGCCGGTGGCGTAGTCGAGCGCGGCGCGGGCAGCCGGCCAGTCCTGGAGGGTCAGGCGGTTTTCGGAAAGGTCGGCGTGCAGCGCCGGGTTGATCGGATCGGAGCCAAGCGTGCGGCGCAGCATCTCGTCGCCCTGCCGCGGCCAGCCGCGGGCCAGGGCGAGGCTGGCTGAGGACTGGCGCGCCTCGCTGTTGTAGGGGATGGTGTCTTGGCGGGCGTCGATGCGGGCCTGCGCTTCGGCGAGGCGGTCGGCGAAGAGGCGCACGCGGTCCGCCGTGATGTCGGCGCTCAGACGCTCGCCGTTGTAGCGGCCGTCGAGGTGGCGGCGTTCCGGCAGTTGGGCGGCGAAGCGGTCGATGTGTTCGGTGGCGGCGTCGAGTTGCTCGGTTTCGACGAGCGCGTAGAAAAGGCCGAGGTTGGCGTCGAAATCGTCCGGGTTGGCGTCGACCACCCGTTGGTAGAGGGCCAGCGCTTCCTGCGGGCGGCGCAATTCGAGGTAGCTGCCGGCGATGTCGCGCTCGGCCCACAACGGCACGGGGATGTCGCGCCGGCGCAGGGTTTCGTAGAGCTCGACCGCATCGGCGGCGCGGCGGCGGGCGGCCAGCGCGCTGAGGCGGTCGGTCAGGCGGCGCTGGTCTTCGGCATCCGGCGCCTTGCCGGCGAAAAATTCGGCGGCGAGCGGGTCGGTTGCGGTCAACGCCTGGTCGAGGTGCAAAAAGCGTTCCGGTCCGCGCAGGGTGTTGCGGTCGACGATGCCGTAGCGGATGTCGAGGGCGATGCGGTCGCCCTCCATCGCCCGGCGCTCGTCGGCCGACAGCGGTGCTTCCAGCGCGGCAGCCTGGGCGAAGAGGCCGAGGCGCATGGCGGCGACCCAGGCGGCCTTGCGCGCGCCGCGGTTATCCGGCTGCTGTTTCAGGAGGGTGAGTTGCTGGCCGAGTTTTACGGCCCAGTCCTCGCCGACGACAACCGGGGCAGGGGACGGAACGGCGTACTTCGCCCGGGGCGGCATTACCCACTCCTCGCCGGCGTCGACGGCCGTGGCAGCGAGGCCGATGGAGAGCAGCAGGACGGGGCGCAGACGGTTCATGACGCCGGATTATAGCCATTTCGAAGCAGGGCGTGGGCAGCGCGGCGGCCGCTGCGCACGGCGCCTTCCAGCGTCGCCGGGTAATCGGCCCAGCTGTAGTCGCCGGCGCGCAGGATGCGCGGGTCGGGCGTGCGGTGATCGGGGCGCGCGAGGTTCGGGCGACAGGCGAAGGTGGCGCGCTTCTCGCAGATGACCCTGGTCCAGGTGGGCAGCGTCGGCAGGGCGAGTTCCGCGACGAGCGCGGCGACCAGTTCGGCTTCGGCGAGGGCTTCCCAGTCGCCATGGCCGCTGAGCACGCAGGCGAGCAGGCCATTGCCGCGGTCGACGACCCATTGACCGTAGTTTCCGGACTGCTTTTGCAGGGGAAAGGCGAGACTGGTTTTTGCCGCGAATTGTAGGTAGACCGTAACGATTGGCTCGTGATCGAAATCGGCGGCGAGCGCCGGCCATAGTTTGCCGGCGTGCTGCGGGGCGGTGGCGACGACCGCAGCATCGTGGATTTCGCCATCGACCGCGATGCCATGCGGTAGCGGGGCGAAGTTGGCGACACGGTGGCCGAGGCGCAGCGTCGCACCGCTGGCCGCGAACCAGCGTGTCGCCGGTTCCGGCAGCAGTTGCCCCAGGGCGACGCGCGGCAGCAGCAGATTGGTATCTTCGCGCCGGGCGCTGCCCAGGCTGTCGCGCAGCACGTTGGCGAAGACCTGGGCCGAGGCGCGCCCGGCGGGGATGTTGAGCGCGGCGAGGCAGAGCGGTTCCCACAGGTGGTGGCGCAAGGCGCCGGTCTGGCCGGCGGCGTCCAGCCATTCGGCGACACTGCAATCCTCGTCCAGGCGGAAACGGCGAGCCTTGATGCCCTGCATCCACCAGGCGGTCGCCAGCTTTTCGCGCCAGCCGACGCCGCGGGCCGACAGCAGGCCCCAGGCGACGTTGAGCGGCGCCGGCCATTTCGGCAGCGCCAGACGGAAGCCGGTGTGATCGACGACCTGCAGCGGGCGTCGTTCCAGCAGCAGTTCGGGGTCGGCGCCGACCTGGCGCATCAGGGCCAGCGTGTCGCGGTAGGCGCCGAGCAGAATGTGCTGGCCGTTATCCAGTGTGCGGCCGTCGATGGCAATCGAGCGCGCCCGTCCGCCGAGGGCACGGCCGGCTTCGTACAGGGTGGTGGTGGCGCCGCTTGCCGTCAGTTCGACAGCGGCGGCGATGCCCGCCCAGCCGCCGCCGATGACGGCGACTTTCACGCGAAGGCCCAGGTTTTCCAGGCGATCCAGAGCTTGCGCACCGGCGTCAGGGCGATGCGCTGGTGCAGAACCTGGAAGTTTTCGCGCTTGATCTCGTCGAGCAGGGTGCGGTAGATAGCCGCCATGATCAGGCCGGGGCGCTGGCGCTTGCGGTCGACGGCCGGCAACTGGGCAAAAGCCTGGGCGTAGTATTTCTCGGCGCGCTCGGCCTGGAACTGCATCAGGGCGGTGAAATTGTCCGAGTATTTGGCGTTCAGGATGTCGGCGGCCGGCACGTTGAACTGCTTGAGCTCATCCATCGGGAGGTAGATGCGGCCGCGCCGGGCATCCTCGCCAATGTCGCGGATGATGTTGGTGAGCTGGAAGGCCATGCCGAGGTCGTGGGCGTATTTCTGCGTTTGCCGGTCCTGGTAGCCGAAGATCTCGGCGGCGAGCAGGCCGACGACGCTGGCAACGCGATAGCAGTAGAGCGACAGGTTCTTGAAGTCGAGATAGCGCGACTGCTGCAGGTCCATCTCCATGCCGTCGATGATTTCCAGCAATTGCTCCTTCGGCAGGTTGAACTGGCCGCTCACCGCCTGCAGCGCCAATCCCACCGGATGCGTCGGCTGGCCGCCGGTGACGCGCTCGACTTCCTGGCGCCACCAAGTCAGCTTGGTCGACGCGATCGAAATATCGTTGCATTCGTCGACGACGTCATCGACTTCGCGGCAGAAGGCGTAGAGCGCCATGATGGCTTGCCGGCGCTCGGGGGGCAGGAAAAGGAAGCTGTAATAGAAGGAGGAGCCGCTGGCGGCGCATTTCTCCTGGCAGTATTGATGGGGATTCATGGGTTCACATTGTAAGGGAACGGCCGGCGAGCACCAGCCAGTCCCTTTTGCCAAGCTGCGGGCGGCGCTGGAAGACGTCGCCGCGTACCTGGCGGATGCGTTCGAGGATGCGCAGGCCGCCCTGGACGGTCAGGCGGATTTCCCAGCCGAGGCGGCCGGGCAGGGCGTGGACCAGCGGGGCGCCTCGCCGCATCAGGGCCTGCGCCCGGTCGATCTCGAAATCCATCAGCGCTGCCCAGTTGGCCGACCAGCGGCCGGCGGCGATGTCGGCTTCACCCACCCTGAAGTGCGGAAAATCGGTCTGCGGGATGTAAACACGGTCCTTTTGCCAGTCGACCGCAACATCCTGCCAGAAGTTGATCAGTTGCAGCGCCGTGCAGATGCAGTCGGATTGCTCCAGATGTTCCGGCTCGGTGCGGTCGAACAGATGCAGCACCAGGCGGCCGACCGGGTTAGCCGAACGGCGGCAGTAGTCGAGCAGTTCCGGATAGTCGGCGTAGCGTTTCTTGACGACATCCTGGGCGAAGGCGTCGAGCAGGTCGCGGAATAGCTGAAGCGGCAACCCATGCCGGTGGATGACATCGGCCAGCGCAAGAAACAGCGGCGTCTGCGGCGCGGCGCCGGCGGCAATGCGGTCGAGTTCCGCCTGGTATGCCGCCAGCCCGGCCAGGCGTTCCTCGGGCGAGGCGTCGCCTTCGTCGGCGATATCGTCCGCGCTGCGGGCGAAACGGTAGATCACCTCGATCGGCCGACGCAGCGGCGCCGGGACGAGGAAGGAAGCTACGGGGAAGTTTTCGTAGTGATCGACGGACATCGGCCGCGGAGTATAGGGTTAAGGCAGTCGGGGTGGTAGAATCCGCCCGCTTGCCCAGGTGGCGAAATTGGTAGACGCACCAGATTTAGGTTCTGGCGCCGCAAGGTGTGGGGGTTCGAGTCCCTTCCTGGGCACCAATGATATGATTGTAAATCATTGGTTTATAATTTTTAGTTAATCTGATTTATAACATAATTTGCCGAGAATTTCGCTCGCAAAACGGGCGAACAGCAGGCGGAAACCGGCGGCGTTCGGGTGTCCGCCGCCACCGTAGCGGGTAGCGATTTCCGCTACATCGACGTTTCCCTTCGAGCGCAAGGAACACTTCGCTTCGCCGTCCGCGTCGAGTTGCCAGACCAGGCCGAAGGTGCCGCTGCGTTCGGCAAGCTGGTTGCCCAATTCGGATGCGAACAGCACGCTGGCGTTGATCGCCAGACCCTCGACTGCGCGCCAGGCATGCTCTTCGTCGATGATCGTCGGCAGGCCGTGGCGCCGAACCTGCAAGGAATCGACCGGTTCGCCGCGCAGCTGCGCCGCCATGACGAGACGGCTGTGCGCCAGCCGCTCGACCTCGATCCGGAAGAAGCGCTCGATGGCTTCCCCCTCGGCGACGAGCGCCTTGTAGCGCGGGGCTTCGGGATCTGGCGTGTTCTGGATCAGTTCATGCCAGGCCGTGAAATCGAAGGCAAGCAGGCGCAATGCACGTCCGACGGCGCGCGTTTCCGGCAGTGCGAAACGCCACATATCCATGTCTTCGACATGGCGCAGGATGAGCGGCAAGGGCGCCGCCGGATGGAAGTATTCCCAGGCCAGCCGGGCGCCCGATTTGCCGAGGTCGAAGATCACGGTGAGCGGCAGCGCTTGATGCCGGCAGCTTTCGCCGCCGTCCGTCGTTTTGGTCAGGCGATCGGCCCATGGCCGGCGCGCCGAGGCGTGGTGATCGATCTGGATGACCGCGCTGGCGCGGGCGGCCATCGCTTCCAGCACTTCCGGCGGAAACGAGAAATCGAGGATGTATACCGTGTGTCCGGCAATTTCGGCCATTTCCCACGGTTGACCGTGATGCATCGGGCGGTAGGCGGCAGTGTCGCCAAAGCGACGCCACGCCGCGTAGGCCGCGCCGAAACCGTCCGGGCAGTCGGCATGGTAGAGAATGGTGGTCGGAGCGGCGGACACGGGATCAGTAATGCGGCGGGAGCTCGTCGCGCAGGCTGCGTTTTTCGCCCGGGGCGTCGGCCTTGATCTGTTCGCGCAGTTCCTTGATCTGGGTGGCGAGCAGGTCGATCTGTTGCTGCTGGCGGAAGACGATCCGGTTCAGTTCGTCGACCAGGTCTTCGGCGTAGCTGATCTTGATTTCCAGGTCGGTGATTCGCGAGTCCATGCGGCTTTCCTCGCTCATTTTTCGTTGCGCCAGTCGCGCAGGGTTTCCTTCGGCGGCGGCAGGTGTGACTTGTCCGAACCACGATCCCGGATCAGGGGAAGCGCGGCGCCCAAGACAAACAGCAGGCATATCGCCAGTACGATCCATCCCTCGTTCATTGAGCCTCTCCCGGAAAACGCGGCATCTTACTGCGATTCGCACACGCCGTCGCGCCAGCTTTGGTATCTTTCGGCCATTGCCTTTGAGACACGACCCGTCATGGAAATATCCGCCGATTCGCGCACGCTGGCGCAGGAACTCCTTGCTTTCATCGATGCCAGCCCCAGCCCGTGGCATGCGGTGCAGACGCTTGCCGAGCGCCTGCGGGGCAGCGGCTTTGTCGCCCTGAATGAGGACGAGCGCTGGCAACTGGCGGCCGGCGGGCGCTATTACGTGATTCGTGGCGGCTCGTCGATCATCGCTTTCGTCGCCGGTAGCGCAGCGCTGTCGGAAAGCGGCTTCAGGCTGGTCGGCGCCCATACGGATTCCCCCGGCCTGCGCTTGAAGCCCAGGGCCTTGCAGGCTGGCGACGGCTTGCTGCGCCTTGGCGTCGAGGTGTACGGCGGGCCGATCCTGGCGACCTTCGCCGACCGCGACCTGGGCCTGGCCGGGCGCGTCGCCGTGCGAACCGCGACCGGCCCGGCGCTACGCCTGGTGCATTTCCAGCAACCGCTGTTGCGCTTGCCGAACCTGGCGATCCACATGAACCGCGAGGTCAACGAGAGCGGGCTCAAATTCAACAAGCAGACCGAACTGCCCCTGGTGCTAGGGCTGGCGGGTGAGGGCGATGCTGCCGACGGGCGTTTCCATGCCCTGCTGGCGGCGCAACTGGACGTCGCTGCCGACGATATCCTGAGTTGGGAACTCAATGCCTGCGATGCGCAGCCGGGCGCCTTCTGGGGGGCGAGCCGGGAATTCATCGCCGACAGCCAGCTGGACAACCTCGCTTCCTGCCATGCCGGGCTGGCTGCCCTGCTGGCTGCGGAACATCCCGCGACGACCAACGTCTGTGCCTTTTTCGACCACGAGGAGGTGGGCAGCGAAAGCGCCACCGGTGCCGGCGGCAGCTTCATCGCCGATGTGCTGCGGCGGATTGCCGGGTGTGCCGGACTCGACGACGAGGCCTATCGCTGTGCACTGGCCCGCAGTTTCTTCATCAGCGCCGACATGGCGCACGCCTTTAACCCGAATTTCCCCGGGGCCTACGAGCCCTGCCATCGTGTTGTGGTCAACGGCGGTCCGGTGATCAAAATCAACGCCAACCAGCGCTACAGCACTGGCGCCGACAGCGCGGCGCGTTTCATCATGCTGTGCGAGAAGGCAGGCGTGCCGTACCAGCACTATGCGCATCGCACTGATCTTGGCTGCGGCAGCACCATCGGCCCCATCGTCGCCGCCAGCCTCGGCGTGGCGAGCGTTGATGTCGGCTCGCCGATGTGGGCCATGCACAGCATCCGCGAAAGCGCCGGTGTCCTCGACCATGGCTACATGGTGGCCGCGTTGACCGCAGCCTTCGCGGCGTAGGTCATTACAGCGGAATTTGCGGCAATACCTGTTGACTTGCCTCCGGACATCCTTATAATGCGCGCTTCTTCAGGCGGTTAGCTCAGTTGGTTAGAGCGCCACGTTGACATCGTGGAGGTCGTTGGTTCGATTCCAATACCGCCTACCAAATACCTGACGGAGCTGAATTGGTGATTTTCCGAACTTGCATTGCAGTTCAGAAACCGTAATCGAGTCAGCCTTCGTTCGACCAAAAAAGTGCGGCTCGCCCCGCACTTTTTTTTCGCCTAGAGATTTGCCATGCCAGATATCAAACTGCCCGATGGTTCCATCCGCTCTTACGAGCAAGCAGTCACCATTGCCGAGGTTGCCGCCAGCATCGGCGCCGGGCTGGCCCGTGCCGCGCTGGCCGGCAGGGTTGACGGCAACCTGGTCGATACCTCGTACCTGATCGAGCAGAATGCCGATCTGGCCATCATTACCGAGCGGGATGCCGAAGGCCTGGAATTGATCCGCCACTCGACGGCGCACCTGCTGGCCTACGCGGTCAAGGAACTGTTTCCGGAAGCGCAGGTAACCATCGGCCCGGTCATCGAGAACGGCTTCTACTACGACTTCGCCTACAAGCGCCCGTTCACCCCGGAAGATCTGGTCACCATCGAAAAGCGCATGGCCGAACTGGCGAAGAAGGACATTCCGGTCAGCCGTGAAGTCTGGAACCGCGACGACGCGGTCAAGTTTTTCCTCGACCAGGGCGAGAAATACAAGGCCGAACTGATCGCCGCGATTCCGGCGGATCAGCAAGTTTCCCTGTACCGCGAAGGCGATTTCATCGACCTCTGCCGCGGCCCGCATGTGCCGACCACGGCCAAGCTCAAGGTCTTCAAGCTGATGAAGGTGGCCGGCGCCTACTGGCGCGGCGACCATCGCAACGAACAGCTGCAGCGCATCTACGGCACGGCCTGGGCCAAGAAGGAAGATCTCGACGCCTACCTGCACATGCTGGAAGAAGCCGAGAAGCGCGACCACCGTCGCCTCGGTAAGCAATACGACCTGTTCCACATGCAGGACGAGGCGCCGGGCCTGGTTTTCTGGCACCCGAAGGGTTGGGCGATCTGGCAGGAAATCGAACAATACATGCGCGCCGTCTATCGCAACAACGGTTACCAGGAAGTGCGCTGTCCGCAGATTCTCGACAAGACGCTGTGGGAGAAATCGGGCCACTGGGAGCATTACAAGGACAACATGTTCACCACGGCATCGGAAAACCGTGACTACGCGGTCAAGCCGATGAACTGCCCGGGGCACGTCCAGGTCTTCAATGCCGACCTGCGTTCCTACCGCGAATTGCCGCTACGCTATGGCGAATTCGGTTCCTGCCACCGCAACGAGCCGACCGGCGCGCTGCACGGCTTGATGCGCGTGCGCGGCTTCGTCCAGGACGACGGCCACATCTTCTGTACCGAAGACCAGATCGAATCCGAAGTGACCGCCTTCAACGCGCTGGTCAAGAAGGTCTATGCCGATTTCGGTTTCAGCGACGTCGCCGTCAAGCTGGCGCTGCGCCCGGATAGCCGCGTCGGTTCCGACGAGGTCTGGGACAAGGCCGAGGATGCGCTGCGCCAGGGCTTGCGCGCTTCTGGCCTGGAATGGATGGAACTGCCGGGCGAGGGCGCCTTCTACGGGCCGAAGATCGAATTCCACATCAAGGACGCCATCGGCCGCTCCTGGCAGTGCGGCACGATGCAGGTCGACTTCTCGATGCCGGGCCGCCTCGGCGCCGAATACGTGGCGGCCGACGACACGCGCAAGGTGCCGGTCATGCTGCACCGTGCCATCCTCGGTTCGCTCGAACGCTTCATCGGTATCCTGATCGAGAACTTCGCCGGTGCCCTGCCGCTGTGGCTAGCACCCGTTCAGGCCATCGTGCTGAACATCTCCGAAAAGCAGGCCGATTATGCTGCCGATGTTGCGCAAAAGCTGCATCAGGCGGGCTTCCGGGCCGAGTCGGATTTGCGCAACGAGAAAATAACCTATAAAATCCGCGAACATAGCTTGAACCGGCTGCCTTACCAGTTCGTCGTGGGCGACAAGGAAAAGGAAGCCGGACTGGTGGCCGTGCGAACACGCGGTGGTCAGGATCTCGGACAGATGTCCGTCGAGGCCCTGATCGAGCGACTCCGAGGGGAAGTCGCAGCGCGTAGTGGCACGGCCTAATTATTGATGTTTTCGGGGGTTTCACCATAGCTCAGAACAAGGCGCACCGCCTCAACGAAGAAATCACGGTACCGGAGATTCGTCTCCAGGGTTTGGAAGGCGAGCAGTTGGGGATCATGAGTACCCGAGCTGCACTGCAGTTGGCCGAAGAGGCGGGCGTCGATCTGGTCGAGATCGCGCCGGTAGCCAAGCCGCCAGTCTGCCGCATCATGGACTACGGCAAGTTCAAGTACCAGGAACAGAAGCGTGCGCACGAGGCCAAGCTGAAGCAGAAGCAGGTGCAGGTCAAGGAAGTCAAGCTGCGCCCCGGCACCGACGAAAACGATTACCAGATCAAGCTCAGGAACATGACGCGATTCCTGGAAGAAGAAGACAAGGTCAAGGTGACTTTGCGCTTCCGGGGCCGCGAAATGGCGCATCAGGAATTCGGAATGCGCCAGTTGGAACGGATCAAGGCAGACCTCGAAGCCGTCGGGCAAGTCGAGCAGATGCCGAAGATGGAAGGTCGCCAGATGATCATGATCATCGCCCCGGCCAAGAAAAAGGTTTAAGAAGTAGCTGTAAACAGTTGTTTATATAAGTGCTTTCGGGTAGTAAAAGCGTTCCCGTCGGGAGCCACCTGGCAGCATGTCATTAAGGAGCATCCAAATGCCCAAAATGAAGACCAAGAGCAGCGCCAAGAAGCGCTTCTCGGTTCGCGCCGGTGGTTCCATCAAGCGCGGCCAAGCCTTCAAGCGTCACATCCTGACCAAGAAGACCACCAAGGTTAAGCGTCACCTCCGCGGTGCCGTTGCAGTTCACGAGCGCGACGCAGCATCTGTCCGCGCCATGATGCCCTACGCATAAGGAGATAGAAGATGCCTAGAGTCAAACGTGGTGTAACGGCGCGCGCGCGTCACAAGAAGGTTCTTGCCCAGGCCAAGGGTTACCGCGGTCGTCGCAAGAACGTATATCGCATCGCCAAACAGGCGGTGATGAAGGCCGGTCAATACCAGTATCGTGACCGTCGTCAACGCAAACGCCAGTTCCGTTCGCTGTGGATTGCCCGTATCAATGCCGCGGCTCGCGAGCTGGGCATGAAGTACAGCACCCTGATGAACGGCCTGAAGAAGGCCAATATCGAAGTCGACCGCAAGGTCCTGGCTGATCTGGCCGTCTTCGATCAGCCGGCTTTTGCCGCTCTGGCCAATCAGGCCAAGGCACAGCTCGGCGCCTGAGCGAAAGCGTAATTAAAAAAAGGAGGCGCAAGCCTCCTTTTTTGTTGGTAGTTTTGTCGCAGTTTCGCAAGTAGTGAAGTCCATGGACAATCTCGATCAGATCGTTAGCGAAGCGCAAGCCGCGTTCGCTGCCATTTCCGACCCGGACGCGCTGGAACAGGCCAAGGCCCGTTTCCTCGGCAAGAGCGGCCAGATCACCGAACTCCTCAAGGGCCTGGGCAAGCTGCCGGCCGAGGAGAAGAAAACCGCCGGCGCCGCGATCAATGTGGCCAAGACGGCGGTTGAAAATGCACTCAACGAGCGTCGCGAAGCGATCCGCAAGGCGGCACTGGAAGCGCGTCTGGCCGAAGAGGCCCTGGATGTCACGCTGCCCGGCCGTGCCGAAGCGCGCGGTGGCCTGCATCCGGTGACGCGTACGCTGGAGCGCATCGAGTCGCTGTTCCGATCCATCGGTTTCGAAGTGGCCGACGGCCCCGAGATCGAGGAAGACTTTTTCAATTTCACGGCACTGAACACGCCCGAGGATCACCCGGCGCGTTCGATGCACGATACCTTCTATCTGCAGAACCCGGACGGCACTGTGGCCGACAAGGTGCTGCTGCGCACCCATACCAGCCCGATCCAGGCGCGCTACATGCAGGCGCATGTGGCCCGCTACGGTCAACTGGAAAAAATGCCCGAAATCCGCATCATCGCGCCGGGCCGCGTCTATCGCGTCGACTCCGACGCGACGCACTCGCCGATGTTCCACCAGGTCGAAGGCCTGTGGGTGGGCGAGAGGGTTTCTTTCGCCGACCTGAAGGGCGTGATTGCCGATTTCCTGCGCAGTTTCTTCGAGAGCGACGATCTCAAGGTTCGTTTCCGTCCGTCCTTCTTCCCGTTCACCGAACCGTCCGCCGAAATCGACGTCGCCTTCATGAGCGGTGCGCTCGAAGGCCGCTGGCTGGAGATCGCCGGTTGCGGCATGGTGCATCCGGACGTGCTGCGCATCGCCGGCATCGATCCGGAAAAATACACCGGCTTCGCCTTCGGCTTCGGCCCGGACCGCCTGACCATGCTGCGTTACGGCGTCAATGACCTGCGCCTCTTCTTTGAAGGCGACCTCCGTTTCCTGAGGCAATTCGCATGAAATTCTCCGAATCCTGGCTGCGTACCCTCGTCGACACCAAGCTGTCGAGCGAGGAGTTGTCCCACCTGCTGACCATGGCTGGCCTCGAAGTCGAGGAACTGGACCCGGTCGCCCCCGCATTCAACGACGTCGTCGTCGCCCGGGTGCTCGAAGTCGTCAGGCATCCGGATGCCGACCGTCTAAACGTCTGCAAGGTCGATACCGGCCGCGGCGAACCGACGACCATCGTCTGTGGCGCCCCCAACGTCGCCGTCGGCCTGCGCGTCCCCTGTGCCTTGCCGGGTGCCCAGTTGCCCGGTGATTTCACCATCAAGATCGCCAAGGTGCGCGGCATCGAGTCATCCGGCATGCTCTGCTCGGCCAAGGAGCTCGGCATCGCCGAGGAAGCCTCCGGCCTGCTGATCCTGCCGGCCGATGCGCCGGTCGGCCAGTCGATCCGCGATTATCTCGACCTCGACGACCGGTTGTTCACCCTGAAGCTGACGCCGAACCGTGCTGACTGCCTGTCGCTGACCGGGGTCGCCCGCGAAGTCGCGGCGATCGCCGGCGAAGCGGTCAAGCCGCTGGATGTACCGGACGTCGCGCCGACCATCGCCGACCAGCGCCCGGTCGTGCTCGATGCGCCCGCCGCCTGCCCGCTGTACTACGGCCGCGTCATCAAAGGCGTCGATGCCAAGGCGCCGACCCCGGAATGGATGAAGCGCCGGCTCGAGCGCAGCGGCATCCGCGCCATCTCGGCGCTGGTCGACGTCACCAATTACGTGATGCTAGAACTCGGCCAGCCGTTGCACGCCTTCGACAACACCAGGCTCAACGGTGCCGTGCATGCCCGCATGGCCAGGCCGGGCGAGAAGCTGCTGCTGCTCAACGAGCAGACCATCGCCATCGACGGCGACATCCTGATGATCGCCGACGACGCCAAGCCGCTGGCCATGGCCGGCATCATGGGCGGCGAGGAGAGCGGCATCACGCTGGAAACCAGCGAGCTGTTCCTCGAATCCGCCTTCTTCGCGCCCAAGGCCATCGCCGGTCGCGCCCGCCGTTACGGCTTTGGTTCCGATGCCTCGCATCGTTTCGAACGTGGCGTCGATTTCGGCGGGACGCGCCGTGCCATCGAGCGCGCTACGCAACTGATCATCGACATCTGCGGCGGTGCTGCCGGCCCAGTGGTTGAAGCCAGGGCAGAGATGCCGGCACGCAACCCGGTGCGTCTGCGTACGGCACGTGCCTGCGCGGTGATCGGCATGACTTTTTCTCCCGAGCAGATCGCGGGCTTGTTCAATGGTCTCGGCCTGTCTTTCGTCCGTGAAGGCGACGATTTCCTGGTCACGCCGCCGACCTGGCGTTTCGATATCGAGATCGAGGAAGACCTGATCGAGGAAATCGCCCGTCTGCACGGCTACGACAACATCCCGGCCCCGGCGCCGCGCGGCAACCTGAAAATGATGGTGCAGCCTGAAGCGCAACGCCCGGCTACCCGCGTTCGTCAACTGCTGGTCGATCATGGCTATCAGGAAGTGGTCAATTTCGCCTTCGTCGAGGAAGGCTGGGAGGCCGATTTCGCCGCCAACCCAGCTCTGATCCGTTTGGCCAACCCGATTGCCAGCCAGATGGCGGTGATGCGGTCGACCCTGTTCGGTGGCCTGATTTCGAATCTGCTCACCAATCTGAAGCGCAAGCAGAACCGCGTCCGCCTGTTCGAAACCGGCCGTACCTTCCATCGTGACGCCCAGGGTGCGCCGGTCAATGGATTCAGTCAGCCATGGCAGCTCGCCGGCCTGGCCTACGGCGGAGCGCTGCCGGAAGGCTGGGGCAGCGGGACGCGCAGGGTCGATTTCTACGATGTCAAAGGCGACCTCGAAGCCCTGTTGGCGCCAGCGCAATTGCGGTTCGAGAAACTTGCGCATCCGGCCCTGCATCCGGGGCGCGCCGCCCACGTCCTGCTTGACGGGCGCGACATCGGCTGCCTCGGCGAACTGCATCCGGAATGGGTACAGAAATACGATTTGCCGCAGGCGCCGGTCGTCTTCGAGATCGATTTCGCCGCCATAACCGCAGTTGACGTTCCGGCCTATACCGAAGTCTCGAAATTCCCGCCTGTCATTCGCGACCTTGCCATCGTGGTCGATCAGAGCTTTGCCTTGCAGACCCTGCTGGATGCCCTGAAAGGGCAGTTGCCGGTCCTGGTTCAGGACGTTCAGCTGTTCGATGTATACACTGGCAAAGGGGTTCCTGAAAATAAAAAAAGTCTTGCTTTCCGGATAGTTATGCAAGATACTCAACGTACTTTGCAAGATACGGAAGTCGATTTGGCGATGCAGCAACTCGTGTCCTGTCTCGAACAGGCATTCGCCGCTCAACTGCGTGCCTGACGGAAAAAATCACGATGACACTGACCAAAGCCGAACTTGCCGACCTGTTGTTTGAAAAGGTTGGCCTCAACAAGCGTGAGGCCAAAGACATGGTCGAGGCTTTCTTCGAGGAAATCCGCAATTCCCTGGAAACCGGCGATGGCGTAAAGCTCTCCGGCTTCGGCAATTTTCAGTTGCGCGACAAGCCGCAACGTCCCGGCCGTAATCCGAAGACCGGCCAGGAAATCCCCATCACGGCGCGCCGTGTGGTGACTTTTCATGCCAGCCAGAAACTGAAGTCCGACGTCGAACTCGCCTGCGATGGAACAGCGGCATAAGCCTCACGGTGGCGAGGAGTTGCCACCGATTCCGGCCAAGCGCTATTTCACCATCGGTGAAGTCAGCGAATTGTGCGGCGTCAAGCCGCACGTCCTGCGCTACTGGGAACAGGAATTCAATCAGCTCAAGCCGGTCAAACGGCGCGGCAATCGTCGTTATTACCAGCATCATGAAGTCCTGCTCGTTCGACGCATCCGTGAGCTTCTTTATAATCAGGGCTTTACGATCAGCGGCGCGCGCAACAAGCTGGACGAAGGTGATGTGGCTGGGGCTGTTGCGGTCGACCATCAGGAAATGCCAAAAACCGTTGGCGGCCTGCGCGCCGAATTGCAATACGTTATCGAGATGTTGCGCCTTTGATTCCCGGGCATTTCGGGTATAATGCGCGGCTTGTCGGGGCGTAGCGCAGCCTGGTAGCGCACTTGCATGGGGTGCAAGGGGTCGCGAGTTCGAATCCCGCCGCCCCGACCAATTAATTAACCGGCTTATGCCGGTTTTTTAATTTTATCTGTTGAAAAATATATTAAGACAAATTAGATTGTTTCCACCATTTTATTAAAGGAGGTAATCATGGATTTGTCTTCCCTGAACGCAGCCCAGTTGCGTGATCTGCAACAACAGATTCCCGTCGAATTAAAGCGCCGCGAAGCCCAGGATAAGGCCAATATCCTGAATGAAGTGCGTGCCTTCGCCAAAGCCCGTGGCTTTGCGCTTGAAGAACTGGTCGGCAAGGAAGTGAAAATCAAGGCGCCGACGGGAAAGGTCAAGGTCAAGTATCGCCACCCGGAAAATGCGACGCTTGAATGGACCGGGCGCGGCCGTCAACCGAAATGGGTTGCCGAATGGCTGGCCAAGGGCGGCACGCTGGATTCGCTGACCGTCTGACGATGCGCATCCTCCTGAGCAACGACGACGGCTATTTTGCCCCAGGCATTCAGGCGCTGGCGGATGCACTTGCCGGGCTGGGCGAGATTGTTGTCGTTGCGCCGGAACAGAATAGAAGCGGTGCGAGTAATTCGCTGACGCTGGACCGGCCGCTTTTTTTGAAACAGGCGGTCAACGGATTTTATTTTGTTAATGGCACCCCTACCGATTGCGTTCATCTCGCGGTCACCGGCATGCTCGATTATCTGCCGGACATTATTGTTTCCGGAATAAATAACGGTGCCAATATGGGCGACGACACCATTTATTCAGGTACGGTGGCGGCAGCGACCGAAGGATTTTTACTGGGTATTCCGTCGATCGCGATTTCACTGACCAGCCATGATGGCAAGCATTTCGATACCGCCGGCCGGGTGGCGCGTGAAATTGTCGAACGCTTTATTGCCAATCCGATTCGCGAGCCGGTGCTTTTGAACGTCAATGTACCGGATATTCCCCATGCCGACCTGCAGGGCACCGAGGTTACCCGGCTCGGCCGGCGGCACAAGGCGGAACCGGTGGTGGCGATGCGTTCGCCGCGCAATGAGACCGTCTATTGGGTCGGTGCTGCGGGTGCTGCGGCTGACTCCGGGCCGGGGACCGATTTCAACGCCGTTGAGCGTGGCTGTGTCTCCATCGCGCCCCTGCAGATCGATCTGACCCACACCGCGCAGCTTGCGGCGATCAAGCACTGGATGCAATGACGACCAACGGCCTGCACGGCATCGGGATGACGTCGCAGCGGACGCGGGCGCGCATGATCGAGCGCCTGCGCGAGAAGGGCATCCGCAACGAGGCGGTGCTGCGGGCCATGGCGGCGGTGCCGCGCCACGTTTTCGTCGAGGAAGCGCTGGCATCGCGTGCCTATGAAGACACGGCCCTGCCACTGGGCATGGGCCAGACGATTTCACAACCCTTCGTGGTTGCACGCATGATCGAGTTGCTGCTCAACGGCCGGTCTTCGCTGGGCAGGACGCTGGAAGTCGGTGCCGGGTGCGGCTACCAGGCGGCGGTGCTGGCGCAACTGACCACCGAGGTTTATTCCCTTGAACGGCTCGGGCCGCTGCTGGAAAAGGCCAAGGCCAACATGCGCCAGCTGAAGCAGTTCAATGTGCGGCTCAAGCATGCCGATGGGCAGTTCGGTTTGCCCGAGGCAGGGCCGTTTGACAGCATCATCGTCGCCGCGGCTGGTCTGAAAGTGCCGCCGGCACTGCTTGAACAACTGGCGCTCGGCGGCCGGCTGGTCTTGCCAGTTGGCACGACTGAGCAGTATCTTTCGTTCATCGAACGGAAGCCGCAGGCTTTTGTCGAAACCCGGCTCGATCCCGTTCGCTTTGTCCCTCTTCTCGCAGGAACACAATGATTCGCGCATTTGTCCCATTGGTTGCCGCCATGCTGTTGGCGGGTTGCATGTCCCAGCCGCCGGCACCGACCGTCGATCGCAGTTCGGGGCAGGCGCGCCAGAGTGCCGTGGCAACGCCCTCGGGCCCCGGGTATTACACGGTCAAGCGCGGCGACACCCTGTACCGCATCGCCCTCGAGCACGGCCAGGATTACAAGGACGTGGCGGCGTGGAACAACATTACCAATCCGGGATCGATCCGCGAAGGTCAGGTGTTGCGCGTGGCACCGCCGGGTGCGGCTCCTGCTGCGGCCGGCGGCCCGGTCGTCGCCCAGCCGGTGGTGACGGCGCCGGTCGTCGAGACGCAATCGCTGGATGCGCCGGGCAAGGTCGTCAGCGCTCCTGCCCCGACGACTTCGACGTCCACTGAAGGGCTCAAGCGCGAGCCGCGCGGTGGCAAGGAGCCGTATTCCGATGAGGCATATGCGCGCCTGAACCGGAGCGGCGAGGCGGCACCGAAAACGACGCTTGCTGCGGTCGACCCCAAGCCAGAGCCAAAAACCGAGCCGCCGCCCGAGGCGAAGCCGGAACCCAGGGCGGAACCGGCGGCGGTCGGCTCCGACGATGTGGCATGGCAGTGGCCGTCATCCGGCAAGGTGACCAACGGCTACAGCGATGCCGGCAACAAGGGGCTCGATTTTGGTGGCAAGTCCGGCGACCCCGTGCAGGCGGCGGCCGACGGCAAGGTCGTCTATGCCGGCGCCGGCTTGCGCGGCTACGGCGAACTGGTGATCGTCAAGCACAACGCGACCTTCCTCTCGGCTTACGCACACAACCGCAAGATACTGGTCAAGGAAGGCCAGCAGGTGACGCGCGGCCAGAAGATCGCCGAAATGGGGAATACCGACAGCGAATCGGTGAAGCTGCATTTCGAGATTCGCAAGCAGGGCAAGCCGATCGATCCTTCGCTCTACCTGCCGAAAAGATGATGTCCGGGGTGGCGGAGGATTCGGAAGACGACGAACTGACGTCGGCTGAGGCCGACCTGGCGCCGCTACCCGATCCCGAGCCGATTGCCCCGGAACTGGAACTGCTTGAGGACGTCACCCAGCTCTACCTGAATGAAATCGGCGCCAAGCCGCTGCTGACGCCGGATGACGAGGTGGCGACGGCCCGCCGGGTGCGCGCCGGGGATTTTCAGGCGCGCCAGAAGATGATCGAGCACAACCTGCGCCTGGTCGTGAATATCGCCAAGCACTACCTCAACCGGGGCATTCCGCTGCTCGACCTGATCGAGGAGGGCAACCTCGGCCTGATCCATGCGCTGGAGAAATTCGACCCGGAGCGCGGCTTCCGCTTCTCGACCTATGCCACCTGGTGGGTGCGCCAGAGCATCGAGCGCGGCATCATGAACCAGTCGCGCACGATCCGCCTGCCGGTGCATGTGGTCAAGGAAATCAACCTGGTGCTGCGCGCCATCCGCCACCTCGACTCGGCGGCCAATCGCGAGACGTCGGTCGAGCGCATCGCCGCGCTGATCGACCGCCCGGTCGCCGACGTCCGGCGCATATTGCAGCTCAACGAACATATCGCCTCGCTCGATGCGCCGCTGGAGATCGATCCCAGTCATACCATCGGCGAGGCGATTGCCGATGAATCAGCGGTCAATCCGGAAGCACTGCTGCAATGCAGCGAGACCGACTCGCTGCTGAACGACTGGCTGGGCCAGCTCACGCAACGGCAACGCCAGGTCATAGAGCGGCGTTACGGGCTGAACGGCGCCGATATTTCCACTCTCGACGTGCTTGCCGGCGAGCTGGGCCTGACCCGGGAACGCGTGCGGCAGATCCAGGTCGAGGCGCTCGACCGCCTGCGCAAGATCGTCAAGCGCGGCGGCATCGCCCGCGACTCGCTACTGTAGCCGCCTCATTGGCGCGGCATGCGCGCCCGGATTTCCTCGGCTAGCTGGAACACCGACATGGCGTAGAAACTGGAGCGGTTGTAGCGGGTGATGACATAAAAATTGTCAAAGCCGAGCCAGTATTCCGTCGCCCGGCCGGGAGAGACGAGATCGACCAGCGTCACCACGGCCTGCGGGTCGGCGCTCGCGGTGATTCCCTGTTGTGCCAGGTCGGCCACCTTCAGTGTTGGTTGAATACCGGCCTCGATCAGGCTGCGCTCAGGTTCGCCGCGCGTGCGTGCGGGGACGGCAACCGCCTGCCCGGCCTGCCAGCCGTGTTGTTCGAGAAAGCGGGCAACGCTGCCGATGGCGTCATCGACGCTGCCATAGAGATCGACTTTCCGGTCGCCGTCGAAGTCGACCGCGTAACGCCGCTGGCTACCAGGCATGAATTGCGGAATGCCGATCGCGCCGGCGAAGGAGCCGCGGACATTGACCGCGTCCATGTCATTCTCGCGCGCCAGCAGCAGGAATTGTTCGAGTTCGGTACGGAAGAAGTCGGCGCGGCGCGGGTAGTAAAAAGCCAGTGTGGCAAGTGCTTCGAGCACGCGGAAACTGCCCATGTTGCGCCCGTATTCGGTTTCGACGCCGATGATGGCGACGATGATTTCTTCGGGGACGCCATAGGTGGCGCGGGCGCGCGCCAGGCTGACCTGGTTTTCCTGCCAGAACTGCACGCCCCAGTTGATCCGCCGCTCGTTCAGAAAACGCGGCCGGTAGCGTTCCCACGAGCGCTGCACCGGCGAAGCCGGTGGCTTGATGAGTTCGAGAACCTTGGTGTTGGGGCGGACCTGCGTGAACTGTTCCAGCAACAGGTCGGCGCTGAAGCCGTGGCGCTGCTCAAGGTCGCGGGCAAATTCGACGACCTCCGGATTGCCGGCAAAGCCGGGCAGGGCGGTTGCTGCCTGGCAAAGACAGGTCGATGCTGCAAGCAGCAGGGCGGCAAGGGCATGTTTCAAATCATTCTCCGTCAGGGCAGCCGCGCGATGGCGGCGCGCAATTTAGTCAGGTCGTCCGGGAAGCGGCTGTAGCGCGCCTGCAGATAAGCGTCGACCACTTCCCTGACGGCCGACGCCATGGCCGGGCGCTCATGTTCGAGGCGCCGGGCGAGCGCCAGCGGCGTTTCCCAAGGGGCGCAGTTTACTTGTCTTCGCGCCAGCCGGCGCAAGGCTTTTTGCCACAGGCGCGCGGCCGGGTCGAGGTGTGGCCGCTGGTACAGGGCCCAGGCGGTAATGGCCAGTAGCAGCGTGCCGCAGATGATTGCCAGGGTGGCCGCCAGATTGCGCCAGTCGGGGTTGGGCAGGCCGAGGCGGCTGAGAACTTCGCGCTGGCGCTGCGGGTTGTAGCCGAGGACGTACTGGTTCCAGGCATTGTTGATCGCTTCCCAGCGGAACTGCAGGGTGCGCAGCCAGTCACTGCGCAACTGGATCAGCGCCGGCAGGGGTTCGCCGGCCGGCATGGCGGCGACGATGCCGCTTTCGACGCGGGTCGGCGACACGGCGGCAGTCGGGTCGATGCGCGTCCAGCCGCGGCCGGCAAGCCAGACTTCGGCCCAGGCATGGGCATCGGATTGGCGGACGATGACGAAGCCGTCGACCGGGTTCGCCTCGCCGCCCTGATAGCCCGTGACGACCCGCGCCGGCACGCCGGCGGCGCGCATCAGGACGACGAAGGCAGAGGCGTAGTGTTCGCAGAAGCCGCGCTGGGTGACGAACAGGAAATCATCGACCGGGTGCTCGCCGAGCAGCGGCGGTTGCAATGTGTAGGTGAAGCTGGCGCCGGAAAACAGCGTCAGTGCCTTCTGCACCAGTCGTTCCGGATCGGGGTCGGACTGTCGCCAGGACTCGGCCAGCGCGCGCGAGCGCGGGTTGGCATTGGCGGGGAAGGCGAGGTTGCGGCGCAGCACTGCCTGATCCTCGTCCCGGTTGAAACGGAAATCGAGGAAGGCCGTCAGGGAAAAACGTTGGCGCTGGGTGAGCGGTACGCGGCTGGTTGCGGTCAACGTGCTTTCAAGGACCAAATCTGCAGGCAGCGTACCCGGCGCATCGAGAGCCAGCAACCAGCGTTGCTGATGCGCTTCGAGCGTCGTTTCGTAGGCCAGCGGCGGCGACAGCGCCTCGACCTGCGGCGGCCGCAGGCGGCTTGGTTGCGGCCGCCAAGTCCTGCCGTCGTAGTATTCGAGGACCGGGCCGCGCCAGTAGAGCCGGCCGCGCGGCGGTAGCGGCTCGGCGAAGCGCACGCGAAAGGCGATTTCGCCACTGAGCGCGAGATTTGCGATGTTGCCCGGCGCCATCTGCTCCGACAAACCGCTGCGCCCGGCGTGGGCATCCTGCGGCAGGCCCCAGAGCGGCCCGGCGACGCGCGGGAACAGGAGGTAAAGCACCAGCATGAAGGGGATCGCCTGCAGCGTCAGCAGGGCGGCGTAGCGCAACGTTGCCATCGGTGTGCTGGCCGTGCCGCCGTGCAGGCGGATCAGGGTGGCGGTGACCAGCGTCATCGTGGCCAGCAGCCAGACCCCGGTCGGAATGCTCTGCGAATAAAAATAATGGGTCAGCAGCAGGAAATAACCGAGTGTGACGACGACGGTGGCGTCCCGGCGGCTGCGCAGTTCGAGCAGTTTCATGGCCATGAAGACGACCAGCATGGCGACGCCGGCATCGCGCCCGAACAGGGTGCGGAACTCGAACAGCACACCGCCGCAGGCCACCGCCACCAGCAGTATCAGCGGCCAGCGGCCGGGTAGCCGCTCGTTGCGCCACCACAGCCAGCCTGCCCAGGCAAGGATCGCGGCGGTCAGGGCGCTAAGCCACAGCGGCTGATGTTCGGCATGCGGCAGCGTCGTCGCCAGCGCGGCGGCAAAAAGCCACGGCGCGGCGCCGCGGTCGAGGGCTTCGGCGGGGCGCGTGCTCATGCCGGCAGGAGCGCCAGCGCTTCGAGGCAGCGGTGGCGGTGCAGGTCGCCGCTACCCGGCGCAATTTCGTGCCCCGGCAGGCGTAGACCGTAACAGGCGCCTTCTTCCTCGGCTGCCAATACCCAGCCGGCGAGGATCGCGATGCGGGTTTCCGGCGCGGCGGTTTCCGGCGTCAGCTCCCAGTCGAGCCGCAACTCATGCTGGGCGCCGCCGGCGAACTGCTTGACCAGCAACGGCCGCTGCCCGCCATCGCGAGCGCTGGCCTTCCAGGCGACGTGACGCGGCGAGTCGGCCGGCTGGCGTTCGCGGAAGCCGGAAAAGTCCTCCTGACCATTAGCGCCGCGCTGATCGCCGGCCCGCGTTGCCGCCTGCAGCGGCGGCAGCGGTGTCGGCAGGGGCTGCGGGTAGACCAGGCAACGCATGGCTGGCTGCAGGTAGCTCCAGGCGACGAACAGGCCAAGCGGATAGGTGGTCGAGAGCCTCGTGCGTGGCAGTTCCAGCCAGCCGCGCCGGCTCGAAATGACCGGCACGCTGGTGTCGGACAGGCCGTGTGCGGCGACGGCGCAAGTTACGGTCGGTTGGCCGTCGCCGGCGCGCAATTCCAGCGCCAGTCGCGGCGACGCCCGGTCGCTGGAAAGCTGGAGCGGAAAGAGCGCGAGGTCGCCGGCGAACACCGGCAGGCAGCGCCCGGGTGCGATGGTCAGGCCGTAAAGGTTGCGGAAGGCGTGCACCATGCCGACCAGCGCGAGGCCGGCGAGCAGGAAGACCAGGGCGTGGCCGAGCGCCAGGTTGTAGTTGATGGCGCCGGTGAGCATGGCGAGCAGGGCGGCGGCGAAGAGCAGGCCGGCGCGGGTCGGCAGGATGAAGATGCGGCGCTGGCCAAGGCGCAGCGGTGCAGTGCCGTCGCTCTGCCAGCGAAACAGGCGGCGCTTAAGATTGGCGAGCAGCGGCACGGCGTCAGGGAATCGGCACGGCGCGGATCAGCGCCGCGATGTCCTCCGCCCGGGCCATGCCGGTTCCCTGTGTCGAGCGCAGGCGGTGGCGGGCGACGTAGGGCAGCGTTTCCTGAACGTCGTCCGGTAGCACCATGTCGCGCCCATCCAGCCAGGCCCAGGCGCGTGATGCGGCGAGCAGCGCCAGGCCGGCGCGCGGCGACAGGCCGTGCTGGAAGGCCGGGTCGCGGCGGCTTGCCTCGATCAGCGCCTGCACGTAGTCGATCAGCGGTTCGGCAGCATGGACGGTAGCCACTTCACGTTGCAGCGCGGGCAGATCGCTGGCCGCGATGACCGGCGCCAACTGGTCGGCCAGCGTCCGCTGCCCGCCGGCCGCCAGCAACGCGCGTTCGGCGCCGCGCTCGGGATAGCCGAGTTCGATGCGCATCAGGAAGCGGTCCAGCTGTGATTCGGGCAGCGGAAAGGTGCCGATCTGGTGCGAAGGGTTTTGCGTCGCGATCACGAAAAACGGTTCGGGCAGCAAACGGGTTTCGCCCTCGACCGTGACCTGGCGTTCTTCCATCGCCTCCAGCAGGGCGCTCTGGGTCTTGGGCGTGGCGCGGTTGATCTCGTCGGCCAGCACCATCTGGGCGAAGACCGGGCCGGGCAGGAAGCGGAACTCGCCGCTCTGGCGTTCGTAAACCGAAACGCCGGTGATGTCGGCCGGCAGCAGGTCGCTGGTGAACTGGATGCGCGAGAAGGCGAGGCCGAGCAGGCGGGCCAGCGCGTGGGCGAGGGTGGTCTTGCCGACGCCGGGCAGATCCTCGATCAGCAGATGCCCGCCGGCCAGCAGGCAGGCCAGCGCCTGGCGGATTTCGCGATCCTTGCCGAGGATGACGCGGCCGGCTGCAGCTAGAACCGGGTCGAGCGGTCGCGATTTGGTGGCGAGGGGCGAGCGTGTGACACCCGGCATGTGGCATTCCCGAAAATGTTGGCGGAATCCATTCTAATGCTTGAAGCGGCGCGCCGATTGGGTCGATAATGACATTTCGACGTGCGCCGCATAGAGTGCGCCGGTTCGGAGAGAGAGAACAAGTGACGACCACTGCCATCATCACCCATCGTGACTGCCAGTTGCACGATATGGGTTCGCATCACCCGGAATGCCCGCAACGCCTTACCGCCATCAACGATCACCTGATTGCCCAGGGGATCGATGCCTATTTCGTCTATTACGACGCGCCGCTTGCCACCTTCGAGCAACTGCTGCGCGTGCATCCGGCATCGCATCTGGAGCGCATCAAGCGTGCCTCGCCGGAACACGGTGTCGTCCACCTCGACCCGGATACGGCGATGAATCCGCATACCTGGCAGGCGGCCCTGCGCGCCGCTGGTGCCGGTTGCCATGCGGTCGACCTGGTCATGAAAGGCGAAATCGAGAACGCCTTTTGCGCTGTCCGCCCGCCCGGCCACCACGCCGAGAAGGCCAATCCGATGGGCTTCTGCTTCTTCAACAATATCGGTGTCGCCGCCCGCCATGCCCTGAAGGCGCACGGTCTGGAACGGGTCGCCATCATCGACTTCGACGTGCATCACGGCAACGGCACCGAAGACTGTTTCGCCGGCGACGAGCAGGTGCTGATGTGCAGTATCTTCCAGCATCCGTTCTACCCCTACAGCGGCGCCGACAAGCCGGCGGCCAATATGTGCAACGTGCCGCTGGCGGCGGGTTGTGGCGGTGAGGAATTCCGCGACGCGGTGATGCAGGTCTGGATGCCGCGCCTGAAGGAATTCAAGCCGCAGATGATCTTCATCTCGGCCGGTTTCGACGGTCATTACGAGGACGACATGGGTGGCCTCAAGCTGCTGGAGAAGGATTACGCCTGGTGCACCGAAGAGTTGAAGAAGGTCGCCGCGCAATTCTCGGAAAAACGCATCGTTTCGATGCTCGAAGGCGGCTACGTGATGACCTCGCTGGCGCGCAGCGTCGGTGCGCACCTGCGTTCGCTGGCCGATCTCTGAGTCCCCGTTTCTTCGGAAAATTGCCTGGGTGAGGTAAAATCTCGCCCTTTCCTAACGTTCAACCGGATGATTCCATGGCGTTGATTGTTCAAAAATACGGCGGCACCTCGGTCGGCAACCCCGAGCGCATCAAGAATGTCGCCAAGCGGGTTGCCAGGTTCCAGGCGCAGGGCCACCAGGTCGTGGTCGTGGTTTCCGCGATGAGCGGCGAAACCAACAAGCTGATTGCTCTGGCCAAGGAAGTGCAGGCCAACCCCGATCCGCGCGAGCTAGACATGATCATGTCCACCGGCGAACAGGTCACCATCGGCCTGCTGGCCATGGCGCTGAAGGACATTGGCTGCTCGGCCAAGAGCTACACCGGCGGCCAGGTCAAGGTACTGACCGACAGCACGCACACCAAGGCGCGCATCCTGTCGATCGATGAAGCCAACATGCGCCGTGATCTCGATGCCGGCAACGTCGTGGTCGTCGCCGGCTTCCAGGGCGTCGATGCCGACGGCAACATCACCACGCTCGGCCGCGGCGGCTCCGATACCTCGGGTGTGGCGCTGGCCGCCGCGCTGAAGGCGGACGAGTGCCAGATCTACACCGACGTCGATGGCGTTTACACCACCGACCCGCGCGTCGTGCCGGAAGCGAAGAAGCTCGACACCATCACCTTCGAGGAAATGCTGGAAATGGCCAGCCTCGGCTCCAAGGTGCTGCAGATCCGCTCGGTTGAATTCGCCGGCAAGTACAAGGTCAAACTGCGCGTTCTTTCCAGCTTCCAGGACGAAGGGGAAGGCACGCTGATCACTGTTGAGGAAGACAAGAACATGGAACAACCGATCATCTCCGGTATCGCCTTCAATCGCGACGAAGCCAAGCTGACCATGCTCGGCGTACCGGACAAGCCGGGCATCGCCTACCAGATCCTGGGCGCCATCGCCGACGCCAACATCGACGTCGACATGATCATCCAGAACGTCGGCCACGACGGCACCACCGACTTCTCCTTCACCGTCAACCGCGGCGAATACGCCAAGGCGATGGGTATTCTCGAGAAGGTAAAGGCGGAATTGGGCGCCCGCGAAGTGACCGGCGACAACAAGATCTGCAAGGTTTCCGCCGTCGGCGTCGGCATGCGTTCGCACCCGGGCGTCGCCAGCCAGATGTTCAAGGCGCTGGCTGACGAGGGGATCAATATCCAGATGATCTCCACTTCCGAGATCAAGATTTCCGTCGTTCTCGACGAAAAATACCTGGAACTGGCCGTCCGCGTCCTGCACCGCACCTTCGGTCTCGACCAGTAAGTTTGACCACAGGGCGCGGAGGCTATATCATCCGCGCCTTCGTTGAAGTCTGGATCCGGAGACGTGGCCGAGAGGTCGAAGGCACTCCCCTGCTAAGGGAGCATGCGGGCAAAACCTGCATCGAGGGTTCGAATCCCTCCGTCTCCGCCAGTAATATCAAAAACATGCGCCCTTCGGGGCGTTTTGTTTTTGTGCCTATGGCTTAGGGGGATACCGTCGTATCTCGCTGCCGATCAACTCCATGGGTTCGCCCGATACGCCCCTCTAGATCCCTATGCGGCACGCTCTATGTCGCTACCGTGCTAATCCCGGGTAGCAGGTCACTTTAGCTTGCCGATCAGGTCGATGTAGGCCTGCATGGCGGTATCGGCGGATGTTCCCTGGAGGCTGGCCCAGGCGTCGTATTTGGCGCGACCGACGAGGTCGGTGAAGCCGGGGCGCTTGCCGCTGACGTCGCCCTCGGTAGCCTGCTTGAAGAGGGAATAGATGCGCAGAAGCGTCTGGTTGTCGGGGCGCTCGTTCAGTGTCTTTGAGGCGGCGACGGCGGCGTCGAATGTAGTTTTGAGATTGCTCATCGGTATCTCCTCGAATGGCCTGTAAATTGTCGGTATTATAGATATTCAATCCATTCAACGGAGTTCGTAATGCCGTCTCGCGAGCGCATTTCCAACGTGGATACTGCCTGGCTGCGCATGGACCGGCCGTCCAACCTGATGCAGATTGTCGGTGTTCTCCTGTTCGAGGGGCAACTGGATTACGAGCGTCTGCGCGCCAGCATCGAGCGCCGCATGCTCGGTTTTCGCCGCTTCCGCCAAGTTGCCGTGGCCGAGGGAGCGGGCTACGTCTGGCAGGACGACCCCGACTTCGACCTCGACCACCACCTGCATCGCGAAGTGCTGCCGGTTCCGGCGGGCAAGGTAGAACTGCAGCATTTCGTCGCAGATCTCGCGGCGACCCCGCTCAACCCCAGTCGTCCGCTGTGGGAAATGCATCTGGTCGATACCGCGCTCGGCGGCCAGGCGCTCATCATGCGGATTCATCACAGCATCGCCGACGGGATCGCGCTGGTCGGCGTCATTCTCTCGATGACCGAAACCTCGCCAGGTGTAGCGGGGGCGCATCCGCCGAAACGTGTTGCGGTGCAGGATGAGGACGACGGGGTCGAGGAGGATGACCTGTTCTGGGATGCAATCTGGCGCCCGATGACCGATGCCATGCTGACCTCGGTTCGCGTGTCGACCAACCTGTGGGCCAGGTATGTCGATCTGCTGAGCAACCCGGCCAAGGTGCTTGACTACACCCGTATCGCCACCAGCATTGCCGGCGAGATCGCCAAGCTCGCCACCATGCCGGATGACAGCCCGACCTGCTTCAAGGGCAAGCCGGGCGTTGCCAAGCGGGTGGCATGGTCGGAACCGATGTCGCTGCCCGAGGTCAAGGCCGTTGGCAAGGTGCTTGGCTGTTCGGTCAACGACATGCTGCTCTCGGCCGCTGCCGGTGCCTTGCGCGCCTACCTGGTCGAGCGTGGCGATGCGGTCGACGATGTGGAAATCCGCGCCCTGGTGCCGGTCAACATGCGACGCCCGCAGGATGCGGGAACGCTCGGCAACCGCTTCGGCCTCGTCGCGCTCGAACTGCCGGTCGGCATCGAAAATCCGCTGGCCCGGCTCTACGCCACGCGCGAGCGGATGGAAAAGCTCAAGGGTTCCTACCAGGCGGCGCTGACGCTATCGATTCTCGGCGTGGTCGGAATGGCGCCCAGGTTCGCGCAGCAACAGGTGCTCGACCTGCTGGCCAGCAAGGCCACCGCGGTGATGACCAACGTGCCGGGACCGCAGACCGCGCTTTACCTGGCAGGCGCGCGCCTGTGCCAGCCGTTGTTCTGGGTGCCGCAATCCGGCGACATCGGCATGGGCGTCTCGATCCTCTCATACGATGGCAAGGTGCAGTTTGGCCTGATTACCGACAAGGGGCTGGTACCTGACCCGGAGCATATTGTCGAGCGCTTCGCCAGCGAATTCGACAAGCTGCTGATGCTGGTGTTGATGGAGCCGTGGGACAGGCTGGTCGACCCCGAAGCCGTCGAGGCGGGGCTGGCCTGCGCGGATGCATAAACCGCCGGTCGCGCCCCGTTGACCGTAACGCCCTTCAGTCCATTTCCGCCTTTGCCGCTTCGATATCGAGTTTTTCCATCGCGTCGGCCGGCGTGCAGGCGATAGCTTCCTCATAGAGCCTTTCGGCATCCTTCAGGCGTGAGCGTCCGAACAGCATGACCAGTCCGTTGGCGTATTCGGTACGGGCGATGGCCGAGTCGGGGTTGAAGTCGAGGGCGGTATGGAAATGCTTTTCGCTGGCGTCCTTTTTCGCGCCGTAGGTGAGGCCGCCGACCATGCTGCCAACCTTGTCGATGATTTCGGCGTGCCAGGTGCCGAGCGCGATGTGGGCATCGGCATGTTTCGGTTCGATTTTCAGCGCGTGATCGAGGCTGTTCTTGATCTTGCCGCCGAGGCCCTGGGCGAGCGCCTTGGCGACTGAAATTCCCTGGCTGTAGCGGCCCAGCGCGTAAGCGTGGATGTACCAGGCGTTGGCGTTCTTCGGCGCCGCTTCCTGCAACGCGACGCAGCGTTCGGCGATTTCCTCAAAGATTTCCAGCTTGGCTGCCTCGTCGTTTTCCAGGTAGTTGGCGTAGATCATCGCCGCCTTGTTGGCCGCGTTGATGCCGGATGGTCCGGCGGCAAGGCCGATCTCCACAGCCTTGGCGAAGTCGCCGGCGTGGTAGGCACGCCAGGCATCGCGGGCGGCATCGTCGTTCGGGAAAGGTTCGCAGTCGCCGCGGTGCAGGCGCGCCCAGTGTTTTTCGAGGTTGGCACCGGCATAGGCGAAGCTTTTGTCCGGATGCGGGAATTTTTTCCAGGCTTTCTTGGCCATGAGAGTCTCTCCTTGGTTTTTACCTAGTTTTTATCGACGTATTCACCGGACAGCTTTTCCAGCAGATGCCGCGCCTCGCCTTGCAGATAGGGTGCGGCAAGCGACATCACCTGATAGACGCCGCGTCCGATATCCGGTTCGCCGCGCGGGCGGCGGGCGTGTTCGAACGACAGCCAGAAGGTCGCGACGACGCTCATGTTGGTGGCCAGCGCCCGGATTTCGCCGGCTGTTGCGGTCAACGTGCCGGAAGCGGCCAATCCCTCGCAGACGCTGATGGCAGTGTTTTCCTTGTGTTCGAGAATGCGCTGGAAATGCGTCTCGACGAGCCGGTTGCGGGTCAGCAGGTCGTTGATGTCGCGGTAGAAGAAACGGAACTTCCAGATCGTCTCGAACAGCAGATGGAGGAACAGCCAGATGTCCTCGGTACCCTGCGGCCGGCTGCCGGGGGCGGTGAGGAGCGGCTCGATCTCCTTCTCGTAGTCGGCGAACAGCGCATTGACGATTTCGTCCTTGCTGTGGAAGTGGTAGTACAGGTTGCCCGGACTGATTTCCATCTCGTCGGCGATGACGGTCGTCGTCACGTTCGGCTCGCCGAAGTCGTTGAACAGTTTCAGGGCAGTTTCGAGAATGCGCTCCCGGGTGCGGCGTTTTGGTTTGCGTTCCATGTCCGGACTCATTTTTGTGTTGTCTCCAGACCGGAGGATACATCACGCCGGCAGCCGGGATTCAAGCCAGTGCTGCAATTCGTCCAGCGAAGCGTCCAGCGCGTGCGCCGTCTTGTCCAGGCTGACCCGGGCGCGGTGACGGGGTGATGCGATCAGCGAGCGGCGATGATCCTTCAGCACCGCAAGGTTGAGGTCCAGGCCATGGCGTTCTAGGATGGGCCGGAGCTCGTGCCGGCGCCGGTAGAGGTCGACGCGCGTGCGCTGGTAGGCGTGCTCGCACAGGCGGCGGCGGTCGCGGTAGCTGAAGACGTTGGTGAAAAACATCTCGGCGTCGTCGCGCGTCGGTTCGAATAGCACGACGTCGGCGTCGCTGTACTGGTGCTTGTAGCGATCCATGCCGACGCGCATGCGCGAATGGATGATGGCGCGGAAGGTCTGCGATAGCACGACCGGCAGGCCGCCGTCGTTGAGCGCCTCGCGTTCCCTGGCGTTGCGCCGGGCGGCCAGTTCGGCGTCGAAGGGCACCAGCGGGTTGATGCAGAGTACCAGTTCGGCACCCTCCTTGAGCGCTACCGAGGCGTGCAGCGTCTTGATCAGGGCGCCGTCGACATAATAGTGGTCGCCGATGTGGACGGGCGGGAACAGGCCCGGCAGCGCGGTACTCGCCTGGACGGCAACCGAGATCGGGATGTCGTCGTGGCCGGGCGAGCCAAAAGCGACGGTTTCGCCCGAATCGAGATCGGTGGCGACGAGGAACAGGCGATGCTTGAGCTTGCGGAAATCGTTGGTGCGGCCGCGGCGCGAGAACAGGTCGCGCATCACGCGGTCGATGCCGCTGTTGTCGAACAGGCCGGTCGGAATGGCGCGCGACAGGCGCTGGAAGGATTCGAACAGGCCGCGATGCAGGGGGTCGGCGAGATAGTTCTGGGCAGCCGAAATCAGCAGTTGCGGCACCGACAGCGCCCGGCTGAAGTATTCGCCGAACGCCGGTTTGAGCAGCATTTCCGGATCGAAGAATTCATCCGCATCGTTGTCGATCAGGATGCGCGCCAGTTTTTGCGGGGCAATGCCGTTGGCAAACGCCGCGGCGACCAGACTGCCGGAACTTACGCCAACGAAGATGTCGGCATGGTTGAAATCCAGCCCTTCGATCGCTTCGGCGAGCGCGGCGCTGGCACCTATTTCATAGATTCCGCCGAGCGGCCCGCCGCCAGCCAGTGCTATGCCAATTCTGGACAAGTTGTCTTCCCCTGAATGTGACGGATGCCCGGTCATGGCCGGGCATCTCGTTAATGCCGTTCACCTTTGCCGATAACCCGGCTTGCCCGGGCTGGCTATCTAGGCAGCAGTTGCTGCACCAGCAGCGGCATCAGCAGGTTCGGCGGCCTTCTTGACGGCGGCACTTTTAGGCGGGGCCGGCTTTTTTGCCGGCACAGCCTTGGTTGCGACTGCCTTGGCGGTTGCGGGAACCGCGGCTGCCTTCGGCGCCGGCTTGGCGACCTTCTTCGCTGCGCCTTCCTGCGCTTCGGTCAGCTGCTGCACGACAGCGGTCAGTTCGGCAACGCGCTTGGACAGCTTGTCGATATCCTTCTTGGTCGGCACGCCGAGGCTCGACAGCGCACGGGCAACGCGGTCCTCGAAGACCTGTTCCAGACGATCCCACGTTCCGGCAGCCTTGCCGGCGACGACAGCCATCTTTTCATCGGCCGCCTTGCGGGTCTTCTTCTGGATGGTTTCACCTTCCTTGACCAGCGCATCGAACACCTTGTTGCCTTCTTCCTGAGCCTTCGAATAGGCGCCCAGTCCGGCCAGCCAGATTTGATGTGCGGATTCCCTGACGGTTTGGGCCAGTTGGTTTTCCGACAGTGCCTTGAATTTCTTGACCATGATCGACTCCTTTTAAGATGTGTACTTGTTCGGCAGCTCTCTCTGCCCTTGAAGCCAGTGTAGGATATTCAATTAGAGGAGGCACACTAATATCCTAGGCGCGCTACTCTAGAATGTCCTTGATTCTTATAAATTTGGGGGAGACCAAAGTGCAATATTTCATCACCGGAGCATCGGGCTTCATCGGCAAGCGCCTGGTCAGGAAATTGCTGGAGCGCGATGACAGCATTGTTTACTTTCTGGTCCGCGAGGCCGAACGCGAAGCGCTTGGCGGACTTTACGAATTCTGGGGCTGCGATCGCAGCCGGGCCATTCCGGTCGTCGGTGACCTGACCCAGCCGCTGCTCGGGGTTGCTGCGGTCGACCGCAAGAAACTGGGTAAAAAGACGACCCATTTCTTCCATCTGGCGGCGATTTACGACCTTTCGGCCGACGCCGAGATCCAGCTCAAGGTCAATGTCGATGGCACGCGCAACACGGTGCAGTTTGCCGAGTCCATCGGCGCCAGGCATTTCCACCTGTTCAGTTCGATCGCTTCGGCCGGGCTGTTCGAAGGCCTGTTCCGCGAAGACATGTTCGAGGAAGCCGAAGGGCTGGATCATCCCTACTTCCGGACCAAGCATGATTCGGAAGGCATCGTCCGCCGTGAGTGCAGCATTCCCTGGCGTATCTTCCGCCCGGGCCTGGTCGTTGGCGATTCGCACACGGGCGAAATGGACAAGATCGACGGCCCGTATTACTTCTTCAAGCTGATCCAGAAGATGCGCAAGCTGCTGCCGTCGTGGATGCCGACCATCGGCATCGAGGGCGGTCGCATCAATGTCGTGCCGGTCGATTTCGTGGTCAATGCCGTCGATCACATCGCCCACCTCAAGGGCGAGGACGGCAAGTGTTTCCACCTGGTCGACCCGACCCCGATGCGCGTCGGCGACCTGCTCAATACCTTCGCCCGGGCCGCCCATGCGCCCGAGATGACGATGCGCATCAACGCCGCGCTGTTCAGCTTCATCCCGCGCCACATGCGCAAGGGGCTGCTGGCGCTGACGCCGGTGCGTCGCATCCGCCACGCCGTGATGAAGGATCTCGGCCTGCCGGACGACATGTTCCGCTTCGTCAATTACCCGACGCGCTTCGATTGCCGTGAGACGACCCGCGTGCTCAAGGGCACCGGCATCGCCGTGCCGCCGCTCGACAGCTACGCCTGGCGCCTGTGGGATTACTGGGAGCGCCATCTCGACCCCGATCTCTTCATCGACCGCAGCCTACGTGGCCAGGTCGAAGGCAAGGTGGTGCTGGTCACCGGTGCCTCGTCCGGCATCGGCAAGGCGACCGCGTGGAAGCTGGCCGAGGCCGGCGCCCATGTCGTCACCATCGCCCGCGATGCCGAGCAACTGGCCGAAGTGGTGCGCGAATTCGAAGCGGCCGGCCTCAAACTCCACGCCTACGTCGGCGACCTGGCCGACATGGCTTCCGCCGAGGCGGTGACGCAGCAGGTGCTGGCCGAGCACGGCGTGGTCGACCTCCTGATCAACAATGCCGGCCGCTCGATCCGGCGTGCCATCGAGAATTCCTTCGACCGCTTCCACGACTTCGAACGCACCATGCAGCTCAACTATTTCGGCGCGCTCAAGGTCAGCATGGGTGTGTTGCCGAAGATGGTCGAGCAGAAGCGCGGCCACATCATCAACATTTCTTCCATCGGCGTGCTGACCAATGCGCCGCGCTTCTCGGCCTACGTCGCCTCGAAATCGGCGCTCGACGCGTGGACGCGCTGCGCCGCTTCTGAGTTCGCCGACCGCGGCATCTACTTCACGACCATCAACATGCCGCTGGTCAAGACGCCGATGATCGCCCCGACCAAGCTCTACGACCAGGTGCCGACGCTGACGCCGGAAGAAGCCGCGGCACTGATTTGCGACGCCGTGATCCACCGGCCGGTGCGCGTTGCCACGCGTCTCGGCATCACCGGCCAGGTGCTGCATGCGCTGGTGCCACGCGTGGCGCAGATCATCATGAACACGACCTTCCGCATGTTCCCCGACTCGTCAGCAGCCAAGAAGAAGGAGGCGGGGCTGCTGCCCGAGATTCCGTCGGCCGACCAGGTCGCCTTCCAGCAATTCATGCGCGGGATCTACTTCTGATGGCGACACATCTCAAGCCCGGCGATCAGGCGCCGGAATTCGCGGCGCCGGCCACCGACGGCAGCCTGTTGCGGTCGACCGACTTTTTGGGGCGAAAACTGGTTCTGTATTTCTACCCGATGGACGATACGCCGGGCTGTACCAAACAGGCGTGCAGCCTGCGCGATTCGAACGCCGAAATCGCTGCCCGCGGGGCGGCGATTCTCGGCGTTTCGGCGCAGGGCAGCGAGTCGCACCAGCGTTTCACGGACAAGTTCAGCCTGAATTTTCCCTTGCTGGCGGACACCGACCTGGCGGTGGCCAAGGCCTACGGCGTCGCCGGTTCCGGCCTTGGCAGCCTGCTGCGCAGCGTCGTCAAGTTCAGCGAACGGGTCACTTTCATCATCGACGAGAACGGCCGCATCAGCCACATCATCGACGACCCGGATTGTCCGGATCACGGGGAGCAGGTGCTGGCGCTGCTCTAGCGGCAGGCGGTGATCAGTTCCTCGGCCGTGCGGCGGGCGTAGAGCACCGACAGATGGCCGATGCCGTCCATTTCGACATCGATGGCATCGGGCAGGCGCTGGTTGTCCTGCGGCATCACGTAGTTGTCGTGCGGTGTGCGGATCGAGATGGTGGGGACCGGCACGTTTTCCGTGGCGAGGTCTTTCAGCCATAGCGAACCCGGCACCATTTCCCGCGCATTCCTGCCGATGCCGATACGCGCCAGTTCGGTGCCGGCATGCGGCGAGGCGATGGTGACCAGGCGCTCGACCCGGCCGCCGCCATGGCGGGCGAGATAGGAGCGGCAGACCAGGCCGCCCATGCTGTGTGCGATGAGAACGACCTGGTCGGCGCCGGTGGCGCGGCAGACTTCTTCGACGCGCTGGTTGAGCTGCGGCACCAGCTTGCCGATGCTGGTGTAGGGCGGATAGAGGCTGACGCTGGCGACGGTATGGCCGGCTGCTTCGAGATCGCGCCGCAGCCGCCACCAGACGCCGCGGCTGCAGGCGTAGCCATGCACCAGCAGCAGCGGGCGGGAGCACGGGCGCAGGCGGTCGGGCGGCATCCACAGGCGCTCGAAGGGCATGACGACGATGAAGCTGAGCAGGAAGGCAAGATACTCGGCGACCACCATGCGCAGCCGCTGGCTGGCCGACAGGGGAGGGGCGGGGGATGGGTAGGCGCGGGCATAGGCCCAGGTGACGGCGACGATGACGCCGCGTACGGCGAGCAGCGCCAGGAGCGCGCCGAGAATGGCGGCATCCCAGGGGGCATCGAACAGCTGGCGGGCAGCCGCGAGGTAAATGGCGATTTCCGTGGAAAGCCAGACCAGGAGAGCGATAGGAACCATATGCTCAGAGAATCGCGGGTTTCGCTTTCCCCGTCAATGCCGCGGCGAGCAGCGACGCATGGCGCGCCACCAGGCCGTAGATCGAGAGTTGCGGATTGGCGCCGATGCTGGTCGGGAACAACGACCCGTCATGCACCGACAGGTTTTCGATCTGGAAGTGGCGGCCTTCGTCGTCGACGACGCCGCGTTGCGGGTTGTCGGCCATCGCGCAGCCGCCCATGACGTGGGCGCTGACGACGCGGCAGCGCAGCGGCGCCAGCGGCAGTTCGGCGAGACCGCGTTGGGCGTCGGCCCAACTGGTGTAGCCGATCGCGGATTCATGCACCGGCGTCACCCAGCGGGCGCCGGCGGCGAACTGGATTTCGGCCATCGTCAGCAGGGCGCGGCGGGCGGCCTCCCAGAAGGTTTCGTTGAGCGGGTAGTCGAGGAGCGGCGAGCCGTCGTCACGCAATCTGACCTGGCCGCCCTGGCTTTCCGGGTGGAAGCCGTCGCGGACCAGCGCGAGGATGGTCTGGCTGTTGGCGAACTCCCGCATTAGGCGGGCATGCGCCTCGCCCCAGCCTTGCAGGGTGGTCGAGAAGAGGATCGGGTGCAACGGCGGCACTTCCAGTTTGAAGCCCAGCGGGCCGTCGACCGCAACATTGTCGAGGAAGTGGTCGGAATAGACCGACTGCGGCGCGCCGGCATAGGCACGCACCGGCTTGTCGAACAGACCCGACGAAATCAGGGTCGGATGCAGGAAGGTGCGCTTGCCGAGCAGGCCGTGCGGGTCAATCGCCTTGCTGCGCAGGAGCAGGGCCGGCGAATTGACGGCGCCGCCGGCGAGCACGAAATGGCGGGCGCGCAAGGTCACCTTGGCGCCGCTGGGGTGGATGCCGTCCGCCTTCATCGCCACGGCGCTCAGCGAAACGGCCTTGTCGCCGGAGAACTCCAGCCTTTCGGCACGCAGCCGCGAGATCAGCGTCGCGCCGTTGGTCAGCGCCGCGGGCAGGGTGGTCAGCAGCATCGACTGCTTGGCGTTGGTCGGGCAGCCCATGCCGCAGTAACCGAGGTTCCAGCACATCTTGACGTTACGCGGGATAACGGCGACCGGGATGCCGAGTTGCGTGGCACCGCGCGCCAGGGCTGCGTTGTTCTCGTTGGGCGGAATCGGCCACAGGCCGACATGCAGCCGCTGTTCCATCGCCGCGAACCAGGGCGCCATGGCGTCGACGCCGAGGCGCTTGAGGCCCCACGCGGATTGCCACCATTGCAGGGTGCGCGGCGGCGTGCGGAAGCTGCTCGTCCAGTTGACCGTGGTCGAACCGCCGACGCAGCGGCCCTGCAGAATGTTGATCGCCTTGTCGGCCGTCTTGCGGGCGGCGGATTCCTGATAGAGGTCGGGATACGCTTCCGCCTCGCGCATCCTGAAGTCGCTGCTGGTGCGCAGCGGGCCTTCCTCGACGATCACGACCTTCAGTCCGTTTGCGGCCAGAATTTCGGCGGTGACGCCGCCGCCGGCGCCGCTGCCGATGATGATGACATCGGCCTCGACCGGCAGGTCGACCGCGAGTTGCGAGGCATCGACATGCTTCCAGCCGGCAGCGAGTCCTTCACGGAACGGGTCGCGCATCATTTCACCTCTGGCGGGCCCGGATAGCCGATGGCGGCCCAGGTATCGGGGCGCGCGTACCAGGCGCCGAAGATCAGGTCATGCAGCGCCGCGTAGCCGGATTGAAGGAGATCGAAGCGGCTGTGGCGCCAGCTTTCGAGAAAATTGCCGATGGCGGCCGGCGTCGCTTCCGGCCACGGCGACCAGATGCCGGCAGCCAGCATGCGGGTCAGCGGGAAGGCGAGGAGATCGAAGAGTTGGCCGATTTCCTTCTGGGTGGCCGGCGAAAGCCCGGCAATGGCACGTTCGACGCCGGTCAGCGTGCGGGCGATCAGTTCCGGCCGCCCGGCGCCGTCGGCCGGCAGGGCGCCGGTCAGCATGACCGGGATCAGGGCATTCAGGACGACCGTGCGGCCGCCATTTTCCGAGGGGCGGGTGCACGCGGCGACGTTGAGCAACATGCCGCCGGCCAGCCCGGTCTTGAGGAATTCGCGGCGTGTCGTCATCGCAGCAAGACCTTGAGCAGGCGCTCGAACAGCTTGCCGTAGGGCGGGTTGAAGAGGCCGATGCCGTTGATCCGTGCCTGGTAGAAGACCGGCTTCAGCTTGGAGAAGGTCAGGAAGCCTTCGTGGCCATGGTAATGCCCCATGCCGCTCGGGCCGACGCCGCCGAAGGGCAGGTTCTCCTGCGCGATGTGCAGGATGGTGTCGTTGATCGTGACGCCGCCGGCTATGGTGTGGTCGAGCACGTGGCGGATGCGCCGGCGGTCGTTGTCGAACAGGTAGAGCGCCAGCGGCCGGTCGCGGCTATTGACGAAGGCCAGCGCGTCGTCGAGGCGGTCGTAAGTGAACACCGGGAGCAGGGGGCCGAAGATTTCGTCCTGCATTACCCGCATTTCGTCGTTCGCGCCGAAGATCAGCGTCGGCGGCAGGCAGCGCCGGGCGGCGGCTTCGGGTGGACATGCGGCGAGCGGCAGCAGGGTTGCGCCGCGCGCCCGGGCGTCATCCAGGTAGGCGTTCAGGCGCTGGTAGTGGCGTTCGTTGACGATGGCCGTGTAATCCGGGTTGCGCGCGATGTCCGGGTAGTTTTTGGCGACGACGCGGCGTGCGGCCTCGGCGAAGGCTTGTTCCTGCCCGGCCGGAACGAACAGGTAATCCGGGGCGATGCAGGTCTGTCCGGCATTCAGGCACTTGCCACTCAGGATGCGGGCGGCGGCCTTCTCCAGCGGATAATCGGGGGCGACGATGGCCGGCGACTTGCCGCCGAGTTCCAGGGTCACCGGCGTCAGGTGCTCGGCGGCGGCGCGCATGACATGGCGGCCGACGGCGGTCGAGCCGGTGAACAACAGGTGATCGAAGGGCAGCCGGGAGAAGGCTTCGGCGACGGCCATGTCGCCTTCGACGATCGCCAGTTCGTCGGCCGTGAAATAGCGGCGGGCAAGCTCGGCCAGCACGGTTGCGGTCGACGGCGTAAATTCGGACATTTTCACCAGCGCCCGGTTGCCGGCGGCAAAGGCTGCGGTCAGCGGGCCGATGGCGAGATAGATCGGATAATTCCACGGCGTCACGATACCGACGCAGCCGAGCGGCTGCGGGCGCACCTCGGCCCGGCCGGGCTGGAACCACAGCGATACCGGGCGCCGCTGCGGTTTGCTCCAGCGCGCGAGATGGCGGCGGGTATGGCGGATGCCTTCGACACTGGGAAAGATTTCGAGCAACCGGGTTTCGTGCTGCGAGCGCTGCCCGAAATCCGCAGAAACCGCATTGCAGAGTGCATCGATGTTGTCGTGCAGCAGTGCTTCCAGAGCATCGAGCCGCCGCCGCCGTTCGGCCACCGGCACCGGCAGATCCGCGCGACTGGCCTGGCGAATGCGCGCAAACGCGGCATCGAGCGTGGCCACATCGTTGACGAGCGGAATGGAAGCGGACATCGGCCTTTCCTATGCAGAATGTTCAATTTCAGTTTAGTTGGCACGATCGGAGGCCGTTAGGCAAATGCTTCTAAACGCCGTTTGGCGGCTTATTCATAATTGATGCATGAGCGATTCCGAACATTCCGAACTCGACCGGGCGGCCTGCTCGGCGGCACTGGCTGACTTTCTCGCCGAGGCCCGCGATCTGCGCCTTGCCGCGGCGGCCGATGCACAACACGGCGGGCGCCGGCAACGCCTGCGCGAATGGCAGGCCGCGCGCCTGGCGCGGACGCATGCCGACCTGCTGGCCAGCCCGCGCTACGGCCGGGCGGCAACTTTCTTCCTGTCGGATCTCTACGGACCGAAGGATTTCAGCGAGCGCGATGCCGAGGTCGAGCGCATCCTGCCGCTGATGACCACCATGTTGCCGGTTTCCGGCCTGCGCACCCTGCTGCTGGCGGTCGAGGTCGATGCGCTTTCCGAGCGTTTCGACGCGGCGATGGTGAGTCAGCTGGGCGCGCAGCTGGATGACGCGCCTTTGAGCGATGCCGCCTACGCCGCGGCGTACCGGGCGGTCGGCGACCGGGCGGGACGTGCGACGCAACTGCGCCTGATCGGTGAAACCGGCGAGGCGCTCGAGGCGCTGGCGCGCAAGTCCTTCGTCCGCGGCGCACTGAAGATGATGCAGGGACCGGCGCATCTGGCCGGCCTCGGCGAATTGCACGCCTTCCTCGAACGCGGCTTCGAGGCCTTCCGCAGCATGCGCGACGCCAGCGAATTTCTCGAAACCATCATCGAGCGCGAGCGGGAGATCACCGCCGCCATATTCGCCGGCAGGGATCTGCCGGAATAGCCGGACACGCGCCAGTCACCGTTTAGGAATTTTCCTACAGGGTCGGGAGAACATTCCGACTGTGGGGGGAACGTTTCCTCTCTATCGTTGCATCCTCGATTCCAATAACTCTAGCGAGGAGAACACCGATGAGTACCCAGAACATTTCCGTCACCCCGTCCGCTTACGCCTACCCGCTGCTGATCAAGCAGCTGCTACACACGCCGATGGCCACCGCCGCCGATCAGGAAATCGTCTATCGCGACGCGCACCGCCAGACCTATCGCGACCTGTTCGCCCGCATTGGCCGCCTGGCCAACACGCTGGCGGGCCTCGGCGTCGGCCGGGGCGACACCGTCGCCATGATGGACTGGGACAGCCACCGTTACCTGGAGTGCTTCTTCGGTGTGCCGATGATGGGCGCCGTGCTGCAGACGGTCAATATCCGCCTGTCGCCGGAGCAGATCCTGTACACGCTGAACCACGCCAAGGCCGATGTCGTCATCGTCAACGCCGAATTCGTGCCGCTGCTGGCGATCATCAAGGACCAGCTGGAGACGGTGAAGAAGTTCGTCCTGATCAGCGATGCCGGCGGCGACATGGCCTCGTTCAAGATTCCCTTCGCCGGCGAATACGAGGCGCTGCTGGCCCAGGCTTCCGCGCACTACGACTTCCCGGATTTCGACGAGAACACCCGCGCCACGACCTTCTACACCACCGGCACGACCGGCCTGCCCAAGGGCGTCTACTTCAGCCATCGCCAGCTGGTGCTGCACACCATGGCGGTCGCCGCCCATCTCGGCAGCGCGCCCGACCACGGCCGCCTGCATCGCGGCGACGTCTACATGCCGATCACCCCGATGTTCCACGTCCATGCCTGGGGCCTGCCTTACGTCGCCACACTGCTCGGCCTCAAGCAGGTTTACCCCGGGCGCTACGCGCCGGACACTCTGGCCCAGTATATCCGCGACGAGAAGGTGACCTTCTCGCACTGCGTGCCGACCATCCTGCACATGCTGCTCTCGAGCGCCGCCGCGAAGGATGTCGACTTTTCCGGCTGGAAGGTCATCATCGGCGGTTCGGCCCTGCCCAAGGGCATGGCGAGCGCGGCGCTGGCCCGCGGCATCGACCTCTTCGCCGGCTACGGCATGTCCGAAACCTGCCCGATCCTGACCATCGCCCGGGTGCCGGCCGGGGTGGCGGCCGACGACCTGGAACGCCAGTCTGCGGAACGGATCCGCACCGGCTACCCGATCCCGCTGGTCGACCTGCACACGGTCGACGGCGACCTGCTCGACACGCCGCGCGACGGCGCCAGCGCCGGCGAGATCGTCGTCCGCGCCCCGTGGCTGACCATGGGCTACCTGCACAACGCGGCCACCTCTGAAGATCTGTGGGCCGGCGGCTACCTGCATACCGGCGACATCGGCGCCATCGACGCAAAGGGCTGCCTGCAGGTGACCGACCGCCTGAAGGACGTCATCAAGACCGGCGGCGAATGGGTTTCCTCGCTGGAACTGGAGAGCATCATTTCCGAATTCCCGGCGGTCAACGAAGTGGCCGTGGTCGGCATCAAGGACGACAAGTGGGGTGAGCGTCCGTTGCCGCTGATCGTGCTGAAGGAAGGCCAGTCGGCAACGCTGGAAGACATCAAGCGGCACGTCCAGAAATATGCCGACGCCGGCCACATCTCGCGCTATGCGATTCCCGACCAGGTCCGCTTCGTCGACGCGCTGGCCAAGACCAGCGTCGGCAAGCTCAACAAGAAGGCCATCCGCGAAGAAATCGCCGGTTGATCGAAACATCCATTCGGAGAACAACGTGAATAAGCTGCAGGTAAGAAAAGCCGCCGTGCTGGGCGCCGGCGTGATGGGCGCGCAGATCGCCGCGCACCTGGCGAACGCCGGGGTGCCGGTGGTGCTGTTCGACCTTCCGGCAAAGGAAGGCGACAGGAACGGCATTGTCCGCAAGGCCCTGGACGGTCTGAAGAAGCTCGATCCGCCGCCGCTGTCGAGCAAGGACAAGCTGAAGTTCATCGACGCCGCCAACTACGACGAGCACCTGCCGCTGCTCGCCGAGTGCGACCTGGTGATCGAGGCGATCGCCGAGCGCATGGACTGGAAGAACGACCTTTACGCGAAAATCGGCCCTTTTTTGTCGTCGACCGCAATCGTCGCTTCCAACACCTCCGGCCTGTCGATCAACGCGCTGGCCGCCGGTCTGCCGGCTGACGTGCGGCCGCGCTTCTGCGGCATCCACTTCTTCAACCCGCCGCGCTACATGCGGCTGGTCGAGATCGTCGCCACCGAGGGCACCGATCCGGCAACCCTCGACGCGCTCGAAACCTGGCTGACCTCGCGTCTCGGCAAGGGCGTGATCCGCGCGCTCGATACGCCGAACTTCGTCGCCAACCGCATCGGCGTCTTCTCCATCCTCGCCGTGATGCACCACACGCAGGCCTTCGGCCTCGGCTTCGATGTCGCCGACGCGCTGACCGGTCCGAAGATCGGTCGCCCGAAGAGTGCCACCTTCCGCACCGCCGACGTCGTCGGTCTCGACACGCTGGCGCATGTCGTCAAGACCATGCGCGACACGCTGCCCAACGATCCGTGGCACGCCCATTTCAACGCGCCGGCCTGGCTGGGTGCGCTGATCGAAAAGGGTGTCCTCGGCCAGAAGACCCGGGGCGGCATTTTCAGGAAGGTCGGCAAGGACATCTGCGTCCTCGACCTGGCGAGCAACGACTATCGTCCGGCGGCCGGCGAGCCGAGCGCCGAAGTCGCCGCCATCCTCAAGGACCGGAATCTCGCCACCCGGTTCGCCGCGCTGCGCGCCGCGAACGATCCGCAGGCGCAGTTCCTGTGGGCGATTTTCCGCGACGTTTTCCATTACGCTGCCGTCCAGCTCGAACACGTCGCCGACAACGCCCGCGATCTCGATTTCGCCATGCGCTGGGGCTTCGGCTGGGCACAGGGGCCGTTCGAGACCTGGCAGGCCGCCGGCTGGGCTGAGATCGCGCAGGCCATCGCTGCCGACATCGCTGCCGGCAAGACGATGAGTGCCGCGCCGCTGCCGGCCTGGGCACTGGAAGCCGGGCGCACCGGCGTGCACACGGCCGAAGGCTCGTATTCCGCCCGCCGCAATGCCTACGCGCCGCGTTCGACGTTGCCGGTGTACCAGCGCCAGCTCTTCCCCGAGCGCGTGCTCGGCGAGGGTGCCGCGACCCCGGAACAGTCCGGCGAAACGCTGTATGAGAACGACGGCGTGCGCCTGTGGGTGCTGCCTGCGGTCGACCGCAAAATCGGCATCATTTCCATCAAGTCCAAGGCCCATGCCATCGGCGCCGAGGTCGTGTCGGGCGTGCAGGCAGCGATCGCCCGGGCCGAGGCCGACTTGGGCGGCCTGGTGATCTGGCACGAAGCACCCTTCGCGGTCGGCGCCAATCTGGCGCAGGTGGCCGACGTCTGCGCGTCGGGTGACATTGCTGCAATTGAGCGTCTTGTCGCCGAATTCCAGAACACCGCGATGGCCATCAAGTACGCCCAGGTGCCGGTCGTTGCAGCCGTGCAGGGCATGGCGCTGGGCGGCGGTTGTGAATTCGCGATGCACGCCGCCAAGCGCGTGCTGGCGCTGGAAAGCTACATGGGTCTGGTCGAGGCGGGCGTCGGCCTGATCCCGGCCGGCGGCGGCTGCAAGGAATTCGCGCTGCAGGCGGCGGAGTGGGCGGCACGGACGGCGACGCCGAACGAGGTGCTGGCTTTCATCCAGCCGGCCTTCATGAACATCGCCACGGCCAAGGTTTCGAAGAGCGCCCACGAGGCGGTCGGCTACGGCTTCGCCAAGGCCAGCGATACCGTGCTCTTCCACAACGAAGAACTGCTCCACGTCGCGATCAGGGAAGCACGCGCGCTGGCCGACGCCGGCCATGCGCCGAAGCAACCGGCGCGTGGCATCCCGGTCGCCGGCCGGGCCGGTATCGCGGCCATGGAAATGACCCTGGTCAACATGCGCGATGGCGGCATGATTTCCGCCTACGACTACCAGGTGGCGCGCGCTGCGGCGGTCGCCATTTGCGGCGGCGAGATCGAAGGCGGCAGCCTGGTCGACGAAAACTGGCTGCTCGCCGTCGAGCGCCAGATGTTCGTCGCCCTGCTGCAAAACCCGCAAACCCAGGCCCGCATCCGGCACATGCTGGACACCGGCAAACCGCTGCGCAACTGAGCGGCCGAGGAGACAAGAAAATGAGCAAACAGATTCAAGATGCCTACATCGTCGCCGCGACCCGCACCCCGGTTGCCAAGCGCATGGGCCTGTTCAAGCATGTCCGCCCGGACGACCTGCTGGCGCACGCCATCCGCTCGGTCGTCGCCCAGGTGCCGGACATTGATCCGGCGCGCATCTACGACGTCATAGTCGGCTGCGCCATTCCCGAAGCCGAGCAGGGCATGAACGTCGCCCGCATCGGCGTGCTGCTGGCCGGTCTGCCCAATGTCGTTTCCGGCTACACCATCAACCGCTTCTGTTCGTCGGGCCTGCAGGCGGTCGCCGATGCCGCCAACCAGATCCGCCTCGGTCAGGCCGACGTGATGATCGCCGCCGGTACCGAGTCGATGAGCGCGATGTCCAACATCATGGGCAACAAGGTGGTGCCGAACCCGGCAATCTTTTCCGACGAGAACTTGGGCATCGCCTACGGCATGGGCCTGACCGCCGAGGAAGTCGCCAGCAAGTGGCAGATTTCGCGCGATGAGCAGGATGCCTTCGCGCTAGCCTCGCACCGGAAAGCCTGCGCGGCGATTGCCGCCGGCCACTTCAACGCCGAGACCTCGCCGTACGCGGTCTGCGACCGCCTGCCGGATCTGGCCAGCGGCCAGATCAGGGAACGCCGCCGTACCGTCGAGCACGACGAGGGCGCCCGCGCCGACATTTCGCTCGAGAAGCTGGCCAAGCTGCGCCCGGTGTTCCGCGCCGGGGGCTCGGTGACCGCCGGCAACGCCTCGCAGATGTCGGATGGTGCCGCCGCGGTAATGCTGGTTTCCGAGAAGGTGCTGAAGGAACACAACCTGACCCCGCTCGCCCGCTTTGCCGGCTACGCGGTTGGCGGCGTGGCGCCGGAGATCATGGGCATCGGCCCGGTCGCGGCGATCCCGCGCGTGCTGGCGCAAACCGGCATCAAGCAGGACGACCTCGACTGGATCGAACTGAACGAAGCCTTCGCCGCCCAGGCGCTGGCGGTGACGCGCGAACTCGGTCTGAACCCGGACAAGATCAACCCACTCGGCGGCGCCATCGCCCTCGGCCACCCGCTCGGGGCCACCGGCGCCATCCGCACGGCGACCCTCACGCACGGCATGCAGCGCACCGGCGGCAAGTACGGCATGGTCAGCATGTGCATCGGCACCGGCATGGGCGCCGCCGGCATCTTCGAGCGCATTTAACTAGAAACAGGATTGGAGACAGCAAATGAGTGATTACCGCGCACCCGTCAGGGACATGCGTTTCGTGATGGATGAGATCGTCGGCCTTGCCGACATCGCGCAACTGCCGGGCTACGAGGAGGCGACGCCGGACATGGCCGACGCCATCCTCGAGGAGGCCGCCAAGTTCGCCGGCGGCGTGCTCGCCCCGCTCAACCGCAGCGGCGACCAGCAGGGCTGCAAGCTGGGCGCCGACGGCGTGACCACGCCGGACGGCTGGAAGGATGCCTACCAGGCCTTCTGCGACGGCGGCTGGAACGGCCTCGCGATGCCTGCCGAATTCGGCGGCCAGGGTCTGCCCGAGACCTTCAACATCGCCGTCAAGGAGATGCTGGCGTCGGCCAACATGGCCTTCTCGCTGTGCCCGATGTTGACCGGCGGCGCCATCCTGGCGCTGCTGACCTGCGCCAGCGACGAGTTGAAGGCAACCTATCTGGAAAAGATGGTGACCGGCGAGTGGACCGGGACAATGAACCTGACCGAGCCGCAGGCCGGCTCCGACATCGCGCTCGTCCGCTCGCGCGCCGAGCCGCAGGCTGACGGCAGCTACAAGGTCTTCGGCCAGAAGATCTTCATCACCTACGGCGACCACGACATGACGGACAACATCGTCCACCTCGTGCTCGCCCGCCTGCCGGATGCCCCGGCCGGCGTCCGGGGCATCTCGCTGTTCCTGGTGCCGAAGTTCATGGTCAACGCCGACGGCAGCCTGGGCGCAGCCAACGATGTGCAGTGCGTGTCGATCGAACACAAGCTCGGCATCCACGCCAGCCCGACCGCCGTGCTCGCCTTCGGCGACAACGGCGGGGCGACCGGCTGGTTGCTTGGCGAGCCCAACCGCGGCCTCGAATACATGTTCGTCATGATGAACGAGGCGCGCATGGGCGTCGGCCTGCAGGGCGTCGCCCTCGGCGAACGCGCCTACCAGCAGGCGCTGGGCTATGCCCGCGAGCGCAAGCAGGGGCGCGACGCGGTGACCGGCGAAGCGCTGGTCACCATCGACCACCACCCCGACATCCGGCGCATGCTGATGCTGATGAAGAGCCGCGTCGAAGCCTGCCGGGCGACCACCTACATGGCTGCCGGCCTGCTCGACCGCGCCCACGCCGGCAGCGACGCCGAGCAGAAGAAGCGCGACCTGTACCTCGCCGAATTCCTGATTCCCATCGTCAAGGGCGGCGGCACAGAAATGGGCATCGAGGTCACTTCGCTCGGCATCCAGATTCACGGCGGCATGGGCTTCATCGAGGAAACCGGGGCCGCCCAGCACTGGCGCGATTCGCGGATCACGACGATCTACGAGGGGACGACCGGCATCCAGGCCAACGACCTGATCTTCCGCAAGCTGATGCGCGACCAGGGGGCCACGGCGCGCGTCGTCTTCGCCGAGGTTGCCGCCACCGCCCGCGCGCTGAACGAAGCCGACCACGCCGACCTGCAGGCCATCGGCCAGCGCCTGGGCGCCGGCCTCAAGGCCTGGCAGGAAGCGACCGACTGGGTCCTCGCCAATGCGAAATCGGGCATTTCCGGCGTGTTGACCGCAGCCGTCCCCTACCTCGACCTCGCCGTTGCCGTCAGCGGCGGCTGGCTGATGGGCAAGGCGGCGCTGGCGGCGGCCGGTTATCTCGACCGCGGCGAGGGCGATCCGGCCTTCTACCGCGGCAAGATCGCCACCGCCCGTTTCTACGCCGAGCAGATCCTGCCGCAGGCGCAGTCGCGTGCTGCCACGGTCATGGCTGGCGATGCAGGCCTGACGGCAGTCACCGACGACATGCTGTAAGTAGAGGCCGGCTGCGGCCGGCCTGGTTACTCTGCGGATGGGAGCGGGATTCATGCGCCGCCAACCCATCTTTTTCCGGGGCCTGAGTGCCCCGTCTTTTTGTCTACCATTCATCCGGCCGGCCGTAGAATGGCAGGGCGGGGCGTGTGCCCCGGTTTGCCCACCCGTTGCCCGTCGACCATGGCCTATCCCTCGCTGGACATTCCCTTCCGCGGCATCGTCGAGCAGTCGCTCGCCGGCATCTACGTCATCCAGGACGAGGTGTTCCAGTACGCCAACGCGACGTTCGCCGGGATCTTCGGCTATACGCCGGAAGAGCTGATCGGCAAGCGCCTGAGCGAGCTGGTGGCGCCGGACGTCCGCGACGAGCAGCTCGCCAACTACCGCAGGCGGATCAGCGGCGAGGTGGCGAGCATCCGTTTCTTCACCAAGGGCATCCACAAGGACGGCAGCATCGTCCATCTCGAGGTGCATGGCTCGCGCCTGCTCTATCGCCGCCGGCCGGCGGTGGTCGGGGTTGGTATCGACATCACCGAGCGGGTGCGCCAGCAGGAGGAACTGCGCATCTCGCGCGAGCGGCTGCGCGAGTTGGCCAGCTACATCAACACGGTGCGCGAGGAACAGCGCGCGCGCATCGCCCGCGAGTTGCACGACGTCGTCGGCGGGCTGCTGACCTCGATCAAGATCGACATCCAGCGCATCGACCGGCGCGTTGACGACGGCGAGGTCAAGGCCATCGTCGCCGACCTGCTGTTCCTCGTCCAGGAGAGCATCGGTACCGTGCGCCAGATTTCCGAGGACCTGCGCCCCGGTGTGCTCGATCACCTCGGGCTGGTCGCGGCGCTGCGTTCGGCGCTGCAGGAATTCGCCCGGCGCACCGAGATCACCTGCGCGCTGACGCCCGACGACTTCGACATCGACCTGTCGCAGCAGCGGGCAACCACCATCTACCGCATCTGCCAGGAGGCGCTGACCAACATCGCGCGCCACGCCGCCGCGACGGCGGTCAACATCAGCCTGGCCCGCGATGGCGGCGACCTCATGCTGGAAATCCGCGACAACGGGCGTGGCGTGTCGAACCGGACGCCGACCGGCAAGAGCATCGGCCTGGTCGGCATGAGCGAACGGGCGCGCGAACTCGGCGGCACGCTGGCGATCGGCGACGCGCCGGGCGGCGGCACCCTGCTGGTGCTGCGCGTTCCGCTGGAGGAGCAGCCATGATCGACGTCCTGGTGGTCGACGACCACGCCATCTTCCGCAGCGGCCTGAAGCGCCTGCTGGCTGACGAGACCGACATGCAGGTGAGCGGCGAGGCGGGGAGCGGGCAGGAAGCGCTCGACATGCTGCAGGCCGGCGCCTATTCGCTGGTCCTGCTCGATATCAACATGACCGGGCGCAGCGGCCTCGACACGCTGAAGCGCATCCGCGCCCGCTGGCACGAGCAGCCGGTCCTGATGCTGTCGATGTACCCGCACGAGCAATACGCGGCGATGGCGCTCGACGCCGGCGCCAACGGCTATCTTTCCAAGGATTGCGACGCCCGCGAACTGGTGCAGGCGATCCGCATCGCGTCCGGCGGCGGCTATTACCTGTCGCCGGCGGCGGCCGGCAGTATCTTCGTCAAGCTGCGCAAGGAGGGTGGCCAGCCGCCGCACTTCAAGCTGACGCCGCGCGAGCTGGAAATCCTGCACCTGATCATCAAGGGCGTCTCGCTGACCGAGATCGGCAAACAGCTCTTTCTCAGCGTCAAGACGGTCAGCACCTACCGCACCAGGCTGCTCGAAAAGCTCGGCGTCGAGAATAACGCCGACCTGCTGCGCTACGCGTTGCGGCACGGGCTGACCGACAGTTAGGGCAATTCAAACTGATCGGCCTGACCTGCCGGGCACACAACTCCGGCCAATTCCGGAGCGGCGCATCGATTGGGCGCCGACCGGCAAGTGTGCCTTAGCGATGGCTTCACGGCCTGGTCGTTGGGTCAGGTTGGGGATAGCCGGGTACTATCCGCCTTTGCCCATAAAAAGCCGTCAGAAATGCAGATAGAGATCAACGAAAAGCCCCTTTATGCGGTCGTGGCAGCGGTACAGCTTCCCACGGTGAGCGACGTCGAGTTCGAGGCCTCGCTGGCCGAATTGCGCGAGCTGGCAAAAACGCTGGGCTACGTGGTCGTGCATACCTTTGTCCAGAAGCGCGCAGGCTTTGACACCACTGGCTACCTGGGCATCGGCAAGCGGCAGGAAATTCGGCGATTCATTGATTACGACGCTGAGTTGGAGGATTTGGACGGGGTCGCCCCAGTGGTCGCCAATTCCGGCGCCTACGATATCGAGGCCGTCTTTGTAGACCACGAGATCTCGCCCTCCCAGGCGCGCAACCTGGAGATCGACGTGGGTTGCGAGGTGATGGACCGCACCATGGTCATCCTGGAAATTTTCCACCGCAATGCCCGCTCCCGCGCCGCCAAAGCGCAGGTTGAAATAGCACGCCTCGGCTACATGGCGCCGCGCCTGCGCGAGGCGGCCAAGCTGGCTGGACCGCAGGGGCGGCAGCGTAGCGGGGTGGGCGGGCGCGGAGCGGGCGAATCGGCCACGGAGATGGACCGCCGCAAGATCCGTGATCGCATCGCCGAACTGCAACTGGAAATCGTCGCCATGGAAGCCGAGCGCAAGACGCAGCGCGCCCGGCGCCAGGAGCGTCAGGGCCTGGCCGGCGTGGCGCTGGTCGGCTACACCAATGCCGGCAAATCGACCCTGATGCGGGCGCTGACGGGGAGCGAGGTCCTCGTCGCCAACAAGCTTTTTGCGACGCTCGATACCACCGTGCGCACGCTTTACCCGGAGAGCGTGCCGCGCGTGCTAATCAGCGATACGGTCGGCTTTATCAAGAACCTGCCGCACGGCCTCGTGGCCTCGTTCAAATCGACGCTGGACGAAGCGCTGGATGCAGCGCTGCTGCTCCACGTCATCGATGCCAGCGATCCAGGATTCGAGCGGCAACTGGAAGTCACCGACAAGGTGCTGGCCGAAATCGGCGCCGACGCCATGCCGCGCATTCGTGTCTTCAACAAGATCGATCACGTTGGCGACGCCCCGGCCCAAGTCGAACGCGAAGCGGCCTTGCGGGCGCAGTACCCGGATTGTGTCGTGATGAGCGCCCGGCGCCCGGAGGACGTGGCGTCGCTGCGCCTGAAGATCATTGCCTTCTTTCAGCAAGGCGTGGTCGAGACCGAGCTTTTCCTGCCATGGTCTGCACAGCAACTACGCAAGGATATTTACGCGAGTTGCGTCGTGGTCTCCGAACGCGCGGAAGCGGAGGGCGCCTTTTTCCTGGTGCGCGGCGAACCTGTGACGCTGGACAGGCTGCGTGAGCAATTTGCCCAATTGAACCCACCCGGCTAAGCGATTTGGGTGCTTTCTCCGGTCGACCGAAAAAATCACCAGAAATCGCTCGGGCTGGCCCCTCTCAATCTCCCTGAAAAAGCGGCGCGCCCGAAGAGGGCGACCTTTATTGCTGATCGAAGTAAGCAGTCCGTCGAATGGCAGTAAAGGCCGAATTGTTCGCGTAGGGTATCCGGCAGGTTTCAGATGCATGGGCGTACGTCCGCCCCTGGCCGATGTGACATTTGGCATAAGAGGCACGAATGCTGCGGTTGCCTTCCGTGACTGATGCCTGAATGACGGGCATACGGGCAAGTATTCGATCTCACACTATCGGCCAACAGCGGCCGGCTGAAGTTGCATCCGCAGAGCGGTTATTCCGGTAACGTCAGCCTGGCGCATTTATCATCACTCAACCGGCAAGCGCACCCGCCGCCATTCGATCTAGCGGGCTCATGACCCCCCGCCCGCCACGATTAAGGACGTGGGTATAAATCATCGTGGTGCTCACGTCGCTGTGCCCCAACAATTCCTGCACTGTTCGAATGTCGTAACCGCTTTCCAGAAGATGTGTGGCGAAGGAATGGCGCAACGTATGTACCGACACCTGTTTGCTTAGCCCAGCCAGCAACACCGCCTGCTTGATAGCGCGTTGCAGGCGTTGTTCGTAGAGGTGGTGGCGGCGACGGATGCCGCTACGCGGATCAATCGACAGATCCGGGGCCGGCCATATCCAGAACCACGCCCATTGTGTCCCGGCGTTTGGATATTTCCGATCCAGTGCATCTGGCATAAACACCCCCGGCAAGCTGTGCAGGCGGTCTTGCGACCAGATCAAACGGGCATGCGCCAACTGCTCCTTAAGCGGCGCGGCCAACGACTCGGGCAACATCACCCGCCGGTCCTTGTCTCCCTTGCCGGCACGCACCACAATTTCCCGGCGCTCGAAATCAACATCTTTGACCCGCAGGCGCAGTGCCTCCATCAAACGCAGACCCGTGCCATAAAGCAAACGTCCGAGCAGCGCCATCGGTCCTTCCAGCGCTGAAAACAGGCGTGCCACCTCGCCTACCGAAAGTACCGTTGGCACCCGGACACGATCCTTTGGACGCAAAATTTCGTTCATCCACGGTAGATCGATTTCCAGCACCTCGCGATACAGAAACAACAGTGCCGACAACGCCTGCTTGTGCGTGGACGGTGCCACGCCACGCTCTGCCGCCAGCCACGACAAGAACGCAGTAACCTCGGCGGAGCCCATCTCCTTGGGGTGTTTCAACTGATGAAACCGTATGAATCCGCGTACCCAATAGACATAAGCCTCCTCGGTACGTATGCTGTAATGCTTGTACCGAATACGCTCACGCACCTGATCAAGCAAGCGCACCGATTTGAGTGCTGGCCTGTCGGCAGGCTTGCAGGGTTTGACCGGATATTTAGTGCTGTACATAAACACAGTATATACACGAAAAACCCGATGACAAGGACGATTGCAGACATGCCCCGCGCCAATATAGATCTCAAGCAGGAGATAAACCCTGCAAAATTGACGTCCACTTTACGTTAGCCACCTATGCTACTGCCGCCCAATTACATAAAACTTGGTTACGCAATTGCAGCTGTTTACGCTTTGCTCATGTTCGTTATCCGGGAGAGCGGGGTGCTCTTCGTTGAGGTTATTGGACTTGGTTTTCCAGTTTTAGCATTCCTATTTATCGAGTGGGTTTTGCCTGTGCTGGTTGCTGTAATTGCAGGAGTACAAATCAAGCACTCATTGCAAGCTGCAATAAATGCCTTTCCTCTTGTTATTGTATTTGCGTGCATTTCACCTTTTGTTCCAGGGAAAAACACGGTTTTGCCCGCCCATCTTCCCTGGATGGCTGCTGCCCCGGGGAGCGTTTCACAAGCTCTCGAGGTAATCGCTTCTAGGGCACCATGGTGGCTATTGGTCTATGTTCTGGCGCTAGTTGCAGGTCAGCTTTTGCGTGTACGCGCTTCTGCTTCCGGGAAAACCAATGGCTAACATTTCGGTCAAGGCGCAGCCTTCGGCTGCTGGGACGCGCGGCAAGCCGCGCGCCCCTTACCTAGCACGTTAGGGCTTGCTTGACATCCGCCAACATTTACATACACTGTATGTATGATTAAGTTCGAGTGGGATCCAGCCAAGGCCACGGCAAATATCAAGAAGCACGGGGTTTCCTTTGAGGAAGCCCAGTCAACTTTCTACGATGAGTTTGCTATCCAATTCTTCGATAATGACCACTCATCTGATGAAAAGCGTTTTCTGTTATTGGGCATGAGTACGGGATCAAGATTGCTGCTCGTAGCTCACTGTGAGCGGGAAGCAGGCCACGTCATCCGCATCATTTCTGCCCGCAAGGCAACCAAACGTGAAAGTGCGTTTTACGGGAAGTAAAAACCATGAAAGCCGAATACGATCTCTCTAAAATGAAGTCGCGTAGGAACCCCTACGCATCGAAGCTCAAGACACCTGTCACCATGCGGCTCTCCGAAGACGTAGTCGCTTATTTCAAAAGCATGGCGGTCGATGCAGGGGTTCCGTACCAGAGCCTTATCAATCTCTATCTCCGCGACTGTGTTACACAACATAGGCAAGTACAGATTGCTTGGCCCAGCAAGCCCTAACCCGTCACTCCACCGGACGCTGCGCGATGAAGCCGCGCAGCGCCCCTGAACTCAGACGTTCCTGACTGTCCACTTTTCAAAGCTGGCTAGTTCCGGTTTGGGGCGATACCACCCGATGAGACTCGTCCCGATCGGGAGCCACCCTGACAAATCCGGGCCGCCTCGGCCAAGACAAATGTCGTTCCCGGCCGACCGGGAACGACATCACCGAATCAAGCCGCCTGCTGCTGCCGGCGGGCGGCATACTCGCCGTACCAGGCGAGGCATTCCGGGTTGGCCATGGTGTCCGGATTGACGATCTTCTCCAGCGGCTGGCCGAGCAGCAGCTTCTTGATCGGCAGTTCCAGCTTCTTGCCGGTCAGTGTGCGCGGGATGGCCGGTACCTGGAAGATGTCGTTCGGCACGTGGCGGGCCGACAGGGCGACCTTGATGCGCTCGCGGATCGTCGCGGTGAGTGTTGCGGTCAACGTCTCGCCAGGGCGCAAAACCACGAACAACGGCATGTAGGATTCCTTGCCCAGGTATTCGAGGTCGACGACCATGCTGTCGAGCACTTCCGGCAGGTCTTCGACCGCGCGGTAGAGTTCGCTGGTGCCCATGCGGATACCGTGGCGGTTGATCGTCGCGTCGGAGCGGCCGTAGATGATGGCGCCGCCGCGCGGCGTGATTCGCAGCCAGTCGCCGTGGCGCCAGATGCCGGGAAAGGTGTCGAAGTAGCTGTCGATGTAGCGCAGGTTGTCCTTGTCGTTCCAGAAATAGAGCGGCATCGACGGCATCGGCGCGGTGCACACCAGTTCGCCGACCGCGTCGGTCAGTGGCTGGCCGGCCTCGTCGAAGGCTTCGATCTTGGCGCCGAGGCAGCGGCACTGCATTTCGCCGGGGATCATCGGCAGCGTCGGCACGCCGCCGATGAAAGCACTGACCAGGTCGGTGCCGCCCGAGATCGGGTTGATCCACAGATCCTGGCGCACGTGTTCGAGCAGCCACTGGTAGTTTTCCGGGGACAGCGGCGAGCCGGTCGAGCCGAGGCCGCGCAGGCGGGAGAGGTCGCCGGCCTGCGTCGGCTCGATGCCGGCTTTCTGGCACGAGGCGTAGAAGGCGGCGCCGGCGCCGAAGAAGTCGACGCGCTGGTCGGCAACGAAGCGCCACAGCGCGTTGAGGTCCGGCGTGCCGGGATTGCCGTCGAACAGACAGATGGTGCATCCGGCGAGCAGGCCGCCGACCTGGAAGTTCCACATCATCCAGCCGGTGGTTGAGTACCAGTGGTAGCGGTCGCCGGGGCCGAGGTCGAGGTGGAAGGTGATCACCTTCAGGTGCTCGATGACGACGCCGCCCTGCGAATGGACGATGGGCTTGGGCAGGCCGGTGGTGCCCGACGAATAGACGACCCACAGCGGGTGGTCGAAGGGCACGTGTTCGGGCGCCAGCGGTGCATTGCCGGCGGTGGCGTCGGCCCAGGTCGTCGCGTTGGCGAAGCCGGTGGTGCCGGCCGCGGGGTCGAGCTGCGGCAAGAGGACGAGGTGCTCGACGCTCGGCAACTCCCCGAGCAGTTCGCCGACCAGCGCCCGGCGGTCGTGCGCCTTGCCGCCGTAGCGGTAGCCGTCGACGGCGATCATCGCCTTCGGCGCGATCTGGCGGAAGCGGTCGAGTACGGCGACGCGGCCCATGTCCGGCGAGCACACCGACCAGATGGCGCCGAGGCCGGCGACCGCGAGGAAGGCGATCACCGACTCGGGGATGTTGGGCATGAAGGCGACGACGCGGTCGCCGCGGCCGACGCCCTGCGCGCGCAACGTGGCGGCCAGCGCGCCGACCTGGCGCTGCAGCTCGGCCCACGACACGTCGCGCTCGGCGCCGGATTCGTCACGGAAGACGATTGCCGGCCGGGTGTCGGTGGCGTGGCGGAAGACCTGTTCGACGTAGTTCAGCTCGACGCCGGGGAACCACACGGCGCCCGGCATGCGGGCGTCGGCCAGCGCCTTGCCGCGCGGCGCGGTCGAGGGGATGGCGAAATAATCCCAGACGGCGCTCCAGAAGGCGTCGATGTCGCTGACCGACCAGCGCCACAGGGCGTCGTAATCGGCCAGCGTGATGCCGCGCTCGCGGGTCAGCCAGCCGATGAAGGCGGTGACCTTGGCGTCGGCGATCGTTTGCGGCGAAGGGATCCAGGCGGGGACGGGGTTTTCCATGAGTGTTCTCCTTTGATATCGATGGTGCCGCCTCGGGGCGGGCGGCTGGTCCGGTTAAACGGGGTGGGCGGTGGCGGTCGGCAGCAGCGCCTGTTCCATCGCCGCCAGCAACGAGGCCGGCGGATGGGCGCCGGAGATCGCGAGGCGGTCGTTGAAGACGAAAAAGGGGACGCCGGAGATGCCGGCATCGGCGGCGAGCCGGGCGCGGAAGCGGTCGCCGGCTTCCGGCGTGGCCAGGCGGGCCTCGATGGCGGCGGCCGGGAAGCCCGCCTCGGCGGCGATCGCGAGCAGGACCGGGAGGGCGCCGATGTTGCGTCCTTCCATGAAGTAGGCGGCGAACAGGCGCTCGATCAGGTAGGCCACCTGCTCGGCGCCGCCGAATTCGCCGGCGCAGTCGATCAGCCGGTGTGCCAGCTGCGTGTTGGGCATCAGCGCGATGCGTTCGAAGGCAAGCTCGATGCCGGCCGCCCGCGCCGCGGCCTGGACCTGGGCGCGGCGTGCGGCGACGGCGGCCGGGCTGCCGAGGCGCCGTTCGTAGAACACCTGGTAGGGGATGCCGGCGGCAGGAATGTCGGGCAGCAACTGGTGCGAGCGCCAGTTGAGCGCAACGTCGACATCCGGATGGGTGCTGCGGAATTGCTCGATGGCGCTGCGCAGGTGGCGCTTGCCGATCAGGCACCAGGGACAGATCAGGTCGAAATGGACGTCGATGGCGAGGGTGGTGGACATGGCGTAATGGTCAGGTGGTCGGGCAGGGGTGGGCATGGCGGTGGCGCGCCTCGTAGAGCACGCAGCCGGCGCCGATGGCGGTGAAGGTGCCGGTGCCGAGCGCCAGCAGGAACAGCGAGTCCCACAGCAGCGGGGCGAGGACGCCGGCGCCGAAGGCCATCACGGCGAACTGCATGAAGGTCTGGCACGAGGCGGCGACCCCGGCGTGTTCATGCACCGGCGCCAGCGCGCGGTCGATCAGGATCGGCAGGGCCAGCGCCATGCCGTAGGAGAAGACGAACAACGGGAACAACTGGAGCGGGCCGGGCGGCAGCAGGCCGCAAAGGGCCAGGTTGAGCGCCACGGCCAGCGCCAGGATCCGGTAGGCGCGCCCGAGTATGGTCGCGCTGGCGAGGCGCTGCGCGAGTCGCGGGAAGTGGACGAAGCCGGAAACCAGGCCGGCGGTGATCGGTACGAAGACCATCCAGACGTCGGTCGTTGCGCGTCCGAGATGGTGCATGACGATGGCGGGCGCCGAGAAGGCGTACATCGCCATCGCCACCCAGTTGGCGACGTGTGCGGTCGACAGGCGCAGAAAGCTGCCGTTGCGCGCCACGCTGGCGTAGGCGTGCCAGAGGGCGGCCGGGCGCAGCGGGCGGCGTTGCGCGACCGGCAGGGTTTCCGGCAGCCAGCGCCAGCAGGCGAGCGCCAGCGCCAGCATGAGGCCGGCGATAACGCCGAAGACAGCGCGCCAGCCCCAGGCGGCGGCCAGCAGCCCGCCGATCACCGGCGTCGCGACCAGCGACAGCGTCTGCACCATCATGATGTTGCTCAGCAGTTTCTGCGCCGTGGGGCCGATGTGCAGGTCGCGCACGACGGTGCGGCTGATCACCAGGCCGGCGCCCGAAGCCATGCCCTGGACGGTGCGCAGCACCCACAGGTGCTCGATCTGGCGAACGGCCATGCAGCCGAGAGCGGTCACGGCGACGACGAGCAGGGCGCCGAGGGTGACGGCGCGGCGACCCCAGGCATCGGCCAGCGCCCCGTACCACAGCGACATGAAGGCGCAGGCCCCGAAGAAGAACGAGATCGTCTGCTGCGCCTGCCAGTTGCTGACTTGCAGGTCGTCGCGCAGCGAGGGCAGGGCCGGGATCACCATGTCGGAGCAGATGGAGTTGAGCAGGCCGATCACCGCCAGCAGCGCGGTCAACGCCGCTGGAGAGAGCGTTTTCACGGGGCGTCCGGAGTTCAGATCATCGCGCGGATGAGGTCTTCGCCCAGCTTCCACTCGCCGAAGCCGGCCGGCGGGTTGATGTGGCCGACGGCGCCGGCGTCGAGGAAACGGCTGCCCCAGTCGCGGGCAAAGCCTTCGGCGCGCGCGAAGTTGCACAGCGGGTCGTTGGTCGAGGCGGCGAGGACGGACGGGAAGGGCAGCGGCCGGCGCGGGATCGGGGTCCAGCCGGCAGCGGCGAGCTGGTCGACGCTCGGGTAGCCGGCGGGCATCGGCGATTCGACATCGGCCGGGGCGGCGAGCAGCGCGCCGAAGATGTCGCGGCGGCTGTATTTTTGCGCCCACTGGACGACGATCATGCAGCCGGCGCTGTGCGCGGCGAGGACGACCGGGCCGTCGATTTCGGCCAGCGCCGCCTGCAGCGCCTCGACGCGGGCGTCGCGCGACAGCTTGTCGTGCTCAAGCGGCGCGACGCAGCGGGCGCCGGGGATCTTCTTCTGGGCGTGGGTCTGCCAGTGGTCATCGACGTGGTCGCGCAGGCCGGGGACGAAGAGGACGGTCGGGGTGGGGGATCGGGACATGGGAACTCCGTTGGGGTCTATTGGTTTTCCTGCGCCAGCTGGGCGCGGATGCGCGCCAGGTCGCTGGCGTAGTGGCGACGGCCGAGGGCGAAGACGGCGGCGGCGGTGAGGCCGACCAGCGGCATCCACTGCATGGCGCCGAGCAGCCCGATGCGATCGGCGAGGGCACCGGTCAGGAAGGGACCCGGCGCCATTCCGATCAGGTTGTTGGCAAGCGACCAGGTGGCGAAGGCCGTGGCATGGATGGCCGGGTGGGTCAGATTGGCGACCATGGCGCCGACCGGTCCGGTGGTGCCGGCGACGAAGAACATGCCGACGGCAAGCAGGGCCAGCTGGGCCGGGCCGTTGGGCAGATGGAAGCCGATGAAAAGGGCGATCGACGAAATCAGCGAATAGGCGATGGCGACGGACCACTTGCGCGTCGCGAAGTCGCGGCTCAGGCGGTCGGTGATGATGCCGCAGCTGGTCATCCCGACGGCGCCGACGAGGACGAAGACGGCGGCGAACAGGCCGGCGCGGTCCGCCGGCAGCTCGTAGTAGCGGTTAGCGAAGCTGGGCAGCCAGGCCATCATCGAACCCATCATGAACAGCTGCAGGCCGCTGCCGACATAGGCGCAGCAGACCGAGATCGAGGAAAACAGGCCGGCGAGCAGTCCGCGCAGTGAAGGGAAGCGGGCGTTGCCTGCCTTGCCGCCCGGCCGGGCAGGGCCGTCCGGATTGAGCCGCTTCTCGGTCACGACCAGCGCGTAGAGGATGACCAGTCCCACGCCGAACAGGGACATGGCACCGAAGGCCCAGCGCCAGCCGAACTGGGCGCCGATGACGCCGCCCAGCGCCATGCCTAGCACCGAGCCGAAGGCGCCGCCGGCCAGAAAGGCGCCGCTCAGCGTCGAGCGCATGTGCGGCGGGAAGACGGCGATGATGACGGCGATGCCGACGCTGCCGTAGGCGGCTTCGCCGACACCGACGAAGAAGCGCGCAGCGAACATCTGGCCGTAGTTCTCGGCGACGGCGCAGGCGGCGGTGGCCAGGCTCCACAGCGCGGCCATCAGGACGATGCTGCGCACGCGGCCCCAGCGGTCGGCGAGGAGCGAGAGCGGGAAGGTGAGCAGGCCGACGAGCAGCGAGACGATGCTGTTCAGCGAGCCGAGTTGCGTGTCGCTGAGGCCCCATTCGGCCTTGAGTACCGGGAACACGGCATTGAGGACCTGCCGCGACATGTAGTCGGAGAGCAGCAGGCCGAAGGTGAGGGCGAAGACGATCCAGGCGAAGGTGCGTGACACCTTCGGCGTATATCGGATGTCGATGCCGGCATCGGCGACATGGATGGCCACTGCGATCTCCTCGAATTCTTTGGTCAGGCACCGGCCGGCCGCGTCAGCGGCCGACCTGGTCCATTTTAGTTATGTCTGGTTGCGGGACGGGCAGTGTTCGCTGCCCGTCCCGGTGGGGGTGGTGCTCAGGCGGCCTTGGCGTACTGGGTGAAGCCGATCTGACCCGGCTTGCGGTTCGGCGCGAAGCCGTTGGCCGCCAGGGTCTCGTCGGCGTCCTTGTAGAAGGTGCCGATCTTGTAGATCTCGCGGGCTTCCTTGCCGTTGGCGACCGGCCGGCCGAACTCCTTCGCGATGCGCACCAGCTGCTCGATCTGTTCGACCGAGGTCATCTTGCGCGAACGGTCCTGGGTCCAGATGTTGTCCTCGATGCCGCAGCGGACATGCAGGCCCATGGCGATCGCCATCATGTTGATCGGCAGGACGTTGAGCATGGAGGTTTCCAGGGTCAGCACCGAGCCGTCCGGGCAGGCACGGACGAAGTTGGCCAGGTTGTAGATGTTCGGCGCGTCGAAGCCGCCGCCGATGGCAACCCAGGTCAGGATCAGCGGTACGTTGCAGACATTGCGGCGCATCATGCGCTCGACGGTTTCAAGCTGGGTGATGTTGGCGAGCTGGAAGTGAGTCTGGATGCCCTTGGCGGACAGGCGGCTGATGTGCTCCTCGACCCATTCCGGACCGGCCGGGATGGTCATCTCGCGGTAGGCGCGGTACATCTCCGGCTCGCCCAGCGAGGTACCGGCGACGTCGGCTTCGCACATCTGCTCGACGACGTTCATCTGGTTGCTGTTGATGGCGATGGTGACCTGGTCCGGCGTCGGGGACAGCTCGGCCAGCATGTGGCGGGTGTCGTCGGACAGCCACTTGGCGGCTTCGCCGTCGCTTTCCGGGGCGAAGGAGATCGAGCCGCCGACCTGCAGGATCATGTCGGGAACGCGGGCGCGGATGCCGGCCAGCAGTTCGTTGAACATCGACAGGCGCTTGGAGCCCTTGCCGTCGAGCTCGCGGCAATGCACGTGCAGCACGGTGGCGCCGGCGTTGTAGCAATCAACGGCCTTCTGGATCTGCTCTTCCATGGTGACCGGGATGTCTTCCGGGAAATCGTAAGGCATCCACTCCGGGCCGTAGGGGGCGCAGGTGATGACGAGCTTCTGCTGATTTTCGGGGAAAAGGGAACCGTCGAGGAAATTCATGTGTTGCTCCTTGAAATGATCTTGATGTGAATTCGGGCTGTTTTACGGGGTCGACCGCAACCGGCCGCCCCCGATGGATTTTTAGAAGGGCTTGTCGCCGACGATGGCGGCGCGCTCCATCTTGCGGTGGCACGGCGGGTAGTCCATGACCGCGTAGTGCTGCGTCGAGCGGTTGTCCCAGATCGCCATGCTGTAGGGCTTCCAGCGCCAGCGCACCTGGTACTCGGGGTTGTAGGCCTGGCTGATCAGGTACTGCATCAGGTCGCTGCCGTTCTTGTTGTAGTCCTGGCCGAAACGGACGCGCGCCGGGTCGTGGTAATTGACGAAGTGCGTCGTGAAGGCATTGACGAACAGCACCTTCTCGCCGGTTTCCGGATGGGTGCGGATAACCGGGTGCTCGGCATCCGGATACTGGGCTTTCATCGCCAGGCGCTTTTCCTGCGGCATGGCAGCGGCGAAGGAGGAATTGAAGCTGTGGCTGGCGATCAGGCCGGCGATCTCGGTCTTCACGTATTCCGGCAGCTTCTCGTAGGCGAGCACCATGTTGGCCCACATCGTGTCGCCGCCGACCGGCGGGCACTCGATGCAGCGCAGCACGCAGCCGAGCGCCGGTGTTTCGCGCCAGGTACCGTCGGTATGCCAGGCGTTCTCGTAGCGGTCGATTGGGCTTTCCGGATTCTTGTAGATCTGGACGAGGCCGGGCGCTTCCGGGTGGCTCGGGGCCATCGGGTGGGTTTCCAGTTCGCCGAGGCGCTGCGCGAACTTCATGTGGTCGATGCGCGAAAGCTTGTCCAGGGTCTGGTCGCGCAGGAAAAGCACCTTGTGCTTCAGGAGGGCGGCGTAGATCTCGTTGAACAGGCCGTCGTCGCGCACGGCATCGCCGAGATTGACGTCGATCAGTTCGGCGCCGACGGCGCAGGTCAGTTGCTCGATTTTCATGGGTAGGCTGTCTCCTCTATCCTTAAATTACAAAAATGGATGACCCGGTCGTCTTGCGCGATTCGAGGTCACGATGGGCTTGCACTGCGTCTTTCAGTTCGTAGCGCTGGTTGATTTCGATCTTGATGCGACCGGCGGCGACGTGGCCGAAGATCTCGCCGGCCAGCTCGGCCTTCTCGGCCGGGTCGGCGATGTAGTCGGCGAGCGCCGGGCGGGTCAGGTAGAGCGAACCCTTCATCGCCAGCAGTTGCGGGTTGAAGGCGTCAATCGGGCCCGAGGCGGTGCCGACGCAGACCAGCAGGCCGCGGCGCTTGAGCGAATCGAGCGAGGCCATGAAGGTGCTCTTGCCGACGCTGTCGAAGACGACATCGACGCCGACGCCGCCAGTCAGTTCGCGGGCGCGCTTGGCGACATCCTCGTGGCTGTAGTTGATGATCTCGTCGCAGCCGTGGGCACGGGCGACGGCGGCCTTTTCCTCGGTCGATACGGTGCCGATCACGCGCAGGCCGAGCAGCTTGGCCCACTGCGAGACGATCAGGCCGACCCCGCCGGCGGCGGCGTGCAGCAGGATGGTGTCGCCGGCCTTGAAGTCATAAATGCGGCGCATCAGGTAGGCCGACGTCAGGCCGCGCATGGTCATCGCCGCGGCGGTTTCGCATTCGATGCCGGCGGGCAGCTTGATCAGCGGCGCGGCGGCGATGATGCGGGCGGTGCTGTAGGCACCCAGCGTATTCAGGAAGCCGGTGTAGGTCACCTTGTCGCCGACGGCGATGTGGGTCACGCCCGGGCCGACCGCCTCGACCACGCCGGCCGCCTCGACGCCCATGCCGGCGGGCAGGGGGATCGGGTAGGTGCCGTTGCGGAAATAGGTGTCGGCGAAGTTGAGGCCGACGGCGACGTGGCGCAGGCGGACTTCGCCCGGCCCCGGCTCGCCGACGACGATGTCCTCGAGGCGGAGGACTTCCGGACCGCCGGTTTCATGGAAGCGGATTGCTTGTTCCAAGGTGTTCTCCTGTTTATGGTCTTTGTTGGTTTGTTCGGTATGGCGTGTCAGTTCGCCGACGGGGCCAGGTTGACGATGCGCGAGAACAGCCGCTTGAACTCGGCGTCGGTATCGCCGCCGAAGCGCGGGTCGAGGTTTTTCTGGAACGCCTCGTTGATCTCCGTCCAGTCCTCGTCGGTCAGGTGGCGCTGCGCCAGCGGCAGGATCACGCCTTCCTCGCGGCCCATGTGCTCCCAAATCGTCTGTGCGTAGTGCGAGACGGCCTGCTCGACCTCGGCGACGCTCGCCGCGCCGGCCGCGTAGCGGTCCACCAGCGCCGCCAGTTCGAGCACCTGCTTCTCGTCGCGGACATGCTGGCGCTCGAGTTCGTCGAGTTCCGGGTTGGCTTCCGCCGTGCGCTCGCGCAGCTTGCGGAACAGGTATTCGTCTTCCTTCGGGTGGTGCAGGGCGACCGGAAAGGCCTGGATGTAATGCACCATCGCCTGCATCAGCGCGGCATCCGGCTTGACGCCCTTGGCCTGCGCATCCTTGAACAGGTGCTGCCAGGCATGCAGGACGGCGGCCAGCGAGCGGTGCTCGTCGCGGATGATGCCGATGGCCTGGGCCGGGATCGGCGGCTCGGCCATCGCCGACACCAGCACCGGGATTTCCGAATTGACCAGCACCTTCAGCGTCTGCGAGCCGAGCATCATGCCCAGCGTGCTGCGCCGGCCGTGCGAGGCCATGAAGATCAGGTCGCAGCCGGCGGAGCGCGCGGCGGCGATGATCGCCGTGTACGGGGAGTCGCTGACCATGGTCGCCGAGGCACAGGGCACGCCGCGGGCGCGCGCCGCCGATTCGGCCTTGGTCAGCAGTTCGCGGGCGCGGCCGGCGAAGTTGTAGGCGTAGTCTTCCGGCGCCGTCATGCGGACGATCTCGGCGTCGCCGGAGATCGACGCCGAGTGGTCGGCGCTGGCATGGAAGAAGGTGATCCGGGCGCCGAGCGCCAGGGCGAACTCGACGGCGCGGCCGATGGTCACGGTCGACAGGTCGGAATTTTCGATGGGGACCAGCAGGTGTCGATACATGGCTATTCCTGTAAAAAGTTGCGCGAGGCCGGGTTCAGTTGGCGATGGTGACCAGGACGCGGTCACCGGAAATGTTGACCGGGAAGGTGGCGACGCCCAGCTTGGTGGAGCTGCCCAGCCGGCCGGTCGTCACGTCGAAGCGCCAGCCATGGGCCCGGCACGTCACCTGGCGGCCGCACAACTGGCCGCCGCTCAAAGCGGCGCCCTGGTGCAGGCAGCTGTTCTCGATGGCGTAGACGGTGCCGTCGACGTTGAACAGGGCGATGTCACGGCCGTCGGCGCGAACGGCGCGCGACTTTCCCGGCGGGACATCTTCCACTGCGCAGACATCGACGTGTTTCATGGTCCGGACCTTCCTGACGTATTGGTATGGAGCGCATCTTAGGGAGTCCGGCGGGGTTTTTCCCCCCTCGAAAAAGGGGGGGATAGGCTGTCCGGAAATGGCAGCCTGTGATTAAATTTGCCCCATCCGTCGGGGATTCCACCCGGCGCCCACGAACAACCGGTGCGAGCCGGACAGAATGAAGCGGGCACCTCGATGACCAGCGCAATCCGCCAGCCCGGCGCCCTGATGTCCGGACTCGTACTCCGCACCACGCCGCCGCGTGCGCCGCGCCACCAGCTGCTGCGGCCGCGCCTCGGGGTCAATGCCGAGGCCTTCCGCGAGCGCCCTGTCATGGTCGTCCAGGCGCCGGCCGGTTTCGGCAAGACCTCGCTGCTCGGGCAATGGCGGCGCGAGCATCTGGCGCGCGGGGCGGCCGTCGCGTGGATGTCGGCCGACGACCACGAGGATCCGCAGCATTTTCTGCACGCCCTGACGCTGGCGGTGCGCATCGGTTGCGGTCGACCGGCTTTCGGGCGCTATTTTCTCGAAGGCGGCGGCGCCCCGGGCGGCGAGCTCGAAGGCATCACCGCCTGGTTGGCCGAGGTGGCGCAGACCTCGCTCGACATGGTCCTCATCGTCGATGAAGTCGAGCGGCTGCCGGCGCGCAATTTTGAAACGCTGGTCTATCTGCTGCACAACCTGCCGCCCAATCTGCGTGTGATCATCGCCGGGCGCGGCGAGCTGGACGACGCGGTGGCCGACCTCGTCGCCTACGGCGCGGCCGTGGCGGTCGGCCCGGACATGCTGCGCTTCAGTCTCGACGAGACGATCGCCTTCGTGCGCAACCGCTTCGGCGGCAATGTCGATACCGATGCCTGCGCGCGGCTGCACGAGATCACCGAAGGCTGGCCGCTCGGTCTCCAGCTGGCGCTGGCGGCGACCGAGGGGGCGGGCGATCCGCGCGCCGCGATCAACGGCATGCTGGCGCGCAACGAAGGGCGCAGCGAACAGCTGGTCGGCGGCCTGCTCGACAATCTCGCCGCCGGGGATGTCGATTTTCTCGTGCGCGTGTCGCTGGTCGAGTTGTTGCATCCCGACCTCTGCCGCGCACTGCTCGACAGTGCCGACGCGCCGGAACAGCTCGCGCGCCTGGCGCGCGATACGCCGATCTTCATGGTGGACGACGACGGCGAGTGGTTCCGCCTGCATGCGCTGGCCCGAGACGCCCTGCGCGAGCGTCTCGCCGAGCTGCCGGCGGCAGAGCTGGCCACGCTCCATCTGCGCGCCATGGCGTGGCTGGCCGAGCGCGGCATGACCCAGGAGGCGGCGCGCCATGCGCATGCCGCCGGGCAGCGGCAGCAGGCCTACGACATGGCCGAGCGCTGCATGTACGACGCGGTGACGCAGGGCTACCACGGCACCGTGCTCGAATGGCTCGAGGATCTGCCCGAATCCGATCTCGACAGCCGCCCGCAACTGCGGCTGGCAGCGGCCTGGGCGCTGGCGCTCAGCGAGCGGCAGGAAGAGGCCGGCCGCCTGGTCGCCCGCATCCTCGAGAACCCCGACGTCGACAGCAATCTGCGCTACGAGTGCGCCTTGATCCTCAGCGGCGCCGCGTATTTCGCCGACGAGCCCGACCGTTGCGCCGCCCTCTTCGAGCCGTGGTCGGAGGCGCCGCCGGGGCGCGAGCCGCGCCTGCTCCAGATGCATGCCAACCGCCAGGCGATCCTCGCCATCCTCAAGGGCGATCCGGCTCAGGCGCGGCGCCACCTGCAGCAGGTAGTGCGCGGCAGCGTCGGCAAGGGCCATGTCTATGCCGGGCGCTGGGGCGAGTTCTTCACCGGCCTCAGCTATATATGGGAAGGACAGTTGCTGCTCGGCGAGGAAACGCTGCGGCCGGCGCTGGAGCGTGCCGAGGCCGATCTCGGCCGCCGCCATCCGCAGGCCTGCATGCTGGCCGCGCTGCTCGCCGTCGCTGTATACGAGCGCGACCGGCTGGACGAGGCGGCGGCGCTGCTGGCCAACCGGCTCGACGTGCTCGAACGCTTCGGCGCGCCCGAGACGGCGCTGTTCGGCTACCGCACCGTGGCCCGCATCGCCGCCGCGCAGGGCATCGAGCATCGTGCCATCGACCTGCTCGAGGCGCTCGGCGCCGTTGGCGTCGCCCGTGGCCTGCCGCGGATGAGCATCGCCAGCCTTGCCGACCAGGTGCGCATCCACGCCGGCAAGTTCCGTAGCGAGACCTGCCGGGTGCTGGCCGATCGCATCGACGAGATCGTCGCCCAGAGTGGCCATCCCGAAGGTTCTCTGTGGCATCGCTCGGTGGCGCTGCTGCAGATCATCTCCCACGCCAACGTCGCCATTGCCGCGCAGGACTGGCAGGCTGCGCTTGACCATCTTGCCCCGGCGGTGGCGCTGGCCGATGCCATGAAGCTCGGCCGTCTGCGCATTGAGGTCATGGCCCTGCGCGCGCTGGCGCTCGACCGCCAGGGCGGCAACGGACGCGTGCTGATGCTCGAGGCGATGAATCTGGCGCAGACCTTCGGGCTGGCGCGGACCTTCGTCGATGCCCACCCGGTGATCGCCGACTGGATGCGCCGCCTGGTCGAGGAGGGTGGAGGTGGCGACCTGCCGGCTGCCGTCCAGGTGCCGCGTGCCGTCCGGCCGCGGCCCGCGCGCGAGGCCACGCTGCCGCGAGCGGTGCCGAGTATGGTGCTGACGCCCAAGGAGCGCGAGGTGCTCGAGTTCCTGGCGCGCAACCTCTCCAACAAGGAAATCGCCCAGGCGATGTCGGTCGGCGAGGAAACCGTCAAGTGGCACCTGAAGAACCTCTTCGGCAAGCTCGACGCCGGCACGCGCAAGCACGTCGTGCGGCGCGCGCAACTGCTCGGCCTGCTCGAGGGCAGCGAGTAACCTGCTTGCCCGCCGGGGTGTAAACACGCCGTCCTGAGCCCGGTAGTGCCGGCCCCCGGCGGGTCGGCAACGTCGCTTCCCCCTCAATTCATCGCTGCGGCCAGCCTGCTGCGGTCAACCCCGTTTTCATGGCAAAAACCGCCGGCGCCCCCCATGCGCCGACGCTGAACCGGCTCGCCCGCAATCTGCGGCGAAGCCCGTCCGGCAAGCCTTCCAACAGTTGGCCGCCGTCCGCCGCGCAGGGCGGTGCGGGCAGTTTTCGCAGCGGCGAAGCCCCCCCAAGCAACTCCCCATCCCCCGCTTTTTGGGGGGGGTGCGGCGGCGCCTGCTCCGGATAATCCATTCCTGAATCAGTCACAAGTCACATCTCTTTCAGCAAGTTCATCAAAAAAGGAAGGAAGACAAAGCAATGCTCAACATGGAGAGACAACGGCAGTTCCGCAAGCAGGCCCGCCCGATCGCGCTGGCGCTGGCGGCCGCGCTCGGCACCGGCGGCAACGCCCTGGCATTCAATATCGACGTCGACAACGAAGATATCGAAATGCGCCTGGACACCACCGTCCGCTACAACGCCGGGGTGCGCGTCAAGAACCGCAACAACCTGATCGGCAACAACATTGCCTCCGATGAAGGCACCTACCTGTTCGACAAGGGCGATCTCGTCACCAACCGTCTCGACCTGTTCTCAGAATTCGACTTCGCCTGGAAGAAGATGCTCGGCTTCCGCGTCAGCGGCGCAGCCTGGGGCGACGGCGCCTACGGCACGGCCAGCGGCGCCAACCCCAAGTTCGCCCGGGCCGGCATTTCCAGCTACACGAACCAGCAGTTCAGCCCCTACATCGAGCAGTACTACCGCGGCCCGTCCGGCGAGATCCTCGACGCCTTCGTCTTCGCCAACTTCGATGTGGGCGACGTGCCGACCAAGGTGCGCGCCGGTCGTCACACCGTGTTCTGGGGCGAGTCCCTGTTCCTCGGCGGCGCCCTGCACGGCATTTCCTACTCGCAGATGCCGCTCGACCTGCAGAAGGGCTTCGCCACCCCGGGCGTCGAGGCCAAGGAACTGTTCCGCCCGCTGAACCAGATTTCCGGCCAGGTCCAGGTGACCGACACCCTCTCGCTGGGCGCCCAGTACTTCCTCGAATGGGAAGCCTACCGCTTCCCGGAAGGCGGCACCTACCTCGGTCCGGTGGACTTCGCCTTCAACGGCCCTGACCGCATCCTGCTGGCGCCCGGCGTCGGCTACACCCGCGGCAATCCGTTCGAGCCGGCCCAGCGCAACGGCGAATTCGGCCTCAATGCCCGCTGGTCGCCGGAAGCGCTCGACGGCACCGTCGGCGTCTATTACCGCCGCTATGCCGACAAGCTGCCGCAAGGCCTGGTGACCCAGCAGACCCTGCGCAACGTCGGGACGGCAGCACGGCCGAATTACGTGCCGCTGTCGGCCTTCAGCCAGTACAACCTGATCTACGCGGACGGCGTCGACCTCTACGGCGTCAGCCTGGCCAAGAACATCGGCGGCATCAGCTTCGGCAGCGAACTGTCCTACCGCCACAACACGCCGCTGCTGTCCAAGATTCTCGGCGTGCCGGGCACCAATCCGTTCAACGTCCCGGCGCCGGGCGAAGGCGAGACCACCGGCCCGCGCGGCAACACGATGCACGGCCTGGTCAACGCCGTCGGCATCTTGCCCGACACGCCGGTCTTCGACGCCGCCACCTGGGCGGTCGAACTGGTCTGGAGCCAGTGGCTCGACGTCACCAGTGGCGCCGAAACCTTCCAGGCCGTCGGCTACAGGGGCTGTACTTTCAACAAGAATCAGGGTTCCGCCAACACCCCCGGCGACAAGTGGGACGGCTGCGCGACGAAGAACTACGTCGGCATGGGCGCCAGCTTCACGCCGACCTGGTACCAGGTCATGCCGGGTGTCGACATGTCGGCGCCGATGACCTTCTCGATGGGCCTGAGCGGTAACGCCGCGACCACCTTCGGCGGCAACCAGGGCAACGGCAACTTCAGCGCCGGCCTCGGTTTCGACATCTTCCAGAAGCACCGTGTCGATCTCAAGTACATCGGCTACTTCGGCCGCATCAACGACTACGGCACCAGCGGTGCCCTGGGCGCGCAGAACATCACGCAAAACGGCTTCACGACGCTGCTGAAGGATCGCGACTTCATCAGCCTGACCCTTAAAACCACCTTCTGAGGAGACAACCCATGCGATTCCAGAAAACCATCCTGATCGCCGCCCTGGCGTCCGCTTCCGGCGCCGCCCTGGCCGGTGTCAGCGCCGACGAGGCGAAGCAGCTCGGCACCACCCTGACCGCCACCGGCGCCGAAAAGGCCGGCAACAAGGACGGCTCGATCCCCGCCTACGCCGGCGGCCTGACCAAGGCACCGGCCGAGTACAAGGCCGGCGATGGCCTGCGGCCTGATCCCTTTGCAGCCGACAAGCCCCTGTTCGCGGTCGACGCCAAGAACATGGACAAATACGGCGACAAGCTGACCGAGGGCACCAAGGCGCTGATGAAGAAGAATCCGGACTACCGGATCGACGTCTACCCGACCCAGCGCAGCGTCGCCTATCCGAAGTGGGTGGCCGACAATACCGCCAAGTGCGCGGCCAGCGCCAAGACCACCAACGGCGGCCGCTCGATGGAAGGCTGCCATGCCGGCATCCCGTTCCCGATCCCCAAGACCGGCTACGAAGTGATGTGGAACCATCTCGTCCGCTTCCAGGGCGTCGCCTACAACGTCAAGTACCGCAACTGGAACATCGACGCCTCGGGCCGTCCGTCCGTGTCGACCGAAGGTTCGATCGTCCAGGAATATCCGTACTGGGATAGCAGCAAGGCCGATTCGGGCGTTTCCTACAAGCAGCGCATCACCTACACCGGCCCGGCCCGCCGTGCCGGCGAGGCGATGATGATCATCGATCCGCTCGACTACGCGACCAGCGACCGCCGTGCCTGGCAGTACCTGCCCGGTCAGCGCCGCGTCAAGATCGCCCCGGATTTCGCCTTCGATACCCCGAACCCGGGCACCGGCGGCACCTCGACCTTCGACGACGTCTTCCTGTTCCTCGGCTCGATGGACCGCTTCGACTTCAATCTGGTCGGCAAGAAGGAAATGTACGTCCCGTACAACACCTACCGCATGGCCTTCGCCTCCAACAAGGACGACCTGCTGAAGCCGAAGTTCATCAATCCGGACCAGGTCCGCTGGGAACTGCACCGCGTCTGGGTCGTCGAGGCCAAGCTGCGCGAGGGCAAGCGCCACATCTACAGCAAGCGCACCTTCTATATCGATGAGGACTCCTGGACCATCCTGGCCTCCGACCAGTATGACGCGCGCGGCCAGCTGTTCCGTGCCGGCTTCGCCTATCAGACCCCGAGCTACGAGGCATCGGCGCCGTGGGCCGACATGCATGGCCTGTATGACCTGATCGCCGGTTCCTACTCGCTGTCCGGCTACACCGCCGAAACCGGCGGCGTCCGCCAGGGCAAGCCGGCTTCCGAGCGCGACTGGTCGCCCGACGCGCTGGCCGGCGCCGGCATCCGGTAATTCCTCCCCACCAGGCCGGTTGCGGTCGACCCCGCAACCGGCCCTTTTTTCGACAAGGCAAGCCATGACTTTCCGGAAGATCGTTCCTCCGCTCGTCGCGCTCGTTCTGACGCTGCCGCTGGCAGCCTCCGCCGCCGCGAGCTACCGCGACGTGCTCGACACCCCGGCGCGCGACAGCGCCTTCGCGGCGAAGTCGCTGCTCAACGGCGTCGCCAATGCCGGACAGCGCATCGTCGCCGTCGGTCAGCGCGGCCACATCGTCCTTTCCGACGATGGCGGCAAGACCTGGACGCAGGCGAAGGTGCCGGTCAGCTCCGACCTCGTGGCGGTCTACTTCCCGACGCCGGCCAGAGGCTGGGCGGTCGGCCACGACGGCATCGTACTGCACAGCGCCGACAGCGGCGCCACCTGGACACGCCAGCTCGACGGGCGCAGCGCCGGCGAACTGATGGCAAGCTACTACGCGGCCCAGGCCGCCAAGGGTGCCCTCGGCCCGGCCGACAGCGCCGCAGCGCTGGTTGAAGAAACGAAGCGCATCGGCGCCCAGGGGGCAGAGAACGCCTTCCTCGACGTCTGGTTCGCCGACGAAAACAACGGCTTTATCGTCGGCGCCTTCAACCAGATCTTTCGCACTGCCGATGGCGGCAAGACCTGGGAGCCGTGGTTCCACCGCACCGAGAACCCGTCACGCCTGCACCTCTACGCAATCCGCCAGGTCGGCGGCGCGCTCTACATCGCCGGCGAGCAGGGCACCGTGCTGAAGCTCGATGCCGGCGGCAACCGCTTCGTCGCGCTCGATACCGGCTACAAGGGCAGTTTCTTCGGCCTTGCCGGCGACGCCGGCGCGGTCTTGGTGCACGGCCTGCGCGGCAATGCCTTCCGCAGCAGCGATGGCGGCAAAACCTGGAAAAAGGTCGAGACCGGCCTGCAGGACGGCATCACCGGCGCCGCCAACTGTGGCGACAAGCGCCTCGTCCTCGTCAGCCAGGCCGGCCGCGTGCTGGTCAGCGACGACGCCGGCGCCAGCTTCCGCCCGGTCAAGGTCGAGCAGGCCAGCCCGGCCTCGGCGGTCGCCTGCCTGGGCCGTGAAGGCGCCGTGATGGTCGGCGCCCGCGGCGTCCGCACGCAGGCCATCCAGTAAGCAAGCAGAAGCAAAACCAAAACTTAAAAAGCAGAGACAGGAGAACCCAGCGATGGCCGTAGCCACAGACCTCATGGACCGCATGCCGATCGTGCGGACCCTGACCGACTTCAATCCCAACTCGGGGACCGCCCTCGAACGGGCGATCTTCAACAACCGCCTGACCGTCGTCATCGCCTGCGTACTGGTCACCTTGGTGCTCCTGTTCGGGGCGGCCACCCGGCTGACGCTGAATGCCAGCTTCGAGAAGATGATTCCGCAGGGCCAGCCCTACATCAAGAACTACCTCGACAACCGCGCCGAGCTGCGCGGTCTTGGCAACGTGCTGCGCATCGTTGTCGAGAACACCGACGGCGACATCTTCGATCCGAAGTACCAGGATACGCTGCGCAAGATCAACGACGAATTGTTCCTTACTCCGGGCGTCGACCGCGCCTGGCTGAAATCGCTGTGGACGCCGTCGGTGCGCTGGACCGAGATTACCGAGGAGGGCTTCCAGGGCGGCCCGGTGATGCCCGATTCGTACGACGGCTCGCCCAAGGCCACCGAGCAGCTACGTCTCAACATCGCCCGCTCCGGCATCGTCGGCCGCTTCGTCGGCAACGACTTCAAGTCGAGCATGCTCGTCGTCCCGCTGCTCGACAAGGATCCGACGACCGGCGCGGCGATCGACTACCGTGCGCTGTCCGCCGCCCTCGAGGAGAACATCCGCGACCGCTTTGAAAGTGCCGCCAAGGACGGCGCGCCGGGCGTGCGCATCCACATGATCGGCTTCGCCAAGCTGGTCGGCGACCTGATCGACGGCCTGGCCAAGGTGATGACCTTCTTCGCCATCGCCGCCGCCATCGCCATCGCCATCATCTATCTCTACACCCGCTGCCTGCGCAGCACGGCGCTGGTCATCGCCTGCTCGGTGGTCGCCGTCGTCTGGCAGCTCGGGCTGGTCGCGCTGTTCGGCTTCGAGCTCGATCCGTTCTCGATCCTCGTCCCCTTCCTGATCTTCGCCATCGGCGTCTCGCACGGGGCGCAGAAGATGAACGGCATCATGCAGGACATCGGCCGCGGCACGCACCGCCTGGTCGCCGCCCGCTACACCTTCCGCCGCCTGTTCCTCGCCGGCATGACGGCGCTGCTCGCCGATGCCGTCGGCTTCGCCGTGCTGATGGTGATCGACATCCCGGTCATCAAGGATCTGGCGCTGACCGCCAGCCTCGGCGTTGCGGTGCTGATCTTCACCAACCTGATCCTGCTGCCGGTCCTCCTTTCCTATACCGGCGTCAGCACGGCAGCGGCCGAGCGCAGCCTGCGCGCCGAATCGGATGACGGCCGCGGCGGCTTCGCCGCCCTGTGGCGCGGACTCGAGCGTTTTACCGAGCGGCGCTGGGCCTTGGGCGCCATCATCGTGGCGTTGCTCCTGGCGGTCGCCGGATTTGTCGTCAGCCTGCAGCTGAAGATCGGCGATCTCGAACAGGGGGCGCCGGAACTGCGCGCCGACTCGCGCTACAACCGCGACAATGCCTATATTTCCGGCAGCTACTCGCTGTCGAGCGACCAGTTCGCGGTCATCGTCAAGACGGCGGCCGAAGGCTGCCTCAACTACCAGACCCTGGTCGAGGCCGATCGCCTGGCCTGGGGCCTGCAGCAGCTGCCCGGCGTCCAGACGACGGTCTTTCTCGGCAACGCGGTGCGCCAGATCACCGCCGGCTCCAACGAGGGCAGCCCGAAGTGGCTGACCCTGGCGCGCAATCAGGACATCCTGAACTATGGCGCGCAGCAGGCGTCGGTGAATAACCCCGATCTGTTCAACAACGACTGTTCGGTGATGCCGGTGATCGCCTACCTGAGTGACCACCGGGCGGAAACGCTGGACCGCGTGGTCGCCGAGTCGGCCCGCTTCGCCGAGGAGCATTCGACGCCGGAGCGCCAGTTCCTGCTCGCCGCCGGCAATGCCGGGATCGAGGCGGCGACCAACATCGTCGTCAAGAAGGCATGGACCGAGATGCTGATCTATGTCTATCTCGCGGTCATCGCCCTCTGCTTCATCACCTTCCGCAACTGGCGCGCGGTCGTCGTCGCCATCGTGCCGCTGATCCTGACGTCCATTCTCTGCGAAGCCCTGATGGTCATGCTCGGCATCGGTGTCAAGGTGGCGACCCTGCCGGTCATCGCGCTGGGGGTCGGCATCGGCGTCGATTACGCCCTCTACCTGTTGAGCATCCAGCTGGCGCAGCAGCGTGCCGGGGCATCGCTGGCCGTCGCCTACAAGCGCTCGATCCAGTTCGTCGGCAAGGTCGTCGCCCTGGTCGGTGTGACTCTGGCGGCCGGCGTCGTCACCTGGGCCTGGTCGCCGATCAAGTTCCAGGCCGACATGGGCATCCTGCTCACCTTCATGTTCCTGTGGAACATGATCGGCGCGCTGATCCTGATCCCGGCGCTCTCCCACTTCCTGCTGAAGACGCCGGCGCAGGCCCGCGGTTTCGGCCGCTGAGGGGCACGGCATGAGACTCGCCCACACCCTGCAGCTGCCCGCTTGGCCGGTGATCTGGCCCGGCGTATTGACTGCGATCACCATCGCCATGGCGGCGACCTTCGTCGCCGAACACCAGGGCGGCCCCCAGCTGCTCTACGCGCTGTTCTTCGGCATGGCCTTCAACTTTGCCGCCAACGGCGAGAAGGTCAAGGCCGGCATCGAATTCGCGTCGCGCCAGATCCTGCGCTTCGGCGTCGCGCTGCTTGGCGCTCGCATCACCGCCGAGCAGATCTCGGGGCTGGGCGCGGTGCCGATCATGATGGTGATCGGCGGCGTCGTGCTGACCATCCTCTTCGGTGCGCTGGTCGGCCGCCTGCTCGGCCGGCCGAAGACCGAGGGCCTGCTCACCGGCGGCGCCGTCGCCATCTGCGGCGCCTCGGCGGCGCTGGCGATCTCCGCGGTGATGCCGAAGAACGAGGAAAACCAGCGGTTCACGCTGTTCACCGTGGTCGGCGTCACGACCCTGTCGACGGTGGCGATGATCGCCTACCCGGCCATTGCCCGCGCCCTCGATCTTGACCCCGGCGCCGCCTCGGTCTTCCTTGGCGGGACGATCCACGACGTTGCCCAGGTCGTCGCCGCCGGCTACATGATCTCGCCGGAAGTCGGCGATGGCGCGACCTTCGTCAAGCTGCTGCGCGTCGCCATGCTGCTGCCGGTGGTGCTCGTCTTCTCGCTGGTCTTCCGCACGCGCGGCGAGGGCGGCACCCGCCCGCCGCTGCTGCCCGGCTTCCTGATCGGCTTCGCCATCCTGGTCGTGATCAACAGCCTCGGCATCATTCCCAAGCCGGTGACCGACGCCGCATCCCACCTGTCGCGCTGGTGCCTGGTCGTGGCCATCGCCGCGCTCGGGGTCAAGACCTCGCTGCAGCAACTGGCCAGTCTTGGCTGGCGGCCGGTGCTGATGCTGGCGGTCGACACGGTGTTTCTGGCCGGACTGATCCTCGGTGGCCTGCTGCTGATGCGCTGAGGCGATCCGGGCTGCGGCCCGGTGCCAAAGCCCGATTGCTACGCAGCCGGTGATTGGCTTTCGGCGGCCAGCCAGAGGCAGCCGCCTTTGGTTTCCTTGTCGATGGCGGCCAGCACCCGCTGGTGGTCGGCGATTTCCTCTTCGCTGGCGCGGCGCACCAGCAGCGGCTTGCGTTCGACGGGCGCGCCGCCTTTGCCGGTCTGGACCCGCGGCGCGGCATCGGGTTCGATCATCAGGGTGTTCTGGCCGCGCGTCATCGCCAGGAAGACTTCGGCCAGCAGTTCGGTGTCGAGCAGGGCGCCGTGCAGCGTGCGCTGCGAATTGTCGATCTCGTAGCGTTCGCACAGCGCGTCCAGGCTGTTGCGCTTGCCGGGGTGCAGATCCTTGGCCATGCGCAGGGTGTCGGTCACGCCATTGCACACGGTTTCGACCGGCACGCGGTCGAGGCGAAGCAGTTCGGCATTGAGGAAGCCGAGGTCGAAGGGGGCGTTGTGGATGATCAGTTCGGCGCCGTTAATGAAGTCGAGGAACTCATCGACGATGTCCGTGAACTTGGGTTTGTCGGCGAGGAATTCCAGGGTGATGCCATGCACCGCCTGGGCGCCTTCGTCGATTTCCCGCTCCGGGTTGATGTATTTGTGCAGATGGCGCCCGGTCAGACGGCGGTTCTCCATCTCGATGCAGGCGACTTCGATGATGCGGTGGCCGTGACGCGGGTCGAGGCCGGTGGTTTCGGTGTCGAGAACGATCTGTCTCATGCGGCGTCCTTGTTGTTCAGTTCGTCGATGCCGCGGTTGGCCAGGGCGTCGGCGCGTTCGTTTTCCGGGTGGCCGGCATGGCCCTTGACCCAGATCCATTCGAGTCGGTGCGGCGCGCGCAGTGCGTCGAGCTGCTGCCAGAGGTCGGCGTTCTTCACCGGCTGCTTTGCGGCGGTTTTCCAGCCGTTGCGCTTCCAGCCGTGAATCCATTCGCTGATGCCCTTCAGGACATATTGCGAATCGGTATACACGCGGCCGCCGACCGGGCGCTTCAGCGCTTCCAGGGCGCGAATGGCGGCGGTCAGTTCCATGCGGTTGTTGGTCGTTTCGCTTTCGCCGCCCCACAGCTCCTTCTCGTGCGCGCCGAGACGCAGGATGGCGCCCCAGCCGCCGGGGCCGGGGTTGCCCTTGCAGGCGCCGTCGGTAAAGATTTCCACGTGTTCTTCAGTGGCCATGGTTTTCCTTTTGCGCGACCGGCCGCAGCGCCTTGCTGCCGACGGCGTTCTTGCGCCACTGCGGCGTAATCAGGCGCATGGCATGGGTGCGCTTGATGGCGCGCAATTGATAGACGCCGCCGGGAAAGCCCCACCAGTGTTCGTCAGCGGTTTCCATGAACCGCCAGCGCCGCAGCCAGGTCTTTTGCTCCCATGGGGGAACGCGGCAGCCGACGATGCCGCGGTCGACCTCGAAACCGAGCAGTTTCAGCCAGTCCTTGAGCCGCAGGAGCGAGAGGTAGTTGCCGTGCCAGGGAAAGCTGCCGCGCCGTTCGAGGCGGTTGCGCAGCCCCCACAGCGACAGCGGATTGAAACCGAGGACGATCAGCTGGCCCTCGGGAATCAGGATGCGCTCGATCTCGCGCAGGATCTGGTGCGGGTCGGCGGTGAATTCAAGCACATGCGGCAGCACGACGAGGTCGGTGCTGTGCGCCGCGAACGGCAATGCGGTGAGGTCGCAGAGGACATCGACGGGGCCGCTTTCGCCTGCTTTCTGGCGCATCGGGATGCGGTTGGCACGCAGGAAGTCGTGATGCGGCAGGCCGAGCTGGAGCGCATTGAAACCGAAGACGTCGGCGACCGCGGCATCGGTGCGGCTCGCTTCCCAGTCCAGCACGTATTGTCCCTGCGCCGTGCCCAGCCAGTCTGCAAGGCCCGGAATTGACATCCGTCGACCTTCGCTCGATAGTTCCGGCATGTTCGAAATTTTGCTCATTCCCGCATTCAAGGACAATTACATCTGGCTGCTGGTCCGCGACGGCCGGGCGGCCGTGGTCGATCCCGGCGATGCCGCACCGGTCATGGCGCGGCTGGAAGCGCTGCAACTGCGCCTTGAAACCATCCTGATCACTCACCACCATGCCGACCATCAGGGAGGTGTCGCCGAACTCGTCGAACGCTGGCATCCCCGAGTGTTCGGACCGGCTGAAGAGTCTATCACAGGCTGTACCGACCCTCTGTCGGGGGGCGAGACGATCGACATTCTCGGGGAGCGCGTCGCGGTGCTGCCGGTCGGCGGTCATACGCTGGGGCATATCGCCTATTACGTTCCGGGCATGCTGTTTTGCGGCGATACCCTGTTCGGCGCCGGCTGCGGCCGCCTGTTCGAGGGCACGCCGGCCCAGATGAGCGCCTCGCTGGGCCGCCTGGCGGCGCTACCAGACGACACCTTGGTCTACTGCGCGCATGAATACACGGAAGCCAATCTGCGCTTCGCCCTGGCGGTCGAACCAGGCAACGCGGCGCTGCGCGCGCGGGGCGAGCGGGTCGCTGCGCTGCGCGCCGCCGGGCGTTCTTCCGTTCCCTCGACACTGGGCGAGGAAAAGGCGACCAATCCGTTTCTGCGCTGCAGCGAACCGGCCGTGATCGAAGCTGCGCTGGCGCATGCTGCGGTCGACACCTCCCAGGTGGCCATTTTCGCGGCCATCCGCGGCTGGCGAAACAATTTCTGAGCCGAACCTGGAGGCGACAACCGGTCGGCAGGGCAATCATCCGTTCTGCTCAGAATCCAAATTCGGATTGAGATCCGGTGTCGGCAGTTCGATCAACGCTACCAGATGGTCTGCCCCGCCGTTTTTGTGAGTGCCTGACCCCGGTCGCTGCACAAATCTGCGCACTGAAGTGGCCATGCCCCAATGGTTGCCCCTGTGAAAGAGCAAGTCGAATGTCGGCGATTGCCTCTTCATCCAGTTCGCTGCGAAAAAGAGCCCTGTAGGCCGATTGCCGCTCGGCACCGTCGATGTCGATGGCCAGAAATACCGGGTGCGGGGTGATACGTGGATCGGAATGACCCAATCCGTTATGCCGATAACTGCTCCATCGATACAGGCTGGGGTCTTGTACCATCCCGGCACGAACCGGATTGAGTTCGATATAGCGCATACAGGTTATGAGGTAGCTTTCTGCCTCGATGACGCTGGATTTGTAACGGCCTTCCCAGAGGCTGCCGGTGCGGCGGTAGAAACGGTTGACGTACTGCACATAGCGCCGCCCGATGGCCTGCATGAGCTTGGCGATTCCAGTCTCGGTTTCCGGCGTCACCAGCAGATGCACATGATTGGTCATCAGTGCATAGGCATGAATCTGACAGTGCCAATCGATGGCCGCTTTCTCCAGCCAGTGAAGGTAGACGTGGTAATCCTCCTCGGCGAAGAAACATGGCTCCCGATTGATGCCGCGCTGCACGATGTGTTGCGGCATCCCGGCTAATTTAATGCGTGGTCGACGTGGCATGGTTGTTCAAAAAAGAATGCGAAGCTGACCCCTTTAACTGTTGCGAATCACTACGGTATTTCCGTAACCTGACATCCAACCGCTAAACTCGACCACACCTCCGTCGGCAGCCGGTATATCGGTTCCTGCCGGTGCAGCCCAATCGTCGCCCCGATGGGTGGAATTTACCTCCCCGGTTATTGGGTCTACCCGCTGTCCAGCCTTGCTTGTTTGAGTGAATCCATTTCCAGGATTATATGCCGGCATGATCAATCTCCCATCTCGGTTTTATTACATTCAATGAAAAATTCACCATAATTGCTTTTCTTAATCATTGGTTTTGACCCCCCTATATAACCATGATCTTTGGCGTTATCAGCCAACCTAGAATTAGAAAATTGCCTATGCAATTCGTGCACTTTCTTTCTGTCAGCGGCATCAAAGAATATCCTCCATATTTGGTTATCATCACGAGGAAGAAACACTGGGATAGTCAGCTTTCTTATTTCCTGCCCATATAGCCTTTCTCCAATAGACAATGTCACCAAGCCGTTGTCAATAGACAAAACCCCAAGCCTTCTTATCACCTCGTCGATTTCATGAGAACTTCTGTCCAGCCTAGGTTTCTCATCCATAAAATACACAACTTCGTCCAGATCACATTTAACAAATTTTCTGTATAACAATTCTAAGAATTTTCTCTTTTCTATTTCTGAAAGTCGGTTCGTTGCTGTTGCATTTATGGACGAATCAATTGACACCTTGTTCGCAGTTTTTTTTTTCGCAAGCACTGACGGGTGGCGGCATAATGCTCAGCGATATAAGCAATAGCAATACTCGAGAATCAGCAATGTCACAAAAGCCGGAGAGATTCCGTTTTTGGCTTATTTTTCCGGTTGACCGTAGCAGCATGGCCCTCTCGCCATGGCTCAAATCCATTTCCTTCATTTCTCTTCCTCCACGACTTCCATCTGCCGAGCGGTCGTTGCTCCAAGCTCAATCACCTCATCCACCGCCAGCCCCCGTGGAATCTGATGCGTAATGAACCGCGCTAAAGGGGTCAGTGTCGAATTATGGTTCAGCGTCATTTCCGTTTTGATCCCTTTTTCTGGGTCGACCGCAACAGGACACAGCATAAGTGGAAAATCTTGGCACATCCATGCTCAGGGAATATCCGAAGTCTGCCAGAGTTTCTTTAACGATGCTTGAGGTGCCATCGGGCACCCGCCGATGTGCTAAATTCCTCAGTCACACCGATATGACAACGAATCATCATGACAGAACAGGCAAACGGAAAATCTTCTGACAAGGCGGCACGCGCGGTGGCGGCGCTCAAGGGGCCGCGCGCCCGCCGCCTGGGCCTGTGGTTCGTGGGGCTGTTGCTGGCTTTCGGCGTCCTCGGCTATCTGGCCGGGCCGCCGCTGATGAAGATGGTGCTGGTCAAGCAGTTGTCCGCCGAATTGCAGCGTGACGTCAGCATCGAGAAGATCGACATCAGTCCCTATGCACTGTCGGCGCGAGTTGCCGGTGTTTCGGTCAAGGACAAGGCGGGCAAGGAGGTTGCCGGTTTCGACGAACTTTTCGTCAACCTCTCGTCGTTCTCGCTGTTCCAGTACGGCGCCGTGGTCGACGAGATTCGCCTGCAGGGGCCGCGCGTCGCCGTGGCGCGGGTCGGCGAGGGCCAATACGACATTTCCGACCTGCTCGAAAAGTGGCTGAAGCCCTCCGAGCCATCGCCGACGCCGCGCTTCTCGATCAACAACATCCAGATCATCGGCGGCAAGGCAGTCTTCGACGACCAGCCGCTGGGCAAGGTACATACCGTCAGCGACATCAATCTGACGCTGCCCTTCATCTCCAGCCTCCCGTACCAGGCCGAGCGGCTGGTCGAGCCGAGTTTTTCGGCCACCGTGGACGGCGCGCCGTTCGCGCTCAAGGGCAGGAGCAAGGATATCTTCGAGGGTGAGCTGGAAAGCGAACTGAACATCGATCTCGATCGCCTAGACCTGGCCGGCTTCCAGCCCTACGTGCCCAGTTCGCTGCCGCTACGAGTGAATGGCGGATTGCTCGATACCGAGCTCAGGATCGTCTTCAAGGAATTGTCGGAAAAGGTGTTTTCGCTGACCGTGGTGGGCAGCGCGCATGTTTCCGATTTCGATCTCGGCGAGGCGGGCGGAGCGCCGCTGATGCGCTGGAAGCGACTCGATGTCGATGTCGGCAATGCCGATCTGATCAACCGCCGGTTTGCCGTCCAGCGCGTGCTGCTCGATGGCATGGACGCTTACGTGGCGGTCAGCAAACAGGGCGAGATGAACTGGCTGCGCATGCTGGCCGAGATCGGCGCTGCAGCACCGGCGGCTGAAGAAAAGCCCGCTGCCGCACCGGCCAAGCCGCTGGAATGGACGGTGGACGAGATCCGGCTGAGCAACGGCAGGATGCACTGGCAGGACGAGTCGACGCTGCGGCCGACGGTGGGCGAAGTGCTGGATCTCAACGTGCTCGTCGGCAAGGTCGACGGCAAGCTCGTCGAGCCGATCGAGATCAGCGAAGTCTCCTACCGGGTCGATCTCGGGGATCGCGCAAAGATCGGCAGCATGGCAGTCAAGGGAATGCGGCTCGACCTGCCCAAACATCGGGTCGATATCGACGAGGTCAGCAACCAGGACATGCGCATCCTGCTGGTGCGCAACAAGGAGGGCAAAATCGAGTGGGTCAGCTCGCCGGTGCTCAAAACCGTGCGCAAGGCGGGCGCCGAACTGGCGGACGAACGCCCGTGGATCGCCAACGTCGGCAAGGCGGTGGTTAGCGAACTCAGCTTGCGCGTCGAGGACCAGAGCACTCGGCCGGCGGCGGTGCAGGTCATCGACGGCTTCAGTCTGGCCGCCGAGAACCTGTCCACCGAGCCCGGCAGGAAGGGCAGCATTTCGGTCAAGAGTCGGATAAACCAGAAGGGCAGCCTGAAGGTAGACGGCAGCGTGCAGTTGGTGCCGCTGGTGACGGCGCTCAAGGTGGAGACGCAGGCGATTCCGGTGTTGCCGCTGCAACCGTATTTCACCGATTTCCTGAACATCGAGCTGACGCGCGGCCAGGTGTCCAACAGCGGCGAAGTGAACGCCGAACTCGGCAAGGATGGCCTGACTGGCAGTTACAAGGGGTCGCTGACGCTGGGCGACCTGATTGCGGTCGACAAGGTGAACAATGCCGATTTCCTGAAATGGAAATCGCTCTTCCTGGGCGGTATCGACGTCCGCCTGCAGCCGGTGGCGGTCAATGTCGGCGAAGTGGCGCTGACCGACTTCTACTCGCGCCTGATCCTCAGCAAGGAAGGCCGGCTGAATCTTCAGGACATCGTGCGGACGTCGCCGGCGGCTACCGCGAAGGACGCTGGCGCAAGTACGCCGGCGGCCACGCCGCCCGCCGCAGCCAAGGCCGAGACGGCGCCCGCTGCCGGCAAACCTGCCGCGGTGCCGATCAGGATCGGCAAGATCACGCTGCAGGGCGGCACGGTCAATTTCTCCGACTTCTTCGTCAAGCCCAATTACACGGTGAATGTGACCAAGGTGGCGGGGCGTGTCAGCGGCCTGTCGTCCACCGCCGATACCGTTGCCGACCTCGAACTGCGCGGTAGCTACGCCAACTCGGCGCCGGTGCAGGTGGTCGGCAAGCTGAATCCGCTGGCCGCGAAATCCTTCCTCGATATCAAGGCCGACGTGAAGGGCGTCGATCTTGTGGCCTTTTCGCCGTACTCCGGCAAATACGCCGGCTACAACATCGACAAGGGCAAGCTGTCGCTCAACGTTGCCTACAAGCTCGAAAACAAGCAGTTGACGGCCGAGAACCGGCTGTTCATCGACCAGCTGACCTTCGGTGACAAGGTGGAAAGCCCCGATGCCACCAAACTTCCGGTCAATCTGGCCATTGCGCTGCTCAAGAACAATCGCGGCGAGATCGACCTCAACCTGCCGATTTCCGGTTCGCTCGACGATCCGGATTTCTCGATCGGTGGGCTGGTCATCAAGGTCATCATCAATCTCTTCGTCAAGGCCGTGACTTCGCCGTTCGCGCTGCTCGGCTCGATGTTCGGCGGCGGCGAGGAACTGTCCAATATCGAATTCGGACCAGGGCGCGCGACCTTCGACGAAGCGGGCGCCAAGCGCCTGGAGTCGCTGGCGAAGGCGCTCAACGAACGTGATTCGCTGAAACTGGAAATCACCGGCAGTGCCGACCCGGAAGCCGACAAGGAAGGCATCAAGCGGGTGGCCATCGAGCGGGCGGTCAAGGCCGAGAAGCTCAAGGACCAGTTGAAGAAGGGTGGCGAGGGGGCATCGGTCGACACCATTGAAGTGTCGGCGGCGGAATATCCCGTCTATCTGCAGCGCGCCTACAAGGAAGCCAAGTTTCCCAAGCCGCGCAATCTGATCGGCATGCAGAAGGATCTGCCGGTCGAGGAAATGGAAAAACTGATGCTGACCAATTTTCCGGCGAGCGACGACGATGTGCAGCAACTGGCCCTGCGCCGCGCGGAAAACGTCCAGAGCTGGCTGATCGATGAAGGCAAGGTTCCACCGGAACGCATCTTCCTGGTCGAGCCGAAAACCGAGGCTGGCGAAAAGGGCAAGGGCAGCCGCGTCGATTTCTCGCTGAGGTAGCGGATGAGTGAAGCGTTTGCATTTGCCCTGCTGGCCGGGGTCGTCGTCGTCATCCTGTTGCAGGTGCTCGTGTTGTGGCGCGGCAATCGCGATACCGAAGGCGAGAGGCGCCTGCGCAGCCTGCAGGAGGCGCAGGAAAAGGGGCTCGAACGGCTGGAGCGCGAGTTGCGCGAGGAACTGGCGCGCGGCCGGCGCGAGGATGCCGAGGAGGCTTTCCGCGACCGCGAGGAGCGCGCCCAGTCGGCGACCCTGCTCGGGCAGGCGGTGACGACCCAGGTCGGGCAGTTCGGCAACCTGCAGGCCGAGCGCCTGGAGGCCTTTGCCCGCGAACTGAACCGTTTTTCGCTGGGCCTCGACGAACGCTTCGAGCGGCTGAAAATGAGCGTCGAGGGGCGGTTGACCGCGATCCAGGCCGACAATGCCAGCAAGCTCGAGGAAATGCGGCGGACCGTCGACGAAAAACTGCATGCGACGCTGGAGCAGCGCCTCGGCGAATCGTTCAAGCTGGTCAGCGAACGCCTGGAGCAGGTCCATCGCGGGCTCGGCGAAATGCAGTCGCTGGCTGCCGGCGTCGGCGATCTAAAGCGCGTGCTGAGCAACGTCAAGACGCGCGGCACCTGGGGTGAAGTCCAGTTGTCGGCGCTGCTCGAACAATTGCTGACCGGCGACCAGTTTGCCGCCAATGTGGCGACGCGCCCGGGCAGCGGTGAGCGGGTGGACTTCGCGATCCGCCTGCCGGGCAAGGGCGACGGCGCCGCAGTCTGGCTACCGATCGATGCCAAGTTCCCGATCGAGGATTACCAGCGCCTGATGGATGCCCAGGAAAGGGGCGAGCCGGCGATGGTCGAGGAGGCGGGACGGGCGATCGAACTGCGGCTGAAGAACGAGGCGCGCAGCATTCGCGAGAAGTACGTGGCGCCGCCGCACACCACCGATTTCGCGCTGCTCTACCTGCCGACCGAAGGGCTTTACGCCGAGGCGCTGCGCCGCCCCGGCCTGGCCGATACGCTGCAGCGCGACTGGCGGGTCAGCCTGGCCGGGCCGACGACGCTGGCGGCGCTGCTCAACAGCCTGCAGATGGGTTTTCGGACGCTGGCCATCGAGCAGCGTTCGGCCGAAGTCTGGGCTGTGCTCGGGGCGGTCAAGACCGAGTTCGGCAAATTCGGCGAGGCGCTGGCGCATACCAAGAAGAAGCTCGACGAAGCGAGCAACAGCATCAGCAAGGCCGAGACGCGGACCCGACAACTATCGCGCAAGCTGCGCGATGTCGAGGCCCTGCCGGCCAGCGAGTCGGAGCAACTGATCGGGGTCGCGGAATTCGATGGCGAAGACGACTGAACTCGACGCCGCCTACCGGGCGACGACCTACCGGGTGTTCCTGCCGGGCGGTGTCTGCGACCTGCGGCCAGGTGTCGCTTCGGAGACCTTGCGCTGCTGGCTGGAGACGGCCGGTGCCAGCTGCTTTGCGATCCTGACAGCATACAACCCGGGTTCTTCGCTGGTCGATGCGGAGCAGAATATCCTGCGGCAGGCGCAGCTGGAATGTGACCTGCTGGAGTCAGGGTACGAGCCCTACGCTGGCGAGAATGTGGCCGACAGCGATGTCTGGGCTGACGAAGAAAGCTGCTTCGTGACCGATATTTCAGTGGCCGAGGCGCTGGTGCTGGGCGAGAAGTACGGGCAGAACGCGATCGTCTGCGGCAGTGACGACGGAGTGCCCGAACTGGTCTGGATCTGCGGCGAGGCAACGCGCTAGGCAGTTGCCCGACGCAGTTTCCAGGAAATTACCAGAGATGCCACCACTTCTTCTTGTCCGCTAACCCCGTTTCGTAGAAACGGCTGTCGGGGAAATTCTTGCGCATCACGCGGTCGGCGTCGTCGCGCAGGTCGGTCATGCCCAGCTTGTCGTAGGCGGCGATCAGGATGTACATCGCTTCCTCGATAGCCGGTGCCGAGGGATAGGTCTTGATGGCGTTCTGCGCGCGGTTGGCGGCCGCGATGTAGGCGCCGCGATTGTAGTAATACCGCGCGACATGAACTTCGTGCGAGGCCATCGAGTTGACCAGATAGTTCATGCGCTGGATCGCATCCGGCGTGTATTTGCTGTTGGGGAAGCGTGTTGCCAGTTCGCGGAAGGCGTCGAAGGATTCGCGGAGCGCCTTGGGGTCGCGTTCGGTCGGATCCTGGGTACTGATGTAGCCGGCCCAGCCGAGATCCTCGTTGAAGTTGATCAGGCCCTTTAGGTAGTAGGCGTAGTCGACTGCCGGATGGGTCGGGTGCAGCTTGATGAAGCGGTCGGTGGCGGCGAGCGCCGAGCCGGTTTCGCCTGCCTTCCAGTACACGTAACCGAGTTCGAGTTGGGCCTGCTGGGCGAAGCGCCCGTACGGGTAACGCGCTTCCAGCTTTTCGTAATACTTGGCTGCCTTATCCCAGGCGCCATCGGATTGTGCTTCCTTGGCTTCGGAATAGAGCTTGTTGGCAGACCAGCCAACGGTCTCGTCCTTCGTTTCCCCGAAGAGGCCGCAACCAGTGACAGCGACAACGATCAAAAGCGCCGTCAGCAGGCGAAAGAAGGGGGTGAATGCGGATACACTTCGCATCATGAAAAATCCTTTGGAAGACCGCGCGGATTATAGCCGAACTCCGGCGAATCCCGCCTGCGTTCCCGATCACTGCGCCGGGCGCCGTCTCGATCAGGTGCTCGCCGAACTATGGCCGCAGCATTCGCGCAATCGCCTGCAGGGCTGGGTGCGTGACGGCCTGGTCGAGGTCGATGGACGCATCGAGAGCGAGCCCAAGCGCAAACTGCTAGGTGGCGAGAGACTGATCCTGAACGAACCTCGCGAGGCCAGGGAGCAGGTCGAGCAGCCGGAAGACATTCCGCTCGACATCGTTTTCGAGGACGAAGCCTTGCTGGTGATCAACAAGCCGGCCGGCCTCGTCGTGCACCCCGGGAGCGGCAACTGGAGCGGCACGCTGATGAATGCCTTGCTGCATCACGTGCCCGGCATCGCCGACGTGCCGCGGGCAGGCATCGTGCACCGGCTGGACAAGGATACCAGCGGCCTGCTGGTCGTCGCCAAGACACTGGAGGCGCAGACCGACCTGGTGCGCCAGTTGCAGGCGCGTACCGTCAAGCGCCAGTATCTGGCCTTTGTCGCCGGTGTCGTTTTCGTTCAGTCCACGATCGATGCGCCGATCGGGCGCCACCCGGCGCAACGCGTCAAGATGGCGGTCGTCCCCGAAACCCGGGGTGGCAAGGCGGCGATTACACACTACCGTGGGCTGGAACAGTTCGACCATTGCGCGCTGATCGAATGCACGCTGGAAACCGGGCGCACGCATCAGATCCGCGTCCATATGGCATCCGTCAAGCACCCGCTGCTCGGCGACAAGGTGTACGGCCGGGCTGATCCGCGCCTGCCGGCCTTCCCGCGCCAGGCCCTGCATGCGACGCGCCTGGCGTTGGTTCATCCGCTGGAGCAGCGACTGCGCCAGTGGGAAGTGCCGATGCCTGCCGACATGCTCGAATTGCTGGAAACCCTCCGCTATGGCTGAGTGCTATGTGCCGGACTGGGTTGTTCCGGCCAACGTCAGGGTCTTGCAGACGACACGCAACGGCGGCGTCAGCCGGGCGCCGTGGGCGAGTTTCAATCTCGGCGATCACGTCGGCGACGAACCGGCGGCGGTGGCCGCGAATCGGGCAGCCTTGAGCGCGCACCTGCCAGCGGAACCGCTCTGGTTGTCTCAGGTTCATGGGACTGTTGCGGTCGACGCCGATCAGAGGCCAGAAATCAGGGAGGCCGATGCGGCGTTCGCGCGGCAGCCCGGCAGCGTCTGCGTGGTGATGACGGCCGATTGCCTGCCGGTTCTCCTGTGCGATCGCCAGGGAACGGTGGTTGCCGCCGCGCACGCAGGCTGGCGCGGGTTGCTGGCCGGCATCCTGGAAAGCACGGTTGCTGCCATGAACGTCCAGCCCGGGGATCTGCTGGTCTGGCTGGGCCCGGCAATCGGCCCGCGCTGCTTCGAAGTCGGGGACGAGGTGCGGCGTGCCTTCGTCGCGGAAGATTCCACCGCCGGCCTTGCCTTTGTGCCGCAGCAGCCGGGCAAATGGCTGTGCGACATCTATCTGCTTGCCACTCAGCGCCTGCAAGGCATGGGGGTAACCGCGATCAGCGGCGGCGGATCGTGCACCGTGAGCGAAGCCGAGCGTTATTTTTCCTATCGCCGCGACGGCGTGACGGGGCGAATGGCGAGCCTGATCTGGCTGGAGAGCAGGGCACAGAGCGTATAATCCGCGCCTTCCCCCGAATCTGGTTTCCCGTGAGTACCCTTTCCTGGATCATCACCGTCGCCCTGGCCGGCGGCTTAATAAGCGTCGTGGCGGCCGCCGCCATGACCTTCGCGGTCGGCACGCATCGCGTCAATATGCTGATTTCCTATGCGATCGGCGCGCTGCTGGGGGCCGCTTTCCTGGAAATCCTGCCGCACGCGCTGGAGCATGGGCAGCCGCAGCGCATGGCGGCAACCGTCCTCTTCGGCATCCTGGTGTTCTTCGTTCTCGAGAAGCTGGTGCTGTGGCGGCATTGCCACCACGACCATTGCGAAGCCCATGACGCACAGGCGCCGGCGCACGATCATGGGCGCTCAGGCCTGCTGATCCTGGTCGGCGACACCTTCCACAATTTCGTCGATGGCATCCTGATCGCCGCGGCCTTTCTCGAGAGCACGCAACTTGGTATCGTCACCGCGCTGGCCATCATCGCCCACGAGATTCCGCAGGAGGTCGGCGACTACCTGATTCTTCTGCATTCCGGCTACAGCCGCGTGCGGGCGCTTGCCTTCAACCTGCTGTCGAGCCTGGCGACGCTGGTCGGCGCCATGCTGGCTTACTTCGCCCTGTCGCAGCTGACCGAGTGGATTCCGACGCTGCTCGGGCTGGCGGCGGCCAGCATGATCTATGTTGCGGTGGCCGACCTGATCCCCGGTCTGCATAAACGGACCGAACTGAAGGCCACGCTGCAGCAAATCCTACTGATTGGTCTCGGCGTCGCCTCGATTGCCGGCGTCCGCGCGCTGGTCGGCGAGTAGTTCCTGATGGCGCCGGCGCTGCCGGCGCACCTTGCTGCCCGCCATCCAGAGCAGTAGCCCGCAGGGCAGCAGGCCGTAAAAGAGGAAGGAGATGATGCCGGACACGACAGTCGGCTCGTTGAGGGCAACGAGGACGGTCACGTAGAGCCAGCCGATGGCAATGATGTACATGCGCGTAATTATGCATGCAAATCCATTGACAGCCTTCGGACGGGTATGCAGAATCCAAAAGCTCAACCCCGATTTATAAATAGAGAAGAGACTGGCCATGACGCAGCAGGGATCAGGCAATAAAGACGCTTTCATGGGTTCGGCCATGCAGTTCATGCAGGCTGGCCAGGACATGGCGCAACAGTTCATGGAATTCATCGGCAAGGCCGGCAATCCGGTCGCTGCGACGCCGCCGCCGGCTGACCCGCAGGCATTGACCGCCCTGCAGAAGCAGTTCATGGATCAGCAGATGTCGCTCTGGCAGTCGGTGCTGGCCAGGCAGCAGGGCAAGGAAGAAAGCTTCAAGGTCGCCCCGGAGTCCGGAGATCGCCGCTTCGCCGCCGCCGAATGGCGCGAGAGCCCGATATACGACTACATGCATCAGGCCTACCTGCTCAATACGAAATACGTCAAGGAGATGGTCGAGCTGATTCCCGCTGCCGACGACAAGGCGCGCAATCGCATGCGTTTCCTGGCGCGCCAGATCGCCGATGCGATGGCGCCTTCCAACTACGCGGCTACCAACCCGGAATTCATCAAGCTGGCACTTGAAACCAAGGGACAGAGCATCACCGACGGCATCAACAACCTGCTCAAGGATTTCGAGAAGGGCCGCATCTCGATGACCGACGAATCGGTGTTCGAGGTGGGCAAGAACATCGCGACGACCGAAGGGGCGGTCGTTTACGAAAACGATCTGATGCAGCTGATCCAGTATGCGCCGCTGACGCCGAAAGTCGGGACGCGGCCGCTGGTGGTGGTGCCGCCGTGCATCAACAAGTTCTACATCATGGATCTGCAGCCGGACAATTCGCTGATCCGCTTCATGGTCGAGCAGGGGAACACGGTTTTCCTGGTTTCCTGGCGCAATCCGAAGGAAGAGCAAGGGCATCTGACCTGGGAAGACTATCTGGAACACGGCCCGATCGCCGCGCTGCATGTGGCCCAGGAAATCTGCAAGGTCAAGCAGGTCAATGCGCTCGGCTTCTGCGTCGGCGGCACCATCCTGACGTCGGCGCTGGCCGTGCTCAAGGGCCGCGGCGAGGACATCGTCTCTTCGCTGACGCTGCTTACGACGCTGCTCGACTTTTCCGATACCGGCGAAATCGGCCTGTTCATCGACGAGAACGGCCTGATGGCGCGCGAGTCGACGATCGGCAAGGGCGGCCTGCTGCCGGCGCGCGACCTGCAGAACACCTTCTCCTTCCTGCGCGCCAACGACCTGGTCTGGAACTACGTCACCGGCAACTATCTGAAGGGGCAGAAGCCGCAGGCCTTCGACCTGCTGTACTGGAACTCCGATTCGACCAGCCTGCCGGGTCCGTTCGCCTGCTGGTACATGCGCAACCTGTATCACGACAACAGCCTGCGCGTGCCGGGCAAGCTGGAAATGTGCGGCCAGCGCATCGATCTCGGGACGCTCGACATGCCGGTCTATCTGCTGGCCACCCGTGAAGACCACATCGTGCCTTGGCACTCGGCCTACCAGAGCACGCGTATTCTCAGCGGCAAGGTGCGCTTCGTGCTCGGCGCCTCCGGGCATATCGCCGGCGTAATCAATCCGGCGAGCAAGAACAAGCGCAGCTACTGGGTCAATGACGATGTGAAAATCGATGCCGAAGGCTGGTTGACCGCAGCAGAAGAAAAGAAGGGCAGCTGGTGGCCCGATTGGGCAGCCTGGCTGAAGCCGCTGGCTGGCGAACCCAGGGCACCGCGCAAACCGGGCAATACCAAGTACAAGCCGATCGAACCGGCACCCGGGCGTTACGTCAAGGAACGTGCGGTTTAACAGAAAAACTCCGGAGGAGGGGACAGGATGTCGAGAGTTGCACTGGTCACGGGCGGCATGGGCGGCCTCGGCGAGGCCGTCTGCATCAAGCTGGCGGCGCTGGGCTTCAAGGTCGTTACCACCTATTCGCCCGGCAACGACAAGGCCGAGGGATGGTTGAAGACGATGAACAACATGGGCTACGGCTTCAAGGCCTATCCCTGTGACGTGACCGATTTCGACTCGGCGCGCGCCTGTGTCGATACCGTCACCAGGGAGGTCGGTCCGGTCGATGTGCTGGTCAATAATGCCGGCATCACCCGTGACATGACCTTCAAGCGGATGACCAAGGCCGACTGGGATGCGGTGATCCATACCAACCTCGACTCGGTGTTCAACATGACCAAGCAGGTGCTCGATGGCATGACCGAACGCAAGTGGGGCCGCGTCATCAACGTTTCCTCGGTCAACGGGCAGAAGGGCGCTTTTGGCCAGACCAACTATTCGGCGGCCAAGGCCGGCATGCACGGCTTCACCAAGGCGCTGGCGCTCGAAGTGGCCAGGCAGGGGGTTACGGTCAACACAATTTCCCCGGGCTATATCGGCACCAAGATGGTGACCGCCATCCCGCAGGAAATCCTCGATTCGAAGATTCTTCCGCAAATCCCGGTCAACCGGCTGGGCAAGCCGGAAGAAATCGCCGGCCTCGTGGCTTATCTCGCTTCGGATGAAGCAGCGTTCGTCACCGGGGCCAACATTTCCATCAACGGCGGCCAGCACATGTACTGACCGGCGTATTTTTTTACCCCGCTTCAAATCAACAACAGGAAGGAATGACTATGACTCAACGTGTTGCTCTCGTTACCGGCGCTATGGGCGGTCTTGGAACCGCAATCTGTCAGGAACTGGCCAAGGCCGGCAACAAGGTGGTTGCTTCTTATCACCCGCAGTTCGACAACAAGGAAGAGTGGCTGAAGGAAATGGCCGCTGCCGGTTTCAATGATTTCGTCTGCGTCGCCGGTGACGTTTCCTCGCTGGAAGATTGCCAGAAGATGGTTGCCGAAGCCGAAGCCGCTGCCGGTCCGATCGACATCCTGATCAACAATGCCGGCATTACCCGTGACCGCATGTTCGCCAAGATGGAACGTGACGGCTGGGACGCCGTGATCGCCACCAACCTGACCTCGCTGTTCAACATGACCAAGCAGGTTTCCGCCAAGATGGCCGAGCGCGGCTGGGGTCGCATCATCAACATCTCCTCGGTCAACGGTGTCAAGGGCCAGGCCGGCCAGACCAACTACTCCGCCGCCAAGGCCGGTGTGATCGGCTTCACCAAGGCGCTGGCCGCCGAATTGGCCGCCAAGGGCGTAACCGTCAATGCCATCTGCCCGGGCTATGTGGCCACCAAGATGGTCATGGCGATCAAGCCGGAAGTTCTGCAAACCATCATTGATGGCGTACCGATGAAGCGCCTGGCCAAGCCGGAAGAAATTGGCTACGCCTGTGCCTATCTGTCGAACGATCTCTCCGGTTTCACCACCGGCGCGACGATCAACATCAACGGCGGCCTGTACTACCAGTAATTTGCAGGCTTTTTGCGCTGCATCAAGAACAGGCACCTCAGGGTGCCTGTTTTTTTGGGCTATAATGGTGCGCTGCACACAAACTCGTTCGAGGGTCGCTGGATGTCTGAACAAGTACGCCTGATCAAGAAGTACCCCAATCGCCGTCTTTACGATACCAAGACGAGTGCATACATCACGCTCGGTGATGTGAAGGATCTGGTCCTCAAGTTCGAAACCTTCAAGGTGCTCGACGCCAAGACGAGCGAGGACCTGACGCGCAGCATTCTCCTGCAGATCATCCTCGAAGAAGAATCAGGTGGCGCACCACTGTTTTCCAGCGAGTTGCTTTCCGGCTTCGTCCGCTTCTATGGCAGTGCCATGCAGGGCATGCTCGGCAAATATCTCGAAAACAACATGAAGACCTTCGTCGATTTCCAGCAGAAACTGCAGGAGCAATCGCGGACGATGTATGGCGGCGACAACAGCCACCTGCAGGCGGATTTCTGGGCCCAGTTCCTGAACTTCCAGCAGCCGGCGATGCAGAGCATGATGGCCGCCTACATGGACCAGTCGAAGAAGATGTTCCAGCAGATGCAGGACCAGTTGCAGAGCCAGACGCGCAACATGTTTACCGGCTTCCAGTACAACAACGCGCCGGACAAGACCGAGAAGTAAGCAGTCGTTTTCCCTGCCCGGGTGGCAGGGATCATCGTACCGGGGCTACGCCCCGGGTCCGGTTTGCCGCGATCAGCCGCGGAGCGAATCCGGCAATTTTTCCTGAATGATGTTGAGCAGCGGTGCAAAGACTTTCGGTGTGCCGGCGACGACATTGCCGCTCGTCAGATAGCTCGCTTCGCCGCGCACGTCGCTCACCAGGCCGCCGGCCTCGGAGATCATCAGGGCGCCGGCTGCCATGTCCCACGGTGCCAATCCGAATTCCCAGAAGCCGTCATAGCGCCCGCAGGCAACATAGGCCAAATCGAGCGATGCAGCGCCAGGACGGCGCTGGCCAGCTGTCTTCTGGGTCAGTTCCTTGAAGATGGCAAGATAGGTATCGACCAAGTCGAAGCTGCGGTAAGGGAAGCCGGTACCGAGCAGCGAATCCTGCAACTTCAGGCGCCGTGAAACACGGATGCGGCGTTCGTTGAGGAAGGCGCCGCCGCCTTTGCTGGCGGTGAATAGTTCGTTGCGGTTGGGGTCGAAGATGACTGCCTGTTCCACCACACCAGCCTTCGCCAAGGCAATCGAAACCGCGTATTGAGGCATGCCGTGGATGAAGTTGGTGGTGCCGTCGAGCGGGTCGATGATCCACTGGTATTCGCTGTCGCTCCTGCCCTTGCCAGCAGTCTCGCCGGACTCCTCTGCTAGAATCCCGTACTGCGGATAGGCTTCCTGCAGCGTTGCGATGATGGCGGCTTCGGCAGCCTGGTCAACTTCGGTAACGAAATCGTTCGGCTGCTTCGTGCTGACCTTGAGCAGATCGAGGTCGTTGGAGGCGCGGTTGATGATCTGGCCGGCGCGGCGCGCCGCCTTGATGGCGATATTCAGTGCTGGATGCATGGTTAAAGAACCAACGGGTGGCACGGGCCACCCGAATTATTTGGAAAGACCGAATTTTACTATGAACCCGGAACTCCTGCTGTCCCGTATCCGAGTCGTCCTGTGTCGGCCAAGTCATCCAGGCAATATCGGTGCGGCGGCTCGCGCCATGAAGACGATGGGTCTGACGGACCTGCGTCTGGTGGCGCCGCGCACCTTTCCCGACCCGGAGGCCGATGCGCGGGCGACTGGTGCGGTCGACCTCCTGGAAAGGGCAAAAATCCAAGCCTCGCTAACCGAGGCACTCGCCGGGACAGTGATGGCGATTGGCCTATCAGCGCGGCACCGTGACCTCGGTCCGCCGCCGGGAGCGCCGCGGGAGATGGTGGTACGCCTGCTGGCAGAAGCGGAGCAGGGCGAGGTGGCACTGGTGTTCGGCAATGAAACGGTCGGCCTCTCGAACGAGGAGATTCAGCTTTGCCACGCCGCGGTGACAATTCCGACCAACCCCGACTTCAGTTCCCTCAATCTTGGTGCAGCGGTGCAACTACTATGCTACGAAATCCGCATGGCAGCCTATGCCGGATCGCCACCGGCGGCTGACCAGTCGGTGACGCCTTTTGCTTCGCCGCTTGCCACGCATGATGAACTCGAGGGAATGTTCGCGCATTTCGAATCGGTCATGACCGAGACCGGATTTCTCAATCCGGCGCAGCCCGGGCGATTGATGCCGAAGTTGCGCCGCCTGTTCGGGCGAACTCGACTGGAGAAGGACGAGGTCAATATTCTCCGTGGCGTCCTGGCGGCGACCCGGAACCGCACCGGGCACGGGCGAAAGGCCTGAAGGTAAGGTATCCAGATTCAGGCAAGGCAGGCGTACATTTCCGGTTCGAGGATTCTGCTTCGTGGTTGTAAGCCAACAAACAAAAACCCCGCCTCGGGGGCGGGGTCCGGCAATACTGTTCGGGACTGTCTGGTGGGTGCTGAGGGGCTCGAACCCCCGACATTCGCCTTGTAAGGGCGACGCTCTACCAACTGAGCTAAGCACCCGTATCCAATTAGTTCACGGCATCCTTGAGTGCCTTGCCGGGGCGGAACTTTGGCACCTTGGCGGCCTTGATGTTCAGGGACTTGCCGGTGCGCGGGTTGCGGCCGGTACGGGCGGCGCGCTCGCCAACGGCAAAAGTGCCGAAACCGATCAGGCTGACGCTGTCGCCGGCCTTCAGGGCGGATTTGATCGATTCGACGGTGGCGTCAAGGGCGCGGGCGGCAGCGGCCTTGGAGATTTCAGCGGAAGTTGCGATCGATTCGATCAGGTCGGTTTTGTTCATTGGATCCCCCTTTGGTGGATAGGTAAGACGACGAAATTTTCTTGAGGACGGATTTATATCTCTGCTGAAATCCTTGTGTCAAGGGGATTCTGGGGGATTTGCCCAAGCCTGGCAGAGGCGTGAAGCATGCCATCGCTAATACGACGGCATGCTTCCCTTCTAAATCAATGGGTAAGAAGGACTTGTGCAGGTGTGTTCTCGGCGACGGTTGCGGCGCCGGCATTTTCCCCCGCCTGCTCCGGCAGTGCCTCAGGTTTGCGCTCGAGCGCCCGTTCCAGCACCTGGTCGATCCACTTGACCGGCACGATCTCGATCTTGTTCTTGATGTTGTCCGGAATCTCGGTGAGATCCTTGACGTTCTCTTCCGGAATCAGCGCAATCTTCAAACCACCGCGCACGGCGGCCAGCAGTTTCTCCTTGAGGCCGCCGATAGCCAGCACTTCGCCGCGCAGGGTGATCTCGCCGGTCATGCAGACATCGCAGCGAACAGGAATCCCGGTGTAGGCGGATACCAAAGCTGTCGTCATGGCGATACCGGCGGACGGGCCATCCTTCGGCGTGGCGCCTTCCGGCACGTGGATGTGGATGTCGGTTTTCTCGAAGGCTTCGTCCTTGATACCAAGGCGATGCGCACGGGCACGCACGACCGAACGGGCGGCTTCGACCGATTCCTTCATCACGTCACCCAGCGAGCCGGTACGCAGGATGTTGCCCTTGCCCGGCATGTTGGCACATTCAATGGTCAGCAGTTCGCCGCCGACTTCCGTCCATGCCAAGCCGGTAACCTGGCCGATCTGGTTTTCCTTCTCTGCCATGCCGAAGGTGTAGCGACGGACGCCGAGGAATTTGTCGAGATTGCGGGCGTTGACCGCAATCTTCGTATCGCGCTTCTTCAACACCAGCGTCTTGACGACCTTTCGGCAGATCTTCGAGATTTCACGTTCCAGAGCCCGTACGCCGGCCTCGCGGGTGTAGTAGCGGACGATGTCACGGACAGCGCTGTCTGCGACAGCAACCTCGGTCTTCTTCAGGCCGTTGTTTTTGATCTGCTTTGGCAGCAGGTAGCGCATGGCGATATTGACCTTCTCGTCTTCCGTGTAGCCCGAGAGGCGGATGACTTCCATCCGGTCGAGCAACGGCGCCGGGATGTTCATCGTGTTGGCGGTCGCCACGAACATCACGTCCGAGAGGTCGAAGTCGACTTCGACGTAGTGGTCCTGGAAGGTATGGTTCTGTTCCGGGTCGAGCACTTCGAGCAAGGCGGACGACGGGTCGCCGCGGAAATCCTGGCCGAGCTTGTCGACTTCGTCGAGCAGGAACAGCGGGTTGCGCACGCCAACCTTGGTCAGGCTCTGCAGAATCTTGCCCGGCATCGAGCCGATATAGGTGCGGCGATGGCCGCGAATTTCGGCTTCATCACGCACGCCGCCGAGCGCCATGCGCACAAATTTGCGATTGGTCGCCTTGGCGATCGACTGGCCTAGGGAGGTCTTGCCGACGCCGGGAGGGCCGACGAGGCACAGGATCGGCGCCTTGACCTTGTCGACGCGCTGCTGCACGGCGAGGTATTCGACAATGCGCTCCTTGACCTTTTCCAGGCCGTAATGATCGGTGTCCAGCACCTTTTCGGCTTCGCGCAGATCCTTGCTGATGCGCGTTTTCTTGCGCCACGGCAGGCCAACCAGCGTCTCGATGAAGTTGCGGACGACAGTAGCTTCAGCCGACATCGGCGACATCAGGCGCAGCTTCTTGAGCTCGCTCTGGGCCTTGGCCAAGCCTTCCTTGCTCATGCCGGCGGCCTTGATCTTCTTGTCCAGTTCCTCGAGGTCGGCACCTTCTTCACCTTCGCCGAGTTCCTTCTGGATCGCTTTGACCTGCTCATTCAGGTAGTACTCGCGCTGGCTTTTTTCCATCTGGCGCTTGACGCGGCCACGGATGCGCTTTTCGACCTGCAGGATGTCGATTTCTGATTCGAGTTGGGAGAGCAGGCGATCGATGCGGTCGCGGATGCTTTCCATTTCCAGCACTTCCTGCTTCTGCTCCAGCTTGAGAGGCAAGTGGGCGGCGATGGTGTCGGCCAGGCGACCGGCATCCTCGATGCCGGCGATGGAAGAGAGGACTTCCGGCGGAATCTTCTTGTTCAGTTTGACGAACTGGTCGAACTGGGCGACCACAGCGCGGCGCATGGCCTCGATCTCGTGGTCCTCGACACCCGGTTGCGGCAGCGGGACAGCGGTCGCCATGAAGACCGAGGACTGTACCTCGATGGCCTCGACGCGGGCGCGTTGCGTCCCTTCGACCAGTACCTTGACGGTGCCATCCGGCAGCTTGAGCATTTGCAGGATGTTGGCCATGCAGCCGATGCGATAGAGGTCTTCCGGTTCCGGTTCGTCCTTGGCTGCCGATTTCTGGGCCAGCAGCAGGATGTTCTTGCCGGCTTCCATGGCCATTTCGAGGGCCTTGATCGATTTCGGACGACCCACGAAGAGCGGGATGACCATGTGGGGGAAGACGACGACATCGCGCAGCGGCAGCAACGGCAGTTCAACGGTTTCCGGGAGCGTGTTGGGGTTCGACATTACGATGCCTTTGAAATAGGTATGTGCCCCCTACGTGGGGGCGGGAAACCGCAATTCAAGCCCCGGCTCAGTTCGAGCCGGAAACCTTTGGCTGGTCAGCGTAAATGAGCAGTGGCGGGGTGTCGCCGGTAATCATGTTTTCGTCGATAACGACTTTTTCGACATTTTCCATGCCCGGGAGTTCGTACATCGTGTCGAGCAGGGCGTGTTCCATGATCGAACGCAGGCCGCGGGCGCCGGTCTTGCGCTCCAGCGCCTTCTTGGCAATCGCGGAAAGGGCGCCGGGACGGATCTCGAGTTCGACATCTTCCATGCCGAACAGCTTCTGGTACTGCTTGACCAGCGCGTTCTTCGGCTCGGTGAGGATCTGCACGAGAGCCGACTCCTCCAGTTCCTGCAGCGTGGCGACGACCGGCAGGCGGCCGATCAGTTCGGGAATCAGGCCGAACTTGATCAGGTCTTCCGGTTCGGCGTCGAGCAGAATCTTGCCGACGGTCTTGCCATCGTCCTTGCTCTTGACTTCCGCACCGAAGCCGATGCCGCCGCGTTCCGAGCGGTTCTGGATGACTTTTTCCAGGCCGGCGAAGGCGCCGCCACAGATGAACAGGATGTTGGTGGTATCGACCTGGACGAAATCCTGGTTCGGATGCTTGCGGCCCCCTTGCGGCGGAATCGAGGCGGTGGTGCCTTCGATCAGCTTGAGTAGCGCCTGTTGCACGCCCTCGCCGGAAACGTCGCGGGTGATCGACGGGTTGTCGGACTTGCGCGAAATCTTGTCGATTTCGTCGATATAGACGATGCCCTGCTGCGCCTTTTCGACGTCATAGTCGCACTTCTGCAGCAGTTTCTGGATGATGTTCTCGACGTCCTCGCCGACGTAGCCGGCTTCGGTCAGGGTGGTGGCATCGGCCATCACGAAGGGGACGTTGAGCAGGCGGGCCAGCGTCTGGGCGAGCAGGGTCTTGCCGGAGCCGGTCGGGCCAATGAGCAGGATGTTGCTCTTGGCGAGTTCCACATCGCCGGCATTCTTGGCGGTATGGCGCAGGCGCTTGTAATGGTTGTAGACCGCTACGGCGAGGATACGCTTGGCGACTTCCTGGCCGATCACGTACTGGTCGAGGATCGAGCTGATCTCGCGCGGCGTCGGCAGGTCGGAGCGGCCAGCCTTGGCCGCCTCTTCCGGCAGTTCGTCGCGGATGATGTCGTTACAGAGTGCGATGCACTCGTCACAGATGAACACCGACGGGCCGGCGATGAGCTTCTTGACTTCATGCTGGCTCTTGCCGCAGAAGGAGCAGTAGAGCAGTTTTTCCTGGCCGCCTTTGGACATCTTGGTTTCTCCGGTCAAGCCGCGTCGCGGCGGGTTAGCACCTTGTCAATCAGACCGTATTCCGCGGCTTCGGCTGCCGACAGGAAATTGTCGCGATCGGTATCCTTTTCGATGCGTTCCAGCGGTTGACCGCTGTGTTCGGCCATGATCCGGTTCAGACGATCGCGAATCGACAGAATTTCCTTGGCATGGATGGCGATATCCGATGCCTGGCCCTGGAAGCCGCCCAGCGGCTGATGGATCATCACGCGCGAATTGGGCAGGGCGAAACGCTTGCCCTTGGCGCCGGCATTGAGCAGGAAGGCACCCATCGAGGCAGCTTGGCCGACGCACAGGGTCGACACGTCGGGCTTGATGAACTGCATGGTGTCGTAGATCGACATCCCGGCCGTCACCGAGCCGCCCGGCGAGTTGATGTAGAAATAGATGTCCTTGTCCGGGTTTTCCGCTTCAAGGAAGAGCAATTGTGCGACGACCAGGTTGGCGCTGGCGTCGTTGACCGGGCCGACAAGAAAGATCACACGCTCCTTCAGCAGGCGCGAATAGATGTCGTACGCGCGCTCACCGCGTCCGCTCTGTTCAACCACCATCGGGACGAGGCCCAGTCCCTGCGGATCCCAGTTGCTTGCGTTGTCGATATTCATGTCAGCCCTTGTGTGTTGCCGTTTGGTTGCATTCGAGACGATTGTCGTTTTTGCGACACCGTCAAGATTACTGCTTTTGACCCATCAGTTCATCAAAAACCGCAGCCTTGTCGGTGACCTTGGCCTTGCCCAGGACCCATTCGACCACGTTGTTCTCGATCGCCACGCCTTCAACTTCGCCCAGGCGTTGCGGTTGCGCGTAATACCAGCGGATGACTTCTTCCGGCTGCTCGTAACTCTGGGCAGTTTCCTCGACCATAGCCCGGACCTGCTCGGGCTTGGCCTGAAGCTTTTCCGTCTTGACCAGTTCAGCAAGAATCAGACCAAGGGTGACGCGGCGCTTGGCCTGGTCGGCAAACCACTCCGGCTGGATCGGCATGTCCTTGACCTTCATGCCGCGCTGTTCCATATCCTGGCGGGCAGCCTGCATCAGGCGCTGGATTTCCATTTCCACCAAAGCGTTCGGCACGGCGATCTGGTTGGCCTTGATCAGGGCTTCCATGACCTGATCCTTGACCTTGCCTTCGATGCGGCGCTTCACTTCACGCTTCAGGTTGGCTTCGATCTCGGCGCGCATCTTGGCGACGTCGCCGTCGGCGATGCCCATGCCCTTGGCGAACTCGGCATCGACTTCCGGCAACTTGGCCGCCTGAACCTGCTTGACGGTGATTTCGAACTGGACGGTCTGGCCGGCCAGATCCTTGGCGAAGTAGTCAGCCGGGAAGGTCAGGTCGAAGGTCTTGCTTTCGCCGTTCCTGGAGCCTTCGACGGCGCTCTCGAAGTCGGGCAGCATCTGGCCCTGGCCGAGAACGAAGGGGTAATCGGCAGCCTGGCCGCCCTGGAACGGCTCGCCGTCCTTCTTGCCCAGGAAATCGATGACGACGCGGTCGCCCTTGGTGGCGGCGCGGTCGGTGTCTTCATACGAAACGCGTTGCTGGCGCAGGATATCGACGGTCTTGTCGACTTCCGCGGCCGTTACTTCGAGAACCGGACGCTCGACTTCTGCGGTCGACATGTCGGCTGGGGTGAAATCCGGATAGACCTCGAAAATGGCATGGAACTCGAGGTGGGTGGTGCTTTCACTGGTCTTCGGCTCGATGCGCGGATATCCGGCGACACGCATTTTCTGGGCGGTTACCGTTTCACCGAAAACGCGGTCGAGTTCTTCCGACAGGACTTCGTGGCGGGCCTGATCACCATGTTGTTGCTTGATGATGCTGAACGGTACCTTGCCCGGACGGAATCCCGCCATCTTGATGTTTTTGCCCATCCGCTTCAGGCGCTGTTCCATCTCTTTTTCGACATCGGAGATGGCGATGGACAGGTCGATGCGGCGTTCCAGTTCGTTGGCTTGAGCGGTGGTCGCTTCCATGAGGTTTCCTTGTGGCTACGAGGCGAAAAAATAAAGCTGACAATTCTAACACGGTGCGGACGTCGGCAATGCCCTGCACAATGCAACGAAAGATAGACAGAGTCTGGAAATGTTCGCTACAATGCGCGCCTTCTTCGACGGCGGCTGTAGCTCAGTTGGTAGAGTCCCGGATTGTGATTCCGGTTGTCGTGGGTTCGAGCCCCATCAGTCGCCCCAGATCAAAGCCCCTGCAGGCAATAGTTTGCAGGGGCTTTTCATTTGCGGGATGCACGCCCGTTCTCGCACGAAGCAACTTCCGGATTGAACTGAAGAAGCTATTGGCCGTTCCGCTCCAATGCTTCGAAAGCTTTTCTGATTTCTTCCTCTTGTGCGGCTTTCTCATCCACAAAAGCCGCCATTTGTCCAAACCAGTCCGACCGCGTGAATTCGTCCTCATTTACTGTGGGCATGCGACGTTCAACGCTCCGTCGGCGTTCCTTCCAGCCCATTGGCGGTCCGACGTCATCGACCCGTCGGTCGCTGACTTTGCGAAGATCCCGATTGATCGGGGTAAGGTGTTTGCTGGGTGTCATGCGACCTCCCTTGGCAATGTATGCTGACTCCAAGTAAGGAGAGTCAAAAGCGCTTCTAATGTTGGCCTATCAATTTTAGTAAAGTTCAGATTACTGTAAAGGCTTCGCGCAACGATGCCACGATTATAATTCGTGGCCTTGCATGGACGCGCTTGAGCGGGACTTGCAGCCCCGCAAGCCGCAAGGGTTTCGGGGATTTTCGCCGGGGAGCCACGTCATGTCCGATCTGTTGCCGCCATCCGTATTCTCCGGACTTGAGCCGGCCATCGTCTGGAAGCATTTCGCCATCCTGTGCGAAATTCCGCGTGCCTCGAAAGCTGAGGCGCGTTTACGGCAACATCTGCAATCCTGGGCTGCCGCGTGCGGCTTGCCGGCCACGGTCGACGCGGCGGGCAACCTGCTGGTGCGCAAGGCGGCCAGCGCCGGGCGGGAGCATCGGCCGGGTGTCATCCTGCAGGCGCATCTGGACATGGTGTGCCAGAACAATGCCGAAACGCCGCATGATTTTTCGCATGATCCGATCCGGCCGTTGCGCCGCGACGGCTGGCTGGTGGCCGAAGGCACGACGCTGGGTGCCGACAACGGGATCGGCGTGGCACTGATGCTGGCGGTTCTCGAGGATCGCAGCCTGCAGCACGGACCGATCGAGGCCTTGTTCACCGTCGACGAAGAGGCCGGGATGGGTGGTGCGCGCGGGCTGGCGGCGGATTTTCTCGAAGGCAGCCTGATGCTCAACCTTGATACCGAGGAATGGGGCGAGTTCTATCTCGGGTGCGCCGGCGGGCTGGATGTCAATGTCGCGCGCGACGGCGTTCCCGCGGCGGTGCCGGCCGGATACGAGGGCTGGCGAATCGACTTGCGCGGCTTGCGCGGCGGTCATTCGGGGGTGAATATTCACGAGGAGCGCGGCAACGCGATCAAGCTGCTGGTGCGCGTTCTCCGCGATCTGGAGGGGCAGTTGTCGCTGCGTCTCGCGAGCCTGCACGGTGGCACGGCGCGCAATGCCCTGCCGCGGGAAGCAACGGCTGTCGTGGCGATTCCGGTCGAATCCGCCGCCGAAATGCCCGGCCTTCTGGCTGAATGGGAAGCGCGCCTGCGGCGCGAACTGGCGGGTGTCGATGCCGGATTGACGCTGAGTTGTTCGCTTTTCGCCCAATTCGACCATGTGCTTGCCCCACACGAGCAGGCGGTCTGGCTGGGTTCGCTGCATGCGGCGCCGCACGGCGTCCGGCGCATGAGCCGGCAGGTGCCGGGTGTGGTGGAGACCTCCAACAATCTGGGGATGGTGGCGCTTGCTGCCCAAGGCGGTACATGCAATTTCATGGTCCGTTCGTTGCTCGACAGCGGCAGCATGGCGCTGGCCGATGAGATCGTCAGCCTCTTCGCGCTTTCCGGCACCACGGCCGAAAAGGCCGGATACTATCCGGGCTGGGCGCCAAATCCGGATTCGCGCCTGCTGGCGTTGTGCCAGACCGTCTATCGACAGGAATTCGGCGCCGAATCGACGGTGCAGGTGATCCACGCCGGCCTGGAGTGCGGCATCATCGGTGCGAAATATCCGGGGTTGGATATCGTTTCCTTCGGCCCGAGCATCTGCGGCGCACATGCGCCGGGCGAATCCGTCGATATTTTGTCGGTTGACCGCAGCTGGCGGCTCTTGCAGGCCATCCTGGCAGCGGTAAGCTGATGGCAGCGACTATCGGGAGATGTGCGCGATGAGATTCCTTCTGGGTTTTGCGCTTGCTTTGGGTGTGGGCGCCTGCGGTGTTGAGACCGCGAGCACGGCAGCGACCGGTGCGGCGATCAAGAAGCAGGAACTGGAACAGGGCAGGCAGACGATGGAGCAGATGCAGCAGAAGCTCGATCAGGCGAACCAGCAGGTGCAGCAGCGCGCCGAACTGGCCGGCGGCGACAAGTAGGCTCAGCGGCCGCGCAGCGCTTCGCGGCGGGCAAGGCCGAGCTTGGTCGAGCGCTCCATTTTTTGCACGAAAGCCGGGAAGTCGAGACCGTAATTGGCGCGCAGTTCCTTGGCGTAGTTATGAAGCCAGCGCCAGCGCGGCTCGAACCAGCGCTCCTTGAAGGCATAAAGTACGTGGTTGCCATCTTCCGGCACTGAAATCACGATGACCTGGTCGTCGAAGACGTGCATCGCCTCGCCGATCAGGCCGGCGTAGCTTTCCTTGTCGCCGGCCAGGTTGATGACCAGGACGCCGTTCCCTGCCAGCTTGGCAAAAGCATTTTCAAAAAATTCGCGGTTGGCCAGGCTGGGTGCGAAACCGGTTTTGTCGAAGGCGTCGACGAGCAGGGCGTCGATGCCCTTTTCGGTTTGCGCCAGATAGTCGGCGCCATCGGCCTCAAGGATTTGCAGGCGCGGGCCGTCGGGCGGCATGAGGAAAGCGTCGCGCCAGGCGATCACGTCGGGATTTAGTTCGACTGCAGTCATTTGGGCGCCCGGCAGGCGGTGGTGGCAGAATTTGACCAGTGAGCCGCCGCCGAGGCCGATCAGCACGATGCGTTTGGGGCGCGGATGAAAGAGCAGAAATGCCATCATTTTCTGCGTGTACCGCAACAGGAGGTCGTTCGGCGCCTTGAGCGACATTTCGCTCTGCATCAGGCGCACGCTGAAATAGAGAAAGCGCGATTTGCCGTCGTCGATGACGAACGGCTTGGGGTAGCTTTCGTCGAGCAACTGGGCGCGCAATTTGCCGGCCTTGGCCCAGGCCGGCTCGTGCAGAAAGACAGTACCCGTTTCGACCTCGAACGGGCTGGGCAATTCGTAAGGCTGGGTCAAGCGGGCGGGATTAGTCAGGCAAATCGGCGGCGTGCAGCAGGAAGACGAATTCGTCGCCAGCGGCGGTGTCGAGCCAGGTGAAGGGCAGCGCCGGGTAGGCGGCTTCCAGTTCGGCGCGGTTGTGGCCGATCTCGACGACGAGCAGGCCGTCCGGGTTCAGGTGCCGCTTGGCGTCGCGCAGGATGATGCGGGTGAGGTCGAGGCCGTCCTTGCCGGAGCCGAGCGCCATGACCGGCTCGTGCAGATATTCCGGCGGCAGCGCGGCGACGGAATCGGCATTGACGTAGGGCGGATTGGAGATGATCAGGTCGTAGCGCTTGCCCTTTAGGTTCGCGAAGGCGTCGGACTGGATGATCTCGATGCGCTCGCTCAGGTCGTATTCCTCGACATTGCGTTTAGCGACGGAAATGGCATCTTTTGAGAGGTCGACCGCATCGACCTGCGCCTCCGGGAAGGCGAGGGCGGTGAGAATGGCGAGGCAGCCGGACCCGGTGCACAGGTCGAGCGCCGAGCCGATGGCCCACGGGTCTTCGACCCAGGGCGACAACTGATCGTGCAGCAATTCGGCGATGAAGGAGCGCGGCACGATGACGCGCTCGTCGACATAGAAGCGATGTTCGCCGAGCCAGGCTTCGTTGGTCAGGTAGGCGGCGGGCAGGCGGTCTTCGCAGCGGCGACGGTAGATGTCGAGCAGCGCGCTGCGCTCATGCGCCAGCAGGCGGGCGTCGAGGAAGGGTTCGAGGCGGTCGAGAGGCAGGTTGAGCGTATGCAGCGTCAGATAGACGGCTTCGTCCCAGGCGTTGTCGCTGCCGTGGCCGAAGAAAAGGCCGGCGGCGTTGAAGCGGCTGACCGCATAGCGGAGGTAGTCGCGAACGGTCGAGAGTTCGCTTTTGGCGGCGGAGTCGGTCATGCGCTCAGCAGTTGTTCGAGGATGCGGTTGTAGATGGCGGAAAGCTTGGGCAGGGCGGTCACGTCGACGCATTCGTCGATCTTGTGGCTGGTCGCATTGACCGGGCCGATTTCGAGCAACTGGGCGCAAATATCGGCGATGAAACGGCCGTCGGAGGTGCCGCCGGTGGTCGATAGCTCGGTGTCGATGCCGCAGATTTCGCGGATCGCAGTGCTCGCAGCATCGGCCAGCGGGCCGCGGCCGGTCAAAAAGGGGCGGGCGCCGAGCGTCCAGTCGATCTCGTAGTCCAGTTCGTGCTTGTCGAGAATGGCGGTCAGGCGCTGCTGCAGGCTTTCCGGCGTGCTGGCGGTGGAAAAGCGGAAGTTGAACTTGATTTCGACGCTGCCCGGCACGACGTTGGTGGCGCCGGTGCCACCGTGGATGTTGGAAATCTGCCAGGTGGTCGGCGGGAAATATTCGTTGCCCTGGTCCCATTCGGTGTCGCCCAGTTCGGCGAGGGCCGGGGCAGCTTCGTGGATCGGGTTGCGGCCGAGGTGCGGGTAGGCGATGTGGCACTGGATGCCCTTGACCGTCAGCTTGCCGGACAGCGACCCGCGGCGGCCATTCTTGATCACGTCGCCGAGCGTCTCGACCGAGGTCGGTTCGCCGATGATGCAGAAATCGAGTGTTTCGCCACGTGCCTTGAGGGTTTCGACAACGATGGTCGTTCCGTCGACCGCGTCGCCTTCCTCATCGGAGGTGAGCAGGAAGGCGATGGAACCGGCGTGATCCGGATTGGCGGCAATGAAGGCCTCGGTTGCGGTCAACATCGCCGCCAGGGAAGATTTCATGTCGGCGGCGCCGCGCCCGAACAGCATGCCGTCGCGTATTTCCGGGGCAAACGGCGGCGAGGTCCATTTGTCGAGCGGGCCGGTCGGCACGACGTCGGTATGGCCGGCAAAGACGAACAGCGGCCTGGCAGCGCCGCGGCGGGCCCAGAGATTGGTGACGCCGTTGCGGTTGATGAATTCGCAGGAAAAACCGAGCGGCTGAAGGCGGGCGGCGATGATTTCCATGCAGCCGGCGTCTTCCGGCGTGACGGAAGGGCAGGCGATGATCTGCCGGACCAGTGTTAAGGTGGGGTCGGGCATCAGGCTTGGTGGTCGTCGTGGTCGCCCAGGCTGAGCGTGAATTCCTTGAAGGAGGCGCCGCCGGCGTTGGTGCTGTCGAATTCGAGCGCGGCGTCCGGCTTGCGCTCGTCCTTGCCGCCGGTGGGGCTGATCTCGGCGTTGTTGATCAGCCAGGAAAGATTGGTCGGCGAATCGGCATTGCTCAGGGCCTCTTCGAGGGAAATGGCGCCCTCGCGATAGAGGCGGAAAAGATCCTGTTCGAAAGTCTGCGATCCCGGGGCCAGCGTCTGCTCCATGGCGTCCTTGATGCCCTGCACCTCGCCGCGCTCGATCAGTTCGCTGATGTGGCGGGTGTTGAGCATGACCTCGCAGGCGGGAATCCGCTTGCCTTCCGGCTTCCTGACCAGGCGCTGGGAGACGATGGCACGCAGGGCGACGGAAAGGTCGAGGAAGAGCGCCGGCCGGTTTTCTAGCGGGAAGAAGCTGATGATGCGGTTGAGCGCATGGTAGCTGTTGTTGGCGTGTAGCGTCGCCAGGCACAGGTGACCGGTTTGCGCATATGCGATGGCGGCCTGCATGGTTTCCTTGTCGCGGATTTCGCCGATCAGGATGCAGTCCGGCGCCTGGCGCATGGCGTTCTTCAGCGCAGCAGCCCAGTCCACGGTATCCATGCCGATTTCGCGTTGGTTGACGATGGATTTCTTGTGCTTGAACAGGAATTCGATCGGATCCTCGACCGTCAGGATGTGGCCGGCACGGTTGCTGTTGCGGTGATCGAGCATCGAGGCGATGGTCGTCGACTTGCCGGAACCGGTGGCACCGACGATCAGGACCAGGCCGCGCTTTTCCATGATCAGGTCACCCAGCACCGGCGGCAGGTCGAGGGCGCTGAGCTGCGGGATGTTGCCGAGGATGAAGCGGACGACGATGCTGATCGAACCGCGCTGGCGGAAGATATTGACCCGGAAATTCCCGATCTGCGGGACGCCGAAGGAGAGATTCATCTCCATCGTCGCCTCGAAGGCCTTGGTCTGCTCCGGCGACATCAGCTCGTAGGCGATCTTTTCGATCATGTCGGGCAGCATCGTCTGCTGGTTGACCGGCATGGTGTTGCCCTGGATCTTGATGTGGATCGGCGTGCCGGCGGAAATGAAAATATCCGAGGCCTGCTTCTCTGCCATCAGTTGGAACAGTTTGTCGAGGATCATGTCGAGATCTCCGGGTCGGTAGCGTCGGCTTAAGCGCGCAGCAGTTCGTTGATGCTGGTCTTCGAGCGGGTTTGCGCGTCGACCTTCTTGACGATGATGGCGGCGTAGAGGCTGTACTTGCCGTCGGCCTTGGGCAGGGTGCCGCTGATCACGACGGAGCCCGGCGGGACGCGGCCGTAGGTCACTTCACCGGTTTCGCGGTCATAGATCGGGGTGCTCTGGCCGATGTAAACGCCCATCGACAGCACCGAGTTCTCGCCGATGACGACGCCTTCGACGACTTCCGAACGGGCGCCGATGAAGCAGTTGTCCTCGATGATCGTCGGGTTGGCCTGCAGCGGCTCGAGCACGCCGCCGATGCCGACGCCGCCGGAAAGATGCACGTTCTTGCCGATCTGCGCGCAGCTGCCTACCGTGACCCAGGTGTCGACCATGGTGGCTTCATCGACGTAGGCGCCGATGTTGACGAAGGAGGGCATCAGCACGGCGTTCTTCGCGACGTAGGAGCCCTTGCGGACGATGGTGCCCGGAACGACGCGAAAGCCGCCCTGGCGGAACTGCTCTTCGGTCCAGCCCTGGAACTTGGTGTCGACCTTGTCGTAGAAGCGCACGTCGCCGCTTTCCTGGACGCGGTTGTCGCGGACGCGGAACGAGAGCAGCACGGCCTTTTTGATCCACTGGTGGGTGAACCATTCGCCGGCGATCTTCTCGGCGACGCGCAGCTTGCCGGAATCGAGATCGCCGATCACCGACTCGATGGCGGCGATGGTGGTCGGGGCGGATTGCGGGGAAAGCTCGGTGCGGCGTTCCCAGAGTTCTTCGATGGTGGCTTGCAATGGGTGGGTCATGGTTGTTCTCTCTCGGGTTACAGTTGTTGTGCGAATTGACGGATACGCGTGGTCGCTTCGAGACACTCGTCGAGCGAGGCGACCAGTGCGATACGGATGAAATTGGCGCCCGGATTGACGCCGCGGACTTCGCGGGCCAGGAAACTGCCGGGCAGGACCACGACATTATAGTGTTCGAGCAGGCCGCGGGCGAACTCGGTATCGGCGATCGGCGTCTTTGCCCACAGGTAGAAGCTGGCGTCCGGCATGCCGGTGCCGAGCACTTCGGCAATCAGCGGCGTGCAGGCGGCGAATTTTTCGCGGTACTGGTTGCGGTTGTCGAGGACGTGCGCCTCGTCGTTCCAGGCGGCGACCGAAGCGGTCTGCACCGGGGGCGCCATGGCGCAGCCGTGGTAGGTGCGGTAAAGCAGGAATTTCTTGAGGATGGCCGCATCGCCGGCGACGAAGCCGGAACGCATGCCCGGCACGTTGGAGCGCTTGGACAGGCTGGAGAACATGACCAGGCGCTCGTTCGAGCGGCCCAGCAGCTTCGCCGCCTGGAGGCCGCCGATCGGCGGATTGGCCTCGTCGAAGTAGATTTCCGAATAGCACTCGTCGGAGGCGATGATGAAACCGTACTTGTCGGACAGGTCGAACAGCGTCTTCCAGTCGGCCAGCGACAGCACCTTGCCGGTCGGGTTGCCCGGCGAGCAGACGTAGAACAGCTGGACTCGCGCCCATTCGTCTTCGCTCAGGCTGGCGTAGTCGAACGCGAAGTCGTTGTCCGGCAGGTTGTTCAGGAAGCGCGGTTCGGCGCCTGACAGGTAGGCGGCGCCTTCGTAGATCTGGTAGAACGGGTTCGGGCTGACGACCAAAGGCACATGGCCGCGGCTCGGGTCGATGACCGTTTGCGCGAAGGAGAACAGCGCCTCGCGGGAGCCGTTGACCGGCAGGATCTCGGTTTCCGGATTCAGCGTCAGATCGTAGCGGCGCAGGCACCAGGCGGCGATGGCCTGGCGGAGCGCCGGGATGCCCTGCGTCGTCGGGTAGTTGGCCAGGCCTTTCAGTCCGTCAGCCAGCGCTTCCATGATGAAGGCCGGCGTCGGGTGCTGCGGCTCGCCGATGGAGAGCTTGATTTCCTTGAATTGCGGGTTCGGGGTGACGCCGGCGAACAGGGCGCGCAGCTTTTCGAAGGGGTAGGGCTGGAGTTGGGCGAGATGCGGATTCACGTCGGGCGTCAAATGGGTGTCAAAATGGGAATTATCCCTGAAAACTCTTTGCCTGCCTCGTGAACAAACGCGCTTTGACCCTTGCCGCCTTGCTTGCCGGTTTGCTTGCGGCCTGTGCCGTTGGCTATCAGGCGCGCGGCAGCCTCAGTGATGTGCCCGGCGAAATGCGCGGCAGGGGCTATCCGGGCAGCAACGGCGGCGGCCGCTTCGTACTGAACGATGGCGTCGGGCGCCTCAGTTGCGATGGGCAGGCCTTGCCGCCGAAGGTGTCGCCCACCCCCGGCAGTTGTGCCGGCGAAGCAGGTGAGGGCACAGTGCGCTGCTCCGATGGCCGCGAAATCCCGGTCCGCTGGGAAGCGATCACCTGCCGTTCGTGGCAGGGCAGCGGCGTCGACGCGCAAGGCAATCGACTGGAGTTCCGCGTCGAGCGTCGTTGAGGCCGGGATCTTCTCGATCTCCGGCTTTTCTCAAAGCCGCCCCAGTTTCCGGTAAAGGGTGTTGCGGCTGACGCCGAGCAGGCGGGCCGCCGCCGAAACATTGCCACCAGCCGCTTCGAGCGCATTCTGGGCGGCCTGCCGGCCCATTTCCCCCAGGCTGGTGCTGCCCGGCACGCCGGCTGCCGGGGCCGCAGGATTGGCCGACCAGGCAGGGATGCGGCAGGATGCCAGTTCGGCAGCCTTGGGATTGGCGGGCGTCTCGAACAGTTCTTCCGGGAGATGGCTTTCGGAAATCAGCGTCTCGTCATCTTCCATCAGGGCGATGGCGACACGGATGACATTGTTCAACTGGCGGATGTTGCCGGGCCAGGCATAAGCCTCGAATACCTGCATTGCCCCTGCCGAGAAGTGGATGTTGCCCCGTTTGCCGATCTTGTCGGCTTCCTCCCGCGCCAGGGCGCTCGCCAGCTTCCGGATGTCGGAGCGCTCGCGCAGCGCCGGCAGGGTGACGCAGAGGCCGTTCAGCCGGTAATAGAGATCTTCGCGGAAACTGCCCTGCGCCACTTCTTCGCGCAGTCGCCGGTGTGTCGCGCAGACCAGCGAGATGTCGACCTGGATCGATTTGCTGCTGCCGAGCGGCGTCACGCTCCGTTCCTGCAGCACGCGCAGCAGCCGCGCCTGCAGGTTGAGCGGCATGTCGCCGATTTCGTCGAGAAAAAGGGTGCCGCCGTGGGCCTGCTGGATCTTGCCCGGCGCGCCTTCCTTGCGCGCACCGGTGAAGGCGCCGCCCTGATAGCCGAAGAGTTCGGACTCGATCAGGGTTTCCGGAATGGCAGCGCAGTTCAGGGCGACGAATTGCGCGCTGCGCCGGGGGCCGGAGTTGTGGAAAGCCTTGGCGAAAATTTCCTTGCCGGCTCCGGATTCGCCCTGGATGAGAATGGGGATGTCGCGGCCGATGATGCGCCGGGCGCGATCGATGGCGAGTTGCAACTGCGGGTCGCCGGCATTCAAGGTGTCCAGGTTGAGCGCCGGGAGTGCGTCGGCATTGGTTGCGCGGGCCGGGCGCACGCTGACGACGGTGGGCGGTTCCTCGTAGACGTAGCCGGAAACAGTTTGCGGCGGCAGTTGACCGCGCAGCTGAACATGGAGGGAACGGCCGCCGACATTGATTTCATGAACGCTGAACGGGGAGCGGCGCGTCTGATCGACCAGTGTGGCCAGGCTGCTGTCGAAAACCATCGAGAAGTCACGGCGGATGGCATCGACCCGGCGGATGCGCAGCAGTTGCAGGGCATTCTGGTTGATGGCGACGACCTGGCCATCCGGCGAGACGGCCGCAATCCCTTCTCCGGGGCTGCCCAGGTGATCGGCACGCTCATGGAAGCAGACGAGAATGTCGCGCGTATGCTCTGCCTCGAACAGCCGCCGCTCGACGAATTTCGACGACATGCGGACGAGGCCCAGTGTATGGCGCTGATAGCTGCGGTAATCGCCGGAGATGTCGAGGACACCGATCAGGCGCCCGTCGGGACCGAAAATCGGGCTGGCGCAGCAGGTCAGAAAACTGTTGTGGGCCAGAAAATGTTCGGCGCCGAGAATTTCGATGGGGGCTTCCTCGGCCAGCGCGGTGCCGATGGCGTTGGTGCCACGCTGGTTCTCGTCCCAGGAAGCGCCGGCAGAGAGGGCGACTCGGTCGGCGCGGTCGACGAAATCCGGATCGCCCACCGTTTCCAGCACCAGGCCGTTGGCGTCGGCCAGGATGACCATGCTGCCCGACTCGCGGATCTGCTCGTAGACATGTTCCATGATCGGCCGCCCGTGATTGATCAGCAGGCGATGGCGATTCTGCTCGGTTTTCAGGGCAACCCGGTCGAGGGAATCGGTCGCGATGGCGATGCCGCTTTCGTTCAGCCCGAAACGCTGGCTGCGCTCCCAGGAGCGAACGACGTGCGGCTCGACCAGACCTTCAGGCGCGTCGCCACGTTCGAAAAACAACTGCCGAGCTTCATGCAACCGTTGGCGGTGGATGTCCGCCGCCAATAAAACCTGTCCCATTCTCTCCTCCAGTATTTCCACTGATTTTTCTTGTAGTTGCTTCATAACGTAGCACCTGCCCTTTTTATTAGCAATGTTCGAAACAGCGCTGCACAAGCCTTAGCAAGCTGTGTGCCATTGATGAATGCATTTCCCATTGGTGAATCAAGGCTGTGGCACAGGATTTGTGGCTGCTTGGCACAGGCTTTGCTGAAAGGAGCCCGGCAACTGCGCATCGCAGTGATAACTCAAGGAGACAATGTGAAAAATTCGGTAAATCGTTCCCTGCGCAGCCTCAGCCATCTGCTGGCTGTCCTCTGTATCGGCACGGCAGCGACGCAGGCGCTGGCTCACGGCGACGTGGTGCCCCAGGCCGTGGATACCAAGGGCTTGAAGAATCTCGGTGCCGACTGGCAGGCCAGCAACCCCTATCGCAAGGACAAGACCGCCATCCGCATCGGCGACTCCGCCTTCAACCAGAACTGCGCGCGCTGCCATGGCCTCGGCGCCATCTCCGGCGGCATCGCCCCGGACCTGCGCTACCTGCCGCTGGGCGACGAGGGCGACGAGGTCTTCATGCAGCGCATCCGCAAGGGCGCCGTGCGCGACGGCCGGGTTTACATGCCGCCCTTCGAGGGCACGCTGAGCCAGGAAGCGATGTGGGCGATTCGCACCTGGGTGGAGACAGTTCATGAAGACTGATCGCCGTCTGTGGCTGAAAGCGCTGGCCAGCCTGCCCCTGGCAGCGGCCCTGCCGGCCTTGGCCGGCGATCTCGAGGCGATCCGTCAGCGCGGCCGCCTGCGGGTTGCGGTCTACAACGATTTCGTGCCGTATTCCAAGGCCGGCAAGGGCATCGATGTCGAACTGGCGCGCGCCATTGCCGGCAAGCTCGGGCTGTCGCCGGAAATCGTCGGGTTCAACGCCGACGAGGACATGAACGACGACCTGCGCAACATGGTCTGGAAGGGTCACTACCTCGGCACCCAGCCGGCTGACCTGATGATGCACGTGCCGGTGGACGCGCATCTGGCGCGGGCCAACGACAAGGTCCGCATCTTCGGCGCCTACCATCGCGAGGCGCTGGGCGTGGCACGCGATCCGGTGCGCATTCAGCCGCTTTCCGGCTCGGCTGCGGTGGCGCTGGAAATTTTTACCCGCGAAAAGATCGGTGTCGAAACGGCGACCCTGGCCGACTCCTTCCTGCTCGGCGTGCTCAACGGCCGCCTGCGCGAAAACGTCGTGCATTTCAGGAATGTCGGCGAAGCGGCGAAGGCGCTTGAGCGTGGCGAAGTGGCCGCCGTCCTGGCGCCGCGCGCCGAACTTGAGGCCGCGCTGGCCGGGCAGTCGAAGCTGCCGGTCGAACCCGCCGCGCTTGCCGAACTGAAAGTCGGTGGCTGGCCGTTGGGCATGGCGGTCAAGGTCGAGGAGGTCGCGCTCGCCGATGCCGTCGCCGTGGCGCTCGCCGACCTCAAGCGCGAAGGCGTGGTGGCCGACATCTTCCGGCGCAACGGCATCACCTACCAGGCCGCCTGAGCATGAAAACACGGTTGCCGCTCGTCATCGCACTGCTCGCCTGCCCGGTGCTGGCCGCGCCGTTCGCCTATGTTCCCAACGAAAAATCGGCGACGGTCAGCGTCATCGATACCACCACCGATCAGCGCAGCGCCGACCTGCCGCTCGGCCGTCGCCCGCGTGGCGTGGCCAGCGACGGGACGATGCTCTATCTGACCGATGCGAAGGAGGGCAGCCTGCTGAGTGTCGATTCCAGGAGCGGCAAGGTGTTGCGCACAACCCGTCTCGGCGACTCACCGGAAGGCCTTGCCTTGTCGTCGGATGGCAAACTGCTGGCGGCGGCTGTCGAGGACGATAACAGTGTCGTGCTGGTCGACGCGGGCAGCGGGAAGGTGCTGGAGCGCATCAAGGTCGAGGGGCGCAACCCGGAGCATGCGGTGTTCAGCCCCGATGGCCGCTGGCTTTATGTCAGCGCCGAAGAAGCGGAGCAGGTGGATGTGATCGACGTCGCCAGGCGCCGGCAGAGCGGCCATGTCACCGTCGGCAAACGACCCCGCGGCATCGCCTTTCTCGCCGATGGCAGCCACGCCTACGTCGCCTGCGAACTGGCCGGCAAGGTGTTCGCCATCGATGTCGCCAGCCAGCGGGTGATCGCCGAGATCACCGCCGGCGAGTACCCGAACGGTGTGGCGGCGCATCCCGATGGCCGCCGCGTTTTCGTTTCCAACGGCCGCGACGGCACGGTGATGGCCATCGATACCGCGAGCAATGCGGTCGTCGCCGCTATCCAGGTCGGCAAACGGCCGTGGAACATGGCCTTGACGCCGGACGGGCGCAAGCTCTACGTCGCCAACGGCCGCTCCAACAGTGTTTCGGTCATCGACACCGGCAGCTACAAGAAGCTGGCCGATATCGAAGTCGGCGAACTGCCCTGGGGAGTGAGCATCCGATGAATATCCAACGCTATGCATTGCCGGCGATCGCGCTGCACTGGGCGCAGGCCGTCATCGTCCTGTGGCTGCTCTGGCTGGGCTGGACGATGACCGATCTGCCCAAGGGCGCCGAACGCAGTGCCGCCTACGGCCTGCACAAGTCGCTCGGCTTGCTGATGCTGTTGCTGTTCGTCATCCGCCTCGCCTGGCGCCGCCGCCATCACGCCCCGGCACCGCTGGCGAGCGGCTGGGAAGCCAGGCTCGCCACCGCCACCCACCACGCGCTGTACGGCTTTCTGCTGATGGCGCCGCTGGCCGGCTATCTCGCATCGTCCTTCGCCCCCTACGCCATCAAGTTCTTCGGCATCGAAATCCCCAAGGCTGGCTGGCCGGACGCGGGGCTGAACGGCGTTTTCAAGCTGCTGCACCTCGCATTCGTCTGGGGCGGCGCCGGATTGATCGCATTGCACGTGGCCGGGGCCGCCAAGCATACCCTCAAGCGCGACGGCACCTTGCAGCGAATGTTGCCCGGCCGGTTGTCCAAAAACTGAACAACTGCTCCACAATGGAGCAGGGTGCTCTGACCAAAGTAATAGGCCCGGTTGCGGTCGACCCCGAAAAAACGGCAAAAACCGCCACCGCCATGCCGGCCATCCGGTTCCGAAAAGTTGCCTATCGCTTCGCCCAGGTGAGACTCGGACCGCATTGTGACCAGGCCTCGAACGCAGGGTCAGAACTCGACGGGTGATCCCTCCCAGGAATCGTTGCGCGGTCGGGCGCGAGCGAGCGCTTGAGTGGCCTCGCACCACCCCTCGGACGCATTGCGCCCGGGGCGGCGCCGCCAGACATTCAGGAGCCCCTTGCACTTCGCATAGAAGCGGAAAAAGCGCAGCACGCTTTCGCGTTCCGGCTGGCTGAGCGGGTGGTCGCTGCAGATCAGCTTGTCGTCCTGCATTCCGCGGTCGGTCAGCGTCACCGCGCCCCACGCCTTGACCCGTATGCGCGTGCCGACCGGCAGCCGAGGCCCAAGCACCAGTGCATCCAGGAGATCGTCATCGAGCCCCAGGAACTGCGGCACGGAACCGTAATTGAACGGACAGGGCAGCGGCGAAATGAAATCGATGTGGCCGGTGGATCCGCGTTTGAGAAAACTGCCGCGTGGGATCTCGATCACTACGTCGAACTCAAGCGGGTCCGGCGCCGCCATTGGGGCGGGCGATAGGCTGCTCGTGTCATTCATGCCAATACCACTCGTTTTCTCTTTCGCTGATGCCAGTTCTGGAAGGCTGTCGGACCGCCAATCACCCCCCGTTCGATTGAGCTGCCGTGGAGCAAATAGTTATAGGGATTGTAAGGTAGGGGCGGGAAAACGTACTTCGACCCCAGCTAATGTTCGGTTGGCGCTCAGGCAACGTCACCGTGATTGCATGTTGGTATCCGATCGGATACGCTGTGCTGCATGAACACCTTTCATCGCTCCGACGAATTCGACTCGTGGCTCGCGGCACTGAAAGACAAAGTTGGTCGTGCCCGCATAGTCCACCGCATACGGTCTGCCGAGTACGGCAATTTTGGTGACTGCGAGCCTGTTGGCGCAGGGGTCTCCGAAATGCGCATTCATTTCGGCTCCGGCTACCGAGTCTATTTCACCCGTCGCGGCGAGGTGATCTATCTGCTTCTGTTGGGCGGCGACAAGTCCTCGCAGAAGCGTGACATCAAGCGCGCCATTGAGATGGCGCGGGCTTTGGATAAGGAGTAAACCATGGCCAAATTTGCCCCCTTCGACGCTGCAGATTACCTCGACGATGAAGAAACCATCGCGGAATACATAACCGCCGCGCTGGAAGATTCCAATCCCGATGTATTTCTAACCGCGGTGCGTGATGTGGCGCGTGCTCGTGGCATGGCACAACTCGCAAGAGATGCCGGCCTTGGTCGCGAGAGTCTCTACAAGGCGCTTACGCCTGGCGCCAAGCCACGCTACGACACGGTGCTCAAGCTGTTACATGCTCTTGGCGTAAAGCTCTCGGCTTCACCCGTCCATTCATGAGCAATTCACGGTTCCCCACCGTGAGGCCCAGCCCTTCGTTGCAGGGGATCTCGCGCGAAGAGCCGCATGAGACCCCTGAACTCGTTGAAGAAATTTCATAGCACCTGAACAGATCATTCATCAGAAAGTGCTGAGTATTACCCGATAAGCTTGAGTTGAGTGTATGCCTGATTTTTGTGCTTTCAGGTCGTCGACCGCAACATTTCAGCTGGAAATGCAAAGGGTAGGGCGGGGCGCTCGGCAGGCGTTTTGTCCGGCGCGGCGCCCCTTGGGTTCGCGTTGGATGGCCTGTGGCCATTCCTGTTGAGGAGTTTGCTGTTCTCCTTTTGCCGCGTCCGAAACCGGGGCGCGGCGGTTTGCTTAGTTCAGTGACAGAATCCAGTGGATGGCCGCCTTGAGGTCGTCGTCGCTGATCTTGTCGGCGGGGTGGGGAATCATCGGCACCTGGCCCCAGTTGCCGGAACCGCCGTGGCGGACCTTGTCGAAGAGCATGGCCGGGGCCTTGGCGTCGCCCTTGTATTTGGCGGCGACTTCCTTGTAGGCCGGGCCGACGCGCTTGGCGTCGACGGCGTGGCAGGCGACGCAGCGGGCTTTCTTGACGATGGCTTCGCCGTCGGCGTCGGCGGCGTGTGCCGATGCGGTGAAGGTGGCGGCTGCGAGCAGGGGCAGCAGCAGGGTGGTGCGCAGTTGCTGGTTCATGTGAATGAATTCCTTGGGTTAAACGAGGCCGGCCGCCTGCAGTTCGGCCCATTCGGCGTCGGTGAACAGCCGCGAACGGGTGTGGAAGGCCTTGCCGGTGTTGCCTTCGAGCGAGAAGGTGCCACCCGATCCGTCGATGACGTCGATGATCAGTTGCGTGTGCTTCCAGTATTCGTATTGCGAGGCGCTGATGTAGAAGGGCACGTCGCCGATGTCGCCGAGGTGGACGTCGTAGGGGCCGATGGTGAGATCGGTGGGCAGGTAGCAGTTGGCGGCGCTGTTGTCGCAACAGCCGCCGGACTGGTGGAACATCAGTGCCGGGCCGTATTGCTGTTTCAGGAGCGCGATCAGCTTCAGCGTTGCCGGGGTGGCAGTGACGCGGTCGACCATGTTTTTCTCCTAAAATTGGGTGTTTAAAAAATGGGGGCGGTTGCCCGCCCCCGAAGACTTGCCCGCATTCGGGCCAGTGGAGGAGATGCCCGGTTTATTCCAATTTCAGGCTTGACCTGAACATGGAATTAGAAGAAGCCCAGCTTGCTTTCGCTGTAGCTGACCAGCAGGTTCTTCGTCTGTTGGTAGTGGTCGAGCATGACCTTGTGGGTCTCGCGGCCGATACCGGATTCCTTGTAGCCGCCGAAGGCTGCGTGCGCCGGATAGGCGTGGTAGCAGTTGGTCCATACGCGGCCGGCCTGGATGGCGCGGCCCATGCGGTAGGCGACGTTGCCGTTGCGGCTCCAGACGCCGGCGCCGAGGCCGTACAGGGTGTCGTTGGCGATGGCCAGGGCTTCGGCTTCGTCCTTGAAGGTGGTTACGGCGAGCACCGGCCCGAAGATTTCCTCCTGGAAGATGCGCATCTTGTTGTGGCCCTTGAACAGGGTCGGCTGGATGTAATAGCCGGCGGCCAGATCACCTTCGAGCTGGGCGCGGGCGCCGCCGATCAGGCACTCGGCGCCTTCCTGCTTGCCGAGTTCCAGGTAGGACTGGATCTTGGTCATCTGTTCCTGCGAGCACTGGGCACCCATCATGGTGTCGGTGTCGAGCGGGCTGCCCTGCTTGATGGCGGCGACGCGAGCCAGCACGCGCTCGATGAACTTGTCGTAGATCGATTCCTGGATCAGGGCGCGGCTCGGGCAGGTACACACTTCGCCCTGGTTGAAGGCGAACAGCACCATGCCTTCGATGGCCTTGTCGAGGAAGCCGTCATCCTTGTCCATGACGTCGGCGAAGAAGATGTTGGGCGACTTGCCGCCGAGTTCCAGCGTCGCCGGGATCAGGTTGTTGGCAGCGGCCTGGGCGATGACGCGGCCGGTGGAGGTCGAGCCGGTGAAGGCGATCTTGGCGATGCGCTTGCTCGTGGCGAGCGGCATGCCGGCTTCGCGACCGAAACCGTTGACGATGTTCAGCACGCCCGGCGGCAGGATGTCGGCGATCAGTTCCATCAGGACCAGGATGGAGATCGGGGTCGATTCGGCCGGCTTGAGGACGACGCAGTTGCCGGCGCCGATGGCGGGCGCAAGCTTCCAGGCGGCCATCAGGATCGGGAAGTTCCACGGGATGATCTGGCCGACGACGCCGAGCGGCTCGTGGAAGTGGTAGGCCGCAGTGTTCTCGTCGATCTCGGAAATGCCACCTTCCTGGGCGCGCAGGCAGCCGGCGAAGTAACGGAAGTGGTCGACGCAAAGCGGGATGTCCGCATTCAGCGTTTCGCGGATCGGCTTGCCGTTATCGACGGTCTCGGCGTAGGCGAGCAGTTCGAGGTTGGCTTCGAGCCGGTCGGCGATCTTCAACAGGATGTTGGAGCGCTCGGTCGGCGAGGTCTTGCCCCAGGTCGGGAAAGCGGCATGAGCGGCGTCGATGGCCAGCTCGATGTCCTCGGCGGTGGAGCGGGCGGCCATGGTGTAGGCCTCGCCGTTGATCGGGGTGACGACCTTGAAATATTCACCCTTGACCGGAGCGACCCACTTGCCGCCGATGAAGTTGTCGTATTTGGCCTTGTAGGCAATCTTGGCGCCTGCGGCACCGGGGGCAGCATAGATCATTTTGTCTCCTGAAATTTCTGGTGGATTTGCGGGTAGCTGACTTCAAGGCCGGTCAATCCGGATGGCATCGGCTGGCACTTGTGATCCGATAAACGCAGGTCTCGTGCCAATGCCGGAATCTGGATTTGTTTTTTACAAAAATTCATATATATCAGTGTGTTGAGATTTAACGTATGGCAATTGGCTAATTCCAGAGCCATTTTGTGCACTGGTGAAGAATGAAGCAGGCGTTCATAAATGGAGCAGTGCGGGCAGCAGATGGGAGGGGTGGCGGGCATGTTTGGCGCGGCATGGAATGTGCTGAACGGGATGAATGTCTCCACCGTTCCCGAATATCTCCGCGAATAGCCCGCTTGGCCGGTCATGGCAGCGTTGCCGGGCATCCGGTCTGGCACCGGCGCAGGCCCTGCCTGAAGCGGGGCCGGCGGCGAGCGCGCTGCGCGCCGGGCTGGCGGAGAATGCGCAGCTGCTGGCTTGCGCCCGGCCGGTGATCGAAGGGCTCCAGACCCATCTGGCGCACTCTTCGTCGCTGGTCGTTCTGGCCGACCGGCGGGGAATGGTTCTGCACTGCGCCGGTGATGCGGCGTTTGCAAAACGCGCCGCCGAGGTCCGCCTGATGCCGGGCGCCATCTGGTCCGAGGCGGAAATGGCGACCAACGCCATCGGCACGGCGCTGATCGAGAAGGCGCCGGTGGCGGTCGCCGGCAGCCAGCATTTCCTTATCCGCAATCGCGGGCTGGCCGGGATCGGCACGCCGATCGTTTCCCCGGTCGGGGGCATGGACGGCGTTTTTGCCATCATCGGCGATGCCACCGTGGCACAAACCCACGCCGCGCCGCTGATCGAGCTGAGCGTGGCCAGCATCGAAAATCTGCTGGTTAAGACCGGCCGGGACGGCACCGTGCTGTTGCGCCTTCATTCATGCGCCACCGTGCTTGGTTCCCCCTTCGAGGCACTGGCGCTATGGAGCGGGGACGGACATCTGCTGGCCTGGAACCGCCGGTTTGCCGGTTTTTTGCGAGGTGGCCGCCGTGCCTGGTCTGAGGTTTGCGGCGTGTTTTGGTCATGACTGGCAGAGCTTGCTGGACCATGGGGCCAGACGGGCTGGGAAGCCGCTCGCCTTGCACACTCGCGGCAGGCGCCTGCTGCAGGCCAGGGTGGATTTGCGCCGGCTACCCGAGCCTGGCGATCCGGAACGTGCAGCGGCCGTGCCGGCATCGCTGCCGCCGGGGGCGCGCGGTCTCGA
>JAGOAU010000005.1 GCA_017983755.1 Azonexus sp. | reverse complement strand
TCTGCAAGCCGGCGCTGGCCTGCGCCAGGTCCATGTAGGTCACCTGCCCGGTCTTGTTGTTATGCACCACGCCCTTGCCGCCGCTGCCGCCGACCAGGAAGCTCAGCCCGTAGGTCGTGAACACGCCGTAGCCGGCGGCATTCTTCACCTCGGCCTTGAGTTTCGGCTTGGCCTTGAAGAAATCGGCGAGCGTCTGGTCGGCCTTGGCCCGCACCTCGGCCTGGTTCTTTTCCTTCTCCGACTGCGCGTAGGCCCCCCCGGCCGTGAACGAGAAGATCGCCGCGGTGGCGATTGCGAGAATGTTGCTCAGTTTCATGTTGCTCTCCTTTCACCCGGAAACAATCGAAGCCGGCCGAACCTTGAAATCACGCCAGCAGGCGGAGCCGACCGTCCATCATGCGCTGCATGACATATTTCATTCTAGTCGTCGATCGCCAAAAGTTCGCGACATTGCGCGATGGCGGCTCACCCGCCGGAAATCACCGCTTCCGGAATCCGGTAGTGCTCGTTGTCGTTGAGGTCGATGCGCCATTCGTCGTCGTGCTTGCTGGCGCTGACCCGGGCGTCGCCCTTGGCGCCAACGGTGCCGCCGGTGAACATCAGCACCCGCCGGGCACCTTCAGGCGAAGTGACGTGGACTTCGGCTTCGCCGGGCTTGCCGCGGATGACGCCGAAATCGCATTGCGCCGAACCCGCGGGTACGTCCCCCAGCGAGCACGGCAGCTTGCCGGTGGCGTGGTAGGGCGTGCCCTTGACCCTGGCGTCGCCGGCCCGCGCGCCCGCCGCCGGGCTGCCGGTGACTTCGATGCCCAGCGTGAATTTGGCCGACTCGTTGCGGCGCGCCGCGCTGCGCATCAGGTAGGTGCGCACCGTGTAGATGCCGTCGGCCGGCAGGCTGCCGGACCACGCGTTGCCCGAGGTGGAACCGATGAAGATCGCCTCGCCGCTCGAACCCGGCGGCAGGACATTGAAATAGAGGGCGCCGTGGCTGCTCTCCAGTTTGACGCTCATGGTCTGGCCGGCCTTCGCCCGCACCTTGTAGTCGATGGTCTGGCCACCCTTCAGGCGACCGACGATGGTGACGGCGCTCGCCCCCTTCTTGAAGTGCACCGGCCGGCTGACGATCTCCGCCCAGCTGGGGAAAGCGGCGGTCGCCAGGGCGATGGCGGCGGCGATGAGGAGTGACTTCATGAAAGCTCCGTTCCGGTTGCGGGTGGGAAGTCCGATGGCAGCTTGCCCGGGCATCCCGCGTTGATTGTCGGTGGCGCCCTTGCCGGTTGGCAAGGCAAGGTGGCGGCGGGTCACGAACACGGGCGGGAGGAAGCTGCGGGCGCGCCACCCGCGCGTTCGAGGTTGAGCGCCAGCAGGCGACGCAGGATTTCGTCGTCGGGCATTTCCGGCGTGTAGTCGGCCCAGCCGTAGGCGGCGGCCACCGCCGCGTCGAGTTCCCGATGCGCGAGGTCGAGCCAGGCCGCTTTGCCAGCCAACTTCGCGTTGTAGAGATTGGTCAGGGTGCGCTTCTTCAGCTCGGCTTCATGGCCGGGCCGGGCGACCGGGCGCGGCGGGAAGCCGGCTTTTTCCTCTTCCGGGGTGATGACCCAGTCGACCCACTCGGCCGGGTTCAGCCAGTTTTCGCGGAGTTCGTTGAGGCGGCGGGCGGCGCCGGCGATGCGCTCGGCCAGCGGGCCGGACGGGGCGCCGGTTGCCGTGTCGCGTGGTGTCAGGCCGGCGGGGAACGGGAAGGTTTCGAAGCAGGAAGCGTTGTTGTAGGTCGGGTCATTTCCGACCCCATGCATTGATGCGTTGGCGAACGCCCAAACAAGATGGAGCCGGCTCGACAAGAGGCCGAATGTTGTTTCGTCAGAACGAGCAATGACGCAAAGCCGCGAATCTGGCGACGAGAGTCCGTGTTGCCATACGAAATATCGGTGCTTGGCAACACGCGGCGTCACGATGAAACGCTCAAGACCTCGGCAGGCGGCACGCATATCAGCGCCGTTGCGGCCAAATCGCCACCAGTTCTCACGACGGCCGCGATCATTGTTTTTTTCTCGTTCCGGCTTCACATGTTCGAGCACGTGTGCGAACGGTTGCTCGAAGAGAGTCGCATTTTCAAGGCTCATATCGACGCCGAAATCGATGATCCAAGTGTCAGATGGTCGCTTGGCTATGTCCTGTCCATTGGCCCAAGGCTTCAGAACATCGCTGCTGGGCAGACCATTCGGATTGGGCTGTGAAAGCCACTTCCGAGCAACGTCACCCGCTATTTCAAAGGAACCACTTTTTTCGGCCCCTTTGAAAGCAGCGTTGAGGTTTTCCAATTGGACTTTGGCTTGAGTGACGTCGCAACCGTCGCCGGCTGTCAGGTCGGCATGAATTACCGCCACTTCAAACCCATCCAGCCGGCAGTTGCGGTCGACCCCGAAAAAAGGCCCAAAACCAATCAACGAAACCCGCACCGCTGCACCTTCGTTGACCCATGCCTCATCGCTCCACGCTTCAAAAATGCGGGTATCGGCAACGATGGCTTCGAGCACCTTGCGGTTGGAGCCCGCCCTGATCGCCTGCGTGGTAACGAGGCCGGCGGCTTGCAGGTTGCCGGCAACGATCTGTTGCCGCGCCTTGTGGAACCAGTAGCAGACGAGATCGGCACCGCCGGGAACGTCCCTGTCGTAAATGCGGTTGAGCGCGTCGAAATAGTCGCGGCCGAGGTCGCCGCTTTTCTTGCTCCCGCCTACGAACGGCGGGTTGCCCACAATCACATCCGCCGCCGGCCAGGTCGCTTCGCTGCCGTCTTCGTTCAACAACGCATCGCGGTGCTCGATGTGGTCGAGCGTCGCCAGAATCGGATTGCGCCGGCAGTCGTAGCCGTTCTTGAGCATCCATTGAATCTCGCCGATCCAGACGGTGACGCGGGCGAGTTCGGCGGCGTAGGCGTTGATTTCGATGCCGAGGACGTTGGCCGGGCTGGTTTCGATGAGCAGCTGGCGTTGCAGGCCGAGGGCTTCGGCGTCGAGGTTGGCGCGGTGTTCGAGATCCTTGAGGGCGCGCAGGCTGAGATAGAGGAAGTTGCCGGAGCCGCAGGCGGGGTCGAGGACGCGGAAGTTCTTCAGGCGTTCGATCTGGCCGAGGAACAGGCCTTGCGCTTCCTTGAAGGCGCTTTGCGAGCCCTTGCCGCCGGCGTGGTATTTGCCGAGCAACGCGGCGATGCGTTCGCGGGCGGCGGCCCATTCGCGGGCGAGCGGTTCGACGACGAGCGGGCCGACCAGCTTCATGATGGTGCCGGGGTCGGTGTAGTTGGCGCCGAGCGGGGCGCGGATTTTCGGGTCGAGGCCGCGCTCGAACAGGGTGCCGAGGATGGCGGGTTCGATGGCGCTCCAGTCCATCTTGCTGGCGGCGTGCAGGGCGTCGATTTCGCCGGGGGCCAGTTCGATCAGCTCGATGCGGGCGAAGAGGCCGCCGTTGAACCAGGCGATGTCTTCGAGCAGGAAGTCGCCGCCGGCCTGCATGGCGCGGAAAAGTTCGCCGAGCGCGGCGCCGAGTTTGACGGTGTCGCTGCCGCGCTTGTCGAGGACGCGCTCGAAGAGGCGTTTGGGCAGCAGGCCGATGTCTTCGGCGAACATGCAGAACAGGCACTGGATGAGGAAGTGGGCGACTTTTTCGGGGTCGTGCCCGCGCCCGGTGAGCGAGCGGGCGATGCTGGCGAAACGGCCGGCGGCGTCGGCGGTGATGTCCTGCACGGTGCGGCCGGGGCGGAATTTTTCCGGGTCGCTGAACAGCCAGCGCAGCTTCTGCTGGTTTTCCGGGGTGCCGATGTCGGCGAGCCGGATGGTGTGGGTTTCGGAGGGGGTGCCGGTGAAATGGGTGTGGATCTGGGTGATGTCGCGGTTGCTGACGACGAGCAGCGGCGGGTTGTCGAGCGCCAGTGCGTAGGTCATCAGCTGCTTGAGGGCAACGCCGAGGTCGCCGCCGGGGCCCTTGTTTTCCCAGCCGAAGTGGCCGCGCTTCCAGACGTCTGCCCAGCCGTGCCCGGCGCCGGTGCGCGTGGCGCCGCGCTCGAAGCAGTAGTTTTCCGGGTCGTCGGGCGTGGCGACGCTGAGCATGGCGCACAGGTCGATGAAGAAGGACTGCGCGCCGGCACTCTCGGAGAGCGGGCTGGCGTGCCATTTGGCGATGAACTGGGCGGGGGTCATGGGCCGGGCGGTTGCGGTCGGGAATGCGGGAAGGATACCCGATCCGGATGCCGGCGACGGCCCTGCGCAGGCGGCGGCTTGGTTTTTGCCCTTTTTCGGCGGTCGACCGCAACCGGTGCATTGGTGCACCGGGGCAAGCCTGTTCCCGGCTCGCGGGCGGTTATTTCATCGAGTGCAGGCCGATCTGGTTGCCTTCGCTGTCGAACAGCAGCGAGATGAAGCCGTATTCGCCGATCGCCATCTTGGCCTGCTTGATCCGGCCGCCCGCCTGTTCGGCCCGGCTTTCCTCGCTGGCGCAGTCGTCGCAGCTGAAATAGACGAGGATGCTGTTGCCGCCCGAGGGCACGCCATCCATTTTCACCAGCGAGCCGCCGGCGCCCCAGCGCGTCGGATCCATCGGGAAGCCCCACATTTCGCTGCCGGGGCTGTTGAGCTTGTCCAGCGTGCACTGGAAGACGCTTTCGTAAAATTTCTTCGCGCGTTCGATGTCCTGAACGTAGATCTCGAACCAGCCGACGGGGTTGTGATTCATGGTGGTTCTCCTTCGCTTATTGAGGGTGCCGCAGGCTCAGGTGCGGTAGCCGGGATCGATCCGGTCGAGCTTGCGCAGCAGTGCCGGCCAGGCGAGGCCGCCGCCGGCGCCCTTCGTGACCTGTTCCCATTGCGCCTGGGCGCCGTCGACGATCGACTGGTCGATGCGGCGCAGGCGCTGGCCGCCGCTTTGCGCGCGCACCTGGATCTTGCAGCTGGTCTCGAAGAAATACATGGCGACGAAGGCTTCGGCGATCGAGCGGCCGACGGTGAGCAGGCCGTGGTTGCGCAGCATGAGGAAGCGCTTGTCGCCGAGGTCGTGCACCAGACGCGGCTTTTCGTCGTCGACCAGGGCGACGCCTTCGTAGTCGTGGTAGCCAAGCGAGGCGAGGACGAAGATGGAATGCTGCGACAGGGGCAGCAGCCCTTCTTCCTGGGCCGAGACGGCGACGCCGTTCACGCTATGTACGTGCAGGACGCAGCGCGCGTCGTCGCGGGCGGCATGGACGGCGCTGTGGATGACGAAGCCGGCCGGATTGATTTCGTGATGGCTGCTCTCGACCTTGCGCCCCTGCAGATCGACCTTGACCAGGCTGGAGGCGGTGATCTCGCTGAACATCATGCCGTAGGGGTTGATGAAGAACTCGTGGCCGGGGCCGGGCACGCGCGCCGAGATGTGGGTGAAGATCAGGTCGTCCCAGCCGAACAGCGCCACCAATCGATAGCAGGCGGCGAGATCGACACGCTGTTGCCATTCGAGTTCTTCGGCGTCGGAAAGCAAATCGCAGGATTGCTCGCTCATGATCTCCTCCTTTGCCTGACTTGTTTGATTCATAGACTGACCGGAATGAAGGAGGTTCAGGAGGCGCTTGTCGCATTCGCGACATCGGGCCGACAGCGCTGCGGTCGACGAACAATTATTGCCAATAATTCAATGACTTGATAGCTGGCACCCGGCTTGCTAGAAAGGTGGCAAGGAGACTTCCATGACCCAGCCGCAATTCGTCACCATCAACGACACCACCCTGCGCGACGGCGAACAGTCGGCCGGCGTGGCGTTCTCGCTGGACGAAAAGCTGGGTATCGCCCGCCAGCTCGCCGCCATCGGCGTGCCGGAACTGGAAGTCGGCATCCCGGCGATGGGCGACGAGGAGCGCGATTCGATCCGCGCCGTCGCCGCACTGGACCTCGCCCCGCGCCTCATGGTGTGGAGCCGCATGCACCCGGCCGACATCGCCGCCTGCGCCAACCTCGGCGCGCACCTGATCGACATTTCGGTGCCGGCTTCCGACCAGCACCTGGCCTACAAGCTGAAGCAGGACCGCGCCTGGCTGTTGCGCGAACTGCCCAAATTCATCGGCGCCGCGCTCAGCCTCGGGCTGGAAGTCGGCCTCGGCTGCGAGGATGCCTCGCGTGCCGACCTCGATTTTCTCTGCGCCCTGGCCGAAACCGCCGAACGCGCCGGCGCCCGCCGCCTGCGCTTCGCCGATACGCTGGGCATCCTCGAACCGTTCGCCACCTTCGAGCGGATTGCGACCCTGCGGCGCAATACCGGCCTCGAAATCGAAATGCACGCCCACGACGACATGGGGCTGGCCACCGCCAACACGCTGGCCGCCTGCAAGGCCGGGGCGACGCACGTGAATACCACGGTCAACGGCCTCGGCGAACGTGCCGGCAATGCGCCGCTGGAAGAGGTCGTGCTCGGTCTGACCAAGCTTTACGGCATTGAAACCGGGGTCGATCTCAAGGGCTTCCCGGCACTTTCCAGCCAGGTCGCGCGTGCTTCCGGGCGCGCCGTGCCGTGGCAGAAGAGCGTCGTCGGCGCCGGCGCCTTCACCCACGAAGCCGGCATCCACGTCGATGGCCTGCTCAAGCACCCGGACAACTACCAGGGCTTCGATCCGCAGGAAGTCGGCCAGGCGCACCGCATCGTGCTCGGCAAGCATTCCGGCTCGCGTGCCGTGCAGGTCGTCTATGCCGGGCTCGGCCTGACGGTCGATGACGGCGAGGCGCAGGCGCTGTTGCCGCAGGTGCGCAACTTCGTCGCCGAACACAAGCATCCGCCGGAATCGTCCGATCTGCACGACCTTCTGGCCTCCGTCCGGAGCCACCTCCATGTCTGAAGCGATGACCATGACCGCAATTGCCAGCCCGGCGCCGGGCCTCTGGGCGACCCTGAAGGAAGACCTGGCCTGCGTCTTCCAGCGCGACCCGGCCGCCCGCTCGACGCTCGAAGTGCTGACCACCTACCCCGGCGTCCATGCCATCCTCGCCCACCGCCTGTCGCACCGCCTCTGGCAATCAGGCTGGCGCTTCATGGCGCGTTTCCTGTCCTTCCTCGGGCGCACGCTGACCAACGTCGACATCCACCCGGGCGCCACCATCGGCCGCCGTTTCTTCATCGACCACGGGGCCGGCGTGGTGATCGGCGAGACCGCCGAAGTCGGCGACGACGTCACGCTCTACCACGGCGTCACGCTCGGCGGCACCTCGTGGAACAAGGGCAAGCGCCACCCGACCCTGGCCGACGGTGTCGTCGTCGGGGCCGGCGCCAAGATTCTCGGGCCGATCACCGTTGGCGAGCGCGTGCGCGTCGGCGCCAACTCGGTCGTCGTCAAGGATGTGCCGGCCGACAGTACCGTCGTCGGTGTGCCCGGCCGCATCGTCGATACGCGGGCCGGCGGCCAGCGCCCGGAAAACGGCATCAGCCTCGACCACAACCTGCTGCCCGACCCGGTCGCCAAATCCATCGCCTGCCTGATCGAGCGCATTGAAACGCTGGAAAAGGAACTGGCCGAAGTCCGCAACGAACCGCCGCCGTCCGACCACACCGGGCAATGTAAAACCTGTACTGCGGGTGACTTGTGCTGCGAGCACGAGGCCATGCACTTAGACATGAACTGAAGACGCCATGGACCTGCTCGATTTCTCCGACTGCAAACTCTATTTCGAGGACGACTTGCCGGCCGAGGCCGAGCGTCTGATCGCCCAGGCGGCCAGCGAGTACGGCGAGCCTGCGGCCGAGTTCTCGCTGCTGCGCGCCCACCTGCTGGCGCCGGAGAACCTCAGCGTGCTGGTCGGGCTCTACCGCTACTATTTCTACCAGCACCGGCTGGAAGATGCGCTGGTCGTCGCCGAACGGGCGATGCAGCTTTCCGGCCGCCACCTCGGCCTGCCGCCGGACTGGACGCTGCTCGACGAAACCCGGCTCGGCGCCGCCGCCGCCAATTCCTTCGGCCTGTTGCGCTTCTACCTGCTGGCGCTGAAGGCGGCGAGCGTCGTGCTGCTGCGCCTCGGCCAGATCGCCGACTCGCGCGCCCGGCTGGTCAAGCTGGCCAGCCTCGACAGCCGCGACCAGCTCGGCGCCGGCAAATTGCTGGAAGTGGTCGACGAATTCCAGGGCAGCGCCAACGACACCGCCCACCGCCCCGAACTTCAACTTGTAGCCGCCTGAGGAACCCATCATGGACGATACCCTGACCCTCGCCGAAGCCATGGAAGACCTGGTTTCCGCCGAAGACTTCCTCGACTACTTCGAGGTGCCCTACGACCCCGCCGTCGTGCAGGTGAACCGCCTGCACATCCTGCAGCGCTTCCATGACTACCTGGCCAAGCAGGCGCCCAACCTGCCGCCCGAGGAAGGGCAGCAGCGCGGCATCTACCGCCTGTGGCTGGAACGCGCCTACCAGGATTTCGTGACTTCGGACTCGCTGACCGAAAAGGTCTTCGCCGTGTTCCAGAACGTCGCCAAGCCGGAAGGCGGCATGAGCTCCTTCGTGTCGCTCGACAAGGTGTTCCGCCAATGATGGACGCCCGCTGGGACTACGGGGAGCCGGTGCGCCTGACCCGTAACGTCCGCAACGACGGCACCTACCCCGGGCTCGACCCGGGCGATTTCCTGGTGCGGCGCGGCAGCATCGGCTATGTCGTCGATGTCGGCACCTTCCTGCAGGACCAGGTCATTTACTCGGTCAATTTCCTCGAGGAAGGCAAGATCGTCGGCTGCCGCGAGGAAGAGCTGATCGGCGCCAACGACCCGTGGACGCCGTCGAAATTCGAGTTCCGCGAAAAGGTGCGCGCGGCCAAGGGGCTGTCGGTCGGCGGCGAAGTGCTGGTCGCGCTCGGCGCCATCGGCGAGGTGGTCAAGGTGATCCGCGATGCGCCGGGCGGCGTCGCCTACCACATCCACTTCGACAGCCTGCCGGGGCGCGTGCTGCAGATTCCCGAAGGCGCGCTGGAAGCGAGTTAGGGCGTGTTCACAGTAAGCGACGGGACTGCGTTTGCCGGGGCGGGAGGGGCGCCACGGCGCGAGGCGCCGGGAATGGTTGTTCCATTCCCAAGCCGAGCAACACCGGCGACCGCCCGCCCCGGCAAACCCGAAGGGCAAGGGCCTGGCGGGGCGCATTGCCGCGTTGCCGCTCGCTTGTGCAGATCACTGCACGGTGCGACCGGCGCCTGGCACTGCCTCCCCGCCAGACCCTTGCGCAGCCCGTCGCTTACTGTGAACACGCCCATAGCAAAGGAGTAGGACGATGCTGCAAGGCTATCTCGAACTGAAGCTCTCCTGGCAACTGTTCCAGAAGGCGCCGGAAACGCTCTCCGAGCCGGAACGCAGCCGCCTGCTGGAAGTGGCGAGAAAGCAGAACAGCATCGAGCAGCGCATCCTCGGCAGCGCCGAAGCGGCCAGTGTCGTGATCCCCGCCACCACGCTGGCCATGCGCGTAGACGAGGTGCGCAAGCGCTACCCGTCGGCCGACGAGTTCGCGCAGGATCTCGAACGCAGCGGCCTCAACGAGACGACGCTGGGCGAGGCGGTGGCACGCGACCTGCGGGTCGAAAGCGTGCTCGAAAAGATCGCCTCGGCCACCGCGCCGGTCAGCGCCGTCGATGCCGAAATCTACTACCGCCTGCACCCCGAAGCCTTCGACCGCCCGGAAGCGCGGCGCCTGCGCCACATCCTGATCACCTTCAACAACGCCGGCGAAAAGGCCAAGGCCGGCGCCCAACTCGAAGCGTTGCGGTCGACGCTCAAAAATGCCCAGAAATTCGGCGAAGCGGCGCTCCGCCATTCGCAATGTCCGACGGCGATGGAAGGCGGCCAGCTGGGCGTCGTCAAGCGCCAGCAACTCTATGCCGAACTGGAGCCGGCGGCTTTCTCGCTGCTCGAAGGCGAAATCAGCGCCGTGCTCGAATCGCCGATCGGCCTGCATATCGTGCGCTGCGACGAGATCCTGCCGAGCGGCCTGCTGCCCTTCGCCGAGGTGCGCGCGAAGATCATCGAACGCCTGAGCGACAAGCGGCGGCGTGAAGCCCAGCGGGAGTGGATCAAGGCGTTGTCCCCCGCCCGGTGACGGAAACGGCGGCGGGCGAGAACACCGGGCGCGACAACGAACTTTGGCAACAGTGCTGGCGTGACCGTGACACGGCCTTCCACCAGAAAACCGTCAATGCCAGCCTGATCCGCTTCTGGCCCCGCCTCGGCCTGGCGCCCGGCGACCGCATCTTCGTGCCGCTCTGCGGCAAAAGCCTCGACCTGCTGTGGCTCGCCAGCCAGGGCCACCCGGTGGTCGGCGTCGAACTCAGCCCGCTGGCCGCGCGCGCCTTCTTCAAGGAGAACCGGATGCAGCCGGCGCGCCGCAAGCAGGGCAAATTCACCCTCTGGCAGAACGGCCGCATCGACATCCTGTGCGGCGACCTGTTCGACCTGGCCGCCAGCGACCTCGGCGACATCGCCGCCGTCTTCGACCGCGCCTCGCTGACCGCGCTGCCTGAGGAAATCCGCCACGCCTACCTGGCCCACCTGCGAAAAATCCTGCCGGCCGCCTGCAAGATCCTGCTCCTGACCACCGAAGAGCCGGATATCGGCGAGACCCGGGAGCAGCCGTTCGCCATCGCCGACGAAATCACCCGCCTCTATGCCCGCGCCTTCGACATCGACCTGAGCCATGTCGAAAGCGTCTTCGAGGCCGATGCCGACCCGGCAATCAAGGAACGGGTGCGGGTCGAGCACAAGGTCTATCTGCTGACGCCGAAAAGCTGATGCGCTGCGGCCCGCTGCACTGCTGACCGACCGAGCCGACGCAGTTTACCGGGACGCAACCGGCAGGCGTCCGACCAGTTCCAGCCTGCCGTCGGCGAAGCGGGCGACGACGGTTTCGCCCGGTAGCGGCGAGATGCCGACCAGCGAGCGGATATTGAAGTTGTGGGTGACCAGCACGACGTTTCCGCCGGCCGGCGCGCCGCGCAGGTAGGCAATCACCGCTTCGTTTTGCCCGGCCTCGTTGCGAGGATCATGAAACAGCGACGACAGGGGCGCCCAGGCCATGGCGCGGCCGAAGGCCAGGCGGGCGGTGTCGAGGCAGCGGCACCACGGGCTCGAGCGAACCTCGGCTACCGGCACGCCATGCATGCGAAATGTCTCGCCCAGACGCCGGGCCTCGTCGCGGCCCGCGGCCGAGAGATTGCGTTGGGTCGCACAGTCGCCGATGCGGAAACCCGGCGGATCGCCGTTGCCCGCGTCAGTTGCGGCGTGGCGGATCAACAGCACGTATCCGCCCTGCGCGATCCTGGCCCACAGCGCGTCGTCAGCCAGCACGCCCGAGGCGCCGCACAGGAAGCCAAGCAGGATGAGCACGCGCATCATGGTGACTACACCAACCTACGGTAGCGGGCCGGTTTCACTCGATCATGCCGAGGCGACCGTTGTGACTGCCCATGTACCAGTAGCGCCCGCGGGCATCGATGATCGCCTTGCGGATGCCGACATCCTTCGACGGCAGCGGAATGACCCGGAACTCCTCGCGCCCCGGATCGAAAAGCGAGACCGTGTCGGTATCGATGCCATTGACCCAGACCCGCCCTGCGGCATCGACGGTGACCGCGTAGGCGCCCTTGCCGCCCGCCTGCGGCAGCGCCCAGGTCTTGGTAACGCGCTGCGCGACGGGGTCGATGCGGGCCAGCCGGCCGTTGCCGTAGAGGGCCACCCAGAGGCTGCCGTCCGGCGCGGCCGCGATACGGCGCGGCCGCGAACCGGAGCCGGTCGCCAGTTCCCCGCTCCGGCCGCTTTTCGGATCGATCCAACCCAGCGAATCGCCAGCCAGGCGGCAAACCCAGACGATGCCCTGGCGGTCGATCGCGAGGCCGTAGGGATTGCCGCTCAGCGGGTACTCGTCGATCCGGCCGCTGCCCTTGTCCAGCCGGCCGACGCGCTGGCCGCCCTGCACCGTGAACCAGAGGTTGCCATCGGCATCGAAGACGATCGTATGCGGGTCGCCGCCCGACGGCGCCTTGAATTCGCTGACCTTGCCGGTTTTCGGATCGAGCCGGCCGATCGTCCCGTTGCCGTTGCCGGTGTACCAGACGCTGCCCTCGGCATCGACGACGAGGCCGTGCGGCCGGGCGCCGGCAGGCAGATCCCATTCGACGAAGCGCTGCGTCGCCGGCTCGAAGCGGGCAATGCGATTGCCGCTCATCACGGCAATGTAGATGTTGCCGTCCGGACCTGGCGCCGGATCGCGGGCGAACTTCGGGGTCGGCACGGGCCATTCGCTGACCTTCCCCGCAACCACCGGCAAGGCACCCGGCACCACGCCATAGTTGGAGCCGCCGCCGAATGCGAAGCCGGCCAGACCCAGGGCAACCATCCCGATCAGGCTACGGGCGAGACTACCGAATGAACGCGCCATGACATTCCTCCTTCGCTGACCTTATTGGACTCTGACCAAGGCAACATGAATCCGTTTCCGCGGCACGGCTGCAGCGACGATCCGGTTCGTCACTCCAGCCGCATCCGCTCCCCATAACCCGTCATTTCCAGGTAGCCGCGCCCGATCTCGCGCCCGTCTTCCAGCAGCCGGACCGCGCCTTCCCAGTAGATCGCGCCGGTCGAGCGGCGGCTGTCCAGTTCCTGGTCGTCCATCAGGGGCTGCAACTCGAAGCGCCGCTGGCCGACACGAACCCGCCAGGCCACGGGGTAGGTGATGCCGGTGCGCGGCGAGCGCCATTGCCGCAGTGGCGCGAAGGCGACGGCGGCGGGCGGGAAGGTTTCCGGAAGACCGGCGGCCGGCCGCAAGCTGGCGGCCGCCCACAGCGCAGCATCGTCGGCGCCGCGCAGGCGAAAGGCCATCAGCGCGCTGCCGTCGTCGAGATTGATGCCGATCCAGTCCCAGCCCCTAGCCCCCGCTGCCAGCAGTTCGCTCGACCATTCGTGATCGAGCCAGCCCTGCCCGCTCACCGGCTGCGTGCGCCCGGCGAGCGTCAGCGTGCCCGCCGCCCCGAGCTGCGGCCGGCTGTAGTAATGGCTGGCGTGGCGCGGGTCGGGCGCCTTGGCGCTGAAGCCGGCGACGCCGTTGAGCAGCGGCGGGCCGTCGGCGACGAGGGTCAGGTCGTAGGCGAATTCTGTGCTGCGCACGACCGCCCGGTAGCGCCGCTCGTCTTCCTGCGCCAGGCGCCAGTCGCCGATCCAGACCTGCGTCCGGTCATTGGCAAAGCCGGCGCGGCCGAAACCGGTGCGCGCCGAGCGCTGGTCGTGGCGCAGGCGGCCGAGTGCCGGATCGGCGATGGCGGCGTGGGCGAGAAGCAGCTGGCGCGGCGCGAAGGCGCTGGGGTTGTCCTCGCCGATGCCAGTGCGGACGCGAAAAAAGGTAATCTGGAAGCCGACCGGGCTGCCCGCCGGCTGGTTCAGCCAGCCCGTCGCGTACCACCATTCGGTGCGGAAATCCGGGTGCGCGCCATGGTCGCCGGGGAAAACCAGCTTGCGCCCCGGCCGCACCTCGGCGAAGTCGACGGCGCACGCGGCGCCGGTGGCGAAGGCGGTGAAGCCGGCAAGCGCCCGCAGGAAAGCGCGGCGTTCCATCACCAGTCCTCGCGCACCGCCAGCACCGCGTCGCGGCGCATCGCCTGGCGCCCGGCGAGAACTGCCGCCAGCGCGGCCAGCGCCACCAGGCCGGCGGCGAACAGCGCCAGCGACGCCCATGGCACGTGCAGGTCCATGCTCCAGTGGAAGCTCTGGCGATTGACCACCTCGATCAGCACCAGGCCGATGGCACCGCCGGCCAGCAGCCCGGCGGCGACGCCGACACCGGCAGCGAGCGCGCCCTCCTGCGCCAGCATCCAGCCGATCTGGCGGCGGGTCAGACCGAGGTGGCGGAGCATGCCGAACTCGCGCCGCCGGGCCGCGGCCAGCGCCGCGAAACTGGCGGCGACGCCGGCCAGGCCGATGGCGATGGCGACCGCTTCGAGCAGGTAGGTGACGGCGAAGGTGCGGTCGAAAATACGCAGGCTGAGCGCCCGGATTTCCCCCGGCCGGGCCACCTCCAGCACGCCGGGAGCAGCCAGTGCGGTCAATGCCGCGGCGACCCGGTCAGCGTCGGCACCCGGTGCCAGGTAGATGGCGGCATCGTTGACCAGGCGGTCGCCGGTCAGGCGGCGGTAGTCGGCGAGGTCGATCATGACGGCGCCGGTTTGCCGCGCGTAGTCGCGCCAGACGCCGGCGACATGCAGGTCGACCGGCTTCCCGGCGAGCGGCAGCGTCACCTGCTGGCCGGCCCGCCAGCCGTAGAGGTCGAGCATCGCTTCGGAAATCCAGATTGCCGTCCCCGCTCCCGGCTGCGCCTTGCCGACCAGCGGCAGGTTGCCGCCGTCGGCAGCGAGCGGGCGCGCGATCAGGGCGACCGGCGCCTGCCCGCCGGCCAGCCGCAGATTTTCGTGACGGGTGAAGCTGCTGCGGTCGACCCCGTTTACAGCCGCAATTTCGGCCTGCAGGGCTTCATCGAGATAGGCGCTGCTGCGTGCCTGGCCGGCGCGCAGGTAGAGGTCGGCGGGGAGCAACTGGTGCAGCCACTGGTCGACCGAGTCGCGGAAGGAAGCAACCATGATCGCCATCGCCGCCGCCAGCGCGACGCTGGTCAGCACGCCGGCCGCGGCCACCACGGCATGCCCCGGCGCCGCGCCGAGACGCGCCGCCGCCAGCCGCGCCGGCACCGGGCCGCGCCCGGGCAGCAGGCGGGCGACAACGGCGGCGAGCGTCGGCAGGAGCAGGACGCTGCCCGCCAGCAGGCAGGCCACCGCCAGGTAGCCGCCGACCGGCAGCCCGGCCAGCGGCGGAATGGCGCAGGCTGCCAGGCTCGCCGCCAGCAGCCCGAGGCCGAGCCGGGGATGGCCGTGGCCGCCAGGCAGCGCACCTTCGTCGCCGGCCTTCAGGGCCTGGGCCGGCGCCACCGTCGCCGCCTCGCGCGCCGGCAGCCAGGCGCCGGCGATTCCCGCCAGCATGCCGAGCGCGACATAGAGCGCGCTGACCTGCGGATCGAAGTGCAACGCCGGCGTCAACCCGGAAAAATAGCCGGCGCCGAGGTCGCCGCCGAGCAGGGTCAGCGCGCTCCAGGCCAGGCCGTGGCCGAGCGCGACCCCGGCGACGCCGCCGGCCAGCCCGACCAGGGCGCCTTCCGCCAGCAGCCAGGCGAACAGGCTGCGCCGTGACAGGCCGAGGGCACGCAGGAAGGCGAACTCGGTGCGCCGGCGCACCACGGATAGCGCCTGCGCCGAAAAGACGAGGAAGCCGCCGGTGAGCAGCGCGATTGCCGCCAGCATGGTGAGGTTGACGCGGTAGGCGCGCGACAGGTTGGCCGCCTGATCGGCGGCGGCCGCCGGCTCCTCGATCAGCAGGCCGGCCGGCAGCAAGGCCTGCAGCGCCGAACGCGCGTCATCGGGCGCGACGCCTTCGGCCAACCGGAGATCGATGCGGGTGAGGCGGCCGAGCTTGCCGAAATGCGACTGCACGGCGGCAATATCCATCACCGCCAGGCGGCGGTTTTCGGCCGCGCCGGGAATGTCGCCGGCAATTGTGAAACTCATGCTGCGGCTGCCGGCCTGCAAGTCGATGCGCTCGCCGGGCTTGCGGCCGAGCGCGTCCTGCGCCGCGCCGCTCAGAAAGACGCTGTCGTCGGCCAGGCTGGCCAGGCGACCGGCCGTTGCCACCGGCCGCGGCAGCAGGAGCGGCGCCACCCGGGCCAGCGCGAAGATGTCGACGCCGAGCAGCTGCAGGGTTTCCTCGCTGCCCGCCAGCCTGACCTCCAGTTCCACGACGGGGCTTGCATCGGCGACTTCGGGGCGGCTGGCCAGGACGGCATAGAGGGTTTCATCGAAGCCGCCGCGCGGGCCGACCACCTGCAGGTCTGCATCGCCGGCCAGCGTGCGCAGTCCGCGGCCGAATTCGCCGAGGGCCGCTTCATGCACCGCCTGCACCGCCATGCCCAGGGCGACGCCGAGGACGATGGCGACGAAGGAGAACAGCGTCGCCATCCGCCGCCGCGCCAGCGAGCCGAGGAAGACCGGGGCCAGTCTCACGCCTGTAGCCCGGCGGCCGTCAACTGCAGGATGCGGTCGGCGGTCGCCGCGGCCTCGCGCGAATGCGTGACCAGGATGCCGATGGCGCCGGCCTCGCGAATGCGCTCGGCGAGCAGCGCCAGCACGCGGGCGGCGTTGGCCGGGTCGAGATTGCCGGTCGGTTCGTCGGCCAGCACCAGGCGCGGGCGATGCACCAGGGCGCGGGCGATCGCCACCCGCTGCAGTTCGCCGCCGGAAAGCTCGCGCGGCCAGCTGGCCGCCCTGTCGCCGAGGCCGACCGCGTCGAGCAGCTGCTGCGCCGGCGCGTCGGCGGCGTTGCCGTGCACGCCCTGCAGCCACAGCGGCAGCGCGACGTTGTGGCGGACGCTGAGATGCGGCAGGACATGGAAAGCCTGGAAGACGAAGCCGAGCTTGTCGCGCCGCAGGCCGGTCAGCGCGTCTTCATCGAGCGTCGCGTAATCGACCCCGTCGAGCGCCAGGCGGCCGCCATCGGGCCGGTCCAGACCGGCGATCAGGTTGAGCAGGCTCGACTTGCCGACCCCCGACTCGCCGACGATGGCGACGTATTCACCGGCCTGCAGACGCAGCGAGACATCCTGCAGGACGGCGCGACCGTTGAAGCGGCGGGACAGACCTTCTATTTCGAGCATAAACGGGCCGGCACCGGCTCCTGTCAGCGATTACCGGGCGGAATGATCGCACGATAGGCATGCCAGGTCGCGTGACCGAGGATCGGCATGGTCACTACCAGGCCGACGAAGGCGGTGGCGAAGCCGATGCCGGCGAGGATCACGATCAGCGCCGCCCAGACCAGCATCGGCAATGGGTTCTTGGCCACCGTCGCCAGGCTGACCAGCATCGCGCTGATGGCGTCCTCGTTGCGGTCGAGCATCAGCGGCACGGCGACGACGCTGATGGCGAAGATGAAGGCGGCAAAGCAGCCGCCGATAAGCAGATAGGCGAGCACGAACTCGACGTTGTCGAAGGCCGCCAGCTCGCGCAGGAAATCGGCGGCAGTCGGCAGGCCGCTGGAATAGAACACGGCGAAGGCCACCATCGAGGCACGCGCCCAGATCAGGAAGACGACACCGGTAACCAGCGCGAATATGCCGAGATTGGAGAGGTTGCTCCGCCAGATAGTCAGCGTCGGCCGCAGGCGCGGCACTTCGCCGGCCTCGCGCTGCCGGGAAAGGTCATAAAGCCCCATCGCCAGGCCGGGGCCGAGCAGCATGAAACCGCCGACCAGGCCCACCGTCAGCGAGTAGGCGTGGCCGTAGAACAAGACGATGGCCCAGCCCATCAGGGCGAAGGCAGCGCCGTAAAACAGGCTGGGCGCCGGCGCGGCATGCAGGTCGTCGAGCCCCAGGCTCAGCCAGCGCAACGGCGCCGTCGCCGGCACCACCCTGATCGCCGCAATGGCGGATTCGATCGAAACGGGGATACGCGATGCGGCATCTTTCGGATCGACGGTCATTTTTTGTCCCTCCATTGTTGGGGACAAAGCGGAGACAAAAAAGTGCCCCGGAATCGCTTCCGGGGCTAACCGAGGTTGCTGCAGAGAGACTGTTCGCGCCCACCGGAATTTGCCCGGTGAGCGCTCCTGCCGTCAGGCGTAGGTCGGGGCGAAGGCCGCTTCGGGATTGGCGGCGGGGCCCTTGTCGCTCCAGTACGGCGAGAGCTTGCGCAGCTGGGCGATGATCGGCGGCACGGCGGCGATGACGCGGTCGACTTCGGCTTCGGTGTTGTAGACCGACAGCGAGAAGCGGATCGTGCCGTGGGCGGCGGTGTAGGGAATGCCCATGGCGCGCATCACGTGCGACGGTTCGAGCGAGCCCGAGGTACAGGCCGAGCCGGAACTGGCGGCGATGCCGAGCTTGTTCAGCAACAATAGGATGGCCTCGCCTTCGATGTACTCGAAGGCGATGTTGCTGGTGTTGGGTAGGCGGTTGCTCACGTCGCCGGTCGGGAAGCAGTGCGTGATCTGGCTCAGGATGCCCTGCTCCAGCTTGTCGCGCAGGCGCTTCACTTCGGTATTCTCGATTTCCATTTTCTGCAGCGCCAGTTCGCAGGCCATGCCGAGGCCGACGATGGACGCCGAGTTCTCGGTGCCGGCCCGGCGCCCGCGTTCCTGGTGACCACCGCGCAGCAGCGGGCGGAAACGGCAGCCGCGGCGCAGGTAGAGCACGCCGATGCCCTTGGGCGCGTGCAGTTTGTGGCCGGACAGCGAGAGCATGTCGATCTTCGTGTTCTTGAGGTCGATGGGAATCTTGCCGACCGCCTGCACGGCATCGGTGTGGAACATGATGCCCTTCTCCGAGGCCAACGCCGCCATTTCCTCGACCGGGAAGATGGTGCCCGTCTCGTTGTTGGCCCACATCGCCGAAACGATGGCGACGCGGTCGTTCAACAGGGACTTGTACTCGTCGATGTCGATGCGGCCCTTCTTGTCCACCTTCAGCTTGTGGACGATATAGCCCTCCTTCTCCAGCCACTCGCACAGGGTCAGGATGGCCGGATGCTCGACGTTGGTGGTGATCACCGTGTTGCGCTCCGGCTGCGCCTTGAGCGCCGAGAGGATGGCGGTCGAGTCGGACTCGGTGCCGCAGGAGGTGAAGATGATTTCCGAATCGTGCTCGGCGCCGAGCAGCGCCTGCACCTGGCCGCGCGCCTTCTTCAGCGCCTTGCCGACTTCGCTGCCGAAGGCGTGGATAGAGGAAGCGTTGCCGAAATGCTCGGTGAAGAACGGCAGCATGGCTTCGACCACGGCGGGATCGACCCGCGTCGTGGCGTTGTTGTCCAGGTAGATGGGGTTCATGTTTAGTTTCCTAGTTGTTAGTTGCCTAGGAGCTTGAGTTGCTAACAGCTCTAGCCCCTAGGCAACTGGATCCTAAGCTTCTACAGGCATGTGCGACGACGGCAGCACCTGCACCAGTTCGCCCAGCGTTTCGATCATCTTCTGCTGGATGCCGCCCAGCGTCGCCGCTTCCATCATGCAGCCCGAGCAGGCTCCCTTGAGATGCACGTAGATCTTCTTGCCCTGGACGTCGGCCAGTTCGACATCGCCGTGGTCGCGCTGCAGCATCGGCCGCACCGATTCCAGCACTTCCTCGATCTTCTTGATCTTCTCGACGATCGACAGCTTCTTGCTCGGCGGCTTGGGCGCTTCCGGCGTCGCCGGGCAAGCGGGCGGCGGCGAGACTTCGCCGGGGCCGGCACGGTCGGCCTTGACCTTGGCGAGGATTTCCTCGATCCCTTCGTGGCAGGCCGCGCAACCGCCGCCGGCCTTGGTGTAGAAGGTCACTTCCTCGACGGTATGCAGGTCGTTGGCCTTGACCACGTCCTCGATCATCACGGCGTCGATGGCGAAGCACTTGCAGATCAGCGCGCCCTCTTCGTGGTCATCCGACCATTCCTCGCCGCGGTAGTTGGCGATCGCCGCCTGCAGGGCTTCGCGGCCCATCACCGAGCAGTGCATCTTTTCCGGCGGCAGGCCGTCGAGGTAGTCGGCGATGTTCTGATTCGACACTTCGAGGGCCTGGTCGAGCGTCATGCCCTTGATGATCTCGGTCAGCGCCGACGACGAAGCGATCGCCGAACCGCAGCCGAAAGTCTGGAAATGCGCGTCCTGGATGATCTCGGTTTCCGGATCGACCTTGAGCATCAAGCGCAGCGCGTCGCCGCACTGGATCGAGCCGACGTCGCCGATGCCGTTGGCTTCTTCGAGCGGGCCGGAATTGCGCGGGTTGAAGAAGTGTTCGCGGACCTTGTCGGAGTATTCCCACATGATTTATGCCCTCAGACCGAGAAGGAAGAACCGCAGGAGCACTGCGAGGCGGCGTTCGGGTTGTCGAACTTGAAGCCGGTATGGGTCAGCGTGTCGACGAAATCGACGGTCACGTTGTCGATCATCGGAAAGGTCATCGGATCGACCAGCAGCTTGACGCCTTCGACTTCCAGCTCCCAGTCGTCCTCGGCCTTCTCGGGTTCGAGCTTCATGCCGTACTGCAGGCCGGAACAGCCGCCGCCGGAGATCATCAGGCGCAGGCCGGCAACCGGCGTTTCGGAACCGCGGATAAAGCGTTGAACGGCTTTGACGGCGGCGGGTGTCAGATTGATCATGGCGATTCTCCCAGAGTAGATGGTCACTTCAGTGCAAGCCCTGTGCCATGCCGGGAAACCACGCCAAATCACTGAATTCATTGAATTGTTGCGCTGCGACGCCTTGTCGCATTCGCGACAATCACCCGAGAACGTGTTCGTAAGCGCGCCGCAGCAGGTTGCGCTCGACCTCGCTCAACTGGCGCGATTCGGTAATTGCGATGAACCGGCTGCGGGTCCGCTCGGCTGCCGCGAAGGGCGGATCGATGCCGGTGAAGGCGGCGAGCAGGATCGGCACGTCGCCTTCCGGCGTATCGACCCAGGCCGCGAATTCGGCCACCGCCTCGATGGCGCCCTCGGCCAGACCGAGGTGGATCTCAGCCTCGCGGACGACGGCGGTCGGGTGCACCTGGATTTTCGGCGAGTAGTCCTCGTCGCGCAGCGCGGCAAGCGCCGGCAGCGGGCTGAAGGCGACGACGCCGGCGCTGAAGCAGAGGAAGCGGACGCGGCCGCTGGTCTTGTGCTTGTGCAGCAGGAGCAGGCGCGGCAGGAGGCTCATCGCCTATTTCAGGTAGTCGGCAAGTACGGCCTCGCCGCGCAGCTGCTGCGGTCGACCCCAGATTTGCACCGAATCCACGTAGCTCTCCGGCCGCTCCGGGTGCGGCAGCAGCACCTGGTATTCGGCGAAGATGCGCCCGTCGGGAAAGAAGGTGGCCTTGCCGAAGCGCGCCTTGCCGCGCCAGATGGCGACGACGCTGACTTCCTGCGAAAACGGGTCGATCGCCTCCGCGAAGCTCGCATCGGCCCAGACCGGCTCGTCGCCGATCGAGAGGCCGAGTTTTTCCACCTGGCCGCGCAGGGCGCTGCACACCGCCTCGCCCTGCGCGGCCATGGCGGAAACTTCGGACAGCCGCGGCATAGCTCAGGCCGGCGCGTAGGTGTAGCAATCCTTCGGACAGACGCGCCCGCAGGAGCCGCAGCCGATGCAGTCGAGCGGGTTGGCCAGCGACATCACCATCATGTTGTCGTCTTCGTCATCGCTGTCGTCGTCGAGTTCGCGCTCGACCAGGTCGAGGACATTGCGCGGGCAGACCTTGTAGCAGCGGCCGCAGCCGATGCACTTGGCCTGGTCGAGATCGATGGCGAATTGCGGCGTCCATTCGGTGCCGCCCTTGGTGAGTCCGGTAATCATGCGGGTTGTCCTTTCTGGGCGGCAGCCAGGCGCTTGTTGGCATCGGCCCAGGCCTGGCAGGCGTCGAAGGTGGATTGGGCGATGCCCGGAATCTCCTGGTAGGCCGCCGGCAGGCGGTCTTCCACGAGGTCGTGCATCTGCGAGGCCCACTCGGAAGCGATGCGCTTGAGCTTCTTCACTTCCTTGTCGAGGGCGGCGATTTCTTCGTCGGACATGCTGCCTCCCGCTAACTTACAGGCCGGCGACGGCCGGGTGCTGGCCGATCCGTTCGAGGGCGACGCCGAGGATCTTGTCGGCTTCGTCCTTCATCTTGGACAGGCTGGCGAAGCCGAAGCGATGCACGTCGCGCAGAGTGCGGTCGACGGCGACCAGCTTGCCGACGGTGATCAGGGCGCGGCCAAAGCCTTCGTGCGTCAGGTGCACCAGGGGCACGGCGAGCAGCTTGCATTCCTTCTCGATCAGCACGGCGATGGCGTTGTAGAAGGCCTTGACGCGGGAAATGGTCTCGTCGTCCGGATCCCCGACCAGCGGGATATTGGCCTTGCGCTCCTTGGTCAGCACGTAGGGGTCGAGGATCTTTTCGACGCTCCAGCCCTGGTAGGTGCCGTAGGTGTCGAGGGCGCGCATCTGGCGGGCCATCTCCTTGACGAAATCGGTGTCGAGGATGGGGTCGCGTTCGAGGACGGCTTCGGTCATGGTCTTACTCCTTGGGGAATGCGGTGGATTGGTTGGAAAGCGGAATCAGTTGCGGCACCGGCAGCAGGCCGGGGATCAAGCCGATCACCAGGCGGGCGATGACCAGCGCGCCGAGGAAGCCGGCGATGGCCCCGAGCGCCGTGGCGCCATCGGAACCTTCCAGCAGTGAGCCGAGCCAGGCGCCGAACAGCATGGCAAAGGCGGGAAACAGGTAGCCGAGCAGCGCCGACAGCGTCAGCCGGCTTTCCGGCAGGCCGATCAGCACGAGGTCGCCGGCCTTGATGTCGCCGCTCACCGGCAGCGTCAGCAGCGTCGCCGGGCGGCCGCTGGCCATCTTGCCGATGCCGCAACTGCTGCCCTGGCCGCAGGAAGAACAGCCGGCGGTTTCCATGGCGACGATGGCCCGGCCGCCGTCGACGCGCTGGACGATGCCACGGTGTTCGATCATTTTGGCGCCCATCCCTGCCACCCCTCTTCTTCCATGCTGGCGAAACGGTCCTCGGCCTTGGCCTTGGTCTGGGCGGCGATGGCGCGGTCGATCCAGGTCACGCCGCCCTCGCTCATGGCCCGGGAAATCTCGCCCAGCAGGTCGTCGACCGCATCGACCTCGTCGACGCGGATCGGCTGGATGCCCCTGGCCATCAGCTTCTTGATCGCCGAGGCGCCGATCGCCATGACGTAGACCGCGGCGCAGCCGTCGAGGAAATCGACCTTGGCGCCGAGCTTGTCCTCGTTGCCGTCCATCGCCTCCTCGGCGAATTCGGCGACGCCGACCAGCGTCGCCTTGTCCGGCGTCACTTCATAGACGACGAAGCCCTCGGCGGCACCGAAATGCTGGTTGACCCGGGTGCGGTCGGTTGAGGCGAAGGCAACCTTGAGCACGGCTTCCGGCTCCTGCCTAATGGACCAGACCAGCTGCAGCCGACGTGAGGACATGTTGTTTGCCGTGCCCGCCGTGGTCGCGGTCGTCGGCCCAGTAAATTGATCGATAGGGTTCGAGTTCATGGTGTTGTCCCAGCATGAGATTGGCGAGATCGAACAGGGCCTGCCGCGTGCCGCGGTAGCCCACCCAGGTGCGGGCGTAACCGCCCACGTGGTCGTATTGCGGAAAGCCGGCGCGCAGCAGCGGCAGGCCGAGGCGGTGCGCCGTTTCGGCGGCGTGCGAGTTGGCGACGATGAACTGGGCGGCGCCCGCCCGCGCTTCCTTTTCCATGTCCTCCAGGTCACCGACGATGACCTTGGCGATCGGCAGCCCGGCCAGGCTTTCGTGCTTGTGCGGGCTGACGGCGGCGACGATCTCGGCGCCCATGCCAGTCAGGAAGCGGGCCTGCATGCCGAGCAGGTCGGGATCGGCGGCCAGCGCGACGCGGGCGAAGCCGATCATGAAATGGCAATCGACCATCGCGTCCTGCAGCTGGGCACGGTGGCGCTCGACCTTTTCCGGAACCGGCTTGCCGGAAATTTCGGCCAGCGCCTGCGTGAAGGCGTCGCAGTCGTCGAGCCCGAGCAGCCCCTCGAAACGGTAGTCGGGCACGCCGGTACGCGTCTTCAGGAGGTTGGCCGCCTTGTTCAGCGAGGGCCCGACGACGAGGGTTGCGGTCGACTCGCCCATGATCTCGATTTCCGAACGCGGCGTGCCGCCGAGGGTCAGCGACGAGGTTTCGGCCTCGACCAGATGGCCGTCGAGCGAATCGCCGATATCCGGCACGACGATGGCGCGCAGGCCGAAGGCCTCGATCCATTCCCTGATCGCCTCGATGTCACCCGGCGTCAGCATCGCCGAGGCCAGCACATTGACCTGTTTCGGCCGCTTGCCGGCGCTCTGGCTCTCCGGCACCAGCGTGTCGATCAGCGATTCGATGGCCAGCGCATAGCCGCTCTCCAGGCAGCCGACGTAATCCGGCGTATTGACCGGGACCACGGCGACATGGGCGAATTCCGGGTGGGCGACGCGGAAATCGCGCACCGCCCGGCGGATGTCGGTGCCCTGCGTTTCCGAGAGGCCGGTGGTGACGAGGCCGATGATGTCCGGTTTGCTCTTGTCGGACAGCGTGCGCAGCGCCTCGATGATGTTCTCGTCGGCGCCCATGATGGTCGACACCTGGTCCATCGCCGTCGTCTGCAGCGGAATCGGCTCGCGGAAGTGGCGCACGAAGAAGACCTTGCCGAACGCCGTGCACCCCTGCGAGCCATGCATCAGCGGCAGGCTGCGCGCGAGGCCGAGGAAGGCGAGCGAGGCGCCGACCGGCTGGCTGACCTTCAGCGGATTGACCGCCAGCGCCTTCTTCGAGTGGATGATTTCTGCCATTTGGGGCGTCGTCCTGTTGAGATTGACCCTATCTCAGCAAGGAACGCGCCACCGTGCGACCCCAAAAAAATCAACAAGTTAAAAAAACCAGCTTTGTAGCAAAGACAACAACCCGGCAAACCGAAGCTGCCCAAAACCCGCCCTTCTCCTCCCCCTGACAAGGGGCGCGCAGGGGGATTCGGGATTTGATTTTTGCCCCTTTTTCGCCGTCGACCGCAACAGGCCATTCAAGCATGATGCTCAAATATAATTCGTTCATTTGCGACTACCTGTTCAGCAGGAAAACCAGACATGAGCAATGAAACAAAGCTTGTCGCCACGGGTGTCATTCCCGCCAGAATAGTGAGCATTCGCGGCCAAACGGTCATTGTCGATGCTGACCTTGCCGACCTCTATGGCGTACCGACCAAGGCGCTCAATCAAGCGGTCAAGCGCAACCAAAACCGCTTCCCTGGCGATTTCATGTTCCAACTGACGCCGGAAGAAAAAGCCGAGGTGGTCACAAACTGTGACCACCTTGCCAGGCTCAAATTTTCCAGGTCCTTACCCTTCGCCTTCACCGAACATGGCGCCATTCAGGCAGCCAAAGGACATTCGTGACCCCCACCGACTTCATCGCCCGCTGGCAGCACGCCGGCGGCTCCGAACTCGCCAACGCCCAGAGCTTCGTCCGCGAGCTGGCCGAACTGCTCGGCGAGCCGCCGCCCAACCCGGCGCGCGAGGACACGCGCGACAACGACTACGTCTTCGAGCGCCGCGTCATCTTCCGCCACGGCGACGGTAGCAGCAGCGAAGGGCGTATCGATTGCTACAAGCGCGGCCATTTCGTCCTCGAAGCCAAGAAGCTGAAGCAGGGGCCGCAGACCAAGGGCTTCGACGACGCCATGCTGCGCGCCCGCGCCCAGGCCGAAGGCTACGCCCGCGCCCTGCCGGCCGACGAAGGCCGGCCGCTCTTCATCGTCACGGTCGACGTCGGAAATGTGCTCGAAATCTACGCCGAGTTCAGCCGCAGCGGCGCCACCTACACCCCGTTCCCCGACCCGCGCTCGCACCGCATCAAGCTCGCCGACCTCGCCGATGACGCCATCCGCGCTCGCCTCAAGGCCATCTGGACCGACCCGCAAAGCCTCGACCCCAGCCGTGCCGCCGCCCGCGCCACCCGGCAGATCGCCGAACAGCTGGCCGGCGTCGCCAAGGCCCTCGAAAGCGCCGGCCACGCTCCCGAGCGCGTCGCCGGTTTCCTCACCCGCTGCCTGTTCAGCATGTTCGCCGAGGACGTCGGCCTGCTCCCCGCCCGCGCCTTCAGCGACCTGCTCGATACCCTGAGCCAGACCCCCGACCAGTTCGTCCCGCTGGTCGGCGCGCTGTGGAAGGAAATGGACGAAGGCGGCTTTTCCGTCGTCCTCCGCCACACCCTGCCGCGCTTCAACGGCAAGCTGTTCAAGGCGCCGGACGTTCTGCCGCTGACCCGCGACCAGATCGACCTCCTGCGCGCTGCATCCCGTGCCGACTGGACGCAGGTCGAACCCGCCATCTTCGGCACCCTGCTCGAACGCGCCCTCGACCCCGCCGAGCGCCACAGCCTCGGCGCCCACTACACGCCGCGCCCCTACGTCGAGCGCCTCGTCCTGCCCACCGTCATCGAGCCGCTGCGCCAGCGCTGGCAGAACGTCCAGGCCGCCGCCCTGCTGCTCGCCAACGAAGGCAAGCCCGACGCCGCGCTCAGGGAAATCGACGCCTTCCACCACGCCCTCTGCCAGGTGCGCGTGCTCGACCCGGCCTGCGGCAGCGCCAACTTCCTCTACGTCACCCTCGAACACATGAAGCGCCTCGAAGGCGAACTGCTCGACTTCGCTCACAGCCTCAGCGGCGGCCAGCAACGCCTCGAAGCCGCCGGCCTCACCGTCGACCCGCACCAGTTCCTCGGCCTCGAAATCAACCCGCGCGCCGCCGCCATCGCCGAACTCGTGCTGTGGATCGGCTACCTGCAATGGCACTTCCGCACCCGCAGCGCCGGCCTGCCGCCCAGCCCCATCCTGCGCGACTTCCACAACATCGAATGCCGCGACGCCGTGCTCGACTACGCCAGCCGCGAACTCGTCACCGACCCGCACGGTCAGCCGCTCAGCCGCTGGGACGGCGTCACCACCAAAGTGCACCCGGTCACCGGCGAAGACGTGCCGGATGAGGCCGCCCGCATCCCGCTCTGGCGTTACTTCGAGCCCAAACCCGCCGAGTGGCCGGCAGCCGACTTCATCGTCGGCAACCCGCCCTTCATCGGCGCCAAATACATGCGCGCCGCGCTCGGCGACGGCTACGTCGAAGCGCTGCGGTCGACCTGGCCCGAGGTGCCGGAATCCGCCGACTACGTCATGTTCTGGTGGCACGCCGCCGCCCGCCGCGTGCTCGCCCGGCAGGCCGAACGCTTCGGCTTCATCACCACCAACAGCCTGACCCAGACCTTCAACCGCCGCGTCGTCCAAACCGCGCTGGACAAGAACCTGACGCTCGCCTTCGCCGTCCCCGACCACCCGTGGGTGGACAGCGCCGACGGCGCCGCCGTGCGCATCGCGATGACCGTCGGCAGCGCCACGGAAAACGGCCCCGGCACGCTGTCGACCGTAACCGACGAGGTCGAGGCCGGCGGCGAAGGGCTGGCGGTGACGCTGGCGACGCGCCGGGGCCGGCTGCACGCCGATTTGCGCATTGGCGCCGATGTAGCCAGCGCGGGGGCGTTGCGGGCGAACGGCGGGATCAGCTCGCCCGGCTTCAAGTTGCACGGTGCCGGGTTCATCGTCACGCCGGAAGAAGCAGCCAGCCTCGAAGCCGACGCGCCGATCAGGGATTACCGCAACGGCAAGGATCTGACCGACCGGCCGCGCGGCGTCAAATTGATCGATTTATTCGGGTTGACCGCAGCAGAAGCGCGCAGCCAATACCCGGCGACCTTTCAGCGGGTGCTGGAGCGGGTCAAGCCGGAGCGCGATCACAACGCACGCGCGACCTACCGCGATAACTGGTGGATTTTTGGCGAGCCGCGCCGGGAATTTCGTCCGATGATCGCTGGTCTGCCTCGCTACATTGCGACGGTGATAACCGCCAAGCACAGGGTTTTCCAGTTTCTTGACGTTTGCGTTGCGCCCGACGACGCTCTGATGTGCTTTGGTGTTGACGATGCCTATTTGCTCGGTGTTCTCAGTTCATCGGTTCATGAGCGCTGGATGTTGGCCACAGGAAGCACGTTGGAAGATAGACCGCGCTATATCAAGTCAGCCTGCTTCGAAACCTTCCCCTTCCCCGACGCCACCACCGACCAGCAAACCCGCATCCGCGACCTCGCCGAACAGCTCGACGCCCACCGCAAGGCGCGCCAGGCCGCCGATCCGGCGCTGACGCTGACCGGCATCTACAACGTCCTCGCCAAATTGCGCGCCGGCGAGCCGTTGACCGCGAAGGACAAGGCCATCCACCAGAGCGGCCTGGTCGGCGTGCTGGCCACGCTGCACGCCGAACTCGACGCCGCCGTGCTCGCCGCCTACGGCTGGCCCGACCTCGCCGCGCCGCTCGCCGCCGCGCCCGGCACGGCGCAACGCCAGGCCGCCGAGGAAACCCTGCTCGAACGCCTGGTCGCCCTCAACGCCGAGCGCCGGCGCGAGGAAGCCGCCGGCCGCATCCGCTGGCTGCGCCCCGACTTCCAGAATCCGCAGGCGACGCTGGTTGCGGTCGACCCCGAAAAAGGGGCAAAAACCGCGTCGACCGCAACCGGCGTCACGCCCCCGGCCGCGCAGGAAAAATCCCCCTGGCCGCCGACGCTCCCCGAACAGATGGCGCTCCTCGCCCGCCTGCTCGCCGCCGGGCCGTTCACCGAAGCCCAACTCGCCACCCGCATCACCGGCAAGGGCCCGTGGAAAAAACGCCTCCCCGACCTCCTGCAAACCCTCGTCGCCCTCGGGCGGGCAAGGCAGGAAGGCGAAACGTGGGTGGCGGTGTGATGGTCTACAATGACCCGGCAATCAGGAGAAAACGAACGATGAACACCGAACAGTTAATTGACGAAGCCTGCAGCCTGCCGGTGGAGCAGCGTGCGCAAGTGGTCGAGCGTTTGCTGCAGAGTCTGTCGTCCAGCAATGCCGAGATCGACCAGGCATGGTTGGGACTGGCGCAGCGTCGCCAGGATGAATTGACTTCGGGCAAGGTTGCCGGCGTCCCCGGCAACGAGGTCTTCACCCGGATTGCCCGGCGTTTTGGCGGATGAATCTGCTGTTTCCCCCGGAAGCTGAAGCGGAGTTGAATGCTGCCATCGACTGGTACGAGGAAAGGCAACCGGGGCTGGGCCTCGACTTGGCTGTCGAGGTACGAGCAGCCATTGAGCGAGCCATGCAACTACCCGATGCATGGTCCGAGTTGGCACCCGGCATTCGCAGAGTGCTGACCCATTGATTTCCTTATGGAGTTTTGTACGCGCAGGCCGGAACGACATTACACGTTTTGGCCGTAATGCATTTGGCGCGGCAACCCGGTTATTGGCAAGGTCGGCATTGAGCCGCATGTGCAACCCTCCGCATCCCGGCGAAATCATTCGCGAGGATGTCTTGCCGGAACTGGCGATTTCGGTGACCGCGCAAGCCGGCACCGGTGATGAAACGCTTCGCAGCTGACAGCTTTCGCACATGGCGCTTTTCGGCATTTTCCGCACACCGCGCGCTCCTTCCGGCTTGCCCAAGCGGGATGGGCTGGCGTGAGTGTCCGGGAAGCACCAGACAGACAAGCGATGAATTTCGAGTCCGACCCATCCGCTGAAATGCCGGCCTTTTCCCGCGCACCGTCCGGCGCGCCCTGGCGGGCACGATTCAGCATGCCGGCCAAGGCACTGAACGGGCGCGACAAGGACGAGTATTTGCGGCTGTGGTTGTTGCTGACGGATGGCCGGGTGCTGGTTTTCCGTCTTCGTGGCGTGCGTGCGGACGACAGCCTGGCGACCGCCCTGGCCGAAGCGTTGGCTGAGGACTTGCGGGGCGACGTGCTGGAACCCGATCTGCAAGTCGATGGTTGGGTCGGAATACTTTACGGGGCGCCGGCTTCGCCGGTGTTTTGCGTCGATCCGGCAACTCCGGCCTTTGGCAAGGCGCTGGCCTTTCAGGGCTGCCTGAATGGCGATCTTGTCGCCTTGCTGGCCGGCCTCGCGGCCCCCAACAGCTTTTGGGCAAGCGCCCGGAACTACAGCCGGCTGACGATCCACGCTCGGCGCGACGAGCGCATCCAGGCACTTCGGCGCTACCCGATGCTGGTTGCGCCCATTCTGCTGACCCATCAACGCTGGCCCAACCTGTTCGACACCAAGCGTTTCCGCTGGCGTGCCCATGACGATGCGACGGTAGCGGCTATCGACGCCGGGCGTGATCTGACAGGGGCTTTGGCAACACGCTATGGCATTTCGCGCAGCATGGTGCGTTCGCCGTTCTGCGCCCAGCCCTGGTCAGGCACAGGGGGGCGCGCGCTGGGCGAATTGCTGCAGTTTCTGGATGGCATTCCCGCCCAGCGGCGGCCGGTTTCCTGTGTGGAACTGGATTATTACAGCCACCATCTGCCGGCAATGTGGAACTTGTTCGGCCCGTCCTGGCCTCACGCCGCAGCGGCGTTCCGCGAAGGCTTTGGCGTCGTATGGGAACGTTTGCGGCGGCGCTTCGATTCGCCGGACATGCCGCTCAACTCGGTTCTGGTCGACGCGGCCGACTATTTGCGTGCGCTGGCCGCCTGGCTCCGCGCGCGGCATCGACACCAGCGCACACCGGGAGAAATCGCGGCGCGCTGGACGAGCCAGCGGGGGCTTGCTTCGCTGCTTGCCGGATCGTTGCGCTGGCATGCGCAGATCCCTCCGGTTTGGCCGGAGCATCGGAGAAAATTGCCTGCATCCGTGACGGCGATTGTCGGAACCTGGTCGGACGGGGCATGGATGGCAAGGGAACTGACTCTTTGGGCGGAATTGGTCGAGGAAAGCAATTCGATGCACCACTGCATCGACACGTATTGGAGCGATTGCGTCATGGATGGCTGCCGCGTTTTCGCCCTGACGCGCCAGCCCTCGGCCACCGAGACTACGGAAACCTGCCGGGCAACCGCGCTGTATGTTCCGGTGCCGGATAGCCCGGAGAGTGCTTATTTACTGAGCGATGTGCGCGGCTTGTCCAATGCGACTGCCGATGCGCCAATGTGGGCATTCGCCGACCAGCTGGCGCAGGTGCTGAATGCGCCGGAACGAGCAACGGCCCGTCACGCTGCCCAGCATTTTGTCCCAACCACGGAAAGCGACAAGGCCAGGGTCGATGCGCTGGCAGACCAGGTTGATGCCGAAAGTATTGCCGTACTGACGGCCTTGTTCGAGCTGCCCGAGTTTGCCCGGGAAGCGCCCGCCAACCACCTCTACGCACCGGTTGCCGGATATGGCTACAGCTTCGATGCCGAGCGGGAACAAGGCTTCGCGGTTGGCCAACCGCTAACGCTGATCCGGGAACCGGACAACGCTGCGGACCCGTTGGCGATTCGCATCGAATGGTCCGGACAGAAGATTGGTTATGTGCCCCGACCGGATAACGCCCATTTCGCAATGGAGATCGATGCGGGCCGAAAATTCGAGGTCCGCATTGGCAATTTTCGGCCCCAGGCGCCGATGTGGCAGCGTGTATGGTTCAGGATCGACCCGCTTTAGCTGCAACGATTTCGAAGGGATGCATCCCTTGAAGCCCTGCACAAGCGCCTTCACCATGTCAGTCGAAGCCACACCTTGTTTACATTTCGCTGGTCGCCAAGCTGGTCTCATCCGGAATCAAGAATTACACCCCATAAGGCATAAATAATAAATACACCCCAAAGGGAATATTTGTGTAATATCCCCTATACGACGTTTTTACGGAGTACGCAGTGGCGTTCGTCATTACCAACCAGCAACAGCTCGGCCCCACCTTAAAGGGATTGCGCAAGCAAAAAGGCCTGACGCAAATTCAGATGGCCAGGCAGAGCGGTCTCGGCCAGAAGACCATCTCCCTGCTGGAAACCGAGCCCTGGCGTTGCAGCGTGGATAGTCTTTTGCGCTATATGGCTGCGGTCGACGTCGCCATGAGCCTCGATTTCATCGCCGCCCTGCGTGGCAGCAGCAGCGAGGAATGGTGATGCGGCGCGCCCAGAAATCAGGCGCGCTCGGCCTCTGGATGAATGGTCTGCGGGTCGGATCCTGGATCGTCACGGCACAAGGCGAACATCAGCTTCATTACGACGAGGCATGGCTCGCCTCGCCGCTCGGGCGTCCGCTTTCTCTTTCCATGCCCCTGCGGCCGGCCAGCGCGCCATACAAGGGCGAACTCGTCCGCAACTACTTCGAGAATCTGCTGCCGGACAACGACAACATCCGGCAACGGCTGGCCAGGCGCTTCTCGACCGGAACCGAAGCATTCCGCCTGCTCGCAGAAATCGGTCGGGATTGTGTCGGTGCCCTGCAGATCATGCCCGCTGGCGAAAACCCGCCATCGACCGACGCCATCCAGTGCGAGCCGCTGTCCAGCGAACAAGTTGCTGAACATCTCGCCGGCACCCTGACAGCGCCTGCCTTTACACAAGCTGACGACAGCTTCCGGATTTCCATTGCCGGCGCCCAGGAAAAAACTGCCCTCCTTTGGTACAAGGAGCGTTGGTGCCGCCCGTTGGGTGCCACACCGACGACCCATATTTTCAAACTGCCAATGGGACAAATGCCGGGCGGCATCGATCTGTCGACCTCCGTCGAGAACGAGTGGCTTTGCCACCGCCTGTTGCAGGCTTTTGATATCCCCGTCGCCAAGGCCGAGATTCTGCAGTTCGGGGAAATGAAAGCGCTCTGTGTCGAACGCTTCGACCGCCGCTGGATGGCGGATGGTCGCCTTCTCCGTCTCCCTCAGGAGGACTTTGCCCAGGTCTTCGGCGTTCCGCCGGAAATCAAATACGAGAGCCAGGGTGGCCCGGGGATTCGCCCTATCCTCGATCAACTCAACGGATCACGCCAGGCGCAAGTCGATCGGCGCGACTTCTTCCGAACCCAGGTTTTATTCTGGATGCTGGCCGCAATCGATGGCCACGCCAAGAATTTCAGCGTATTCATTGAGTCGAAGGGCCTTTACCGCCTGACCCCTCGCTACGATGTGCTTTCCGCCCACCCGGTCATGGGCCATGGCGCCGGACGCCTGTCTTCGCACAAGGTCAAAATGGCCATGGCGATCGACGGTAATAACCGGCATTACAAATGGGCGGAAATTCGGCACGGCCACTTTGAACAGATGGCGCAACGCTGCCATCTGCCTGATGCGCCGGCGCTGATTGACGAGTTGGTCGCCAGAACCCCCCAGGCCATCGCCGAGGTGGCCGCCAAGTTACCTGCGAATTTCCCGGAAGATTTGGCCAAGTCCATATTCGACGGCTTGAATCAGGCCGCCACTGTCTTGGGGCGCCGCTAGCTGCTTTCGTCCAGCCCGTATTTCCTGATCTTGTCGTGTAGCGTCGTCTTGGCGACGGCCAGTGCTTCGGCGGTGCGGGCCAGGCTGCCGTGGCGGTGCAGTGCGTCGACGATCAGGGCACGTTCGAATGCCTCCACCGTCGCGGCCAGCGGCGTCGGGCTGTCCGTCGCCGGCTGGCCGAAGGGCGGCGAGCCGCTTTCGATGCCGAGCACGCAGCGGTCGGCGACGTTGCGCAGTTCGCGGACGTTGCCCGGCCAGGCGTAGCCCATCAGTTGCCGGGTCCGGCCGGTGCCGGTTTCGGGCACCGGCCGCTGGTGACGGGCGGCAGCCTGAAGCAGGAAACTCTCGAAGAGCAGCGGAATGTCCTCGCGCCGTTCACGTAGCGGCGGCAACGCCAGTGTCGCAACGCCCAGCCGGTAGTAGAGATCGTTGCGGAAGCCGCCGCGGGCGGCCAGATCGAGCAAATCCTCCTTGGTCGCGGCGATGACGCGACAGTCGATGCTGACCTGCGTGTTCGAGCCGAGGCGTTCCAGCGTTCTTTCCTGCAACACGCGCAGCAGTTTGATCTGCATCGTCATCGGCATGCTCTCGATTTCATCGAGGAACAAGGTGCCGCCGCTGGCGTGCTCGATCTTGCCGATGCGCCTTTTCTGGGCGCCGGTGAAGGCCCCGGGCTCATGGCCGAAAAGCTCGCTGTCGAGCAGGGTTTCGGCCATGCCGCCGCAGTTGATGGCGACAAAATTGCCATGCCGGCGTGCGCTCAGATCGTGCAGACAGCGGGCGACCAGTTCCTTGCCGGTGCCGGTTTCACCGTGGATCAGCACATCGGCAGCGCTGCCGGCCAGGCCGGTCAGGCGGTCGCGCAACTGTTGCATGCCGGGCGCGCGGCCGATCAGCCTGCTTTCGAGCAGGTCGCGCTGCTCCAGCTGGCGGCGAAGCTCGCGCACCGCCAGCACCAGCCGGCGCTTTTCCAGCGCCCGGCGGACGACTTCGACCAGGTATTCCGGCGGAAAAGGCTTCTGGATGAAGTCGTAAGCGCCATCCTTCATCGCCTGCACCGCCATCGTCACGTCGCCGTGGCCGGTGATCAGCACGACCGGCAGTTCCGGGTCGACGGCCAGGGTTTCGCGCAGGAAGGCCATGCCGTCCATTTTCGGCAGGCGGATGTCGCTGACGACGATGCCGTGGAAGTCGCGGCCCAGTTTTTTCCGCGCCTGCTCGGCACTGCCGACGCATTCGGCGGCGATGCCTTCGAGCAGCAGGGCTTGCTCGCAGCCCAGCGCGACGTCCGGGTCGTCCTCGATGATCAGTACTTTCAGCGCCTCAGTCATGGCGTTCGGCCTCGTCGAGCAGGGGAATTTGCAGCGTGAAGACGGCACCGCCGCCGGGATGGTTGGCGCCGCTCAAGCTGCCGCCGAAATCGCGGACGATGCCGGCGGAGATGGTCAACCCAAGTCCCAACCCGACGCCGGCTGCCTTGGTCGTGAAAAACGGTTCGAATAGGTGAGCCAACGCTTCTTCGGCCAGCCCCGGCCCGTGGTCGCGCACGCTCAGCCGCGCCTGGCCGTCGCTACCGGTGCAGTCGAATTCGATGCGTGGTGCCGGCTGGCCATCCATCGCATCCAGCGCGTTGCCGATCAGGTTGACCAGCACCTGCTCCAGCCGGTTGGCGTCGCAGCGGGCCCACGGTTCCGGCAACGGGCAGTGGCGAACGATCTCGGCTTCGGCCTGGCGCAGCCGCGGTTCGAGCAGGGCCAGCGCATTGTCCAGCGCCCGGCACAGCGCAACCGGCTGCAACTGACCGCTCGACTTGCGGGCAAAGGTGCGCAACTGACTGGTGATCAGCCCCATGCGGTCGACCAGCTGGGCGATGCGTTCGAGATTGGCCCGCGTCGTTGCCAGATCGCCCCGTTCGAGAAAGCGGACGCCGTTGCCGGACAGCGTGCGCAGCGCGGCCAGCGGCTGGTTCAGCTCGTGGGCGATGCCGGTGGAGAGCTGGCCGATCACCGCCAGCTTGCCGGCCTGGACCAGTTCGTCCTGGGCGGCGCGCAGCGTGCGTTCGGCGCGGATGCGCTCGGCGACTTCATCCTGCAGCAACTGATTGGCCGCCGAAAGATCGACGGTCCGTTCGTCGACCTTGCGTTCCAGTTCGTCGTGCGCCTTCTGCAACGCCTCGCGGGCGGCCAGCCGGTCTCTCAGGCGGCGGCGGCGCTCGTCGAGCATCAGGCCGAGCATGAACAGAAAGGCGGTGCCAACCACGGCCACCAGCGCCCGGCTCTGGGCGATCTCGTCGACCTGTTCGAGGTGCGAGAGCACGGTCAGGGTCCACGGCGTTCCCGGCAGCGGCCGCGACTGGGCCAGAAATCGCCCGGTTACCGGGTAGACCGCGACAATCTCCGGTCCGTCACGGGCAATGCTGACCAGCCGGGCGCCATGTTCGAATTCGGCGATTTCCGTCATGCCGAGTGGCTTCAGGGCACGCCGGTTGTACTGCTGCGTCTGGTCGAAGGCACTGCGCGTCGCCTCGTCGAGCGGACGCAGCGTGGTGAATTTCCAGTCGGCGACCGAGCCGAGGATGACGACGCCGTTCTCGTCGGTGACCATGGCCGGCGCCTCGACCGTGCTCCACGATTTCTCCAGCTGTTCCAGGCTGACCTTGATGACGGCGACGCCCAGCGTCCGGCTGTCGTCGGACAGCGTCGAAGCAAGGTAATAACCGGGTTGACCGCGCGTCGTGCCGATGCCGAAGAAGCGGCCGCTGCCACCGGCCATCGCCTCGCGAAAATAAGGGCGGAAGGAGAGGTCTTCGCCGATGAAGCTGTCGGCACGGCGCCAGTTGCTGGAGGCGACGACCACGCCGGCAGTGTTGATGACGTAGATCGCCAGCGTACCGGCCCGCTCGTTGAGCTGTTCGAGATAGGCATTGACCTGGTGCGCCAGCATGCCTTCATCCGCCTGACCGAGCAGCGCCAGCACGTCGCGTTCGAGGCCGAGTGTGCCGGGCAGAAAAGCGTATTTGCCGATTTCACGCTCCAGGCTGGCGGTGTACAGGTCGAGCCGGTGCAGGCCGGTGGTCTGCAGTTCGGCGAGGCCCAGTTGCTGCGCGAAGCGGTGCGCGCCGAAGCCGCTCAGCCCCATCAGGGCGAGGAGCAGCATCAGGATCGGCAGATAGCGCAGTGGGCGGCTGGGCATGGCTTGGATGGCATGTGGGGTACCTATGTTAGAGGATTTCGACCACTTGCTTGACGATCAGGATGGCGACGACGACGAGGAAGGCCTGGCGAATAAAACCGGCCCCATGTTTCAGCGCGAGATGGGTGCCGACCCAGGCACCAGCCAGATTGCAGACGGCCATGCTCAGGCCGATGGCCCAGAGGATGGGGCCGTGGCTGGCGAAGAAGGTGATGGCCGAGAGGTTGGTGGCGAAATTGATGACCTTGGCGCTGGCCGAGGCGCGCACGAAGTCCATGCCGAAGACGCGGACGAAGCCGAAGATCAGGAAACTGCCGGTGCCGGGGCCGAAGAATCCGTCGTAGAAGCCGATCACCAGGCCGAACAGGGCGCCGCGCCAGAGATCGCCGGGGCGCGGCGCATGCGTTTCCTCCTGGCCGAGATTCTTGCGCATGAAGGTGTAGACCGCGACGGCCAGCATCATGATGACGACCAGCGGCCGCATCGCCTCGCGCGGAATCCAGGCGACCACGGCTGCACCCAGCCAGGCGCCGAGCAGCGCGGCGGCGGTGGCCGGCAGCACCAGGCGCCAGGGAATCTGCACGGCACGGGCGTAGCGCCACAGCGAGGCGCCGGTACCGGCGATCGAGGACAGCTTGTTGGTGCCGAACAGCGTCGGGATGGCGGTCTGCGGGAAGGTGGACAGCAGGGCCGGTATCTGGATCAGGCCGCCGCCGCCGACCGCTGCGTCAACCATGCCGGCGAAAAAGGCGGCGGGAGCGAGGATGAGCCAGTCGATCGTCATTTCAGTCGCGTTCTTGAAAATGAAATGACCCGGCGCCAGGGCGCCGGGTCGCAAAAGTGTCGGCACAAGTTCCATGCCGAACACCCGCTGTGCCTTGCGTTTAGGTCGCGGCGACCGGCACGACCCCGTCGCCTGGCACCGGCAAGGCTTCATCGACGTCAGCGAGGGAGTCGTCCACCGGATCGATGGCGTTTTCCCACTTGGCGACGACGGCGGTGGCAATGGCGTTGCCGAGCACATTGGTCGCCGTGCGCCCCATGTCGAGGAAGTGGTCGATGCCGAGGATCAGCAGCAGGCCTGCCTCGGGCAACCCGAACATCGGCAGCACGGCGGCCACGACGACCAGCGAGGAGCGCGGCACGCCGGCGACGCCCTTGCTGGAGATCATCAGCACCAGCAGCATGGTGATCTGCGTCCCCAGGCTGAGATCGATGCCATAGGCCTGGGCAATAAAGAGCGCGGCAAAGGCGCAATAAAGCATGGAGCCATCAAGATTGAAGGAATAGCCCAGCGGCAGCACGAAGCCGGTGATGCGGTCGCGCACGCCGAATTTCTCGAGCTGCTCCATCAGTTTTGGATAGGCTGATTCGCTGCTGGCCGTGGAGAAGCCGAGCAGCATCGGGCTGCGGACCAGCTTGAGCAGGCGGAAGACCTCCTTGCCGAGCACGAAGTAGCCGGCTGCAATCAGCACCAGCCACAGTACCGCCAGGGCGATGTAGAAGCTCATCAGCAACTTCCCGAAGACAGCCAGCATGCCCAGTCCCTGGGTCGTGATGATGCCGGCGACGGCCCCGAAGACGCCGATCGGGGCGAAGCGCATCACGTAGTCGGTGACCTTGAGCATGACGTGAACAACCTCTTCCATCGTGCTCACCAGGCTGCGCGCCGTCTGGTTGTGCAGATGGCCGAGGGCGAGGCCGAAGAAGACGGCGAAGACGAGGATCTGCAGGATTTCATTGGAAGCCATCGCTTCGAAGATGTTCCTCGGGAAGACGTGGGTGATGAAATCCTTCAGGTTCAACGCGCTGGTTTTCAGGCCGACCGCGCTGCCCACCTCCGGTAGCGGCACGCCCAGATTGGCGCCGGGTTGCAGCACGTTGGCGAATATCAGGCCCAGCGTCAGCGAGCAAAGGGAGGCAACGACAAACCAGCCGAGCGCCTTGGCGCCGATCCGGCCGACTGTCTTCGAATCGCCCATGCCGGCCAGTCCGGCAACCAGGGTCGCGAAGACCAGCGGGGCGATGATCATCTTGATCAGGCGAAGAAAGATGTCGGTCAGAATGCCGAAGTAGCCAGCGATATTCTTGGCTTCGGCCGGGCTGCCGGCGAGGGTATTGCATGCGTAGCCGACAATGACGCCGAGTACCATGGCGATCATGATCGACCTTGTTAACCGATTCATTTTCATGATGGTTTCCTTGTTGTTTCCAGATGTGATGGTGCCTGGGGCACCTCGATCCTCATGGGTTCCCGCCTGCGCGGGAACGACCAATCGGATTAAATCAGCGCCCCCTTAGGCAGCCAGGGCCGGGATCATCTGCGGCCGGGTCAGGACTTCCGGGCGCAGCACTTCGGCCAGTTGTTCGGGGCTCATCAACTGCCGCTCAAGGACGATCTCGGCAACGCCACGATTGCTGCGGTGTGCCTCGGCGGCGACTTCAGTGGCATTGGCATAACCGATGTAGGGATTGAGCGCGGTGACGATGCCGATCGAACGCTCGATACTGGCGCGCAGCGTGTCGCGGTTGGCAGTGATCCCGTCGACGCAGTAGTCGGCCAGCGTCTTGCAGCCCTTGCCGAGGTGCAGCACGCTCTTGAACAGGCTGTGGGCGATGATCGGCTCGAAGGCGTTGAGCTGCAGCTGGCCGGCTTCGGCGGCGAAGGTGACGGTGGTGTCGTTGCCGATCACCTCGAAGGCGATCTGGTTGACCACTTCCGGGATCACCGGATTGACCTTGCCCGGCATGATCGACGAGCCGGCCTGGCGCGGCGGCAGGTTGATTTCGTTAAACCCGGCGCGTGGACCGGAGGAGAGCAGACGCAGGTCGTTGCAGACCTTGGACAGCTTGACAGCAACGCGCTTGAGGACGCCGGACAGTTGCACGAAACTGCCGCAGTCCTGCGTCGCCTCGACCAGGTTGGGCGAGGTGATCACCGGCACGCCGCTGATTTCGGCCAGGCGGCGGCAGACCAGCGGGGTGTAGTCGGGGTGGGCGTTGATGCCGGTGCCGATGGCGGTGGCGCCGAGGTTGATCTCGCGGATCAGGAGCGCCGCTTCCTTCAGGCGCTCCTCATCCTCGCCGAGCATCACGGCGTAGGTCGAGAACTCCTGGCCGAGGGTCATCGGCACGGCGTCCTGCAGCTGGGTGCGGCCCATCTTGAGCACGTCGGCGAATTCCTCGGCCTTGCGCTCGAAGGCGCGGCGCAGGTAGGCCATGGCATCGACGAGGCGGAATATGCCGACGTAGGTGGCGAGCTTGAGCGCGGTCGGATAGACGTCGTTGGTCGACTGGCTCATGTTGACGTGTTCGTTCGGGTGCAGGAACTGGTACTCGCCGCGCGCGTGGCCGAGGATTTCCAGCGCCCGGTTGGCGATCACCTCGTTGGCGTTCATGTTGGTCGAGGTACCGGCACCGCCCTGGATGACGTCGACGACGAACTCCTGGTGCAGGCGGTTGTCGATCAACTCGTTGCAGGCGGCGACGATGGCGTCGGCGCGCACGGCATCGAGCAGGCCAAGTTGCTGGTTGGCCTGGGCGGCTGCCTTCTTGATCTGGGCCAGGGCGCGGATCAGGTCCGGGTAGACGGCGATCGAAATGCCGGTGATGGCGAAATTTTCCAGGGCGCGCAGCGTGTGGACGCCGTAATAGGCGGCATCGGGGACTTCTCGGTCGCCGAGCAGATCGTGTTCGAGGCGAGTGCTTACTGCATTCATGGGTTTATCTCCGCAAGTTATCGGGTGGCTACGCTGGTGCGCAGTTGCCTGTTCTTATCGCACAGGGCGTGCCAGCCAATTGACTCTTGCAAGCCATTGAATTTTCGTTGTTTTATGTTTTACCTGGCGTACGGGCAGACGGATTTCCGGATATTTCCCGGCGAGCGCGTTCGGAAATCCGAACGCGCCGGGCAGATTTTGTCTCGGAAGAAAGCCAGGCGCTTTGCGGCGTGGGGCTCTTAAAAACCCGGCGACTCGCTGTTAATTTTTCGATTGCGGGTACGGCAATCTGCTCACCCCTGCCCAGGGCGGCGAGAAATCAACGACAAATTGTTTACGGTGCTCAGCCGTTATGGCTCAACCTCAAGCGGCCAGCACGGTGCCGGGACCGCTCTGCTTCGCCCACGGCGCCGGCTTCCTGACTGCCGCCCAGACCGGGCTTTCCATCGACAGGGCCAGTTGCCGTGCCAGTTCGACCATGCCGGTATAGCCGGCGTAGCCGAATTCGCGTTCCTGGTTGATGTCGAGGAAGGGGATGCGCGCCTTCAAGGCGGTGTAGAGATTGCGGCCGCCGGCGATCAGGATGTCGGCCTTGTACTCGTGGTAGGTCGAGAGCAGCGCCTTCGGGCTGCCGTCGTCGATCATCTTGGTGTCGTCGCCCATCAGCTCGCGGATGCGCGCCTTGTCTTCCTCGGTCGACTTCTTGGTGCCGGTGGCGACCACCTTCATGCCCAGATCCTGCAAGGCGGAAACGATGGACCACGACTTGACGCCGCCGGTGTAGAGCAGGACGCGCTTGCCGCGCAGACGGTCGCGCCAGGCTTCGAGCGCCGCGTGCGACTTCGCTTCCTCACGGGCGATCACCGCTTCGGTGCGCGCCGTCAGGTCCGGGTCGCCGATCAGCCGGGCGAAATCGCGCAGGGCGTTGGAAACATCCTGCACACCGTAGAAGCTGCCTTCGAAGAAGGGAATGCCGAAGTTGTCTTCCATCTTGCGCGCCACGTTGAGCAGCGCCTTGGCGCAGACCACCATGTTCACCCGGGCGCGGTGCATGGTCTGCACCTCGTGGAAACGGGCATCGCCGGACAGCGTGCACAGGATGCGCATGCCGAGTTCGTCGAACAGCGGCGCGACATGCCAGAACTCGCCGGCGATGTTGTATTCGCCGATCAGGTTGACGTCGTAGGTCGGCAGGCCGTCGGCACGCGGCGCAGCCGGGGCCGGCTCGGCGGTACCGATGACGTGCTTGAACATCGCTTCGCCGGCCAGCCGGTTGCCGAGGTTCTTGGTGCCGTAGAATCCGGCGGCGTCGACCGGCACCACCGGGATACCGGCGCGTTCGCTGGAGGCGCGGCAGACCGCTTCGACGTCATCGCCGATCAGCGCCGTGACGCAGGTGTTATAGACGAAGACGGCGGCCGGCGAATAACTGTCGATAGCCTGCTTGATGGCGTGGAACAGCCGCTTCTCGCCACGCCCCATGACGACGTCGGTTTCCGACAGGTCGGTGGTCATGCCCATGCGGTAGAGCGTGACGCCGGAGGAACGGGTACCGCGGTTGTCCCACGACGACCCGGCACAGGCAATCGGGCCATGGACGATGTGGGCGACGTCGGCAATCGGCAGCAAGGCGATCTGCGCGCCGTCGAAGGAGCAGCCGCCGGCGGTGGCGCCAGGCTTGGGCTTGGCGCACCCGGACTTTTCCTTCTTGTTGTGGTCGCAGGCCGGCTCGTCGAGCAGGGCCTGGATTTCGCTGGCTTTCATGCTGTTCTCCAGAGGTCTGGATAGCATTTAGCAAGACGGGTGCCACCTTCAAATCGTTGTTTAGTATGGAAAAATCAGGCGAAAGGATTGTCGCGAATGCGACAACCCCCTGCCCTCACGACAGAATCGCCTTACAGGACGAACTGGTCGCGCAGCTTGGCCAGCATCTTCGGACCCATGCCCTTGGCCTTGCACACTTCGTCGAGCGTGGCGAACGGCCGGGCGGCGATGATGGCGCGCGCAACGCTGGGCGGCAGGCCCTTGACCGCCAGCAATTCGGCCTCGCTGCCCTGGTTGACCGAAACCTGCTTCACCGCTGCCTTGGTGCTGGCCGCTTTTTTGGCCGGCTTGGCGGCCGGTGCCACTTCCGCCTTCTTCGCTTCCGGTTGTTTGGCTTCGACGACCGGCGCCTTCACCGCCACGGCAGGCTTGGCCGCGACAACGGCGGCTTTGGGCTTGTCGGCTGCAGGCTTGGCCTTCGCTGCCGGTGCGGCCTTGACCACAGCTTCAACCTTCGCCGCCACTTCCGCCTTGACCGCCGCTGCAAGCTTGGTCACAACGGCAACTGCAGCCGGTGCCGCAGCGAAATTGCGATAGTCACGCGTCACGTAGCCGGCCGGCGTCCATTCGCGCAGCATCACCGTCAGCGCCGCGCCGGCCACCGGCAGGGCTGCCGGGACGCTGAAATGGCAGGCCGTCAATTCGCTGCCGCCGCCCAGGACACCGACCACCACGCTGGCGACCGGGCTGCCCGTCCAGCTGCCGCCGGCATACGGCGCATCGAGCGCCCAGACTTCCAGCACCAGCGTACCGCTGACGTTATCGGCGGCGCGCGGGTTGGCGATGGCGTCGATCGCCAGTTCGGCCGTGCCGTCGTTCACCGTGCAGGCCACCTGGCCGGCCAGGCGCGGCTGGAGGAAAACCTCGCCGGCGGGATAAACGGCCAGATCGCCGACCTGCGGCTGGCCGTCGGCGACGCTGGCCACCAGCGCCAGCCCGACGACGTGATCGGCCGTGCCGGCCGGCGGCATGGCATTGCACAAGCCCGTTACCAGCACGCTGCCTGCCGCCGGCTGGATCGGCATTTCGGCGACCTTGACGCCGCTCAGTTCGGCGCCGGAAAAGCCGCGGTCGCTGGCCCATAGCTGCAGCGCCCAGGAGCGGCCGGCGGCCAGTTCGGCATCGGCGAAATTCACTTCGGCATTGAGATGGACGAAGTCACCTTCGAAACGGTAGCCGTGGTTTTCGCCGAGGCGGGCAATGCTGCCGGGGAGGAAATTATTGGTCATGAACGCAACCTGTTCTACTTGAAATGGGGCGCGCATTATATGAGCAAATTTCTGTTTTTTATCATGCAGTTAGTTTTAATTTCAAGGCACCGGAATGGTGCAAGAAAGCGGGTATTTTTGTCGTAAAACCGACATGAAAAAGGGGCTCCGAAGAGCCCCTCACGATCCTTCCCGGCCGGCAAGGATCAGTGCGCGGTCGCGCCGGGCGCGGTGGCAGCCGGCACGGCCGGCGCCTTGTGCGGCGGCTCCGGGTGCCAGCCGAGCACGGCCAGCATCACCGCGAAGCCGGCAACATATGCCGCCGGCACATGCCAGCCATGCCTGACCCACTGCTCTGCCGACTTCGCCTCCGGGTACATGTTGGACAACGCGACACCGGCCGACGAGCCGAACCACAGCATCGAACCGCCAAAACCTACGGCATAGGCCAGCACGCCCCAGTCGTAGCCGCCCTGGCGTAGCGCCAGCGCGGTCAGCGGGATGTTGTCGAAGACGGCGGAGATGAAGCCAAGGGCCAGCGCGCTCGGCCAGGAAGCCGCCGGCAGTTGCTCGACCGGCATCATCGAGGCGCAGAGCACCAGCGAGAGCAGAAAAATCGACCCCTTTACGGTTTCCGGCAGCAATTCCCAGTCGTGGCGGCGCACCGGGATGGTCAGGATGATGGCGGCCCAGACGGCAACGCCGATGAACGGAAAGTGATCGGCCAGCGCCGGAAACCTGACGTTGATGGTGATGTTGGTGGCCACCGCGAAAACCAGCATGGTGCCAACAATGAAGATGCGCCCCCAGTCGACATGCGTGTGCTTATGGGCATTCTTGAGGATCGGCGAATAGGCATGCTGCTGCCTGGCGGCGAAGTAGCCGACGATCAGCAGGGCGACGAAGGCGGCGACATAGGCGTCGAGCACGGTGAGCGGGCTGACGCCGTCGATCCACATCATCGTCGTCGTGGTGTCGCCAACCACCGAGCCCGAACCGCCGGCATTGGAAGCGGCGACGATGGCCGCCAGGTAGCCGACATGGACCCTGGCCTTGAACAACTGGTGCGCCATGGCGCCGCCGATGAGCGCCGCCGCGATGTTGTCGAGAAAGCTCGACAGGACGAAGACCATGACCAGCATCAGGAAGCCGCCCTTCCAGTCGTCCGGCAGGTATTTCGGCAGGATTACCGGCACGTGGCTCTTTTCGAAATGGCGGGCGAGCAGCGCGAAGCCGGTCAGCAGGCAGAACAGGTTGGCGATGGTCACCCACTCATGGCCGAGATGGCCGACGAAACCGGCGACGCCGGGGCCGGTCGCGAAGCCGGTGAAGACGATCTTGTAAAGGCTGATGGTAAACAGCCCGGTCAGCGCCACGTACAACGTCGCATGGTGAAAGAGCGCGACGCCGAGCAGGGTCAGCGCGAAGAGGATGAAGTCGACGGGAATCCCGCCCACGGCGGGCAGGTTGCCGGCGGCAAGCGCCGGCACGGGAATCAGGGCGAACAGGACCAGCAGGCGGTACATATGGGACTTTCCGGAAGGTTGAAAAACTAGTCGTCGCCCGCCACGTCCTTGCGCGGCACGGTCTCCGGATCGGCGATGATGCCCCGGTAGATCTCGACCCGGTCGCCCGGCTTCAAGGCCGCGTCGAGCTTGACCAGCTTGCCGAAGACACCAACTTTCTGGGTCGTCAGGTCGATGTGCGGGAATTGCTTGAGGATGCCCGAGCGCTCGATGCCGTCGGCTACGGTCGACTCGTCGGGAACCTCGATATTCAGCCAGATCTGCTGGCCCGGTTCGGAATAGGCAACACCGATCTGCATTTCGTTCTCCCTTACGCGGTGACCGGTTCGGCGTGCGCTGCCGCCCGTTCTTCAAGGCGTTTTTCCATGACCCGCTTGCCGGCCAGCAGGAAGCCGAGGATGGCGAAGCCGCCCGGCGGCAGGATCATCAGCAGCGCGCCGCCGTAGCCCGGCAGTTTCATTTCGAGGAAAGCGAAGGATGGCCCGAGCAGGTTGGAGGCCTGCGCGAACAGCGTGCCGGAACCGAGAAATTCGCGGATCAGACCGATGAAGGTCAGCGCCCCGGTAAAGCCGAGGCCCATCGCCAGGCCATCGACCGCCGAGGCAACGACGCCGTTCTTGACGGCGAAGGCCTCGGCGCGGCCGAGAATGGCGCAATTGACGACGATCAGCGCGATGAACAGGCCCAATACTTTGTAGAGATCGTGCAGCCAGGCGTTCATCGCCATGTCGACGACGGTGACCAGCGTTGCGATCAGCACGACGAAGACCGGGATGCGCACCTGCGAACTGACGGTATGGCGGATCATCGACACCAGGATGTTGGAGACGACCAGCACCGCCGTCGTCGCCAACCCCATGCCGAGGCCGTTGGTACCGCTGGTCGTCACCGCCATCGTCGGGCACAGCGCCAGCATCTGCGAAAAAACGACGTTGTTTTCCCACAGGCCGTCCTTGAACAATTTGCCGTAGTTATCGCTCATCATTCGCTCCTAGCCCGTGATTTCCGACTTGTGGGCGGCGAAGAACTCCAGCCCGCCCTTGACCGCCTTGACCACGGCGCGCGGGGTGATGGTGGCGCCGGCGAACTGGTCGAAGACGCCGCTATCTTTCTTGACGCCCCATTTTTCAGGCGCCGGATCGCCCAGCGACTTGCCGTCGAAGCTCCTGACCCAGGGGTCTTTCTTGACTTCGATCTTGTCGCCGAGCCCCGGCGTCTCGACATGCTTGAGCACGCGCACGCCGAGCGTCCGGCCCTCGGCATCGACCGCCATCAGCACCTGGATGTCGCCGGCGTAGCCGCGCTCGGCCACCTTGAACAGCGCCGCCTTGACCACCCCGCCCTGGCGGGCGCGGTAGATGGTCACGGTTTTGCCGCCTTTTTCGAGGTCGACCGTATCCTTCAGGAAATCGTTGTCGGCCATGCCCTGTGGCAGCACTTCCGACAGCGAGTCGCGCAGATCCTTGGCTTCGGCGGCGGCGATCGCGTCGCCGGTGGCGCTCGACGCCCAGGCCAGCGCCCCGCTCGCCAGCAGGGCGAAGACGCCGAGCAGGAAAGGCTGGTAGCCGATCTTTTCGCGAATGGCTTCGAGATTCATGTCAGGCCCCCTTCCCTTCCGGAATGTCGAGCGGCTTGCCCTTGCGGTCGCGGCCGAGGATGCGCGGCTTGACGAAGCGGTCGATGACCGGCACCAGCGCGTTCATCAGCAGCACCGCGAAGGCCATGCCCTCCGGATAGCCGCCGTAAGTGCGGATGATCCAGGTCAGGAAGCCGATGCCGAGGCCGAAGACGATCTGCCCGTGGCCGGTGTTCGGCGAGGTGACGTAATCGGTGGCGATGAAGAAGGCGCCGAGCATCGCCGCGCCGGACAGCAGGTGGGCCGAGACGCTCAGGTAATGCCCGGGATCGACGGCGTGGCCGATGGCGGCGGGAATAGCCAGCCCGGCCAGCACGGCGACCGGCGTATGCCAGGTGATGACGCCGCAGAGCAGCAGGTAGAGACCGCCGCCGAGAATCAGCATGGAGGCCGATTCGCCGAGGCTCCCGGAACGGGCACCGATCCACGACAGCGCCGGGGCGTGGTCGCCGGCAAGCGAATGCAGCAGGTCGATGCCACGCGATAGCTCGGTCTTCGAGAAGCCGAGCAGCGAGGCGCTGGCCATCGCGTCCGGCTGCGGCAGGCTGGTCAGGAAAATGCGCAGGCCGTCGATGAAATCGGGCGCCGCCAGCGAAGTCAGCGGCAGCGGCATCACCCATTGCGTCAGCGGCAGCGGGAAGGAAACCAGCAGCGCGACGCGGGCGACCATCGCCGGGTTGAAGACGTTCTGCCCGACGCCGCCGAAGACCTGCTTGCCGATGACGATGGCGATGAAGCCGCCAAGCACCGCCACCCACCACGGCGCCCAGGGCGGCAAGGTCAGCGCCAGCAGCCAGCCGGTGAGCAGCGCCGAGCCGTCGAAAAGGGTGGCCTTGATGCGGGTGACGCCCATCAGCTTCAACGACAGCGCCTCGAAGCCGAGGCAGGAGAGAATGGTCAGCAGCCACAGGAAGAAGGACGGCCAGCCGAACAGCCAGAAACCGTACAATGTCGCTGGAACAAGTGCCAGCTGGACACGCAGCATGGTGCGGGTGACCGAATTGCCGCCGTGGGCGTGGGGCGAGGCGACTGGCTGGGCAGTGAGGGTGGCCGGCGTCATGCCAGGGCTCCTTTCGGGGGGTGCTGAAACGCGGGATGGCTTTTCTCAACCGCTGGTTTCCGCCGCTGACCGGCGGACATACTTTCTTTTTGCTGCCAAAAAGAAAGTAGCCAAAGAAAAAGGCACCCCTGGGTCGGCGCCGGGCTGCGCCCGGTTCCCTGCGCTACTCGGCTGGCGCGGGGGCTGCGCAACTCGCCGCTGCGCGGCTCAGACAGTGCTCGCCCTTTTCCCGCGCCAGCCTGCGTTGCTCGGCGCCTCTCAAGGGGCCCGGTGAACCGGATGGATGGTTGTGGTTGACGGGCAAAAATGGCCGTTTTTCGTGGTCGACCGCAGCAGACAAGTTGCGGTTGGTTTACGGGTCCCCATGTGGAGCGCCGAGCAACGGAGACGGGCCGGGGGCAGTCGGCGAGGACTGTCTGAGGGGCAACGCCCCGAGTTCCGCAGCCGCCCGGCCCGTCGAGTAGCGCAGGGAAGTCGGCGCAGCCGACCGCGTAACCTGGGGTCGCCTTTTCTTTGGCTACTTTTTTTTGGCGAAGCAAAAGAAAGTACGCCCGCGCGTCAGGCGCGGAACCCGACGCCTCAGAAACACCCGGCAGTTCACCAGCAACCAGCCTCATGCCACCTCCCCAGCCGAGGCAACAGCAGAAGCCGCCGCTTTCGCCGCCGCCGCAGCCTCCCGCTCCGCCTTGCGCTTGGCCGCCGCCTCCGCCTTCTCGCGTGCTTCGCGCTCCAGCCGCTCCTGCCGCTGTGAGGCCAGTTTCTTGGTCGCCTCGGTACGCAGCTTGGCGCGATCCTGCGCCGCCAGCTCGCCCTTGGCATGAACGAAATACTGAACCAGCGGAATTTTCGACGGGCAGACGTAGGCGCAGCAGCCGCAGGCGATGCAGTCCTTGAGGCCGAGGTCAATCGCCTCGCCGTAGGCTTCGTTGCTGATGCGCGAACTCATTTCCAGCGGCAGCAGGCCCATCGGGCAGGCCTTGACGCAGGAACCGCAGCGGATGCACGGATTCGGCTCCTGCTCGGCCACCTCGGCGGTGTCGAAGGCCAGGACGCCGCTGGTGCCCTTGACCACCGGCACGCGCCAGTGCGGAATCTGCATGCCCATCATCGGCCCGCCCATGACTCGACGAGCCAGGCCGAGGCCATCGCCCTTGAGGCCGCCGGCGAAGGCGATGACCTCCTCGGCCAGCGTGCCGACGCGCACTTCGACATTGCCTGGCTGGCTGGCGCAGTTGCCATTGACCGTGACCAGCCGCGAGATCAGCGGCTTGCCTTCGCGGATCGCCGCGCGCACGGCGAGCGCCGTACCGACGTTATGGACGACGACACCGATGTCGAAAGCACGACCATCGGCCGGCACTTCACGTCCGGTCAGGACTTGAATCAGCTGTTTCTCGGAGCCCATTGGGTAACGGGCCGGCACCGGGCGGATCTGCACGGTGTCGAAACCGGCTGCGGCCGCCTGCATGGCGCCAATCGCTTCCGGCTTGTTGTCCTCGATACCGACCAGCGCGACCTGGGCACCGGTAGCGTGGAGCATGATGCGGATGCCATCGACGATACCGGCGGCAGCATCGCGCATCAGGCGGTCGTCGCAGGAAAGGTAGGGTTCGCACTCGCCGCCGTTCATGACCAGCGTGGTGACATTGGCGCGCAACGCGCCAGTCAGCTTGACCGCCGACGGGAAGGCAGCGCCGCCCAACCCGACCACACCGGCGGCGGCAACCCGCTTGCCGATCTCGGCGGCGGGCAAGGCAAAGGGATCGTCGCAGCCGTGCAGCTCACACCATTCGTCGGCACCGTCGGCTTCGAGGATGATCGCCGGCAGCGTCAGGCCGGAGGGATGCGGTGCGGTGATTTCGGTGACGGCGGCGATGGTGCCCGAGGTCGGCGCATGGATCGGTGCCGAGACCATGCCCTGCGCCTCGGCGATCAGCTCGCCCTTCTTCACCTTCTGGCCGACCAGCACCGCCGGCCGCGCTGCGCCGCCGAGATGCTGCTGCAGCGGCAGGTAGAGCCGGGCCGGCAGCGGCATGACGCGCACCGGCTGATCGGCGGCAGGCCGCTTATGGTCGTCCGGATGCACGCCCCAGTCATCGCCGAGGAAATGCTTGAAGCGGTTCATGAATCCCATGTTGTTCTCACGCGGCGAGGGGTTTGGGCATCACCCAGTGTTGCAGGGTGACCGGCACCGGGCGCATGACCAGCGCCTCGGTCGGGCATTTCTCGACGCAGCTCGAACAACCGGTGCAGGCTTCGCGGAAGACGTTATGCACCTGCTTGGCGGCGCCGATGATGGCGTCGGTCGGGCAGACCTTGCTGCAGCGGCAGCAGCCGATACACAGCTCCTCGGCCACTGTCGCGATCTTCAGGCCGTCGTCGGACAGCGCCGACAGATCGACGGTCAGGCCCAGCCTGGCGGCGATGGCGGCGGCCAGCGTCTTGCCGCCCGGCGGGCAGCAGGTAGGCGTCGCGCTGCCGTCGGCGATCGCCGTCGCCGCGCCGGAGCAACCGGGGAAACCGCACTGGCCGCAATTGGAGCCGGGCATCATGGCGATCAGCTCGTCTACCAGCGGATTGCCTTCGACCTGCAGGAACTTGTTGGCGACACCGAGGATGATGCCGAGCGCGGCACCGAGGATGGTGAGGCTGAGGATGGCGGCGATCATGCTGTTTCCCCTTAAACGTTGAGGCCCGAGAAGCCCATGAACGCCAGGGCCAGCAGGCTGATGGTGACGAACGAGATCGGCGCCCCGGCGAAGGCGGCCGGCACGCGGGCCAGCGCAATGCGCTCGCGCAGCCCGGCGAAGATGAGCAGGACGAGGGTGAAGCCGAGCGCCGAACCGAAGCCGTAGAGCAGGCTCTTGAACAGGCTGAATTTCTGCTCGACGTTGAGCAGCGCGACGCCGAGCACGGCGCAGTTGGTGGTGATCAGCGGCAGGTAGATGCCGAGCGACTGGTAGAGGCCGGGGCTCGACTTCTTGATGAACATCTCGGTGAATTGCACGACTGCGGCGATGACCAGGATGAAGGTCAGGATGCGCAGGTAGCCGAGGCCCAGTGGCTGCAGTAGCCAGTTGTCGAGCATCCAGGAGGCGCCGGCGGCGAGGGTGATGACGAAGGTCGTCGCCAGGCCCATGCCGAAGGCGCTGTCCACGCTCTTCGACACCCCCATCACCGGGCACAGGCCGAGGAACTTGATCAGCACCACGTTGTTCACCAGCGCAGTGGAAAGCAGCAGGAGAAGGAATTCGCTCATGGCTATCGGTTTTCAGTTTTTCCGCAGCTTCCACTGCACGAGCCGTGCCAAATCCGGCCACCACCCTGCAAACCCGCATCAATGCCCGCTTCTGCGGTCGACGCACCAGAACAGGGCAAAACCAGCCGACCAGCAATGTCGCAAACGCGACATGGATTTCGTCGGATTTGCCCCCAAAGCCTGACGGCAAGCCGCCTCGCACCGAATGCTGCACTGCGGCACGGAAGCTGCTAGGAGTAGGCAAATTGAACCCGCACGACCCAATCCGACGAATTCGCCAGGAGCTCATCCATGCCGGCTGCAACCCGCGCCCCCGCGCCCGCCATTCAGCAGAACAAGGAACTGCCGCCCGAAGCCTATCGCCAGGCGGTCGATCAGGCCGATCTCGCCATTTCGATCACCGACGCCCGCGCCAACATCCTCTTTGCCAACGAGTCCTTCACCCGCGTCACCGGCTATGGCGCCGACGAGATCGTCGGCAAGAACGAATCCGTGCTTTCCAACCACACGACACCGGCCGCGCTCTACCAGGCGATGTGGGGCGAGCTGACGGCGCAGCGGCCGTGGTCGGGCAAGGTGCTCAACCGGCGCAAGGACGGCGCGCTCTACCTGGCCGAGCTGACCATCTCGCCGGTCGTCGACGCCAAGGGCAAGACGACGCACTTCCTCGGCATGCACCGCGACATCACCGAAATGCACCGGCTGGAGCGCGTCGTGCGCAACCAGAAGCACCTGATCGAATCGGTCGTCGACGCGGCGCCGATCGCCTTCGCCCTGCTCGACCCGACCGGCCGCGTCATTCTCGACAACCAGGAATACAAGAAACTGGTCAGCGACCTGCACGCCAAGGAACCGGCCCACACGCTGCTCGACAGCCTGTCGCCGCACTGGCGCGAGGCGCTGGCCGAAGACCCGGAGCGCTGCAGCTTCGCCAGCCGCGAATCGCGCATCGACCGCGCCGGCGGCCGGCCACGCTGGCTGTCGGTCAGCGCCTCGGCGATCGAGATGCACGGCGACTGCGCCGACAGCTATTTCTGCGCCGACGGCCAGCCCGGCCTGCTGCTGGTGATTTCCGACGTCAGTTCGCTGCGCGAGGAGCAGGAGCGCGCGCGCGCCGCCGCCCTGCAGGCGGTGCTGGCCGACGAGGAGCGCACTGCCGCCATCCGCGAGGGCCTGTCGGCCGCCATCTTCCGCCTGGAGGAGCCGATGAACATCATGGCCTCGGCCGCCTCGGTCCTGCAGCGGCGCGACCCGGCCAGCGCCGGCGTACTGCAGCAGGCGCTGGCGGCCAGCCGCGAGCACATGGAAGCGTTGCGCCAGGTGATCCCGCAAAGCCCGCAGGAAATCGTCGTCCGCATCAACCTCAACGAAATCCTGCGCGACGTGCTGGAAATCTGCACCCCGCGCCTGCTCGCCGCCGGCGTCGTCGTCGACTGGCAGCCGGCCGCCACGCTACCGCCGATCATCGGCCGCCCGCTGCAGCTGCGCATGCTGTTCAAGGCGCTGGTCGACAACGCCATCGAGGCGATGAACATCAAGGGCTGGAAGCGCCGCGAACTGAGCCTGACCAGTGCCGTCGACCGCGACTGCATCGTCGTCGCCGTCGCCGATTCCGGGCCCGGCATCCCGCCCGAATGGCGACACAAGGCCTTCGAGCCCTTCTTCACGGCCAAGAACGGCAGCGGCAAACACATCGGCACCGGCCTTTCGCGCGCCCAGCAGGTCGTCGCCGACCACGGCGGCATCATCGACCTGGAGGAAAGCGCCAGCGGTGGCTGCGCGGCGATCGTCGAATTCCGTCTCGACGGCGACCCGATCTAAGAGAAGCACATGCACGAACACATCATCCATTCCGCCGACGACTGCCCGCCGACCAACGGCTACTGCCGTACGCACGAGCTGAACCTGCTCCTGCTCGCCGCGCTTTACGCCGTCAGCCGCGTCCTCAGCCGCTCGCTGGATTTCAACGGCACGCTGCGCGACGTCCTGCGCGTGCTGCACGACGAGGCCGGCCTGGCGCGCGGCCTGATCGCCGTCGTCGACGCCGAGAGCGGCAAGCTCAACATCCACACCATCTACACCCCGGACTGCCCGATCCAGGACGACGCCCAGTACGGCCCCGGCGAAGGCATCATCGGCCTGGTGCTGGAAAAGCCGCGCACCATCAAGCTGGAACGCGCCGCCGACGAGCCGCGCTTCCTCAACCGGCAGCAGGTCTATGATCCCGAACTGCCCTTCATCGCGGTACCGATCAAGGTCGGCGGCGACCTCAAGGGCGTCCTCGCCGTCCAGCCCGAAGCGCCCGAGGACGGCCTGCTCGAAGAGCGCGCCCTGTTCGTCGAGATGGTCGCCAACCTGATCGGCCAGAGCCTGCGCCTGTCGCTCGAAGTGGCGCAGGAAAAATCGACCCTGGTCGAAGAACGCGACCTGCTGCGGCGCACGGTGCGCCACCAGTTCGGCTTCGACAGCATGGTCGGCCGCTCGGCGGTCATGCGCCGGGTGTTCGACCAGGCCCGCCTGGTCGCCAAGTGGAACACCACCGTGCTGATTCGCGGCGAGACTGGCACCGGCAAGGAACTGATCGCCAACGCCATCCACTACAACTCGCCGCGCGCGCGCAACGCGATGGTCCGCCTCAACTGCGCCGCGCTGCCGGAAAACCTGCTCGAATCCGAACTCTTCGGCCACGAGCGCGGCGCCTTCACCGGCGCCGTCGAATCGCGCAAGGGCCGCTTCGAGCAGGCGCATGGCGGCACGCTGTTCCTCGACGAAATCGGCGAAGTCTCGGCCCCGTTCCAGGCCAAGCTGCTGCGCATCCTGCAGGAAGGTGAGTTCGAGCGCGTCGGCGGCAGCAAGACGATCAAGGTCGACGTGCGCATCATCGCCGCCACCCACCGCGACCTGGAAACCGCCGTCGACATGGGCGACTTCCGCGAGGATCTGTTCTACCGCCTCAACGTCATGCCACTCTTCCTGCCGCCGCTGCGCGAGCGCATCGAGGACATCCCGGAAATCGCCCGCCACCTGCTGACCAAGATCGGCAACGACCAGAAGCGCAAGCTGAACCTGACCGACATGGCGCAGCGCCGGCTGGCCAGCCACGACTGGCCGGGCAACGTCCGCGAACTGGAAAACTGCCTCGAACGCGCCGCCGTCCTTTCCGAAGACGGCAAGATCGACGTCGACCTGATCCGCTTCCCGAGCAGCCGCGAACGCACCCCGCCACGGCCGCAACGCGGTCTGTCGGCGCCTGCTGCGGTCAACCCCGTTTCCGGGCCGATTTCCGAGGCCGTCGACATAGACGACCCCAACCTCTCGGAAAAGGAGCGCGTCATCGCCGCGCTGGAACAGGCCGGCTGGGTCCAGGCCAAGGCCGCCCGCATCCTCGGCATGACCCCGCGCCAGATCGCCTACCGCATCCAGACGCTGAATATCGAGGTCAAGCAGTTCTAGGTTGGCATGAACTAATCCTGCCGCTTTAGTTCGCGGAATACGGGGCATCAGAATCGACACTGGTTTTTATCCCCACAATGGGTACGTTCGTACCCGAATCAGGGATCATTGCAACGCCAGAAGAAGAAAGCGTGGCCAGGCTCAAACTCTCAACGCAACGGAAAGCGGAAGATTCAACTTGAGCCTTGTCCCTTGTCATGACAAGCAGAATTTAGTCTAGGCTATTTGAGAGTGCGAAATGAAAGTAACAGCTTGCGAGATTTGGCTTCGATTTCGCGCCATTGCGGCAAATGACTTTTTTTGTAAATTACGGAAATGCGTGCGTTTAACTCTGGAACATAAAATTCGTGGGTGCAATTGCCTGGATTGTTCTTTGTTGTGTAGTTTTTACTAAAACATTTAATGAAGGTATTCACTTCCTCACCTGGGGTGCCGACCCAATACAGCTGGTCATTCCATATGGCCGGTTTATTGGTGCCAGTTCCAATTGGGGTTGCCACCGTTAACCCGAGAAGTTGGTCCGGCTCAATCTCAAAATGCACATTTGCTGGAATGTCTTTGTCGCGCCGGGAGTTGTTGGCATCGAAAATAGTTAGCGCCCTAGCAGCGACCCGGCCCAACCCATTGCTCCCAAACTTAGCTTGTTCTGCTGTGAGGGGAGTTTTGTCGCTCCTCTGAACTCCAATCATGACCCAGTCATGCACACCAGTTCCTTTGAAACTCTGCTGAAAGCTGGCTTCATTTTCGGGACTACGTGGTTTCAGATCAGGCAATTGAACATACACGCTGAACGCCCTGATCTCGCTATCGGCGGTTCGTTCCGGTTTATTTTTAGATGGTTTCCAAGAATCATCTCCCTCATACTCAACCGGGAAATAGAGGTAGTGTGCCGGGATGGACAAACGCGCTCCATAAATGGCCCCCATTCTTGCTGAGGTTCCAATTTTGAAAGGGTTAATCGGAACCCCATGGAATACCCGTTCGTTATCTAATGTTTGGGCGAATAGATAGCCAACCACTAAGCCCACAAACAAAAGCAAGGCCGAGATAACTCGTCCATTTTTCATAAGGCTTGGCTGAACTTCATTTTGGGGAAGATTGTGTTTTCCATCATTTGTCGGCCAAAGGGGCCAAGTTCAAATATGTGTTGCCCACAGGGCATCGGAGTCGGAGGCAAAGAAGTTATAAGTCTAGCCCGGATTTAGTTCGAGCTTAGCTCCTTCGATTGCGACGCCTGCTGCGGTCAACCCCGTTTCCGGGCCGATTTCCGAGGCCGTCGATATCGACGATCCCAACCTTTCGGAAAAGGAGCGCGTCATCGCCGCGCTGGAACAGGCCGGCTGGGTCCAGGCCAAGGCTGCCCGCATCCTCGGCATGACCCCGCGCCAGATCGCCTATCGCATCCAGACGCTGAACATCGAGGTCAAGCAATTCTGAACCGCGTGGCCAATTTTGGCCGATGGAACAACCGCAGGCTTTTTCCGAACCGCTGGCTAATCAAGGCGTCCTGTCGGGATTAGAAAATGCAGTCGGGCAGGGACTCTTGGATCTAAAACTGGGCGGAATAGAAATCACGGCAGCGATGGTCGTGATTTCAATTTTGTCCGTTTGGCCCGGTTGACCGCAGCAAGGCGCCCTCAGCTTCGGTGACCGTTGTTTCCAGTCCGAGCAGGCTTCCCGCCAGGCCGTTCACATCCGACCGTGCCTTAAGTTTCGCCGCCAGCAAATAGAGCCCGCCCAGCTTGCGATGCAGGAAAAGCGCGTCGGCCGGCGGGGTGTGCCAGAAATCGCGATCCATGCCGAGCACCATGCCGGCGTCGCGGATGCGGACACCGAGGTCGGATGCCCCAAAATCGTATTCGCCAATGTGACCGAGGGGTTCGCAAGCCAGCTCAAAAATGTCGAGCACCGCCTGGCGCTGGTTTTCCTCGATGTCCTTCTGAAAATAGCCGATGGCCACGGCAGCCTCGTCCATACCCTGCCGGTCGTTGCGCGTGGCGCAGTTCATCAGTTGCCGATAGCTGTCGACCATCGCCACCGGATAGGCGCGGGTGGCGCCGAAGTCGAGCAGGATGAGCTGTTGCGATGCTGCGGCATAGCGATAGTTGGCAAAATTCGGGTCGGTCTGGATCAGCCGGAATTCGAATATTTCGCGAAACAGCAGGCGGAAAAGCTGGCTGACGATGCGGTCGCGTTCGGCCTGGGGCAGGTGGATCAAGGTCTCTACCGCATCGCCGTCGAGGCGGGTCATGGCCAGGATGCTTTCCGTCGTCAGATCGTCGTGCATTTCCGGCACCATAAACTCGTCGGCATCGGCCAGCAGGCTGGCGAACTGCATCATGCAGGCCCCTTCGCGGCGGTAGTCGGCCTCGTCGTGGAGCTGCTTTTTCGCTTCGTCGAGCAGCGGCTTGATGTCCAGAGACTTCGGTAGCAAGCCGGAAACGCGGAGCAGCGTGGCAACGTTATCGACATCGCTGTCGATGCTGCGGCGGATGCCGGGGTACTGGATTTTGACGGCGACTTTTCGTCCATCCTTGCGTTGCCCAAAATGCACCTGGCCAATCGAGGCCGCCGCCATCGGGGTAAAGGAGAAACGCTCGAAATGACTATCCCAGCCTTCGCCCCAGTTGGCGTTGAGGGCGGCGACGACCTGGCTCATCGGCATCGGGATGGCATCGGCGCGCAGCCGGGAGAGGATTTCGGCCAGTTCCGGGGGCAACAGTTCGCCGGCATCCATCGACAGCAACTGCCCGACTTTCATCGCCGCCCCGCGCAATTGCGCCAGTTGGTCAGCCACGCGGCGGGCGTTGGCCGGCGTCAGCAGCAGTTGATGCATTTGCGGCCGCTTGCCCTGGGCAAACTGGCGGGCGCCCTCGGCCAGCATGCTGCCGGCCACGCCGCCGGCCAGCGAACCCAGCCGGGCCAGGCGCGACCAGCGATTGCCGGGAACGGCTGAGGACTTGGTTACCCGCTCAACGGCCATGTGGCTTTTCGTTTGCCGGCTTCCATTTTGGTGTTCCATCCAGCGTTTCCGCTTCGTTTAGCGGATAGGCATCGGCGACATAGGCCGGGCCTTTCATCATCATGACGATGAAGGCGGCAATGCCGACGGTGAACACAACCGTCCAGTGCAGGATGACCAGGCTGATGACATAAATGTCGGTGGTGGTGACCGCCAGCGCATCATCCGTGCCGACGAGCAGCCGGGCCAGTAGCGACGGGATGGCGAGCAGCAGCGTGCCGAACAGGAAGGCCCGGGGGAGCTGACGGAGGATGACACGCTCCTTCCCGGCCGGTGTGCGGGTGAAGCCGGGCAAGCGATTGAACAGGTTCATGGCGCGACCTCCAAGTGCTTTCCGCAGTTAAACACAGCTTGCAAAAACACCAACGACCAGACAGACAACGGCGACGCTGCTCAAGCGTAGGCGGAGCGGCAGGTACCAGTCCGGCAGTCTCGCCTGCCGGGCCAGCCGCCGGTCTTGCAGGTAGTGGGCGATAAAGCCGAAAACCAGCAGCGGCGCGGCCAGTGATGGTGAGAAGAGGACGGCCGGCCAGGCAATCAGGGCCGGCACGACGCTCCACGTGAACCACGCCGAGCGCTGGCGTTCGCTCAGTTCGGGCAGGCTCATCGCCAGCCCCCAGTGCAGCGCGCCGATGAAACTGAGGATGATCGCCCCGTAGGCGTAGAGCGCATCGCTCCACACCGCGCCATGGGGGTAATCGAGCTGGCTGGCCGGCGTCAGTACCAGAAAGGGAAGCAGGCCGCCGTAACCGAGCCAGGCAACGGTACGGGGCAGCGCGACAGAGTTTTCGTCAGCCATGGTGAACCTCACTTGACCAAGGGGCGGATGCTGGAAAATCCGCCATCGAGCGACCAGACCTGTCCGGTGACGCGGGCGGCCGCGTCGGAAAGCAGCCAGACCATCAGTTCGGCCAGTTCATCCGGCGAGCCGATACCCGGCAGCGGGTACTGTCGGGCGGCACCTTCGCGGGCGGCGGGGCTGGCAATGACACCGGCCGACGCCGGCGTTTCCATGATGCCGGGCGCCACGGCATTGATACGAATGGCGTTGGCGGCATACGTTGCGGCAGCGCCGCGAACCATGCCTTCCAGCCCTGCCTTGGCGGCGGCGACGGCTTCGTGGTTGGGGGTGCCGATGCGCGCTGCGGCGGATGAAACCAGCACAGCGGCGCCGGGGCTGCGTGCCTCGCGCAGGGCGCCGACGAAGGCCGACAGCGTGTGGAAGGCGCTGATCAGATTGGCGCTCAGGCAATCGTTGAAATCCGCTTCGCTCATGCGGTGCATTGCGCCCAGTCGAATATTGCCGACGCAATGGGCCAACGCGGTGGGCTGCATCTGGTGTTCCCTGGCCGCCTGCAGAATCTGCCGGGCGCCCGCCGGCGTCGAGCAATCGGCAGCCACCTGCAGGTGCTGGTCACCGAAGGCCGCCGTCAGGTGTTCTGCGCTGCGACTGGTGACAATCAGTTGCCAACCCCGGGCAGCAAGTCGAGCCACCATGGCCCGCCCGACACCACCTGCGGCGCCCGTGACGATTGCGGATCTGGTCATGTCGTTTCCTCGGTTGCTTTCATTTCGTCCAGAACGAAATTCATTTGGTTAATCATTTACGACTTGATTTGTGAATTATTGTGGTTGATTTCCATTTTTGTCTAGGACAAAATAAAGCCAACTGAGTTCTCAAAAATCCCTTGCGTCGCCTTCAGAAAGTCTGCCCATGTCGTCTCTTCGCCCCGCCATCCTCGCCCTGCTCCTCGCCCTGACCCTGTCCGCCTGTGCTACGGCGCCTCCCGACGGCCTGCGGCCGGTCACGTCGTTCGACATCAATCGCTACCTCGGGCAGTGGTACGAAATCGCCCGGCTCGACCATTCCTTCGAACGCGGCATGAGCGACGTCAATGCCACCTACCAGTTGCAGGACGACGGCAGCGTCAAGGTCATCAACCGGGGCTACGACACGCAGCGTCAGGCGTGGAAGGAAGCCGTCGGCCGCGCCCTGTTCATCGGCGACAGCAATACCGCGTCGCTGAAGGTGTCGTTCTTCGGCCCGTTCTACGGCGGCTATCACGTCATTGCGCTCGATCAGCAGAACTATCGCTGGTCGCTCGTCGCCGGGCCGGATCGCGATTACCTGTGGATTCTTGCCCGCGACAAGACGCTGCCGGCCGAGGTGCGCGAGCAACTGATCGGTCAGGCCAAGGCACTCGGCTTTGCCACCGACAAGCTGATCTGGGTCGAGCAAACTCGCACCGATACGAATTGAGCCAGCAAGTGTTCTCAGCACGCATCAAAAAAATCCGACGTGCCGAGACTCCGCCTTTGCTTGAAACAGCCCATTACCTACTTACCGGGTGAGCGCCAAACTGGGCTGGGCGAACATGACAATCCATGAAAACTCGCCAAGTGGACCGCTGACACTGGTCTTCGGTGCCAGCGGTTACATCGGCACGCACCTCGTCCCGCGATTGCTGGCTGAGAAGCGTGCGATACGGGCCGTTGCCCGGCACCGCGCCGTGCTTGAAACCCGAGGCTGGCAAGGCGTCGAGATTGTCGAAGCGGATGCGCTCAAACCGGAAACGCTTACCACGGCTATGGCCGGTGTCAGCGTCGCCTATTACCTAGTGCACTCCATGGCCAGTGGCCGGCATTTCGGCCAACTGGATATTGAAGCAGCCAGCAACTTTGCGGCTGCGGCAGCAGCGGCGGGCGTTCAGCGCATTGTTTATCTCGGCGGCATCATTCCCGAAGGCGCCCGTTCCGAGCATTTGCTCTCGCGGCGCGACACCGGTGAGCGATTGCGCGCCGGTCCCGTGCCGGTGATCGAAATTCGGGCTGCCGTCATTGTCGGTGCCGGCTCCGCCGCCTATGAAGTGATTCGCGACCTGGTCTATCACCTGCCTGTCATGGTCACGCCGAAATGGGTGCAATCGCGCTCGGCACCCATTGCGCTGGAGAACTTGTTGGCTTATCTGGTGCGCGTTGCCGAGTTGCCCGAGGCCGAGGGAAAGATCCTCGACGCGGGTGGGCCGGATTTTCTCAGTTACGAAGACATGATGCGACAATTTGCCGACTGTGTCGGTCGGCGTCCTTTCATCATTCGCGTCCCCGTGCTGACGCCTGACCTGTCATCGCGCTGGCTGGGACTGGTGACCACTGTGCCGACCAACATTGCCCGGGCGCTGATTCAGGGCCTCGAATACGACATTCCGGCCAAGGGCGACACCCTTGCCCGGCTGATACCGCAGCGCCTGCTCGGTTTTCGTGAATCAGTCGACGCCGCGCTCATTGCCGAGCGTCGTGAGGCCGGGGTCGGCGGCCCCTGGGTGGAGGGCGATCTCAGCTTTCGCAACTGCAAGCCCGACTACGCCTTTTACGCAAAAAAGGCGGCAGGCAAGGCGATGGCCAACGCCTCACCGGCCAGCGTATGGCGCCAGCTCAGCTTGATGGGCGGCGAGCGCGGTTATTTTTACCTCGATATTCTGTGGCAACTACGCGGCACGCTGGACTGGCTGATCGCCGGTCCCGGTCTCTGTCGCCGCCGCCCACACCCGACTGAATTGCACCATGGTGACAAGATCGATTTCTGGACGGTGATCGCGATCGAGCCCGCTCGCCGTCTCACCTTGAGTTTTGACATGAAAGCTCCCGGCGCCGGCGTGCTGGAGTTCGAGCTTGAGGAAATTGACGGAAAAACCCAGTTGACCGCAACCGCCTACTGGCACCCGGCAGGCGTCTGGGGCTTGCTCTATTGGTACTCGCTGGTCCCGCTGCATGTCATTTTGTTTGAAGGCATGACGAAGGCGATTGCCCGGCAAGCGGAAGAGAGCTAATTCGCTTTGATCTCCTGCAATATCTCGTTGCGGCGCAAAAACGGCAATGTCCAGGGCGGGTTGTAGCGCGCGAGCTGCGGCTGGCCGATGGTTGCTATCTCCCGAGATTTCAACCAGTTGAGAAGCTGGTCGGCTTTTTCCTGCACCGTGCTTTCGCTGCTGATCCCTGAGTAGCTGAGTGCGGCATAGGTTTTGGCCGGAATCTCGCGCAGTCTGACCTGCGGGTCGAGCGGTTTGGGTAGGGTCGTTAGGGTGTATTGGCTGGGCATCACGAAATGGATGCGCCAGCGTTGGGCGCCGGCCATTGTGCTATTGTCGGTGTTCTGAGCTTCGATGCTGACCGGGACGGTCATGGCAATCTTTTCGGCGCTGCCCTGCGGTTCGGCCACCACCGGCACGGTCATCGCGATTCGTTCATTGTGGCCAAAGATATAGTTGGCGATGAGTTGGAAGCCGCGCCTGGAGGCGCTGTCCATGTCGCCGACGACGAGGGTTTCAGCAACGATCACTGGCACATAACGGCGGATTTCAATGTTGCCTTCCTGGCGCAGCGATTCGAATTTCGGTTCTTCAGTAGCCATCAGGGTACCCGTCCAAAGCAGGCCAAAAAGCAGGGAGGTGTGTGTTGCCTGGCATTTCATTTCTTGTCCTTGCGAGCAGCATCAATCACCGCTATTTCAGGGATACCGGCCGGCCAGATGCCTTTGTCGATGACGCGTCCCTGTTCGAAAATCAGCCAGCTTTGCCCGCCATAGTGGGGCAGGCCGCGTTGCAAGGCGTTGAGCGCCGTCGCATCCTGGGCGGAGATGACGGCCAGTGGGAAGGGTTTGCCCGGCACTGTCCACACCTGCGCGCTGCCTCGCCCCGACAGGCTGGTCGGGCGATCCGGCAGCCCGGCACCGGCCAGGGCCTGATCGATCTCGGCGTGCGTGCCGGCGAGCAAAACAGGGGCTTTGCCGGTCAGGGCGGTGCTCAGTTGGGCTGGCGTTAGTAGCTTGGGTTTGGCCTCAAAAAATCGTCCGGCAAGCTGGGTGACCGCCAGATTGGCCTCGGACGTACGGGCGACATTGACCAGTTGTGGCGAACCGGCGGCCATCCACTGGCGCAGAATGGGCGGTAGCTGGCTGGCCTCAAGACGCCGCCAGACGCGCATCTCGGGGTCGAGACGCAAAGTTTGTGGGGTAAAGACCAGCTTGAGCGAGGCGGTGTTGTGCTCAGCGCCGAGATCTACCCAGCGGGTTTCGCGCTGGCCGGCACCGCTGATTTCGATGGGCAGGCGCAAGGGCAGGCGGGCATCCTGTTTGCGGAAGCTGATGTCCAGTTGATAAGGCTGACCGTTGGGGGAGCGGATTTGCGAGCTTTCGGCGTGGGTAATGGCGACATCGGGCAGCGCCTGCTGATCTAGCCAGGCGGCGAAGAAGGCGCCGAGTTTTTCGCCCGAGGCCCGCTCAAAGGCCGCCTGCAGGTCGTTCCAGCCCGCTATCCTGAAACGCTGGGCGGCCCAGAAATCCCGGATGCCTTGGTCGAAGGCCTTTTTGCCCAGGCGGTCGCGCAGCATGACGAATAACATCGCCGATTTGCCATAGCCGACCGTGGCGCCAGCGGCGTTGGCACGTGAGCGAAAGTCGCGCAGGGCGCCGGGTGTTTCTCCGGCAAAAACAGCGGCATCGCGCAGCCAGGCGAGGCGCATCTCGCTGGCGGCGCTGGCCGATTCGTCCTCCTTGTAAGCGTAGTCGGCCATGAAGGTGGTCAGGCCTTCCGACCAGTTGCCGCGCTCGTAGTCGACATAAACGCCGTTGCCCCACCAGTTGTGCAAAATTTCGTGGCCGAGCGAGGTCTTGCGGATGAAGGGCAGGCGCAGGACATCGGCCCCGAGATAGGTCAGCGTCGGCATGCCGAAGCCGGTCGGCAGCGGGCTGGCGACGATCGAAAACTCGCTGTACGGATAGGCGCCGATTTCACGGCTGTAGCGTTCGATGTAGGCCGCTGTGTCGTCGAGATAGGCTTGCGCCAGGCCGGGCATGGCATCAAGATCCGCTGGAAAGAAGGTGCGCAGGTGGATGGGCGACTGCCCGGAGCGCGCCACGGCTTTTTCGCGCACGACCCACGGGCCGGCCATCAGGTCGATGCCATCGCTGGGCTGGGAGAATTCAAAGCTCGCCCGATAGCTTTCCCCTGGCCCTGCCGGCAAGGTTTCGGCAACCCGCTTTCCGGCCACCAAAGCGCGTTGACCGTTAGGAACGGCCAAATTGACCCGATAGGAGAAAAGCTCAGCCGGGCGTGGATACCAGCCGCTGCCCGAGGCGAGGAAACTGCCTTCGGGCGCGGCCATTGGCGGCATTCCGCCAAGTACGCTGCGGTGATCGCGCTTGAGCTCCAGGGGCGGCAACTGGCCTTCATAACGGATGCGCAGTTTTTGCCCGGTTTGGGCGAGGCGGATGTTCCACTGCCGGTAACCGTCAGGGCCGCGGCTCGGCTCGATGCTGGCGTTTTCCGAACCGACCCGGGCACTGGTGACGCGCAGGGATTCATGGAGCAGGAAACGGAATGTCTGCTTGCTTCCCTGCAACTCGGCTTCAGCCTTGAATTGTCGGGATTGCGGATCGAGTGAAACATCCAGCACCAGGTCGGGCGCGCTGAAGGCGCTCGCTGCGCTTAGCAGCAGGCCGAAGAAGGCCCCGGAGGCATGCCGAAAACTCGCGACGGTCATGGCCGAGGAGGAAACTGGATGACCAGGTCGAGCTGGCTGTCACCCCGCGCAATGCGCAGCGGCAGCCAGGTGCCGGGTGGCTGGCGGCGGATGGTGGCCACCGCATCGCCACTGCCGCTGGCCGGGCGTCCGGCGATGTCGATAATCCGGTCGCCGGCACGCAGCCCGGTTTTTTCGGCCAGGCTGCCGGCGAGCACGGCACTGATCTTCAAACCCTGTGTCGCATCCTCCAGCGTAACCCCAAGGCGGGGCGGTTCGCTCGGCGGTACGGGCTTGTTCGGCAACGTGAATACGGCCGTGGCGAGGCCGGCCTCAAGGTGACGGCATTCTCCCTCAAGTGCTACCGGCAGCAGGCTGGCGACTCTGGGAACACCCAGATTGCTGAGCTGGTGTGGCACGCCATGGCCGTAACGAATGTGGCCGCTGCCCATTATGCCGACCACCAGCGTCGGGTTTTTGCGGCCATCCTGGCTGACTTCCAGACTCAGGGCCTCCGCCATGGCACGATCCCAGGTCAGCTGGCTGTCAACGAAGCCCTTGAAGCCGGCATCTGCGGAGGCGCCTTTTTTGCCGGCATGGGCTGGCGATTTCTTCTCGTGCAGCCGATACATCTCGCGCAGGAAATCGACGTATTCGGGGAGAGGGGGCGCGGGGCGGCCAATACCTTCGCGGGCTTCTTCCGGGATATTTTCCCAGCCTTTTTCCGCCACCAGGCGGGTCAGGTTTTTATCGACATTGAGCGCCCGCATGGGGATTTTGTTCATCCGGGCAAATTCGAACAGGGGCATGTAGAGGTGGGGCGGGAAAGTCCACACCTTGTCCCACTCCGCCTGTTTCAGAAACTCCTGAGGGCTCAGCGAACCGGCCACCCACTGGTCGAGCACCGGCTGGACGCGGCGTGGAAACATTTCGAGACCGATGACCATGTTCGGGCGCTGTGCGTGCAGGGCGGAGAGCATCTGCAACTGCCAGCGGTGATGGTCTTCAAGGTCATGCTGCTCGCCCAGTAGAACCACATCCTGTTTGGCCGCATTGGCGACAATTTCCTGGATACCGGCTGGTTTGGGCGGTGTCGTGTCGAGCGTGAGCCAGCTGCCACCTTCCTGGCAATAGGCAGGCGTTGGCGGCTCGGCCGGGGGCTTGCGGGTGGCCAAGGCGGCGACGGAGACCCCGGTGCTGACCAACAGACAACTGATGTAAAAGGTTTTCAGGGTCATTTTCAGCATGTGATGTGCTCCCAATGGGGCGAGTTCGACAAGTGAATTGGGAAAGGTTTCCGTACGCTCATTCAATCGACCCGTAATCCTGATCGTCGAGTAGCGGGTTTGGTTCGAACTCGCGTTCGCCAATTTGCATCAGCCAGGTCACGGCGTAGTCCATGCCAGTATGTGGTGAGCGCCAATGACGTTGTGGAGAAAGCATCTCCAGGCAAATCCGAACGGGTATTTAAAGGCGCAGGGCAAGATCAGGCGCAGCGCCTGATTCAGACTGCCGACTAAGATCGTACTGGATGCCGAGGTAGTAGATCACCCGGTTTTCGCGGTCAACGAGCGGACGGATCGATAATTTGTTGAGAAAGAGTTCGCCATTCTTGCGGTAATTGCGTAGCGTGACAGTACAGGCCTGATGCTGCCTGATGGCCTCGCGCAGGGTTTGCAAGGCAGGTTGTTCACGGTCCTCTCCCTGCAAAAAGCGGCAGTTGCGACCGATCATTTCATCTTGGGTGTAGCCCGACATCTCTTCAAATACGCGATTGACGTACACCAGCGGGCTGTCCGGCAGGTCGGGATCGGAAAGTGTCACGCCATTGACGCAGGCGTCAAGGATCTGCGTCAGAACATAGGGAATAACGCCTTCGTCTTTGGTCGCTATAAACATGATGGATTCTCCAAAACAGTGGTTTAGCAGGCGGCTGGGCGCTCTTGCAAGCGCTTAGTAGTCATCGAGCATCTCCCGCTCGATCAGTAATTTCAGCCGCTTGACGGTACGCTTGGCGCCGTCCTCCAGAGCAATACGGATAAGTTTTTCAAAAGGCCGCAATCGCGCCTCAACGTCACGCAGTTCAAACGTGAAGGTGAGCCGGGTCGATGCCTTGAGGTCGTCGAATTCGTACGTCGAGACATATGGCGCTGTAACGCCCCGAAAAATGACGCGGCGCAGAGCGATCATTTCACTGACTTCAAAAATGGAATCGGTCTTGTGACCCTGATCGACGCGAATTTGCCGCGCCTGGAAACCCGTCTGCACCGGCCCGGAAGTCAGCGGCTCAAGCTTGCTGACTTCTGGCGACCAGCGCGGGTAGTTCTTCGGAAAATCGAGCGCTACAAAGCGAAAGACTGGCTCAATTTCATGGAAGATCAGCGCGTCGGCTTTAGCGGTGATCACCGAAGTGCCCCCAGGCAAGGAAACTGAATTGTCCAGGACGACTCTGTGGTTGCGGCAATCATGATCTCCTCACTGGACTTGGCGTGTTCGGCAACTAAAAACGCTAGTGACAAGTACATTTTTTGATACATGGCATGCAAATTTGTTAGATAAATTTTGCATCGATAATTTTTATTTGTCTAGGACAACTACGATTTTCAAGTAAGATTGTTCAACCTGCACGTTTTCCGTTGTTCATCTGCCTCCTCACCATGTCCATCAAAAAGATTCATATGCCGAGCAAGATTTGTATCTGCTGCGGTCGACCGTACTTTTGGCGCAAAAAATGGGCGGCAGTTTGGGCTGACGTCAGGTATTGCTCCGAGCGCTGCCGGCGCAATCGCCAGGAAAAGCCATGACCACGCTGCGCCTGATCCTTGGCGACCAGCTCAATCCGGAACACAGCTGGTTCGCGGCGCCGGATGACGCAGTGCTCTACGTGCTGATGGAGATCCGCCAGGAAACCGATTACGTCCTGCACCACGCCCAGAAGATCATCGCCATTTTTGCCGCCATGCGCGACTTCGCCCGGCAGTTGAGCGAGGCCGGCCATCGGGTGCATTACCTGGCGATTGACGACCCGGCCAACCGCCAAGCGCTGCCGGCCAATCTCGATGCGCTGATCGCCGACTATTCAGCCGATGCCTTCGAATACCAGGCGCCCGACGAATGGCGGCTCGACCGGCAACTCGCCGACTACGCCAGCCAGCTCGCCATTCCCGGCCGGATGGTCGATAGCGAGCATTTCTACAGCCGGCGCGACGAGGCAGCGCAGTTGTTCACCGGGCGCAAGCAATGGCTGATGGAGCATTTCTACCGGCAGATGCGGATGCGCCATGGCGTGCTGATGGCCGGCCCCGGCAAGCCGCTGGGCGGCCAGTGGAATTTCGATCACGACAACCGCAAGCCGTGGCCCGGCCTGCCGCGCGAACCGGCCGACTGGCGCGGCGAACACGATCATTCGGCGCTCTGGCAAAGCATCCGGCAGGCGGGTGTAGCCAGCTTTGGCGAGCCGAGTGCGCAGCGTTTTCGCTGGCCGCTGAACCGTGGCGAAGCCTTGCAGCAGCTTGATGACTTCATCGATGAGGCGCTGCCGCATTTTGGCGATTTTCAGGATGCCCTGACCTTTCGTGCCTGGCGGCTCTTCCACTCGCTGCTTTCCTTTGCGCTGAATACCAAGATGCTCAATCCGCGCGAGGTGGTTGCCAGGGCTGCCGAGGCCTACGAATCCGGCCACGTGCCGCTGGCGGCGGCCGAAGGTTTCATCCGGCAGATTCTCGGCTGGCGCGAATACGTGCGCGGCGTCTATTGGGCCAACATGCCGGGCTACGAGGTGCAGAATTACTTCGATCACCAGCGGCTGCTGCCTTCATGGTTCTGGACTGGCGAGACGAAGATGCGCTGCCTGGCGCATGCCATCGGCCAGTCGCTGGAACACGCCTACGCCCACCACATCCAGCGCCTGATGGTGATCGGCAACTTTGCGCTGCTCGCCGGGCTGAATCCGGCAGCGGTGCATGGCTGGTATCTCGGCGTTTATATCGATGCCTTCGAATGGGTCGAACTGCCCAACACGGTGGGGATGAGCCAATTCGCCGATGGTGGCCAGCTGGCGACCAAGCCCTACGTGTCGAGCGCGGCTTACATCGATCGCATGAGCGATTACTGCAAGGGCTGCCATTACGACAAGAAGGCGCGCGTTGGCGAGCGGGCCTGCCCGTTCAATGCGCTGTACTGGGATTTCTTTGCCCGCAATGGCGAACGTTTGTCGGCTAACCCGAGGCTGGGGATGGTCTATCGCCAACTCGCCGGGATGAGTCCGGTAGCCCTGGATGCCGCGCAGGTCAGGGCGGATAAGATTCGGGCCGGAATCGAGGATTTGTAGGGGGACGCTTCATTTGGCGAACCCGCAGACGATCACACCCGGGAATTTCGCACCGATGCCGCGCCGCTCTGCAGCAAATCCTCAAGAAAGGCCCTGGCCGGTAGGGACAAAACCTTTGTGCGCAAGTGAACCACGCTCCATTTCCTCTTGAGCGGGAAACCGGCGACATCCAGAAACGCGAGCCCATCGCGTTCCGGAAACCCGCCGAGCGCCTGACGCGACAGGACGGTCAGGCCCATGCCGCTGGCGACGAGTTCGCGGATTGCCTCGTTGCTCGCCAGCGACAGGCGAACCTTGAGCTGGATGCCGCTGTCGCGCATGTGTTCGTCGATGACATGGCGCGATCCCGAACCTTCCTCGCGAAGGAGAAAGGGTTCAGCAGCCAGTTCCTGCAGGCTCACCGGCCGGCCGACGGCCCAGTGCGCCGCGGGCGCCAGCACCAGGTACTCGTTGTCAAGAAATGGATGGCTGACGATATCCAGCTGCTCCGGCGGGTAAGACATGATGTACAGGTCATCCTGGTTGCCATGCAGGCGTTCGACGATCCTTTGCCGATTGGCGATCTCCAGTTCGATGTCGATGTCCGGGTAACGCCGGTAGAAATCGCCCAGCATGCGCGGGAGAAAATGCTTGGCGGTAGTCACCAGAGCAATGCGCAGCTTGCCACGCTTGAATCCCTTGAGGTCGTCAATGGCCGACTCGAAGCGGTTCCAGACGTCATCCAGCTCCCGCACCGTGGCCAGCATCTCCTCGCCTGCTGCGGTCAACGCGACTTCCCGGCCATTTTGCTCGAAAAGCGGCATGCCGATCGTTTCCACGATCTGCCGGATCTGGATCGAAATCGCCGGCTGGGTTAGGTGCAACGCCTCTGCAGCCCTGGTAAAGCTCTGTAGCCGTGCGACTGCGGAGAACGTTTCAAGCTGACGAAATGTAATGCGGCGGCGTGGCATTTATAAGTCCAGACAAATCTAAAACCTGAAATAGTTTAATTGGATTTAATCGTTCCTGGTGTTCATAGTGGCGCTGTCCCTGGCGTCAAGGGACCAACCCGACAAGCAACCCAAGGAGAATTGCCATGCGCCATTACCCAGCCAACAGTCCCGAAGCCCTGGCCCGCGTCATCGCCATCGCCATGATGGCCGATGGCGCGATCGACTCCAGCGAACTGAAATCGCTCGAACGCCACGACATCATCAAACGGATCGGTATCGATCAGGAGCGCTTCGACCAAGTCTTCTACGAATATTACGCAGACCTGTCGATCAGCGCTCATCGCCTGCCGTCTGGTCAGTTCGAACTCGATGACTTGACCATCGGCCTGCTGCTCGATGAAATCCGCGATCCGCCACTGCAAAGGAAGGCACTGCGTTCCATGCTCGACATCGTCAATGCCGACCATCGTCTGACCGGCGGCGAGGCGAGTCTGATTGCGCAGGCGCTCAAACAATGGGAGATCGCTCTCTACGAGGTTTCGGATACCTCGATCCCCAGCCACCACCTGCCCCTGCCAAAGATGGCAGAGATTCATCTCGCCTGATCCGGGGCGTGGCATGGCGCCACGCCCACATTGAACGCATTCTCCTCGAAATGGGCCAATGCCATTCGAACCAGTCATCCTGTTTTTCCTGCTCGGCCTGCTGGCCGGCATCGTGCGCTCGGACCTCAAGATTCCCGGGGTTCTCTACGAGTCGCTGAGCATTTTCCTGCTACTGGCCATCGGTCTCAAAGGCGGCATCGAACTGGCACGCTACCCCCTGACCAGTCTCGCCGGCCAGGCGCTCGTCGTGGTCATCGCTGCAGCCCTCATTCCGCTCGTCGCTTTTGCCGTGCTTCATCGTTTGGGGCGCCTGCCGCGAGCCGACGCAGCCTCGATCGCTGCACATTATGGTTCGGTGAGCGTCGTCACTTTCGCTGTCGCCTCCAGTTTCCTGAGCCGACTGGACGTCGCCTACGAAGGCTATCTGGTCGTGTTTCTCGTCCTGCTCGAATTTCCTGCCTTGTTGATCGGCGTCATTCTGGCCCGGCGTGCCGATGAAAAAACGGGCTGGGGGGCAATGTTGCATGAGGTGCTCTCCGGCAAGAGCATCGTCCTGCTCGTCGGCGGCCTGCTCATCGGCTGGCTGGCCGGAGCCGATGGAATCAAGCCGCTCGACCGGCTGTTCCTCGATCTCTTCAAAGGCGTCCTGGCGTTCTTCCTGCTCGAAATGGGCCTGGTGGTGGCCAGCCGCCTTGGCGACCTGCGCAAGGCAGGTGCATTCCTGATCGGTTTTGGCATTGCCATGCCACTGGTCGGCGCCGCCCTCGGCCTGCTGACCGGCAATCTGCTGAACCTGTCGATCGGTGGCACCGTGCTCCTCGCCGCCCTGTTCGCCAGCGCTTCCTATATTGCTGCACCAGCCGCCATGCGCATCGCCATACCCGAAGCCAATCCGGCCTTGTCGATTGGCGCGGCGCTTGGCATCACCTTTCCCTTCAATCTTCTGATCGGCATTCCGCTTTACCATGACATGGCGGTTCGCTTCGCCGGAGAATTCTGATGACTCCAACGCTTCATGCCCGGCAACTCCTGACCATCATCTGTGAAGCGGATATCGAGCGACAACTGGTGTCCGACCTCCGCAGGCGTGGGGTACGCGGACACACCATTACCGATGCGCGAGGGCATGGCAAGCACGGCGACCGCGTGCACTATGGCCTGCAAGTGCGAACATCCGCATCGAGGCAATCTGCGATTCGCACATCCTCAGTGCCACCCTGATAATGCTGGAGGAGAACTACTTCAAAAATCATGGCCTGGTGGCGTTTGTCAGCGAAGTCGCGGTGCTCCGTGCGGACAAGTTTTAATCGTCATGACGCAAGCCTACCCGTGGAACCACTGCCTGAGCGGAGGGCCCGCACTGGCCACAACCTGCAGGCATTACGTTAGCCCGGACAGCCACACCACCTCGGCCCAGCCCCCCGGATTCCTCTTCCCGGGCACACCAAGCTCTCACTCATCGAACGCGTGGATGAAATCGCGGATACGCGGATAGATCTGCCGTTCCCAGCGCTTGCCGTTGAACACGCCATAATGGCCAACCGTCGCCTGTAGATGGTGCTGCTTGCGGTACGGCGCCAGCTTGCTGCACAGATCGTGGGCGGCCAGGGTCTGGCCGATCGAGCAGATGTCGTCGCGCTCGCCTTCGACGGTGAATAGCGCGGTGCGCCGGATCGTCTCCGGGCGCACCAGGCGGCCGCGATATTCGAGCCGGCCCTGCGGCAGCTCGTATTCCTGAAAGACGCTGCGCACGGTCTGCAGGTAGAACTCGGCGGGCAGGTCCATCATCGCCAGGTATTCGTCGTAGAACTCCTTGATGCCGACCGCGCTCGCCGTCTTACCGGCCGCGTAGTGGTTGTACATCTTGCGGAACGACTCCTTGTGGCGGTCGAGGTTCATGCTCATGAAGGCCGAAATCTGCAGGAAGCCGGGATAGACCTTGCGCAGGGCGCCCTTGTAGCGCAGCGGGACGGTGCCGATCAGGTTCTTCTCGAACCACTCGATCGGCTTCTCGGTGGCCAGGCGGTTGACCTCGGTCGGGTTGATCCGGCAGTCGATCGGCCCGGCCATCAGCGTCATGCTGCGCGGCTGGTGCGGGTGGTTGTCCTCGGCCATCACCGCCACCGCCGCCAGGGTCGGCACCGTCGGCTGGCAGACGGCGACCAGGTGGGTATGCGGGCCAAGCCAGTCGACGAAGGTGATGATGTGCTCGATGAAGGCGTCGAGGTCGAAGCGGCCGGCTGAAAGCGGGATGTCGCGCACGTTGTGCCAGTCGGTCACGTAGACGTCGTGGTGGCGCAGCAGGGTCTGCACGGTGCCGCGCAACAGGGTCGCGAAATGGCCGGAAGCCGGTGCCACCAGCAGCACCTTGGGCTCGCCTTCGGGCGCGCCTTCCTTGCGGAAGCGCTGCAGGGTGCAGAACGGCGTCGCGAACACCGCCTCCTCGCTCACCGAAACGGTGCCGGCTTCGGTTTCCACCCGGTCGATATTGAACGGCGGGCGGGCATGGGTCAGCCCGGCAAGCGCCAGCACCTCGCAGGTGCCGGCGGCCTTGCGCAGCAGTTTGCTCTCGGGGAACCAGAACAGGCTATGATGCAGCCACGGCGCCAGATGCCGGGCCACCGTGCGCATCGGCGTCGAGAGGTCGGCCAGGGTCTGGTAGGCCTGGTAATGCAGGGCGGGGCTGAACGAGGTCATGGTCATTTCCGGCGAATGGGCGACTGCCTCCACAAGCAATACGCATGCCGCCGGCGGCCAGTCCACTGGCATGTGCCTTGCTGTGAAACAGGCACACAGCGCTCTTTCGCAGCGCCCCATCCCTTTTGTGGAGACCGAATCCGATGCCCGTCGCAACCCTTACCCTGAGCAGCAAGAACTACTCGTCCTGGTCGCTGCGCGGCTGGCTGATGGCCCGCCTCGCCGGGCTCGATTTCGCCGAGGAAATGGTCGAAGCCGACGACGCCAGCGCGCGCGCCGAACTGCTGCTGCTCGCCCCCTCGGTGCGCGTGCCACGCCTTACGCACGGCGACATTTCGGTCTGGGACACCCTTGCCATCGGCGAATACCTCAACGAGATCAAGCCCAAGGCCGGCCTGCTGCCAGCCGACCCTGCAGCCCGCGCCCACTGCCGCTCGGTGTGCGGCGAAATGCACTCCGGCTTCAGCGCGCTGCGCTCGGCGCTGCCGATGAACCTCAAGGCGCACTTCCCGAAATTCACCGTCTGGTCGCGCGCCAAGGGCGATATCGAGCGCGTTACCGAAATCTGGAACGACTGCCTGCAGCGCTATGGCGGCCCCTTCCTCTTCGGCAAGGCCCCGACCCTGGCCGACGCCATGTACGCCCCGGTGGCGACCCGTTTCCTGACCTACGACGTCGCCCTCGACGAGTCCTGCGCCGGCTACTGCCGGACCATCATGGCGCTGCCGGCGATGCAGGAATGGATAGACGCCGCCAAGGGCGAACCGGACGACATCGAGGAACTGGAAATGGAGTTCTGAGCCGCCCGGCCGCCCGAAATTCGCACCACGCTGATGCGCCCGGCGCCCGTTGCCGGTGCGTCGGACGACAGCTACAGGACAACCTGCGACCCGAGTTCCACCACCCGGTTCGACGGAATCCGGAAATAGGCCGTGGCGCTGCCGGCATTGCGGAACATGGCGACGAAAAGCAGCTCGCGCCAGTAGGCCATTTCCGATCCCAGTCGCGGAATCAGGGTTTCGCGACCGAGGAAGTAGGAGGTTTGCATCGGGCTGAAGGCCAGCCCGGCGTCCGCGCACAGAGCCAGCGCCGCCGGGATGTCCGACTCGTCCTTGAAGCCGTACTGGACGACCACCTGCGCGAAACTGGCGGACAGCCGATGGACCTCGACGCGGTCGATGTCGGGCACGTAGGGCACGTCGAACACGCGCACGCTGAGGATGACCACCTGCTCGTGCAGGGCCTGGTAATGCTTGAGGCTGTGCAGCAGGGCATGCGGGACGAGATCGGGGTCCGGGGTCATGAAGATGGCCGTGCCGGGCACCCGGCTGACGCCGCTGCCCTCGATGTCGGCGACGAAGGGCCCGAGTTGCAGGGCGTCGGCCGCCATGCGGTCGTGCAGCAGTTCGCGCCCCCGTTTCCAGGTCGTCAGCAGGATGAAGATCGCCAGCCCGAAGGCCAGCGGAAACCACCCGCCATCGGGAATCTTCACCGAGTTGGCGAGAAAGAACCCGAGGTCGATGCAGATGAAGGGCAGCGCCCCGAGCACCGCGCGCAGCGGGCTCCAGGACCACAGGCGGACGGCGACGGCGATGGCCAGCAGATTGGTGATCAGCATCGTGCCGGTCACCGCGATGCCGTAGGCCGCCGCCAGATTGGACGATGACCCGAAACCGATGACCAGGGCGACGATGGCGACGAGCAGCAGCCAGTTCATGGCCGGCAGGTAGATCTGGCCGATCTCGCGCTCGGAGGTGTGCTGGATTTCCAGACGCGGCGTGTAGCCGAGCTGGATCGCCTGCTGGGTGATCGAGAAGGCGCCCGAAATCACCGCCTGCGAGGCGATCACCGTCGCCACGGTGGCCAGCAGCACGAGCGGCGAACGCGCCCAGTCCGGCGCCAGCAGATAGAACGGGTTTTCGCTGGCCGACGGGTCGGCGAGAATCAGCGCCCCCTGTCCGAAATAGTTGATCAGCAGGGCCGGCAGCACGTAGCCCAGCCACGCGTACTGGATCGGCCGCGCCCCGAAGTGCCCCATGTCGGCGTACAGCGCCTCGGCCCCGGTGATGCAGAGCACCACCGCCCCCAGCGCGAAGAAGCCGAGCAGCGAATTGCCGGTCAGGAAATTCAGAGCGTGGAGCGGGTTGACCGCAGCCAGCACCTGCGGATTCTGCGCGATGCCGATCAGCCCGAGCACGGTGAGCACCGCGAACCAGAGCAGCATGATCGGGCCGAACAGGGCGCCAACACTGGCCGTACCGCGGCGCTGGAACAGGAACAGCCCGATCAGGATGCCCAGCGTGATCGGCAGGATGAAGGGCTTGAAGGCCGGGTTGACGAGTTCCAGGCCTTCGACCGCCGAGAGCACCGAAATGGCCGGCGTGATGACACCATCGCCGTAGAACAGCGCGGCGCCGAACAGGCCAAGCGCGACCAGGATCTTCTGCCGCCGCGACGCCGGGTCACCGTTGTGCAACGCCAGCGTCATCAGGGCGATGATGCCGCCCTCGCCCTTGTTGTTGGCGCGCATGATGAAGGACACGTACTTCAGGGTGACGACGACGATGAGCGACCAGAAGAACAGCGACAGGATGCCCAGCACGTTGTCCGCGTTGATCGGCACCGGGTGATGCGCGCTGCCGAAGACTTCCTTGAGCGCATAGAGCGGGCTCGTCCCGATGTCGCCGTAAACGATGCCGAGCGCCGCCAGGGTCAGCGTCGCGAGACGCTTGTTGTCGTGGGATTGCATGGTTTTCCTCAGGGTTGGAAGCGGTAGCCGACGCCGGTTTCGGTCAGGAAATGCCGTGGCTGCGTCGGGTCGTCCTCGAGCTTCTGGCGCAGGTGGCCGACATAGACGCGCAGGTAGTGGCTGCTCTCCACATACGACGGCCCCCAGACGTCGCGCAGCAGCGTGCGCTGGGTCAGCACCTTGCCGGGGTGGGCGAGCAGCGCGCAGAGCAGGCGATACTCGATCGGCGTCAGATGCACCGCCTGCCCCGCCCGTTCGACGACGCGCCGCGACAGGTCGACACGGACTGCACCGAACTCGACCAGCGGGCTGGCCCCCTCGCCGCTGCGCGTGCGCCGCCGCAGCAGCGCGCGCACCCGGGCCTGCAGTTCGCCGACGCCGAACGGCTTGGTCAGGTAATCGTCGGCGCCGGCGTCCAGCGCGTCGATCTTGTCGTTTTCCTGGGTGCGCGCCGAGAGGATCAGGATTGGCACGTCCGACCAGCCGCGCAGGTCGCGGATCAGGTCGATGCCGTTGCCGTCCGGCAGACCGAGATCGAGCACCAGCAGATCGGGCTTGGTGGTCCCCGCTTCGATCAGGCCGCGCGCCAGGGTTTCCGCCTCGACCACCTGGCACCCCTCCTCCTCCACGGCGGCACGGACGAAGCGGCGGATCAGCTTCTCGTCCTCGACCAGCAGGATCTTCGGCTTGCCGTTCATGCCGGCTCCTCCTCGACCACCGGCGGCACCCCGGCCGGCAGCGTGAAATGGACACAGGCGCCGCATTCGGGGCGGTTGTCGACGCCGATTTCGCCGCCGTGCGCCTCGACGATGGCGCGGCAGATCGCCAGCCCGAGGCCGGTGCCCGAGCCGGCTACCTCGTTCCGTCCACGGACGAACATGTCGAACAGCCCCTGCGCGCCGGCGTCCGGGAAGCCCTTGCCGCGATCGCAAACGCGAATGTCAACCACCTCGCCGGCCCGCGCCGCCCCGATCTCTATCGGGCTGCCGGCGGGCGAGTACTTGGCGGCGTTTTCCAGCAGGTTGCAGAACACGCGCTCGATCAGCACCGCGTCGAATTCCAGCAGCGGCAGGTCGGCGGGAATGGCAACATGCACCGGGTGGCCGTCGAGCGCGCCACCGAGCAGCTTGATGCTGGCCCCGACCACCTCTTCGAGCGGCTGCCATTCGCGGCGCAAGGTGACGTTGCCGGCGTTGAGCCTGGCCATGTCAAGCAAGTTGCCGACCAGTCCGGCCAGGCGCTCGGCCTGTTCGCGGATGGCCTGCGCATTTTCCAGCGCGGGCCCGGGCAACGGCGGCTTGACCAGGAACAAGGAGTCGGCAAGGCCGACCAGCGCCGTCAGCGGCGTGCGCAGGTCGTGCGACAGCGCCGACAGGATGGAGCTGCGCAGGCGCTCGGAAGCCATGCCGAGCTGCGTCGCCTGCGCCACCTCGACGTAGTGCAGGCGCTCGACGGCGACCGCCACCAGTGAGGCCAGCGCCTCGGCCAGCGCCACCTTGTCCTCCGGCAGTTCCAGCGCGCCGTCCGGCACCGCCAGGGCAAGCACGCCGCGCACGCGCAAAGATGCCTTGAGCGGCAGATAGAGCGAGGCGTAGTCGCTGCCGGCGATCTCGCCGGTCCTCACCAGCTCGCCGCTGCTCTGGGCGACCTGCGCCAGGTGCGGCTCGCTGCGGCAACTCGTCCTCCCGCCAGCGGCAGGCTTCAGATGGCCCGCCTCGTCCGGCACCAGAACCGCCGCCTCGGCGCCGATCTGGTCGCGCACGAATTGCTGTGCCGCCTCGACCACCTGCGCCAGGGCGAGGGTGCCGGCCAGCTGGCGCGCCACTTCGTAAAGCGCGCGCGTTTCCTGTTCGCGCTGCCGCGCCTCTTGCGCCTTCAGCTTGAGGCCGGCGGCCAGCTGCCCGGCGATCAGGCCGGTCGCCAGCATGACGGCGAAGGTGACCACGTACTGGATATTGCTGACCGCCAGCGAAAAGCGCGGCGGCACGAAGAAAATGTCGAACAGCAGCACGTTCAGCACGGCGGCCAGCACGGCGGCCCCCCGCCCCAGCGTCACGGCGACCAGCAGGACGGTGAGCAGGAACAGCATCACGATGTTCGCCAGGTCGAGATAGCCGAGCAGCGGCGTGGCGAGCAGCGTCGTCGTCGCGCAGGCGACCAGGGTGATCGCAATGATTTGCCAGGGCCGGAGCTGCCCTGAAGAACGCATTGCCAAACCGGATTCGTTGCCCATGACCTGATTCCGTTGATTCAGTGCTTCCAGCGTAGTCCAGGGGCTGTAAAAACGCCGACCATTCTCGGCGTCGCCGCGTAAAAATGTCGTAAAGATTGGCCGGCGCCTCCGCCTTACGGTGCGTGCGGCGCCGGCAGCGCACCGGAATGGACGCACTTGTCGCAAAGCCGACAACGCCGATACCCTATAAGCCGTTGAATTTAATGACTTGTGCCCCTGGCACTCCCCTTGCAATGGAAAACCCATCGACAAGGAGATTCAGCATGCCAAAACCCAAGAAACACGTACTCGTCTGCGTCCAGGGCCGCCCCGCCGACCACCCGCGCGGCTCCTGCCAGGAGAAGGCCTGCGGCCAGACCTGGCAGGCCTTTTCCGATGAATTCACCACCCGCAACCTGTGGGCCTCCGGCTACCAGCTGACCAACACCGGCTGCCTTGGCCCCTGCCATCTCGGCCCCAGCGTGCTGGTTTACCCGGAAGGCGTCATGTACACCGGCGTCAAGCCGGAAGACGTCGCCACCATCATCGACGAGCACCTGCTGTTCGACCAGCCGGTCGAACGCCTCAAGGCGCCGGCCGACGTCTGGGCCTGAATCATGGACAAGATCCAATACGAAGTCGGCGACATGATCTTCGCCGCCGAAGACATCCTCAACGACGGCGGCATGCCCGGCATCGCCGAGGAGGAAGGCCTGATCGCGCCGGCCGGCATGCGCGGCGTCGTTGTCCATTACGGTGTCGCAGAACTCGACGAATCCAAGGAAATCTACCTGGTGCAGTTCGAAAACGGCCCGGACGGCAGCCTCGGCCACCCGGTCGGCTGCCTGCCGGAAGAGCTGACGCAGGATGCTGCGGTCGACGGGTAAAAAATGGCCAAAATCGGCATCTTTTTCGGCACCGACACCGGCCGTACCCGGCTGATCGCCAAGCAGATCGCCAAAAAGCTCGGCGACGATGCCGCGGCGCCGGTCAATATCGGCCGCGCGACGATCGATGAATTCCTCGCCTACGACGCCCTGATCCTCGGCAGCCCGACGCTCGGCGACGGCGAACTGCCGGGGCTGTCCACCGGACTCGCCCAGCCGAGCTGGGAGGAGTTCCTGCCGCAGCTGGCCAACAGCTACCTGGCCGGCAAGGTCGTCGCCATCTTCGGCCTCGGCGACCAGAAGAAATACCCGGACGAATTCGTCGACGCCATCGGCATCATCCATGACGCGCTGGTCGTGCGCGGCGCCCGCGTCGTCGGCCATTGGTCGACCGCCGGCTACGAATTCGCCGCCTCGCAGGCCGTCGATGGCAACCACTTCCTCGGCCTCGCCCTCGACCAGATCAACCAGCCGGTCCTCACTGAAGAACGTCTGGACGCCTGGCTCGCCAAAATCAGACCGGAGCTGCTGCCATGAACGCCAACCCCTGGGCCGCCCCCAAATCCCGCGAAATCCGCCGCATGCTGGTGTCGCTCGACGAACGCATCGCCCAGGCCTGCGACATCGTTTCCGACGAAGGCGGCGACCCGCACATCGTCACCCTGCGCCACACCGAGCTCGACAAGCTGCGCGCCCACGTCTACCTGCACGGCCAGCGCACCGGCACCTACGGCATCTTCTACGAATACCCGCACCCGGTCCCCGGCATCCTCGAATCCGAGGAGAACCTGCCGCTGCCGCAGGTCCTGGCCAGCCTGGCCATGCATTTCGACGCCTGAGCAGGACAGCCCGGCCAGTACCGATCAGGCAACCTCGGCCTGGAGGCTGAAACGCATGGCGGTGACCCGGACCTCCTTCATGCGCCCATGGCCCGGCAGCACCTTGTCGGCAATGGTCACCAGCCCGGCGCGTTCCAGTTCGTCGATATCCCGCTTCACCGCGCTGCGGTCCCGATGCAGCCGCGCCGAAATCTCGGTGATCGAACCCGGCATCTCCTTCACGGCGCGCAACAGCGCCAAACGCGCCGAAGTGATGAGTTTCATCACATCGGCCGGGTCTTCGAAGCTGATGATGCGCTCGTCCGGCAATGCTTCGCCGCGATCCGCGACCCTGGCCAGCTGGCGGCCACGCCTGAAAAAATCGTCTTCCGTTGCGGTCTTGATCGTGAGCTTGGTCATTTGCGGTCCTTCAGGGCAAGCCAGTCGTGCTCGAAGCGTTCTTCAATGTCTTCGAAGCTGACGAACTCGATAGGTTCAACAACGCCGAAATAGTGGCGATGGTGGCCGTCATGGGCATTGTCGTAGCCGACGACGCGGCCGTTGTCGCCAGCGTGGAGATCGTGGTTGATGTAGGCCAGGTTGTATCGCGTGACTTTCCCGGAGCCCTCATCAATCCAGATTTCCCGCCGCAGTTTTCCGTTGCCGCGCCGGTCCGAAATCTTGTGCGATTCATCGACAATCTTGATATCAGCCATGACCCATCATATCACGGCTGATAACCCCGGACGCCGCCGATCTCCCCATCCACCGGTCCTCAAAATCCCCCCTTTTTCCCGGTCGACCGCAACCGGCGGTTTCCCGATTCCGATGGCATCGCTACACTGCGCCTTTGCCCACCGCTGCGCGCCGCCATGACACCGGAACAATTCATCGCCACCTGGAAGAACAACCCGCTGACCGAACGCGCCGGGGCGCAGGCGCATTTCGACGACCTCTGCGACCTGCTCGGCGTCGCCAAGCCGCGCGACCCGGAAAACTACTGTTTCGAGCGCGGCGCCAAAAAGGCCGGTGGCGGCGACGGCTGGGCCGATGTCTGGAAGCGCGGCCACTTCGGCTGGGAGAACAAGAAGCCCGGCCGCGATCTCGCCGCCGCCCTCAAGCAGCTCACCGACTACGCCCTGCAGCTCGACAACCCGCCGCTGCTCGTCGTCTGCGACCGCGAACGCATCGTCATCCACACCGCCTTCACCGGCTACCCGGACGAAGCGCGCGAAATCCGCATCGAGCAACTCGCCGAGCCGGAAAAGCGCCAGTTGCTCAACTGGGTCTTCACCGACCCCGAAAAACTGCGCCCGGAAAAATCCACCGCGGCAATCACCGCCCAAGCCGCCGGCCAGTTCGCCAGCCTTGCCAAAGCCATGCGGGACCGCGGACAGGAAGGTCAGGAAGTCGCCCATTTCCTCGTCCAGTGCCTGTTCTGCATGTTCGCCGAAGACGAGCAATTGCTGCCGCCCGGCATCTTCACCGACCTGCTCAGGAACGCCGGCAGCGACACCGACAAGGCCGCCCGCCGCATCGAAAAACTGTTCACCGCCATGCAGAAAAAAGGCGGCGACTACGGCGACCACGACATCGCCTGGTTCAACGGCGGCCTCTTCAAAACTGTCCAGATTCCCCCGTTGACCGCAGCCGACCTCGCAGCCCTGCACCGCGCCGCCGCCGACATGGACTGGCGCGCCATCGACCCCACCATTTTCGGCACCCTCTTCGAACGCGGCCTCGATCCGACTGCCCGCGCCCCGCTCGGCGCCCACTACACCGACACCGGCACCATCGAAAAACTCATCCGGCCGCTGGTCAGCGAACCCCTCGCCGCCGAATGGGCCGCCCTGCAACCCACCCTCGCCGCCGGCCACGGCAAGGGCCCGAAAAGCCGGGAAGGCAAAGCCGCCCGCGCCGCCTACCAAAGCTTCCTGCTGCGCCTCAACCACTACCGCGTGCTCGACCCCGCCTGCGGCAGCGGCAACTTTCTCTACCTCGCCCTCAAGGCCCTGCGTGACATCGAAAAACAGGCCCACATCGTCGCCCAGGAACACGGCCTCGGCGCCGAACTCTCCATGCAGACCGGCCCGCACAACATCCTCGGCCTCGAAATCAACGAATTCGCCGCCGAACTCGCCCGCGTCACCGTCTGGATCGGCGACATCCAGTGGTGCCGCCGCAACGGCTATCCGCACGCCATCAACCCCATCCTCAAGCCGCTCGACGGCATCGAACACCGCGACGCCCTGCTCAACGCCGATGGCAGCGAAGCCGACTGGCCGACCGCCGACGTCATCGTCGGCAACCCGCCCTTCCTCGGCGACAAGGTCATGCGCAGCGAACTCGGCGCCGAATACGTCGAAACCCTGCGCAAAACCTACGACGGCCGCGTCCCCGGCGGCGCCGACCTCGTCACCTACTGGTTCGAAAAGGCCCGCGCCCAGATTGCAGCCGGAAAACTGCAAGCCGCCGGTCTCGTTTCAACGAATTCCATCCGCGGCGGCGCCAACCGCAAGGTGCTGGAACGTATCGTCGAAACGACGCGCATTTTCGAGGCCTGGAGCGACGAGGAATGGGTCAATGAAGGCGCCGCCCTACGCGTGTCGCTGGTTGGTTTTGGCCCTTTTTTCGGGGTCGACCGCAGCAGCCGGCTGGATGGCACTGAAATAGCAACGATTCACGCGGATTTGACTGCTGCCGTCGGCGTTGACCTGACCAAGGCCAAGCCGCTACCGGAAAATGCCAGCACCGCCTACCTCGGCATCCAGAAAACCGGCCCCTTCGATCTTCCCGGCGAACTGGGCCGAAGCTGGCTCGGACAACCCAACCCGAACGGTCGCCCGAACAGCGAAATCGTCAAACCGTGGTTCAACGGCCTCGACATAACCCGCCGCCAGCGCGACATGTGGATCGTCGATTTCGGCACCGACATGCCGGAAGCAGAAGCCAGCCTTTACGAACTACCTTTTGCCTACGCCAGGGAGCATGTGCAGCCGACACGGGTTGGCAAGCGCGAAGCACGCACCAACGAAATGTGGTGGCTTTTCCAGTGGTCGCGGCCATTGATGCGTCGGGCCATCGCCAAGCTGCCTCGCTTCATCGTGACGCCCGAGGTTGCCAAGCACCGGGTATTTGCTTTCATGCAACCGCCTACGGTTGCCGACAAGAACCTTACGGTCATCGCCCGTTCCGACGACACCACCTTCGGCATCCTGCATTCCCGCTTCCACGAACTCTGGTCGCTGCGCCTCGGCACGTCGCTCGAAGACCGCCCGCGCTACACCCCGACCACCACCTTCGAAACCTTCCCCTTCCCCGCCGGCCTGACGCCGCGCGACACCGCCGCCGGCGCGCCGTCCGGCCCGCTCGCCGAAGCCATCGCCAGCGCCGCCCGCCGCCTCGACGAGCTGCGCGCGGCCTGGCTCAACCCGCCGGAGTGGGTCGACTGGGTCATCACCCCGGAAGAGGAAAAAGCCGGCTTCCCCCAACGCCCGGTCGCCAAACCCGGCCACGAAGCCGACCTCAAGAAGCGCACCCTGACCAACCTCTACAACGCCCGCCCGGCCTGGCTAGCCCTCGCCCACAAGGCGCTCGACCAAGCCGTCGCCGCCGCCTACGGCTGGCCCGACTACACCCCCGAAATGCCCGACGAAGAAATCCTCCGCCGCCTGCTGGCATTGAATCTGGAGCGGGCGGCAGGATAGGCGAACTATCAAAATACTTTGATAATTTATCGAAGTAGTTGGATAATCAAGACATGAAACCGTTGCGCTTCGTTGGCTCCAGCCTCGACGACATGAAGGATTTTCCGGCCGAGGCAAGGCGGGCAGCGGGTTTCGAGCTTCATGCCGTGCAGTGCGGCCTGATGCCTTCGGATTTCAAGCCGATGCTCAACGTCGGGCCGGGGGCCTACGAGATTCGCCTGCATGTGCAGGGTGAATGGCGGGTGATCTATGTCGCCAAGTTCGAGGATGGCATCTACGTGTTGCATACCTTCCGGAAAAAGACGCAGAAGACCCGCGTCGAGGACATCGAGCTGGCGGCCCGCCGCTATCGGCAGATTGGAGGTTGAACGATGGAAACGATCAGCGAATCTTCCGGCAACGTGTTTGCCGACCTGGGTTTTTCGCCCGAGGAATCGGCGCTGCTGGCCATGCGCGCCGAGTTGATGGCACGCCTGCGCGAAACCATCGCCGAACGCGGCTGGACGCAAACGGAAGCGGCCAGCCAGCTGGGCATCGGACAATCCCGCGTTTCCGACCTGGTGCGCGGCAAGTGGGAAAAATTCAGCCTCGACATGCTGGTCACGCTGGCCACCCGCGCCGGCCGCAAGGTGGCGGTTGCCGTTGCCTGATGATTAGCCACCTCGATACGGCACAATAGGTTGTTGCGCTGGATACAGACGCCAACTTGCCCGGAAAACGCACCTTGCCCTCCCCCGCCCCCCGCATCGCCGCCGTCGTCCCGAACGGCGCGGCCGACATCGACGCCCTGATCTCCGTCTTCGCGCGCGACCTGATCGGGCAGGGCTGGCGCGTGTGCGGGCTGCTGCAGGAATTCATGGCCGACGGCCCGAACTGCGAGGTGACCCTGGTCGATCTCGCCGCCGGCACGCGCTACGGCATCAGCCAGCGGCTGGGCAGCCAGTCCACCGCCTGCCGGCTCGACCCCGGGGCGCTGGCCGAGGCCAGCGTCGTCATGCGGCGGATCGCCGACGAGGGCGCCGACCTCGCCATATTCAATCGCTTCGCAGCGATGGAAGCCGCCGGCGACGGGCTGGCCGCCGAAATGCTGGAAGTGATGAGCGGCGACATTCCCGTCCTCACCGTCGTCCCGGAAAAGCATCTGGCGGCGTGGCGGCATTTCACCGGCGGGCTGGCCGCCGAGCTTCTGCCCGAGCGCGCCGCGCTCGACGGCTGGTTCCGGGCGCTGCACGGCGGCTGACGGCGCCGCCCGCGGCACTCAGGCCGGCACGCCGAGGACGACGTGACTGGCCTTGATCAGCGCACTGGCCGGCACGCCCGGCTTGAGGCCGAGTTCCAGCACCGCTTCGTTGGTGATCACGGCATGGACCAGCGCGCCGCCGGCCAGCCGGATGGCGACGTCGCTGTTGACCGCGCCTTTCTGGACGCTGTCGACGACCCCGGCCAGTTGGTTGCGGGCGCTGAACTTCACGCCGCCGTCGCCCGCCAGCACCATGACCCACGGCGCCTTGACGTAGGCGACGGCCGGCTTGCCGACGGCGAGGCCGAGCGCGGCAACGCTGCCTTCGGTGACGATGGCGACGATGCGGTCGCCGCCCGGCGTCGTGACTTCGACTTCGGCGTTGACCTTGCCGTCGACCAAGGTGGTGATGGTTCCCTCGAATGCGTTGCGGGCGCTGATCTTCATGTCGTTCTCCTTGAGCTGTCGTTGGGCTGGCCCGGTTCTCGCTATATATGTCACAGCATAGCGAAATACTGTAGGCAGGTCGACAATATAGCGGACAGCGTTGCGCCAATTCAACCATAGCGCGCCGTGAAAAACCGCGATTTTTCGACGTCGACCGCAGCAATTGCGCTATCGTTATATATGTAACAACACAACGTAGCAAAGGCGACAAAATGGAACAAATCGCACATCGGCTGCGCAGCCGGCTGGAAGTCGATACCGAGTTCGGCAGTTTTCTCGGCGATACCCGCATCCGCCTATTGGAGGCGATCGACAAGCACGGCTCGATCTCGCAGGCGGCCAAGGCCGTGCCGCTGTCGTACAAGGCGGCGTGGGACGCCATCGACGCCATGAACAACCTGGCCGACCAGCCGCTGGTGGTGCGCTCGACCGGCGGCAGGAACGGCGGCGGCACGCTGCTGACCGAGCACGGGCGCAAGACGGTGGCGCTCTACCGGGCGCTGGAAGCCGAGTACCAGGCCGCCCTCGACCGCCTGGCGGCGAGCATGAACGAGGGGCTGGCCGGCGATTTCCAGCAGTTCCGCCAGTTGCTCCGGCGCATGTCGATGAAGACCAGCGCCCGCAACCAGTTCGCCGGGCAGATCGTCGGCCTGCGCGAGGGCCACGTCGATTTCGAGGTGCGCCTCCGGCTCGACGCCGAGAACGAGCTGGTCGCCGTCATCACCCGCGAATCGGCGGAAACGCTGGGGCTGGCCATCGGCATGGAGATCAATGCGCTGGTCAAGTCGTCGTCGGTGCTGCTGCTGACCGATGCGAACATCCGTACCACCGCACGCAATCACCTGTGGGGCGAGATCACGCGCATCCACGACGGCCCGGTCAATTCGGAAATCACCCTGGCCCTGCCCGGCGGGCGCAGCGTCTGCGCCGTCGTCACCCACGACAGCGTGGAAAAACTGGGGCTCGCCGTCGGCGAACAGGCCTGCGCCGTGTTCAAGGCCTCGGCCGTCATTCTTTGCCTTTACGCCTGAGAGGGAGTCCCCATGAAAAATGCCCTGTTTTTTGCGTTGACCGCAGCGATCGCCGGCTTCGCCCATGCCGACGAGGTCCAGGTCGCCGTCGCCGCCAACTTCACCGCGCCGATGCAGCAGATCGCCGCCCAGTTCGAGAAGGACAGCGGCCACAAGGCGGTGCTCTCGTTCGGCGCCACCGGCAAGTTCTACGCCCAGATAGTCAATGGCGCGCCGTTCGAGCTGCTGCTGGCGGCCGACGACGAAACCCCGGCGCGCCTGGAAAAGGAAGGCCAGGGCGTGCCCGGCAGCCGCTTCACCTACGCTATCGGCAAGCTGGTGCTGTGGTCGGCCGACCCGGCACTGGTCGATGGCAAGGGCGAAATCCTGAAGAAGGGCGGCTTCCGGCATCTAGCCCTCGCCAACCCGAAGACCGCCCCCTACGGCGCGGCGGCCGTCGAAACCATGAGCAAACTGGGCGTCCTGAGCACGCTGCAACCGCTCTTCGTGCAGGGCGAAAACATTTCGCAGACGCAGCAATTCATCACAACCGGCAACGCCGAACTGGGCTTCGTCGCGCTGTCGCAGGTCTTCAAGGATGGCAGGATCACCGGCGGCTCGGCGTGGATCGTGCCAGCCGGACTCTACGAGCCGATCCGTCAGGATGCGGTGCTGCTCGCCCGCGGCAAGGACAAACCCGCCGCAGCCGCACTCGCCGCCTACCTGAAGGGCGACAAGGCGAAGGCGGTGATCCGTTCCTTCGGCTACGAGTTGCCGTGAATGATCGCCCGGCCCGCTACCCGGCCCCTGTCGCCGCCGGTAAACGAGGCGCCCGCCATCGACTGGCGCCGTCACCTGCCCACCGACTGGCGCGAGCAGGTCATCGCGCCGCTCGACTTCACCGAACACCGCGAATACGAGATGCCGGCCAGCCGCATTCTCGGCCACGATGTCGATGGCAAGCTCTGCTTCTATGCCCACCGCTACGCACTGACCGCGAGCCGCAGCGACGATGACGAGGATTTCTATCAGGTCGTCACCTACGGCGAGACGGTGCACGCCTGGCGGCTGCGCGACGAACGCTGGCTGACCTGGCGCGTTGTGCACACCGGCGACGATGGCGACGCGGGACGTGGCTTTTACAGCTTTTCCGACCGCCCGCCGCGCTGAGGCAACGCCATGAGCCCCTACACCCTGCCCGACCGCCTGCTGGAAGACCTGCTGCACGAGGACGCCCCCTGCGGCGACGCCACCACCTTCGCGCTCGGCATCGGCGAATGCACCTGGCGCATGGTTTTCCGAGCCCGCTACGAGATGGTCATCTGCGGCAGCGAAGAAGCGCGGCGGATGGGCGAGCTGCGCGGCCTGCAGGCGGACGGCGCCTTCGTGCCCAGCGGTCGCCGGCTCGCGGCGGGGACGGAAATCCTGAGTCTCGCCGGCCCGGCGAACGCGCTGCACGCGGTCTGGAAAACCGCGCAGACGCTCATGGAATACCTTTCCGGCATCGCCACGGCGACCGCCGACATCGTCGCCGCCGCCCGCCGCGGCAATCCGGCGGCCAGCGTCGTATGCACGCGCAAGAACTTCCCCGGCACCAAGGCGGCAGCCATGAAGGCGGTGATCTGCGCCGGCGCCAGCCCGCACCGCCTGAGCCTGTCGGAAACCCTGCTCGTCTTTCCCGAGCACCGGACATTTCTCGCCGATGAAACGCCGGCCGCCACCGTCGCCCGGCTGCGCCGGCAGTGGCCGGAACGCGCGCTGGTTGTCGAAGTCGCCGGCGAAGACGCAGCGCTACTCTGGGCGGAAGCCGGCGCCGACATCGTGCAGCTGGAAAAACTGCCGCCTGAGGCCGTCGACCGCATCCATCGCCGAATTCCGGGCACGCGAATTGCTGCGGCAGGGGGCATCAATGCCAGCAACGCCGAAACCTACGCCCGCGCCGGTGCCGCCATTCTCGTCACCAGCGCGCCTTACTTCGCCGCGCCGCGCGACGTCGCGGTCACCCTGATGCCCTCGCCGAGCCTGCCCCCATGAAAATCGCCATCGCCACCAAGGATTTCACTGCCGTCAGCGGCCACGCCGGGCAAACCCGGCAATGGCTGGTTTACGACCTCTCGCAGCACCGCGCCAGCCAGCTGCTGCCGGCACCGCATCGGGTCGACCTGGAGAAGGAACAGATGCTGCACGTTTTCGGGGACCAGGAAGCGCACCCGCTCGACGGCATCGACCTCGTGGTCTGCGCCAGCGCCGGCGACGGCTTCATCCGCCACATGAAGAAGCGCGGCGCCGAGGTGCTGCTCACCGGCGAAAGCGACCCGGCGCTCGCCATCACCCGCATCCTGGCCGGCGAGGCGCTGCCCGACCCGCGCTTCGACATCACCACCACCCTGTGTAAGATGCGCGACCTGTTCTCACGACACTGACCGCATGGAAAGCACCGACCTCGCCGCCGTCTGGCTGACGCTCAAGCTGGCCTCGATCGTCACCGTGCTGCTGCTCATCGTCGGCACGCCGATCGCCTGGTGGCTGGCACGCACGCGCTCGCGCCTCAAGGGCGCGGTCGGCGCCGTCGTCGCGCTGCCGCTGGTGCTGCCGCCGACCGTGCTCGGCTTCTACCTGCTCGTCGCCATGGGGCCGAACGGGCCGGTCGGGCAATTGACGCAGACGCTCGGCATCGGCCTGCTGCCCTTCACCTTCCCCGGCCTGGTCATCGCTTCGGTATTCTATTCGCTGCCCTTTGTCGTCCAGCCGATTCAAAACGCCTTCGAGGCGATCGGCGAACGGCCGCTGGAAGTCGCCGCGACGCTGCGCGCCAGCCCGTGGGATGCCTTCTGGTCGGTCGCCGTGCCGCTGGCCAAGCCCGGCTTCCTGTCCGGCGCCATCCTCGGCTTCGCGCACACCGTCGGCGAATTTGGCATCGTGCTGATGATCGGCGGCAACATCCCGGGTCGGACGCGCGTCGTCTCGGTCCAGATCTACGACCACGTCGAGGCGCTGGAATACGCGCAGGCCCACTGGCTGGCCGGCGGCATGGTGCTGTTCAGCTTCCTGGTGCTGCTGGCGCTGTACACTTTCAACCCGGCGCGGAAGAAAACGGCATGAGCGGCGAAATCCGGGCCGGATTCCGCGTCGACCGCGGCGACTTCGTTCTCGATGTCGACCTGACCCTGCCCGGGCGCGGCGTCACTGCGCTTTTCGGCCATTCCGGCTCGGGCAAGACCACCCTGCTGCGCGCCATGGCCGGGCTGGAACGGGCGCCGGCCGGCCGTTTCGCCATCGGCGACGAAGTCTGGCAGGACGAAAGCCGCGGCTGCTTCGTGCCGCCACACCGCCGGGCGCTCGGCGTCGTCTTCCAGGAAGCCAGCCTGTTCCCGCACCTGTCGGTGCGCGGCAACATGGAATTCGGGCAAAAACGGGCGTCGACCGCAACCGGCGGCTTCGCCCTGCCCGAGATCGCCGAACTGCTCGGCATCACCCACCTGCTCGAACGCGCGCCCGGCCAGCTTTCCGGCGGCGAACGCCAGCGCGTGGCGATTGCCCGGGCGCTGCTCGCCGCGCCACGCATCCTGCTGATGGACGAGCCGCTGGCCGCCCTCGACCTCAAGCGCAAGCTGGAGATCCTGCCCTATCTGGAGCGCCTGCACGGCGAGCTGTCGATTCCCATTATCTACGTCAGCCACGCCCCCGACGAGGTGGCGCGCCTCGCCGACCATCTGGTGCTGCTCGACCAGGGCCGGGTCGTCGCCAGCGGGCCGCTGAACGCGGTGCTGAGCCGCATCGACCTGCCCGCCGCCTTCGCCGACGACGCCGGCGTCGTCATCGAAGCCGCCATCGCCGCGCACGAGGCCGACGATCTGACCCGGCTCGAATTCGCCGGCGGCCGCATCCTCGTCTCGCAACGCCATGAGCCGGTCGGCACGCGGCTGCGCTGCCGCATCCACGCCCGTGACGTCAGCCTGGCGCTGGCGCCGCCGCTGCAGACCAGCATCCTCAACAGTGTCGCCGCGACGGTGGTCGAGCTGGCGCCGACCAATACGCCGGGGCACGTGCTGGTCCGGCTCGATGTCGCCGGCACCCCGCTGCTCGCCCGCATCACCCGGCGCTCCGCCGACAGGCTGGCGATCGGCCCCGGCCTGGCGCTGCACGCACAGATCAAGGCGGTCGCCCTGCTCGCCTGACCCATGGCGGTTCCCGACGCTTGCACCCGACGGGTGCCGGCGGCACAAATCAAGTGCATCGCGACAGCGAGCCGAATATGGTGCATTATCGTTTCCCCGGATAATTCAGCCACTTGCAACGGGGGCGTTTTTCCGCACGTTTTTTGCTTCGTTCAGAAGCCACCCCAACCAGAGCAGCTCGCGATGATCCAGGTGTATCGACTCAACCCAGGCACGAATCAGGACTGTCCGCCGGAAGGCACCCGCCGCATCATCGACGGCGAGGAACGCGTGCTCTACGACGGTTACTGGATCAAGACCTACCCGGTCCCGGCCGACACGCTGGAAGCCAAGAAGCGGCTGATCGAGGGCCTGACGCGGCGCCTGTTCAACCATACCGAGCACGGCCTCAACATTCCCGGCACCCGCCTTGCCGAGGCGAAGGCGGCGCACGCGGCGGAAACCGACCCGGCGCGCAAGCGGGTCAAGGCCGCCATGCTCGCCGGCGCCTATTTCAACCGGGCGACCGACATTTTCCGCCGCTTGGTCGAGTTGCAGACCGACGGCATCGAGATCCGCAGCGACGACGCCCTGATGCGCGAATGCGGCCAATGCCTGCTCGACGCCATGGAACTCGGCCGTTTTGTGCTCCACCGTAGCGGCGAGGAAGGCATCGATGAACTGTGGGGCGAACCTTTCCGGGCATTCTCGATTCCGCTCGAGGATTTCTACGAAAGCCGCTATATCAAGATGGGCCAGACGATGCGCGACATCGACCGCATCGCCAACGCCATGATCGCCAATTTCACGCAGATTCCGGCCTTCGCCTCGATCGAGGGAGTGGTGCGCGACCTGGCCGACGCCGCCAAGATCAAGACCGAGAACCTGCGCACCGACCGCGACATTTTCGAAGTCTGGTCGCAACTGGTCACCGCCGCCGAACGGCTGGCCAATTTTTCGCCACTGCCGCAACCCGTGGACTATCGCAAGTCGGACGCGCTCGCCCACCGCGTTTCCGAAGGTCTGCTGCTGATCCGCCAGGGCCGCGATCTGATCTTCTACCTGGCCCGCGCCCGGACGCCGATGCCCAAGAGCACTCGCGAATACATCGAACGCTGCGCAACCTATCTCACGACCGGGCGCGTGCCGCTGACCCCGGCGCCGCTGCCCGCCTGACCCTTAACGGGGGCGGGACGACAAGCCCGGCGCCACCCGCCCCGGCAGCATTCAGCCCCGCTCCTGGCTGACCGTTTGGTGAAATTGGTGCACTGCAGTAAAATGCGCGGGTCTGCCATATTCATCGCGTTCAACCGACGACGCGCCAGCCAGACTTCATCGTGGTGTCAGGATTCAAGCGCTGCCACGCGCCAAGCGCCCGCCGCAAAGGCCGCCATAACTGCCAGAAGAAGGAAACCCCGACGTTGCTTCTACCCATCAGCGCTGCCAGCCAGCACGCCTCCCTTGGCCCGTCCGTCCGCAAGGACACCCTGCAATTCGTCATCGCCTTGCGGGCGCTGGCTGCCTTGATCATCCTGTGGCACCACTTCGCGATCTACCCGCCGCTCAGGGAATGGGCCGCGCCGCTGGCCGGCGGCGTGCTCGACTGGCTGGAGAACCACGCGCGGGCGACGCAGGTGTTCTTTGTCGTCGGCGGCTACGTCATGGCCTGCAGCATGAGCGGACAGAACTGGAACCTGCCACGGCTGCGCTCGTTCATCGTCCAGCGCTACTACCGTCTCGGACTGCCGTATCTGGTGGCCATCGCGCTGATCATCCCCATCTATGCCTTCGCGCGCGACTGGCTGCCCGAGCAGGTCGTCGGCGAACCGGTATCGTGGCCGCAACTGCTGGCCCATCTGTTTTTCCTGCAGGGCATACTCGGCTACGAGCAACTGTCGGCCGGCCTCTGGTTCGTCTGCATCAATTTCCAGCTCTGCCTGGTCTATGCCGCAGGCCTCTGGTGCCGGGATACGCTCGGGCGCGGCAAGACCGACTTCATTGGTCTGCTCGGCTGGCCACTGGCGCTCTTCTCGCTGTTCTACTTCAATCTCAACGATGCCTGGGATGGCTGGTGGCTGTATTTCTTCCCGTATTTCTTCATGGGCATCGTCATTCACCGCAGTTTGCAGGGCGGCAATGCCAGGCATGAACTCTGGCTATATCTGGCGTTCTTCGTCGTCGCCATGGCCTTCGACTGGCGCTGGCGCCTGATGAGTGCGCTGGCTATCGGAATGCTGTTGTTCAGCGCCGAAAAGATGGGCTGGGGCGCACGCTGGCCGAAGAATGGCGTGATCACCTGGCTGGGGAACATCTCCTTCAGTCTGTTTCTCGTGCATTTTCCGGTTCTCGTGCTGGTCGGTACGCTGTGGACCCGTTTTGGCTGGTCATCCCCGCCGGCGGCGCTCGCCGGCCTGCTCTGCGCATTCGGCCTGAGCATTCTGGCCGCCAACGTCTTTCATCGCTGGATCGAACGCCCCTCCGCCCAGCTCGGACGCAACCGCCGGCCGAAGGCGTCCGCCGGCAGAACACTCAGGCCGGAGTATTGATCGGGGAGTCGATGACCGCCTTCCCGGAACACCGACATCCGACGCCCGCGTTTCCGCAAATCATTTCAAATTATTTTTGCTGCAGTGCACAATTCCCTAAAATAGTGCGCTATACTCGCGTCTGAACACCTTGACAACCTTATTTTGGAGACACCAAATGTCCATCAATCCCGAGCAACTCGCCGCCGCCAACAAGGCTACCGTTGATTCCCTGCTGTCCGTCGCCAACACCGCCCTGGCATCGGCCGAGCGCATTGCGACCCTGAACCTGAACGCCGCCCGCTCGGCACTGGAAGACACCGCCTCCGGCGTCAAGTCCGTGCTGGACGCGAAGGATCCGAAGGAAGCCCTGGCCGCCCAGTCGGCTCTGGCCCAACCGGCCGTCGAGAAGGCTGTCGCCTACTCCCGTTCGGTCTATGAAATCACCGCCGAAACCCAGCAGGAACTGGCCAAGATGGTCGAAGCCCAGTTCAGCGACTTCCAGAAGTCGATGGCCGGCATGGTCGAACTGGCTGCCAAGTCCGCTCCCGCCGGTTCCGAAGGCGCCATCGCCGCGATCCAGAACGCTATCGCCGCTGCGAACTCGGCTTTCGGCAACATGAACTCGGTGGCCAAGCAATTTGCCGACGCTGCCCAGGCCAACATCACTGCCGCGACCAAGAAGAAGTCCAAGTAAGCTTTTCGAGCTAACCGGATCAAAAGGCCCCGCGATTTTCGCGGGGCCTTTTTTCTTGCCCGGAGACAAGACGCCAAGCCGCCCGTGCAGCCGTCGGAAAACCTTGGCAGGCCGAGGGATAAACAAAAATTTGTTGCAGTGCACAACGTTTTTGGGCATAATGGCATCTGTCTCCTCCATCTCCTCCAAGAAATGGATTTAGCCCGCCTCGCGCGGGCTTTTTTTCTTGGTCGCACCCACCGCTGCCGCGCTTCGACACCGCTTCCGTCGTTCGTGACAGCCACAAGGAAAGGAATCCCGATGCACACCACCAAGGTTTTCGAATACCTGAAGAAACACGGTCAGTTGCTCGACTTCGATATCGCCGCGGCGACCAATATTTCGCTCGACGAAGTCCGCGCTTCCCTCTCGGAGTTGTCGGCACGCGGCGATATCTCCCGCTGCAGCGTCACCAGCTACGTCAAGGGCAAGGCCGTGGAAGGTTTCCAGTGCCGGCTTTCGGGATACGTCCCGCGCCCGGCGCCGGGCAGGAAGCCGGGCGTCAAGTAAACAGGAGGACTTCCCAATGGAGAATCCAGTGCCGGAAAAAGACCTCGAATCAAAATCCGACGACATGCTCGATGCGGCAAGGGGCGGGCTGACGCCGCACCAGTTGCTGATCCAGGCATCGCTGGCCGAGGCCGCCAATGTGGCCGAACGCGAAGCGGCCCGGGCGAAAAACCGCGAACGTGCCTTGCAGTTGCTGGAAGCCATCGAGAAGTCGCAGGGCCAGCCGGACAACTGAGGACCGGTCTTGCGGCAGGCACCTGTCGCAAGCGGGTAAGTCAGCCGCCCCCGGTGCCGGGCACCGCGCCGGGGCAAGCTCTCCAAGCTGCCAAACACCAGCGCAACCACCCGCTTGCGCAGCGCTGTCGCATTTGCGACAAGGCCCCCGACAGGGCACGCCACGAATATTGCCATCCCGCTGATTTTTAATACAAAAAATCTCTGGCACAGCGATTGCTGAAAAGGCTCCGACTGCATTCGAGGAGCCGACATCGTGGAATTACCCGTTATCAGCAATACCGCCCCCGCCGCTGAGGGCGGCGGCTGTTCATCGAGCGGCTGCGGCACCGCGCCGGATGCCCTGGGCCATCTGCCCGACCACATCCGCGCCAAGGTGCAGGACCACCCCTGCTATTCGGAAGAAGCGCACCACTACTTCGCCCGCATGCATGTGGCCGTCGCCCCGGCCTGCAACATCCAGTGCAACTACTGCAACCGCAAGTACGACTGCTCCAACGAATCCCGGCCGGGCGTCGTCTCCGAGCTGCTGACGCCCGACCAGGCGATCAAGAAGGTACTCGCCGTCGCCGCCGAAATCCCGCAGATGACGGTACTCGGCATTGCCGGACCCGGAGACCCCCTGGCCAACCCGGGCCGCACCTTTGAAACCTTCGAACAGCTGTCCGAGCGCGCCCCGGACATCAAGCTGTGCGTGTCGACCAACGGCCTCAACCTGCCGCAGTACGTCGACCGTATCGCCCAGCACAACATCGACCACGTGACGATCACCATCAACTGCGTCGATCCGGAAGTCGGGGCCAAGATCTACCCGTGGATCTACTGGGAGAACAAGCGCATCACCGGTGTCGAAGGTGCACGCATCCTCATCGAGCAGCAACAGAAGGGCCTGCAGATGCTGACCGACCGCGGCATCCTGGTGAAGGTCAATTCGGTGCTGATCCCCGGCGTCAATGACGAGCATCTCAAGGAAGTCTCGAAGATCGTCAAGGCCAAGGGCGCCTTCCTGCACAACGTGATGCCGCTGATCGCCGAACCGGAACACGGTACCTATTACGGCATCATGGAGCAGCCGGAACCGACGCCGGAACAGCTGCAGGAACTGCAGGACGCCTGTGCCGGCGACATGGCGATGATGCGCCACTGCCGCCAGTGCCGTGCCGATGCGGTCGGCCTCCTGGGCGAGGACCGCGGCGACGAGTTCACGCTCGACAAGATCGACGTCATGGACGTCGATTACGAAGCGGCGATGGTCCGGCGCAAGGTGGTGCACGACGAGATCATCGAGAAGCTCGATGCCAAGCGTGGCATCGTCAAGCCGAAGTTCGAGGGCATTCCCGAAGGCTCGCGGCCGGTGCTGATGGCGGTGGCCGGCAAGAACGGCGTTGTCGCCGAACACTTCGGGCATGCCAAGGAATTCCTGATCTACGAAGCCTCGCCGGAAGGTGTCCGCTTCATTAGCCACCGCAAGACCGAGCTGTACTGCGGCGGCATGGATTCCTGCGGCGATGGCGATGTGGTCGACGAAGGCGCAACCGAATCGCTGCTCGATCGCAACATCCGCACCCTGTCCGGCTGCGAGGTCGTGCTCTGTTCCAAGGTCGGCTACGAACCCTGGGGCAAGCTGGAAGCCGCCGGCATCGCGCCGAACGGCGAACACGCGATGGAGCCGATCGAGGACGCAGTCTGGGCGGTCTACAAGGAAATCGCGGCGACCGGGAAGCTGCTTCCTGCCGCAGAAAGCCTGAAGGTGGCGTAAATGGCCCTGCAAATCACTCAATCCTGCGTCAATTGCTGGGCCTGCGTCGATGTCTGCCCGAACGACGCCATCTACCAGGACACGCCGCATTTCCTGATCGACGACGGCAAATGCACCGAATGCCTGGGCGATCACGGCGTGCCCCAATGCGCCGCGATCTGCCCGATCGAAATGGCCATCGTCAATGAACTGGGCGAGTTCCTGAACCCGCCCGGCTCGCTGACCGGCATCCCGATCGAGAAGCTGAAGGAATTCGGTCTCTGGCGCGAGGCAGCATAGTGGCCGTCGTCACCTTCTACGAAAAACCCGGCTGCAAGGGCAATCTGCGCCAGAAGACCCTGCTCGCCGCCGCCGGCCATACCGTCCAGGCCAAAAGTCTCAAGACCGAGGCATGGACGGCCGACCGGCTGCTTGCATTTCTCGGCAAGCTGCCGATCGGCCAGTGGTTCAACCCGAGCGCGCCGGCCGTCAAGTCGGGCGAGATCGTGCCGGAGAATATCGGCTTCGAGCACGCCCTGCAGTTGCTGCTCGCCAATCCGCTGCTGATTCGCCGGCCGCTGATGGAAGTCGGCGACGAGCGCCAGGTCGGATTCGACATCGCTACGGTCGACGCCTGGATCGGGCTGAAAAACGTCGAGCTGCCGGAAGGCGACATCGAGGCCTGCGTGCATGGCCCGGCCGGGCACGGCAGCTGCGGCAGCCACGCCCACGATCATGAGGAAGAGGAAAGCAGCCATGGTCGCTGCGGCCATCACTGACAGTGCCGTAGAAATTGCGCCGGGCGTCCACTGGGTGGGCGCCCTCGACCCGCATCTGCGGAATTTCGACATCATCCTGAAAACTGCCAACGGCACCAGCTACAACTCGTATGTGGTGCGCGGCGCGAACGGCGTGGCGATCATCGACACGGTGAAGGAAAACTTCGCCGACGATTTTTTCCGTCGACTTGAAATGGTCGCCCCCTACGACGAAATCACCACCATCGTCCTCAACCACCTCGAGCCGGACCACAGCGGCGCCCTGCCCGAACTGCTCAAGCGCGCCCCGCAGGCCAGGGTCTATCTGTCGAGCCGCGCCCAGATGATGCTCAAGGCGTTGCTCAAGCCGACCGGCGAAAAGCCCCCCGAGTACATTCCGGTGACCACCGACGACGAGGTCGATCTCGGCGGCCGGACTCTTCGCTTCCTGCACACGCCCTACCTGCACTGGCCGGACACGCAATGCACCTATCTGGTCGAGGACGGTCTGCTGTTCACCGGCGACATCTTCGGCTGCCATTTCTGCGACAACCGACTGTTTAACGACACGGTCGGCGATTTCCGCTTCTCGTTCGAGTATTACTACGCGCACATCATGCGGCCGTTCCGCGAGTATGTGCTCGATGCCATCGCGCTGATCGAGCCGCTGGATATCAACCTGATCGCCCCGGCGCACGGCCCCATCCTGCGCCACGCGCCGCGCGACTACGTGCATCGTTATCGCGAACTGGCCACGCCGCGCCTGTTTAACGAGGCGCGCAGCGAAAAGACGCTGGTCGTCTTCTACATCTCGGCCTACGGCAACACCCGGCGCATGGCCGAATCGCTTGCCGCCGGCGCCGAAGCCATTGGCGGCGTGCGCGTCTCGCTGTACGACCTTGAAGGCGGCGAGTCGGGCATCTTCACCGACCTCATCGAAGAAGCCGATGGCCTCGCCTTCGGCAGCCCGACCATCAATGCCGACGCCGTCAAGCCGATCTGGGACGTGCTGTCCTCGCTCACCACGGTCAACGTCAAGGGCAAGCTCGGTGCCGCTTTCGGCTCGTATGGCTGGAGCGGCGAGGCCGTGCGCCTGATCGAGGACCGCCTGCGCGGTCTCAAGATGCGGGTCCCGGTCGAAGGACTGCGTATCAAGCTGGTGCCGGATGCCGGCGAACTCGAAGCCTGCCGCGATCTCGGCGAACAACTGGCCCGTCACCTGACCGGCCGGGTTGAACACCGCGAAATCGACATGGCAGCACTCGTCTAACAACCAGGGGGAAAACAATGCCAAAAGCCAAAGTCACCTTTCAGGATATCGGCGTCTCGGTCACCGTGCCGGCCGGCACCCGCCTCATCGAGGTCTCGGAAAAAGTCGGCGCCGGCATCACCTACGGCTGCCGCGAAGGTGAGTGCTGCACCTGCCTGACCAAGATCGTCTCTGGCGGCGAACACCTCGCCCCGCCGAGCATTCTCGAAGACCAGGTGCTCAAGGACAACATGGCACCGCGTGGCCACCGTCTGGCCTGCCAGGCGCAGATCATCGGCGGCGAGATCGTCGTCAAGCCGGCCTGAGCGCCGCCACCGAACAAGATTAAAAGCAATCGCCCAACCCGAAAAACAGAGAAATCCAAATCAACCCGCTCATCTGGAGAACCCGAAAATGGCCCTCATCACATTCAGCAGCCCCATGCACAAGGACAAGACGGTCTATGCCGTCGCCGGCAGCCACACCCAGACCATCCTCGCGCTGGCCAAGGAACACCATATCCCGATCGACTTCGGCTGCCAGGAAGGCAACTGCGGCACCTGTCTGGTCAAGGTCTCGTCGGTCGACGGCAAGCGCCGGCCCATGGGCGGCCCGCTCAACGTCCGCGAAGTCGCCGCACTGACCGAACTCGGCCACATCACCAAGGCGCAGATCGAGCAGATGTACGTCGACGACATTCCGCCGACCCAGTGGCGCCTCGCCTGCCAGATGATCGTCCGCGACGAGGACATCCTCGTCGAGTACCCGAGCAAGTAGCGAGCGGGCCATGAACGGTCCGGATCGCCTGCCCTGTCGCACACTGGTGCTCGCCGAACTGCTGGCGACGCCGGCGGCGGCAGGCTTCGCCGGCGACCCGAACCGTTCGCTGCTGGCCAGCATGATCGCCGGCCAGGCGGCCGCCAGCAGTTGCCTGCCGTCCCACCTCGGCCTCGGCAAGGCCGCCTACGAGGAACTTCTCGCCGACTACTTTCCGTTCTTCGCAAACACTGCGCAGGACGAGCAGGGCGAGGCGATCCCGGAATGGGAAGACCTGCGGAAGCTGCTGCTCGATCACCGCGCCGGCGAGCGCGATTCCGAACTGTGGATCGCCGACATCGTCGCCACCGCCTGTGCCGGCCGCGACCATCTGTGGCAGGATCTCGGTCTGGCCAATCGTGACGAACTGAGCCGGCTGATGTGGGTAAACTTCCCCGAACTCGCCCGGGCCAACACCGGCGACATGAAGTGGAAGAAATTCCTCTACCGCCAGTTCTGCTCGCGCGAAGGCATCTACGTCTGCCCTGCCCCCTCCTGCGGCGAATGCAAGGATTACGCGAAATGTTTTGGACCGGAGAACTGATCGCCCGCAACGCCCCGGTCCGCCGGCGGGTGACGCCGCCCCCCTGGGAGACGCCGCACGTCGGCCGCGGCATCGCCGCCTATCTCGGACTCGCCATCGGCGATGCGCTCGGCGCCACCGTCGAGTTCCAGACGCCCAAGGAAATCCGCCACCAGCACGGCGTGCACCGCGACATCACCGGCGGCGGCTGGCTGCGCCTGAAGGCCGGGCAGGTCACCGACGACACGACGATGTCGCTGGCCCTCGGCGCATCCATCCTCGCCTGCGGCGGCGTCGAGGCCAGCGCCGCGGCGGCCGCCTTCGACGCCTGGATGCGCGCCAAGCCGGTCGACATCGGCAACACCGTCCGGCGCAACCTGATCCAGTTCCGCAAGACCGGCAATCCGGAAGCCCCTGCCTCCGAACACGACGCCGGCAACGGCGCCGCCATGCGCATTTTGCCGGTGGCCCTGGCCTGTTACGGTCGACCGCCGGAAATGGCCATTTTTGCCAGCCGCGCCCAGGCCCACGTCACGCATCACAACGAACTTTCCGACGCCGCCTGCGAAACCCTGGTGTTCATGGTTCATGACTTTCTCGCCGGCCGCGATGCAGCAACGGTGGAACGCGAGCGGGCCGGCGAACTGGTGCGCTGCCACCCGGCGTTCACCTACGACCGCAAGCGCCGCGACAACCCGAGCGGCTATGTCGTCGAAACCATGCAGGCGGTGTTCCAGGCTTTCTTCGCCACTGCTTCCTTCGAGGACTGCCTGGTCGACGTCGTCAACCGCGGCGGCGATGCCGACACCACCGGCGCCATCGCCGGCATGCTGGCCGGCGCCCGCTACGGCGGCGAGGCCATTCCCCGGCGCTGGCTGCGCGCCCTTGACCCGCCGACGCGCCAAGTCTGCGAGCGCCAGGCCGAAGCCCTGCTGCAGTTGGCCAGGGGCTAGGCTGGTTCCACCTCAACGGCCGTCACCCGGAAGTCGGCAATGCCGACTTCGCCGTTTTCCTCATAGGACTCGACCGCGCGCAGCCGGTCGCCTTCGCCCATGGTGCTGACAGAGGCGCCCGTCTGCGGCGTATAGACGATGCCGTGCATCGAGCAGCGTAGATAACGGCCGGTCGCGTCGAAAACCCGGTTCAACTCGCAGTCGAGGCGGCGCGGCATATGAACGCAGCGGTTGATGTAGGCGTAGACCCGGCCCTCGAAGCGCAGGATCAGGCACTCGTCCTCGCGCCCCTCGAACAGCAGTTTGAGCTTGCGATGCTGGCCGTCCGCCAGTGCCGCAGCGGCACAAACGAAAAACCTGGGCGGTCCGGCCTGCGCCATCGCTCAAGCGCGCTTCAGGCACCCGGCCAGCGCGGCATCCATCGTCGCCAGATGGGTGTCGAACCAGCCCGGCAGGTTCCTGACGTAGTTCCTCGCCATGCCGAGCCGGCCGGCGGCGACACCACGCGCGAAGTGGGCCAGTTCGCCCAGTACCCGCAGGTGCTCACTGTTGTGCTCGCCGATGGCCGGGAAGCGGCAGCTTTTCATCAGCCTGCCCTCATGCTCGAAGTGCGCCCGGGTATGTTCGTGCAGGCGCGCGAAAAGCGCCGGAAAGTCCTCGTCTGATGCGACGATCAGGGCATACGCAAGCTCGACGAATTCCCGATGAGTGGCGTCCATGTCCGCCACCCCCAAGGCATGCCGGGACTCGTCCCAGGCCATCAGACCGCCCCGTGAGTTTCGCGCTTGGCGTTGTTGGTCGTCTTCAGGGCGTCTTCGACGCTCATTTCCGGATATTTGTACTTGTACCCCTTGAACGCATTGAAAACGGTGACCACCTTGTCGGCCGCGCTCTGCCCCTTGAAATCGCCCTTTTCGAGTGCCGCCAGATCGATCAGTTCATTCCAGCACAAGCCTTCGGTCAGCGGGATGAAGGCCACGGTGGCACCATTGACGAGCGAGACGAAGGGCTTGGGAATATTGACGGTGAACATCACCGCAACGGTACCCGGGTTAATATCCCCGCCGAACTTTTCCATCAGGGCCGGCCAATGCTGTAGCTCTTCCAGCGAGCCGGAGATCAATTTCAGTTCGTCGCCCTGCGCCAGCACCGCAGCCTGCTTGAACAGCGCGACCGGCGGTTTGCGGCGCCCCTGGTCATCGGCCACTTCGCCCTCGATCACGACCAGTTCGCCCCGATAGGCTTGCCAGCCCGCGTCGCTGGCGGCTTCGCGGAAATTGGAGTTGAAAAACAACGGTTCGTAACGATCCAGCAGCATGGTACTTCTCCCTGTTTATGAAATGATTCAGGCCGTCACCGCGGCGCCGATGAATTCAAAAACGTCGGCCTGGATGATTTCCAGACCGACCTTCCTGCAGAAACGCTTTTCCTTTTCGGTCGGCTCGGCGATGAACACCCAGCCGGCCGGTTCGGCCGCGGCATAGATCATGTCGGCCATGACCATGCGTTCGGTATCGCGATTGAGCCGCATGCCCATCAGGAGGTACTGCTTCCCCTTGCGCAGTTCCTTGACCTCGGGCGGAATCGAGAAGCCGCCCATCAACTCCGTGATGAAATCGACGTAATCAGCGTCGGAGGCGATATAGACGGCTTCCGGCCGGGGTGTGCCCATCGGCTTGAACAGAATGGGAAGGGCAGGGTTGATCACTTCGCTCTTCCGGTAGGCCTGGCCATCCCAGAAATAGATCTTGTAGCGGAAATCGGTGCCGCCGATGCGGGCGATGCCGACGATCAGGTTGTGCGGGATGTCGGCGTAGGAGTCCTGCAACTGAGTATCACGATTGATGTCGATGACGTAGTGCGGCGAAATGCCCTTGAGCCAGTCGTGCAGGGCGCCACGGGTCCACTGGGTATCGCCGTAGACGCGGGTCAGGAACTTGGTCACCGTTGTCCGCCCGCGCTTCAGTTCGACGTTCATCGCCGCGCGCGGGAATTCGTACATCAGCTTGGGCGCCATCGGCTTGCCGTCGTTCATGGCGTAGATCAGCGAATCGCTGTCGGCGGGAATCGGCGCGCCGGTGGCGGCATTCTTCACGTCGGCCAGCACGCCGGGACCGAGATAGGGAACGATGCTGCCGTCCTTGAGGCCGGCCAGCAGTTTTTCGCGCAGTTCTGGAGTCATGTCGTTTGCTCTGAAATGGGGTCAGCCCCCTTCACAGCAAATTCCACGCCCGCCATCAAAGCGCCCGCCGGCAAGGCTTTCGCGCCTGAGCATTCGGTCATTGTCGCGTTTGCGACAGGGCGACTCCGGTCATTTGCGACATCGCCGCCGGTGCGCAGCGGGACAGTTGTCGCGGCAGAATCCAGGACCCAAAACAAAAAAGGACCAACGCCGCTAAGCTGTTGATCCTTCGTTGCATTTCCTGGTTGCGGGGGCAGGATTTGAACCTGCGACCTTCGGGTTATGAGCCCGACGAGCTGCCAGACTGCTCCACCCCGCGTCCGTCAGAGGGCCGAATTATCCACGCCCCGCCTTACCCTGTCAACGCTTATTCCGACAAAGCGGTCAATTAACTGGCCAGCCACTCCAGCATGCCTTCCCACTGCTCGATGTCGCGCTTGTGCCGGGCACGTGGCGGATCGAAGATGGTGAGGCCGGCGGCGGCGACATTGACGTAGTTCTGCGTGGTGCGCAGGTAGGCGACGATGGGGATGTCGAAGTGCTTCAGGTATTCCTCAAGCATCCCGGCGGCCTTGGTTCGCGGGTCCACGCGCATGGCGACGATGCCCAAGCTCCCGCGCCGGCCGCGCATCTCGTTGCGAATCGAATTGAGGAAGTCCTCGGTCGCCGCCATGTCGAAAACCGACGGCACCAGCGGCACCAGCACCTTGTCGACGGTGCGCAGGTAGTCCGAGAGCTTGTAGCCCTGCAGCCCGGCCGGCGCATCGAGCACCGCCCAGTCGGCTTCCTGCGGCAGGCTCAGGACGATCTGGTTGCCGGCGAAGTAGCCGGTGACCGGTGCCATTTCGGGGTCGCGGAACGCCATCCAGCGCAGTGAGGATTGCTGGCGGTCGAGATCGCAGAGCGTGACCTGTTTCCCCTGATTCGCGAAATATCCGGCAAGATTGGTCGACAAGGTCGTCTTTCCCGCCCCGCCCTTCGGATTTGCCACCAGCACTGCGCGCATAGTTGTATGTCCCCTCGTTTTCTTGGTGCCGAGATTATATTCGTCGTTGCAGGACCGGGATATACACATAAAATCAGGCTTTTTAACGCGCGAGCATTTCATGGTCACCAAAGTCGCCGACGAACGGCAGGGAATTCAGTCGATAGAAGTGGGGTTTCGCCTTTTGCGCGTGCTGGCCGCCGCCAATCGCCCGATGATGCTGCGCGACATCGCCAAGGGTGCCGGCATGCCGGCGGCCAAGGCGCACCGCTACATGGTCAGCTTCATGCGCATCGGGCTGATCGAGCAGGACAGCGCCAGCGGGCGATACGATTTGGGCAGCTACGCGCTGGATCTCGGCCTGTCGGGCCTCGGGCGCCTCGACCCGGTGCGCCTCGCCGGCCCGATCCTGGACAATCTCTGCGAGGAGATTCAGGAAACGGTGGCGCTGGCCGTCTGGGGCAACCGCGGCGCGACGATCGTGCGCATCGTCGATGCCGGTGCGCCGATCACCATCACCCTGCGCGCCGGCACGGTTCTCTCGCTGCGCAAGTCGGCGACCGGACGCGCCTTCGCGGCCTTCTTCCGTTCCCCGTTTCTCAAGCCGATGCTCGACGATGAGTTGCGCGAAGCCGCGGAAGCCACCAAGACCGCCGTCACCACCATCCGCCGCCAGCTGGAAAAGACCCTGACCGAGATACGCGAGCATGGCATTTCGCGTGCGACCGGCAGCCTGACGCCGGGCATCAACGGCTTCAGCGCGCCGGTGTTCGACCATTCCGGGCGGATGGTCGCGGCCATCACCTCGCTCGGGGCGGTTGGCGAATTCAACGTTGAATGGGACAGCCCGGTGGCCAAGGCCATGCTCGCCGCCGCCGACAAGCTGTCGCAGCGCCTCGGTTACAAGGCCACCGCCGAGTAGGATCCGCCGGCGGCCGGCATTTCACCCCAGGCGGGTGATCGCCGGCAGGAACACCTCGGTCACCAGCACGCGCTGGGCTGCGAGTCGATGCAGCGAGCGCCGCGCCCACAAGTGCTCACCCACTTCCGCGACGGCCGCGGCCCGCTGGTACAGCGGATGCCGCCGGTCAAGGCGCAGATACTCGATCCGCTCGCGCCGGAAGCCGGGGTAGGCGAAGAGCAGCGAGCCGAGCGAACGGTCGCCGAGGCCGCTCATCCAGCGCGACAGACGGCCTCTGGTTGCGGTCGACAGCGTGGTATGGGCAAAAATGACCGGGCGGCCGTCGCATTCGAGAACGACTTCGCGCACCCAGGCCGGCGCGCTGCCGGCGGCCTCGTCGGCCAACGGCTGCCCCTTGCCGTAGCGCAACAGGCGCACACGAAAGCGCACACAGGCGCGCTGACAGCGGGCGGTCAGCGAGCCCGGCTCGCTCAGCCACGAACGCAACAGAGGATTTCGCAGGCTGCCGGGAAGGCAGGCCCGCCAATGGCTGCGCTTCATTACTGTGGCCGCGGCGCCTTGTCGATGCCCTGCAGTTTTACCCCCGGCTTGATCCCGCGCTGGGCGAACCAGCCGAGATTCATTTCCAGCGCGTAACGCGCGGGCACCTTGGCGCAATGGTTGTCCTCGGTCTGCGGCTGCATGTTCTCGATGTTGATGATGTAACCGTCGGCGTCGATGAAGGCCACCGAGAGCGGAATCAGCGTGTTGCGCATCCACATGCAGTGGGTCCGCTCCTGCGGGAAGATGAAGAGCATGCCGCGCTGCGGCGGCATCGCCGTGCGGTTCATCAGGCCGACCTGGCGATTCTGGTCGTTGGCGGCCACTTCCGCCTCGATGCGGTGGAATCCGGCGCTCAGCTCCATGACCGGCATGGCGTTCTGCGCCCATGTGGCGGCGCTTATGGTCAGGCCGATCAAGGCGCCGACGAGTGTTCTATTCATTGAATCTTCCTTGCAAATCCTGGTAACTGCCGTCGATCTGCCGCCATTGCCCGGGCGCCAGACCGTCCAGCGTCGTCGCCCCGATGGCGGCACGTATCAGCCGCAACGTAGGATAACCGATGGCCGCCGTCATGCGCCTGACCTGGCGGTTCTTGCCTTCCGCAATGCGGATTTCCAGCCACGCAGTCGGGATCGCCGCGCGGTAGCGTATCGGCGGGTCGCGCGACCAGAGGCCGGCCGGCTCGTCGATCCGCCTGACCCTGGCCGGCTGTGCCGTGAAATCAGACAGCGCAATGCCGGCGCGCAGCCGGTCGAGCGCCGCCTCGTCGGGAATGCCCTCGACCTGCGCCCAGTAGGTCTTTTCCAGCTTGTGCTTCGGGTCGGCGACCCTCGCCTGCAGCCGGCCGTCGTCGGTCAGGATCAGCAGCCCTTCACTGTCGGCATCGAGCCGGCCGGCGACATAGACATCCTTGACCGGAATGAATTCGTCGAGCGCCCGCCACTTGCCCTCCGGCGTGAACTGGCTGAGGACACCGTAAGGCTTGTTGAAAAATACGAGGGTAGACACGGGAAACGATACAGATTTGCCAAGTGGCAATTTTGGCCCATTTTTTGGCGTCAACCGCAACAAACTGCCGAATGAGTTATTCTTTTGGCCTAAAGTGGCTGGCTTGAGCGAGTGGAAAAAGCCAGCCGCGTGTTACGGGTCAGGACATCAAAGCGAAAGGCGGCACCGAATGTTCAGGATTCCAAGATTGCGCACGGAGATCGACCTCGAACCCACTGGCCTCATCGACGCAACGGCTGCAGTGCAGCGCAGTAACCGCCGGCGGCTGGCCGTGTTCATCGCCGTGTTCCTGCTCACCCTGGTGCCGGGGCTGATCTGGAATCTGACGCGGCCGCCGGAATACCGGGCCAGTGCCAAGCTCAAGATCATTTCGGGCGTCATCGCGCCGCAAACGGTGACTTCGCTAACCGGAACCAGCAGTGCAGAACTGCCGCCTCCGCAGCAACTGGAACTCCTGGCCCAAGCACAAGTAGTTACCAGCCGCCCCATTCTCGAGGAAGTCCATCGCCGCCTGCAAAAGGAATGGAGCACCAATGCCTTCGCCGAAACCGATCCGGTCGTTGCGATGCAAAACGCCATCGGCGCCAACCTGATCCCGGGTACCGACGTCGTCGAACTGGCAGCCGTCGGCGGCTCGCCGCAGTTGATAGCACGCATTGTCAACACACTGATCGAGACCTACCACGAGCGATCGATGACAGTCCACGACAGCGCCTCCCAGGAAGCCAGCATCAACCTGCGAGACGAGATCGAACGCCTCAACCAGACCATCGCCTCCAAACGGGCGCAGCTCACCGCCTTCCGCGAGCAAAGTGGCGTCGTTTCCTCCGAACGCGCCGAGAACGAGGCGCTGGCGCGAATGAAGGGGCTTTCCGAATCACTGACCAAGGCCAACGAGGAAACCGCCAAGGCCGAAGCGAAACTGCGTACCCTGCGCGAGTCGGCCGCATCCGGGCGCAGTCCGGTACTGGCCAAGGATAATCCGACGCTGGCGGCAATCGAGGCGCGCATCTCGGTCACCCGCGAGCAACTGCGCGACATGGAACGGACCTACACCCCCCAGTTCATGGCCATGGACCCCAACGCCAAGGCACTACGCGCACGGCTCGCCGAACTTGAGAACCAGTTAGTCTCCACCCGCCTGTCGAGCCAGCAAGCGGCACTGGCCACCGCCGAGGAGGAAGCCACCAGTGCCCGCGCCGCGGCTGATCGCTTGCGCGGGCAGATCGCCAGCCAGCGTCGCGAAGCGCAGGTTTTCTCCGGCAACTTTCAGGAAGCCAAGGCGCTGGAAGAGGATCTGGTGCGTATCGAGGGCGCGCGGCGCAACGCCACCGAGCGCCTGTCTAGGCTTGAGGCTACGCAGAACACGCGCATGCCCAGCATCAAGCTGATCGAGGCCGCCGCCGTCCCGCAAAGCGCGTGGCGCCCGAATTACGTGCGCGACGCGCTGATCAATCTCGGCATTTCCTTCCTCCTCGGACTGCTGGCGATTTGGTTCGTCGAGCTATTCACCCGGACATTGGCGCCACCCTCCACCACCACCGTCGTCGTGCCGCAACCGTGGATCGGCCCGGCCCTTCCCGCCCACACAGCAGCGCTACCTGGAAACGGCACCATCGACGCCGGCCATCACCCGATGCCGCAGCTCACCTCGCAGCAGGCGCTGCCCCGCGAGCTAACGCAAGAGGAAGTCGGCGCCCTGCTCACAGCTGCCGACGATCGAGGCCTCGCCCTCTGCGCCTTGATGTTGCTCGGCCTGACGGTTGATGAGCTACGCGCACTGACGGTCGGCGATTTCGATCCCGGTCGCGGGCAATTGGCCGTCCGCAGCACTTCGACACGCGAACTGGCGCTACCCCGCTGGCTGGTGGAGAAGCTCGCGGCCACGACGCCCGCCGATCCGCAGTGGCCGCTCTTCTGCATGACCCAAGGCGAGTCGGTTGCAGCCACCGAAGTCGCCACGCGCGTCACCTACGCCGCGCTCGACGCCGGACTGGAGGAGCCGACTGCGGTGACGCCGGAAGCCCTGCGCCATACCTTTATCCTCCATCTGCTGCGGCACAACGTCCGCTTCAGTCAGATCGCCCCGCTCGCCGGCCATCTGACACCCGAGGAACTCAAGGCCTACGCGAGCTTCACCTCCGGGGCACGCCAAGGCAATGCCTGTGACGTAGACTCGGTAATGCCGGCGCTGCGGGATTTCCCCAAGGGCTGCTGCAGCCTAACCAGCCCGCCCCATCAAACGAGCGACGATCCAGAAGATGTCCGGGAATAGGGGAATAGCACCAGCGTAGTTTCGCCCCTCATCATGCCAAAACGCTCGGATTTTCAGCCAGGTTCGGGCGTCGACCGCAGCCAGTCAGTGATAGAACGCGTAGCCGATCAGGATCGCTCCGACCAGCCCGACGGCGTCGGCGATCAGCCCCCCGGCCACGGCGTAGCGGGTTCGGGTGATGCCGACGCTGCCGAAATAGACGGCCAGCACGTAGAAAGTCGTTTCGGTCGAACCCTGGATAATCGCCGCCAGCTTGCCCTGGAAGGAATCGACACCGTAGGTCGTCATCACATCCACCATCAGCCCGCGCGCGCCGCTGCCGGAGAGCGTCTTCATCAGCCCGACCGGCAGCGCTGGCACGAAGTCGTCGTTCATCCCGAGCGCCAAGACAACACTGCGGATGGCGCCGATGACGTAATCCATGCAGCCCGTGGTGCGAAAGACCGAGATCGCCACCAGCATGGCGATCAGGTAGGGAATGATCTGCACGGCGACGCCGAAGCCTTCCTTGGCGCCCTCGACGAAGCTCTCGTACACGTCGATGCCGCGCCATGCGGCGACGCCGACGAAGAGGACGATGATCGAGACGATGATGCCGCTGCCTAACAGGCCGATCATCTGTGCCATCTGGTCCGGCGGCATCCCGGCCAGCCACAGGTAAAGCCCCGCCATCAGCGCCGCGAAACCGGCGAAGAAGGCCAGCACCGGCTTGCAGAGCAGGTTGATGCGCTGCCAGAGCGCAACCGCGACCAGCCCGGCGCAGAACGAAACGAAGGTACCGAGCAGGGTCGGCAAAAAGATGTCGGCAGCGTTGAAGCCGACCAGACCCTGCTTCAGGGCGATGCTCTGGCGGATGGCGATCACCGAGGTCGGGATCAGCGTGATGCCGGCCGTGTTGAGCACCAGGAACATGATCATCGGGTTGCTGGCGGTGTCCTTGTGCGGGTTGATTTCCTGCAGTTCGCGCATCGCCTTCAGGCCGAGCGGCGTCGCCGCGTTGTCGAGGCCGAGCATGTTGGCGCTGACGTTCATGACGATGCTGCCGCTGGCCGGATGGCCGGGCGGGATGTCAGGGAAGACGCGGCGGAAGAAGGGCGCGACGACACGGCTGAACAGTTCGATCAGCCCGCCGCGCTCGCCGATCTTCATCACCCCCAGCCACAGGCTCATGACGCCGACCAGGCCGAGTGAAATGTCGAAGCCGGTCTTGGCGGTATCGAACAGCCCGTTCAGCACCCGCGCGAAGATGTCGAGGTCGCCCTGCAGCAACTGCGCCACCGCCGCGACAAAGCCGACGAGGATGAAGGCGACCCAGATTCGATTGAGCACAGGCGGCGCGGCGGGGAAGTTGACAGGCCCGTCAGTCTAGCCCGCGCGCCGCCGGCTGTCACCGACGAGCCATGCCATGCGCTTCAGGCATCAACAGCAAGCAGTGGCAGCCCCCAGGCCACGCGCAACCACTCGTACTCGGCCTGCGGCAACTGCACCAGCACCGGCGCCGCTGCACCATCCAGCCAGCCGGCGATCTCGCTCATGTCGGCCAGCGCCATCGCCGTACATCCCGCCGTCGGCATACCCGGCGCCTGCCAGACATGCAGGAAGATGCACGACCCCCACCCCGCCACCGGCGGCGCCGCGTTGTGCGCCACCACCGCCCCTACCGCGTAGCGCGCATCGGCGCGCAGCATGTCCTCGCTCGACGCCCAATCCACCGCGGCGACCGCCGAGCGATCGATGATGCAGTTGTAATACGCCGAGGCGGGATCATCGACACATTTCAGATCGCGCGTCGCGCTCAGGTAAGGCATCTTGCCGGCCAACGCCGCGGGGCTATCCGCCGCACCGTCACCGAACACCGCAGTAATGGGGAAGGCGCCTGCCGGTGCCCGTCCGTCGCCCTCCCGCTTGGTCCGGCCCGGCTGCGCCGCATGCAGCCCGCGCCCCCAGGCCAGCCCGGCCCGGCCCAAGGTCACCGACACCACCGAACCAACTGCCAACCAGCCGCCGTCCGGCATACGTTCAAAACGCTGCAGGCGCCCCTGCGTCGCCTGCCAATCGGCGGCAAGGCACAGCAGCAACTGGCGGGAAGAAGGAAACAAGGCAGTCATCGGGCAAGGGCCGCAGGCCGGCCGGGGAGAAAACGCACATGGCAATTTTGACCGATTTTCGCGGTCGACCGCAGCAGAGAGATTTGCGTTACCGCAAACCCGGCACCGCGGCGCCTTGCTATCCTTGGCGGGCGCGGCGCGGCATGTCCGTTGCGCTGCCTGCCCAACCCCCTGCGGCGAGCGAACGCCCGACAACCTGGAGAGAGAAACATGCAAGGATCATTTGAGTACAAGATCGACGCCAGCGGTGACAAGGTCGTCCTCGGTATCGACCTCGACTCGGTCAGTACCAAGGCCCTCGTTCGCCTCGATCGCTACATCAATTGGGCGGACATCCTGAAACTGACCGAGAACGATCCGGAAGCGGCGTATGCGGCGGAACGCCTGCATACCGTCCTGCAACACCTCGGCAGGTAGTCCCCGAGAACAGCCCACCGGCGGCATGCGCCATGAAGTTTTCCCGCATCTTCCTGAATCGTCTGCAAAGCCGGCCGGACACCAGGGATACCGTCGTCGTCATCGACGTGCTGCGCTCGTTCACGACGGCGGCGGTGGCGCTGGCCAGCGGGGCGCGGGCGATTTACCCGATAGCCGGCATCAGCACCGCCATGGCGCTGCGCGGCCGGATGCCGGCGGCGGTGTCGGTCGGGGCCGTGGTCGGCGGCGACCCGGCGCCCGGATTCGATTTCGGCAATTCCCCGGCCCTACTGCTGCAGGCCGATCTGGCCGGCAAGGCGGTGGTGATGAGCACGGCGGCCGGCGTGCGCGGCCTGCAACGTTTCCGCCAGGCGCGGCAACTCTACGCGGCCAGCCTGGTGTGTGCCCGGGCGACGGCTGCGGCGATTCGCGCGGCCGGCGCGCAGGAAGTGTGCTTTGTCATCACCGGCGAATGGGTGGATCGCGATGGCGATGAAGACATCGCCTGTGCCGATTACATCGAATCCCTGCTGTGCGGCGACCAGGCCGCCCCGGCGCAATTTGCCCAACGGGTGCGGGAATCCGATTTCGGGCGGCGCTTTGCAGCCGGCACCTGGCCGAATCTTTCGGCCGCCGATCTCGAACTCTGCGCCCAGCCGGATCTGTTCGGATTCGCCATGCCCGTCGGGCAGGAAGGCACGCACCAGGTCATTCGCCAGCGGCCGTACGCCGTGTCGGCAGCTAGCCAAGGGTGATCGCCGACGCCCGAGCGCACCTGCTGCGGTCGACCGGCAATTTCACCCATAAATCAAACCTGGCCACCCCTCAGTGGCTGGTGCCTTCCGACTTGCTGATCTTGTTCCACACGTTGTACTTGCCGACCGGCTTCTTCATCGGCAGGCGCTTCACCTCCTTCAGCGTGGCAGCGTCGTAGATGATCAGCGCGCCGTCCATTTCCCACAGGCTGGCCAGCACGTATTTGCCGTCTTTCGTGAACTCGACATGGGCGAAGGTCTTGCCCGGCTCGGGTTTCAGTTCGGCGACGATTTCCAGCTTGTCCTTGTCGATGATCTGCATGGTGTCCTTGAACTCCTTGCTCATCATCGAATCGGTCCACGCGTAGCGGCTGTTCTCGTGGCTGCGCATGAAGAAGCCGGGGCCGCGCGTCTTGATCTGCTTGATCGTCTTCCAGGTCTGCATGTCGATGATGCTGATGACGCCCTCGTTGAGGTTGGGCGTCGCCATCACCGTCTTGCCCTGCCATTTCCAGCTGATGCCGGAACCGAGGTGCGGCATGCCCGGCAGCTCGAGGTCGGCGATCTTCTTGCGCGCGTCGAGATTGACCACCTGGCCGCTGACCGCCGACTTGGCATCGTTGCGCGAGGCACCCATCACCTCGTCGTAACCCTGCGTAAAGTAGAAGTCGTCGAGGTAATCGTCGAGCTGGCTGCGCTGCGGATTGAGGAAACCGCTAACGAAGCTGCCCTCCTTGTACTTGAAGTCGTGGATCATGCCGGCCGGAATGTCGTCGGCCTTCGGGTTGTATGAAACTTCCCAGACCTCCTTTACGTCCTTCAGCGCGGCGACGAAGCTCTGGCGTGGCGATGCGTCATAGACGGCAGAAACGCGCGACGTCGTCTTGCCGTCCTTGTCGCTCACCGGCAGGATTTTCTTCAGGTTGAGGTCGGCGTCGAGGATGACCAGGCTGTGCGGCAGGTAGTTGGCCACCGCCACCCACTTGCCGTCGCCCGACACCGCCGCGTTGCGGGTGTTGATGCCGGCGCGCACCTCGGCGACGACCTTGAGGTTCCACAAGTCGAACTTGGTGACCCAGCCGTCGCGCGAGGCGAAGAAGACGTAGCGCCCGTCCGGCGTGAATTTCGGCCCGCCGTGCAGTGCGAAGCGCGACTGGAAGCGGTGGATCGGCTCCAGTTTGTCGCCATCGAGGATGGAAACGTGATGATCGCCGCTCTCGACGACGACGAACAGGTTGAGCGGATTGGCGCTGAATTGCGGCTTGTCCGGCAGACTGCCCGGCGCGTGATTGACGATGCGCGAGGCGGTGATTTCCTTTTCGCCCCAGACCGGCATCGGCTTGATCGGGGTGTAGGCATGTTCGACCAGCGCCTTGATTTCATCGCTGTTCAGCTGTTGACCGAAACCCAGCATCTGCGTTGCCGGCCTGCCTTCGCGGATGACCTTCTCCGCCTCCGGCTTGCGCAGGCGGGCCAGGTTTTCCGGAATCAGCGCCGGGCCGATACCGCCCAGGCGGTCAGCGCCGTGGCAGGCGGCGCAATGCTGATTGTAGTTGGCGGCGGTTTTGGCAAATTCGTCGGCCGCCTCGGCCAGCTGCGCCATGCCGAACAGGAAGTAGGCGGCAAAGCCGGCCGGGATCAGGATTCGCCAGCTCATAGCCCGATTTCCTCGTCGGTGAGATAGCAGCCCGGGTCTTCGGCCCAGGCGTCGCCGGTCATCTGTTGCGCCCGGACGCGGGTATTGCCGTTGCAGATCTGCAAATAGGCACATTCGCCGCAGCGCCCCTTGACCGCCCGCGGGTGCTGCTTGAGACCCGCCATCAGCGCATCCGAGGTATCCGGCCAGATCTGCGAGAAGGGCCGGTCTTTCACATTCCCCAGGTTGTGGTGCCACCACATGGTATCCGGGTGCACGTTGCCGAGGTTGTCGATATTGGCGACATTGACTCCCGAGGAGTTGCCACCCCACTGCCGCAACTTGGCCTCGACATGCGCCGCCTGTTCGGGAAAGCGGCGGCGGACCCATTGCAGGAAATAGACGCCGTCGGCATCGTTGTTGCCGGTGGTGAATTCCTTCTCCAGTCCTCGCTGGTTGTACTCCCAGCAGGTGTCGAACAGCAGGTCCATCGCCTGCCGGGTCAGCTGGTATTGCGCATCGTCCTTGCGGTTCTTGTTGCCGCGCCCGGCGTAGTTGAGGTGCGAGAAATAGAAACGGTCGACGCCTTCGTCCTCGACCAGCTTGAGCAGGCCGGGCAGGTCGTGGGCGTTGTCCTGCGTCATCGTGAAACGGACACCGATCTTCAGGCCGAGGTCACGACAGAGCCGGATGCCTTTCAGCGACGCCTCGAAGGCGCCGTCCATGCGGCGGAACTTGTCGTGCGTTTCGCGGATGCCGTCGAGCGAGACGCCGACATAGTTGAAATCGCACTCGGCGATCTTGTCGATGTTGTTTTCGTCGATCAACGTGCCGTTCGACGACAGCCCGACGTAGAAGCCCTGGGCCTTGGCCCGTTTGGCGATGTCGTAGATATCCGGTCGCAGTAGCGGCTCGCCGCCGGAGAGGATCAGCACCGGCACCTTGAAGCCCCTGAGGTCGTCCATCACCGTGTAGACCTGCTCGGTGGTCAGCTCGCCGGGGAAGTTGGTATCGGCGGAGATCGAGTAACAATGCTTGCAGGTCAGGTTGCAGCGCCGGATCAGGTTCCAGATGACCACCGGGCCGGGCGGATTGCGCTTGGGGCCGAGCGGCGTCGGGGCGGCGATTTCCTGCATGTATTGGGAGATGCGAAACATGGAATTCCTTGTTCGAGGCGTCGGCGTATTGAACGGCAGGCCTGCCGGACACACCTTGACGTGAGTCAACCGCCGGAAAAATGGCGCGTTAGGCGGGCTTTGAAAGCCATGCGGTATACTCCCCCGATGACCCCCAATCCACAAATTAACGCCAGTGCCGAGCTGGCGCTGCCCGGCCGCTGGGCCGCCGAACTCGAGCCGCAACTGGCCGCCGGCGAGAAGACCCAGGCCTGGCTGGAAATAGACCTCGACGCCCGCCTGCAGTTCGCCGCCGGCCTGGTTCTCGTCACCGACCGCCGCCTCCTCGCCCGCGCGCCCGGCGCTGGAAAATGGCAGGAATGGCCGTTGCGCGCAGGCCTGGTATTGAACCACCACGACCACGCCGGCGTCGGCGCGCTGGAACTGGCCGACGAAAATGGCCGCTTGGCCAACTGGCGTTACACGCTGAGCCGCAATCTCGCCGCCTTGCGCGTAATCAGCGAATTCGACCTGCATCGCAACAGTATCGTCAGCGGCCAGCCGGTGTTGCGGTCGACCGATGATATTTGCCCGAAATGCAAGGCGCCGATCCCGCCGGGCGAAGACGAGTGCCCGATCTGCACCCGCGAAGAAACGGCGGCGCCTTCGACATGGACCCTGTTCCGCCTCTGGCGCTTCGCCCGTCCCTACCGCTGGCAGCTGCTCAGCGGCTTCCTGCTGACCCTGGCGTCGACCGCCGCGCAGCTGGTGCCGCCCTACCTGACCATGCCGCTGATGGACAACGTGCTGATCCCGTTCCAGAACGGCAAGCCGATCGACTGGTCGCTGGTCTCCCTCTATCTCGGCGGCCTGCTCGGTGCCGCCGGCCTGGCCTGGGTGCTCGGCTGGATCCGCACCTACATCCTGGCGCTGGTCTCGGAACGCATGGGCCGCGATCTGCGGACGACGACCTACGAACACCTGCTCGGCCTGTCGCTCGAATACTTCGGCGGCAAGCGCACCGGCGACCTGATGGCGCGCATCGGCAGCGAGACCGACCGCATCAACGTCTTCCTGTCGCTCGACCTGCTCAATTTCGCGACCGACGTGCTGATGATCGCGATGACCGCGGTCATCCTGTTCTCGATCAACCCGTGGCTGGCGCTGGTCACCCTGCTGCCGCTGCCGGTCATCGGCTGGATGATCCATTACGTGCGCGAAAAGCTGCGCACCGGCTTCGAGAAGATCGACCGCGTCTGGGCCGAGGTGACCAACGTGCTGGCCGACACCATCCCCGGCATCCGCGTCGTCAAGGCCTTCGCCCAGGAGAAGCGCGAGGGCGACCGCTTCCGCGCCGCCAACGAGCACAACCTGGCGATGAACGACAAGCTGAACAAGACCTGGTCGCTGTTCTCGCCGACCGTCACGCTGCTCACCGAAATCGGCCTGCTCGTCGTCTGGGCCTTCGGCATCTGGCAGATCTCGAAAAACGAGATCACCGTCGGCGTCCTCACCGCCTTCCTCGCCTACATCGGCCGCTTCTACACCCGCCTCGACTCGATGAGCCGCATCGTCTCGGCCGTCCAGCGCGCCGCCTCGAGCACCAAGCGCATCTTCGACATCCTCGACCACGTCTCCAGCGTGCCGGAGCCGGTCAATCCGGTTCACCTGACCAAGGTCACCGGCGAGATCGAGTTGAAGAAGGCCAGCTTCCGCTATGGCACCCGCGCCGTGACGCGCGACGTCGACCTGGTGATCCGGCCTGGCGAAATGATCGGCCTGGTCGGCCATTCGGGTTCCGGCAAGTCGACGCTGGTCAACCTGATCTGCCGCTTCTACGATGTCACCGAAGGCGCCGTCTTCATCGACGGTGTCGACGTCCGTTCGGTGCCGGTCGCCGAATTCCGCCAGCACATCGGCCTCGTGCTGCAGGAGCCCTTCCTGTTCTTCGGCACCATCGCCGAGAACATCGCCTACGGTAAACCGGATGCGACGCGCGCCGAGATCATCGCCGCGGCCCGCGCCGCCCACGCCCACGAGTTCATCCTGCGCCTGCCGCACGGCTACGACTCGCTGGTCGGCGAACGCGGCCAGGGGCTCTCCGGCGGCGAGCGCCAGCGCATCTCGATCGCCCGCGCCCTGCTGATCGATCCGAAGATCCTGATCCTCGACGAAGCGACCTCGTCGGTCGATACCGAAACCGAGAAGGAAATCCAGAAGGCGCTCGACAACCTGGTGCGCGGCCGCACCACCATCGCCATCGCCCACCGCCTGTCCACGCTACGCAAGGCCGACCGGCTGGTCGTCATGGACCGCGGCCGCCTGGTCGAACTCGGCAACCACGACGAACTGATGGCGGCCGAAGGCCACTACTACAAGCTCTACCAGGCGCAGGCGCGCAACGTCGATACCGAAGCACCGGAACCGGCCGTGCCCGTCGTTCCGAAAACCCTGACCGCCTGAGGATGAGCATGTCGAAAGCCAATTTCCAGCTGCACCGCGACGCCTACGGTCAACTCGTCCTGACCGCCCAAAATGGCGATACCCACCAGGGCGTCGTGCCGGTGCGCGCCTTCCCGATCGCCGCACCCGACGAAGGCATCGCCCTGGTCAACAGTGAAGGCCACGAGGTCGGCTGGGCCGAGCGCCTGGCCGACCTGCCGCCGGCCATCGGCCAGCTGATCGAGGAAGAACTTGCCAGCCGCGAATTCGTGCCGGAAATCGAGCGGATCGTCGATGTCTCCAGCTTCGCCTGCCCGAGCACCTGGCAGGTCGCCACCAACCGCGGCGATGCGGCGCTGGTGCTCAAGGGCGAGGAAGACATCCGTCGCCTGTCGCGGACCCGGCTGCTGATCGCCGATACCCACGGCATCCAGTTCCTGATCCGCGACATCGGCACCCTCGACCGCCACAGCCGCAAGCTACTCGACCGCTTCCTGTAACGGCGCGTACCGAAGCGTGACATTTTTTTGACGCGGGTCAGCCACGCACACCGGAAAGCGTTAATAATTATCAGCTGCCCCATAATCAATTCTTACAGCGAGACGGAGCTGGGCGATCAAGCATGAAGAAAAAAGACATCATCTTTCGGGACATCATCAGCCTGCGTGGCCCGAGCATCTGGACCTACCCGCCGGTTCTCGAAATTTGGATCGACATCGGTGAACTGGAGGATCTGCCCTCCGACAAGATTCCCGGGCTGTACGAGCGCCTGACGGCCTGGCTGCCCGCGCTTGTCGACCACCGCTGCAGCTACGACGAGCACGGCGGCTTCCTGCGCCGCCTGCAGGAAGGAACCTGGGCTGGGCACATCCTCGAACACGTGGTTCTCGAACTGATGACCCAGGCGGGGCTGCCCGACGGCTTCGGACGCACGCGGCAAACCACCACGCGCGGCGTCTACAAGCTCGTGGTCAGCAACTGGCACGAAGAAGTCACGCGCATGGCCCTGGAACTCGGTCGCGACCTGTTGCTCGCCGCCATCGAAAATCATGCCTTCGACGTCGCCGATGTCATCGACACCCTGCGCCGCAAGGTCGACCGCAAGTACCTCGGCCCCTCCACCGCTGCCATCGTCAATGCTGCCGACGACCGGAAGATTCCGGCCATCCGCCTCCTGGAAGACGGCAACCTGGTCCAGCTCGGCTACGGCGCCGCGATGCGCCGCATCTGGACTGCCGAAACCGACCAGACCAGCGCCATCGCCGAAACCATCTCGCGCGACAAGGACCTGACCAAGGAACTGATCTCCTCGGTCGGCGTACCGGTACCCGAGGGCCGCGAGGTCGACGACGCCGACGACGCCTGGGATGCCGCCGAGGACATCGGCGTCCCGGTCTGCGTCAAGCCGACCGACGGCAACCACGGGCGCGGCGTCTTCATCGACCTGACCACCCGCGAGGAAGTCGCCAAGGCCTACGCCATCGCCGTCGACGAAGGCTCCGGCGTGCTGGTCGAGCGCTCCATTCCGGGCATCGAACACCGCCTGCTGGTCGTCGGCGGCAAGCTGGTCGCAGCCAACCGCAGCGACCTGATCACCATCACCGGCGACGGCAAGTCGACCGTCCAGGAACTGATCGACAGCCAGGTCAATACCGACCCGCGCCGCGGCACCACCGAACTGCACCCGCTGTCGATCATCAGGATCGACACCGCCGCCCGCATCGAACTCGAACGCCAGGGCCTGACCGGCGACAGCGTACCGGTGGCCGGCCGCGAAGTGCTGATCCAGCGCAACGCCAACCACGCCTTCGACTGTACCGACGAAGTGCATCCCGAAACCGCCGAACAGGCCGCCCTCGCCGCCCGCGTCGTCGGCCTCGACATCGCCGGCGTCGACCTCGTCTGCCAGGATATTTCGCAGCCATTGGCCTCGCAGGGCGGCGCCATCGTCGAAGTCAACGCCGGCCCCAGCCTGCTGATGCACATCAAGCCCGGCATCGGCAAGCCACGTCCGGTCGGCCAGGCCATCGTCGACAACCTGTTCGCCGCAGGCCAGTCCGGCCGCGTGCCGCTCGTCGGTGTCAGCGGCACCCACGGCCGGAATGCCGTGGCCAAGCTGGTCGCCCGCCTGCTCTACCTTTCCGCCCAGTATGTCGGGCTCGCCTGCAGCGACGGCATCTTCCTCGGCCGCCGCCAGGTGCAGAAATCCGATGCCGCCAACTGGGAGGGCGGCCGCCGCCTGCTGCTCAACCGCGCCGTCGAGGCAGCGGTGATCGAGAACGGCGCCGAGGTGATCCTCGGCCAGGGCCTGCCCTACGATCGCTGCGCCGTAGGCATCGTCACCAACATCGTTCCGGAAGACGAGAATCTCGAACGCTGGGATGTCCAGCCGACCGGCAGCGAGTACTACACGACGCATCGCTCGATCTATCGCTCGCAGGTCGACGTCGTGCTGCCCGGCGGCCATGCCGTGCTGAATGCCGAGGACGAACTGGTCGCCGACTTCGCCGAACTTTGCGACGGCGAGGTGATCTTCTTCGCCTGCGACGCTGCCAACCCGGTGTTGACAGCCCACCTGGCGGCCGGCAAGCGCGGGGTCACCGTCGTCGACAACCGCATCGTGCTGCGCAACGGTAGCGACGAGATTCGCCTCTGCCGCCTGATCGACGCGCCCTATATCGGCAAGGCCAAGTCGCCGAAGAAGATCGCCAATGTGCTGGCCGGCGTCGCCGCCGGCTGGGCGCTCGGTCTCAGCCAGGACGTTCTGGCCACCGGGGTCAAGACCTTCGGTCTCGCCCTCCCCGACCCGGCCACCGTGCTATCGCAGCGCGCCAAGCAGGCGCAACCGGCCAGGAAACCGGCCGCCGTCCGGAAATAACAAGGAATCCAGCGTCATGGACGTTTCCCGCATTCGTGCCCTGCGCGGCCCCAACCTGTGGAGCCGGCACACCGCCATCCAGGCCATCGTCACCTGCGAAGGTGCCGAAGTCGCCATCGCCAACCTGCCCGGTTTTGAAGCCCGCCTGCGTGAGCGCTTCCCGGAACTGGGCGACCTGATCCCCGCCGACCACCTCGACACCGTCTCGATGGCCCACGCGCTGGAGTTCGCCGCGCTCGGCCTGCAGGCCCAGGCCGGCTGCCCAGTCACCTTCAGCCGCACAGCGCAGACGGTCGATACCGGCGTCTATCAAGTCGTCGTCGAATACACCGAAGAGGACGTCGGCCGCCTCGCCTTCGAGCGTGCCGAACAGCTCTGCCTGGCGGCGCTCAATGACAAGCCGTTCGACCTCGACGGCACGCTGAAGGAACTGCGCGATCTCGACGAGGACATCCGCCTCGGTCCCTCGACCGGCGCCATCGTCTCGGCCGCCGTCGCCCGCGGCATTCCGTATCGCCGTCTGACCCAGGGCAGCCTCGTCCAGTTCGGCTGGGGCAGCAGGCAGAAGCGTATCCAGGCTGCCGAAACCAGCCATACCAGCGCCATCGCCGAATCAATCGCGCAGGACAAGGAGCTGACCAAGAAGCTGCTGCACGCCGCCGGCGTCGCCGTGCCCTACGGCCGCCCGGTCGAGGACGAGGACGATGCCTGGGTCGCCGCCCAGGAAGTCGGCCTGCCGGTCGTCGTCAAGCCTCAGGACGGCAACCAGGGCAAGGGCATTTCGGTCAACCTGACGACCGAAGAACAGGTGCGCCAGGCCTACCGCGTCGCCATCGAATTCCGCGACGACATCATGGTCGAGAAATTCCTGCCCGGCCACGACTGGCGCTTGCTGGTCATCGGCGACAAGCTGATCGCCGCCGCCCGCCGCGACCCGCCGCTGGTCATCGGCGACGGCAAGAATACCGTCCGCCAGTTGGTCGACATCGTCAACAGCGATCCGCGCCGCTCCGACGGCCACGCCACCTCGCTGACCAAGATCCGTTTCGACGAAATCGCGCTGGCGCGCCTGGCCCAGCAGGGTTACGACGCCGATTCCGTGCCGCCGCGCGGCGTACGCGTCGTCTTGCGCAACAACGCCAACCTGTCGACCGGCGGCACCGCCACCGACGTCACCGACGACGTCCATCCCGAGTTGGCCGCCGCCGCCGTTGCCGCGGCCCAGACGGTCGGCCTCGACATCGCCGGCATCGACGTCGTCTGCGACACCATGCTCAAGCCGCTCGAAGAGCAAGGCGGCGGCATCGTCGAAGTCAACGCCGCCCCCGGCCTGCGCATGCACCTCGACCCGTCCTTCGGCAAGGGCCGGGCGGTCGGCGAGGCCATCGTCGGCATGATGTTCCCGGATGGCGACAATGCCCGCATTCCGGTCGTCGCCATCGCCGGTACCAACGGCAAGACAACCACCAGCCGCCTGATCGGCCGTATTTTCGAAAGCAACGGCCTGCGCGTCGGCATGACCAGCACCGACGGCGTCTATATCCAGGGCCGCCGCATCGATGACGGCGACTGCTCCGGCCCGCGCAGCGCGCGCAACGTGCTGCTGCACCCCGACGTCGACGCCGCCGTCTTCGAGACCGCGCGCGGCGGCGTGCTGCGCGAAGGCCTCGGCTTCGACATGTGCGACGTGGCCGTCATCACCAACATCGGCCTCGGCGACCACCTCGGCCTCAATTTCATCACCACGGTCGACGAGTTGGCGGTGGTCAAACGCGTCATCGTCGAGAACGTGGCGCCGACCGGCACCGCCGTCCTCAACGCCGCCGACCCGGTGGTCGCGGCCATGGCCCATCACTGCCAGGGCAACATCATCTTCTTTTCCCAGAACCGCATGAACCCGGTGCTCGCCACGCACCGGGCGCAGGGCCGGCGGGTCGTTTATGTCGAGCGCGACGCCATCGTCTGCGGCGAAGGGCGCAAGAAGTACCGCATCCCGCTGGCCAACGTCCCGCTCACGCGCAACGGCACCATCGGCTTCCAGGTCGAAAATGCCATGGCCGCCACGGCCACCGGCTGGGCGCTGGGCTATTCCTGGGAAGTCATCGAGCGCGCGCTGGCCAATTTCGTCAGCGATGCAGCCACCGCCCCCGGCCGCTTCAATGTCTTCGACTACAAGGGCGCGACGCTGATCGCCGACTACGGCCACAACCCGGACGCCATCCAGGCGCTGGTCGCCGGCATCGAGAACATGCCGGCCAGGCGCCGCTCGGTGGTCATCAGCGGCGCCGGCGACCGGCGCGACGACGATATCCGCCAGCAGACGGAAATCCTCGGCGAAGCCTTCGACGACGTCATCCTCTACCAGGACGCCTGCCAGCGCGGGCGCGAGGACGGCGAGGTCATCGCCCTGCTCCGCGAAGGCCTGGCCAATGCCGGCCGCGCCCGCCACATCGATGCCATCGACGGCGAGTTCATCGCCATCGATACGGCGCTGGGCCGCCTGCAGCCGGGTGACCTGTGCCTGATCCTGATCGACCAGGTCGAAGAAGCGCTCGCCCATATCGCACGGCGCATCGCCGAGGCCTGAGGCTCAAGGGGCCGCCTGGGCGGCCCCGCTTTCACTCGCCCAGCTCGTATTGCTTGATCAGGCGGTAAATGCTGCGCTCGCTGATGCCGAGCACGGCCGCCGCCCTGGTACGGCTGCCGCCGTGGCGCAACAGGGTGCGGCGCAGGTAGTCGCGCTCGATGTCGGCCAGACTCGGTTCATTCTCGAAGGCGAGAATCACCGCATCGCTCGTTCGTCCGACGATGGGGCCGAAATGCTCGGCGCGGATGCGGCGGTCGCCGCCGGTCAGGATGACCGCGCGTTCGATCAGGTTGCGCAATTCGCGCACGTTCCCAGGCCAGTCGTAGGCCATCAGCAACCGCAGGGCCTCCGGGGCCAGTTCGCGTTCGACGCCGCGCGCGAAGCGTTGCAGGAAATGCTCGGCAAGCAGCGGAATGTCCTCGCGCCGCTCGCGCAACGGCGGCACGCGGATGATGAAACTGGCCAGACGGAAATAGAGGTCGCTGCGAAAACTGCCATCCTGTCCCATCGCCGCCAGATCGCGATTGCTGGCGACGATGAAGCGCACGTCGGCCTTGAGCGTGCGCGTGCCGCCCAGGCGACGGAAGGTGGCCGTTTCGAGCACCCGCAGCAGCTTGGCCTGGTTCGCCTGGCTGGTTTCCCCGATCTCGTCGAGGAAGAGCGTGCTGCCTTCTGCCTCTTCGATCAGGCCTTTCTTCTGGCGCTCCGCCCCGGTAAAGGCGCCCCGTTCATGGCCGAAGAGCTCGGATTCGAACAGCGTTTCCTGCAAGGTTCCGCCGTCGACCGTGACCATCTCGCGGCCACGGCGCTGGCTGCTCTCGTGGATCGCCTGGGCAACCATTTCCTTGCCGCTTCCGGATTCGCCCTGGATCATGACCGTCGCATCGGTCGGCGCCACCGCCTCGATCAGCCGCATGACCTCCTGCATGGCCGGCGCGTTGCCGATCAGCGGGCCGGGACGGCGGGAGGCAAGCTGGCGGCGGTAAAAGGCATTGCGGCGCCTCAGCTCGGCGTTGTCCAGTTCGCGGCGGATGGTGATTTCCAGCTCGTCCAGCCCGACCGGCTTGGTCAGGTATTCGACGGCGCCGGCCTGGATCAGGCTGACCGCGTTGCGGATGGAGCCGTAGCCGGTCAGTACCACGATCGGGAACTGACCGGATAGGCTGGCGACCAGTTGCGGCGTGTCGGCATCCGGCAATCTCAGGTCGAGGAAGATCAGGTCCGGCTCGCTGTCCTGAAGAATCTGCGCCGCCTCTTTCCAGCTGTGTGCGCCGACGGCGTCCAGCCCCATCTCGGCGACCTGCTCGACCAGCAGCCGATTGAAGACGCGGTCATCATCGACGATCAGAACCAGTTTTTTCATTTATTGACTGCCTGCCAGCGGAAACAGAACCCGGAAAACCGTACCTTGATCGAGCACGCTGCTGACCTCGATCCGGCCGCCATAGCGCTCGACGATACTCTTGCAGATGGTCAGGCCAAGCCCTGTCCCGCCCTCGCCGTCGGCGCGGTGACTGAAGAAGGGATCGAAAATGCGCTCGATATTGTCGGCGGAAATTCCCTTGCCGCTATCGCGTATGACAAGCACCGCCTTGTCACCTTCGATAGCCGTCGTGACATGCAGCTCGCCGCCGGCGGGCATGGCATGGTGGGCATTCTGGACGAGATTCAGGATCAGCATGCGCAGGTCGCTCTCGTCACCCATGATACGCGGCTCTGCGGGTTCGAGCCGGACATGTTGAACGATGCCGTGGCTGCGCGAATCGTACTCGACGAGTTGCAGGGTATCGCCGACCGCCGGGTTGAGCGGCACGATCTGCGCCTGCTGCTGCGGCAGGCGGGACAGCAGTAGCAGGCGCTGGGTGACGCCGGTACAGCGATCGATCTCGGCATTGACCATCTCCAGATAGCTGGCCAGCCGGGCGGGATCGGCGCTGTTGTGGCGCAGGCTGCGCAGCAGGCCGTCGACGGCCAGCCGGATGGAGCCGAGCGGATTGTGGATTTCGTGGGCGATGCCGGCAGCGAGCAGGCCCAGTTCCGACAGACGCTGCTCCTGCGAGAGGCGCGCGACGTCCGAGAGATCGCTGGTCGACTCGACGATCAGGCGCTCCGGCGCTGCACCGTTGTTGCGCTCGATCAACACCGCATGAACTTCCACCGGGAACCCCCGGCCGCTGGCCGTCCGGTGCCGGTGACGGCACTTCAGCGCCTGTCCGGGCGCCTTCAGCTCCTGTGCCGGGCAGACCACTAGGGTCGCCGGACACGGCTTGTCCCGCCCATGGCTGGAAAGATGGCAGGGCTGCCCGAGCACCTCGTGCTCGCTCGCCTCGACTTGGCGGCAATACGCCTGGTTGACCGCGACGATGCGCATGTCCGACTGCCGGATGACCCGTACGCCGTCCGGCAATCCGTCGAGCAGTTCCTGCAGGTAGCGTTGCTGCCCTTCGGCGAGACCGATCTGCTCGACCAGGCTGTCGGCCATGCGGTTGAAACTGCCGGCCAGCCGTCCCGGCTCATCGTCGCCGCTCGCTCTTGCACGCAGGGCGAGGTCGCCTGCGCTCAGGGCGCAGGCGGCGCGGTCGAGTTCGGCCAGGGGCAGCAAGACCCGTTGCCGGAGCAACCTCCACACAGTCAGCAAGGTCAGGGCCAGCACCACCGCCCCGGCCAGGGCAAACAGAGCGGCGCTGCGCCACGCTTCGCGGCGCAGGGTGTCGGCGCGGACGTCCACCACCAGCACGCCATTTATCGGGTGTTTTTCGAGTTGACCGTGACAGGCCACGCATTGCGGCTGATTGGGCACCGGCGTGACCGAACGCAGCACTTCCCCGCCGGCCACCCCGTCGATGAAGCGATTCCCGGGCGTTGCCGCCACCAGTTCCGGAAAACGACGCCCCAGATTCTCGGCACGCGAAGCGAAGCGCACTTCGCCCCCGGGTTCGAGAACCATGACGTCGCTGATGGCAGGCAAGCTGCCCAAGCGGGTGATGATGTCGCGCAGCCCCGGCACGTCGCGCTTCAGCATGGCGTTTTCGAGCGCCGCGCGCAGCAGGTGATTGATCTGCTCCGAGGCGGCCACCTTTTCGCGCGTCAGCTGGTCCCGGTAAAGCCCGAGAAACAGCAGCCCGAACAGCAACGAGGCGCCGCCGGCGACCAGCAGCACCTGGCGCAGCATGCGTTGCCCCAGAGGCAGCGAACGGGTTTGCCTGTTGGCCGTCATATCCCGGAACCCTATCAAAAAAAGGCCGACCGGTGGTCCGGTCGGCACAATCTGCACGACAACCCGCAGCGATCCATCAACGAGGGTTTTTATTTTCCATCAACGCGTCCCTTGCTGTGGGGAACGAAACCGATCGAGGGTTTGGTGAGCTGCGGATCGGCCATGTTCCTGACCTGCCGGACCGTCTTTTCATGCGGACCGACGGCCGTGGTCTTGAGCGTTCCCGCCCAGATCTCCTCCACCGGCCCGATGTCGAGCACACGCATCATGCAGGCCATGACGCAATAGGGCTTGCGACCGGACTCCAGTTCGTCGATGCACATGTTGCATTTCTTGATCACCTGCGCCTGTGGATCCCACTGCGGCGCGCCATAGGGGCAGGCGGCCTCGCACTTGCGGCAGCCGATGCAGAGCGTCGAGTCGATGTCGACGACGCCGTTGTCGGCCCGCTTCCAGATCGCGCCGGTCGGGCAGGTCGGGAGGCAGGCCGGTTCGGCGCAATGGTTGCAACTCATGTTCACCTTGTAGGCGAACACCTCGGGATAGGCGCCCCCCTCGATGTACATGACGCGCCGGAAACGCGGTCCGGGCGGCAGGCCGTTCTTGTCCTTGCAGGCGATCTCGCAGGCGCGGCAACCGATGCAATCGACGTTGTTGTGCACGAACCCAAGCTGGACCGCCGGTTTCACCGGCTCGTAGGTCTGCGCCACCTTGCGCCGGATCGCCTGTTCGAGTTCCTGTTTGTCGACTTTCTTGACCATGCTCGTCTCACTTGTCCCGACGGAAGATGGCCGAACGCGAGGTGGCCTGCACGTCCCAGCCCGGACGATGATCCAGCGCCGTCTTCTTCATGTCGACCAGGATGGTGTTGTAGGCAAAGGCACCGGCCGGACTGGGCTGGTCGAGGGTCAGGAAATCCGGATTGCCGGCGCGGTCCGTCCCGTCCTTGGCCAGATCCATCCACGCCCCTTCGAACAGCACCACGACGTTCGGCATGCAGCGCTCGGTAACGTAGGCCGGGACGACCACCTTGCCGCGCTCGTTCCAGATTTCGACGATGTCGCCGGTGCTGATGCCCAGTTTCGCCGCATCCGTCGCATTGATCGTCACCTCCTGCTGATAGGTCTCGCGCAGCCAGGGAATGTTGTGGAAGATCGAGTGCGTCCGCCAGCGCGGGTGCGGCGTGATCATGTGGAAGGGCAGCTTCTTCGCCTTCTCGTGGTTGAGCGACTCGAAGGGCTCGATCCATTTCGGGATGTAGGGGATTTCGTAGCCGTACTGCGTCCGCGTCCAGTCCTTCACGTTGGCCAGCGTCGTCGACAGGATTTCGATCTTGCCCGACGGCGTTTCGAACGGCACGCCGCGCTTGATCTGCTCCTCGAACGCGACGTGCGGCCGGTCGAAGCTGAATTTGTAGACGCCGTGCTTCTTGAAATCCTCCCAGGACATCCTGACACCCTGATGTTCCTGGACGCGCTTCCACCACGCCACCAGGTAGGCCTCGTCGGTAGCGTCGTTCTTCTCGAAGTAAGCGCGTTCGGCGCGCGGGTTGTAACGCTTGCCGAAATCCTTGACCGACGGGTCAAGCTTCTCGATGCGGTAGGCCAGTTCGGTGAACACCTGGAAATCGGTTTTCGACTCGCCCAGCGGCTCGATCACCTTCGGGCGATGGATATAGTAATGCCCCTTGTACCAAGGCAGCGCCACATCGTGGCGTTCGAAGTGGGTGGCGATCGGGAACAGCACGTCGGCCCACAGCGCCGAAGGCGTGATGGTCGAGTCCATGCAGACCACCAGTTCCAGCTTCCGGATCGCCTGGATTTCCTTGTTCACGTTGGTCAACTGGTTGAACCAGTCGGAGCCGTGCCAGAAGATCGCCTTGATGTTGGGAATCTTGCCGTCCAGCTCGTCGTTGCGCGGCCATAGCCCGAGTTCCTCGCGCTTCAGGTTCGGGTAGTTGAGCACGCAATGCGCCCAGCGGTCGGACTTGATCGAGGCGTACCAGACGTTGGCGTACTCGTCGTAGGGGTAGGCCACCGCCTCGGCGTGCCAGCCCTTGCCGACGCCTTCGGCACAGCCGCCGAGAATGCCGATGTTGCCGGTCATCGCCTGCAGCGCCGCCGCCATGCGGTTGTACTGCTCGCCATAGCTGGCGCGACCCGGCGCCCAGCTCGCCTTGAGCGCCGCCGGCTTGGTCGTGGCGTACATTTCGGCCAGTTTTTTGATGTCGACCGCAGCAACCCCGCAAATCTTCTCGGCCCACTCCGGCGTCTTGGGCACGCCATCGTACTTGCCGAGGATGTAGTCCTTGAAGTTCTCGCGGTCCTTGAACTGCTCGGGCGTCGTGCCGGCATCCATGCCCTGGCAGAACTTGTCGATGAACTTCTGGTCTTGCAGGTTGTTGGCGAAGATGTGGTGTGCCATCCCGGCCAGCATCGCGGCATCGGTATTGGGCTTGATCGGAATCCACCAGGCGTCGTAACTGGCCGCCGAATCGGTGTATTGCGGGTCGACGACGACGAACTTGCAGCCGCGCTGCTTGGCCAGCCGCATGTAGTAGAAGGTGTTGCCGCCGTGGAAGGTGTAGGCCGGGTTCCAGCCCCACATGATGATCAGCTTGCTGTGCGCGAAGGCGTCGTCCTCGTTGCCGTCGGTGATGGTGCCGAAGGTCATGCGCGAGCTGAAGGTCGTCCCCTGATAGCTGGGCACCGACCATGAATTGGTGCGGCAGCCGAACATGCCGAGGAAGCGGGCGAGCAGGCCTTCGATCTGGTCCGACTTGTGCAGTACGCCGTAGGATGTGCCGGCGTAGGCCTGGTCGAGAATCGCCGTCGGGCCGTATTTCTGCTTGATCTCGACCATCTTCCTTGCGACATGCTCGAGCGCTTCGTCCCACGATACGCGCTTGAACTTGCCCTCGCCGCGCTCGCCGACCCGCATCATGGGATAAAGCAGACGCTCCGGCGAATAGAGGCGCGAACGGTAGGAACGGCCGCGCAGGCAGGCGCGCAACTGCGGCACGGCCTCGGTGTCGAGACCGACCTTGCCGCCTTCCTGATAGCTGCCGTTGTCGGTCGACAGGCGAACGATGACATCCCCCTTCTTGTGGGCGACCAGCATGTGACGCGAACCGCAGTTGTGGTCGCAGGAGGTCACCACCGTCGTCAGGTCGTCGTCGCGCGGATAGGGCTCATAGGGAAAGGCCTCCGCCTGCTGCTCGCCGAGACCGATCTCGACCAGACCACCGGTTGTCGCGACGGCGGCGCCGGCGCCAACGGTCTTCAGGAAGTTGCGGCGTCGCGGATTGAGAACATCCAGCCAGTTGCGTTTCGTGTCCATGCTGCGTCCTTATTTCCGGTTCTGTCCGCCGGCCGGCAGGACGAAACGAGCCTCGCTCTCTACCGGACGGCCTTTCGCCCAGTCCGGCACCTCGGGCGACATGCCCTCCCACGGATGCCGCGGATAGGGATATTCGATGCGATACCAGGCCCGGCCGCCATGGCAGCCGTAGCAGACGTCGGCATTCTTCTGGCCGGCCGCCTCGATGGCCTCCGCCTTGAGGTAGGTCACCTGGTGCCGCGTGGTCCGGATGGCGGCATGGCAGGTCAGGCAGGAATTGCCGAACATTTCCTTCGACTCGTGCCACGGCGACGGCAAGCCCATGACCGCCGAATTCATCTGGCCGTGACATTTCAGGCAGGCGGTTTCCGGATTGACGGTCTTGCGCAGGGTAAAGCCGGCGTCGCTCTGCGGCGTCCCGGTAGCCGAGGTTCCCGGCGCTTCGTCCCGCGGATCGCTCCCCTGATGGCAGGTGTTGCAGGAGAGATTCATCAGTTCCCTGGCCATCGGCGTCGCGAGATGGCGCCGGTGGAAGGTATCCTGGTCACCGGCATAGGTGGTGAGCCGCTGATACCAGGCCTTGCTGTCCGCAGCCCCGATGCCCGCCGGCGATGTCGGGCGCACCTTGTCGTCGAGCACCTCGCGATGGCAGGCCAGGCATTGTTCGTCGCGTGCGCTTTCGATGGCCGGCCGGAAATGAATGGGGTCGTAGGTCGCCCGCAGGATGTCCTTGCTGCCCCCGGACACACTGGCCGCATCCCGCGTCGCGGCCGCCCCCTGGGCGGCGTTCTGCTGACGGATCTGCCAGCCCGCCAGGCCGCCGACCAGCGAAGCCCCGAGCACCAGGGCAAGAATCGCGATCCCGACTTTCGGGTTCTCCATGATTATTCCTTGCGTCCCTTGACGGCATGGAAGCCGCGAATATCGTAGCGCCCCGTGCTGTTGGGAAGGATGAACGGGGTATACCAGGCTCCCTGGTATTTCAGGAAGCCGACGCCGTTTTGCGGTGGCGAAATGCCATGCAGCGCCGCTTCCCACCAGGCTGGCGTCTGCTCGAACTGCGTGATGACCGGCGCTCCCTCGGGCCTTCGGTCAGGCGTCAGGCCGGCGATTAAGCCCTGCGTCTGCGCGACGGCTCCCCCGGCGACTACCAGCAACCCGAGCAACAGGTTCAGATTTTTCATTTTTCCGCCAGTTTCGAATTCAGGAATGAGGCAGGCAATCCCGCCTCATTCGTACCAAGGCAGATATTACTTCTTGCCTTCCATGCCGCCCATGCCGGACATGCCACCCATGCCGGACATGCCTTCCTGTTTGGAGGACTTGGACTTCTTGCCTTCCATGCCGGACATGCCACCCATGCCCGACATACCCTTCTGACCTTCCATGCCCTGCATGCCGGACATACCCTTCTGACCTTCCATGCCCTGCATGCCGGACATGCCCTTCTGGCCTTCCATGCCGGACATGCCGCCCATCCCCGACATGCCTTTCTGGTCGGCAGCATAAACGTTGGCAGCAAAAGCGGCGGCGATGGCAACAACGGTAGCGATCTTCTTCATGTAATACCTCACATATGATGGATTGTAATGAATTCACCGCCTTCGCATCTTGGGCGAAGACGACCCGGACCCTCTGCCCGGGCACTATCTCATGTGCATCGTCCGTGCCAGCATCGATGATTTTCTCAAGCCATTGATTTCAATGGCAATTAAAGCCTTCTCGAAGTTCGGAGAAATTTAGCGCCCTGCCAGTTTGGCAGCCACAAGTCAAACGATCTCAGCCAAGTCGTTGATTTTACTGAATCAACACCTCTGCCATTTTGGCAGGCCACCTGAAATTTCGGCAGCTTGCGCAGTCAGATACGCAGACCGGCTTTTTTCAGGATGCGCGAGGAAAAAAGAATGTCGCTGCCGCGGCAGTCGGCGCCCAGCAGTTCGGCGATCCGCCCTGCCTTCTCGTGCACTTCTTCGCGCGAACTGCCGTGCACCATGGCAAAGAGGTTGTACGGCCAGTCCGGCAAGGCACGCGGCCGGCGGTAGCAGTGGGTGACGAAGTCGAGGGCGCCAATTCGGGCACCGAGCTCGTCGATCCGCTCGTCGGCGACGTCCCACACCGTCATGCCGTTGGCCGTCCAGCCGATGGCGTAATGGTTGGGTACGGCGCCGATGCGGCGGATGATGCCGGCTTCGAGCAGCGCCTGCAGGCGGCGCGTCACCTCGCCCCCGGCGATGCCGACCTGTTCGCCGATCGCCTCGTAGGGCCGGGCGACCAGCGGCAGGCCGCCCTGCGTGGCGACGATCAGCGCGCGGTCGATGGCGTCGAGTCGCAGCGAATCCTTCATGTGCGCGCCGCCAGCTTCATTTCGACGAAATACTCCCGTTCCTTGGGGAAGGCGAAGACCGGCAAACCCGTATCGCGCTCGATACGGGCGACCGCCTCGGCAATGCCGGCCGGCGTCTCGGTCGCCAGCACGAACCACATGTTCAGCGCATGCTCGCGCCGGTAATTGTGGGCGACCTGCGGCAGCGCGTTGACCAGCGCCGCGACCTCGTCGTAGCGCGCCTCCGGGACAGCAAGCGCAGCCAGCACGAAGGCGCCGCCCATGCGCTCGACCTGCACCATCGGACCGAAGCGGGTCAGCACCTTGTGGTCGAGCAGGCGTTGCAGGCGGGCCAGCAACTCGTCCTCGGCGATGCCCAGGCGTTCGGCGGCAGCAGCATAGGGACGTTCGCAGAGCGGGAAGTCGCCCTGCAATTTGTCGATTATTTGCCGGTCGACCGCATCGATCTCAGGCATAGCGCGCGCCGTTCTGCTTGAAGCGGGTCAGCGAAAACAGCACATCGTGCGCGCAGTCGTTCAATCCGTGGCGTTGACGCAAATCGGCGATGATAGCTTCGACATCTGTCCGTTCGCGGCCGTGGATCATGCAGAACAGGTTGTACGGCCAGTCCGGCAGGCGGCGCGGGCGGCGGTAGCAGAGGGTCACCGCCGGCTCCTCGGCCAGCGCGCGGCCGAGTTCGCCGACACGCGCGTCGGGAATGTCGTGCACCAGCATGGCGTTGGCGGTGTAGCCGAGTTCGTGGTGGCGGACGACGACGCCGAAACGCTTGATCGCGCCGTCTTCCAGCCAGTTGCCGATGCGGGCGAGCACCTCGTTTTCCGAAGCGCCGATGCGCTCGGCGATCAGCGCGAAGGGGCGGATGAACAGCGGCAGCCCCTCCTGCAGCACCGACACCAGCCGGCGCTCGGCTTCGCCGATCGGCGCGACCGGATGCACCGCACGGGCGACGGCAGCCGTCTTGCGGGCGGCGCCCTGCAGCGGGAAGCCAAGGTCGATGTGGAATTCCTCAAGCAGCGGCAAGGCCAGCAGCGGGTAGCCGGCCGCCTTCTCGATCGCCCCCAGCGTCGCCTGCAGGCGCCCCTCGCTGCCGGCCGTGACGACGAACCACAGGTTGTAGCGATGCTCGCGCTCGTAATTGTGATTGACCTCGGGGAAGCGGTTGACCGCAACCGCTACCGCGCCCAGCTTCTCCGGCGGCACCGCCATCGCCGCCAGCGTCGAGGCGCCGATGCGCTTGGGCGCGAAGACGGCGCCGACGCGCGAGATCTTGCCCTCGCGGCGCAGCTTTTCGAGACCGCTCAGCACCGCCTTCTCGCCGACCCCGAGGCGCGCCGCCAATTCGGCGAAAGGCGCCGGACAGAGCGGGAAATCGCGCTGGAACTCGTTGAGCAGGCGGAACTCGAGGGCGTCGTCCATCGTCAGAAGCCGATGCGCGCCGCGCGGGTAGTGAAGAAGATGCCGGACGGGTTGTCGGCAGCGATCTCGCCGACCCGGGCGAAAGTCGTGGTGTCGTAGATCAGCACCTTGTTGTCGTCGCGTGCCGAGAGCCAGACGTTTTCACCGCGCGGCGTAAATTCCATGTGCAGGATGCCCTTGCCCGGCTCGAAGGCATGCACGACCTTGCCGGCCAAAGTGTCGATGACGTCCATCTTGCCATTGTCGGGGAAGGCGAAATTGACCCAAACCTGGCGCCCGTCCGGGCGCGCCATGACGAAGACCGGCTGGCCGCGCACCGGGATGCGGCCGACTTCCTTCCAGGTCGCGACATCGACCACCAGCACCTCGTGGCGGCCGATCGCCGGCAGGTAGGCCTTGCCCTGCGCCACCGACCAGCCACGCAGGTGCGGCATCTTGAAGACCGGGAGTTTCTCCTCGCCGCGCCCGTATTTTTCGAGAATCTTGCGCGCGCCCTTCTCCGTTTGCCAAAGATCGAGCATGGCGACCCCGTCTTCGCCGAACAGGCCGGCGAGGAAGTAGCGGCCGTCGGGCGTCACGAGGCCGTCGTAGGGCTGGCTGCCGGCCGGGAAGCGCTGCGTCGTCGGCTGGCGCGGATTGGAAAAGTCCGTGACCCGGATTTCGCCGCCCTCGAACAGCGCGTAGGCGAACTTGTTGCCGGCGGTATCGGCGAGGCCGACAACCTTGGAGAACTTGCCCGGCGCGTATTCGGCCGGCACTTCGGAGAGCAGTTCGAGCGTCGCGGCATCGAAAGCCTTGATGCCGCCCGGCGTGTAGTTCTGGGCGACGACGATGCGGCCATCCTGCGAGATCGAGCCGCCGATGGCGTTGCCCGACTGGATGACGCGCTTGACCACCTTCGCTTCGAGCATGTCGATCTTGGTCAGCCCGCCGTCGCGGCCGAAGACGAAGGCGTAGCGGCCGTCGCGCGAATAGACGGCGGAGGCGTGCGAGAGATCGCCGAGCCCGCCGATCCGCGCGTAGGGCAGGCGCGTCGTGGTATCGACCAGCGTCACGTGGCCGCTGGCGCGTTCGATGACCAGGCCGAGGTCGCCGGTGCCGCGCACCTGCGGGCCGGCGCACGCGGCCACCAGCAGGGCCAGGAAAAGACTCAGGACTAGGCGCATCGCATCCTCACTGCGGGAATCCGCTCATCAATTTTTGCACGATCCAGCCGGCCTCGGCTTCTGACATGAACTGCTTCCACGGCGGCATCGGCGTACCGGGGCGCCCGTAATAGATCGTCGCCACCAGGCTTTCGGCCGGCTTGTCGTGCAGGTTGGCCGGCAGCAGCGCCGGCCCGAGGCCGCCCTGCAGGGTCATGCCGTGGCACGAGCCGCAATCCTGGCGAACCAGCCGCACCAGTTCCTTTTGCCGGAGCGCATCGGGCTCGGCGGCCATGGTTGCGGTCGACACCCAGAAAAGGGCAAAAACCAGCCTACTCGCCAACAATCACGACACCTTTCATTTCGGGATGCGGAGTGCAAGTGTAGTCGTAGCGCCCGGGCTTCGTGAAGCGCCTTTCCCAGCTTTCATCCGGGAACAGGCGTTCGGACTCGAGGCCGTTCTCGGCCGGGAACAGCACCGAGTGGCTGGTGCGCTTCTCGCGATTGGTCCACTTCACGGTGTCGCCAACGCGTACCGTCACTTCGGCCGGGACATACTTGTAACCCTGGATGTCGACGGTGACCGTCTCGGCGGCACCGGCCACAAAGGAAACGAGCGCCAGCACAGCCGGCGCCCACTTCAGAATTTTCCATCCGGCGAACATCACGAACTCCGGACAGCCATCGCGCTTACTGCTTGGCGGCCTTGACGTCGCCATCGGCACCCAGGCCCAGCTTGTGGCCGAAGGAGACGTGATGGAAACGACCGCTGGAGTTATCGGCATGGATCGCGATGCCGAACGGCACAGCCTTGCCCGGCGCCAGATTGACACCACCAGCCAGCTTGCGCGTGAAGGTCACGGTATACGTATCTCCAGCCTTGGCGCCTTCGGCCGTGACACCGGCCTTGCCGCCTTCCATGTTGCGCTTGTCGGTCACCGTACCGTCGACCGCCTTGCCGCCACCGCCGCTCTTCCACTGCATCAGGTCCATGGCGCCCGGTGTCGCGTACTTGGTCTTCTTGTCGTCAGCCCCCGGCATGGTGCGGGCATCCTTGTGGCAGGCCGCCCAGCAGCCGACCTGATCGCCGATGGTCACCTTGTCGTTGGGGAACATGACGGTGGCCTTGACCTCGTTGTCCTTGTCGGAATGGTCGGCGCCGCCGCCCGGCGCCTTGAAGGTCAGGCGCACGTAGAGGTTGTTGGCATCGTAGGCCGCCTGCACATTGACCGGATAGCTCATGGTCTTCGGCGCGCCTTTGGGTTCCAGTTCCTTGCTCGCCAGGCGCTTGAGATCGAGGCTCAGCTTGCCGTCCTCGACGTGGCAGCCGGCACAGGCTTCGCCCTTCTTGAGACCGCTGGCGCCGCTGTGCTCGCCCTTGCCGGAAACCCACTCGATCGGGGTCACACCGGGGTGGAAAACATAAATATCGGCTTTCGGCACCTTGCTCCAGTCCGGGGCGGCCATGGCCGTCTGCGAAGCGAGGGCAATGAGGGCGCCCGTCAGGGCCAGGGAAACAGCATTCTTCTTCATCGTGGTCATCTCCACAAAAATTTCGTTGCGACGGAAACACGCGTCATTCTGCTGCCGGTGTTCCATATGCTACGGGGGCTTGCGCCCCCGTAGCCTTGCTGCAGATCAAACAATACCCCGTCGATCAATAGATGTCGTGCTGGGTGTTGTAGACGTTGAACTTGCCGGTCGGCGTGATCATCTTCGGATCGGTGATCACCTTCTTGACCTTCAGCGTCGCATCGTCATAGACGACGATGGCGGACTGGTCGGTCTTGCCGCCCCACAGGGAGATCCAGACTTCCTTGCCGTCGGCGCTGTATTCCGGATGCACCGCACGCTTGGTCGCCTTGGTCGGCGGCAGACCGGAATCCTTGGCCACGTTCAGCACGGCCTTCGGCTTGGAGAGATCGGACATATCCCAGACTGCAACCGATTCAGCCAGATCCTTGTCCGGATTCTGCGGCGAATCGGCCCACAGGTTCTTGGACTTCGGATGCGTCTTGACGAACAGGTTGCCCGGCACGTGCTTCACTTCCTGGACAACCTTCCAGTTGTGCTCCTTGAACTTGGCGTTCTTGGGATCGTCGGACGGCGTCGAGATCAGCGTCACGACATCGGCACCGAGGTGACCCGTCGCCCAGACCGGACCGAACTTCGGATGCGTGAAGTTGGCGCCACGACCCGGGTGCGGGATCTTGGCGACATCGACCAGCGCAGCCAGCTTGCCGGTCTTGGTGTCGACCGCGGCAATCTTGTTGGAGGCGTTGGCCGCCACCAGGAAGTAGCGCTTGGAAGCATCCCAGCCGCCGTCGTGCAGGAACTTGGCGGAACCGATGGTGGTGGTCTTCAGGTTCTTGATGTCGGAGTAATCGACGAGCAGGATCTGGCCGGTTTCCTTGATGTTGACGACCCATTCCGGCTTGGTGAAGGACGCGACGATGGAGGCGACGCGCGGTTCCGGATGGTATTCGCCGTCGACCGTCATGCCACGGGTGGAAACCACCTTCAGCGGCTTCAGCGTATCGCCGTCCATGACCGTGTACTGGGGCGGCCAGTAGGAACCGGCGATTGCGTACTTGTCCTCGAAGCCCTTGAACTTGGAGGTATCGACCGAGCGGGCATCGAAGCCGATCTTGACTTCAGCCACGACCGACGGCTTTTCCATCCACAGGTCGATCAGCGACAGGCGGCCATCGCGGCCGATCACGTACACATAGCGTCCAGAAGCGGAGAGGCGGGAGATGTGGACCGCGTAGCCGGTCTTGACGATGCTGACGATCTCCTTGGTGTCGCCGTCGATCAGCGCCACTTCGCCGGTGTCGCGCAGCGTCACCGAGAAGATGTTCTTGAGGTTCAGCTTGTTCATCTGCTTTTTCGGCCGCTGATCGACCGGCACGATGACCTTCCACGAATCCAGCTGATCCTTGAGGCTGTATTCCGGCGGCACATCCGGGGTGTTCTGGATGTACTTCGACATCAGGGAAATTTCTTCCTTGGTCAGGATGTCGTCGAAGTTGACCATGCCGCCATCGGTGCCGTAACCGATGATCTTTTCAAGACGCTGCTGGCCCAGCTTCAGCGTGCCGCCTTCGGTCACGTTGCCGTCCTTGTCCTTCTTCGACCAGTGCGGTTCGAGGTTCTTGCCGGTGGCGCCCTTGCGCAGCACGCCGTGGCAGCCGGCACAACGCTCAAAATAGATCTTCTTGGCCTGCTCCTTTTCCTCGGCCGTCAACGTCGGCGCCGCCTTGGCCGCCTCCTGAGCGAACGCGGAACCCATGGCCGCAGCCATGGCAGTCATTGCAATCATCCCCACTACGGTTTTTTTCATCTTCCTCTCCTAGAACAAAAAAGGCGCGCCATTTCCCCAACGCGATGGGCGCTAGGTTGAACCTGACCCCGTCCTCCATCCTTGATGCCAATCAATCTTTTCGTGCATAAGAATTCATTTACATTCAATCGCCTGTAGTCATTTATACCTAGTGGCATCGTTCTTTATGACTACCCGTCTGCGGCCCGTCAGAACTCCCTATTGGCAGGCACCAATTCCCGCATTAGGATGAGCGCCCAAAGACACAAGGGCATCATGGACAAGCAAAACACTCTCGCGGCCGGCAAGGTCTGGCTGATCGGCGCCGGCCCCGGCGACCCCGACCTCCTCACCGTCAAGGCTGCCCGCCTGATCGCCCGGGCCGATGTCCTGGTCTTCGACCACCTCGTCGGCGACGGCATCATGGATCTGGCGCGCCCGGACGCGCGTCGCATCTATGCCGGCAAGGAGGCCTCGAACCACACGCTGCCGCAGGAGTCGATCAACAACCTGCTGGTCGAGCTGGCCCGCGAAAAGCTGTCTGTGGTGCGCCTGAAGGGCGGCGACCCCTTCATCTTCGGACGTGGCGGCGAGGAACTGGAGACGCTGGCCGCCTCAGGCATTCCCTTCGAAGTCGTTCCCGGCGTCACCGCCGCTGCCGGCTGCGCCGCCTACTCCGGGTTTCCACTGACCCATCGCGACCACGCCCAGGCCGTCACCTTCGTCACCGGCCACCTCAAGGACGGTACGGTCAATCTCGATTGGCCAGCGCTCGCCCGGCCCAACCAGACCGTCGTCTTCTACATGGGCATCGGCGCCGCCAGCGAAATCTGCCGCCAGATGATCAACCACGGCCTGCCGTCGCTGACCCCGGCAGCGGTCGTCCGCAACGGCACCCTGCCGACCCAGCAGACCCTGCTCGCCACCCTCGGCACCCTGCCCCAGCGCATCGAGGAAACCGGCATCAAACCACCGGCGCTGATCGTCGTCGGCAGCGTCGTCAATCTGCACGCCAGACTCAGCTGGTTCGAACAAACATGAAGTGGTTACTGGTTCTGGCCGCGTTATTCGCCTTTTCGGCGCACGCCTATACCGGCAAGGAACTGCGCGACGACTGCCAGGCGGCGGAAGATGCCTTCGCCAAGAGCAGCCGGCTCGACCCCTACGGTTCGCCCAAGGCGGCCCGCTGCATCGCCTACGTCGAAGGCTTTGCCGACGGCTACGCGGTCAGCGACTTCCTCGCCGAATCGGTCGGCGTCAAGCTCAACGCCTTCTGCCTACCCAAAAGCCCCGACCTCACCTACCGTCTGGTGCGCTCGGTCCTCGCCCACCTCGAACGGCAACCGCCGAACCCGGAAGGCAGTACGGCCACCCTGGTCGCCGGCGCGCTCTCGAAAGCCTTCCCGTGCGCCGAGTCGCTTGAACCGAAGAAGTGATTCAGGGATAATCCGGCCTCCATTCGCCCCGATGGCGGAATCGGTAGACGCAGCGGATTCAAAATCCGCCGCCGAAAGGTGTGCCAGTTCGAGTCTGGCTCGGGGCACCAAAATTTAAGGCTTTCCTCGCGGAAAGCCTTATTCATTTCGACAACGATATTTGCAATCGAATGTCATCGATCCTGCGCTCAGGGTTGCTAGAATCCCTGCTGTCCAAACTCCATCGAGACAATCAAAATGAATGCACCCTTCAAAAATGCTTTCCTGGCGGCTGCCTGCTGCCTGACGCTGGGTACTGCAGGCGCGGCCGATCTTGATCCGGCCGGCGACATAAAGGCGCAGGCCGAGAAGTTCGTCAAGGTCGACAATCCGGAATATCTGTCTGCCATCAAGCGTGTCGTCATCACCAATTACATGGTCGATTTCGTCAGCGAGCTGAAATACACGAAGTCGCTGAGCGGGCTGGAAGCGATGATCGGTGCCGATTCGGACGTCTCGATCAAGCTGGTCGGCAACAATAACGAACAGTTTCAGGCGATCACCGAAAAGTTCTACCAGCAGACGGTCGAGCAGCTCAAGGCGCAGGGCATCGAAGTCGTTTCCGTGGAAGAACTGAAGGCACTACCCGAATTTGCCGAACTCGCCGCCAACGGCGTCACGCCGGTTCCCAGCGAACAGGATGCCGCGGCCGGCAAGGGCCTGTTCTTCACGGCCCAGGGATTGCCGCTGCAACTGAGCGACGAGACCCAGTTCATTCCCACCTTCACACCCCCCTTCGTCAAACCCAAGAAGGACGACTTCCTGACCTTCGGCACCCGCTTCTCGGGCGGTTTCTCGGCCGGCCAGGCGCAATACGTCGAGGAAAAGATCGCCAAGAAGCTGGACGCCAGCATCCTCAAGGTGCGGCTGACGGTACTTGGCGGCCAACTGACGCCGGACACCAGTTTCTGGAGCGGCGGCAAGGTGTCGACGCGGGCGGCGGCCAGCTTCGTGGACTTCGTTTCCCGCTATGCCTTCATCACCCCGGACGGCAACAAGGCCCGGGTAGCGCTCAAGGAAATCGCCGAAACCGGCGACATCGGCGAGCTGGTCAACACCACCAGCGACGGCACCAAGACGGTCGACACGGCCAAGAACGTCGCGCTGGTGGCGCTCAACGTCGTCAGCATCGCCGCCCGCCTCGGCGGCGCAGGCGGCGTTGGCGGCATCGGCGGCTTCTCGGCGACGACCGAATACGAATGCCGCATCCAGCCCGAATCCTTCGAAAAGGCACTGCTCGGCCACCAACTCGCCGTCGCGCAGATGTTCGGCGAAAAGATGCGGAACCCGGCTCAGTGAGCGGCAGCGCACCCATCGGGCAGGGGCCGCGCTGCTGACTCCATGGCATTGACCGTCGACGACTTCGACTTTCTCCTTCCGCCCGAACTGATCGCCCAGCATCCGGCGGCCGAACGCAGCGGCAGCCGGATGTTGCACGTCTGCGGTCAACGCCTCGCCGACCGCCAGTTCGCCGACCTGCCGACACTGCTCGCGGCCGGCGACCTGCTCGTCTTCAACGACACCCGCGTCATCAAGGCGCGCTTTTTCGGCCACAAGGAAAGCGGCGGCCAGGTCGAGGTGCTGCTCGAACGCATCGTCGATGCCACGCACGCGATCGCCCAGGTCCGCGCCAGCAAGTCGCCGAAGCCGGGCACGAAGCTGAAGCTGGCCGATGCCTTCGAGGTCGTCGTCACCGGCCGCGCCGGGGCCAGTGGTGAATTCTTTGCCCTGGAGACCGTCGACCGCAACAGCCTGTGGGAATTGGCCGAGCAGCACGGCAAGCTGCCGCTGCCGCACTACATTGCACACCCGGCCGACGGCGCCGACGAAACCCGCTACCAGACCGTCTATGCCCGCGAACCGGGCGCCGTCGCCGCCCCCACCGCAGGCCTGCATTTCGACGAGGCGATGCTGGATACACTGCGCGCCCGGGGCGTCAATACCGCCTTCCTGACCCTGCACGTCGGTGCCGGCACCTACCAGCCGGTGCGCGTCGACAGGATCGCCGAGCACAGGATGCACAGCGAGCGCTTCGAGATTCCGCCTGCCACTGCCGCCGCCATCGCCGCCACCCGCGCCGCCGGCGGCCGCGTCATCGCCGTCGGCACGACCAGCCTGCGCGCGCTGGAATCGGCCGGCAACGAAAACGGTACGGTGCGCACCGGCGCAGCCGAAACCGACATCTTCATCACCCCCGGCTACCATTTCCAGGTCGTCGACCGGCTGATCACCAATTTCCACCTTCCGAAATCGACGCTGCTCATGCTGGTTTCGGCCTTCGCCGGCTACGATGCCATCCGCGCCGCCTATGCCCATGCCGTCGCCAAGCGCTACCGCTTCTTCAGCTACGGCGACGCCATGCTTCTGGAAAAATCCGATGCAGTTTGATCTTCTGAAAACCGACGGCGCCGCCCGCCGCGGCAGCCTGACGCTGGCCCACGGCGTCGTCCAGACTCCCGTCTTCATGCCGGTCGGCACCTACGGCACGGTCAAGGCGATGACACCGCAGTCCCTGAATGACATCGGCGCGCAGATCTGCCTCGGCAACACCTTCCACCTGTGGCTGCGCCCGGGACTCGACGTCATCCACGCCCACGGCGGCCTGCACGACTTCATGGGCTGGTCGAAGCCGATCCTCACCGATTCCGGCGGCTTCCAGGTTTTTTCGCTCGGCGCCATGCGCAAGATCAGCGAGGAAGGCGTCAAGTTCTCCTCGCCGATCGACGGCGCCAAGCTCTTCCTGACCCCGGAAATCTCGATGCAGATCCAGCATGTGCTGAATTCCGACATCGTCATGATCTTCGACGAATGCACGCCCTACCCGGCCAGCCGCGACGAGGCAGCGAAGTCGATGCGCCTGAGCATGCGCTGGGCGCAACGCAGCCGCGCCGAGCACAACCGCCTGGAAAACACTAACGCGCTGTTCGGCATCGTCCAGGGCGGCATGTACGAGGATCTGCGCGACGAGTCGCTGGCCGGCCTCGATCAGATCGGTTTCGACGGCATGGCGATCGGCGGCCTCTCGGTCGGCGAGCCGAAGGAAGACATGGCGCGCATCCTCGCCCACGTCGCCCCGAAAATGCCGACGCACAAGCCGCGCTACCTGATGGGCGTCGGCACGCCAGAGGACCTGGTGCATGCGGTCCGGGCCGGCATCGACATGTTCGACTGTGTGATGCCTACGCGCAACGCGCGCAACGGCCACCTGTTCACCCGTTTCGGCGACATCAAGATCAAGAACGCCCGGCACAAGACCGATACCGGCCCGCTCGACCCGAGTTGCACCTGCTACACCTGCAGCAACTTCAGCCGCGCCTACCTGCACCACCTGTTCCGCGCCGGCGAGATCCTTGGCAGCATGCTCAACACCATCCACAACCTGCATTTCTACCAGGCCATCATGGCCGAGATGCGTGCTGCCATCGAGGCCGGCACGCTGGACAACTGGGCATCCACCTTTAGCCGCGATCGAACATCCGGCCAGTGATAGAATTGCGCGTTTCGATTTATTCGCTTTCAGGAGTTTCCAATGATTAGTCTTGCCCACGCCCAGACCGCCGCCGCTTCGTCCGACCCGACCGGCGGCCTGATGCAGCTGCTGCCGATGATCCTGATGTTCGCCGTGCTGTGGTTCCTGATGGTGCGTCCACAAATGAAGAAGGCGAAGGAGCACAAGGCGCTGATCGCCGCACTGGCCAAGGGCGACGAAGTCGTCACCGGCGGCGGCCTGGTCGGCAAGATCATCAAGGTCGGCGAAAACTACGTGACGCTGGAAATCGCCGAAGGCACCGAAGTTGTCGTCCAGAAGCCGGCCATCGGCCTGGTGCTGCCCAAGGGCACGCTGAAGTCGCTGTAATCACCCCCAGAAGGCGGCCGCTGGCCGCCTTTTTCGCTTTCGAGCCACCATGAATCGCTATCCCCTCTGGAAGTACATCACCGTCGCCATCGCGCTGGTGCTGGGCTTCGTCTATACCCTGCCCAACTTCTTCGGCGAATCGCCGGCGGTGCAGGTTTCCAGCGCCAAGGCCACGCTCCGGGTCGACCAGAAGACCCTGGCCCGCGTCGAGGAGGCCCTGAAGGCCGCCGCCATCACCCATGAAGGCATCCAGCTCGACTTCAACGGCGTCAAGACCCGCTTCGCGACGACCGACACCCAGCTGAAGGCCAAGGACATCCTGGAAAAGACCTTCAACCCGGACCCGGCCGATCCGCAGTACGTCGTCGCCCTCAACCTGCTTTCGGCCTCCCCGGGCTGGTTGACCGCGCTGCACGCGCTGCCGATGTATCTCGGCCTCGACCTGCGCGGTGGCGTGCACTTCCTGCTCCAGGTAGACATGAAGGGTGCGCTGACCAAGCGCCTCGACTCGATCTCGGCCGACCTGCGCACCGTGCTGCGCGACAAGAACCTGCGCCACGCCGGCGTCAGCCGCGAAGGCGACCGCCTGGTCGTCAAGTTCCGCGACGCAGAAACCCGCGACAAGGCAAGGAACGCCATCGCCGACAGCCAGCCCGACCTGACCCTGACTGAACAGGGCGAAGGCAGCGACCTCAGGCTGGTCGCCACGCTGAAGCCTGAAGCGCAGAAGAAGATCGGCGAATTCGCGCTCAAGCAGAACATCACCACCCTGCACAACCGGATCAACGAACTCGGCGTCGCCGAGCCGGTCATCCAGCAGCAGGGCGCCGACCGCATCGTCGTCCAGTTGCCCGGCGTCCAGGACACGGCAAAGGCCAAGGACATCCTCGGCCGTACCGCGACCCTGGAAATCCGCATGGTCGACGATTCGCCGGGCGCGCTGGAAGCGGCGCTGGCCGGCAATCCGCCGTTCGGCACCGAGGTATACAACGAACGCGGCGGCCAGCCGCTGCTGGTCAAGAAGCAGGTCGTGCTGACCGGCGACCGCCTGACCGACGCCCAACCCGGTTTCGACAACCAGACCCAGGAGCCGGCCGTGCACCTGACGCTCGACTCCGCCGGCGCCCGCATCTTCAAGGACATCACGCGCGACAACGTCGGCAAGCGCATGGCCATCCTGCTGATCGAGAAGGGCAAGGGCGAAGTCGTCACCGCCCCGGTCATCCGCACCGAAATCGGCGGCGGCCGCGTGCAGATTTCCGGCCGCATGACCACCAGCGAAGCCAACGACACCGCGCTGCTGTTGCGCGCCGGTTCGCTGGCGGCACCGATGGACATCGTCGAGGAACGCACCATCGGCCCCTCGCTCGGCGCCGACAACATCAGGAAGGGCTTCCATTCGACGATGTGGGGCTTTGCCGCCATCGCCGTCTTCATGATCCTCTACTACCAGATCTTCGGCGTCGTTTCGGTGCTGGCGCTGGCCTCCAACCTGCTGTTCCTGATCGCCCTGCTGTCGCTGCTGCAGGCGACGCTGACCCTGCCCGGCATCGCCGCCATCGCGCTGACGCTGGGCATGGCGATCGACGCCAACGTGCTGATCAATGAACGGATACGCGAAGAACTGCGCGCCGGCATGCCGCCACAGGCGGCGATTTCGGAAGGCTACGAACGCGCTTTCGGGACCATTCTCGACTCCAACATTACCACCCTGATCGCCGGCCTCGCCCTGCTCATCTTCGGCTCCGGCCCGATCCGCGGCTTCGCCGTGGTGCACTGTCTCGGCATCCTGACCTCGATCTTCTCCTCGGTCGTCGTTTCGCGTGCCCTGGTGAACCTGATCTACGGCCGCCAGAAGAAGCTGACCAAGGTGGCCATCGGCCAGATCTGGAAACCGGGCAACAGCGCGGGTTCTGCTGCGGTCAACGGCCAGAAATAAGGGAAAACGGTCATGGAATTCTTCCGCATCAAAAAAGACATCCCCTTCATGCGCCACGCGCTGAAGTTCAACATCATCTCGTTCGTCACCTTCCTGCTCGCCGTACTCTTCCTGTTCACCAAGGGCCTGCACCTGTCGGTCGAATTCACCGGCGGCACGCTGATCGAAACCCACTACGAGCAGGCCGCCGATCTCGAGAAGATTCGCGGCGCGCTCGGCAAGGCCGGCTTCAGCGATTTCTCGGTGCAGAACTTCGGCTCGTCGCAGGACGTGATGATCCGCCTGCCGCTCAAGGGCGACCAGAACACCTCGCAACTCGGCGAAGCGGTGATGAAGTCGCTGGAAGCCGAAGCGCCGGGCGCCCAGTTGCGCCGCGTCGAGTTCGTCGGCCCGCAGGTCGGCAAGGAACTCGCCGAGAACGGCGCGATGGCCCTGCTGCTGGTCGTCATCGGCATCGTCATCTACCTCGCCTTCCGCTTCGAATGGCGCTTCTCGGTCTCGGCGATCATCGCCAACCTGCACGACGTCATCATCATTCTCGGCTTCTTCGCCTTCTTCCAGTGGGAATTCTCGCTGTCGGTGCTGGCCGCGGTGCTTGCCGTGCTCGGCTACTCGGTCAACGAGTCGGTCGTCGTCTTCGACCGCGTGCGCGAAACCTTCAAGAAGGTGCGCGGCCTGAGCACGCCGCAGGTGCTCGACCACGCCATCACCAGCACGATCAGCCGGACCATCATCACCCACGGCAGCACCCAGCTGATGGTGCTGTCGATGCTGATCTTCGGTGGCGAGACGCTCTACTACTTCTCGCTGGCCCTCACCATCGGCATCCTCTTCGGCATCTATTCCTCGGTGCTGGTCGCCAGCCCGCTGGTCATGTGGCTGGGCGTCTCGCGCGAACAGTTCATCAAGCCCAAGAAGGTCATCGAAGGCGCCAACGAGGACGGCGCCGTCGTCTGAGCGCCGGTTGCGGTCGACAGCAAAAAGCCACCGAAATCGGTGGCTTTTTTATTTCCCCGCAACCACAGGCCTTACCAGTCCGGCGTTTCCGCCGCCGGCGGTGGTGGTGGCGGCGCTGGCAGCCAGGCACCACTGGCAACGTAAACTACCGCTGCGGCCAGCGCCAGGGCGACGAACAGGGCGATGATGCCGCCGCCGCGGGCGGCTTCGCCTTCACCTTCCTTCCAGCCGGTAATCATCGGCTTGAGCAACGGCTGCTTCTTGAAATGGCCGTAATAGGCGATGGCCGCGACGTGCAGGACGGCCAGCGCGATCAGCAGGTTGGACAACAGATGGTGCAGCCCGGTCAGGCGATTGCTCAGGCCCTTGTCGACGAGATCGAACAAGGGGCCGGTGAAGGTGATGTCGTCATTGGCAAAGAGGCCGGTCGCGACTTGCACGGTCAACAGTCCGAGCAGGCCAAAAACCGAGAGCGCGGCCAGCGGATTGTGGCCTTCCCCGCGCCATTCGCCCCGCAGGTAGGCCTTGAGGCTGGCCGGCGTCGGGAAGAACTGGCGGAAGCGGGAATAGGTCGAGCCGAGCAGGCCCCAGGCCAGGCGGAAAGCGAGCAGCCCGACGACGAACAGCCCGATGCGCCCGTGCCAGTCGATCAGGTTGCCGCCGAGTTGGCCGCTGACGACGGCGGCGATCATGGCCAGCACCAGCAACCAGTGGAAAAGGCGGGTCGGCAGATCCCAGAGGCGAAACCGTTTACCGTTCATGGCGCTTCCCATTTCGTACAGAAAACAGGCGCCCCGAAAGGCGCCTGCGGAACAACGAGGTCCGGCGGCGATTCCCGCCCGAAAAATCAGTTCTTGATCTTGAAGTCGTCGTGGCAGGCCTTGCAGGTGCCACCGAGCTTGCCGACCTGCTCCCTGATCGCCGCCACGTCACCGGTCGCCGCGACCTTGGCCATTTCGTTGGCTTCCTTGTTGAACGCCATGGCGACCTTGGTGACGCCTTCCTTATCGGTGAAGAAGGCCGGCTTGACGCGGGTCTTTTCCCAGCCCGTGCCCTTGTCGGTGCCCGGCAGGTACAGGGCACCCATGCCGGAATTGGCGATGGCCTGGATGGCATTGGCGGCCTTGATCACCTCTTCCTTGTTGAACTGGCCGCCTTCGACGTTGGCCTTGATGCGACCCATGTTCCACGCCATGAAGGCATAGCCGGACTGGCGGAACTTGATCGCTTCCTCGGGCTTGAGTTGGGCAGTAGCGGTACCGGTCAGCGCAAGGGCCAGCACGGCAAGCAGAAGTTTGGATTTCATGGCATTTCTCCGTCGTTATTGAGGAATTCCGCGATACGAAGTGTGAACGCCGGAACCCGGCCATTCACTTCCAATCAATTATAACTCTCTAATATGACAACTGGACGAAGCACTCAGACGGCGAAGAGGTGCTTGACGCGCAAGGCCGCCCCACCCTGCTCGATGGCTATTAGGCGGTCGATATTGGGATGTTTGCCGGGATTCAGGCGGGCGTCTTCAGTGTGCTCGGCGAAAATCTCCAGGCCCTTCTTCGCAGCTTCAAGGTTGATCGAACCGTAGGTCTGCGCCAGGTGGTTGTAGACGGCCAGCGAGCCCTGGCTGCCCGGCTTGTTCTCGATGGTGGCGACAACGGTTTCTGCCTTGTCGAGCAGGTTGATCGCAGCAAGGTGGGAAATTCCCGGCAGTTTTTTCAGGTTTTCGGCAAAAGACATTATTTCCATTCCCGTTTGGCTTTGACCAGCCCGATGATCAGGCCGGTCGTGAAAGTGCCGATCGGCACCGTGAAGGCGATCGCCTTGATGCCGCGCTCGGCGCCGTAGATATAAAGCAGCAGCAGCGCCGGCAACAGGCCGAGCAGCAGCCCGACCAGGCCCCACTTGATGCCGCCGCGGATGACTTCGCGATCGGTGGTCCGGCGATCCCCCGTGCAATACGGGCAGTAGATGGCGTCGGCCGGGACTTCCTGCCCGCACTTGCTGCACTGCATGGCCTAGATGCGCCTAGCCAGTTCGGCCGCCTTGCCGGTGTAGTCCCACGGCGTCAGCTTGAGCAGTTCGGCCTTGGCGGCTTCGGGGATTTCCAGCGTCGACACGAAGGCCTGCATGCCGTCGCGCGAGACGCGGGTGCCGCGGGTCAGCTCCTTGAGCTTTTCGTAGGCGTTGGGCACGGCATAGCGGCGCATGACGGTCTGGATCGGCTCGGCGAGCAGTTCCCAGTTGGCGTCGAGGTCGGCCTTCATCAGGTCGGCATTGACTTCCAACTTGCCGAGCCCCTTCAACAGCGAATCGTAGGCGAGCAGCGTGTAGCCAAGGCCGACGCCCATGTTGCGCAGCACGGTCGAATCGGTCAGGTCGCGCTGCCAGCGCGAGATCGGCAGCTTCTCGGCGAGGTGCTTCAAGACTGCGTTGGCCAGGCCGAGGTTGCCTTCGGAGTTTTCGAAATCGATTGGATTGACCTTGTGCGGCATCGTCGAGGAACCGATTTCGCCGGCCTTGACCTTCTGCTTGAAGAAACCGAGCGAGATGTAGCCCCAGATGTCGCGGTCGAGGTCGATCAGAATGCTGTTCGCGCGCGCGAAGGCGTCGAACAGTTCGGCCAGCGCGTCGTGCGGCTCGATCTGGATGGTGTAGGGGTTGAAGGTCAGGCCGAGCGATTCGACGAAACGCTTGGCAAAGCCTTCCCAGTCGTAGCCGGGATAGGCGATCAGGTGGGCGTTGTAGTTGCCGACAGCACCGTTGATCTTGCCGAGCAGTTCGACAGCGACGATGCGGGCGCGGGCGCGCTGCAGGCGGTAAGCGACGTTGGCCATTTCCTTGCCGAGCGTCGTCGGCGTCGCCGGTTGCCCGTGCGTGCGGCTCATCATCGGCACCTCGGCGTTGGCGTGAGCCAGTTCCTTGAGGCGGGCGATGACCTTGTCGAGCGCCGGCAGCATGCCCTGCTCGCGGGCGCCCTGGCACATCAGCGCGTGCGACAGGTTGTTGATGTCCTCGGAGGTGCAGGCGAAGTGGATAAACTCGCTGACCTTGACCACTTCGGCATTGGCCTTGGTCTGGTCCTTGATCCAGTATTCCAGTGCCTTGACGTCATGGTTGGTGGTCGCTTCAATGGCCTTGACCTCGGCCGCCTGCTCGGGACCGAAGCCGGCAACCAGCGCGTCGAGCTCGGCTACGGTCGACGGCGAAAAAGCGGCAATTTCCGTGAAATGCGGCTCGGCGGCGAGCGCCTTCAGCCATTCGATCTCCACCAGCAGGCGGCACTTGATCAAGCCGTATTCGGAGAAGTGCTCGCGCAGGGCGTCGACCTTGCCGGCGTAGCGGCCGTCGAGCGGGGAAAGTGCAGTCAAGGGATTGAAAGTCATGGCTACGTCCTTTTCGGTAAGCCGACAATTTTACCCGCCCGGCGAACCCCTCGCCACAGGCTATAATCATTCTCCCCAAACCAGAGAACATGCGATGAAGCTGATCGGCACCCATACCAGCCCTTTCGTGCGCAAGGTGCGCATCGTGCTCGCTGAAAAGAAGATCGATTACGAATTCGCGATCGACTCGCCGTGGCTGGGCGACAGCCAGGTCCAGAACGTCAATCCGCTGGGCAAGATCCCGGTACTGGTGCTGGACGACGAAACGCCGCTGTTCGATTCGCGGGTCATCGTCGAGCACATCGACAACGTGACCCCAAACAACAAGCTATTCCCGGCTCCCAACCGCGAACGCACCGACGTCAAGCGCTGGGAAGCGCTCGCCGACGGCATCTGCGATGCCGCCGCCACCGCCTTTCTCGAAGGCAAGCGTCCGGAAAGCCAGCAGAGTTTCGACTGGATCGCCCGCCAGCACGGCAAGATCGCCCGCAGCCTGGAATTCATGGCCGAGGAACTGGGCGAAAAACCCTATTGCCTGGGCACCCATATCTCGCTGGCCGACATCGCCGTCGGCACCGCACTCGGCTACCTGTGCTTCCGCTTCCCGCACGTCGGCTGGCAGGAAACCCACCCGAACCTCGCGAAACTCTACGCCAAGCTGATGCTGCGCCCGTCGTTCGCCGACACGGTGCCGCACGACTGATCTGTTTCCCGGAAATGACAAAGGGCGCCACGCGGCGCCCTTGTCGTTTGCTGTGACCGAAAACTGCGCTATTGCGCCGCCGGCGCTTTCACTGCCATCGCCTCGCCGAGACGGATCGCCCGCGTCGGCGCCCAGTCGGGGTTGAATTGCATGACGCCTTTCGGAAACAGCATCACCACCGTCGAACCGAGCAGGAAACGGCCCATTTCGTCCCCCTGCCTGAAAGCGATCTGCCGGTCGGCGTACTGCCATTCGCGCAGGTGGCCGGGGCGCGGCGGATTGACCACGCCATGCCAGACGGTCGCCATGCTGCCGACGATGGTGGCGCCGACCAGCGTCAGCACAAAGGGGCCATGCGGCGAATCGAAGACGCAGACAACCCGCTCGTTGCGCGCGAAGAGGCCGGGCACGCCGCGCGCCGTGGTCGGATTGACCGAAAACAGGGCGCCGGGCACGTAAATCATGCGCATCAGGCGGCCGTCGCAGGGCATGTGGATGCGGTGATAGTCGCGCGGGCTGAGGTACAGCGTCGCAAAAGCGCCGTCCTCGAACTGCGCCGCCAGTTCGCGATCGCCGCCGACCAGCGCGGTCGTGGAGTAGCTATGCCCCTTGGCCTGGAAGATATGGTCACGCTCGATGGCGCCGAACTGGCTGATCGCGCCGTCGACCGGGCAGATGAAATCGGCAGCCGCGAGCGGCCGCGCACCGTCACGCAGCGGGCGCGTGAAAAACTCATTGAACGTCGGGTAAGCGGCGACATCGGGATTGGCCGCTTCGGCCATGTTGACCCCGTAGCGCTGGACGAACCAGCGGATGACGCTGGTGGTCAGGGAGCCGGCGCGGGCGCCGGCGAGTTTGCCGGCCAGCATCGTGAGGGCCTGCTTGGGGATCAGGTATTGCGGTAGAACGGCGAGACGATCGGACACGTTGGCAGCCTATGAAACCATTGGAGGATGAAAATCGGGCGGGCGGCAGTCAGCGGATCACGCCGCCACCCAGACAGACGCGGCTTTCGTAAAGCACCACCGACTGCCCCGGCGCCAGCGCCCACTGCGGCTCGGCGAAGCGAATTTCGCAGGTTTCGCCATCGACGCGCTCGACCTCGCAGGGCTGGTCGGCCGTCCGGTAGCGCGGCTTGGCGGTGTACACCCAGTGCGTGTGCGGCGCCCGGCCGGACACCCAGGAAAGCTGCTCGGCGACCAGCGCATCCTTGAGCAGCGCCGGGTGGTCGTGGCCCTGAACGACGTAGAGGACGTTCTTCTCCATGTCCTTGCCGGCGACGAACCACGCGTCATGCTCACCGCCACCGGGCTGACTCTTTTCCTTGATGCCGCCGATGTGCAGCCCCTTGCGCTGGCCCACGGTGTGGAACATCAGGCCGTCGTGCTCGCCCATCAGTTTGCCGTCGTCGAGGCGGCGGATCTCGCCCTGTTTCGGCGGCAGATAACGCGCCAGGAAGTCCTTGAACGGCCGTTCGCCGATGAAGCAGATGCCGGTCGAATCCTTCTTGGCGGCGACGTGCAGGCCCTCGGCCTCGGCGATCTTGCGCACTTCACGCTTGTAGATGTCGGCCAGCGGAAACAGCGTTTTCGACAGCTGCGCCTGATTCAGCCGGCAAAGGAAATAACTCTGGTCCTTGGTGCCATCCTCGGCCTTCAAGAGCTGGAATTTGCCGTCGAATTCGCGCACGCCGGCATAGTGGCCGGTGGCGATCCGGTCGGCGCCGAGCTTCATGGCATGGTCGAGAAAGGCCTTGAACTTGATTTCCGAGTTGCACAGGATGTCCGGATTCGGCGTCCGGCCGGCGCGGTATTCGCGCAGGAATTCGGCGAACACCCGCTCGCGGTATTCGGCGGCGAAATTGACCACCTCGACGTCGATGCCGATCTTGTCGGCAACGCTCATCACGTCGACCAGATCCTGGCGCGACGAGCAGTATTCCTCGGTGTCGTCGTCTTCCCAGTTCTTCATGAACAGGCCGATCACCCTCCAGCCCTGGCGCTTGAGCAGCAAGGCCGCCACCGACGAATCGACACCGCCGGACAAACCGACGACCACCGTTTTTTCAGACATCGGGCCCCGCCCCCTCTTTCCATTCGGCCAGCGGCAGGATCACCGCCGGCTGGCCATTATCGACAAACCAGCTATCGACGACGAAGCGCGCTGCCTCACCATCCTTTTTCTCGCCATCGGCCTTTTTTTCCTCGATCGCCGCCGACCAGTGCGCCGGAAAAACGAACGCCCAGTTCCGCACTTCCGGCGCCAGCACCCGGTGCCAGCGCAAGTAGCCGCGCGCTTCGAGCAGCGTCAGCAGGCGCGTCGTCGACTTCGAGTGATCGATGCAATCCATTTTCCCCGGCGCATGGCCATCGGCATAGTTGCCGCCGCGATCGTTCTTTATATCCGATTGCTGGCCGGCCCAGCCGTAAAGCTCGCCGATGGCGACGGCGAGCAATTTGCGCTCTTCGGTAGCGTCGACCGCAACCGCCAGTTGGCGGCCGATTTCGCGCAACTTCGCCTCGCTGAAGTGAATCTCGGCCTCGGCAATGCATCCATAGCCATAGCAGACACGCACGTTCGCATCGGCAGCCGCCAGCCCGGCCCATACCCATAGCAGCGCGCACAAAAAAAGCCGCCTCATCAGTCGTAATGCACCAGCAAATCGAGCGGATAGCGCTTGCCGGCAACCAAATCCTCGATGCAGCGCAGGATCAGCGGGCTGCGGTGGCGCGCCTGGGTCGCCTTCACCTCGTCGAGCGTCAGCCAGCGGGCGGCGACGATGCCTTCATCCAGCCGGCGGTCGGCCTCCCAGCCGCGCAGTTCGCCGGCGAAAGCGAAGCGCAGGTAGGTGACGTCCTTCGTCGGATGCTGCCAGTTGTAGATACCGACCAGATGGGTCGGCTTGAAGTGGTAGGCGGTTTCCTCCAGCGCCTCGCGCACCACGGCATCGACCAGGGACTCTCCCGCTTCGAGATGGCCGGCCGGCTGGTTGAAAGCCAGTCCGGCCTCGGTTTCCTCCTCGACCAGCAGGAATTTGCCGTCGCGCTGGACGACGGCGGCGACGGTGACATTGGGTTTCCAGACCATGCAGGACTCGAACGGCAAAAGCGTTATTTTACCCGTTGATTTGGGCTAGAATTATGCGCTTTCACACGCGCAACACGGAGAATCGAACATGTCCATGTCGGATCGCGACGGCTTTATTTGGCAAGACGGCAAACTGGTGCCCTGGCGCGAGGCGACTACCCACGTCCTCACGCACTCGCTGCACTACGGCATGGGCGTATTCGAGGGTGTTCGCGCCTACAAGACCGAACAGGGCACGGCGATTTTCCGCCTCAAGGAGCACACCGAGCGCCTGTTCCGTTCGGCCCACATCTTCCAGATGCAGATGCCCTACTCGGCCGAGGAACTGAACGAAGCCCAGAAGGAAGTCATCCGCGTCAACAACCTCGAATCCGGCTACCTGCGCCCGCTGGCCTTCTACGGCTCGGAAAAGATGGGCGTCTCGCCCAAGGGCGCCAAGGTGCACGTCATCATCGCCGCCTGGCCGTGGGGCGCCTATCTCGGCGAGGAAGGCATGGAGCGCGGCATCCGCATCAAGACCTCGTCCTACACCCGCCACCACGTGAATATCACGATGGTGCGCGCCAAGGCCTCGGGCAACTACATGAACTCCATCCTCGCCAATAACGAGGCCACCGGCGACGGCTACGACGAAGCCCTGCTGCTCGATCCGGAAGGCTATGCCTGCGAAGGCGCCGGCGAGAATCTGTTCATCGTCAGGAACGGCAAGCTGTACACGCCGGACCTGACCGCCTGCCTCGAAGGCATCACCCGCGCCACCGTCATGCAACTGGCCGGCGAACTGGGGGTTGAAGTCATCGAGAAGCGCATCACCCGCGACGAGGTCTATTGCGCCGACGAAGCCTTCTTCACCGGCACCGCCGCCGAGGTGACGCCGATCCGCGAACTCGACAACCGCCAGATCGGCCCCGGCCATCGCGGCCCGATCACCAAGGCGCTGCAGGAAAAGTACTTCGACGTGGTCTATGGACGTTCCGCAGCGCACGCCGACTGGCTGGCCTACGTTTAAGAAGCTCAGGGAGAACGAGATGTCCGACAACAAGACCGTTGAAATCACCGCCCACGACCTGCCGCTGCATTGCCCGCAGCCCAATGCGCCGCTGTGGTCGCAGCACCCGCGCGTCTTCCTCGACGTGCTGAAGACCGGCGAAGTCGTCTGCCCGTACTGCAGTGCCAAGTACGTGTTCAAGGGCGAAGCGCCCAAGGGCCATCACTAAGCTTCGGGTGGCGGGCCAAAAACCCGCCACTTGCGCATGAAGAAAGCGCTGATCGTCGCCCCCTCCTGGATTGGCGACACCATCATGGCGCAACCGCTGTTCGCGCGGTTGCATGCCAAATTCCCCGGTTTGCAACTTGACGCCCTGGCGCCCAGCTGGGTCGCTCCGGTCCTGCAACGCATGGACGAAATCACCGAGGTGATCGACAGCCCGTTCGGCCATGGCCAGTTGTCGCTCAAGGCGCGCTGGCGCCTGGCGCGGCAGCTGGCGGACCGCGGCTACGATGCCGTCCATGTCCTGCCCAATTCGCTGAAGTCGGCGCTGGTCCCGTTCCTGGCCGGCATCCCGCAACGCGTCGGCTTTACCGGTGAATCGCGCTACGGCCTGATCAACGTCCGCCACGATCTCGACAAGACCACCCTGCCACTGATGGTCGAGCGTTTCGTCCAGTTGGCCGAAGCCCCGGGCGCGCCGCTGCCGAAGCCCATTTCCCACCCGAAAATCAGGTCGACCGCAACCGACCAGCAGAACACGCTGACGGCGCTCGGCCGCACCCGCCCGGCCCGCTTCGTCGCCTTCTGCCCCGGCGCCGAATACGGCCCGGCCAAGCGCTGGCCGGCCGCCCACTTCGCAACACTTGCCCGCAGCCTGGCAGAACGTGGCTATCGCATCGGCCTCTTCGGCTCGCCCAAGGATCGGGCGGTCGCCGACGAAATCTGCGCCCTCGCCCCCGGCCTCTGCGACAACCTGTGCGGCGCCACCTCGCTCGCACAGGCGATCGACCTGCTGGCCATGGCCGACCTCGTCGTCTGCAACGATTCCGGCCTGATGCACGTCGCCGCCGCGCTGGACCGGCCGATCGTCGCGCTCTACGGTTCCTCGTCGCCCGGCTTCACGCCGCCGCTTTCGGACCAGGCCGACATTCTCAGCCTCAATCTCGAGTGCAGCCCGTGCTTCAAGCGCGAATGCCCGCTCGGCCACCTCGACTGCCTCAACAAACTCTCGCCGGAACAGGTGCTGGCCGCCTGCCTGAAACGGAGCAATTCATGAGCAAACCCGCTAATTTCGCTGCCCCCGAAGATGTCGAACAGGCCTTTTACGAGGCCGTACAGAAGGGCGACGCCGACCTGCTGATCCAGCTCTGGGCCGAGGACGAGGAAACGCTGTGCGTGCATCCGACCGGCGTCCGCCTGCTCGGCATCGTGCCGATCCGCGAAAGCTGGCGTGGCATCTTTGCCAACGCGAAAATTCGCGTGCAGGCGGAATCGGTTACCCACTGGCAGGGTTCGGTGCTGGCCATCCATCACCTGACTGAAATCCTTTTCGTCGGCGACGACCCCAGCCCGCACGGCCCGCTGCACGTAACCCACATCTACGCCCGCGGCGCCCATGGCTGGCGCCTGGTCAGCCGCCACGCCTCGGCCGCCGACGACAGCCACCAGGCGATGGCCGAGGCCGTGCCGCACACGCTGCATTGAAACCCTACCAGGCACCGCCCTGGCTGCCCGGCGGCCACGCCCAGACCATCTGGCCGAAGCTCGTCAGGCAGGCGCCGCTCAGATTGCGGCGCGAACGGCTGGATACCCCGGACGGCGATTTCATTGACATCGACTGGGTCGACGGTCCGCCGCAGGCGCCGCTGCTGGTACTGTTTCATGGCCTTGAAGGCAGTTCCCGCAGCCATTACGCGCTGAACACCGCGCACGCCTGCAGGAAAGCCGGGTGGCGGCTGGCGCTACCGCACTTTCGCGGCTGTTCGGGCGAGTTGAACCGTCGCCCGCGCGCTTATCATTCGGGCGATTCGGAAGAAATCGACTGGATCCTGCGCCACCTGTGCCGCACCAACGGCGGCCGCCCGCTGCATGCAGCCGGTGTGTCGCTGGGCGGCAACGCGCTGCTTAAATGGGCGGGCGAGCACGGCGCCGCGGCTGGCGCAGTGGTTACCGGCGTTGCCGCCATTTGCGCCCCGCTCGACCTCGCCGCCTGCGGCCACCATCTGGCGCACGGCTTCAACCGCGTCTACACCCAGTATTTCCTGAAAACGCTGAAAGCTGTCTCGACTGCTCGTTTGCGCCAGTTTCCCGGATTGTTCGACGAGGCGCGCATGCTGGCAGCAGTCAATCTTTACCAGTTCGACGACGCCGTCACCGCGCCGGTGCATGGTTTTGCCGGTGCCGACGACTACTGGCGGCGCGCCTCGGCCAAGCCGTGGCTGAAATCGATCGCCGTGCCAGCTGTTGCGGTCAACCCCAAAAATGACCCGTTTTTGCCCGCCGCCTACCTGCCCGGCGCCGCCGACGTCAGCCCGCAGGTGCGCCTCGAACAGCCTGCGACGGGCGGCCATGTCGGCTTCGTCAGCGGGAGTTTCCCGGGAAATCTGGACTGGCTGCCGCAAAGGCTCTTACACTTCTTCCTTTACGAAACGTCATAGGCAAACATCATGACCAAACTACCCGCCGAAATTTTCAAGGCCTACGATATCCGTGGCATCGTCGACAAATCCCTGACCGCCGACGTCGTGCGCCAGGTCGGCCACGCCCTCGGCTCGCTGGCCGTCGAGCAGGGCCAGAAAGCCATCGCCGTCGGCCGCGACGGCCGTCTCTCCGGCCCCGAACTGGCCGGCGCGCTGATGGACGGCATCTGCGCCGCCGGTTGCGACGCCATCGACGTCGGCTGCGTGCCGACCCCGGTCACCTATTTCGCAGCCTACGAACTCGGCTGCAATTCCTGCGTTTCGGTCACCGGCAGCCACAATCCGCCCGACTACAACGGCCTCAAGATGGTCATCGGCGGCACCACGCTGGCGCTCGACGCCATCCAGAACCTGAAGGCACGCATCGAAGCCGGCGACCTCAAGCACGGCCAGGGCGAGAAGCGCAGCGCCGAAGTCAAGACCGCCTATGTCGACAAGATCGTCGCCGACGTCAAGCTCGCCCGGCCGCTGAAGATCATCATGGACTGCGGCAACGGCGTCGCCGGCGCGGTCGCACCCGAACTGTTCAAGCGTCTCGGCTGCGAGATCATCCCGCTCTACTGCGAGGTTGATGGCAACTTCCCCAACCATCACCCCGACCCGTCCAAGCCGGAAAATCTGGCCGACGTCATCAAGGCGCTCAAGGAAACCGACGCTGAGATCGGCATCGCCTTCGACGGCGACGGCGACCGCTTGGGCGTGGTGACCAAGGATGGCGAGATCATCTACCCGGACCGCCAGTTGATGCTGTTCGCCGCCGACGTGCTATCGCGCGTGCCGGGCGGGCAGATCATCTACGACGTCAAGTGCACCCGCCTGCTGGCACCGTGGATCAAAAAACACGGCGGTGTGCCGCTAATGTGGAATACCGGCCACGCGTTGGTCAAGGCCAAGCTCAAGGAAACCGGTGCCCCGCTGGCCGGCGAGATGTCCGGCCACACCTTCTTCAAGGAACGCTGGTACGGCTTCGACGACGGCCTGTACACCGGTGCCCGCCTGCTGGAAATCCTGTCGCGTTCGGCCGACGTCAATGCGCCGCTGAAGGCGTTGCCGAATTCGCCGTCGACCCCGGAACTCAATATCAAGATGGCCGAAGGCGAACCCTTCGCGCTGATCGACAAGCTCAAGGCCGAAGGCAAATTCGCTGGCGCAGAGGAGATCATCACCATCGACGGCGTCCGTGTCGAGTTCGCCGACGGTTTCGGCCTCGCCCGCCCGTCGAACACGACGCCGGTCGTCGTGCTGCGCTTCGAGGCCGACAATGCTGCCGCGCTGGAACGCATCCAGGCCGGTTTCCGTCAGGCGATCACGGCCGTCTGGCCGGGCATCGAGTTGCCGTTCTGAAGCGGAGCACGTTACAAAACAACGACAGTCGCGCCACAAACGGTCGGCGCGACCGTCGCTAGAATAGATGGGCGTCAATTTGGACGCCCATCCGGAAAGTCGATGAACGCCAGCGAAGAACAACTGAAATTCCGCCAGTTTCACGCCAGCCTCGGCGGCCAGCCGCCGGGCCCGCTGGCCAAGGTCGTCACCTTCCTCCTCGGTGCGGCCCTGCTGGTCGTCGGCTTCATGTTCTCTCTGGTCGCCCTGGCCGTCGTCGCGGTCGGCGCCGTGCTGGCCGGCACCTGGTTCCGGTGGAAGACGCGCGCCCTGCGTCGCGAGCTGCGCGAGCAAATGCGTCAGCAGCCGCCTGGCGCGGGCGGACAGCAACCCTTCGCGGGGCGCATCATCGAAGGTGAAGTCATTCGTGAAGGCGAACCATCCGCACCGGGCGGCCGCCTGCCGAACTGAGCCTGATCTAGCAGGTTGCCCAAAAACTCCGTGACGCCTTCGGCTATTCATTGCTGACGATGAGAAAATTTCTGCCACATTTCCTTGGTAGGTCTTTAAAACCGGATTTCAGCCGGTTTTTTAGTCTCTTTGGGGTTTGCTTCCCGCCTTTCGGCGATCAGCAGGCGGATTTCGCCCTATGTCGCAGACAATCGCCAGCCGAACAGCGTCGCCATCCGGGCCAGGTTGTAACAAGCGAAGGTAAAGACGGTTTGCGCCTTCACTTTCGCCAAGCCAATAAAACGGGTTTTGCGCAGACCGCCAATTGTCTTGCTCCACCCAAAAATCTCTTCAACCAACTTGCGCTTCTTCAAGCTGATCGCATAGCCATCATGCCGAGTCGTGCGGCCATCGATCGCCGAACCCGATTGCTTCGCCGCCACATGCGGCGTCACTTTCATCTCGCGCAGCGATTGCACGAAGTCGGCGGTGTCATAGCCTTTGTCCGCACCCAACGTGCCGCCTGCCTTGATCGTCCGGGCCGCCATCTTCAGCGCCGCTTCGCGTTCAGCTTTGCCAGTGGCTTGTGTTGTTTCGACATCGACCACCAGGCCGTTACGGTTCTCCATCAGGGCGTGCCCTATGTAGCACAGGTGGGATTTGTCGCCCGCACTCTTCTTGAAGAGCCGTGCCTGATCATCGGTCGTCGAGGCGTGCGTCTCATTGCTCCGCTTTTCGCCTTTGAAGTCCACTGTCGGATTTTTGCCGCCACCTTCGGGCGGCTTGCCCGAGCCATCCTTGGGAACAAAGCT
>JAGOAU010000004.1 GCA_017983755.1 Azonexus sp. | reverse complement strand
GGTCCTGCATCTTCTGCTTGTATTTCTGGACCTGGCGATCGAGCTTGTCGAACATCGCATCGATGGCGGCATAGAGATCGTCGCCGGATTCTTCGACATGCATGTCCTTGCCGGGCACATGGACGGTTACTTCAGCCTTCTGCTTCAGCTTTTCAACCGACAGGACCACGTTGACGCCGGTGACCTTGTCAAAATGGCGAACCACCGGATCCAGCTTGTTTTCCACATAGTCGCGCAATGCCGGCGTAACTTCGATATGGTGACCAGCGATCTGCAGATTCATGTTTTCTCCTCTCACTACAGGGTCTTGCGTAAATTGACCGGCGGGATGTTGAGCGACTCGCGGTACTTTGCCACCGTGCGTCGAGCCACAACGATTCCCTGCTGGCCTAGTATTTCGGATAATTGGCTATCCGACAAGGGCTTCTTGCCATCCTCGGCTCCGATCAGCTGCCTGATCAGGGCGCGGATGGCAGTGGCAGAGCAGGCGCCACCGGTATCGGTGGACACATGGCTGCCGAAAAAATATTTCAGTTCGAAAATGCCGCGCGGCGTCGCCATGTATTTCTGGCTGGTCACCCGCGAGACGGTCGACTCGTGCAGGCCGAGGATATCGGCGATCTCGCGCAGAACCAGCGGCCGCATCGCCACTTCGCCATGCTCGAAGAACTGGCGCTGGCGGTCGACAATGGCCTGGGTAACGCGGTGGATCGTTTCGAAGCGCTGTTGCACGTTCTTGATCAGCCAGCGCGCTTCCTGCAGCTGGCCGGTCAGGTTGCCGTTGCCGCGCCGCTGCTGCGCCAGGACTTCGGCGTAGAGGCGATTGATGCGCAGCCGCGGGTATGCATCCGGGTTGATGTAGGCCGTCCATTTGCCCTTGAGCTTCTTGACGATGACGTCGGGCGTGATGTAGCGCGCCTCGATCTGCGCAAAGCGCGCACCGGGACGGGGATTGAGGCTGACGATCAGGGCATGCGCCTCCTTGAGCGCTTCGTCGTCGCAGCCTGTCAGGCGCTTTATTTTCACGAAATCGCGCGCCGCTAGGAGTTCGAGGTGTTTCTCGACAACCTGCAGGGCCAGGGCGCTCTGCTCGTCGCCCGGCAAGGCCTTGAGCTGCAGCGCCAGGCACTCCTGCGGACTGCGGGCGCCGATGCCGGTCGGGTCGAAGCTCTGGATGTGGCGCAGGGCGATTTCCAGCTCTTCCAGCTCGATCTCGTACTCCGGCGGCAGGGTTTCCCAAAGCTCGACCAACGGGGTCGATAGATAGCCATCTTCGTCCAGCGCCTCGATCAGGAAGCGCACCAGGCTGCGGTCGCGCTCGCTCAACTGGGTCACGCCGAGCTGCAGGTTCAGGTGATCGCGCAGACTGGGGGTGCTGGCATGGATGTCCTGGGCGTCGCTGTCGTCGTCCTCGTCACGCCCGGCGCCGGTGAAGGTGCCGGCATCGCTCGTCCAGCGGTCGTCATCGACGCCTGACGGGGCCGCCGGCACCGCCTGTTCGCGATCGTCGCGGGCGTCGCGCTCCTCGCGCTCGTCATGGTCGCTGCGCTCGGCCGCCTCGCTGCGCGGGGCGTCGAACTGCTGGGCCCCTGCAAACGACTCGGCGGGGCCGTCGTCGTCGCGTTCCAGCATCGGGTTTTCCAGCAGGTAGCGCTCGATTTCCTGCTGCATCTCGACGGTCGACAGCTGCAGGAGCTTGATCGACTGCTGCAATTGCGGCGTCAGCGCGAGATGTTGGGAGAGTTTTAGCTGAAGTGCGGGCTTCATCGATTGTCGTTGCGCTGCCTAGGGTCAGAGCTTGAAGTGCTCGCCGAGGTAAACCTTGCGCACGCTTTCATTCTCCACGATTTCGTCCGGACGTCCAGCGGCAAGTACGCGCCCGGCGTTGATGATGTAGGCGTGATCGCAGATGCCGAGGGTTTCGCGCACGTTGTGGTCGGTGATCAGGACGCCGATGCCGCGTTCCTTGAGGAAGCGGATGATCTTCTGGATTTCGAGCACGGCAATCGGGTCAACCCCGGCGAACGGTTCGTCGAGCAGGATGAAGCGCGGGTTGGTCGCCAGCGCACGGGCGATTTCGACGCGCCGCCGTTCGCCGCCGGAAAGGGCGGCCGCATTGATGTGGCGCACGTGGTCGACATGCAGTTCGCCGAGCAGGCCTTCGAGCCGGTCGTTGAGTTCCGGCTCGGGAAGATTCAGCAACTCCAGCACCGCACGGATGTTTTCCTCGACATTCAGCTTGCGGAAGACCGAAGCCTCCTGCGGCAGGTAGGAAAGACCCTGGCGGGCCCGGTTATGCATCGGCAGATGGGTCAGCCGGACATCGTCGATATAGACATCGCCGCCATCGGCCGGCACGAGGCCGACGATCATGTAGAAGCAGGTCGTCTTGCCGGCACCGTTGGGACCGAGCAGGCCGACCACTTCACCACTTTTTACTTCGAAGGAAACGTCCTCGACCACCGTCCGCGCCTTGTACTTCTTGCGCAGGTTCCGGGCAACGAGACTGGACACCTGGGGATCGCTCATTCATCGACTCCGCGCATCACCCGGCGAATCGCATCGCCGGAAAAGCCGCGATATTGCAGGAAACGCATCTGTTTGGCGCGCTCTTCCGCGCTGTGCGGCAAGGCGCCGAATTTCCGCGCCCACACGGCCTGGCAACGGGCGGTCTCGTCGCCACCCTCGGGGAGGGCGGCCGCGATGTCCTCGTCGCCTACACCGTGCTGCCGCAACTCCTGCTTCAGGCGCGCGTCGCCGTAACGTCCGGCCCGCGCGGCTACGCGCTGGCTGGCAAAGCGGTGGTCGGAAAGCAGGCGCTCCGCCTGCAGCCTGTCGAGCACCTGGTTCAACTGCTCCGCCGATTCGGCCTGCGCCGCCAGTTTGGCCGTCAACTCGGCCCGGCTGTGATCGCGCCGGGTCAGCAGTCGCAGGGCCGCAACACGCAGCGCCGAAACCGGATCAGGCATTGGCCGGTGCCGACTTGGTCGGCTTGATCACGGTCGTGCTGGCCGCTTCACGGATGTTCGCCTCGATCTCCTGGGCGATCTCCGGGTGGCTGCGCAGGAATTCGCGGGCGTTGTCCTTGCCCTGGCCGATCTTTTCGCCCTTGTAGGCGTACCAGGCGCCGGATTTGTCGACCAGCTTGTGGGCGACGCCCATTTCGACGATTTCGCCCTGCCGGGAAATGCCTTCGCCGTACAGGATGTCGAAGATGGCTTCACGGAACGGGGGGGATACCTTGTTCTTGACGACCTTGACCTTGGTTTCGCTGCCGATCACCTCGTCGCCCTTCTTGATCGCGCCGATGCGGCGGATGTCGAGGCGGACGGACGCGTAGAACTTGAGCGCATTGCCGCCGGTGGTGGTTTCCGGCGAGCCGAACATGACGCCGATCTTCATGCGGATCTGGTTGATGAAGATGACCAGCGTGTTTGTCTTCTTGATGTTGGCGGTCAGTTTGCGTAGCGCCTGGCTCATCAGGCGGGCGTGCAGGCCGACCATCTGGTCGCCCATCTCGCCCTCGATTTCGGCGCGCGGCGTGAGGGCGGCGACCGAGTCGATGACGATGATATCGACCGAGCCGGAGCGCACCAGCATGTCGGCGATTTCCAGCGCCTGTTCGCCGGTGTCGGGCTGCGAGATCAGCAGGTCGCCGACATTGACGCCGAGCTTCTGCGCGTACTGCGGGTCGAGCGCGTGTTCGGCGTCGATGAAGGCGGCGACGCCGCCGAGCTTCTGCATTTCGGCGACGACCTGCAGGCAGAGCGTGGTCTTGCCCGAGGATTCCGGACCGTAGATCTCGACCACCCGGCCGCGCGGCAGGCCGCCGACGCCGAGCGCGATGTCGAGGCCGAGCGAACCGGTGGACACGACCTGGATGCCTTCGTCGATTTCGGCATCGCCCATCTTCATGATGGAGCCTTTGCCGAACTGCTTTTCAATCTGCTGCAGCGCCGCTGCGAGCGCCTTCGCCTTGTTGTCGTCCATTGCGATACCTCGGAAATTTGACGGGATTATGGCACAGGGGCCGGAGATGGAATAGAAATTGCTGCTGATACGGCGCGAATTCCCGGCGGGGATAAATGCGGGAAGCATCGCGCGAACTACTGTTCATAATCACAGTATAATGATTCGGCCGGATTGGCAAGCGGCGCCGGCCATGGATTTGGCCCTTTTCCCGGGGTCGACCGCAACCGATGCCTGGCGCAGGCATCGCTGCTGCAGCGCAACAGCCTTATAATTTCCGCGTTTTCAACCTCTTGCCTGCGGGCGGCACGACATGCTGATCTGGTTCGTCGTTCTCTACCTGATGCTGTCCATCGGCATCGGCCTTTACGTCGCCACGCGCGTGCATACCGCCAAGGACTTTGCCGTCGCCGGCCGCCACCTGCCGCTGCCGGTCGTCACCGCCACCGTGTTCGCCACCTGGTTCGGCGCCGAGGCAGTGTTCGGCGTTTCCGCCACCTTCGTCAAGGAGGGTTTGCGCGGCGTCGTCGCCGATCCCTTCGGCTCCTCGCTGTGCCTGATCATCGCCGGCTTCTTCTTCGCCAAAAAACTGTACAAGCTGAATATCCTGACCCTCGGCGACTATTTCCGCCTGCGCTACAACCGCACCGTGGAAGTGCTGACGACACTGTGCATCGTCGCCTCCTACCTCGGCTGGGTGTCGGCGCAGATCAAGGCGCTCGGGCTGGTCTTCAATGTCGTCACCAACGGCTTCGTCAGCCAGACCGCCGGCATGATCCTCGGCGCCGCCATCGTCCTCACCTACACCACCTTCGGCGGCATGTTGTCGGTCGCCATCCTCGATTTCGTGCAGATGGGCGTCATCATGGGCGGCATGCTGTACATCGGCTACATCGTCTCGGGCCTGACCGGCGGGGTGGAGCTGGTGGTCAATCACGCCTCGGCCGCCGGCAAGCTCGATTTCTTCCCGCCGCCCGATCCCTGGCAGTGGCTGACCTTCCTCGGCGCCTGGATGACCATGATGCTCGGCTCGATTCCACAGCAGGACGTCTTCCAGCGCATCACCTCGGCCAAGACTTCGACCATCGCCATCTGGGGCTCGATCCTCGGCGGCTCGATCTACTTCTGCTTCACCTTCGTGCCGATGTTCATCGCCTATTCGGCGACATTGATCGACCCCGAACTATTCACCGGCCTGCTCGAAACCGACTCGCAGCTGGTGCTGCCGACGCTGGTCCTGCAGCACACGCCGGTCTTCGCCCAGGCCATCTTCTTCGGCGCCGTGCTGTCGGCGATCATGAGCTGCTCGTCGGCAACCCTGCTCGCCCCGTCGGTCGCCTTCTCGGAAAACATCGTGCGCGGCTTCTTCCCCGGCATGGGCGACCACCAGTTCCTCAAGGTCATGCGCATCTCCATCGTCAGCTTCACCGCCATCGTCCTCGGCTTCGCGCTGTACTCGAATGCCAGCATCTTCAAGATGGTCGAGAACGCCTACAAGGTGACGCTGGCCGGCGCCTTCGTACCGCTCTTCTTCGGCGCCTTCTGGAAAAAGGCGACGACGCAGGGCGCGCTGGCCGCCATCTTCGGCGGGCTGGCGTCATGGCTGCTGGTCGAAGTGCTGATCGGCGAGGCCAGCCTGGTGCCGCCGCAGCTGATCGGTCTTGCCGTCAGCATGCTCGGCATGGTCGCCGGCTCGCTGCTGCCGCAATGGGTCGGCCACCCGACGCCGCCCGAGGACATCCACGCCGCGCTGCACCATCGTGCCGCTGCCGAAACCCATCACGCAGTAGAACACCCGCATCACCACTGACATACAATCGGGCCATGGACACCCGCGGCCCCGTAATCCTCGCCCGCTACCTAGCCCTGGCCTGGCTCGGCCTGGTCGTCTACGGGAGCCTGCACCCGTTTTCCGGCTGGCTGGACAAGGGCATTTCGCCTATCGCCTTTCTCGAAGGCGGCTGGCCGCGCTACTGGACCGCCTTTGACCTCGCTGCCAATGTCGCGGTCTACGTCCCGTTCGGCTTCTTCCTGACGCTGGCGCTCCATCGCCTGCCGGGCCGCTTCACGGCGCCGGTGCTGGCGGTGCTGCTCGCCGCCGCGCTCAGCTTCGCGCTTGAAACCGTGCAGACCTGGCTGCCGTCGCGCGTGCCGTCCAATGTCGATCTCGCCTGCAACGCCATCGGCGGCCTGCTCGGCGCAGTCTGGGCGCAACTGGTCGGGCCGCGCATCTTCAACCGCATCGCCGCCTGGCAGCAGCGCCACATCGCGCCGCTGCCGCACGCCGAGCTCGGCCTGACCCTGCTCGGCCTCTGGCTGCTGATCCCGCTGTCGCCGGAAACCCTGCTCTTCGGCGCCGGCGACCTCCGCCAGCTGCTCGGCCTGAGCGGTGCCATGCCCTTCGCCGCCGAAAGCTTCGTCCTCATCGAGGCCAGCATCACCGCCTTCAACGCGCTGGCCGTCGGCCTCATCGTGCGCCTGCTGTGCGTACGCACCGCCATCGCCTATCTGGCAGTGCCGCTCTTTCTCCTGCTCGGCCTCGTCGTCCGCACGCTGGCGACGGCGATCCTGGTCAGCCCCGACGAGGCCTTCGCCTGGCTGACGCCCGGCGCGCAGATGGGCCTGCTGCTGGCCGTCGTCGGGCTGGCGGTCGGCATCGCCCTGCCGGCCACGGCACGCCTGATGCTGGCGGCGCTGGCGCTGATGGCCGGCGCCATCCTGGTCAACCTGGCGCCGCCCAACCCTTACTCCGCCGCTGCGCTGGCCGTCTGGCGGCAGGGGCACTTCCTCAACTTCAACGGCCTGACCCGCTGGGTGGCGACCCTATGGCCCTTCCTGACCCTGCCCTTCCTGCTCCTGAGCAGCCGCCGCACGTAGACTGGCACGCGCTGTCGCCGGCCGACGCCGAAGCGCGGCTGGGCGTCGCCAGCGCCGCCGGCCTGAGCGAGGCGGAAGCCGGCGAGCGCCTGGTCCGGCATGGCCCGAACCGGCTCAGCGAACGGCCCGGCAAGCCGGCCTGGCGACGTTTCGCCGGCCAGCTCGGGCAGCCGCTGGTGCTGGTGCTGATCGCCGCCGGCGGCATCACCGCCGGCCTCGGCGAGTGGGTGGACGCCAGCGTCATTCTCGGCGTCGTGCTGGTCAATGCGGTCATCGGCTACTGGCAGGAAGCGCAGGCCGAAGGCGCGCTGGCGGCGCTGGCGAAGAGCGTGGCGATGCCGGTGACGGTGCGTCGCGACGGCCGCAAGCGGCCGTTGCCGGCGGCCGAACTGGTGCCCGGCGACGTCGTGCTGCTGGCCGCCGGCGACCGCCTGCCGGCCGACCTGCGCCTCGTCCACCACAAGGAGCTGCATACCGACGACTCGCTGCTCACCGGCGAATCGCTGCCGGTCGCCAAGCACAGCGCGCCGCTGGCGACCGACACGGTGCTTGCCGAACGCGCCAACATGGCGTGGGCCGGCACCACGGTCGTCGCCGGGCAGGGCACCGGGCTGGTGATCGCCACCGGCGACGCCACCGAGACCGGCCGCATCGCCGGCCTGATGGCCGCCGCCCCCGAACTGACGACGCCGCTGACGCGCAAGATGGCGGCCTTCTCGACCTGGCTGCTGTGGGCCATCGGCGCCCTGGCCGTGCTCACCTTCGGCATCGGCCTGCTGCGCGGCGAAGCGGCGTTCGACATGTTCATGGCCGCCGTCGCGCTCGCCGTCGGCGCCATTCCGGAAGGGCTGCCGGCAGCGGTCACCGTCACCCTGGCCATCGGCGTCGCCCGCATGGCCCGGCGGCGCGCCATCATCCGTCGCCTGCCGGCGGTCGAGACGCTGGGCAGCACCACCGTCATCTGCTCCGACAAGACCGGCACGCTGACCGAAAACGCGATGACCGTGCGCATCGTCTGGTGCACCGGCCAGGACCACACGCTGGATGGCCACGGCTACCATCCGGAGGGTGGCATCACCCGCGACGGCATGCCCGCCGCCATCACCGGCGCGCTGCGCGAATGCCTGGTCGCAGGCGCCCTGTGCAACGACGCCGGCCTGCACCGCGACGGCGGCCACTGGAAAATCACCGGCGACCCGACCGAAGCGGCGCTGCTGGTCGCCGCGCGCAAGGGCGGGCTCGACGAACACACCTTGGGCGCCCTGTTCCCGCGCCGCGACGAACTACCGTTCAGCGCCGACCGCCAGTACATGGCCACCGCACATGGCGGCGATGGCGACACGGTGCTCTACGTCAAGGGCGCGCTGGAGCGCCTGCTGCCGCGCTGCATCGACCACCTGGGCGGCGATGGCCGGCCGGCACCGCTCGACGCCGCTGCCGTCGAGGCAGCCGCACAGGCGCTGGCCGGGCAGGGCATGCGCGTGCTGCTACTGGCGCGGCGCATTTTTGCCCGGAATTCGCCGTTGACCGCAACCGACGTGGACCAGCTCACGCTGCTCGGCCTGGTCGGCATGATCGATCCGCCGCGCAAGGCCGCGGTCGCGGCGATCCGCCACTGCCACTCGGCCGGCATCCGGGTCAAGATGATTACCGGCGACCATGCCGCGACGGCGCTGGCCATCGCCCGCCAGATCGGCATCCCCGGCGAACGGGCGCTGACCGGCCGCGAACTGGCGGCGCTCGACGACACGGCGCTGGCCGTGGCGGCACACGACATCGACGTCTTCGCCCGCGTCGAGCCGGAACAGAAGCTGCGTCTGGTACGCGCCCTGCAGGAACGGGGCGAAGTCGTGGCGATGACGGGCGACGGCGTCAACGACGCCCCGGCGCTGAAACAGGCCGACATCGGCATCGCCATGGGGCAGGGCGGCACCGAGGTGGCCAAGGAAGCGGCGGCGATGGTGCTGACCGACGACAATTTCGCCAGCATCGAGGCGGCGGTCGAGGAGGGCCGGGGCGTCTGGGACAACCTGGTCAAGTTCATCACGTGGACCCTGCCGACCAATTTCGGCGAAGGGCTGGTCATCGTCGCCGCCATCGTCTTCGGCGCCACGCTGCCGATCACGCCGCTGCAGATCCTGTGGATCAACATGACTACCGCCGTGCTGCTCGGCCTGACGCTGGCCTTCGAACCGATCGAGCGCGGCATCATGAGCCGCCCGCCGCGCCGGCTGGCGACGCCGGTGCTCGACGGCGCGCTGATCCGCCGCATCGTGCTGGTCTCGCTGCTGCTGCTCGGCGGCGCCTTCGGCCTCTTCCTGCGTGAGCTGGCACAAGGCCACACGCTGGCCGAAGCGCGGACGGTCGCGGTCAACGTCTTCGTCATGGTCGAAATGCTCTACCTGTTCAACTGCCGCTCGCTGACGCGCAGCTTCTGGAGCCTCGGTGCCTTCTCCAATCCCTGGTTCTGGGGTGGCCTTGCCACCATGGCCGTCCTCCAGCTGCTGCTGACCTACTGGCCGCCGCTAAACGCCATCTTCCAGACGGCACCGATCGGCCTTGACGCGTGGGGAGAAATCTTCGCGTTCGCCTGGCTTTGCTCGCTGATTGTCGGGATGGAAAAATACTGGACGGCGTTTCACGTGAAACGTGCGGCGCGATGATTTGGGTTGGGTTTTGCATCCGGCCGGCGGAAGAGTTTTTCCGAAACGCTAGTTTCCGCGCCTGACGCGCGGGCGTACTTTCTTTTGTGTGGCCAAAAGAAAGTAGCCAAAGAAAAAGCCACCCCAGGTTGCGCGGTCGGCTGCGCCGACTCCCCTGCGCTACTCGACGGGCCGGGCGGCTTCGGAACTCGGGGCGTTGCCCCTCAGACAGTCCTCGCCGACTGCCCCCGGCCCATCTCCGTTGCTCCGCGCTTCACATGGGGACCCGAAAACCGACCGCAGCTCGTCTGCTGCGGTCGACCCCGAAAAACAGCCATTTTTGCCCGTCGACCGCAACACCACCACTGGTTCACCGGGCCCTTGGGAGGTGCCGAGCAACGCAGGGATTCGCGGATAAAGGGCGAGCACTGTCTGAGGGGCACAGCCCCGAGTTGCGCAGCCCCCGCGAAACCCGAGTAGCGCAGGGAACCCGGCAAAGCCGGGCACCGACCCAGGGTCGCCTTTTCTTTGCTTACTTTCTTTTGGCGAAGCAAAAGAAAGTAATGCCGCGCGTCAGGCGCGGAACCCAACGTTTCAGCCAGAAAAGACCGGCAACGCAAGAAAAAGCTTGATCACGATGGCGTTCGCGATGTCGATGAAAAAAGCCCCCACCATCGGCACGATCAGGAAAGCCAGCGGCGACGAGCCAAAGCGGTCGGTCACCGCCTGCATGTTGGCGATCGCCGTCGGCGTCGCCCCCAGCCCGAAGCCGCAATGGCCGGCGGCTACCACCGCCGCATCGTAATTGCGGCCGAGCACCGGGAAGGTGATGAAGACGGCGTAGACAACCATCAGCAGCGCCTGGCCGAAGAGCAGGCCGAGCAGCGGCAGGGCCAGTGCCGAGAGTTCCCACAGGCGCAGCGTCATCAGCGCCATGGCCAGGAAGAGGGCGAGCGAGACGTTGCCGAGCACCGACACGGCGCGCTCGAAGACGTCGTACCAGCCGACTGCGCTCAGGCCGTTGCGCAGCAGGACGCCGACGAACAGCACGCAAACGAAGGCAGGCAGGGCCAGGAAGCTGCCGGCGAGTCCGCGTGAAATGGCCTGACCGGCGAGCAGGCAGATCGAGATCAGGGCCAGAGTCTCGATCAGCGCCGGCGCCGTGATCAGGCGCACTTCATGCGGCTTCTCGAAGGTGTTCTCGGCCTCACCGTTCGCCGCGGTCGCCGGCAGCGTCACCCGGCGCAACAGGAACTTGGCGACCGGCCCGCCGAGCACGCCGCCGAGCACCAGCCCGAAGGTCGCGCAGGCCAGCGCGATTTCGGTCGCCGACGCGACGCCGTACTGCTCGGCGAACACTGTGCCCCAGGCAATGCCGGTGCCGTGCCCGCCGGAGAGCGCGATCGACCCGGCGAGCAGGCCGAAGAAGGGCGACTGGCCGAGCGCCAGCGCCAGCAGCAGGCCGGTGATGTTCTGCAGGACGAGAAAACCGAGGACGATGCCGAGAAAGACCAGCAATGGCCGCCCGCCCTTGCGCAGGCTGGCCAGATCGGCGTTGAGGCCGATGCAGGCGAAGAAGGTCAGCATCAGCGGCGCGCTGAGGCTGGTGTCGTACTGCACCTTGAAATCGAAGCCGGTACGCAGGACGAGCATCAGCAGCGCCACCACCAGGCCGCCGGCCACCGGCTCCGGGATCGTGTAGGCAGCCAGCCAGCGCACGCGCGTCACCAGCAGTTGTCCAAGCAGCAGCACCGCCGAGGCGGCGACCAGCGTTCCATAAACGTCCAGTTCGAGCATGGCGGTCGCCTATTCAGGATGGATTGGCTGCATTTTCGCGCAGTTCGCCGGGTGCAGGAACTATAATTTCCCACCCCAAGGAGGAAAGATGAGCTACTACAAACATCACGTCTTTTTCTGCTGCAACCAGCGCGAGCCGGGCGAGACCTGCTGCAACGCGCACGGCGCCAGCGCCCTGCAGGCCTACGCCAAGGACCGCATCGGTCAACTGAAGATGAAGGGCGCCGGCAAGGTGCGCATCAACAAGGCCGGCTGTCTCGACCGCTGCGACGAAGGCCCGGTCATGGTCGTCTATCCGGAAGCCGTCTGGTACACCTATGTCGACACGGAAGACGTCGAGGAAATCATCCAGGAACACCTGGTCCATGGCCGCGTCGTGGAGCGCCTGAAGATATGAGAGCCCCCGAAGAGAAAATCCTGATCGACGGCCCGGCCGGCAAGATCGACGTCATCATGGAGCGCCCCGACGCGCCGCGCGGCATCGCGCTGATCGCACACCCGCACCCGCTCGGCGGCGGCGCCAACACCAACAAGGTCGCCTACACGCTGGCGCGCACCTTCGTCAGCCTCGGCTACGCCGCCTTCCGCCCGAATTTCCGCGGCGTCGGCGATACCGAAGGCATCCATGACGAAGGCCACGGCGAAACCGACGACCTGCTGGCCGTGCTGCAGGATGCCAAGTGCCGCTGCGGCGACCTGCCGGTGGCGCTCGCCGGTTTCTCGTTCGGCGCCTTCTGCCAGACCCGCCTGGCCAAGCGCCTGGTCGAACTCGGCCACCCGGCGCAGCGCCTGGTGCTGGTCGGCACCGCCGCCGGCTTCGTCGAAGGCACCCGTCAGTACGACACCGAAGCCGTGCCGCACGACACCATCGTCATCCACGGCTCGGCCGACGAGACGGTGCCGCTGGCCAATGTCTTCGACTGGGCACTGCCGCTCGACGTGCCGGTGGTCGTCGTGCCCGGCGCCGACCATTTCTTCCACCGCCGCCTACACCTGATCCGCGACATCATCAACCGCGCGTGGCGGCACTAAGCGTCGGCCAACTCCGCAAGACCTATGGCGGCACCGAGGTGGTCGCCGGCCTTTCGTTCGCCGTCGAACCCGGCCGCTGCTTCGGCCTGCTCGGGCCGAACGGGGCCGGCAAGACGACCACCCTGCGCCTCTGCCTCGGGCTGACCGCGCCCGACAGCGGGGCCGTCAGCCTCAACGGCTACACCATCCCGGATGACGCACAGAAGGCGCGGGCGCGGGTCGGCGTCGTCCCGCAGTTCGACAACCTCGACCCCGATTTCACCGCCAGCGAGAACCTGCTCGTCTTCGGCCGCTACTTCGGGCTGTCCGATGCCGCCGTCCGTGCCCGCATCCCGCAGCTGCTCGACTTCGCCGGCCTCGCCGGCAAGGCCGGGGCGCGCATTGCGACCCTCTCGGGCGGCATGAAGCGGCGCCTGACGCTGGCCCGCGCGCTGGTCAACGACCCCGACATCGTCTTTCTCGACGAGCCGACCACCGGCCTCGACCCGCAGGCCCGCCACCTGATCTGGGATCGCCTCAAGCAGCTCAAGTCGGCCGGCAAGACGCTGATCCTGACCACGCATTTCATGGACGAGGCCGAGCGGCTATGCGACACGCTGATCGTCATCGACCACGGGCGCAAGATCGCCGAGGGCAGCCCACGCCAGCTGATCGCCGAACACATCGAACCGCAGGTGGTCGAGGTCTATGACGAAGCCGGTGGCGACCTGCCTGCCTTCGTCGCAGCCCACCGCCACCTTGCCGGGCGCGTCGAAACCAGCGGCGAAACCGCTTTCTTCTATTGCAGCGACCCGCGCCCGCTGCTCGCCCGCCTGGCCGAGGCGCCCGGGCTGCGCTACGTGCACCGCGCCTCGAACCTCGAAGACGTCTTCATCAAGCTGACCGGCCGCGAACTGCGAGACTGAGCGGCCGTGAAAATCGCCCATTTTCGACGGTCGACCGCAACCGGCCGGCCATGGCGATGGTCTAGAATGAAGCCACCCCAACCCGACACCCGCGGAGGCCGCACCATGCAAACCCGTCCCTTGCCGTCCACGCTGCGCACGCTGTCCCTCTCGCTGGCCTTCCTGGCCCTGCCGGCGGCCGCCGCGCCGACCGTCTACGAAATGCGCCTGATGACCCATGCCGGCATGGGCGCCGGCGGCATGGGCGGCATCATGGGCATGCTGTCCGGCGGTGGTGGCGGCAGCAGCGTCAGCCACAACATGGACCTGCGCCTGACTTCGCCGGGCGACCTGCCGGCCGACTACCAGGCGGCGCATACCGTTCCCGACGCCATGCGCATCGGCCCGCAACTGCCGCTGCAGGGCGAACGGCGGGGTGGTGGCGGTAGCGCCCCCGACGGCGAGCCGGACGGGCGCGTGCTGATCTACTGGGGCTGCTCGCCGACGGTGCAGAAAGGCCAGCCCGAAGTCATCGATTTCCGCGCCCTGACCGGCAAGGTGCCGCCCGAGATCCAGGCGATGGCGCGCCAGAGCCGCAGCCAGGGCCGGGCGCCACGCGACGCCTCGCTACCGCCGCGCTCGATCGGCTGGCCGCAGGGTGACCAGAACTATCGCGGTATCCCGGACGGCGCCTCGGCGGTCGGCGACCACGTCGTCAAGGCCAATTTCATGAAGGACGACATCCGTCTCGCGCTGACCCCGGCGCTCGACTTCCTCGAGCCGATGGGCCTCAAGGCGCAGGCGAGCGACCTCAAGGCGGCCATCCCGCTGACCTGGAACGCGCTGACCCGCGCCCGCGGCTACGACCTGCAGGCGGTTTCCGCCGGCAACGACAAGGACGTCGTGATCTGGCTCGCTGCGCGCAACAAGAGCCCGATGCTGCCGGCCAGCCAGCGCGACTGCACCATCCCCGAAGGCATTTTCGCCAAGGGCGAGATGGCGATGCTGACCGGCATCGCGCACGGGCCAGTGCAGGGTTTCTCCTACCCGCCGCAGAAGCCGGGCGAAAAGAAGCCGCTGATCTGGACGGCGACAGTCAATGTCAGCGCCTTCGACAGCGTCATGCTCGGCATGGAGATGGCCGCCGCCGGCGCCGCCCAGGATGCCGCGACGCCCGGCGTCGGCACCCTGCTGAAGGGCCTGTTCGGGCGATGAGCGCAGCCTTAGCGGCAAGCGCCGTCCGCTCCCCGGCGATCGGCTGGTTTCCGGTCTGGCGGCGCAACTTTCTGGTCTGGCGCAAGCTGGCGCTCCCGTCCATCCTCGGCAACCTGGCCGACCCGCTGATCTACATGCTCGGCCTCGGCTACGGGCTGGGCGCCATGCTGCCGGAAATCGCCGGCCAGTCCTACGTCGCCTTCCTCGCCGCCGGCACCGTCTGCGCCTCGACGATGAACGCCGCCACTTTCGAGGCGCTGTATTCGGCCTTCTCGCGCATGCACGTGCAGAAGACCTGGGACGCCATCCTCAACACGCCGCTCGGACTGGCCGACGTCGTCGCCGGCGAGCTGTTCTGGGCGGCGACCAAGTCGCTGTTCTCGGGCGCCGCCATCCTCGTCGTCGTCGCCGCCCTCGGCCTTACCAACGGGCCGCTGGCGCTATGGGCGCTGCCGGCCATCGTCCTCACCGGGCTCGCCTTCGCCGCCCTCGGCCTGATCTGGAACGCGCTGGCACCGTCCTACGATTTCTTCATGTACTACTTCACGCTGTTCATCACGCCGATGACGCTGATTTCCGGCGTCTTCTTCCCGACTGACCAGTTGCCCGGCTGGCTGGCGACGATCGGCGGCTGGCTGCCACTTGCTCAGGGCGTCGCGCTGGTGCGGCCGCTGCTCGCCGGGCAGCTGCCGGCCGATGCCCTGATCCACATCATGGCGCTGCTGGCGACGACCGGCGTAGCCTTCGCCATCGCCCTGCGCCTGACGCGCCGCCGCCTGCTCAAGTAAAATCCGCCGATGTCCCAGATCCTGATCGTGTTCACCAACTGCCCGGACGAAGCCTGCGCCAACACCATCGCGCTCGCCCTCGTCGAAGCCAAGCTGGCCGCCTGCGTCAATATCCTGCCGCGCGCCCAGTCGGTCTACTGCTGGCAGGGCAGCGTCGAATCAGCGACGGAAATCCCCCTGTTCATCAAGTCGACCGCAGCCAACTACCCGGCGCTCGAAGCCATCATCCGCCAGCACCATCCCTACGACGTGCCGGAAATCATCGCACTGCCGGTCGCGCACGGGTTGCCGGCCTACCTGAACTGGGTGGCGGCGGAAACGCTCCAAGGATGATGCGCATACTGTTCTTCCTCTTCTATTTCCTGATTTCGCTCGCCCACGCCGAGGAATTCCTCGACCCGGCGGTCGCCTTCAAGCCGAGCGCGCGCGCGCTCGACGCACAGACCATCGAAGTCGCCTTCGAAATCGCCAAGGGCTATTACCTCTACCGCGACAAGTTCCGCTTCGCCGTCGACGGCGACATCGTGACGCTCGGCACGCCGGTCTTTCCCAGGGGCAAGGAGAAGAACGACGAAAACTTCGGCAAGGTCGAGGTCTTCTACAAGAACGTCGCCATCCGCCTGCCGGTCGACCGCAACGCCTCGGGCGCACTGCCGCTCAGGCTGAACGTGACCTCGCAGGGCTGTGCCGATGCCGGCGTCTGCTACCCGCCGCAGACGCAGACGGTCAGCTTCGAACTGCCGGCCGCCGGCAGTCCGGCGAGCGCGCCGCTTGCGGTCGACACCGACGAAAGCGGCAAAATCGCCGGCGTCCTGCGCCACGCCGGCTTCTGGGCCAATATCGCCTTCTTCTTCGTCGCCGGCCTCGGCCTGGCGCTGACCCCCTGCGTCCTGCCGATGATCCCCATCCTCTCCGGCATCATCGCCGGGCAGGGGCACAAGAATTCGCACGCCCGCGGCTTCGCGCTCTCGCTCGCCTACGTGCTCGGCATGGCCGTCACCTACGCCGCCGCCGGCATCGCCGCCGGGCTGACCGGCACGCTGCTCTCGGCCGCCCTGCAGAACGCCTGGGTGCTCGGCGCCTTCGCGCTGGTCTTCGTCGTGCTCTCGTTCTCGATGTTCGGCTTCTACGAACTGCAGCTGCCGACCGCGCTGCAGAGCAAGCTGTCGGAAGAATCAGGCCACCTGCGCGGCGGGCGCGGCGTCGGCGTCTTCGCCATGGGCGCGCTGTCGGCGCTGATCGTCGGCCCCTGCGTCGCCGCGCCGCTGGCCGGCGCGCTGCTCTACATCGGCCAGACCGGCGACGCCGTGCTTGGCGGCACCGCGCTGTTCGTCATGGCGCTCGGCATGGGCGCGCCGCTGATCGCCGTCGGCACCGCCGGCGGCTCGCTGCTGCCGAAGACCGGGCCGTGGATGGAAGCGGTCAAGAAGGGCTTCGGCGTGCTGCTGCTGGCCACCGCCGTCTGGCTGGTGTCGCCGGTGATTCCGCCGGTCGCCGCGATGCTGGCATGGGCGGCGCTGCTCATCATCCCCGCCATCTTCCTACACGCGCTCGACCCGCTGCCGCCGCATGCTTCCGGCTGGCAGCGGTTCTGGAAGGGCATCGGCATCGTCATGCTGCTGACCGGCGCCGCGCTGCTGATCGGCGCGCTGGCCGGCAGCCGCGACCCGCTGCAGCCGCTGGCCGGCCTGCGCGGGCAGGCGCTGGCGGCGCAGGAGCAGAAGCTGCCGTTCGAGCCGGTGCGCTCGCTCGCCGAACTCGACGCCCGCCTAGCTGCGGTCGACCGCCCGGTGATGCTCGATTTCTACGCCGACTGGTGCGTATCGTGCAAGGAAATGGAGCGCTACACCTTCGCCGACCCGGCGGTGCGCGAGAAAATGGCCGGCTTCACGCTGCTCAAGGCCGACGTCACCGCCAACACGCCGGAAGACAAGGCGCTGCTCGCTCGTTTCGGCCTCTACGGGCCGCCCGGGATCATCTTCTTCGACCGCGGCGGCCGGGAAATCGCCGGCCTGCGCGTCGTCGGCTTCCAGGAAGCCGCGCTCTTCGTCAAGCAGCTGGCGCGGGCTGCCGGCTGACGCGGCGCAGCGAGAGAAGGGCGAAGACGAGGCCGAACGCGAGGCCGGCCAGCACGTCGAGAAAGACATGCTGGCGAATGGCCAGGGTGGACCAGACGATGGCTGCGCACAGCAGCCAGCTCGACGCGGCAAAAACGGGCGGTGCGCCGATGCTCTTCAGCAGATGCCCGAGCCAGACGGCGGAAAACACGGCGGTCGCCACGTGCAGGGAAGGGCAGGCGTTGCCGGCAAGATCGATGCCCTTGATCATGGCGACACCCGCATGGCCGGCCCAATCGACATCGGCGTGCGGCACCGCGGTCGGCCACAGCCAGAAGATCGCCAGGCCGCTCAGGCAGAGGGCGGCGATCCCGCAGGCGTAGATGACCAGCTGGCGAAGGTCGGCCAAAAAGGCCGGCGGCAGCGAGACATAGAACCAGAGCGAGGCATAGATGCCGAACGCGGCCGGCGTGGCGGGAACCCATGCATCGACGACGGTCAGCGGCATGACCGTCACCGACCCGCCCGGATTCTGCAGCACGCCGAAGTAGCCCCAGAAAAAAAGCAGCATGAAGATCACCGTCCCGCCGGCCTTGAGCGGCCAGAGGGTGGAAAAGCGGCGGAGCGCCTGCTGCCGCCAGGACAACACCTCGGTTACCGGCAACGGGGCAGGCGAGGGGGACGGAATGGGCATCAACTCGGGCAGAAATCTCGGCAAGCAATGGGGCATCCTACCGCAAGGCTGTGGAAAACGGCGTTTTTCGGCTAAAATTCATGGTCTTATGAATTCCCTAACCGTAATTCGCGAGTTTCTCGACGGCCGCCTGGGCGTCCCGCCCGAGCAGGTGGTCCCCGAAGCGACGCTGGCCGCGCTCGGCGTCGACTCCCTGATGATGCTCGAACTGGTGTTCGAGTTCGAGGACCGCTTCGGCGTCGCGCTGGACAAGAACCTGAAGAGCCCGAAAACCGTCGGCGACATGGTGGTGCTGATGGAACGCCTGCGCAGCGAAAAAAGCTGAACGCATGAATCCGCGTCGCGTCGCAATCACCGGACTCGGTCTGGTCAGCCCCTTCGGCGGCGACCTCGCCGATTTCTTCGCGCGCCTGCTGGCTGGCGAATCGGCAATCCGCCTGCTGCGCACCGACGACCTGCCACGGCCACTGAACATGCCCTTCGCCGGCTGCCCCGGTTTTGACGCCGAGGCGGCGCTCGGCCGTCCGCTCGCCGGCATGCTCGACCGCTTCGCCCAGCTCGGCGTCGCCGCTGCCTTCGCCGCCTGGGACGATGCCGGCCTGCCACGCGCGCCGCAGGGCGACGAGCGCGAGGACTGGGGCGTCGCCTGGGGCACGGCGCTGGGCGGCACCATGGCCTACGAAAAGGGCTACCGCGAACTTTGGCAGCACGGGCAGCAGCGCCTGTCGCCGCTCTCGGTGGTGCTCGGGATGAACAATGCGGCCAACGCGCAGATTTCGATCCAGCTCGGCCTCGGCGGCGTCAGCATGAGCCATACCGTGGCCTGCGCCTCGTCGTCGATCGCCATCGGCGAAGCCTTCCGCCGGGTACGCAGCGGCGAAGCGCCGGTCATGCTGGCCGGCGGCTCGGACACGCCGCAGGCCTATGCCGTCGCTCGCGCCTGGGAAGCCCTGCGCGTGCTGGCCAACGCCGACGAGGCCGGCGCCCCGCACTGCTGCCGGCCCTTCGCGGCGGACCGCAGCGGACTGGTGCTGGGCGAGGGTGGGGCGGCGCTGGTGCTCGAAGACTGGGACCATGCCGTCGCCCGCGGCGCCGTTATCCACGGCGAACTCGCCGGCTACGGCACAACCTGCGATCACAGCCATCTGGTTCGTCCGGCCGCCGCCGGGCAGGTGCGCGCCTTGCGTGCGGCGCTAGCCGATGCCGGCCTGGGCGCCGCCGACATCGATTACGTCAATGCCCACGGCACGGCGACGCCGGAAGGCGACCCGGTGGAAATCGAGGCGCTGCGCACCGTCTTCGGCGAGCGCGCCGAACACCTGGCGGTCAGCGCCACCAAGTCGCTGCACGGCCACCTGCTCGGTGCCGCCGGCGCCCTGGAGGCCATCATCACCGTCCTCGCCCTGCGCGAGAGCGCCATTCCGCCGACCGCCCATCTCGATCACCTCGACCCGGCCTGCGCCGGCGTCGATCACGTCGCCACGGCGCGCCACCAGCAGCCGCTGCGCGCCGCCCTGGCCAGCTCATTCGCCTTCGGCGGCAGCAACGCGGTGCTCGCGTTCCGCGCCGTTGCCGCCCAACCCTGACGGATCATCCCGACATGCCAGCCACCACCCCGGAAGCCAGCGCCGCCCTCCTGCCCGAAATCGCCGAACTGGTCGTCAGCGCGCTCAATCTCGAGATCGCCGCCGACACCATCGACCCCGACGCGCCGCTGTTCGGCGAAGGCCTTGGCCTCGATTCGATCGACATCCTCGAACTCGCGCTGGTGATTTCCAAACGCTACGGCTTCCAGCTGCGTTCGGACAACGAGGACAACATCCGCATCTTCTCGTCGCTGCGCGCGCTCGCCGCCCACATCGCGGCACAGCGGACGAAATGAGTACGGCGGGCGCCACCAACCTGCTGCGCAGTGCGGCCGTCGGCGGCCTGGCGGTGGCCTGGGCGATCTTCGCCCATCGCAACAGCATTGGCGGCACCTCCGATTTTTCCACCGCGCTCGCCGCGACGCCGATCGTCATCGTCGCCGCCATGCTGCTGCGGCGCCTCGGCAACCCGTTGTGGATCGCCAGCGGCGCTCTCGCGGCGCTCGCCGTGCTGGCCTGGGCCTGGCCGCAACTGCGCGAGAACGGCGCGCTGCTTCATTACGTGGAACACGTCGGCACCAACCTGGCGTTCGCCGTCATCTTCGGTCGCACCCTGGGTGCCGGCCATGAGCCGCTGATCACCCAGCTGGCGCGCTTCGCCCACCCGGAAGGCCTGTCGCCGGCCAAGCTGCGCTACACGCGGCAGGTGACGGTGGCGTGGACCGCTTTCTTCGTCACCGTCGCCGCCGTGTCGACCGGCCTGATTCTGCTGGCGCCGGCTGCCGTCTGGTCGGTCTTCGCCAATTTCCTGATGCTGCCGCTGATCCTGGCGATGTTCGCCGGCGAGCATCTGTGCCGCCATCTCGTCCTGCCGCCCGCTGATCGCGCCAGCATCGCCGACACGATTCGCGCCTTCCGCGCCGGCCGGCAGCGCCAGGCGCCGTTGCCAGGCCAGCGATGAGCCTGGCCCCGCTGCTCGGGCACGCCAGCCTCGACGACATCTTCGCCTGGCGCGCCGACGGCCCGATCCGCATCCGCGAGTTCATCGCCGAGGCCGAGGCGCTGGCTGCCCTGCTGCCGGCGGGCCGCCACCAACTGAATGTCTGCCACGATCGCTACCGCTTCACGCTCGGCTTCGCGGCCGGCCTGCTGCGCGGCAAGACCAGCCTGCAACCGGCCTCGCAGTCGGCCGAAACGCTGCGCCAGATCGCGGCCGAATGCCCGGATGTCTATTGCCTGAGCGACGGCGAATTCGACAGCCTCGACCTGCCGCGCCTGGATTTTCCGGCGATGGCTGCGGTCGACGGCGCAAAAGTGGCAAAAATCCCGGCCATTCCGGCCGAGCTGATCGCCGCCCGACTGTTCACCTCCGGCTCGACCGGCCGCCCGGTCGCCCACGACAAGACCTGGGGCAAGCTGGTGCTGAGCGGCCGCCTCGAAGCCGAACGCCTCGGCCTGCTGCGGCAGCCGCACAGCATCGTCGGCACAGTGCCGGCGCAGCACAGCTACGGTTTCGAATCGACGGTGCTGCTCGCCCTGCACGGCCACTCGCCGTTCTGGTCCGGCAAGCCCTTCTACCCGCAGGACATCGTCGCCGCCCTGCAGGCCGTGCCGGCGCCACGCCTGCTGGTGACAACGCCCTTCCACCTGTCGGCGCTGCTCGCCGCCGGCCTCGAAATCCCCGCCGTCGACCTGCTGCTGTCGGCCACCGCGCCGCTCTCGGCGCAGCTGGCGCGCGATGCCGAGGCTGCCTGCCGGGCGCCGCTCCACGAAATCTACGGCTCGACCGAAAGCGGCCAGCTGGCCAGCCGGCGCACCACCGCCGACCTCGCCTGGGACCTGTTGCCCGGCGTCACGCTCGAACAGCAGGACGAGACGACGTTCGCCGGTGGCGGCCACGTCGAAGGCCGGGTGCCGCTTTCCGACCTGATCGAGATCCGCGCCGACGGCCGCTTCCTGCTCCACGGCCGCAATGCCGACATGGTCAACATCGCCGGCAAACGGACCTCGCTGGCCTACCTGAACCACGAGATCGCCGCCATCGCCGGCGTTGTCGATGCCGCCTTCTTCCTGCCCGACGCGCAGACGGCGGACGGCATCACCCGTCTCTGCGCCTTCGTCGTCGCCCCCGGCCTGAGCAGCCGGCAGCTCGTCAGCGAAATGCGGCAGCGCATCGACCCGGTCTTCCTGCCGCGGCCACTGGTGCTGCTGGATGCGCTGCCGCGCAACAGCACCGGCAAGCTGCCACGCAATCAGTTGCAGGCGTTGTACGCCGACAAGGTGACGCATGCCGGCCGCTGAATTCACCTGGCCGGTGCCGGCCGACCATCCCGCGCTGGCCGGCCATTTCCCCGGCCGCCCCATCGTGCCGGGCGTCGTCCTGCTCGACCGCGCCATCATCTTTGCCGAACAATTGCGCGGCCGGCCGGACGGCGGCTGGCAGATCGGCAATGCCAAGTTCTTCAGCCCGGCCGGACCCGGCGAACTGCTCACCTTCACCCTGCAGGAAAAGGCCGGCGGGGCGATCGGCTTCACCGTGCGCGCTGCCGGCCGCGAGGTCGCCGCCGGCAGCCTGACACCCGCCGCATGAATCGGGAAGCGCCGCAGCGCGCCGACTGGCTGCGCCAGCAGGAACGGAGCAATCTCGCCATCCTCAGGCTGATGGTGTGGATTTCACTGACCCTCGGCCGCCGCGTCGGCCGCGTCGTGCTCTATGGCATCGCCGCCTACTACGTGCTGTTCGCGCCGCGCGCCCGGCGCTACAGCCGCGCCTACCTGAACCGTGCCCTCGGTCGCTGGTCCGGCTGGGCCGATGGCTTCCGCCATGTATTCAGCTTCGCCAGCACCATCCACGACCGCATCTACCTGCTCAACAACCGTTTCGACCTGTTCGACATCGAAGTCATCGGCGCCGAGGCACTGCACGCTGCGGCAGCCCGCCAGCCCGGCGCGCTGCTGATCGGCGCCCACCTCGGCAGCTTCGAAGTCCTGCGCGCCGTCGGCCGCGGCCGAGCCGGGCTCAAGGTGGCGATGCTGATGTACGAGGAAAATGCGCGCAAGATCAACGCCACGCTGGCGGCGATCAACCCGGCGGCGAGCGACGACATCATCGCCCTCGGCCAACTGGGGGCGATGCTCGAAGCACGCGACAAGCTCGACCGCGGCTACGTCGTCGGCATGCTGGCCGACCGCGGCCTCGGCGACGATGCCACGGTCGACTGCGATTTTCTCGGCGAAATGGCGCCGTTTCCGCTCGGCCCCTTCCGCACCGCCGCCATGCTCGGCCGGCCGGTATTCTTCATGACCGGCCTCTATCTCGGCGGCAATCGCTATCAGATCCATTTCGAGCCGCTGGCCGATTTTTCGGCGACGCCGCGCACCGAACGCGACGCCGCCATTCGCGCGGCGATGCAGAATTACGCCGACCGCCTGACGCATTTCTGCCGGGCAGCGCCGTACAACTGGTTCAATTTCTTCGATTTCTGGCAGAAGAACCCATGAAACGACTTTTCGCCGGCCTCCTGCTGCTTGGCCTCGCCCTGCCGGTTTTTGCCGCCTTCGACGTCACCCAGCTGATGAACGATCTCGCCCGGCACAAGGGCGGCACCGCGAAATTCGTCGAGAAGAAATACATCGCGCTGCTCGACCGGCCGATCGTCTCCACCGGCGAGCTGACCTATAGCGCCCCGGACCGGCTGGAAAAGCGCACGCTGATGCCGAAGCCGGAAACCTTGCGGCTTGACAAGGACCTGCTGAGCATCGAGCGGGAAAAACAGAAACTGAGCATCAACCTCGCCAACCAGCCGGAAGCGCTCGCCTTCGTCGACAGCCTGCGCGGCACGCTGAACGGCAACCGTGCCGCGCTTGAGAAGAACTATCTCCTGCATTTGTCGGGAAATCCGGAAAAGTGGGTGCTCACATTGCTGCCCAGCGAACAGAAGATCGCCGCGCTGGTCCAGCGCATCACGGTCAGCGGCAGCCGCGACCAGATCCGCAGCATCGAGTACCTGCAGGCCGACGGCGACCGCTCGCTGCTGCTCATCGAACCGCTCGCCGACAGATGACCCGCAGCGGCCGCCGCGTCGTCCTGCTCTGGCTGCTCGCCATGCTGGCCGGCGCCGCCGTCGTCTGGAACAGCCGCTTCACCGCCGACATGTCGTTCTTCCTGCCGGCCCGGCCGAGCGCCGAACAGCAGGTGCTGGTCGACCAGCTGAAGGAAGGCGCCGTCGCCCGCCTGCTGATGGTCGCCATCGCCGGCGGCGACGGCGGGCAACGCGCCGCGCTGTCGCGCGACCTGCGCGGTCGACTCGCCAAAATGCCCGAATTCGTGGCGGTGCAGAACGGCGAAGCCGGCAGCCTCGATGCCGATCGCGACTACCTGTTCCGCCACCGCTATCTGCTGAGCCCTGCCGTGGCAGCCGAACGCTTCACGGTCGACGGCCTGCGGACGGCGATTGCCGACAGCATCGACCGCCTCGCCTCGCCGGCCGGGATGATGCTGAAAAAGCTGCTGCAGCACGACCCGACCGGCGAGCTGTACGAGGTGCTGCGCCAGCTAAATCCCGGCGCCCAGCCCATCAGCCAGGCCGGCGTCTGGGCCTCTCCCGATGGCGAACGGGCGCTGCTGCTGATCCAGACCCGCGCCCCCGGCGCCGATACCGACGGCCAGGAAGCCGCCATCCGGACCATCCACGAACAGTTTGCGACCGTCACCGCCGCTGCCGGGATCGGCGATGCGCGCCTGCAGCTTTCCGGCCCCGGCCTCTTCGCCGTCAAGTCGCGGGCGACGATCAGGCACGACGTCAGCCGCCTGTCGGCGATCGGCACGCTGGCCATCGTCGCCGTCCTGTTCTTCGTCTATCGCTCGCTGCGCCTGCTGACCCTCGGTCTGCTGCCGGTGCTATCCGGCGCGCTGGCCGGCATCGTCGCCGTCAGCCTGGCCTACGGCACGGTGTTCGGCATCACCGTCGGCTTCGGCTCGGCGCTGATCGGCGAGGCCGTCGATTACTCCATCTACTACTTCGTGCAGTCCGGGCGCAGCGGCGTCGCCGCGTGGCAGGCGCGCTTCTGGCCGACCATCCGGCTCGGCGTGCTGACCTCGGTCTGCGGCTTCGGCGCGCTGATTTTCTCCGGCTTTCCCGGTCTCGCCCAGCTCGGCCTCTACGCCCTGAGCGGTGTTGCCACCGCCGCCATCGTCACCCGCTTCGTGCTGCCGCACCTGGCCGGCGAGCGCATCGCCATGCGCGATCTCGCCCCGCTCGGCGGCGCCCTGCAACGCGCGATGCGCTCTCTTTCCCGCCTGCGCTGGCCGGCCCTGGCCCTCGCGCTGGCGGCAACCGCCTATCTGGCCGGCGAGCACGACCGGCTGTGGTCGTCCAACCTGTCGGTGCTGAGCACCACCAGCCGCGCGGATGCCGCGGCCGACCAGGCCTTGCGTGCCGATCTCGGCACCGCCGATTCGCGCTTCATGGTCGTCGTCAACGGCGCCGACCGCGAAGCGGCCCTGCAGGCGGCCGAGCGGGCAGGGCAGGTGCTGGCCGGCCTGCAGACCGCCGGCAGCATAGCCGGCTACGACAGCCCGGCGCGCTTCCTGCCCAGCCGGGCCTTGCAGGCAGCCCGCCGCGCCAGCCTGCCGACCGCGGACGAACTGCGTCCCCGCCTGCAGGCGGCGCTCGCCGAGTCGCCGCTCGGCGCCGGCAAGCTGGAAGGCTTCATCGCCGACGTCGCCGCCGCCCGCAAGGCGCCGGACCTCGACCGCTCCGACCTGGACGGCAGCAGCCTCGGACTGGCCGTCGATGCGCTGCTGCTGCAACGCCCCGGCGGCTGGAGCGCCGTGCTGCCGCTGCGCCTGGCGGACGATGGGCAGGCGACCGCCATCAGCGCGGTACGTCAGGCGCTGGCCGGCAGCGGCGCACTGACCATCGACCTCAAGGGCGAACTCGACACGCTCTACAACGACTATCTGCACGAAGCAGTGCTGCTCGCGCTGGCCGGCTTCGCCGCCATCGTCGCGCTGCTCGCCGCCACGTTGCGCTCGCCGCGCCGGCTGGCCGCCGTCCTGCTGCCGCTGGCGCTCGCCGTGCTGTTCGTCGTCGCCGGCCTGCACCTGAGCGGCGAACGCCTGCACCTGCTGCACCTGGTGGGCATGCTGCTGATCGTCGCCGTCGGCTCAAACTACGCGCTGTTCTTCGACCGTACCGCCAAACTCGGCAACGACACGCTGGCCTCGATGGCGGTCGCCAACCTGACCACCGCCATCGGCTTCGGCACCCTCGGCCTGTCGCAGGTGCCGATGCTGCACGCCATCGGCGTCACCGTCGGCCCGGGCGCCGTCCTTGCGCTGCTGCTGGCCGCCATCTTCGTTCCACGTGAAACCGTCGCATGAGCGAGCCGCTGCCAACCCTGCGCCAGACCACCGGCGCGCCAAATTTGCTGGTGCTGCTGCCCGGCGCCTACATGCGCGCTGAAGATTTCGTTACCGCCAATTTCTTCGCCGCCGTCACCCGCCGCCGGCTGGCGCTCGACCTGGTTGCGGTCGACCTCGATCTAGGTGCAATTTCTGCCGGCTCGGCACTGCCCGCCGTTCAGGAAGAGGTTCTCGCTCCAGCTCATCGTCAGGGCTACGAGAAAATCTGGCTCGGCGGAATTTCGCTCGGCGGTCTGCTTGCGCTTTGCCATGCCGCCGACACGCCGGGCTGCATCGACGGCCTCTGCCTGTTCGCCCCTTATCCGGGCAGCCGGCTGACGGCCAGCGCCATCGACCGCGCCGGCGGCCTCGATCACTGGCAGGCGACACCGGAAGAACTGGCCGATCCGGAATTCCGCATGTGGCGCTGGCTGCAGCGCCCGCCAACCGGTCTGCCGGTTTTCGTCGGCTACGGCCGCGAGGACCGCTTCGCCGCTGGCATGCAGCGGATTGCCGAACGCTTCCCGGCGGCCGCCCGCCACACCATCCCCGGCGGTCACGAGTGGCCGGTGTGGCAGCAATTGTGGGAACATTTTCTCGATCTCGGCCATTTTCCCACCTGAGTCCATGCCGCAGCCCTGGAAACCATCGCCCGCCATCAAGCTGTCGTTCGCAGTGCACGGCGCCGCCGCGGCCGGGCTGCTCGCCGCGCCCGCCGCCTGGCCGTGGGCGCTCGGCGCGCTCGGTCTCAACCATCTGGTCCTCACTGCCGCCGGCCTGCTGCCGCGCTCGACCCTGCTCGGCCCCAACCTGACCCGCCTGCCGGCGGCCGCCGGCGCCCGCGGTGAAATCGCGCTGACCATCGACGACGGCCCCGACCCGGAAGTCACCCCGCGCGTCCTCGACCAGCTCGACGCCGCCGGCGCCAAAGCGAGCTTCTTCTGCATCGGCCACCGCGCCCGCGCGCATCCTGAACTGTGCCGCGAAATCGTCGCCCGCGGGCACCGCGTCGAGAATCACGGCGATTCGCATAGTTGGGCCTTCTCGACCTTCGGCATGGGCCGCATGCGGGCCGACATCGCCGCCGCCCAAGCGACGCTGGCTGATCTTAGCGGCCAAGCGCCACGCTTCTTCCGGCCGACCGCCGGCCTGCGCAGCCCGCTGCTCGACCCGGTGCTGGCCGGTCTCGACCTGCGCCTCGCGGCATGGACGCGGCGCCCCTACGATACCCGCGACGGCAGGGCGCAAACGGTACTGGAACGCCTGACCAGACGCCTCGCCGCCGGCGACATCCTGCTCCTGCACGACGGCCACGCCGGCCGCAGCACCGCCGGCGAGCCGCTGATCCTTGCCGTCTTGCCCGACCTGCTGCGCACCATCGCCGAACGCGGGCTGCGCCCCGTCACGCTGGCCGCTGCCGTAGACGGGCCGCCGCCCACCTGAGCCCAACCCCGGCGCGCCGGGTTCTGGTCTAAAATTCCGGCCTGATCGACTCGAGGCCCGACGTGACTCCGCAGCTTCTTTCCGCGTACACCGCAACCACCTGCCTCGGCCACGGGCTGGACGCCACGCTGGCGGCCCTGCACAGCGGCGACAGCGGCCTGCGGCCCTGCGCCTTCGAGACGGTCAGCCTCGACACCTGGATCGGCGAGGTCGCTGCGGTCGACTCCCGAAAACTGCCCGAAATGCTTGCCGCCTACGACTGCCGCAACAACCGCCTGGCCGCGCTGGCGCTGGAGGCCGACGGCTTCGCCGACCGCGTGCGCGAAGCGACCGCCCGCTACGGCGCGCGACGCATCGGCGTCTTCCTCGGCACCAGCACCGCCGGCATCCTGCAGACCGAGCTCGCCTATCGCCGGCGCGACCCGGCAACCGGCGCCCTGCCGGACGACTTCAACTACCGCACGACGCACAATGCCTTCTCGCTGGCCGAATTCACGCGCGCTTATTTCGCGCTGGAAGGGCCGGCCTTTTCTGTGTCCACCGCCTGCTCGTCGAGCGCCAAGGTGTTCGCCGCCGCCGCCCGCCTGCTCGACTGCGGCGTGATCGACGCGGCCGTCGTCGGCGGCGTCGATTCGCTGTGCCTGACCACGCTCTACGGCTTCGCCTCGCTCGAACTGACCTCGTCCCGCCCATGTCGCCCGTACGATGCGACGCGCGACGGCATTTCGGTCGCCGAGGGCGCCGCCTTTGCCCTGCTCGAACGCGCCCCCGCCAAGGCGCCGGCCGGCGCCGTCCTGCTGCTCGGCAGCGGCGAATCGAGCGATGCCTACCACATGTCGGCGCCGCACCCGGAAGGCCTCGGTGCCCGGCTGGCGATGGAGGCCGCGCTGCATTCCGCCGGCCTCGCCGCGGCCGACATCGACTACATCAACCTGCACGGCACGGCGACGCCGGCCAACGATGCCGCCGAAGGCAGGGCGGTCGCCGCACTGTTCGGCGAGCGCGTCGCGTGCAGCTCGACCAAGGGCGCCATCGGCCACACGCTGGGCGCCGCCGGCGCCGTCGAAGCGGTGATCTGCGCGCTGGCGCTGACGCACGACCTGCTGCCCGGCAGCCCCGGCACCGCGACCCTCGACCCGGCCCTGCCGCTCGCCTACCTCCTGCACAGCCGCGACGGCCGCATCCGTCGCGCCCTGAGCAATTCCTTCGGCTTCGGCGGCAGCAACTGCAGCCTGATCCTGGGAGTCGCCGAATGAACGCGATGCCGCTCAATGCCTGGATCGCCGGTGTCGGCTTCCTCGCGCCCGGCCTGCCCGACTGGCCGAGCGCCCGTGCCGTGCTGCGCGGCGAGCAGGCCATCGGCACGACAGCTTCGGTCCTCCAGGCGCCGGCCATCCTGCCGCCGGCCGAGCGCCGTCGGGCCAGCCGCGTCATCAAGCTGGCGCTGACCATCGGCCTCGAGGCCGCCGCCGATGCGGGCGCCGACGTCGCCACCCTGGCCACCGTCTTCGCCGCCTCGGGCGCCGACGGCCACAACTGCCACGCGCTGTGCGAACAGCTGGCAAGCGACGACCGCCAGATTTCGCCGACCCGCTTCCACAACTCGGTGCACAACGCCGCCGCCGGCTACTGGGGCATCGCCACCCAGTCGCGGGCGCCGTGCCAGGTGCTGTGCGCCTACGACGCCAGCTTCGGCGCCGGGCTGCTCGACGCCCTCGGCCAGGTCGTCGTCGACCGCCAGCCGACCCTGCTGATCGCCTACGACAGCGAGTATCCGGAACCACTGCACAGCAAGCGCCCGCTGCCCGACGTCGCCGGCATCGCGCTGTTGCTGACGCCCGAACGCGGGGCGCGCGCGCTGGCCGGCATGACCGTCCGCCTCGGCGAAGACGCCCCGGCGGCACTGGCCGACCCGGCGCTGGAAACCCTGCGCGCCACCGTCCCGGCGCTGCGTGGCCTGCCGTTGCTGCAGCTGCTCGCCCGCGGCGAATCGGGCAGCGTCACACTCGATTACCTGCCACCGTTGCAGCTTCGCGTCGATCTGCAGCCATGCTAGACCACACCGGGATCGCCGCCCGCATTCCGCACCAAGGCGCCATGTGCCTGCTCGCTGCCGTGGTCGACTGGTCGGAAATGGCGATTTCCTGCCGCGCCGTCAGCCATGCCGATCCGGCCAACCCGCTGCGCGCCGACGGCCGGCTTGGCGCGGCCAGCGGCATCGAATACGCCGCCCAGGCGATGGCCGTGCACGGCGCGCTGCTCGCCGCCGCCGACGCGCCACCACGCCAGGGCTACCTGGCCAGCGTGCGCGGCGTGCAATTGCATGTCGCGCGCCTGGACGATCTGCCCGGCGAACTGAGCATCACCGCCGAACGCCTCTCCGGCGAAGGCAACCACATCCTCTACCAGTTCGCCGTCAGCCACGCCGGCCATTGCCTGCTCGAAGGGCGCGCCGCCGTCATCCTCGACGCCACTGCCCGAAAGGAAAACCCGTCATGAAACGCGCCCTCGTCACCGGCGGCAGCGGCGGCATCGGCGCGGCGATCTGCCGCCGCCTGGCCGCCGACGGCCATCACGTCATCGTCCACGCCAACCGCAGCCAGGACAAGGCGGCGGCGGTCGTCGCCGGAATCGTCGCCGCCGGCGGCAGCGCTGAAGCGGTCACCTTCGACGTCACCGAGCGCGCGGCAACGGCCGCCGCGCTGGAACGGCTGCTCGAAGCCGGCCCCATCCAGATTCTCGTCAACAACGCCGGCATCCACGCCGACGCGGTGTTTCCCGGCATGTCGGCCGAGCAGTGGCATGCCGTGGTCGACGTCTCGCTGAACGGCTTTTTCAACGTCACCCAGCCGCTGACCCTGCCGATGCTCCGCACCCGCTGGGGGCGCATCGTCAATATTTCCTCGGTCGCCGCCATCGCCGGCAATCGTGGCCAGGTGAACTATGCGGCGGCCAAGGGCGCCCTGCACGCGGCCAGCAAGTCGCTGGCGCTCGAACTGGCCAGCCGCGGCGTCACGGTCAACGCCGTGGCGCCCGGCATCATCGCCACCGGGATGAGCGACGATGCCTTCGACGCCGAGGCGATCAAGCGGCTGGTGCCGATGCAGCGCGCCGGCACACCGGAGGAAGTCGCCGACCTCGTCGCCTTCCTCACTTCCGAGCAGGCGGCCTACATTTCCGGGCAGGTGATCTCGATCAACGGCGCCATGGTCTGAGGCCGCTGCTCATCCATCTTGCATGGAGCGGGACGATGCCGGATGATCTGTCCGGATCACTTCCCGAGGAAACCGCCATGCCGAACTTCCAACCGCGCCTTGCCGCCTCGGCGCCGGCCGCCGCGAATCCCTGGCTGCCGCTGCTGCGCTATTTCCACAACCCCGCCTGGACTGCGCTGCAGATGCCGCTCTCAGGCGACGTCACGCAGGCGATCAATCCATGGACCTGGACCTTCGGGTCGGCAAGCAGCCAGGTCGGCCTGGTCAACATCAACCTCGGGCGCAGCAGCGATCCGGACCTGGAGCAGGAAGTGCTCGACGAGGTCGGCAGCTACGGCAAGCAGCTCGGGCGCATCGGCGATGCGCTGGCGGTGCTGATCAGGCACGTCAAGCTGGAGCAGCTCGACGACGCCGAACGCGACGCGATCACCGCGCTGCGCTTCCAGCTCGACGAAATCGCCCGCGTCAAGACGCGGCGCCGGAGCGGCACATAGCTTACCCGGCTGCCACAGCCGACAGGATCCCGCTGACGTCGGAAACATCCGTCGGCCTGACCACGCGGGCAGTTTCCTGTCCGTCGTGCAGCAGGATCAGCGTCGGCCACAGCTTGACGCGAAACGCGCGCCCCAGCGGGCGGCCGGGGCCGTCTTCGACCTTGACATGACGCAATGCCGGGTAGTCGCGCAGGGCCGCTGCGATGGCCGGCTGCGCGCCCTGGCAGTGCGGGCACCAGTCGACGCCGAATTCGAGCAGCAGGGGGCCGGGAAGGGCGGCGATTTCTGCCCGGTCGGGGCCGTCGACCGCATAAGTCGGATTGTAGGTCATGGGTAATTCCTTCAGGCAGGTCGTCGGATAAGCGCCCGCAGCCGCGCCAGTCGCGGGGCGACCAGCGGCACCGTGAGCATGGTGCTGGCGACCGCCATCAGCAGCAGGGCAGTGAAGGCCGCGCTGGTGATGATCTGTTTGTCGAGCAGGATGTTGGCAAAGATGATCATGATCAGCGCCTTGGTCTGCAGCAGCCAGCCGATGACGCCCGCCTCGCCGGGCGCCCAGTCGAGGATGCGGCCGGCGAGGCGGACGCCGATCAGCTTGCCGGCCACCGAGGCAACCAGCAGCAGGCCGGCGGCGAGGAACACCGCGACGCCGCCGACCTCCCAGTTGGTGCGCAGGCCGGTGCTCAGGAAGAAGACCGGCATCATGACCAGCAGCACGTGGTGGCGCAGCTGGTCCATGCGTTCCTGGTCGAACCAGTCGGCCTCGATGACGGCGCCGGCGAGGAAGGCGCCGACCATGAAATGCAGGCCGGCCCAGTCGCCGCCGAAGGCGCAGGCGGCGAGCCAGATCAGCGCGACGTACCAGCGGTCGCGCTCGGCCAGGCGCTGCATCAGGCGGCGGAAAGTCCAGGCGGCGAGGGCAAAGGCAAGCAGGAAGGCGGCCTGCTTGCCGACCCGCTGCCAGTCCATCAGGATCAGCGCCAGCACGCCCCAGATGGCGATGTCGTCGAGGCTGGCGTAACGGAGGATGCGCTGGCCGATCGGCTGGCGCAGGATGGCCAGCTTTTCCATGAGCAGGATCAGGATCGGCAGGGCGGTGACGGCGCAGGCCATGCCGACGCCGAGCACGAATTGCCAGGTCCGTGCCTGCGGGCCCATCCAGCCGTCGTGCAGGAGCAGGCCGGCGGCGGCCAGGCAGCCGAAGAGCAGCGGCGTGCCGAGCGCCAGCCCGGCGGTGATGGTGCTCTCGCGGCGGTGCGCCCAGGCCTTTTTCAGGTCGAGTTCGATGCCGGCGATCATCACGAACAGCATCACCGCCCACCAGGCGATGCCGTTCAGCGCCTGAACGACGGCCGGCGTGAACACGAAGGCGTAGTAATCGGGCAGGAAGCGGCCGAGGATGCCGGGCCCGAGCAGGATGCCGGTGATGATCTGGACGACGACCAGCGGCGCCCAGTAGTCGGTCCGCGCAAGGCGCCAGATCAGCCAGGGCACGGTGAAGATGATCGTCATCGCGATCAGGAAGACTTCGGTGGTGTTCATGAAGCCCGGTCGGCCTTGCGTCCGAGATACTCGCGGAAGATGCCGAGGGTGACCATGCAGTGGACATCCTCGAAGCCGGCCTGGCGCAGGGCGGCGAGCACCTGCGCCGGGTCGACAGCGGCAGTGACGGTGTCGCCGTAGTACGCCCACAGGCGCCCGACATCGGCCCGGCGGCGGCCCAAGCGCGACAGCAGCGGTACGACGTGGCCCAGGTAGGCCGCCAGCAGCCACTGGCCGAGCCGGTTTTGTGGGCGGCTGATTTCCATCAGGCAGACCCGCCCACCGGGACGCAGCACACGCAGGTATTCCGAAAACGCCTGGTCGAGGTCGCCGACGTGGCGCAGCGCGTAGCCCATCGAGATGAAATCGACATGAGCATCGGGCAACGGGATCGCCTCGGCATAGCCTTCGATGGTCTCGACATCGACCTTCCGGCGCAGCTCGGCAAGCATGCCGGGCGAGGGGTCGAGGGCCAGCACCCGGCCCTGCGGGCCGACCAGTTCGACCCCGGCAACCGTCACCAGGCCGGTGCCGGCCGCCACGTCGAGCAGGTGCATGCCGGCGCCGAGGCCGTTGCGCTGCAGCACCTCGCGCCGATAGCGGGGTCCGGTGCCGAAGCCGGTGATGCGCTCGGCCTCATCGTAGCCGGCGGCCGCCTGGTCGAACAGCTCGCGGGTGACGCGGCGCCGCTCGTCCTCGCCGGAAAAATAGGCGTCGAGGCGGGCATCGGGTTTGAGGGCGGCATGGCGCGGTTCGCTCGGGTTCATTCTGGCAACGATCAGGAAAGGATTTCAGTGGGTGGCGCGCTGCCAGACCAGCCACGGCAGGCGCAGCAGGAAGCCGATGAACAGCCGCGTGTGCATCCAGGTCAGCAGCGTATTGTCGCGCAGGTATTTGAAATGCGAGACGCCGCCTTCGGCCGCCGACAGGTAGCGCACCGGCGCGTCGAGGTTGCGCGGCCGGACGCCGGCCCAGCACAGGCGGACGACCGCCTCGGGATCGAAATCGAAGCGGCGCATGAAGCGGTTTTTTTGCATGATGCGGATCAGCGGCGCGACCGGATAGACACGAAAGCCGTACAGCGAATCGCCGATCCCCATCCACAGCGTTTCGAGATTGGCCCAGCCGTTCGACACCTTGCGGCCATTGACGCGCAGCGCCGGCGCCTCCGGCCCGAATACCGGCTTGCCGAGAACCATGGCGCCGGGATCGGCCTGCGAGGCGGCCATGAAGGCGGGGATCAGGTCGGCCGGGTGCTGGCCGTCGGAATCCATGGTCAGCGCGTGGGTGAAGCCGGCAGCGGCGGCCTGCTTGATGCCGGCGAGCACCGCCGCGCCCTTGCCGCGGTTTTCCTGAAGGACGATGACCTGCAGCCCATCGTCCTGTGCCGCCAGCGCCCGCAGCGCTGCGGCGCTGCCGTCGCTGCTGCCGTCGACCACCACCCAGACCGGCGTCCACTGCGCACGCGCAGCGCGCACCGTGGCGACCACGCCGGGGCCCGGGTTGTAGCTGGGGATGATGACGAGATGGGTGCGGGAGGCGGTGGGCATGGGTTCGTGGTCAGGCCGCGCCGGTTGCGGTCGACGCCGTATTTTGGCTCAATTCCGCGCGGAAACAGGCCTCGAGTTCGCGAGTGAAGGCAGCGTGGTCGGCGGGCGGCGGAAAGCGCCGGCCAAGGCGGATGCGGCAATGCAGGGGCAGCGACGGGCGGCGGAAGAGCGGCCAGGCCTTGCCGAGATAGGGCGTCGAGAACTCGATCAGCAGCGTCTGGACCGGCGTCGTCGCCCGCCAGGCGAGCAGGCCGCAGCCCGGCGCGAAGGGATCGAGCGGGAAGCCGGCGGTTCGCGATCCTTCGGGAAAGATCACCAGCTGCGCCCCTTCGCGCAGTTCGGCGCGCGCCTGCAGGATCATTTCCAGCGGTGCATCGTTGCGGATGTAGCCGGCAAGGCGCGCTGCCGCACCGAACAGCAGGCGGTCGAGCAGGGCGGCCTTGATCACGCAGACGGCGTTGGGCAGGCGCGAAGCGATCAGCACCACGTCGAGCAGCGACGGATGGTTGGCGGCGACGATCAGGGGCCCGGCGTCGCGCAGGCGGTCAAGTTCGGCGAGCTCGAAGCGGCAGGCACAAAAAACCTGCAGGAAGCCGAGGTAGAAGCGGAAGCCGCGCATGATCGCCCGCCGCCCGAGCGGCTGCCCGAGGCGGCGTGGCAGCAACGCGTGCAGCAGCAGCGCGAAGGGCAGCCAGATCAGGCATAGAAGCGCCAGCATGCCGAGTCCGAGCAGCATGGCGAGGATTTCGTAGGCACTCCACAGCGGATTGCCGGCGCGTTGCGGGCCGCTCATCCGGCCAGCGCGTGGATGCCGGTCGCCTCGATTTCCAGCAACAGATCGGCGCGGCAGATATCGGCCTGCAAGAAGACGACATCGGCGGCGGCGCCGAGTCGGTCGGTCAGGGCTTCCTCCACCTTGGCGAAATCGGCGACATGGCGGATATAGACCCGGTAGCACAGTTCGCCGAGGGAGAATATGGCCGAGCAACGCAGCCGGTTCGCCTCGGCCACCACGGCCTCGATATTGGCCAGCACCTCGCGGCACTGCGCGGCGGCATCGTTGGCATGCACCGTCCGGTGGCCGAGGATGCTCGCGGTACCGGAAACGAAGAGGATTTCCTGGCCGGGCGGAAAGGCCAGCGCGGCGCGCGAGAAGGTCGGGCTGCGCGGGCCGTAGTCGGCAGGGTAGTTGTAGGCGCTGACCTGGCGCGGGTTTTCCAGTGCCGTTGCGGCTTTCCCGCCGGCCATGAAGGCGATCCGCAGCGGCCCGCCGGCCAGACCGATGGCGCAGGCGGCCGGCACGTTGCCGGTGGCCCCGCGCTGGAATTCGAGAAAGGCATCCTGGCGGCCGATGTTGAACTGGCGATAACGCTCGAGGCCGTGCGACTCGCCGTTGATGTCGGCGAAGTAGTTCCACACCCGCCACAGGTGCGGCAATCCCTGCGCGTCGAGCAGCCGGAAGATGCGGGCATAGGCTTCCTGGCTGGCTGCCTGCAGCGGCGAGCGCACCCCAGCGCCGGCAATGTCGGCTTCCGCCATTTCGATGACGCCGTAGAGCACGTCGCCGGCGCGACGCCAGGCGATGCCTTGCGAATTACCCGCCTCACAGGGATCAGCGCTGCGCCAGAGTTCATGCAGGCCAGTTGCGGTCGACCCCGCCAGCGGGGCGAAAATGCGCTGCTCCGGCCACGCCGGCACAACGGCCGGGAGCGACTGACCGAGGCCGGCGCCGCCGAGCACGTAGCCGGCCGCGGCGACATTCGGCAGGTCGCATGGCGACTGGCGGGTGAGCAGTTCCAGCACCGTCAGCCTGCGGGGACGGCCGGATCGTCGACGCGGCGGATGTTGAAGCGGCGGCGCTGCCAGCCGCGGAAGGCGCGGCGTGGCTGGAGGACGTTGGCGGTGTAGTAGAACAGCTTGAACACGCGAAGCGAATGCCAGATCGGCGTCTTGCCGAAGATGTCGCCGGCGAGCACCGAAAGCAGCGCTTCCTTGACGCGGAAGATGTTTTTCGGCCCCATGAAGAAGTCGCGCATGATCGGGTTGGTCACGCGGTAGATGAACCACGAAAATTCCTTCGGCCCGCGTTTCATCAGGCGGTCGAAGCGCTTGAGCGCGGCGCCGGCGGCGGCCGGGTTCTTCAGGCAGGCGTCGATGGTCTCGGCGCCGATGACGCCGCTGTTCATCGCCAGCCAGACACCTGACGAAAAGACCGGGTCGATGAAGGCGTAGGCATCGCCGAGCAGCAGGTAGTTGGGGCCGTGGTTGCGCTCGGAAACATAGGAGAAATTGCCCGTCGCCTCGACCTCGTTGACCAGGCGGGCGTCCGCCAGGCGCTCGGCGAGCGCCGGGCAGAGCGCGATGCCGTCGGCGAGAAATTGTTCCAGGGCGCGCCCCCCGCGGGTCTGCATGAAATACGGCCAGGTCACCATGCCGACGCTGGTGACGCCGCCCTGCATCGGGATGAACCAGAACCAGCCGTGCTCGAACCAGAAGATGGTGATGTTGCCTTCGGCCTGGCCCTCGTTGCGGCGGGCGCCGGCGAAGTGGCCATAGACCGCCGAACTGTTGTGGCGCGGGTTGCGCTGCTTGATCCGGAAACGGTTGGCGAGGAAGGTGTCGCGGCCGGACGCATCGACGACGAAGCGCGCCTGCCATACTTCTTCGCGCCCGTCGTCATGGCCGGCGCTCACCACCGCGCCGCCATTGTCCGGCAGGAAATCGACACGCCGCACCTTGCAGCCTTCATGCACCGCGACGCCCTTGCGCGCCGCGTTGCGGATCAGCACGGTGTCGAACTCGGCGCGCTTGACCTGGTAGGCGTAGGGCATCGACTTGTCCCAGGCCTCGGCGAAATGGAAGGCCTGCTTGTGGTCGTGATGCGGCGAAACGAACTCGGCACCCCATTTCTCCATGCCGATGGCGCGCACCTCGGCGCCGACGCCAAGGCGCTCGAACAGCGGCAGGTTGGCCGGCAACAGCGATTCGCCGATGTGAAAGCGCGGGTGCCGGGCCTTGTCGAGCAGCACCACCTTGTAGCCCATTTCGGCGAGCAGCGGCGCCACCGTCGACCCCGCCGGCCCGCCGCCGATCACCAGCACGTCGCAGTGCCGGGATTGCGTTGCCTCAGCGTGTTGTTCCATTGGCGGATCCTTGCGAATGGTTGCGCGGCAGCAGGGATTACCTGCCCTTGAAAATGACGTTGCCGACGACTTCGCCCTGGCCGTCGATGCGGCTGACCTTGTCGCGTGACCAATAGACGTAATAGGGCGAGAAGCCGGACCACCAGTAGCGCCAGTGCGGTCCGTCCAGGGGCAGTTTGTCGCTGGTCTGCGGATAGCCGACGGCCATGATCACCTGTTCCCGCGTCATCCCCTTGGCCAGCTTGCCGGCCCTGATCGCGTCGCGCACGGCGGGCGGGAAGGCGGCCAGCCTGGTGCGCGGGTCTTCGCCGACGACGAGCCGCGCCAGCCACTGCTGGATCGTCTCCGCGCCGCGATTCTCGAGCACCATGCGCATCGGCCGGCCATCGACATCGACCTGGGCGACGTTGTCGTCGATCGTCTTCACCCGGACCGGCGTTCCCGCCGCGATGAACGGCAGCTGACCGAGGTTGGAATCCTTGATCTGGTCGCCGTCGTAACGCAGGTTGCAGCAGGCGTAGCCGGACTGCAGGGTAGCCGTCCTGGCCGCTCGCGGCGGCGCCGTACCATCGCCTTGCGTCCCGCCCGGACCGCCGGCGCAGGCCGCCAGCAGGGCGACCACGACAGCTGCGGTCGACCGCCGAAAATAGCCAAAAATGCTGGTTTGTGACATCAGGAATCCCTTCGACTGCGACCCCGATTATACCTTCCCCGGATCGCGGCCCTATTCACAGGAACGGCGCCAGCGTATCCCGGGCGAACTTGACGATCAGCACCGCGACCAGCACCAGGAAGACCTGGCGCACGAAGCGGCTGCCGTGGCGCAGGGCCAGCCAGGTACCGGCAACCGAGCCGCCGACGTTGGCCACCGCCATCGCCGCCGCCAGCAGCGGCAGGACATGGCCGTTGGGCAGGAAGTAGGCGAGGGCGGCGAGATTGGTGGCGACATTGACCACCTTGGCGCCGGCCGAGGCATGCAGGAAATCGAAGCCGAAAAAGCGGACGAACAGGAAAATCAGGAAGCTGCCGGTGCCCGGCCCGAAAAAGCCGTCGTAGAAGCCGATGACGCCGCCGAGCAGGATCGCGTAGAACAGTTCGCGGTGGCCGCTGTGGGCCGGCCGGTGCTGCTCGCCGAAATCCTTCTTCATCAGGGTGTAGACCGCGGCGAAGACGAGCAAGACGAGGATCAGCGGCCGCACCGCGTCCTTCGGCAGCCAGGCAACGGCCGCGGCCCCGAGATACGAGAAGGCGAAGGCGGCGAGCGCCGCCGGCAGGATGGTCCGCCACGGCATGACGACGCGGCGCGCATAACGCCAGGTGGCGTTGGCCGTGCCGACGACGCTGGCGCACTTGTTGGTGCCGAACAGCGTCGCCGCCGACTCGCCGGGATGCACGGCGAACAAGGCCGGTATTTGGATCAGGCCGCCGCCGCCGACCACCGCGTCGATGGCGCCGGCGACGAAAGCGGCGAGAATCAGCGCTAGCAGGCCCGGATCGAGGAAATCCACCTACTTGCCGATACAGAAACGGCTGAAGATCACGCCGAGCAGGTCGTCGGCGGTGAATTCTCCGGTGATTTCGCCGAGCGAATGCTGCGCCAGGCGCAGTTCCTCGGCAAAGAGTTCGAGCGCCGGCAGGCGGCCTTCGACGACATTGCGCGCCGCCGCGACATGTTCCTGCGCCGTGGCGAGCGCGCGCAGGTGGCGCTCGCGGGCGATGAAGACGTCTTCGGCCTGATGCCAGCCGGCGATGCGCAGCAGTTCCCGGCGCAGCAGGTCGATGCCAGCGCCGGAACGCGCCGACAGCGAAATGGCGACCGTGTCGGGCTCGTCGTGACGCTCGGCGGCGCGGCCGGTGAGGTCGATCTTGTTGTGCACCGTGACCCGCTGCAGGCGGGCCGGCAGCCTGGCGAGGATTTCGCGGTCGGCTTCGCTGACGCCGGCCTGGGCATCGACCAGCAGAAGAACCACATCCGACCGCTCGATTTCCTGCCAACTGCGGGCAATGCCGATCTTCTCGACCTCGTCCTCGGTCTCGCGCAGGCCGGCGGTATCGATGATGTGCAGCGGAATTCCCTCGATCTGGATGGTCGACCGCAACGCATCGCGCGTGGTGCCGGCAATCGGCGTGACGATCGCCAGTTCGTCGCCGGCCAGGCGATTGAGCAGCGATGACTTGCCGACGTTCGGCTGGCCGACGAGGACGACATGCAGGCCGGCCTGCAGCAGCCGGCCCTGGCCGGCGCGGTCGAAGATTTCGGCCAGCTTCGCCTGCAGGCGCTGCAGGCGGCCGAAGGCATCGGCAGCCTTGAGGAAATCGATGTCTTCTTCGGGGAAGTCGAGGGTCGCCTCGACCAGCATGCGCAGGTTGATCAGTTCCTCATTCAGTTCGCCAATGGCGCGCGAGAACTCGCCCTGTAGCGAACGCACGGCGGAACGGGCGGCGCTGGCCGTCGCCGCGTCGATCAGGTCGGCCACTGCCTCGGCCTGGGCGAGGTCCATCTTGCCGTTGAGGAAGGCGCGCCGGCTGAATTCGCCGGGTTCGGCCAGCCGCGCGCCGAGGTCGAGGCAGCGGGCGAGCAGCATCTGCATGACCACCGGGCCGCCATGGCCCTGCAGTTCGATGACGTCCTCGCCGGTGAAGGAGTGCGGATTGGGGAAAAAGAGCAGGATGCCGCTGTCGACCGTCGAACCGTCGGCCGCCCGGAAATCGGCCAGCGTCGCGTAGCGCGGCTTTGGCGTCTTGCCGGTCAGCGCAAAAGCAAAGGGCAGCAAATTGCTGCCCGAGATGCGGATCACCCCGACACCGCCGCGGCCGGGGGCCGTGGCGATGGCGGCGATGGTGTCGGATTTCACACGTCAGGCCTTGGCGTCGTTGGCTGCCTTGCCGCCGACTTCGATCATGCGCGTGATCTGCCACTGCTGGGCGATCGACAGGATGTTGTTGACCACCCAGTAGAGCACCAGGCCGGCCGGGAACCAGAAGAACATGAAGCCGAAGATCAGCGGCATCATCATCATGACCTTGGCCTGGATCGGATCGGGCGGGGTCGGGTTCAGCTTGGTCTGGACGAACATCGACGCCATCATGATGACGGGGAGGATGTAGAAGGGATCGGGCGCGGCAAGGTCCTTGATCCACAGGATCCACGGCGCGCCGCGCATCTCGACGGCACCGAGCAGCACCCAGTAAAGGGCGATGAAGACCGGGATCTGGACCAGGATCGGCAGGCAGCCGCCGAGCGGATTGACCTTCTCGGTCTGGTACAGCTTCATCATTTCCTGGTTCAGGCGCTGCTTGTCGTCGGCGTAACGCTCCTTGAGCTGCATCAGGCGCGGCGTCAGCAGCTTCATCTTGGCCATTGACCTGTATGAAGCGGCGGACAGCGGGAAGAAGATGAGCTTGAGGATGACAGTCAGCACGACAATCGCCCAGCCCCAGTTGCCGACCAGCTTGTAGATGGCTTGCAGGGCCCAGAAGATCGGTGCAGCGACCACCGTCAGCCAGCCGTAATCGACCACCAGGTCGAGGCCCGGCGCCACCTTCTTCAGCGTATCCTGCTCCTGCGGACCGGCATACAGGCTGACCGAGGTCTGCCCCGTGGCGCCCGGCGCGATTTCCGCGACCGGCACGATGACGCCCGCCTGATAGACGTTCTGGCCATCCACCTTGCGCATGTAGTACTCGCGCGGCGTCTTTTCGCCTGGCACGAAGGCGGAGACAAAATAATGCTGGACCATGGCCAGCCAGCCGTTGTCGGCGGTCTTGGCGAACTTGGCCTTGCCGGCGCCAACGTCGTCGAAACTGATCTTCTGGTATTTTTCGCCGTCGGTGTAGACAGCCGGGCCGGTAAAGGTCGACACCATTGCCGTTTCGCCTTCCGGCGTCACCGCATCGCGCTGCAGCTGGTAGTAAGCATGCGAGACCAGCGGCTTATCGCCCTTGTTATCGATCTCCCAGGCCACGTCGATCAGGTAGGAGCCGCGCCTGAAGGTCAGGATCTTGGCTACCTTGGCGCCATTCGGGGCAGTGGCTTCAAGACGGATCTTCAGTTCGTCGGCGCCGTCGGCGAGTTTGGTCGGCCCGTCGACCCGGCGGAATTGCGTGCGGTGAGTCGGCAGTCCCTCACCGATCAGGCCGCTCTGCGCCATGTACTGGTGCTTGGCATCGAACAGCGCGAAGGTCTTTTCGCTGTTGTCGTGCTGCGTGTAGTTGAGCAAGTCCAGCTCGACGATGTCGCCGCCCAGCGGCGAAATGCTGGCCTTGACCACGTCGGTCTGGACCGTGAAGGTTTCGGCCGTCGCGGCCGCCGGAGCAGCGGTGGCGGCAACCGGCGCTGCGCCGGCGCTGCTGCCCGCCTGCAGGGCAGCGGAAGGCTGCGGCACGGCGCTACCGGCCGGCGCGGTTGTGGCGGCATTGGCCGGCGGCTTGGGCTGGTTGTACTTCTGCCAGCTTTCCCACAGCATGAAGCTGGAGAAGGTGAAGATCAAAACCAGGATCAGGCGACGAGTGTCCATGAACAGCCTACGTAATCAAGCATTCTCAAATCAGGGTACCGGATCGTACCCGCCGGGATGCCAGGGGTGACAGCGGCAGACGCGCTTGACGCCGAGCCAGCCACCCTTAATGGCACCGTGTTTCTCTACTGCTTCCACCGCATACTCCGAACAGCTCGGATAATAACGGCATCGTCGCCCCAGAAAGGGGCTGATTGCATACTGATAGATGCGCAGCAGCGCGATCAGCAGGCGTTTCATCGTTCTTCCCGCGGCGGCCTTGGCCGCTGCAGCTTTTCCAGCAGGGCGAGAAAATCGCCGGCCAGCGCCCTGGCATCGAGCGGCGCCGGCTTGACGGCCAGGCGAACCACCAGATCCACCGGCGGCAGTTGCGGCCGCAGGCGGCGAAACTGCTCGCGGATCACCCGCTTGACCCGGTTGCGGTCGACCGCCCTCTTGAGCAGTTTCTTGCCGACCACGATTCCCAGACGGGCATCGCTGAAACCCTCGCCACGCGGCTGGTAGTGCAGCATCAGCAACTTGCCGCGAATCGCCCTCCTGAAACCAAAAACGGATGAGAACTCATCCGTTTTTGTCAGGCGATAGCGTCTGGCGAAGGCTTGTTCCACCCCGCCGAACGTCCGGGTTAAACAACGCCCAGACGCTTGCGACCCTTGGCGCGGCGAGCAGCAATGACTGCGCGGCCACCCTTGGTGCGCATACGAACCAGGAAGCCATGGGTGCGCTTGCGGCGCACGACCGACGGTTGATACGTGCGTTTCATGTGGTAATCCCTTGATGTGCTAAGAAAAACGCGCAATTACACCGTGTTTTGCGTGCCTCTGTCAAGATCATTTATTTCCAAAAGCTGTGGATAACTTCTGCCTGCAAGGGTAGAATCGGGGCCTCGAATGCGACCTGCCTATCGCCAGTCGTTGTTCAAGAAAATCCACCTAAACAGATAGTTAATAAAACCGCCAGCGTTGATTCTTTCGACTGCGCGGGGAGGAGTATTGTTGGCGATGGCCGGTTTTTGGGAATCCTGCTTGCAGCGTTTTGAACAGGAATTGCCTGTACAGCAGTTCAATACCTGGATCAAACCCTTGCGTCTGGAAGGGGAAAGCCATCCCCTCGAAGGCCTGCAACTGATTGCCCCCAACGGCTTCATCATGAAGTGGGTGCGCGACCGCTACCTGACGCGCATCGAGGACTACAGCCGCGCCTTCTTCAGCGGCCCGGTCACGATCGCGCTGGTCATCGACGGCGGCAAGGGCAGCCAAGTTGCCACCCGCGCCAGCGCCGCGGAGGCAGCCCCGAGCGCCACGGTCCCACCACCACCGCCGCCCGCCGAAAAGGTGCGAGGCAGGAACAACACTTACGAGAAATCGCGCCTCTTCCCTTCCTTCACCTTCGACAACCTGGTCGTCGGCAAGGCCAATGATCTGGCCCGCGCGGCTGCCGTGCAGGTCGCCAACAATCCCGGCGGCGCCTACAACCCGCTGTTCATCTACGGCGGCGCCGGCCTCGGCAAGACCCATCTGATCCACGCCATCGGCAACACCATTACAGCCGAAGCTCCGGAAAAGATCATCCGCTACGTTCACGCCGAGGATTACTACTCGGACGTCGTGCGCGCCTACCAGCAGAAGTCCTTCGACACCTTCAAGCGCACCTATCGCTCGCTCGACGTGCTGCTGCTCGACGACGTGCAGTTCTTCAACGGCAAGAACCGCTCGCAGGAGGAATTCTTTTTCCTCTTCAACGCCCTGATCGAGGCGCGCAAGCAGATCATCATCACCTGCGACACCTATCCGAAGGACATCAACGGCCTCGACGACCGCCTGGTGACCCGTTTCGACTGGGGCCTGACGGTGCAGATCGAGCCGCCCGAACTGGAAATGCGGGTCGCCATCCTGAAGAAGAAGGCCGAGGCCGAAGGCCTGCAACTCGACGACGAAGTCGCCTTCTTCATCGCCAAGCACTTGCGTTCGAATGTCCGCGAGCTCGAAGGCGCACTCAAGAAAGTGCTTGCCTACTCGTCGTTCCACGGCCGCGTCATCGCGCTCGACCTGGCCAAGGAAGCGCTGAAGGATCTCATCGGCTCGGTGCGCAACGTCGGCATCGACAACATCCAGAAGACGGTTGCCGACTATTACAAGATCAAGGTCGCCGATTTCTTCTCGAAGAAACGAACGCGCGCCATTGCCCGGCCGCGCCAACTCGCCATGTGGCTGTGCCGCGAAGTGACGTCGCACAGCTACCCGGAAATCGGCGATGCCTTCGGCGGCCGCGATCACACCACGGTCATCCACGCGGTCAAGACGATCGACTCGCTGCGCCTCAAGGAAAACGAGCTGAACCATGACCTGCATGTGCTGCTGCAAGTCCTGAAGGGATGAAAGCTGTGGATAAACCTGTGTGGATGCTGTCGGGCGATTGTGAGGCAACAGGGGATTTCTGCTTTGTGGGAAAATTGTTCAGATTTCACCCACAGGCAATCCGGAGCTTTCTCCAGAGCCTGAAAATTGAATCAACTACCTGAAAATAAAAGAATTGTTTTTGTTATCAACAGCATTGTTCCCGATATAGTTAACTTAGGAATTTAACTTATGGTTCTTATTAAAACCCATAGAGACACGCTTCTGGCCCCGCTGCAGTCTGTGTCGGGAATCGTCGAACGTCGTCATACCCTGCCCATTCTTTCCAACGTGCTGCTGGAAAAGAAGGGCGATCGCCTGACCTTGCTGGCGACCGATATCGAGATCCAGATCACCACCGCGACAGAAGGCGCAGGGGGTGATGGCGATGGCGCGGTGACGGTCGGTGCCCGCAAGTTGCAGGACATCCTGCGTTCCCTGTCGGACAATGCCGAAGTCAGCCTCGTTCTCGAAGACAAGCGGTTGCAGGTGCGCGCCGGCAAGAGTCGTTTCAGCCTGCAGACGCTGCCGGCTGACGATTTCCCGCGCATGACCATCAGCGATGGCGAAACGAAGCAGTTCTCGATGTCGCAGAAGGCCTTCCGGCAATTGATCGGCAAGACCCAGTACGGCATGGCGGCGCAGGATGTTCGCTACTACCTGAACGGCCTGCTGCTGCTGGTCGAAGGCAAGGAATTGCGTGCCGTGGCCACCGACGGTCACCGTCTGGCCTTCGCCAGCGTCGAAGTCGAGGCCGACCTGCCGCGCCAGGAAATGATCCTGCCACGCAAGACGGTCCTGGAACTGAACCGCCTGCTGGTCGACAGCGACGAGCCCTTGAACATCACCATGGCGCCGAACCAGGTTCGTTTTGCCTTTGGCTCGGTGGTGCTGGTTTCCAAGCTGATCGACGGCAAGTTCCCGGATTACGAGCGCGTCGTCCCGGCCACCCTGAAGAACCACATGACCGTCGGCCGCCAGACGCTGATGCAGGCGATGAACCGCGCGGCAATCCTGACCAACGAGAAATTCCGCGGCGTCCGTGTCGTCCTCGGCGAGAACAGCCTGAAACTGATCGCCGCCAACGCCGAGCAGGAAGAAGCCCAGGAAGAAATCGAGGTCAACTACACCGGTGACGCCATCGATGTCGGCTTCAACGTCGGCTATCTCCTCGATGTGCTGAACAACGTGCACACCGAAGAAATTCAGTGGAGCTTCAACGACGCCAACTCCAGTGCGCTGATTACTGTCCCGGGCAATGACCGCTTCAAGTACGTCGTGATGCCGATGCGCATCTGATTTTCGAGCAGCACCCCATGAAGGCCTGTCCAGCCGGGCAGGCCTTTTGCAGTTTCACGTGGAACCAGAATATGAGTGAAGAGAACATCCCGCAAAGCGCCGCGCCGGCCTATGGCGAAGCCAGCATCCAGATCCTCGAAGGCTTGGAGGCGGTGCGCAAGCGTCCAGGCATGTACATCGGCGATACCTCCGATGGCACCGGCCTGCATCATCTCGTTTTCGAGGTGGTCGACAACTCGATCGACGAGGCGCTGGCCGGGCATTGCGACAATATTGTCGTCACCATCCACACCGACAACTCGATCAGCGTCACCGACAACGGCCGTGGCATCCCGGTCGGCGTCAAGATGGACGACAAGCACGAGCCGAAGCGCTCGGCAGCCGAAATCGCGCTGACCGAACTGCACGCCGGCGGCAAGTTCAACCAGAACTCCTACAAGGTTTCCGGTGGCCTGCACGGCGTCGGCGTCTCCTGCGTCAATGCGCTGTCGAAGTGGCTGCGCCTGACCATCCGCCGCGACGGCAGGAAGCATTTCATGGAATTCTGCCGCGGCGTGCCGGTCGACCGCAGTATCGAGGTCCGTGACGGCTTCGAGGTTTCGCCGCTGAAGGTACTCGGCGACACCGAGAAGCGCGGTACCGAGGTGCATTTCCTGGCTGACGATGAAATCTTCGGCCACGTCGAATTCCATTACGAAATCCTCGCCAAGCGCCTGCGCGAACTCTCGTTCCTCAACAACGGCGTCAGCATCCGCCTGATCGACCAGCGCACCGGCAAGGAAGAGGATTTTGCCTTCGCCGGCGGCGTCAAGAGCTTCGTCGAGTACATCAACCGGACCAAGAGCGTCCTCCACCCGAACATCTTCTACTCGGCCGGCGAAGCCAAGGTTGGCGATACCGGCGTCACCATCGGCGTCGAAGTGGCGATGCAGTGGAACGACTCCTATCAGGAACAGGTGCTCTGCTTCACCAACAACATTCCGCAGTCGGACGGCGGCACCCACCTGACAGGCCTGCGCGCCGCGATGACCCGCGTCATCAACAAGTACATCGACGAAAACGAGATCGCCAAGAAGGCCAAGGTCGAAATCGCCGGCGATGACATGCGCGAAGGCCTCGCCTGCGTGTTGTCGGTCAAGATGCCCGATCCCAAGTTCGCGTCGCAGACCAAGATGAAACTGGTATCGAGCGAAGCGCGGCCGGCGGTCGAGGAAGTGGTTGCCCAGAAACTGGCCGACTTCCTGCTCGAACGTCCGGTCGATGCCAAGATGATTACCGGCAAGATCGTCGAAGCCTCGCGCGCCCGCGAAGCGGCCCGTCGCGCCCGCGAAATGACGCGGCGCAAGGGCGTGCTGGACGGCGTCGGCCTGCCCGGCAAACTGGCCGACTGCCAGGAAAAGGATCCTGCCCTCTGTGAAGTTTACGTGGTCGAGGGCGATTCCGCCGGCGGCTCCGCCAAGCAGGGCCGCGACCGCAAGTTCCAGGCGATTTTGCCCCTGAGGGGCAAGGTGCTCAACGTCGAGAAGGCACGCTTTGACAAGCTGATTTCCAGCGAGCAGATCGTCACGCTGATCACCGCGCTCGGCACCGGCATCGGCAAGGACGAATTCAAGATCGAGAAGCTGCGCTACCACCGCATCATCATCATGACCGACGCCGACGTCGACGGCGCCCACATCCGCACCCTGCTGCTGACGCTGCTCTACCGCCAGATGCCGGAGCTGATCGAACGCGGCTATGTCTATATCGCCCAGCCGCCGCTCTACAAGGTCAAGCACGGCAAAACCGAGCGTTACCTGAAGGACGACCAGGAATACCACCAGTTCCTGCTGCGCATGGCGATGGATGAAGCCGCGCTGACGCCGCGTGCCGGCGCCGAGCCGGTGACCGGCCCGGCACTGGAGGAACTGGCCCGTTCCTGGCTGCTGACCGAAGCCGTCATCGAACGCGTCTCGCATCTGGTCGATCCGGTCGTGCTCAAGGCGCTGGTCCAGTACAACCTGAAACTCGATCTCGCTTCGGAAGAGGGTGCCCGCGACAGCGCCGATGTTCTGAGCCGCCATCTGGCCGCCGGTATCCGCATCGTTCCCAGGTTCGACGATATCCAGGAACGCTGGACGCTGCGCGTCGAGAAGATCCATCACGGCAACCTGAAGGTCGGTCTGATCGACGAGGATCTGCTACTCTCCGGCGATTTCCTGCAACTGCGCCGCACCGCCGAAACCCTGGCCGATCTGTTTGGCCCGGGCGCCTACATGGCGCGCGGCGAGAAGAAGCAGGTCGTCGGCAATTTCGGCGACGCCATGAAGTGGCTGCTCGCCGACGTCGAGCGCGGCATCAGCAAGCAGCGCTACAAGGGTCTCGGCGAAATGAACCCTGAGCAGCTGTGGGAAACCACCATGGACCCGAAGGTCCGTCGCCTGCTGCGCGTGCAGATCGACGATGCCATCGCCGCCGACGAGATTTTCACGACGCTGATGGGTGAGCTGGTCGAACCGCGAAGGGCGTTCATCGAGACCAACGCGCTGAATGCGCGGATCGATATCTGACAGGTTTTTCGTCAGTCTAAAAATTCAGGCCAACCTCACGCGGTTGGCCTGTTTCTTTCAGGTGATTTCATGCCTCATTTTGTCGATACCTCGCCGCCCGGTGAATGCATTTTCTGTCGCCTGATTGCCGGCGAGATTCCCGCTTCTCGCGTCTACGAAGATGACGAAACCCTAGTGTTCCTGGACTTGGGACAGCTGAACCCCGGCCATGCGCTGGTGGTTGTCAAACGGCATGCTGCAACCCTGTTCGATCTGACGCCGGATGAAGCGGCTGCGGCCATGCGCACGGCGCACTGGGTTGCCCAAGGTATCCGCGAAGCTTTCGATCCGCCTGGCCTGACACTATTGCAATGCAATGGCCAGGAGGGTGGACAGACGGTTGGCCACTTCCACATTCACGTCGTGCCGCGTCATGCGGAAGACGGAGTCGGTCTGCTTTGGCCGCGCAAGGACCCCTCGCGTGAGGTGCTGGAAGGATATGCCGCCCGATTGCGCGACGCGCTGGCCGGAGTTGGCTGAGGCAGCATGCGGGTAGTCGTGCAGCGGGTCAAGGAGGCGTCGGTTGCGGTCGACCATGAAATCACCGGCAAAATCGGCCCCGGCCTGCTGGTGCTGGCGGGGTTCGAGGAGGGCGATGGCGAGGCCGATCTCGACTGGATGGCGGGCAAGATCATCCGCCTGCGCGTTTTCGCCGACGCCGATGGCGTGATGAATCGCAGCGTGCGGGAAGCGGGCGGCGAGATCCTGGCCGTGTCGCAATTTACCCTTTACGCGTCGGTCAGGAAGGGCAACCGGCCGTCGTGGGGGCGGGCAGCGCGCGGCGAGGTGTCGGGGCCGCTGTTCGAGCGCTTCGTGGCGCGGTTGGCCGCGGAACTGGGCAAGCCGGTGCCGACCGGGGTTTTCGGTGCCGACATGCAGGTCAATCTGGTCAACGACGGGCCGGTGACGCTGGCGATCGATTCGCGCGACCCGCAGTAGCGAGTTTCAGCCGCCCATGGCGGCGACCAGGGCGGCGATGCCTTGTTGCCCGCCCAGCGCCAGGCCGATACTGCGTCCGTTGCCGGGAACTTCCGGTTCGTTGGGGTTGATGCGGACGAGGTGTCCCGCCTGTTGTTCCGAAAAATGGCGTACGGTCGCGATATTGCTGCCGGCGCCGATTTCGATGCAGACGAGGCGGTCGACCCCAGCCAGCCATTCCTGCAGACGCTGGTATTGCGATTCCGTGCGGCGTTCGACCCAGCCCCAGTCGCCGAACATCAGGATGTTGGGTCGCGCCAGCCCGCCGCAGGCCGGGCAGTGCGGCAACTCGTTGCGCAGTCGGCAGTGCTCGGCATCGACGTCGGGCCGGAAATCGCTGGCCGGCCAGATGCGGTCGCTGCATCCGGAAGCGCATTGCAGGTGATGGATTGAGCCATGCACTTCGCAAATGTGCTCGGCGGGGAAACCGGCCTGCTGGAACTGGCCGTCGACATTGCTGGTGAACACGCGGGCGCCGTGTTTTTTTTCGGCGGCGAGGTCGCGCAGCAGGGTGAAGCCGGGGTGCGGCACGGTGCGCCGGTAGAGATCGAGGCGGTGGCCGTAGAAGCCCCAGGCAAGCCGCGGGTCGCGCGCGAAGGCGGCGGGGTTGGCGATGGACTCGAATTGGATGCCGGCCTTGCCGAGTGCCGGATAGACGCACCAGAAGCCGCCCGGGCCGCGAAAATCCGGCAGGCCGGAATCGATGCCCATGCCGGCGCCGGCGGTGATCAGCAGTGCATCGGCGTCGGCGACCCAGCGGGCGGCGCGCTCGATTTCGTCATGGCTATTCAACGACGGTCATTTCCGGCGGCTTGCCGACGAATTCGAGGCGCTGGCGCAGGCCTTCGGTGACGAAAATCCGGCTGTCGCGGTCGACGCGCAAAACCAGGCCGATTTCCATTTTTCGCGCCATCTCGCGCCAATGCTCGGGGCCGGCGATGAAGATCGGCTTGGAGGCGGCGTCCGAAAGCGTGCCGGCCTTGGCGCCGGCCGGGATGAGGATGGTGACGGCCTGCGTGTGGTCGGCCGGGAAGCCGTTGCGCGGGTCGAGCAGGTGGGCGTAGCGCTTGCCATCGACTTCGAAGAAACGCTGGTAATCGCCGGAAGTGCCGATTGCTTCGCCGTCGCCCAGTTCCACCGTGGCCAGCGGCCCCGGCTGGCGCGGATGCTGGATGCCGACGCGCCACTTGCGGCCTTCCTTGCTGCCGAGCGCCATGACGTTTCCGCCGATGTTGATCAGCGCGTTGCGGATGCCCTGGGCGCGTAGGATGTCGGCGGCGCGGTCGAGCGCGACGCCCTTCAGGTAGCCGCCGAAGTCGAGGGCGACGTGGCGGTTGCTGCTGCTGACGGTGTTGCCGGCGACCGTGATGTCGGCGATCGAGGGCTTTTTGGCGAGCCAGGCGGCGATGTCGGCAGCCGGCGGTACCTCGGCCTTGAACTCGTCGGCCTGAAAGCCCCAGAGTTTGATCAGTTGCCCGATGCCGGGGTCGAACAGGTAGTCGCCCTGCTGGCTGAGCTGCCGGGCCTCGCTGACGAGGGCGGCGAGTTCCGGACTGACCGGTTGCGGTCGACCCTCGGAAATCGCCGAATTCAGGGTCATAAGCTCGGAAGGTTGCCAGGCGTGATAGGCGCGGTGCAGGCGGTCGAATTCGCGCAGGACGGCGGCGATGGCCTGGCGGCCCTGTTCCGCCTCGGCGCTGACGACAATGACCTCGACGCGGGTGCCGAAGACGTAGGCCTGCTGTTCCTGCAGCGGGGTGCGGCCGCAGGCCGTCAGGAGCAGGGCCAGGGCAGCGATCAGGAAACGCTGCATGCGTCTTCGATGGCGGTGATGAAGAGCGCTGCCGCATCGAAACCGGTCTGCTGGCGGATTTCGACCATGCAGGTCGGGCTGGTGACGTTGATTTCGGTGAGATGGTTGCCGATGACGTCGATGCCGACCAGCAGCAGGCCGCGGGCGAACAGGATGGGGGCGAGCGTTTCGGCGATTTCGCGGTCGCGCGGCGAGAGTTCCTGCGCCACGCCGGTACCGCCGGTGGCGAGGTTGCCGCGCGTCTCGCCGGCCTTCGGGATGCGTGCCAGGCTGAATGGGACGACCTCGCCGGCGATGAGCAGGATGCGTTTGTCGCCCTGCGTGATTTCCGGCAGGTAGCGCTGTGCCATGACCGTGCGCTGGCCCTCGTGCGTGAGCGTCTCGACGATCACGTTGCGGTTCGGGTCGTTACGATGGACGCGGAAGATCTGGCTGCCGCCCATGCCGTCGAGCGGCTTGAGGATGGTGTCGCGCTGAGCGTCTATGAATTGCTGGAGCTGCTCCATGTCGCGGGCGACCAGCGTTTGCGGGGTGAATTGGTCGAACTCGGCGATCGCCAGTTTTTCCGAGTGGTCGCGCAGGGCGCACGGCCGGTTGAAGACGCGCACGCCGTCGGTCTCGGCGCGTTCGAGCAGCCAGGTTGCGGTCAGGTACTCGAAATCGAAGGGCGGATCCTTGCGCATGATGACCGCGTCGAAGTCGGTCAGCGGCCGGATTTCGCAGCCGAGCTCGCGAAACCAGTCGTGGTCGTCCGGGCGCAACGCCAGTTGCACCGCTTCGCCGAAGACGCCGCCACCGTCGTCAGCTTCCGGCTGGCGCCAGCCGAGGGTAGCGGCATCGATGGCGAATACTTCGTGCCCCTGGTTTTCGGCGGCGCGCATCATCGCCACCGAGGAATCCTTCCACGCCTTCAGTAAATCGAGCGGGTCGAGGACGAACGCCAGTTTCAGGGGCATGGTGATTTCTACTCGTTTTCGGGTGTCGACCGCGCCAGTTCAACGGCTGCCGCCAGACAGGCGAGGCGGCCGACGACGCCGTAGGCGTAGAAGCGGTTGGGCGGCGAATCCGGGTTGCCGCAGCGGTAATCGGGCAGGCTACAGCCGGTGTCGAAGGCCAGCGGCTCGAAGTGCATGCCCGGCGCGTTGAGGTTCTCGTCCTTGCCGCGCCCGGTATGGACGCGGTAGAAGCCGCCGACGACGTAGCGGTCGATCATGTAGATCACCGGTTCAGCCACCGCGTCATTCAGCGTCTCGAAGGAATGGACGCCCTCCTGGATCAGTACCTCGGAGACTTCCAGGCCCTCCTTGACGACGCTCATCTTGTTGCGTTGCTTGCGGTTGAGGGCGATCACTTCGTCGGCGTCGCGCACCGTCATGACGCCCATGCCGTAGGTGCCGGCGTCGGCCTTGACGACGACGTAGGGTGTCTCGTCGATCTCGTATTCCTTGTACTTTTCGCGCACCAGGTCGAGTACGGCGGCGACGTTGGCGGCCAGGCATTCCTCGCCCTGGCGTTCGTGGAAGTTAATGCTGCGGCAGACGGAAAAGGCCGGGTTGATGCGCCACGGGTCGATGCCGATTTCCTTGGCGAAGTTAGTGGCCACTTCGTCGTAAGCGGCGAAATGATTGGACTTTCGGCGCACAGCCCAGCCGGCGTGGAGCGGCGGCAGGACGAACTGTTCGTGCAGGTTCTGCAGGATTTCCGGGATGCCGGCCGAGAGGTCGTTGTTGAGCAGGATGGCACAGGGGTCGAAGCCGTCCAGCCCGAGGCGGTACTGGCCGCGCACCAGCGGTTCGAGCAGCAGGCTCTGGCCGTTGGGCAGCTCGATCGGCGTCGGTTTGTCGATTTCCGGCAGCAGCGAGCCGATGCGGACGTTGAGTCCGGTCTGGCGCAGGATGGCGGCGATCTGGGCGACGTTCTGCAGGTAGAACTGGTTGCGCGTGTGGTTTTCCGGGATCAGCAGCAGGTTGCGCGCTTCCGGGCAGATCTTCTCGATGGCGACCATCGCCGCATGCACGCAGAGCGGCAGGAAGGCCGGGTTCAGGTTGTTGAAGCCACCGGGGAACAGGTTGGTGTCGACCGGCGCCAGCTTGAAGCCGGAATTGCGCAGATCGCAGGACGAGTAGAAGGGCGGGCTGTATTCCTGCCACTGCGCGCGCAGCCAGTGTTCGATCTGCGTGCTGCTTTCGAGGAACTTGCGCTCGAGTTCGAGCAGGGGGCCGGTCAGGGCGGTGGTGAGGTGGGGAACCATAGGCTGTCTCGGTGCCGCAAGGGCGAGTAGTTGTTGTCTGGAATGTTACACCGCAGTGCACAAAAATGGGGCGTCGATTCGCGGTCAACCCGTTGAAAACAGGTAAAATCCGCCCCTTCGTCCTACCGTATTTTTCAGATCGGAATCGCCGTGCTCGTCGCCGCCAACATCACCATGCAGTTCGGGGCCAAACCCCTGTTCGAGAACGTCAACGTCAAGTTCGGCGAGGGCTACCGCTATGGCCTGATCGGCGCCAACGGCGCTGGCAAATCGACCTTCATGAAGATCCTGTGCGGTGCGCTGGAACCTTCCGCCGGCAATGTTTCTAAGGATGTCCATGAGCGCATGGCCTACCTCAAGCAGGACCAGTTCGCCTACGAAGACATGCGCGTGCTCGACGTCGTCATGATGGGCCACGAGGAACTGTGGGCGGCGATCCAGGAGCGCGACGCGATCTACGCCAACCCGGAAGCGAGCGAAGACGACTACATGAAGGCCGCGGAGCTCGAAGGCAAGGTCGGCGAATACGACGGCTACACCGCCGAATCGCGGGCCGGCGAACTGCTGCTCGGCGTCGGCATCCCGACCGAACGGCACAACGGCCCGATGAGCGAGGTCGCGCCCGGTTGGAAGCTGCGTGTCCTGCTGTGCCAGGCGCTGTTCGCCAACCCGGACATTCTGCTGCTCGACGAACCGACCAACAACCTCGACATCAACACCATCCGCTGGCTCGAAGACGTGCTCAACAACCGCGAGTCGACGATGATCATCATCTCGCACGACCGCCACTTCCTGAACCAGGTCTGTACCCACATGGCCGACCTCGACTACGGCAAGATCACCACCTACGCCGGCAACTACGATGATTTCATGGAAGCCGCGCAGGCCGCCCGCGAGCGCCAGCAGAACGCCAACGCCAAGGCCAAGGAACGGATCGCCGAACTGCAGACCTTCGTCCGCCGCTTCTCGGCCAACGCTTCCAAGGCCAAGCAGGCGACCAGCCGCATGAAGCTGATCGACAAGCTGAAGCCGGAAGACGTCAAGCCGTCGTCGCGCCAGTACCCGTGGATCCGCTTCGACTACGACGAGAAGCAGAAGCTGCACCGCCAGGCGGTCGAGATCGAGAACCTGTCCTTTGCCTACGACGGCAGCGACCGGAAGATCTTCAACAACCTGACGATCACCATCAACGCCGGCGAGAAGATCGCCGTCATCGGCGAAAACGGCGTCGGCAAGACGACTTTCCTGAAGCTGCTGATGGGCGAGCTGCAACCGCAGTTTGGCACCTTGAAGTGGGCGGAAAAGGCCAATCCAGGCTACTACGCGCAGGACCACAGCGCCGAGTTTGCCGGCGAACAGAGCCTGACCGAGTGGATTGCCGGCTACGCCCGCGCCACCATCGACGAGGGCGGCGACCTGGAAACCCTGATCCGCGGCACCCTTGGCCGTCTGCTGTTCTCCGGCGACGAAGTGAAGAAGCCGGTCAACGTGATTTCCGGCGGCGAGCAGGGGCGCATGCTGTTCGGCAGGCTGATGCTGTCCAAGCACAACGTGCTGGTCATGGACGAGCCGACCAACCACCTCGACATGGAATCGATCGAATCGCTGAATAGCGGCCTCGAAAAATTCCCCGGCACGCTGATCTTCGTCTCGCACGACCGCGAGTTCGTCTCGTCGCTGTCCACCCGCGTCCTCGAGGTCAAGGGCGACGGCAGGATCGTCGATTACCTCGGCGGCTATGAGGATTACCTGGCCAGCCAGGGCGTCAACTAGGCGATCCCGGTTTTTGCCCGTTTTCGGGCGTCGACCGCAACCGGCCGCAGGCGCTACGTCTGCGGCCTATTTATTGCGCCTTGCCGCCGGCTGCCAGCGTGCGGATGATCCGCACGCAATCGACGTCGGACTGATGGTAGGCCGATTTGACGTATTCGATGTAGGCCCGCTCTTCTGAGTTCGGGGTGCTGGCCAGCGTCGTCCGGTAGGCGAAGCGCAGGAAGAGGCAGGTCGGTTGCGGTTCCTCGATGCTGATGGTCAGGCTGCCGCCGGCGTGGGTGGCGGACTGCACGATGTCGAAACGCACCCATTGGGCTTCGGCCAGCGTCACCCGGTCGTGGATCGTTGCCGAGCCGAAATCCAGCTCGCGCGACAGTTCGCCGGCCTGTCGTTCGAGGATGGTGCACGACTCCAGTCCCGGCAGAAAGGGAACGGGGTCTTCGACGCGGTGGAGCAGTCCCTGCCATACCTGGTCGCGGGTCAGCGGCAGGATGAGTGGGTTTTCCGGGTCGTTGATCTGGATAAGGTGTTCGAAATTCATGGCGGAATTGTATTTCATTCGCCGGCCGCCCATCGCTTTGTCGACTTCGCCTTGCCGTGCCAATCGCACTGTCGGCGGCTCGTCTTCGCGCCCTGGGCGGCCCGCCAACGAAATCAATCGGCCGTGTTAGCATCCACGCCATGCAACTAGAACGACTCCTCCAGAAGCACGGTTTCGGCACCCGCAAGGGCTGCCGGGCGCTGATTCGCCACGAACGGGTCGCCGTCAATGGCGTGCTCTGCGACGATCCCTTCGCCGAAGTCGATACTGCCGGCCTCGTCTTCACGGTCGATGGCGTCGACTGGCCCTATGCCGAATTCGCCAGCCTGGTGCTGCACAAGCCGGCGGGCTACGAATGTTCGCGCAAGCCGCAGCATCACCCGAGCGTGCTCGAACTGCTGCCGCTGCCATTGCGCGAGCGGGGCGTGCAGCCGATCGGCCGCCTTGACGAGGACACCACCGGCCTGTTGCTGATTACCGACGACGGCCAGCTCAACCATGTCCTGTCGTCTGCCAGGCGCAAGGTGCCAAAGGTTTACCTGGCAACGACCAAACACCCGGTCGACCAGGCGCAGGTCGACCAGTTGCTGGCCGGCGTGCTGCTCAACGACGAGCCGGAACCGATCGCGGCGGCAGCCGCCGAAATTGCCGACGAGAATTTGCTGCGGCTGACGGTGACCGAGGGCAAATACCACCAGGTCAAACGCATGGTCGCCGCCGCCGGCAACCGGGTCGAGGGCCTGCATCGCGAGGCGGTCGGCGAGTTCTTCCTGCCGCCGGACCTCAAGCCCGGTGAGTGGCGCTGGCTGACTGCGGTCGACCTGCAAAAACTGGGCTATTCGCCATGACCCTGACCGAAATGCGCTATATCGTCGCGCTGGCCCGCGAGCGACATTTCGGCCGGGCGGCGGAGGCCTGCCACGTCAGCCAGCCGACGCTGTCGGTCGCCTTGAAGAAGGTCGAAGGCCAGCTCGGCGCCGCGTTGTTCGAGCGCACCGCCTCCGACGTACGGATTACCGCCCTCGGCGAGCGCATCGTCACCCAGGCCCGGCGGGTGCTGGATGAGGCGGTCAAGTTGGAAGAGATCGCCGAAGCGACCGGCGATCCGATGAGCGGCCAGCTGCGCGTCGGCATCATCTATACGATTGCGCCCTACCTGCTGCCGCAGCTGATCCCGGCCCTGAACCGGCAGGCGCCCAGGATGCCGCTGTTCCTCAAGGAGGATTTCACCGGCAACCTGATTCCGGCGCTGAAGGCCGGCGAACTTGACGTCATCGTCATTGCACTGCCCTTCGCGGAAGCGGGACTGGTCGCCCAGCCGGTCTACGAGGAGCCGTTCCGCGTCGTCGTCCCCGCCGCCCATCCCTGGGTCGGGCGGCCTGATGTTGCCGCCGGGGAACTCGACGGCCAGAACCTGCTGCTGCTTGGCCAGGGCAACTGTTTCCGCGACCAGGTGCTGGAATCCTGCCCGCGCCTGACGGCGCCGGATGCGCTGGAGCATTCGCTCGAAGGCAGTTCGCTGGAAACCATCCGCTACATGGTGGCGAGTGGCGCCGGCGTGGCGGTGATGCCGAGCACGGCGGCCGATCCGCTAATCGCCAGGGAACCGATGGTCCGCGTGCTGCCTTTTGCCGGCACCCAGCCGGCGCGTACGGTGGGGCTGGTGTGGCGGGTGACCTTCCCGCGGCCGCAGGCCATCGACGCCGTGCGGGCGGCGATCCTGTCCTGCCAGCTGCCAGGGGCGACCGCGGTACGTTGAGGTTTCACGTGAAACCCGGCGCACCTGGGTTCAGTGCATGAAGCTGCCGTCCTTGCGGATGATGGTCAGTTCGACGAAGTTCGATCCGTTATGGTTGCCTGGCGTGAAATTGACGGCGAAGCCGCCGGCATCGAAGTTACGCAGGTTTTCCATGGCCGAGATGAACTTGTCGCGAGTCAGTTCCTTGCCGGCGCGGCGCAGTCCTTCGACGAATACCCGGGCGGCGATGTAACCTTCGAGGCTGGTGAACGAGACGTCGCGGCCGCTGCCGGAGGCGGCCAGCAGCTTCTGGTAGTCGCGGACGACGGGTACGGTGCGTGACCAAGGGAAGGGTACGACCTGGGAAATGCCGACACCGGCGCCGGCGGCACCGAGTTCGTTGGCCAGTGCCCGGCTGCCGACGAAGGAAACGGTGTAGAACTGGGCGGCGCTGCCGGCGGCGCGCATGGCGTTGATGAAGGCAGCGGTCGACTTGTAGGTGGTGACCATGACCACCATGTCGGGTTTGGCGGCGATCAGGGTCTTGACGGCGGCAGCGACGTCGCTCGAATTGCGCTCGACGGTGGCGGTGGCGACCAGCTTCAGGTCGCGCTTGGCCATCGCCTTTTCGACACCGCTCAGGCCGGCGTTGCCATAGGCGTCGTTCTGGTAGAAAACGGCGATGCGCTTGACGTTGAGCGAGGTGAATTGCTCGACGATTTTCTCCGTTTCGTCGCCATAGCTGGCGCGGATGTTGAAGATCAGCCGGTTGAACGGCATGCGCAGCGCCTCGGCGCCGGTGAAGGCGCCGATGAAGGGAACGCCCGCCGGGTTGGATACCTTCAGCGCGGCCAGGCTGGTCGGCGTGCCGACGTAGCCGAAGAGGGAGAAGACGTCATCCTTGTCGATCAGTTGCCTGGTGTTGGCCGTTGCACGGTCCGGCTCATAGCCGTCGTCGAGGGTGAGCAGCTTGATCTTGCGCCCGTTGACCCCGCCTTGGGCGTTGATGTGATCGAAATAAAGCTTGGCGCCGAGTTGCATCTCGATGCCCAGTTCCTGGGCCGGACCGCTCAGCGGAACCGACTGGCCGATCACGATGGAGCCGTCGGTAACCCCGGTCTCGGCGGTGGCCAGTGTGCTTGCGGCCAGTGCGGCGACAGCGAACAGGCGGCGGATGCTCGTTTTCAACGACATCGATCTTCTCCCTGGAATTAGTGATGCTTTGTTGCTTCGTTGCGACGACGATCAGGCTTCGGCCTTTTTCTTGGCGGCGGCCGGCTTCTTGGCCGCTGCCTTCTTCTCGAATTCGAAACCGACCTTGCCGTCCTTGGCCACCAGATAGGCCGAGAACTTGCGGCGGGTGCGGTTGGAAACGAATTCCTTCAGCAGATCGGTCTTGCCGTCGGCCAGCAGCTTCTGCATCTGGGCCGCATCGATCGGCTGCTGAAGGATGATCTTGCCGGAACGGAAATCGCAGGTTTTGGCCGGACCGACGGATTTCTCGCAAACGTAGGAGGTGCCGAGATCGTAGACGCCGGCAGCACATTTCGGACACTTGCCGAGGCTTTGCTGGCCGGAGAAGTCGACCGGTTCGGCATTGGCCTCGTCACCCGTCTTGTCCTGGCCGAAATCGAATTCCGGCTCCATGTTGTCGTTCAGCTTGATGGCGGCGGCGAAAGTACGGCCCATCTTGTTGCGAAACCCGGTCAGCGGGCCAATCTGCTTTTCGGTAATCAGGGTGTTGATTTCGGCCGGCTCGAACTGGCGCCCGGCGACGATCTTCCACAGCGAATAGTTGCAGCCGCCGCACTGGAATTTCTTGTACGTTTCGCGAATCTGGCCGCCGCAGCGCGGGCACGGCGCGGTCAACACGCCGAAATCGCCGGGAATGGTGTCGCTGTCGAAGGTCTTGGCGCGCTCGACGATGTGGCGGGTCATTTCCGCGATTTCGCGCATGAATTCGGCGCGGGTGAATTCGCCTTTCTCTATGCGGCCGAGCTTCCATTCCCACTCGCCGGTCAGTTCCGGCTGGGTCAGTTCGGTGACGCCGAGGCCGTTGAGCAGCGTCATCAACGAGAACGCCTTGGCGGTTGGGATCAACTCGCGGCCTTCGCGGTGCATGTACTGTTCGCCGATCAGGTTCTCGATAATCTGGGCGCGCGTCGCCGGCGTGCCGAGGCCGCGGCCGGCCATCGCCGCCTTGAGTTCCTCGTCGTCGACCATCTTGCCGGCGCCTTCCATGGCGCTGAGCAGGGTCGCTTCCGAGTAGCGCGGTGGTGGCTTGGTCTCGTTGGCCTTGACGCTGACTTCCTCGGTTTTGACCTTTTCGCCGGCGTCGACCGCAACCAGGTTGCCTTCGCTGCCTTCCTGGCCTTCCTTGCCGTGCACGGTGAGCCAGCCAGGATTGACCAGCACCTTGCCTTCGGTCTTGAAGGGATGGCCTTCGACGCGGGTGATGCGGGTGGTGACCAGGTATTCGGCAGCCGGGAAGAAGACCGAGAGGAAGCGCTTGACGACGAAGTCGTAGAGTTTCTGTTCCAGTTCGTTCAGGTGCTTGGGCGCCTGCGGCGTCGGGATGATGGCGAAGTGGTCGCTGATCTTGGCGTTGTTGAAAATGCGCTTGTTCGGCAGCACCCAGTTGCGCGCCAGTATCTGGTGGGCGAAGGGCGAATAGCGGGCGAGCAGCACCTCGTCATGACCCTTGCCGGCACCTTCGCCGGTCAGTACGCGCATGGTTTCCTTGACCGTGGCCAGGTAGTCTTCCGGCAGGCAGCGCGAGTCGGTCCGCGGGTAGGTGAGCACCTTGTGCTTTTCATAGAGCGCCTGTGCCAGCGACAGCGTGGTCTTGGCCGAGAAGCCGAAGCGGGCATTGGCTTCGCGCTGCAGGCTGGTCAGGTCGAAAAGCAGCGGCGAGAGACGGGTTTCGGGCTTGGCTTCTTCGGTAACGATGCCGGGCTTGCCGAGGGTGGCGACACGGATGGCATCGGCCTTGTTCTGTTCCCACAGGCGGTCGGCGCGGGCGTGTTCGTCTTCTTCCTTACCCTTGTAGCCTTCGTCGAACCACTTGCCGGTATAGTTGCCGGCCCGGGCGGCGAACTCGGCCTCGACTTCCCAGTAGGCGCGCGGCTTGAATTCGCGGATCTTCCTTTCGCGCTCGACGACGATGGCCAGCGTCGGCGTCTGCACGCGGCCGACGGTGGTCAGGTGGAAGCCGCCGGTCTTCGAGTTGAAGGCGGTCATTGCCCGCGTGCCGTTGATGCCGACCAGCCAGTCGGATTCGGAACGGCAGACGGCGGCGTCGCCGAGGCCCTGCATGTCGTTGCCGTGGCGCAGGCGGGCGAAGCCGTCGCGGATGGCGCCCTGGGTCATCGATTGCAGCCACAGACGTTGCACCGGCTTGGTGGTTTTGGAGTGCTGGGCGATGTAGTTGAAGATCAGTTCACCCTCGCGCCCGGCGTCGCAGGCATTGATCAGGCCTTCGACGTCCTTGCGCTTGATCAGCTTGTTGAGCAGCTTCAGGCGCGACTCGGTCTTCTCGATCGGCGACAGCGCAAAATGCGGCGGGATCACCGGCAGATGGGCGAAGGACCATTTGCCGCGCTTGACCTCGAATTCTTCGGGGCAGGACAGTTCCAGCAGGTGGCCGATGGCCGAGGAAAGCACGTGCGACTCGCTTTCGTAGTAGTCGTCGTGCTTGGTAAAGCCCCCCAGCGCCTTGGCGATGTCGGCGGCGACGGAGGGTTTTTCGGCAATGATCAGCTTTTTTGTCATGGGTTCTGTCGGTTGGATGCCGGGGCATGATAAGTGCCCGGCGCGCGGCTTGGCAAGCCGTCTACATATATGGGGGGCTCAGGCGAGGCGCTGGTAGCGGTTGCCGGGCAGGGTGGCGACCTGGCCAACCAGCTCCAGCGTCAGCAGTTCGGTCAGCAGCTGGTCGGCGGCCAGTCCGGTACGCTCGGCGAGGTCGTCGAGGCAGCAGGGATCGTGGCCGAGCGCAGCGAGCACGGCGTTTTCGTCGCCGCCGGGAATCTCGGCTGGTTCGACCTCCGTCGATTCCCGGTAATTCCCGAACTCTTCGAGAATGTCCTGGGCCGTCTCGACCAGTTTGGCACCCTGCTTGATCAACTTGTGGCAGCCGCGGGCGACCGGTGAATGAATCGAACCGGGAATGGCGAACACCTCGCGGCCCTGCTCGGCGGCCAGCCGCGCGGTGATCAGCGAGCCGCTTTCCGGCGCCGCTTCGACGACCAGCACGCCGCGCGACAGGCCGGAAATGATGCGGTTACGGCGCGGAAAATTGGCGGCGATGGCTGGCGTGCCGAGGGGAAATTCGGAAACGATGGCGCCGCGTTCGGCAATGGCCAGGGCCAGTTCGCGGTTGCGGGCCGGGTACAGGCGGTCGGCACCGGTGCCAATGACGGCGATGGTCTCGCCGCCGGCGGCCAGGGCGCCGCGATGGGACGCCGCATCGATGCCGAGCGCCAGGCCGCTGATGATGGCAAGGCCCTTGCCGGCCAGGGTTCTGGCAAAACTTTCTGCCGTTTGCATGCCCTGAGGGGTTGCGTTGCGGCTGCCGACCATGGCCAGCCCGCGTCTGCGCAGCAGTGCCGGATTGCCGCGCACGTAAAGCAGACACGGTGGATCGGCGATCTCCAGCAAGGCCTGCGGGTAGTCGGCATCGGCCAGGGTGACGATGTGCTGGCCGGGTTGCGCGGCCCAGGAGAGGCTGCGGTCGACGCCTTCGGCAGGGTCGAATTCGAACAGGAGATCGGCACGGTCGCCGGCCACGGCGCGGGTGGCCAGCCGTCCGGCGGCGAAAATCGCTTCCGGTAAACCGAAAGCGGCGAGAAGCTTTCTTTGCGTCTCGCCGCCAAGGCCGGGGATCAGGGTCAGCCGCAACCAGGCGGCCAGCCCGTCCTTATCGATCACGGATTCCTTGCCGAATCACCGACGGTCACGGGAATCGAAGAGTCGAGAACCAGCGCATAGGAGACGCGGTTGAAGACACGGAAGACGAAGACCAGCGCATAACGCTCTTCCGGAATCGGGGTATAGACGCGGCCGCTGCCATCCTCGGCGATGCGTTCGGCGATGCGGTTGCGGAACAGGGCAAGAACGTGGCCGACTTCCAGCCCGTCGCTCTGGCCACGGTTCAGCGAGACAACCGAACCGCGGGCGCCCTGATCGACACCACCATAGATCGACATGACCCTGGCCGCAACCTGCTGGTCGGGCCGGTGCGGGACATAGGCAATGAGATTGGTGGGCGGGGCCGGCACCAGGCGATCGCCCGGGAGGATTTCCTCCTTGGCCACCGTGATTTGCAGTACGGCCGGTTCTCCCGGCTGGAGCAGACGGGCGTTGCCGAGGAAGAAGGCCTCGTAGCCGATGGCGTCGCCGGTTTCCGGATCCTTGAGCGGTTTGCCCGGGCGGAAGACGTGCCAGTTGATCACGCTGGCATCGGTAATGCCGGCGGCAAAGCCCTTGTCGCCGGCACCCATCAGGTTGCGGTATTCGGGGCCGGCGACCATGCGCGGCGCGCTGTCTAGCTGGCCTTGTTCGACTACCAGGGGCTGCGACAGGAAGGGCTCGATGATGTTCGGCGGAATGCTCGAAATGGCAGTCCGGTCGGCGGTCGAATAGACTTGCGGCTCGAGCTTGACGGTGCCGCCGGTGCCGGACTTGACCGGCTTGCCGATGCGCAGGCGGGGGCTCTTGCCCGAGCGGTCGAGGAAAACGACTTCGCCGGGGTAGATCAGGTGCGGGTTCTTGATCTGGTCACGGTTCATGTTCCAGATTTCCGGCCAGCGCCAAGGCTCCTTGAGGAACTTGCCGGAAATGCCCCAAAGCGTGTCGCCCTTGACCACGACGTGGCGATCTGGGGGGTTGTCGACGAGCTGAAGGGGCTCGGCGGCCGATGCACAAACGGCCGTCACGGCCAGGATGAGCGCGGATATAATGCGGACCATAGTCGTAACCTCACGTGCCGACGGAACACGGAGTTGCCATCATGGTCCTATCCATGTCAGGCAAATCCGCTTCCATATCTCGGGAATTGCTTTAGATTCTGCACGTAATAACTTAAGCGAGCAAGCTTTTTTCGGTATTTCCTATGGCCCTTCTACCCATTTTGCGTTTCCCCGATCCGCGCCTGAAGAAGATTGCGGCGCCTGTCACCAAAATTGACGATTCCATTCGCCGCCTGATCGCCGACATGGCGGAAACCATGTACGAAGCGCCCGGCATCGGGCTGGCGGCGACTCAGGTGGACGTCCACAAGCAGGTGGTCGTGATCGATGTCTCGGAAGACCGCAACGACCTGCTGGCGCTGATCAACCCGCGCCTGGAGAATTTCCAGGGACAGCAGGAAGGCGAGGAGGGCTGTCTGTCGGTACCAGGCATCTTCGAGAAGGTCGAGCGCGCCGAGCGGGTTACCGTCCATTATCAGGATGCCGACGGTCAGGCGCGGACACTGGTCGCCGAAGGCCTGCTGGCGGTGTGCATCCAGCATGAACTCGACCACCTGAACGGAATGGTGTTCGTCGATCATCTTTCGCAACTGAAACAGACACGCATCAGGAACAAGCTGGCCAAGCAGGCGCGGGTCACGGCGTGAGGCTGGCTTTCGCCGGGACCCCGGAATTTGCCGCGCTAGCCCTGCAGGCAATCGTTGCTGCCGGGCACGACGTGGCGCTGGTGCTGACCCAACCCGACCGCCCGGCCGGGCGCGGCATGGCCCTGAAACCGTCGCCGGTCAAGAAACTGGCGCTGGAAAAAGGGATAGAGGTCTTCCAGCCGCTCAGCCTCAAGGATGCCGAGGCGCAGGCGAGGGTCGCCGCGGTCGGGGCCGAGGTCATGGTGGTGGCGGCCTATGGCCTGATCCTGCCGCAGGCGGTCCTCGACCTGCCGCGCTTTGGCTGTCTCAATATCCATGCCTCGCTGCTGCCGCGCTGGCGCGGGGCGGCGCCGATCCAGCGGGCATTGCTCGCCGGCGACGCGGAAACCGGCGTCTGCATCATGCAGATGGAAGCTGGTCTCGATACCGGGCCGGTAATGTTGCGCGAAGCGTTCCCCATCCTGCCAGAAGACACGTCGGCGACGCTGCACGACCGCCTGGCGGCGCTCGGGGCGCGGCTGGCGGTTGTGGCGCTGGATGGTTTGCCGCTGCCGGCGACCCCGCAAGCGCTGGACGGCGTCACCTACGCGCAGAAGATCGGCAAGGCCGAGGCGCAGATCGACTGGTCGCAAAGCGCTGCCGAACTGGATCGCCATATCCGTGCCTTCAATCCCTTCCCCGGGGCGCAGGCGCAATTCGCCGGACAGACGGTCAAGCTGTGGCGGGCGGTACCGGTCGAAGGTGCCGGTGAAAAAGGGCAGATTCTGCAGGTCGACCGCAACAGCGTCGTCGTCGCCTGCGGCAGCGGGGCGCTGGCGGTGAGCGAACTGCAAAAGGCGGGCGGCAAGCGCCTGGCGGTGCGCGAGTTCCTCGCCGGCCATCCGCTCAAGGCCGGCGACCGTTTCGATCTGCCGGCTTGAAATCGGGCTGCGCGCCAATATCTATCGGTAAGGCAAACTGCCGCGAGGAGGTTTCACGATGTTCAACTGGGTAAAGACAGCCATGCTGATGGCGGCCATCATGGCGCTGTTCGGCATCGTTGGCGGCATGCTCGGCGGGCAGCAGGGGATGCTGCTGGCGCTGCTTTTCGGCGGCGCGATGAACGTGTTTTCCTACTGGTTCTCCGACAAGATGGTGTTGAAGATGTACAACGCCCAGGAAGTCGACGAGACCAGCGCGCCACAGTTCTACGGCATGGTGCGCGATCTGGCGCAGCGCGCCAATCTGCCGATGCCGCGCGTCTACATCATCGACGAGCAGCAGCCGAACGCCTTCGCGACCGGGCGCAACCCGGAACACGCCGCGGTGGCGGCGACGAGCGGCATCCTGCAGCTGCTCTCGGCCAGCGAACTGCGCGGCGTCATGGCGCACGAACTGGCGCACGTCGCGCATCGTGACATCCTGATTTCAACCGTTTCGGCGACCATGGCCGGGGCGATCTCGGCGCTTGCCAATTTCGCCATGTTCTTCGGCGGGCGCGGCGGGGACGGGCGGCCGGCCAATCCGATCGCCACCATCGCCGTCGCCCTGCTGGCGCCGCTGGCGGCCAGCCTGATCCAGATGGCGATCTCGCGCGCCCGTGAATACGAGGCCGACCGCGGCGGCGCCGAAATCAGCGGCGACCCGAATGCCCTGGCCGACGCGCTGGGCAAGATCCAGATGTACGCCGAGGGCCGCATTCCGCTGGGGCCGGCCGAGGCGCACCCGGAAACGGCGCAGATGATGATCCTCAATCCGCTGTCCGCCGGCGGCATCAGGGGCCTGTTCTCGACCCACCCGCCGACCGAGGAACGGATCGCCCGCCTGCGGGCGCTGGCGCGTTAGCTAGGCGCTGGAAGCCGGAGAGAGGTGGCCGCGCGCCACCTCTTTTTTTTCCAGCCGGGCTGGCGAGAAGTTAGCGATCACTTCGGCGAACAATGCCTGTGCCCGGGCACTGTTGTCGCCGCTGAAATTGCAGACATAGACGTCGAGCGTGACGCCGCCGACTTCCGGCCAGGTATGGACGGCCAGATGCGATTCGGCGAGGACGACGGTGCCGGTAACGCCGGCCGGGTTGCCCGCCGTGTCGCGGAAGGGGTGGAACAGGCGACCGACGACGGTCAGGCCGTGGCGTGTGCAGGCGCCGACGCAAAGCGTTTCGAGGCTTGACGCGTCGAGCAGAAGACCCGGTGCGCAGCGGCAGTCGTGGAGGTCGGCGATCAGGTGCAGGCCATTCATGCGGATATTCTATGGGGTTTCACGTGAAACGCGGGCGCCGATGTCGGCCTCCAGCAGCCAGCCGAGCCGGTAGCCGGCGTCGACGATGCGCCGGTTGGCGATGGCGTGCGCCTGGCGATTGAAGTCCTCGCCGATGATCGGCAACAGGCTGCCGGCATCGGGCGGATAGACGCTGGCGAGCAGGGCATGGCTTTCTGCCCGCCACTCGGCGATGGTGCCCGGGGTTGGCGGCGGGTGGTCGTCGAGCAGGCGTTGCGCGTTCCTTTCCAGCCGCGCGCCGCGCAACCACGGCGGTCCGGGCAGGTCGTCCCAGTAGAGATGAAGGCTGGAGAAGAGCAGGCGTCGGTTAAACGGGTTTTCGATCTCGACGGTGTTGCCGCCTTCGTCGTCATGGTGGCCGACATGCAGCGGCTGATGGATGTCGGCCACCAGGTGCAGCAGCCAGGGCAGGGCGTATGAAATCTGCTGCTTTTTGCCGGTCGACCGCAACAGGCGGCTCAGGCGCTCGATCTGGCGGTCCGCTTCGCCATCGACGACCCGCCCACGCTTGTCGACATCGACGTAATGCCAGCGCTTGTGCCGTCCCATGTCAGGAAAGCCGGGCAGCAGTTCGGTCGCCTTGTCGCGCGTTTCGTCGAAGAAGCGCGGATCGTTGCGAATGTCGTCCGGCCAGGTCGCAGCTTCGGCGAAGATGGCGGCGGGTTCGCTGCTGCGAGCCCTGTCGACCCAGCGTGCGTGGTCGGGATGGCGGGCCAGCGCCGCGCTGACGAACTCCCGTGTCGCCGGCGACAACTGCTGCCAGGCGATGGTCGCCGCCAGGCGGTGGCCGGCCGCGTTCCAGGCCCCGGCGAGCGGTGGAAAGAGCAGCAGGCACAGGGCGACGAGCAAGGAACGCATGCCGTCATTATGCCGCGTGCGATAATCGCGGCCTATGTCTGCCCTGCCTCCCGATTCCCTGGCTTTTGCCCTGCTCGCCGCCGCCCGCATCGACGCCGCCGTCCTTGCCGGGCAGAGCCTGGCCGACGGTCTGCTCGGCCGTGTCGATGCGCTGGCGCGGCCGGCAGTGCAGGATCTCGTCTACGGCAGCCTGCGCCAGTACGGGCATGGCGACTTCCTGCTCGCCCGGCTGCTGGCCAGGCCGCTCGACGTGCCCGAGGTGCGCGCCCTGCTGCTGGTCGCGCTTTACCGTCTCGAAACGCGGCCGGATGCCGCCCACACGGTGGTCGACCAGGCGGTGGCGGCGGCCGGGGAGCTGGCGAACGGGCGTTTCCGCGGGTTGGTCAACGGCGTGCTGCGCAATTTCCTGCGCCAGCGGAGCGAGTTGCTGGCCGTGCTCGAGACGGATGCAGTTGCGGCTTCCCGCCACCCGGACTGGTGGCTGCGCCGCCTGCAGGCAGCCTATCCGGCGGACTGGCCGGCCATCGTCGCCGCCGGCAACGGCCCGCCGCCGATGGCCTTGCGCGTCAATGTCCGGCGCAGCAGTCGCGACGATTACCAGGCCCGGCTGGCAGCGGCAGGAATCGCCGCGCAGCCGTTCGCCGAGGCCGGCCTGATGCTCGCCCGGCCGTTGCCGGTCGAGCGCCTGCCGGGTTTCGCCGATGGGCTGGTGTCGGTGCAGGATCCCGGCGCGCAGCGGGCGGCAGTGTTGCTCGACCCGGCACCCGGCAGCCGCGTGCTCGACGCCTGCGCCGCACCGGGTGGCAAGACCGCGCACCTGCTGGAACATGCCGACCTCGACCTGTTGGCGCTCGATCTCAAGCCGTCGCGCTGCCGGCGCATTGCCGATAATCTGGCACGTCTCGGCCTGTCGGCGCGAATCGCCAGCGCCGACTGTGCCCGTCTCGATACCTGGTGGGACGGCCGTCCGTTCGATACGGTGCTGGCCGATGTGCCGTGCACGGCCAGCGGCGTCGTGCGCCGCAATCCGGACGCCAAGTGGCTGCGCCGCGAGACCGACATCACCGGCTTCGCAGCGACGCAGGCACGGATTCTCGATGCCTTGTGGCAGGTCCTGCGGCCGGGGGGTACACTGCTGTACGCAACCTGCTCCGTTTTTCCCGAGGAAAATGGCGGGCAGACCGGAAAATTTCTGGCAGCGCATCCGGATGCCCGTCGTGACCATGAGGAACAGATTCTGCCGAGCGCCGACCATGATGGTTTCTATTACTGCCGCCTCGAAAAGCGCGCTTGAGCGCCTCCAGCTCTGGCTGCTGGCCGTGCTGGTCTTCGCGCCCGGCCTGCTGCTGGCGGCCGAGATCGAAATCAGCAATCCGCAGATCGTGGCCGGCGACGACGGCTATGTCCTGTCCGCCGATTTCAGCTTCGATCTCAACCAGCGTCTCGAGGAAGCGGTGACCAAGGGCGTCGTCCTTCATTTCGTCGCCGAGTTCGAGCTGACGCGTCCGCGCTGGTACTGGCTGGACGAAAAGGTGGTCAGCCGCAGCCAGACCTACCGTCTTTCCTATCACGCGCTGACCCGCCAGTACCGCCTGTCCACCGGCGGGCTGCACCAGTCCTTCGACTCGCTGTCCGAAGCCCTGCGCGTGCTTTCCCGCCTGCGCAACTGGGTGGTGATCGAAAAGGCCGACAGTGGTCTCGTGCGTCCCGGCGAAACCTACACCGCGGCGCTGCGCCTGCGCCTCGACATCAACCAGCTGCCGCGCCCCTTCCAGATCAGCGCGCTTGGCAACAAGGACTGGACCCTGGCGTCGGACTGGAAAACCTGGCAGGCGACCCTGCCGGTGGCGGAGGCCAAGTGAAGCGTTTCGTCGCGGTCGGTGGCGCCCTGGCGGCGACGCTCGGCGCCATCCTCTGGTTCCTGTTGCTGATGTCGACGGCGGCCGATACCGCCATCTTTACCCGCCACTATCCGCTGCTGATCGCGCTCAACGCTGTCCTGGCGCTGGCCATGGTCGGGCTGGTCAGCTGGCAACTACGCTCGTTGTGGCGCGACTACCGGGCGCAGATTTTCGGCGCCCGTCTCAAGCTGCGCCTGATGCTGATGTTCGGCATCATCGCCGTGCTGCCCGGGGCGCTGGTCTATGGCGTATCGGTACAGTTCGTCACGCGCTCGATCGAGAGCTGGTTCGACGTGCGCGTCGAAAAGGCACTGGAATCGGGGCTCCAGCTTGGCCGTTCGGCCCTCGATTCGCTGCTCGCCGACCTCACCGACAAGGGCCGCAGCATGGCGAACGAACTTTCGGAATTGCGCGACTCCGGCCGCCGCTCGGCGCTGCTGCGCCTGCGCGAACAGCACGGCGTGCAGTCGGCGGCGCTGTTCTCGCTCGGCGGCCAGCTGTTGACCAGCGCCAGCAGCGAGATCGGCGACCCGCTGCCCGACCTGCCGACCCAGGCGCAGCTCAAGCAGGCGCGCAGCGCGCGCGCGGTGACGGCGGTCGACGGCGAAGGCGGCAAGCTTTACCTGCGTATCCTGGTATCGGTGCCGGCGCGCACCGTGTTCGAGGAGCCGCGCATCCTGCAACTGATCCAGCCGGTGCCGCCGTCGCTGGCACACGATGCCGATGCGGTGCAGGTGGTCTATCGCGACTACCAGGAGCTGCAACTGGCGCGCCACGGGCTGACCCGCATTTATGCCCTGACGCTGACGTTGACCGTGCTCGTCGCCCTGTTCGGCGCCTTTGCCCTGGCCTTCGTCATGACCCGGCGCCTGTCGGCGCCGCTGTCGATGCTTGCCGAGGGCACGCAGGCGGTGGCGCAGGGCGACTTTTCGCCGCGCCAGGCGGTGTATAGCCGCGATGAACTTGGCGTGTTGACCCAGTCGTTCAGCCGCATGACGCGCCAGCTCGACGATGCCCGCCGCGAAACCGAGCGCAACCGGGCGGAGCTGGAGTCGGCGCGCGGCTACCTCGAATCGATCCTCGCCAACCTCTCGGCCGGCGTGCTGGTGTTCGACCGGCATTTCGTCCTGCGCACGGTCAACGAGGGAGCGCTGACCATCCTCGACGACGATTTCACCGGGCTGATCGGCGAGGAGGTCGGTGCATGGCCGCGTCAGGCTGTGCTCGGCCAGTTCATCCGCGACAACTTCGCCAGCCTAAAGGACGACGAATGGCAAGGTCAGGTCGAGCTTGAACGCAGCAACGGCATGCCGCAGGTGCTGCTGCTGCGCGGCTCGCGTCTGCCGGAAGCGAGCGGTGGCGGCGATGTCGTGGTCTTCGACGACGTCACGCGCATGATCGCCGCCCAGCGCAGCGCCGCCTGGGGCGAGGTGGCGCGGCGCCTGGCGCACGAGATCAAGAATCCGCTGACGCCGATCCAGCTCTCCGCCGAGCGCCTGCAGTTCAAGCTGGCCGGCAAGCTGGGCAACGGCGATGCCGACATGCTGGCGCGCGGCACGCAGATGATCATCAACCAGGTGCAGGCGATGAAGCGCATGGTCGATGATTTCCGCGACTACGCCCGCTTGCCGCTGCCCGAAGTCGCGCCGCTCGATCTCAACGAACTGGTCGGCGAGGTGCTCGGGCTGTACGAAAGTTCGTCGGCGGTCATCGATACCCATCTCGCCGACGACTTGCCGCCGGTACTGGGCGACGCCACGCAATTGCGCCAGGTCATCCACAATCTGCTGCGCAATTCGGAAGATGCGCTGGAGGGACGTCCGGACGCGCACATCCGCATCGTCACCGAGCCGACCGGCAACCGGGCGCGCCTGCTGATTGCCGACAACGGACCGGGATTTCCGGTCGAGCTGCTGCCGCGCATCTTCGAACCCTATGTCACCACCAAGGCCCGCGGCACGGGCCTCGGCCTGCCCATCGTCAAGAAGATTGTCGAAGAACACCAGGGCAGCATCGAAATCAGCAATGCACCGGAGGGTGGCGCGCGGATCGACATCCATCTGCCCCTGGTGAAGGAGGAAGCGAAGCATGGCAATCATTCTGGTCGTTGACGACGAAGTCGGCATCCGCGAACTGCTCTCGGAAATCCTGATCGACGAGGGCTACGACGTGCGGCTGGCCGAAAATGCCACGGCGGCGCGCCGGATACGCGGCGAGTTGCGCCCCGATCTGGTCCTCCTCGATATCTGGATGCCCGATACCGACGGCATTTCGTTGCTCAAGGAGTGGCATGCCGCCGGCCAGCTCAACATGCCGGTGGTCATGATGTCCGGGCACGGCACCATCGACACGGCGGTCGAGGCGACCCGCTTCGGCGCCTTCGACTTCCTGGAGAAGCCGATCGCCCTGCAGAAGCTGTTGTCGACCGTGCAGAAGGCGCTCAAGCACGACACGCCCCCGCAGCGGCCGCCGCTGACGCTGGAAGCCTTCGGCCGCTCGACGATCGTCAAGGAGTTCAGGCGCCGCCTCGAACAGGCGGCGGCCAAGACGCCGGTGTTGCTGCTCAAGGGCGCCGTTGGCGGCATGGCCGAAATCTGCGCCCGCACCCTGAAGGCGCCGCGCGCGCCATGGCTCGACCTGTCCGGCGTGAGCAGCGCACTGACCCAGGAAATGCTGGAAAAGCTCGGCGGCGGCGTGCTCTTCGTGCCGGATCTGGCGGTGCTGGGCAAGATGCAGCAGATGAACCTGTCGTTTGCGGTCGACCGCCTGGAAAGGCTCAATTTGCAGTTGGTTGCGGCTACCGTCACCCCGCTCGCGGTGCTCGGCGAGGCGGGCTGGGACAGCAAGTTGCTGGCGCGCCTTGGCGAAGTCTGGGTCGCCCTGCCGTCGTTGGCCGGCCATGCCGACGAACTGCCGGAGATTGCCGGCCTGCTGCTGACCAATTTTGTCGAACGCGGCGAAGTCCAGCCGCGGCGTTTTTCGACCGGTGCCCTCAATGCGCTGCGCACCCAGCCGTGGCACAGCCGTCCGGAGGCGAGCTGGGGCGACCTCTATGCGCTGGTCCGCAACCTGGCACTGACCTCGCTAGACGAAGAAATCTCGGCCGAAGATGTGCAGCGCGTGATGCCGCAGGAGCAGGGCGCCGGGCATGAACTCGCCTCGCTGCTGCCCTTGCTCGACCAACCCTTGCGCGAGGCGCGCGATGCTTTCGAGAAGCTTTATTTCGAGCACCATTTGCGCCTCGAAGGTGGCAATATGACGAAACTGGCGGAGCGTTCCGGGCTGGAGCGTACGCACCTGTACCGCAAACTGAAGCAGCTCGATGTGAAGCTCGGCAAGCGCGGCGAAGAATAATCCGGCACCAGCCGGGGTGGGGGCAACATGAAAGTCATCATTCTGGGGGCTGGCCAGGTCGGGGCCAGCGTCGCCGAAGGCCTGGTGTCGGAGGAGAACGACATCACCATCGTCGACAACGATGGGGCGCGCCTGGCGCAGCTGCAGGATCGTCTCGATCTGCGCACGGTGGTCGGCAACGGCGCTTCACCATCGATCATGCGCAGCGCCGGCGCCGAAGATGCCGACATGATCATCGCGGTGACGCAAAGCGACCAGACCAATCTGGTGGCCTGCAAGCTGGCGCACAGCGTCTTCAATGTGCCGACACGGATCGCCCGCCTGCGCTCCCGCGACTTTCTCGAAGATGCCAGCCTGCTGAGCCCGGAAAACTTCGCCGTCGATTTCGCGCTTTGTCCGGAGCAGGTGATTACCGACTACATCCGCCGCCTGATCGAGTTTCCCGAAGCATTGCAGGTGCTCAACTTCGCCCGCGGGCGGGTCAGCCTCGTCGCGGTGCGCGCCTACGAAGGCGGCTTGCTGGTCGGCAAGCAGATCAAGGCCATGCGCGAACTTCTGCCGCCGGAAATGGATGCCCGCATCGCCGCCATCTTCCGTGGCGACCAGCCGGTCTTCCCCGAGGGCGATACCACGGTCGAAGCCGGCGACGAGGTGTTCCTGCTCGCCGCTGCCGAGCACATCCGGCCAGTGTTGCGTCAATTGCGGCGGATGATGAACCCGGTCCAGCGCATCATGATCGCCGGCGGCGGCAATATCGGCCTGCGCGTCGCCAAGTCGCTCGAGAAGCGTTACGAAATCAAGCTGGTCGAGGGCCGCAAGGAACGCGCCGATTTTCTCGCTGGCGAACTCGGCAATACCCTAGTGCTGCTGGGCGATGCGACCGACGAGGAACTGCTGGAACAGGAAAACATCTGCGAGATGGACCTCTTCCTCGCCGTGACCAACGACGACGAAGACAACATAATGTCCGGCAGCCTGGCCAAGCGGCTCGGCTGCAAGCGTGTGGTGGCGCTGATCAACCGCCGCGCTTATGCCGAAATGATCGAGGGCGGCCCGATCGACATCGGCATTTCGCCGGCCCAGGTGTCGATCGGCACCCTGCTGGCGCATGTCCGCCAGGGCGACGTGGCCGAGGTCCATTCGTTGCGCCGCGGGGCGGCCGAGGCGCTGGAACTGGTCGCCCACGGTGATGCCAAGACCTCGAAGGTGGTCGGCAAGCGCATCGACCAGATCGACTGGCCGCGCGGCGTCACCGTCGCCGCCCTGGTGCGCAATTTCGACCAGGCAGTGATCGTCGGCCAGACCGACGACTGGACCGCCATCACCCGTCACGGCGAGGTGGTGATCGCGCATCACGACACGGTCATCGAGGCCGAGGATCACGTCATCGTCTTCTGCACCCGCAAGAAGCTGGTCAAGAAGGTCGAAAAGCTGTTCCAGGTCGGTTTCCACTTCCTGTGAGGCGTCGACCGTGACCCGCTTCGCCCCCGTTTATCGTGCACTGGGCATGATCATCATGCTCTTCGGCCTGACCATGCTGGCGCCGCTGATCCTCTCCTACGTCATGGACGATGGCGCCCAGACTGCCTACGACGAGGCCTTCGCGCTCACCATGTTGTGCGGCGCCTTCCTCTGGTACCGCTACCACAACTGCAAGCGCGACCTCGCCATCCGCGACGGCTTCCTGATGGTGGTCCTGGTATGGACGGTCCTGCCGGCCTTCGCCGCCATTCCGCTGATGATCCATCTTGGTCTCAGCCATACCGACGCCTATTTCGAGACGGTGTCGGGCCTGACGACGACCGGCTCGACCATCCTGTCCAACATCGACACGCTGCCGATGTCGATCAACCTGTGGCGCCACCAACTGGTCTGGATCGGCGGCATGGGCCTGATCGTGCTGGCCATCGCCATCCTCCCGCTGCTCGGTATCGGCGGCCGCCAGATGTTCAAGGCGGAGACGCCGGGGCCGATGAAGGACGCCAAGATGACGCCGCGCATCGCCGAGACCGCCAAGGGATTGTGGCTGGTCTATTTTGGCGTCTCGTTGGCGTGCATCCTCGGTTTCCACTGGGCCGGCATGAGCTGGTTCGACGCCATCTGCCATGGCTTCTCGACCATGGGCCTGGGCGGCTTCTCGACCCACGACGCCAGTTTCGGCTTCTTCGATTCGCCAGCCATCGAAGCCGTCGCCATACTCTTCATGCTGATCGCCGGCATGAATTTCGGCACCCTGTTCCTGGCCGTGCACGGGCGTTCGCTACGCCCCTACCTGCATGATCCGGAAGCCGGCTGGTTCATCGGCGTGACACTGGTCAGCATTCTCATCGTTGCCATCTACATCTGGAAGGACGGGGTCTACGCCGAACTCGACACGGCGGTACGCCATGTGGCATTCAACCTGGTGTCGATCGCGACGACGACCGGCTATGCCAGCGTCGACTTCGCGCTGTGGCCGATCTTCGCGCCGTTGTGGATGCTGTTCCTGTCCAGTTTCGTCACCAGCGCCGGGTCGACCGGGGGCGGCATCAAAATGATGCGCGCCCTGCTGCTCTACAAGCAGGTCTTTCGTGAACTGCTGCGGGCAATGCACCCGAGCGCGGTCTACAACGTCCGCATCGGCGGGCAGGTGGCGCCACAGTCCATCCTGTTTGCGGTGCTCGCCTTCGGTTTCATGTACATGGTCAGTGTCGTGTCACTGACGCTGCTGATGGCATTTACCGGGCTCGACATCATTTCGGCCTTTACGGCGGTGGTCGCCAGCATCAACAACACCGGTCCCGGCCTCGGTGTCGTCGGACCGTCGACGACCTACGCAGTGCTGGAGGACTTCCAGACCTGGATCTGCATCTTCGCCATGTTGCTTGGCCGCCTGGAAATTTTCACCCTGCTGGTGGTGTTGACCCCGGCCTTCTGGCGCAAGTGACCCGGAAAGGCGGATAATCCCGCCTTTGCGATTTTCTGGCGGAGTCCCCCCGTGAGCCGACCCAAGAACGACACTTTCCTGCGTGCGCTTCTCAAAGAGCCGACCGAATACACCCCGCTCTGGCTGATGCGTCAGGCCGGCCGCTACCTGCCGGAATACTGCGAAACGCGCAAGCGCGCCGGCAATTTCCTGAACCTCTGCAAGTCGCCCGCCATGGCCTGCGAGGTGACGCTGCAGCCGCTGGCGCGCTATGACCTTGACGCCGCCATCCTCTTTTCAGACATCCTCACCGTGCCCGACGCCATGGGCCTCGGTCTCTATTTCGCCGAAGGCGAGGGCCCGCGTTTCGAGCGCCCGCTGCGCGAAGAGTGGGCGATCAACGACCTGGCCGCGCCCGATCCCTACGATCACCTGCGCTACGTGATGGATGCGGTGGCCGAGATTCGTCGGGCGCTGGACAACTCGGTGCCGCTGATCGGTTTCTCCGGCAGTCCTTACACCCTGGCCTGCTACATGGTCGAAGGGCAGGGATCGAGCGATTTCCGCCATATCAAGGGCATGCTCTACAACCGGCCGGACCTGCTGCACCGCATCCTGTCGGTGACCGCCGATTCGGTGACCTCCTATCTCAACGCCCAGATCGATTGCGGCGCCCAGGCCGTGATGATCTTCGACACCTGGGGCGGTTCGCTGTCGGCAGCGGCCTACGAGGAATTCTCGCTGCAGTACATGCGGCGCATCGTCGCCGGCCTGAAGAAGGAAAAGGACGGCCAGCGCATTCCGAGCATCGTGTTCACCAAGAACGGCGGCCTGTGGCTGGAAAAGATCGCCGCCATCGGCTGCGATGCGGTCGGCCTCGACTGGACGATCGACATCGGTGAAGCGCGCCGCCGCGTCGGCGACAAGGTTGCCTTGCAGGGCAATCTCGACCCGAACGTCCTGTTCGCACAGCCCGAAATCGTCGCTGCCGAAGCGAGAAAGGTCCTCGACAGCTTCGGTCCTAGCAATACCGGCCACGTTTTCAACCTCGGTCACGGCATTTCGCAATTCACACCGCCCGACAGCGTGACGGCGCTGGTCGAAACGGTACATGCACACAGCCGCCTGCTGCGCAAGTAAAAGCCAAAAAATCGGGCGAGAAGCGTGACTTATGCACAGAATCGTGCATCTCGCCCGAAAAAAATTCGAAGCCACCCCTTGACAGTTCTTTTTTGTCGTAACTCAATGATTTAACGGCATTTGTTGAATCGCCTAATATTTCGGCAAAGTAACAAAATCCTTACGGCGCCGTTACTTAGCGCATCCATCCAAAAGCAATCCACAAAGTTATCCACAGTATTTGTGGACAAGCCGAAAAATCCCTGATTTGCGTGTGGTTTTTTGGCATTGCGAGAGCCCGGCCATGCCCGTCCTACGTGTCGCCCTCGACCTGCCGCTGCATCGCCTGTTCGATTATGTCGCTGCGGAAGCGTCGACCGCGGATATCGGCTGTCGCGTAAGGGTGCCGTTCGGGCGCGGCGAACGTGTCGGCGTCATCGTCGACGTTGCCGCCAGCAGCGAATGGCCGCTGGACCAGTTGAAAGCGGCCGGCGAAATCCTGCACGACTTGCCGCCGCTGCCTGCCGACTTCTTCAGGCTGTGTGAATTTGCGAGCACTTACTATCAGGCGCCGCTTGGCGAAGTGGTGATGCAGGCATTGCCTGCCGGCCTCAAGCGGGTCGTTCCGCCGGTCCGCCGTCAGGCCCGCGCCAGTCGTCCGCCGGCGGCGGCGCCGGTCCCGGAACTGACTGCGGAGCAGGCGTCCGTGCTGGCCAGCATCGGCGTGCAAGGCGGTTTCGCTGCCCATTTGCTGCACGGCGTCACCGGCAGCGGCAAGACCGAGGTTTACCTGCGTCTGGTCGAACGCATGCTGGCGGCCGGCCAGCAGGTGCTGCTGCTGGTGCCGGAAATCAACCTGACGCCGCAACTCGAAAGCCGGGTGCGCGCCCGCTTTCCCGAAGCGGTGGTGGTATCGCTGCACAGCGAACTGGCCGAGGCCGCCCGCGAACGCAACTGGCGAGCCGCTCTCGCCGGCGAGGCCGGGATCGTGCTCGGGACCCGGCTGGCCATCTTCGCGCCGATGCCGCGCCTCGGGCTGATCGTCGTCGACGAAGAACACGACCCATCGTTCAAGCAGCAGGATGGCATGCGCTACTCTGCCCGCGATGTCGCGGTCTTCCGCGCGCGCCAGCTCGGCATCCCGGTCCTGCTCGGTTCGGCGACGCCCTCGCTGGAATCCTGGGCCAATGCGCAGGGCCGGCGCTATGGCCTGCTCAACCTGCGCGAGCGGGCCAACCCGGCCGCCGTGCTGCCTGCGGTCGACCTGCTGGACACCCGGAAAATGGTGCTCAGGGAGGGCGTCAGCGAACCGCTGATCGCCGCCATCAGGGAGCGCTTGGCGCGTGGCGAGCAGAGCCTGGTTTTCCTCAACCGCCGTGGCTACGCGCCGGTGCTGGCGTGCCCGGCCTGCGGCTGGGTGTCGCGCTGCACGCGCTGCGCCGCCAATCTGGTGCTGCATCTGGCCGAGCGCCGTCTGCGCTGTCACCATTGCGGTTTCGAGAACCGCGTGCCGAAAGCCTGCCCGACTTGCGGCAATCAGGACATCCACCCCTTCGGCCGCGGTACGCAGCGGGTCGAAGTCTGGCTGCAGGAACAGTTCCCGGAAGCGCGCATCCTGCGCGTCGACCGCGACTCGGTGAAAAGCCGCAAGCAATGGGAAGCCATGCTCGAACGCATCCACGGCGGCGAGGCCGACATTCTGGTCGGCACGCAGATGCTGGCCAAGGGCCACGATTTCCCGAAATTGACGCTGGTCGGCGTGCTCGGCGCCGATGCCGCGTTGTTCGCCGCCGACTGGCGGGCGCCGGAGCGGCTGTTTGCCCAGTTGATGCAGGTGGCCGGGCGCGCCGGGCGCGCCGAACTGAAAGGCGAGGTGCTGATCCAGACCGAATATCCGGACCACCCGCTGTATGCGGCGCTGGCCACCCACGATTACCCGGGCTTTGCCGCTGCCCTGCTCAAGGAGCGCGAGCAGGCCGGCTTTCCGCCTTATGCCTTCCAGGCCATGCTGCGCGCCGAGGCGCCGGAGATGGCGGATGCCATCGCCTTTCTTAGCACCGCCTGCGCCTTGCCGGTGGTGCAGGCGCATCCGAACGTCGCCCTATACGATCCGGTGCCGATGAAACTCTCGCGCCTCGCCAGTCTCGAGCGCGGCCAGCTGCTCGCCGAGTCGCCGTCGCGTCCGGCGCTGCAGGCGTTTCTGCCGCGCTGGCGGGAAGCCATCGAGGGTATCAAGGCGCCGTCAAGGCTGCGCTGGCATCTCGAGGTTGATCCGCTGGAGTTCTGATTTTTGCCGCCTTATCGGCGTCGACCGGAGACGAACAGCCAGGCGAAGGCGGCGACCTGGCCGGCCAGCAGGGTCAGGAAGCCGGTACGGTATGCGCCCTCGGTGGCCCAGCCGCCAGCCTGGAGCAGGTCGACGAGGGCGCCGAAACCCCATTGCAGGCCGAAGGCGCCGGCGAAGACGAGCAGGTTGAGGGCGGTGTTGGCACGTCCCGACAAGGCTGGCGGGAAGGTCTGGGCGACCAGCGAATAGGCGATGTTGGACAGCGAGAAGCAGGCGCCGAGTACCGGCCACAACCAGTCGCTGCCGTACCCGGGAAAGAGGGTCAGGCCGGCCAGGCTGACGATGGCCGCTAGCATGGCAACCAGATAGACATGCTCGAGCTTGATCCCGCGCCGCACCAGCGCGGCGGCAAAGAATCCCATGAACAGGAAGCCGGCGAGCATGGTGCCGCTGATCCAGGTCAGGCGGGCGGCGATGGCGGTGCGGTCGAGATGTTCGATGACGCTCATCCAGCGCGTCGCCCACAGGCCCTGCACGGCCATGAAGCCGCCGGTCATCCAGAAGCCCATTGGCGCGTAACGCCAGAATTGGCGGCTGGTGAACACCTGGCGGACGCCGGCCAGTTGTTCGGCAAAGCCGGCGCCCTTCGGGCCTTCCTTGTCCGGCACGAACCACCACAGGGCGGTGGCGACCAGCAGCGTGGTCACCGCCAGCCCCAGCATGATCTCGCGCCAGCCGGCGAAGCCGAGCGCCAGTTCCAGCGGTTTCGAGGCGGCGAGCGCGCCGAGGCCGCCCGAGGCCATGATCCAGCCGGTCAGCGAAGCCTGGCGCTCGGGCGGGAACCATTGCGAGAAAGCCTTGAATGAGGCCATCAGGCAGGCCGAAACGCCGAGGCCGATCAGCGCGCGGCCGACGGCGAGGCCGCTCAGCGTATCGGACCAGGCGAAGGCCGCGGCGCCGGCTGCGGCGATCAGCAGCAGCGCAGCCTCGACGCGGCGCGGGCCGAAGCGGTCGAGCAGCATGCCGAGCGGCAACTGGGCAGCGCCGAAGGCGAGGAAATAGGTGCTGGTCAGCAGGCCCAGCGCGTTGTCGCCGAGGCCGAGGTCACGGGCCAGAACCGGGCCGATGACGGCGTTTGCCGTGCGGTAGAGGTAGGACAGGAAATAGCCGGCGGCGAAGGGCAGGAACAGGCGCAGCCACAACTGGCGGTTGTCGAGCGTCATGCGCCGGCCTCCGGTTTCACGTGGAACGCCGGCGGCGCTGACGCCTCGCCCCCCTGTTTTTCCAACCAGGCGAGGCGGTCGACGATCTTGCGTTGCCAGCCGGCAGCGATACCCGGTGTGGCGGCCAGCTGCCGGAGGGCCGCCGGGGCAGGCCGGTGCGTGGCCCAGAGCGCCATCGCGGCGGCAAGGGTCGGCGCATCGGCGGCGGATTCGACGAGGTCCAGACTGGCCTCCGGCGTAACTGTTCCTGGCAGCAGGACGCGGAAATACCAGCCGGTCAGGCGCTGCTCGGCAATATAGGCGGCCATGCCATCGCAGCCGAACCGGTCATCGATCTTCCAGCACGGGCTGCGCGGCTGGCAGACCTGCAGGCGGGCCTCGCCGAGCCGGAAGATGTCGCCGACGCGAACCTGCGTTTCATCAAGCGTCGGGCTGGAAATGTTTTCCCCGAGGCTGCCCGGCTGCAGCTGCGCGGCAGCTTCCGGAAACTTTGCGGCGAGGCTTGCGTAGTGGGCAGCCGGATAGAGATGGATGGCCTTTTCCGGGCCGCCGTGGACGCGGCGGTCGGCCTGCTCGTCGCCGGCAAAGCCTTCAGGGCCGAGATGCAGCGCGGCGCGGACGGGATGCTTGAACATGCCGGTCGGGCGTCCGCTGTCGGGGAGCGGGGCAATGCCGCCGATGAAGAGGGAAATGTGGGTCATGGTCGCGTGATTTTGCCATCAATCCCACAGCCATGCCGCGCCGCGCACCCCCGAGGAATCCCCATGTGCCGGCGGGACGATTCTCGTATAGAAAACGTCCGAAAAAACGTGTGGACCGCAACAGGCGGGAAGATTGCGGTAAAGCCGCTGCAGGTTCGAGAGGCCGCCGCCGAGGACGATCACCTGCGGATCGAGCAGGTTGATGACGTTGGCCAGCGCCCGGCCGAGGCGCGCCTCGTAACGCTGCAGGGTGGCTTCGCATGCCCGATCGCCGGCGCTGGCGCGTGCATCGATCTGTGCCGGACTGAGCGTTTCCCCAGTCTGCCGGGCATGGTCGCGGGTCAGCGCCGGCCCGCAGAGGTAGGTTTCGATGCAGCCGTGGCGCCCGCAATAGCAGGTGGGCAGCGGCAGGTCGGCGGCTGCCGGCAAGGGCAGCGGATTGTGTCCCCATTCGCCGGCGATGGCGTTGGCGCCGGCGAGGAGATGGCCGCGGACGACGATGCCGCCGCCGACGCCGGTGCCGAGGATGACGCCGAACACGACCTCGGTGCCGCGCCCGGCGCCATCCGTTGCTTCCGAGAGGGCGAAGCAGTTGGCGTCGTTGGCCAGACGAACGTCGCGCTGCAGCAGTGTTTCGAGGTCGGCGCGCAGCGGGCGGCCGATCAGGCAGGTCGAGTTGGCGTTCCTGATCAGCCCGCCGCCCGGCGATTCGGCACCGGGAATGCCGATGCCGAGCGAGCCGCGCTCGCCCAGTTCGGTCTCGACCGTCGTCACCAGGCTGGCGACGGCCCTGACGGTTTCCCCGTAATCGCCCTGCGGGGTGGCGATGCGCCGGCGCAGCACGGCGCGACCGGCATCGTCCAGCGCGATGATCTCGATCTTGGTGCCGCCGAGGTCGACACCGAGGCGCAAGCGGCTCAAACCCGGACCGCCACGCCCTTCACGTTGCCGTAGGTGGTGGTCATGGTACGCAGCACGCTGCCGCCGGCTTCGAGCAGCAGCATGAAGAGATTGCGCTCGCTGTAGAGACAGACCGGCCCGGCGATCCCGTATTTCTTGGCCATCGCCGGCGCAAGCGGGGCGTAGCGTTCCTCGCTGCGCTGATCGTGGCCGGCATAACCGTCGCTCAGTTCGGAATGCAGGCCGTGGATCGACAGGTAGAGCTTGCCGCCGATGCGCAGCTTGAGCAGGAGCTGGCGCACGACCTGGCGGGCGTGTTCGTAGCGCAGACCGCACAGGCCGCGGCGCACCATGATGATGTCGAACGGTTCGCCCGGCAGCTCGTCGGGCAGATGGTCGAGGGTGCAGGGTGTGAAGCGGACTTCGTCGCTGAAGCCGGCGGCCAGGATGCGCCCTTCGATTTCCTGCTTGCGCGCGGGATCGTCGCCGAGGATGACGCGAGCTTCGAGCTGGGCGAAACGCTTGGCCAGCTCGCAGCGGGCGGCGGGAATGATCAGCACCGATGTATGGTGGTCTACGCGCTGGCGCTTGATGCATTCTTCAAGGGCGAAGCGCTCGAGTTCGTCATTCCCCGGTTCCAGGGGATTGGCGTTAATATTGGTTGTCATATGCAGACTCTCCTGCAGCCATTCTGCATGATGCGCGGTCGGTCTGACAACCTGAAGCACGGACAAGGCGGAGGAGTTCCCCATGTTGGTTACATTCACATCGAGCGAAACCGGCGAACTGATGATGTTCGCCGACGTGGCGCGCACCCTGTTACAGGCGGTCGGCAAGGAAACGAGCCGGCGCGGCACCTTTACCCGCGACGAGATGTTGCCGGCGGCGCACCTGTTGCGCGCGGCGGTGGCGCGTGGCGAGGCCGGTGGCGGCAAGGCGGACGAGGCGGAAGCGGGCGGCGAGCCGCCGGTGACGCTCGGCCCGCGCGCCTGGCCGCTGATCGACATGCTCGAACGCAGCAGCAAGGGCGGCCCGAAGGCCAACGTCGTCTGGGAAGCGGCGGCGGATTTCTAGGTCGCGGCGGGTACCGGAAGCAGCGTGCCTCAGCCCTTTTTGCGGGCGTCGGCCTTCTTGCGCCAGCGCGCGGCGTCGGCGGCGGTCGGTTCGGCAAACTTGCCGCCACCGCCATTCGCCATGTAAACCACGGCGCGTGCCACTTCAAGGTCGCTGAGCTGCGGGTTGCCGCCCATCGCCGGCATCTTGCGCACGCCGCGCAGGGCTGCCGGCACCAGGTCGTCGAGCCCTTCGCGGACCAGTTTCCCCCAGCGCTTGCGGTCGCCGAAGACCGGCGCATTGTCTTTGCCGCTGCCATGACACTCGATGCAGACCGCGGCGAAGACCTCGGGGCCGCTTTTGTCCTGCGCAAGAGTGGGCAGGGGCAGGGCGACCAGAAGCGGGAGCAGGGTGACTAGGCGCAGGTGCATGATCGATTTCGCGGGATCCAAAACGTGCAGTGTAGTTTGCCGCGATAATCCGTGCATGGAATTTCTGCGCCTGCTGATTTTGGCCTGTTTCTGGGCGTCGACCGCAACCGTCGCCGCGCCGCGGGTTGCCGTCGATGTCGGCCATACCCTTGCCGACCCGGGGGCGACCAGCGCCCGCGGGCGCAGCGAGTTCGCCTTCAACCTCGATTTCGCCGGCTGGCTGGCCGGGGCATTGCGTGCCGAGGGGATCGAGGTACGCGAGATCAATTTTGCCGGTGACGCCGGCAGTCTCGCCGAGCGGCCGGAGCAGGCGCGCGGCAGCGATTTCTTCATCTCAGTCCATCATGATTCGATCAGCCCGGAGTTCCTGCAATTCTGGGACTGGGATGGCGAGGAGATGAGCCATACGATGCTGAAACGCGGTTTCGGGCTGTTCGTTTCGCGGCGCAATCCCGATCTCGCCGGCAGCCTGCGCTGCGCCTCGGCGATGGGTGCCATGCTGCGCCGCGCCGGCTTCGTGCCGACGCAATGGCATGGCCGCAAGCACCAGCCCGCCGACGCCGACAACGGCGTCTGGTATTACGACAACCTGGTGGTCCTGCACAAGGCGACCTTCCCGGCAGTGCTGTTCGAGGCCGGGGTCATCAAGCATCGCGACGAGGAACTGGAACTGCTTGATGGCGATCGTCAGGCGCGCATGGCGGATGCCCTGGCGACTGGCATCGCCGCCTGTCTGGCGGGTAGGGCGTACTCACAGTAATCGGCGGGACTGCGTTTGCCGGGGCGGAAGGGGCGCCAAGGCGCGAGGCGCCGGGAATGGTTGTTCCATTCCCAAGCCGAGCAACACCGGCGACCGCCCGTCCCGGCAAACCCGAAGGGCAAGGACCTGGCGGGGCGCATTGCCGCGTTGCCGCTCGCTTGTGCAGATCACTGCACCGCGCGACCGACGCCTTGCACTGCCTCCCCGCCAGACCCTTGCGCAGCCCGTCGCTTACTGCGAATATGCCCTATAGGAAAATCGGTTCGGGAGTGAGGTCGACCGCGAATTTGTCGCGCACGGCGGACTGCACGGCCGCCATCGTGCGCCTGACGTCGGCGCCGGTGGCACCGCCGCGATTGACCAGCACCAGCGCCTGTTTCTCGTACATGCCGACCGGGCCGAGGTTTTTCCCCTTCCAGCCGGCCTGTTCGATCAGCCAGCCGGCGGCCAGCTTGACCCGGCCATCGGGCTGCGGGTAGCAGGGCAGAGTCGGGTAATCGGCGGTCAGCGCGGCGGCCTGCTTGCGGTCGACCAGTGGATTGTGGAAGAAACTGCCAGCGTTCGGGATCACCGCCGGGTCCGGCAGCTTGCGCTGACGGATGGCGATGATGGCCCTGGCGACATCATGCGGCGTCGGCGACGCGATTTCCCGTGCAGCCAGTTCCCGGGCCACGTCTTCGTAGCGGATGTTGGCGACCCAGGCTTTGGGCAGGCGGAAGACGACCGCGGTGATCGCCACGCGCCCGCTCAGATGCCAGCCTTCCTGCTTGAACAGGCTGTCGCGGTAGGCGAAACGGCATTGGTTGCGGTCGACGCTGAAAAATGCCCGTTTTTCGAAATCCCAGGCGGTCAGCGAGTGAAAACGCTCGGCGATCTCCAGTCCGTAGGCGCCGATATTCTGGATCGGTGCGGCGCCCACCGTGCCGGGGATCAGGCTCAGGTTTTCCAGCCCTGGCCAGCCTTGATCGAGCGTCCATTGCACGAAATCGTGCCAGTTCTCGCCGGCTCCCGCCCCAACGTACCAGGCATCGTTGTCTTCACTGAGCAGGCGTCTGCCGGGGATGGCCATGTGCAGCACCAGTCCGTCGAAATCGCCGCCCAGCACCAGATTGCTGCCGCCGCCGAGGATGAAGCGCGGCACCTGCTGTAATTCGTGCGCCACCAGCGCCGCTGAATCGACGATGGAAGCGTAGAGCGCCGCCCGACCCGGCAGGGCGAGCGTATTGCTCGCCGCTAGATCGACGCGGTGCCGCAGGATCACAGCAGCGGTGCCAGCCAGTATTCGGCGTCCCGGGTGCTCATGCCCTTGCGCTTCGCCCAGTCTTCCAGCTGATCGCGGCCGATCCTGGGAATGGCGAAATACTGCGCCGCCGGGTGGCCGATGTAGAAGCCGGAAACGGCAGCGGCCGGGGTCATGGCGCAGGATTCGGTGAGCTGCATGCCGGCGTTGGCGGGGGCGTCGAGCAGGGCGAACAGGTCGCGTTTGGCGGTATGGTCCGGGCAGGCCGGGTAGCCGGGGGCGGGGCGGATGCCCTTGTATTGCTCGGCGATCAGCGCTTCGTTGTCGAGGCTTTCTTCGCTGGCGTAGCCCCAGTAGTGCGTGCGCACGCGCAGATGCAGCCATTCGGCGGCGGCCTCGGCGAGGCGATCTGCGAGTGATTTGAGCATGATCGCCGAGTAGTCGTCGTGCGCCGCCTCAAATTCGGCGACCTTGGCCTCGATGCCGAGGCCGGCGGTGACGGCGAAGGCGCCGACGTAATCGCGTTCGCCGACGAAATCGGCCAGCGCCAGGTTGAAGCGGCCCTTGGGTTGCTTGTGCTGCTGGCGCAGTCCGACCCAGCGCGTCAGTTCGCGCGTCCGGTCTTCGTCGGCATAGATGACGATATCCTCGTTCTCGCCACGTGCCGGGTAGAGGCCGAAGACGGCTCTGGCGGTCAGCCAGTTTTCGCCGACGATCCTGGCCAGCATGGCCTTGGCATCGGCGAACAACTGGCGGGCGGTTTCGCCGACCGTTTCGTTGTCGAGTATGGCCGGGTAGCGCCCGGCCAGATCCCAGCTCTGGAAGAAGGGCGACCAGTCGATGAAGAGGGCGATGTCCTCAAGTTCCAGGTCGATGGCATGCAAGCCGAGTTGGTTCGGAATGGTTGGCGCGAAGGCTTCGTTCCACGTGAAACGGTTGGCGCGGGCTTCTTCCAGCGTCACCAGCGTGGCGCCCTTGCGGCCGGCGTGCTCGCTGCGCACTGCCGAATATTCGGCGGCGATTTCGCCCACGTAGCTGTCGCGCTGCTCGGCGGAGAGCAGCTTGGTGGCGACGCCGACGGCACGCGAGGCGTCCGGTACGTAGACGACGGCGCCCCGGTAATTGGGGGCGATCTTGATCGCGGTGTGGGCACGGCTGGTCGTTGCGCCGCCGATCAGTAGCGGCTGTTGCATGCCCTGGCGCTGCATTTCGCCGGCGACGTGCGACATTTCCTCCAGCGACGGCGTGATCAGGCCGGAGAGGCCGATGATGTCCACCGCATGTTCGCGTGCCGCGTGCAGGATGTTCTCGCAGGAGACCATGACGCCGAGGTCGATGACGTCGTAGCCGTTGCAGCCGAGCACGACGCCGACGATATTTTTGCCGATGTCGTGCACGTCGCCCTTGACGGTGGCCATCAGGATCTTGCCCTTGCTGCCGAGGCCGGTGCGCGATTTCTCGGCTTCGATGTAGGGCAGCAGGTGGGCGACCGCCTGCTTCATGACGCGGGCCGACTTGACGACCTGGGGCAAGAACATCTTGCCGGCACCGAACAGGTCGCCGACGTGGTTCATGCCGGCCATCAGCGGGCCTTCGATGACGGCGAGCGGCGGCTTGCCTTCGGCTTCGAGCTGGGCGCGGACTTCCTCGGTATCTGCGACGACGAAATCGGTGATGCCCTTGATCAGCGCGTGTTCGAGGCGCTTCTCGACGCTTTGCTCGCGCCAGCTGAGGTCGGGGCCGCTGTCCCTGGCCTTGCCTTCCTTGACCGTCTGGGCGAAATCGACCAGCGCCTCGCCGGCATCCGGATTACGGTTGAGCACGACGTCCTCGACCTTCTGCCGCAGGGTCGGTTCGAGATCGTCGTAGATGCCGAGCATGCCGGCATTGACGATGCCCATGGTCATGCCGGCGCGGATCGCGTGGTAGAGGAAGACGGTGTGGATCGCCTCGCGCACCGGGTCGTTGCCGCGGAAGCTGAAGGAGACGTTGGAGACGCCGCCGGAAACATGCGCGTGCGGCAGGTGCTGCTTGATCCAGCGTACCGATTCGATGAAGTCGACGGCGTAGTTGTCGTGTTCCGGGATGCCGGTGGCGATGGCGAAGATGTTCGGGTCGAAGATGATGTCCTCGGCCGGGAAGCCGATGCCGGTCAGCAGTTCGTAGGCCTTGGCGCAGATTTCGATCTTGCGCGCATAGGTGTCGGCCTGGCCCTTTTCGTCGAAGGCCATGACGATGACCGCGGCGCCGTAGCGGCGGGCCAGTCTGGCCTGCTCGAGGAATTTGGCTTCGCCTTCCTTCATCGAGATCGAATTGACGATGCCCTTGCCCTGGATGCACTTCAAGCCAGCTTCGATGACTTCCCACTTCGACGAGTCGATCATGATCGGCACCCGCGAGATGTCCGGTTCCGAGGCGATCAGCTTGAGGAACTTGTCCATGGCGGCGAGCGAATCGAGCATCGCCTCGTCCATGTTGATGTCGATGACCTGGGCGCCGTTCTCGACCTGCTGACGGGCGACGGCCAGTGCGTCGTCGAAGCGGCCTTCCAGGATCATCCGGGCGAAGGCCTTCGAGCCGGTGACGTTGGTCCGCTCGCCCACGTTGACGTAGAGCGAATCCGGGCCGACGTTGAAGGGTTCAAGGCCGGAGAGGCGCAACTGCGGCTCGATTTTCGGCACTTTTCGCGGGTCGACCGCAGCAACCCGTTCGGCGATGGCCTTGATGTGCTCGGGTGAGGTGCCGCAACAGCCGCCGACGATATTGACGATGCCGGTCCGGGCCCAGCTCTCGATCTCGTCGGCCAGCATCTCGGCCGTCTCGTCGTAGCCGCCGAAGGCGTTAGGCAGGCCGGCGTTGGGGTGGGCCGAGACGTAGCAATCGCAGACGCGCGACAGTTCCTCGACGTACTGGCGCAACTCCCTGGCGCCGAGCGCGCAGTTGAGGCCGAAGCTCAAGGGCTTGATGTGGTTCAGCGAATTCCAGAAGGCCTCGGCGGTCTGGCCGGACAGCGTGCGGCCGGAGGCATCGGTGATGGTGCCGGAGATCATGACCGGCCAGCGGCGCCTGGCGAGGTCGAAGAAGGTTTCGATGGCGAACAGCGCGGCCTTGGCGTTGAGCGTGTCGAAGACGGTTTCGACGAGCAGGATGTCGGCGCCGCCCTCGACCAGGCCGGTGATCGCTTCGACGTAGTTGGCGACCAGTTCGTCGAACGTAACGTTGCGGTAGCCGGGGTCGTTGACGTCGGGCGAGATCGATGCCGTGCGGCTGGTCGGGCCGAGGACGCCGGCGACGAAGCGCGGCTTGGCCGGGTTGGCAGCGGTGAATTCGTCGCACAGCTGGCGGGCGAGGCGGGCACCCTCGAAGTTCAGCTCGTAGACCAGCTCGGTCAGGTTGTAGTCGGCCTGCGAGACGGCGGTCGAGTTGAAGGTGCAGGTTTCGAGGATGTCGGCGCCGGCTTCGAGGTAGGCGCGATGGATGCCACCGATGATGCCGGGCTGGGTCAGCACCAGCAGGTCGTTGTTGCCCTTGAGGTCGTGCGGGTGATCCTTCAGGCGTTCGCCGCGATAGTCGGCTTCCTGCAAGCTGTGGCGCTGGATCATGGTGCCCATCGCGCCGTCGAGAATCAGCAGGCGCTTGGCGAGGAGGGCGGTGAGTTCGGAGCTGCGGTCAGGTTGCATCATGATCATCTTGGCAAGGGGCGGCGAAATCGGGCCGGGGACGCCGAAAAAAATAACGGCGCCACAAACCGGCTTGGGTTTGCGAGCGCCGTTGATCATTGCCGAGCCTGGCCCCGAAATTCATGTCGGTGCATGAAAAGGGTCGCAGCGCTCCTCGGCAGAGGTCGTAGTTTACTGTTCGCTGCGCCGACTGCCAAGTGGCTTGATTTATCTAGGCTTTCATCGCGACGCGTTTGCCGGCCTTGGTGACCAGCCCGCTGCCGGTGTCGAAGAAAACGTTGAAGTAGGTTTCCTCGTTGTGCGGGATGCCCTCGATCCGCCATTCCCAGACTTCCTCGCGCAGGTTGGGGAAGGTTTCAACCCGCGCCGGCTGGCCGAGCAGGCGGCGGATCTGGTCGCGCGTCATGCCGGGCTGGACCTTGGCGAAACTGGCTTCGTTCAGTACCTGATCGACCTTCTGCACGATCTGGTCGGTGCCGAAGGTAATCATGTAGCAATGCACGCCGCTGGGCTGGCGCGTGTATTCCCAGGTGACGCCGCCGTCGTCGTTGCGGAACTCGAAGCCGGGATTGCCCATTTTGGCGCGCACCTCGACGGCGGTCGTGACGCCCGGCTTGATGTCCTGCAGCACGAAGCTGTCGCAGCCGGGGAGGACGGTGGCGATGGCCGCGATGGCGGCGGTGATCCAGTTGCGCGATTTCATGGCCGGAGTTTACGCTTTTTGCCTCTTGCTTTCATAATATTGGCATCTACTGATTTACGGAAATATCGATGCAGCACCTTGACCCCGTAGCCGCCCACAGCTTCCTGGAGGCGCATCCCCGCGCCATGCTGGTCGATTGCCGGACCGAAATCGAACACATGTACGTCGGCCATCCGGTCGGTGCCGAGCACGTCGCCTGGCAGGAGGCGCCGGACTGGGACATCGACCCCGAATTTGCCGACAAGGTGAAGCGGCTGGTCGGCGGCGACCTGGCGCGGCCGGTGCTGCTGATCTGCCGTAGCGGCCACCGCTCGGTATATGCCGGCGAGGCGCTGGAAGCTGCGGGCTTCTCGGCGGTGATCAACGTGCTGGAAGGCTTCGAGGGGCCGCTCGACGACGACTATCATCGCGGTACCGTCGGCGGCTGGCGCCACCGCGGGCTACCGTGGCAGCAATCGTAGTTTCTGGTGCGCCAGGGCGGCGATGCCGCCCAACGTCATCAGGCCGGCCATGCCGAGGGCCAGGGTCAGCGTCGAACCCCAGAGTGCCGGTGCGATCAGCGCTGCAGCCAGGCTGTTGAAGCCGGACTGGAAAAAGGTCTGGCAGGAGGCGGCGAGGCCGCGCTGCTCCGGGAAGGGGTCGAGGGCGAGGATGGTCAGGCTGGGCATCGCCAGCGCCATGCCGAGGGTGTAGACGAACAGCGGCAGCACGCTCCAGGGCAGGGCGGGCGGCAGGGCAAGGTTGATGCCGAGGTTGATGAGCGCGGCAACCGACATCACCAGATAGCCGAGGGCGATCGTCCGTCCGGCGCTGATCCGGCCGGCGAGGCGCCCGGACAGCCACGAACCGCTGACCAGCCCGCCCATCGCCGGGCCGAAGAGCCAGAGGAAGGCGGTTTCGGGAACGCCGAGGTGGGTCATCAGGAACATCGGCGCCGACAGCACATAGATGAAGAAGCCGGCGAAATTGAGCGACAGTGCCGCGCAGGCCAGCAGGAAGGGCGGCGAGGTCATCACCTTCCAGTAGGTGCGACCGAGGTAGGCCGGCTGCAGGGACTGGCGCTTCTCCGGCGGCAGGGTTTCCGGCAGCAGTTTCCAGCACGCCAGCCAGACGGTTGCGGTCGACAGCACCAGGAAGGCAAAAACCGAGCGCCAGCCGAACAGCGTTTGCAGCCAGCCGCCGATGACCGGGGCGATGGCCGGGGCGAGGGCGAACATCATGATGATCCGCGACATCAGGCGCTGGGCCTGGGCGCCGTCGAACAGGTCGCGTACGATGGCGCGGCTGATGACGATGCCGGCGCCGGCGGTGACGCCCTGCATTGCCCGCCAGAACCAGAGCTGCTCGATGCGCGTGGCGAAGGCGCAGCCGGCGGAGGCGACGGCAAAGAGGGCGAGGGCGAGGAGGGTGATGCGGCGGCGGCCGAAGCGGTCGGACAGCGCGCCGTGCCACAGCGTCATTGCGGCGAAGGCGGCGAGGTAGGCGGAAAGCGTCTGCTGGACCTGGATCGGCGTCGCCTGCAGCGAAGCACCGATGTCGTGGAACGACGGCAGGTAGGTGTCGATCGCGAACGGGCCGAGCGCCGACATGGCGGCCAGCAGGTAAACGATGGCGCGGGTCGAGTGGTGCCTTTCAGCCACCGGAAAGGCGCCGGTACTGGATGGCCTCGGCCACGTGCGGCGCCCGCACGGCGGGGCTGTCGGCGAGGTCGGCGATGGTGCGGGCGACCTTGAGGATGCGGTGCCAGGCGCGGGCCGAGAGATCCAGGCGCTGGCTGGCCTGCTTGAGCAGGCTGGTGCCGGTAGTGTCCGGCGTGCAATGGTGGTCGACCTCGGCCGGCGTCAGACGGGCATTCGGCTTCTGCTGGCGCGCGTGCTGCACGGCCAGGGCCGTCTGCACGCGGGCACGCACGGCCGACGACGACTCGCCATCGCCCTTGCCGGCGAGGCTGTCAACCGGCAGGGCCGGCACTTCGATCAGCAGATCGATGCGGTCGAGGAATGGACCGGACAGCTTGCCGCGGTAACGTGCGATCTGGTCCGGCGTGCATCGGCACTTGCCGTTGCTGTGGCCGCTGAAACCGCAGGGGCAGGGATTCATCGCCGCCACCAGCTGGAATTCGGCGGGAAATTCGGCGTGACGGGCGGCGCGGGCGATGTGGATGCGCCCGGACTCGAGCGGCTCGCGCAGCGTCTCCAGCACCTTGCGGTCGAATTCCGGCAATTCGTCGAGGAACATGATCCCCTGATGCGCCAGCGAGATTTCGCCGGGCCGCGGCGGATTGCCGCCGCCGACCAGCGCGACCGCCGACGCGGTGTGATGCGGCGCCCGGTAGGGGCGCTGGCCGAAACGTTCGGGGCGGAATTGCCCGACCAGCGAAAGCACGGCGGCCGAGGCCTTCGCCGCCTCGCCTTCGAGCGCCGGCATCAACCCTGGCAGACGGGCGGCGAGCATCGACTTGCCGGAACCCGGCGGGCCGATCATCAACAGCGAATGGTTGCCGGCTGCAGCGATCTCCAGTGCCCGCTTGGCCTGGCTCTGCCCGCGCACCTCGCTGAGGTCGGGGAAAATCGGCGTCCTTTCGACGTCGACCGCAGCAGGCCTTGCCAAGCCGCCCTGGTTGGCAATGTGAGCGCACACTTCGAGCAACGAATTTGCCGAATAGATGTTTTCGTCGCCAGTCAGCGCCGCTTCGCGGGCGCTGGCTTCGGGCAGGATGAAAGCCTTGCCGTTGCCGGCCGTCTGCAGCGCCATGGCCAGTGCCCCGCGCACCGGACGCAGTTCACCCGACAGCGAGAGCTCGCCGGCAAATTCGCAGTCGTTCAGTGCCGCGGCAGGAATTTGCCCGCTGGCGGCCAGAATGCCGAGGGCGATCGGCAGGTCGAAGCGGCCGGACTCCTTGGGCAGGTCGGCCGGTGCCAGATTGACGGTGATCCGTTTGGCCGGGAATTCGAAACCGGAATTGACAATGGCGGCGCGGACCCGGTCGCGCGCTTCCTTGACTTCGGTATCGGGCAGGCCGACCAGCGTGAAGCTGGGCAGGCCGCTGGCGAGATGCGCCTCGACCAGCACCGGCGGCGCCTGCAGGCCGTCCAGCCCGCGGCTGTGTGCGACGGCGAGCGCCATCGCCGGCTACTGGCCCGCGCGGGCTTTTTCCAGCGCCTCGACGCGGGCTTCGAGATCCTTCAACTTTTCGCGGGTGCGTGCCAGCACCTGCGACTGAATGTCGAATTCCTCGCGGGTAACCAGGTCGAGCTTGGCAAGCAGGCCGCTGACGACGGCCTTGGCATTTTTCTCAAGATCCTTGGCCGGCGAATTGGCAAGCAGGGTGCTTACCTTGTTGCCGATTTCTTCCAGTGTTTTCGGGTCGAGCATGGGATTCCTCCGTAGCTTTTGAGTGTATCACAGCACCGCAAAGGCTCATTTTTGGCGGGCCGCCCGCCACTGGTGCGTAGGGTATGTCGGCCGCACCGCGTTGGTGCGCTCCGTTCTGGTGCCATGCCCCAACAAGGAGTGAATCCTTTGATTTTCATCAAAAAAACGGCCTGGCACGGCTTCTGCTTTTGCTGTACTGCACAATTTTCCTTTTCTTTTTTCTTTAATTGCAGGAGAGATACCATGAAGAAGTCCCTGATCGCCCTGGCCCTCGCTGGCGCCTTTGCTGTTCCGGCTTTCGCACAGACCGCCGCCCCGGCCCCCGAAGCCGCCCCGGCAAGCCCGCACACCCTGACCGGCAACGTCGGCCTGTTCTCCAGCTACCGTTTCCGCGGTATTGACCAGACCTACGGTCAGCCGGCACTGCAGGGCGGCGTCGACTACTCGCACGAGAGCGGCATCTACCTAGGCAACTGGAACTCCAACGTGAACTCCGGTGCCGGCTTTGCTGAAGGCAACCTGGAAATGGACTTCTACGGCGGCTGGAAGACCACCTTTGGTGATTTCGGTCTCGACCTCGGTGCCATCTATTATTACTACCCGGGTTCCGAAGCTGCTCCGCTGTCCTATTCCAACTCCCGGAACATCGGCAAGTCTGCCGACGGTACCGTTGGTAACGGTGAAATCTATATCGGCGGTAGCTGGAAAACCATCTCCCTGAAGTACAACTACGCTGTCACCGACTACTTCAGCCTGCCCGATTCCAAGGGCACCAGCTACCTCGACCTGTCCGGCAGCTACGATCTGGGCGACGGCTGGGGCATCAACGCCCACGTCGGTCACCTGTATGCCAAGGACTACCGTTACGCTGGCACGACCGGCAGCAACGATATCTCCTACACTGACTGGAAGCTCGGCGTGACCAAGGACATCAGCGGCTGGGTCGTCGGCTTGGCATATGTCGACACCAATGCCAAGGGCGACTGCGGCTCCGCCGAGTTCTACTGCTTCTCGAACTCGCTCAGCTACAACAACGGCGCCACCTCGTTCGGCGGCAAGACCCGCGATGCCGGTCGCGCCATCGCCGTGCTGTCCGTTTCCAAGACCTTCTAATCCAGCTTGAAACTTCCCCGCCGGTGACCCGGCCGGCACCAGCGGGGAAGCAGCGATATCAATTCTTTTGGGGAACTAGCCATGAAATTCGTAACCGCCATCATCAAGCCGTTCAAGCTTGACGAAGTGCGTGAGGCGCTGTCCGCCATCGGCGTGCAGGGTGTCACGGTCACTGAAGTGAAAGGTTTCGGCCGGCAGAAAGGGCACACCGAACTGTATCGGGGTGCCGAATATGTCGTCGATTTCCTGCCCAAGGTGAAGATCGAGGCCGCCGTCAAGGGCGACCAGATCGACCAGGTCATCGAAGCCATCGAAAAATCCGCCAGCACCGGCAAGATCGGTGACGGCAAGATCTTCGTCTTCGACCTCGAACAAGTCATTCGTATCCGTACCGGCGAAACCGGTACCGATGCCCTGTAAGGAGCGAATCATGAAACGCGTATTTGCTTTGCTTGCTCTGGTCGGTGCCGTCGCCTTCGGCGCGCCGGCTTGGGCTGAAGAGAAGGTGGCTGCTCCGGCGGCCACCGCGACCGCCGCGGCACCGGCGGCTGCGGCTGCCGATGCTGCCCCGGCCGAAGCTCCGGCTGCCCCGGCGCTGGTTCCCAACAAGGGCGACAACGCCTGGGTCATGATGAGCGCCGCGCTTGTCATCCTGATGTCGATCCCGGGCCTGGCCCTGTTCTACGGCGGCCTGGTCCGCTCGAAGAACATGCTGTCGGTGCTGATGCAGGTGTTCACCGTCTTCTCGCTGATTACCGTGTTGTGGGTGGTCTATGGCTACTCGGTGGCGTTCACCGAGGGCAACGAGTTCTTTGGCGTCCTCGACAAGCTGTTCCTGAAGGGCGTGACGCCGGAATCGGTCGGTGCCACCTTCTCCAAGGGCGTGGTCATTTCCGAACTGGCCTTCGTGATCTTCCAGGGAGCCTTCGCGGCCATCACCTGCGGCCTGATCGTCGGTGCCTTTGCCGAACGTGCGAAATTCTCCGCCATCCTGGTCTTCATGGTGATCTGGTTCACGCTGTCCTACCTCCCGATGGCGCACATGGTGTGGTACTGGGCTGGCCCCGATGCCTACATCGATGCGGCGGCTGGTGAAGCGGCCGGCAAGACCGCAGGCTTCCTGTTCCAGAAGGGCGCGCTCGATTTCGCCGGCGGTACCGTGGTGCATATCAACGCTGCCATTGCCGGTCTGGTTGGCGCCTATATGGTCGGCAAGCGCTCCGGTCTCGGCAACGTGGCCATGGCCCCGCACTCCCTGACCTTCACGATGATCGGTGCTTCCCTGCTGTGGTTCGGCTGGTTCGGCTTCAACGCCGGCTCCGCCCTCGAAGCTTCCGGTGGTGCTGCCCTGGCCATGGTCAACACCTGGCTGGCTACCGCTTGCGCGGCACTGTCCTGGATGTTCGCGGAATGGATCATCAAGGGCAAGCCCTCCATGCTGGGTGCCGCTTCCGGCGCCGTTGCCGGTCTCGTGGCGATCACCCCGGCCGCCGGCTTCGTCGGCGTCATGGGCGCCATCGTCATCGGCCTGCTCGCCGGCGTCGTCTGCCTGTGGGGTGTCAATGGCCTGAAGAAGCTGCTCGGTGCGGACGATTCCCTCGACGTCTTCGGCGTGCATGGCGTCGGCGGCATCCTCGGCGCCATCCTGACCGGCGTCTTCGTCGATCCGGCTCTCGGCGGCACGGGCGTCTATGACTACGTGGCCAACAAGGTCGGCGACTTCGACATGACCGCGCAAGTCATCTCCCAGCTGTGGGGTGTCGGCACCGTCGTCGTCTGGTCGGGCGTCGTCTCGATCGTCGCCTACAAACTGGTGGATATCGTCATCGGCCTGCGTGTGCCGGAAGACGAAGAGCGTGAAGGTCTCGACCTCACCTCGCACGGCGAAACCGCCTACCACCACTAAGCAAGAATCTCTTAGTCTCTCTCCCTTCGGGCACCTTCGGGTGCCCGTTTTTTTGTGGGGGCTCGCCGCGCAGGAGGCACCGGAAATTTTCTGGCCGCGGGTGCCGGCCGATGTCATAATCCGGCGTTGCGAGTGGCATGGCAATTCGAGATTGACTTAACAACGCGATGAAGCCATGTATCGGCTTCGCATCGGAGAGGAGAAAATGATAGCGTCCCGTAAAAACCTGCGCCTCGGCGCATTCGTCGTTGCGGCAGCTGGCAGTGCCGGCGCCGCCCTGGCCCAGAGCCCTGCCTCCGTCGCCGATTGCCGCGGCATCGCCGCGAGCATGGAACGGCTGGCCTGCTACGACGCAGCCAGCGGGCGTAGCGCCACTGCCGGCAAGGACGCAGCGACGCCGGTCACGGCGCCGGCGGCCGTTGCTTCCAGCGAAGTGGCGCGTGCCGAGCCCGCAGCCACCGTTGCCAGTCGGACGCCATCGATCATCGATTCCACTTGGGCCTTCGATCCCTCGTCCGCGCGCCATGACATCAGCTTCCACAACTCGAACTATCTGCTTTTCGGTCGCTATACGGACAACGTCAACAATGCGCCCTACTCGCCGCTGTTCCAGGCGGCCGGCCAGCCGCAGGAAAACCTGAATGACGTCGAAGCGAAATTCCAGTTGAGCTTCAAGGCGCGTTTGTGGACGACCGACGATCGGCGCTGGGGCGTCTGGGCTGCCTACACCCAGCAGAGCCAGTGGCAGGTATACAACGGCGACGTGTCGCGTCCGTTCCGCGAAAACAACTACATGCCCGAGCTGTTCGTCAGTTACCGGCCGGACGTCGACCTTGGCGCCGGCTTCAACTGGAAGCTGCTCAACATCGGCTACAAGCACCAGTCGAACGGCCGCACCGATGTGCTTTCGCGCAGTTGGGACAGGCTCTTCGCGCAGTTCGGCGTCGAGCGCGAAAACCTCGCCCTGTACGGCACAGTCTGGTATCGCCTGAAGGAAAATGAAAGCCAGGACGACAACCCCGACATCACCGACTACTACGGCTATGGCGAGATCAGTTCGGTATACCGCTGGCGTGGCAACAGCTTCCAGCTGTCGGCGCGTGGCAACGTGGCGACCGGCAAGGGCTCGGTTCAGGCCGGCTGGTTCACCCCGCCGCTGCTGGGCCCGCTGCGCGGCTATGTGCAGGTGTTCTCGGGATACGGTGAGAGCATGATCGACTACAACTGGAACCAGACCACCATCGGCGCCGGCGTTGCCCTGAACGACGGGTTCTAGCCTTCCGCCAGCTGGATCAGCCCCGCACCACCCCGGTGTCGCGTCAGCTCGATGACGTCGGGAACCACCCCTGTTCGGGGAGCGGATAAACGCAGTTGCGGCCCGCGGCCTTCGCCTGATAGAGCGCGTCGTCGGCGTGCAGTGTCGCCTGGTCGAGGCTTTCGTCGCTCACATCGCAGGCGGCGATCCCGCAACTGATCGAGAGCCTGACCAGGCCGCGTGGATTGTTCACCACGACCTGGTTGACCGCCTTGCGAATCCGCTCGGCGACCAGATACGCGCCTTCCGTCGAGGTGTCCGGCAGCAGCAGGCGAAATTCGTCGCCGCCGGCGCGGGCGAAGATGTCCTGATCGCGCAGGTTCTGTTTGACGACGGCAACGAATTGCCGCAGGGCTTCATCGCCAGTGGCATGCCCGAGGCTGTCGTTGATGTCCTTGAAGTGATCGAGATCGATCACGATCAGGGCGAGTTCGCCCCCGTTGCGGTTCAGGCGGGACAATTCATGCTGGGCAAGCCCGTAGAAGGTGCGCAGATTGTAGGCGCCGGTCAGGAAATCGGTGGCCGCCAGCACTTCGAGCCGGCGTTCGAGCGCCTTGCGTTCCGAGATGTCGAGCATCGCCCCGACGATGCCATCCGGCTCGCCCGCGGCATCGAGGAATACTGCCTTGTGGAAGATCACGTCGCGAACGCCGCCGTCGGCATAGCGGACGCGGGTTTCGTAAGTCTGCGTGCCGCCGCTCGCCAGATGCTCGATATCCGACTTTTCATAGATCCGGGCCATCTCGTCGGGCGCGATGTCGAATACCGTCTTGCCGACGATGTCCGCTGCCGCAAGGCCGATGAAGTCTTCGAAGGCCTTGTTGCAGGCGATGTAACGGCGGTCGCGGTCCTTGATGAAGATCGGGATCGGCAGGGTGTCGACCGTTGCCTGCAGGCGCAGCAGGTGGGCCAGACGCGAAGAGGGAAGCGCATCGCGGCAGGCGGCAAGCGGTCGCTGCCGTTCGAGGCGGGCGGCGATCAGTTCGATGCGTTCGAGATCGTCCATGGCGCAGCAATCCGCCGCATCGCTGCGGACGATGCGGCGCGCCAGTTCGGGATCGTAGGGATCGAGCAGGACGACATGCGGGAAGTTGCTCGGGCACATCGGGTGAAAGCGCTGGACCCAGTCCATGTAGGCGGCTTCGCCGTCGATGGCGACGAGAACCGCCAGCGCCGTCGTTGCCTCGGTGCATTCGCCGCCCGGATGGGGATTGACCACAACCAGCCCAGCCATGGCAGGCAGCGGCGAACGCTTGCTTTTGCGCAAGTCGAGGAGCAGCAGGCGTGAAGGTTGCAGAACTTCCGGCATGGAATTGTCCCAGTTGTGATGGGTCCCATACTAGGAGCCGGCAATGCTGCATGACAGGAAATATTTCTCACTGCCGGCGGAGCATGCGGCCGAATTTTCGTGCGAGCGTGAAATATTTCTCGGCTTGGCCCGGAATCAAGGCGGGAAGGCGGTTTTCGGCCGGTCACCAAAAGTCATTACGCATAATCTGCGGATTGGCACCAGGGCCAATTTCGCCCCAAAAAGCGGGTCGACCGCAACCGGTGTTCTAACGAAAGACGACCGTCTTGTTGCCATGCACCAGTACCCGGTCTTCCAGGTGGTAGCGCAGGCCGCGCGCCAGCACGGTCTTCTCGATGTCCTTGCCGTAGCGCACCATGTCTTCCGGCGAATCGGAATGGTCGATGCGGATGACGTCCTGCTCGATGATCGGTCCGGCGTCGAGTTCGCTGGTGACGTAGTGGCAGGTGGCGCCGATCAGCTTGACGCCGCGCTCGTAGGCCTGGTGATAGGGCTTGGCGCCGGCAAAGCTGGGCAGGAAGGAGTGATGGATGTTGATGATGCGGCCGGACAGCGCGTCGCACAGTTCGGGCGACAGGATCTGCATGTAACGGGCAAGGACCATCGAGTCGCCGCGCACGTCGTCGAAGATGCGCTGCATCTCGGCGTAGGCGCCCTTCTTGATGTCGGCGGTGACCGGGACATGGTGGAAGGGGATGCCGTGCCACTCGACGAAGCCACGGAAGGTATCGTGGTTGGAGATGACGCACGGGATCTCGATGTCCAGTTCCTTGGCCTGCCAGCGCGCCAGCAGGTCGTAAAGGCAGTGCTCCTGCTTGGATACCAGGATGACTACGCGTTTCTTGACCGCGCTGTCGTTGATCCGCCAGTCCATCGACAGCGGCTCGCCGACCTCGAGGCGGAAGCGCTCGCGGAACTCGGCGAGCAGGAAGGGCAGCGAATCGGCCTTGATTTCGATGCGCATGAAATAGCGACCGGAGAGTACGTCCGAATGGAAGCTCGATTCGAGTATCCAGCCGCCGTTGCCGGCGATGAAGCCGGAGACGCGGGCGATGATGCCGACCTGGTCAGGGCAGGAGGCGGAGAGCGTGTAGAACCGGTTGCGATGCATGGTTTTTGAGCTCAGGCGGCCTTGGCAAAAGCCTTGTCGATTTCCTTGCGCAGGTCGTCATAGTTCAAGACAACTGGATACTGGGGGAATTCGCGGATGACGTTTTCCGGCGGGTGGAACAGGATGCCGCCGTGCGCTTCGCCGAGCATTGCCGTGTCGTTGTAGGAATCGCCGGCGGCGACGATGGTGAAATTCAGCTCCTTGAAGCGCTTGACCGCCTCGCGCTTCTGGTCCGGCATGCGCAGGTGGTAATCGACCAGCATGCCGTCGGCGTCGTCCTCCAGCGAATGGCAGAACAGGGTCGGCCAGCCCAGCTGGCGCATCAGCGGATGGGCGAACTCGTAGAAGGTGTCGGAGAGGATGACGACCTGGTAATCCTCGCGCAGTTTGTCGAGGAAGGCACGGGCGCCCTCCATCGGCCCCATCTCGGCGATCACCTTCTGGATATCCGGCAGGCCGAGCTTGTGCTGGCGCAGGATGTCCAGGCGATAAGTCATCAGCTTGTCGTAATCCGGCTCGTCGCGCGTCGTGCGCATCAACTCGGGAATGCCCGTGCGCTTGGAGAATTCGATCCAGATTTCGGGGACGAGCACCCCTTCGAGGTCTAGGCAGACGATTTGCACGGCTTGGCTCCCTGCGGAGGTTCGGAAAGGGGACGATTTTACCTTATGGGGGGTGGATTTCGGCCGATTTTGGGCGTTGACCGTGACAGGCGCGGGGATGGCCGTTGTCGCCCTGATGCGCCTGCCTGAATCATCGCCGGGCTGCGCCCGCTACCCTGCGTTGCTCGGCGCCACTCAAGGGGTCCGGAAAAGAGTCCAGGGGGGATAAGTACCTCTGATTGATAAACCCGCCGGTTAGTATGCGATATGATTGGTAGGGCGTTATGGTGAAACGCTGGCCCGGTTGATCGAAAGAGAAAAAAACAAAAATGGACACATTTATCGCAATTGTTGCTCTTGGAATTTTGGTAGTTACCCTGATTGTGCTCCTTGCTATCTCTTACGATGATTTGAGTAAGATGAATGGCGACAAGCTTTTTTCCACAATGATTGGATTTTTGCTTGGAAAGAAATTGCAGTTGCGTTTGTTTGCCTTGAATTTCTTTCTGGTATTTTTTTTAGGGATCGGGCTATTGGTGTATTACAAGTTTGCCAATTAAAACAAAACAAAAGGCAAAATTTTTGTGGGGCTGAGGGAATCAAGATCTCATTGTGGCTGCAACGCCACGACGTTTTTGGCCCCTGTGTGAAGCCTCGGGCAACGCAGACGGCGGCGGAAAGAGGGCGAGGGTCGTCTGAGGGATCACCAGAGTTCTGCTGCCCAGGCTCAAGGCGGAACCCCTGGCCACCTAATCTGCGGAAGGCAACTCCTCCAACGCCTCATGCACTTCCAGCCAGCGCATTTCGGCCGTATCGATCTGCTCGCCGAGCAGCCCGGCCTGCCGGTGCATTTCCTCGTTTTTTACCCGGTCGACCGTGGCGTAAAACGCGGGATCGGCAAACGAGGCCTCCAAGGCAGCTTTTTCCTCGTTCCACTTCGCCAGTTTCCGTTCAAGTTGCTCGATCTCTTTGAGCAGCGGCCGGCGTTGCGCGAGTAGCGCCTGCCGGTTGGCCTTGGCGTCGGCCCGCTGTTGCAGGCGTTCGCTTTTTTCGGCAGCGACATCCGGCTCCGGCGCTTTTTCGGCATTGCGCTGGGTGGCGAGCCAGGCGGCGTAGTCGTCGAGGTCGCCGTCGAAAGGCGTGGCCTGGCCGTCGGCGACGAGCAGGAGTTCGTCCGCACAGGTGCGCAGCAGGTGGCGGTCGTGCGAGACGACGACCATCCCGCCTTCGTAGTCCTGCAGCGCGAAGGTCAGCGCCTCGCGCATTTCGAGGTCGAGGTGGTTGGTCGGCTCGTCGAGCAGCAGAAGGTTGGGTTTGGTGCGGATCAGCAGGGCCAGCGCCAGCCGGGATTTTTCGCCGCCGGAGAAGGGTTCGACGGCGCGCGTCGCCATGTCGCCGCGAAAGTCGAAACCGCCGAGGTAGTCGCGCAGTTCCTGTTCCGGGGTCGTCGGTTCCAGCTGGGCCATGTGTTGCAGCGGGCTTTCGTCGGGACGCAGCTGTTCGAGCTGGTGCTGGGCAAAATAGCCGATGTTCAGCGCCTTGGCTTCCTTGCGTTCGCCGCCCTGCTGGGCGATGGCGCCGGCCAGCAGCTTGATCAGCGTCGATTTGCCGGCGCCGTTGCGGCCGAGCAGGCCGATGCGGCAACCGGGGCGCAGGGTCAGCGAGATATTCTGCAGGATGTTGCGGTCGACGTAGCCGGCCGCGGCATTTTCGATGCTCAGCAACGGGTCGGGCAGGGCGCTTGGTTCGCGGAAGCTGAAATGGAAGGGCGAGTCGACGTGGGCGGCGGCGACAATTTCCATGCGTTCGAGCATCTTGACCCGGCTTTGTGCCTGCCTGGCCTTGGTCGCCTTGGCCTTGAAGCGATCGACGAAGCGCGTCAGGTGGGCGATTTCGCGCTGCTGTGCCTCGTAGGTCGATTGTTGCGTGGCCAGCCGGGCGGCGCGGGCGCGTTCGTAGTCGGAATAGCCGCCGCTGGTCAGCGACAGGCGCTGCAGGTCGATGGCGAGGATCTGGCCGACCACGGCGTCGAGGAAGTCGCGGTCGTGCGAAATCAGCAGCAGCGTCGCCGGTGTGTTCTTCAGCCACTGCTCCAGCCAGAGCACGGCGTCGAGGTCGAGGTGATTGGTCGGCTCGTCGAGCAGCAGGAGGTCGGCGCGGCAACTCAGCGCGCGGGCGAGGTTGAGGCGCACCCGCCAGCCGCCGGAAAACTCGGCGACCGAACGCGTGAAATCGGCATCGGTGAAGCCGAGGCCGTGCAGTACTTCGGCGACGCGTGCCTTGGCCGAGTAACCGCCGATTTCGCCGTAGCGGGCGTGCAGGTGACCGATCGCCTCGCCGTCGCCCGCAGCTTCGGCGGCAGCCAGTTCGCGTTCGATGCGGCGCAGCTCGACATCGCCGTCGAGGACGAAATCGAGGGCGCTGTCGGACAGGGCGGGGGTTTCCTGGGCGACGCGGGCGATCTGCCAGCTGGCCGGCAGCTCGACGTCGCCGGCTTCGGCATGCAGTTCATCGGCGAGCAGCGCGAACAAGCTGGACTTGCCGCAGCCGTTGGCGCCGACGACGCCGACTTTCCAGCCGGCATGCAGCTGGACGGAGGCATCGACGACCAGCGGGCGGCCGGCACGGGCGAAAGTGACTTGGCGCAGAGCAATCATGAGGCGGCCGATTATAGCGGCGTGCTGATAAAATCCCGCCACTACGTCAGCGCCAGCCCAAATGATCAAAGCCTCCCACCTTGCCCTGCCTGCTCGCCGCCTGCCGGCGAAAAGATTGCTGAATGCCGGTTGCCTGATCGCCATCGGGCTGTTCTGCGGCATCGCTGCGGCGGATCAGCAGGCCGACTGGGAGCAGCGCCTGGCGCGTGCTGCCGAGTTGCAGAAGGAAGGGGCCGAGGGCAGGGCTGCCGCTGAAAAGCAGTTTGAAGAGCAAACCGCGGCGTGTTTCAGGAAGTTCCTGGTCAACCAGTGCCGCAACAAGGCCCACAGCGACTTCGTCGCAGCGAACAATGCCGCCCGCCGTGTGCAGAACGAGGGCAAGGCCATCGAGCGCCAGGTCAAGAAGGAACAATTGAGTGCGCGCGATCTCCAGGCGGCGGCAGAAATGCCGGAGCGCGAGGCGGAACTGCGGGCGCGCGAGGCCGAGACCACGGCGGCGCGTGCTGCGGCGGCGGCCGAGGAGGAGGCGACGCGGGCAGCCAAGGCACGCAAGGCCGAGGAAGGCGCCAGGCGCAAGGCCGAGGATGCCGAACGCCTCAGGAAAAAGCAGGCCGACCACGACGCGCGTATTGCCGAACAGGCGGAAAAGACCAAGGCCAAGGCGGCCGTGGAAGCGCCGGCCAAGCCCTGAGCTTCAGCCGGCGTTGCCGGCGATCCGTTCGATCAGTTTCCTGATCGGCGTCGGAACACCGGCGGTTGCCGCCGTATCGATGGTGACCCAGTTCATGCCCGGTTCGCTGACAGCGAGCGTCGCCTTCACCATGCACAGCACCGGCTCCAGCGTCAGGCGGAAATGCGTGAAAGCGTGTTTCAGCGGTGCCAGTTCGCGCCGGCTCTCGGCCTGCAGGCCAAGCCGGGCGAGCACCGCAGCCGCGTCGCCTTCCGGCGGCACCAGCAGCCCGCCCCACAGGCCATGCGGCGGGCGGCGTTCGAGCAGCAGGTGCCGGCCATCGCTGATCAGCACGAAGCCGGCGCGGCGCTCGGGTAGCTTGGGGCGCGGGCGCGCGGCCGGCAGTTCGCCCTGGCGGCCGGCCAGTTGCGCCTGGCAGGTGCTGGCCAGGGGGCAGGCGCTACAGCGCGGGCGGCTGCGCGTGCATAGGGTGGCGCCGAGGTCCATCAGGCCCTGCGTGTAGGCTTCGATATCGCTTTCCGGTAGCAGGCGTTCGGCCAGCGCCCACAGATCGCGCTCCACCGCGGCCTGGCCGGGGAAGCCCTCGACCGCGAAGTGGCGGCACAGGACGCGTTTCACGTTGCCGTCGAGAATGGCGCTCCGCTGCCCGAAGGCAAAGGCGGCGACCGCCGCCGCCGTCGACCGGCCGATGCCCGGCAGGGCGCTCAACTGTGCTGCGGAATCGGGCCATTTTCCGGCGTGGACCGCAACCAGCTGCTGTGCGCAACGATGGAGATTGCGCGCCCGGGCGTAATAGCCGAGCCCGGCCCAGTGCTCGATCACCGCCTCGGGCGGCGCCTCCGCCAGCGCCTGCAGCGTCGGGAAGCGCTTCAGGAAGCGCTGGAAATAAGGGATCACCGTGGCGACCTGCGTCTGCTGCAGCATGATCTCGGAGAGCCAGATGCGGTATGGGTCGCGCGTCTGCTGCCAGGGCAGGTCATGGCGCCCGGCAGTTTTCTGCCAGGCGATCAGGCGCCCGGCAAAGGCGGGAACAGCAGACAAATCAGCCTCGACGTGCGGGTGCGGAGCACGGATAATACGACCTTTTTCCGCCAGCGCCATTCGATGAGCCAGATTCAGGACGACAGCCGTGCCCTGCGCAACGCATACGGGCGCTTTGCGACCGGCGTGACCATCGTCACGGCGATCGACCCGGAAGGGCAACCGATCGGCCTGACCGTCAATTCGTTTTCGGCCGTTTCGCTGCAGCCGCCGCTGGTGCTCTGGTGCCTCGACAACGCCTCGCACAACCTCGAGGCCTTCCGCCGCGCCAGCCACCACGCCATCAATGTCCTGTCCGCTGGACAGACCGATCTCTCCAACCGCTTCGCCACCTGGCCGGTCGACCGCTTCGCCGGCCTGCCCTGGCACCCGGGTGCCGGTGGCGCGCCGCTGCTGCCCGGCTGCTGCGCCAGTTTCGAGGTGGCCAACGAAACCTGTCACGTGGGCGGCGACCACACGATCTTCGTCGGGCGGGTCGAAAAATTCAGCGAAACGGCAGATCTTGCGCCGCTGCTTTTCTACGCCGGCCAGTACCGGGCGTTGGCCGAGGATTGAACCCGGAGGTCGCTGCGCTTAGAATGCAGCCTCCAGCCCAGAGCGGGCGTCGTATAGTGGCATTACCTGAGCTTCCCAAGCTCATGAGGAGGGTTCGATTCCCTTCGCCCGCTCCATCCCGAATCTCCCGGAATCCTGAGCCGAATGGCATACTGAGCCGATCAGAACGGTGCGGATAAAGAGAATGGGTCGACCTTCCTCCACTTTCGATACAGTCATCGTCGGTGCCGGCGCTGCCGGTCTGGCTGCCGCGCGGCTCCTGCTGGAGGCCGGGCAGCGCGTACTGGTTCTCGAGGCCGCGTCGCGCATCGGCGGCCGGGCTTGGACAGACAGCGAGACCTTCTCCAGCCCGGTGGACCGCGGCTGCGCCTGGCTGCATCAGGCCGACCGCAATCCGTTCACACCACTGGCGCAAGCCTGCGGGTATTCGCTGGCCGCGCATGACGACGCGCCGTGGCAACTCTATGCGCATGGCGTGCGTCTCGACGCGGCGCAGGAAAGCGCGGCGCTTGCTGCGGTCGACGCGCTGGAACAGCGCATTTCCGGCCATGCCGGTACCGACCGCCCGCTGGCCGCGTTGTGCGATCCGCGCAGCTGGGCCGAGCGCTGGGCCTGCGAGACGCTGGGGCCGCTCGATGCCGGCGCCGACAGCGCGGTGTTGTCGGTCCGCGGCCTGCAGCAGCACGGCTCGACCCGGCCCAACTGGCTGGTCCGCGAGGGTTTCGGCGCGGTCGTCGCGCGCTACGGTGCCGGCCTGCCGGCAGCCCTGGGCGAACGGGTCAGCGAAATCGACTGTCGCGGGCCGCGCATCGTGGTGCGCACCAGCGGCGGCGAAGTGGATGCAGCCAACTGCATCGTCACCGTATCGACCGGCGTCCTGCGCGCCGAGGCGATCCGCTTCCGGCCGGGGCTGCCGCTGGCCAAGCTGCATGCCCTGGACGCGCTGCCGATGGGGCATTTCGCCAAGGTGATCCTCGAACTGGACGCCTGCCTGCCGGGGCTGCCGCCCGGGAGCTGGGTCGCCGAAGCCCGACCGCCGGCGCAGCGGACCATGCACTTCCTTTGCCATCCGTTCAGCTCGAAGCTGGTCATCGGGCTGGCCGGCGGGGCCTACGGCGAGGCGCTGGCGCGTCTGTCCGAGGCCGAGGCCGTGTGCGAGGGCTTCGCCCGCCTGATCGAATGTATCGGCATCGCGCATGGCCGGCGCCTGGTCAAGGGCGCCTTTACCGGCTGGGCCAGCGATCCGCTCCATTTGGGCGCCTATGCCTACCTGATGCCGGGTGGTGGCGATGCCCGTGTGGCGCTCGGCGAACCGTTGGACGAGCGCCTGCATTTCGCCGGCGAGGCCGTCGCACTGGAACTGATGCAGACCTGCGGCGGTGCCTTTCTTTCGGGCCGCCAGGCGGCCGAGCGCATTCTGGCCGGCCGCCGCTGATCCGGCCCTTCCGTCACCGTCCACCCCGCTGCCGGGCGCGTGTCATAATCGCCCGGCGAAGCCTGCCAAACGGCGTTTCCCCGAATTCTTCCGCTGCCTTTTTGCCCATGCCATCGAGCCCCTCCCACGTCCTCGCCTTTACGCGTGAAGCGTTGCGCTTCGTCCGCCGCGTCTTCGCGACCTTCATGCAGAACCAGGGGCTGTTGCTGGCCGGCGCGATCGCCTACTACATGCTGCTGTCCATCCTGCCGCTGCTGATCCTGCTGGTCCTGGCGCTATCGCCCTTCCTGCCCGAGGAGCAGTTGCTGTCGACGCTGAGCCGCTACCTGGACCTGATGGCGCCCGGCCTTGCCGACCCCCTGGTCGACCAGCTGGCCAAATTTCTCGGGCATCGCGAGGTGACCGGGGGGGTGCTGCTGGCAACCCTGCTGTTCTCCAGTTCGCTCACCTTTACCGTGCTCGAAAAATCGCTGGCAACCATCTTTCATCATCGGATCAAGAAGCACAGCCGGCACTGGATCACCTCGGCGCTGATTCCCTACGCCTACATCCTGGTCATCGGCGCCGGCCTGCTGCTGGTCACCCTGGCCTCAGGGGCGCTGGAGGCGCTCGGCACGCGCGAGGTTAATGTTTTCGGCCACATTCGCTCGCTCGAAGGGACGGCCGGTGCGCTGCTGTACGCCATGGGGCTGACGGGCGAGATATTGCTGCTGAGTTCGATCTACATGGTCATGCCGACCGGCCACCTGTCATGGCGGCATGCACTGATCGGCGGCATTACCGCCGGGCTGCTGTGGGAGCTGACGCGGCATCTGCTGGCGTGGTTCTTCGCCACCTTGTCCAAGGTCGGTGTGCTATACGGATCGTTCGCCACCGCGATCTCGCTGCTGCTCAGTTTCGAGATTGCCGCGACGGTGCTGCTGGTCGGCGCGCAGGTCATCGCCCTCTACGAGCAGCGGCCGCGCCGCCACAAGGCTTCGGCAGCGGACCCAGGCTAGGTCTTGTCGCGCGATGGCCCCGACAGCAGGGTCGCGATCCAGCGGCTGGCGGGGCTCAGTTCGCAGGCGCTGAGCATGGCGATGGTCACCGGAACGCCGATGAAGGCGCCGGGAATGCCCCACAGGAAAGTCCAGAAGAAGACCGCGAGGACGACGATGAAGGGCGAAATGGCGAGCGCGCTGCCGGAGAAGCGCGGCTCCAGATAGCTGCCGATGATGAACTGGATGATGTTGAGGCCGAGGAAGACGTAAACGGCCATCTGCCAGGATTCGAATTGCGCCGCGGTAAAGAGCGTCGGCAGCACGGTAGCGATCAGCGGGCCGAGTACCGGAATGTAGTTGAGCGCGAAGGCGATGACGCCCCAGGCGGACGCCAGTTCGATGTCGAGCGCCCAGGCGAAGCCCCAGACGACGAGGCCGGTCAGGATGCTGGCCAGGGTGCGCACCAGCAGGTACTTGCGGAACTTGCGCGAGATGTTCTGGGTGGCTTCCAGCATGCGTTCGGTGCTCATGTGACGGCTGAGCGACTGCAGCTTGCACTTGAAATCGCCGACCTCGAGCAGGCCGAGCATGGTGAAGATCAGCACCCACAACGAAAAACCAACCAGGCCGGTGACGCGCCAGGCGATGTCCTGGAAGGTACGCACCAGCGAGAAGACATTGAATCGTTCGCCGAGCTGTTCGGTGAGAAAGATGCCGTGGCCGTCCAGCCATTCGCCGGTCTGGGCGTACAGGGCATAGAAGCGGCCAAGGTTGGCGACCAGCCAGCGGCCGACCATGCCCAGCCCCCAGCTGATCATCCAGCCAAAACTGAAAAGGACGACGACGGTCGCCGCCAGCGTCAGCAGCAGCGCGAGCAGGCGCGGAATGCGCGATTCCAGCGCCTTTTGCATTGGCCACAGGATGGCGATCAGAAACAGCGAGACGGCGACCGGCGCGAAGATGCCGCTGCCGAAATAGAGGGCCGCTGCCGTCAGGATGGTGGCGCTGACTGCGGGCAAAACGGGGATCGGATGCTCTCCGGTCATCGAGGGTTCCGGTGGACAATGAAAGCCGGCGCGGCAGCGAGGCCAGCGCGCGGCGAGGCCATTATATCGACAAACCTTGGCGCGCATATTTCATTAGAATCTCGGGCTGCGGGTGGCAATGAGGCCCCCGGTGGAAGGCGGTGAAAGTCGTGTTCGATATCTCCGGCTGGTTCGTTCCTTTGGCGCGGCGCGTGCTTTATGCGTGGGTGCGCACGACCGTATTCGCCGAATCGGCGGCCGGCCTCGATCCGGCGCGACCGGTCTGCTATGTCCTGCAGGACCGGCATCTGTCGAATCTCCTGGTGCTTTTTGCGGAGTCACGCCGGGCCGGCCTGCCCCCGGGCGAGGCGCCGCTAACCTTCGGCCCGGTGCGGGCGAAGCGCTCGGTGTTCTTCCTCAACCGGCGGCACAACGGCGCGGCGCCGCCGCCTTCGCCGGTGCTGGTCAGCCAGGTGCGCGCGGTGGTCGCCGACCCGACGCTCGACGTGCAGCTGGTGCCGGTCGTGATCCTGTGGGGGCGCAGCCCGGCCAAGCAGGAATCGATCGTCAAGGCGCTGCTTGCCGAAACCTGGCGTTCTTCCGGCTGGCTGCGGCAGTTCTTCGCGATCCTGCTGCATGGCCGGCAGACGCTGGTGCGCTTCAACGCGCCGCTTTCGCTGCGCGAGCTGGTGCATGGCGGCGCGGCGCCGCTCGGCGAGGCGCAGGCCTTGCGCAAAGTCTCGCGCGTTTTGCGCGTGCATTTCCGCCGCCAGCGCGAAATGGCGATCGGGCCGGATCTCTCGCACCGCAATACGCAGGTCGAGATCCTGCTGGCCAGCGAGCCGGTACGCGCGGCGATTGCCGCCGAAGGTGCGCGCCTGGGCATTTCCGCTGACGCAGCGCGCGATCGGGCACAGAAGTTCGCGCTTGAGATTGCCTCCGACTATTCCTACGGCACGGTGCGGGCCATGGAACTGTTCCTCAGCTGGCTGTGGGAACATCTCTACGACGGTATCGAAATGCACAACTTCGATGTCGTGACGCGCATCGCGCCGGGCCAGGGCATCGTCTATGTGCCGTGTCACCGCAGCCATATCGACTACCTGCTGCTCTCCTACCTGATCTACCGCAACGGCCTGACGCCGCCGCACATCGCCGCCGGCGACAATCTCGACATGCCGCTGGTCGGCGGCTTGCTGCGTCGCGGCGGCGCCTTCTTCCTGCGCCGCAGCTTCAAGGGCGAACCGCTGTACGCCGCCGTCTTCGATGAATACCTCAACCTGATGCTGGCGCGCGGCTTCCCGGTCGAGTATTTCATCGAGGGCGGGCGCAGCCGCACCGGCCGCACCCTGACGCCGAAAGCCGGCATCCTCGGCATGACGATCCGCAGCTTCGTCCGCAGCCACAGCCGGCCGCTGGTTTTTGTGCCGGTCTACATCGGCTACGAGCGTGTCATCGAAGGGCAGACCTACGTGAGCGAGCTGGCCGGCCGCCCGAAGCAGCGCGAATCGCTGTGGCAGCTGGTGAAGAGCATCCGCAACATCCGCCGCGTCTTCGGCAAGGTGCATGTCAATTTCGGCGAGCCCCTGCCGCTGGCCGCCTTCCTCGACCGGCACGATGCCGACTGGCGGGCGCTGCCGGCCGACGGCCCGTGGCTGCGCACGACGACCCGCGACGCCGCCGGCGAACTGGCGACGCGGATCAACGCGGCGGCCGTCATCAATCCGGTCAGCCTGGTCGCCCTCGGCCTGCTGGCGACGCCCGAATGCACCGCCGACGAGTACGGGCTGCGCCGGATGATCGCCCACTACCAGGCGCTCGATGCGGCGGCGCCGTATTCCCCGCAGCGTATTGCCTGCAGCCTCGACCCGGTCCAGGTCATCGCGCACGCCGCGCGCCTGGGTATCGTCGAGGAGATTGCGCATCCCTTCGGCAATCTGGTGCGCGTGGTCGATGCCCAGCTCGAGGTGCTGCCCTATTTCCGCAACAACGTCCTGCACCTGTTCGCGGTGCCGGCACTGGTCGCCTGCCTGCTCGGCAACAACCGCAGCCTCGACACCCGGCGCCTGGGCGACGCGGTGCTCGGCATCTACCGCCTGATGCGTTCGGAGCTGTTCCTGCGCTGGTCGGAGGAGGAGTTGCTGGACGAGGTCGGGCGCATCATCGCCATCTTCGCCGAGCGCGGCCTGCTGATCCGCGCCGAACCAAGCGGCTGGCTGCGGACGCCGGAAACCAACAGCCTCGAATATCCCGAGCTGCTGCAGATCGGCGAAACCCTGCGGCCGATGCTCGGGCGCCATTTCCTCGTCCTGGCGCTGCTCCAGCAACGCGGCTCGGGCGCCCTGACACGGCGCGTGCTGGAAGAGGACTGCCAGCTGCTGACGCAGCGCCTGACCCTGCTGCACGGCTACAGCGCCGCCGAAATTGCCGACAAGTCGGTGTTCGCCGGTTTCGTCGCCAACCTGCTCGACAGCGAACTGCTGCGCGAGGGCGACGAAGGTTTGTTGCACTTCGACGAGCACTTGCTGGGGCCGCTGGCCTACGCCGAACTGGTGCTGCCGGCTGACGCGCGGCAGGCGATCCGCCGGATCGCGGTTCACCAGGTTACATAAGGCCTGTTGCGGTCGACCCGCGAATCAGGGCAAAAAGCGCAGGGCCAGCCCGAGCAGGGCGCAGGCGGCGATGACATGCATGACGTTCATCTTGAAGCGGAACAGCGCCAGAGTGGCAGCGAGGGCGATGGCGGCGGCGCCGAAATCGAACCCCCCGGCGAGTCCCGTTGGCCACAGCACGTGCCAGGCGAAGAAGACGGCCAGGTTGACGATGACACCGACGACGGCGGCGGTGATGGCGGTCAGCGGAGCCGTGAATTTGAGGTCGCCGTGCGTGCTTTCGACCAGCGGTCCGCCGCCGAGGATGAACAGAAAGGACGGCAGGAAGGTGAACCAGGTGACCAGTGCCGCCGCCAGCGCACCGGCCGCGAACAGCGCATCGGGGCCGAAGAGCGCGTGGTTCCAGGCTCCGACGAAACCGACGAAGGCGACGACCATGATCAGTGGTCCCGGCGTCGTTTCGCCGAGCGCCAGGCCGTCGATCATCTGCGGTGCGCTCAGCCAGGCGAAATGTTCGACGGCGCCCTGGTACACGTAGGGCAGCACGGCGTAGGCACCGCCGAAGGTGAGCAGGGCGGCCTTGGTGAAGAACCAGCTCATCTGCGTCAGCGTGTGTTGCCAGCCGAGCGACAGGCTCAGCAGGCCCATCGGCAGCGCCCACAAGGCAGCGCCGACGGCGGCGATACGCAGCAGGCGGCCGCTGCTGAAACGGGCGTGGGCGGGCGGCGGCGTGTCGTCGTCGATCACCGCCGGCCCTGCCGACCTGGCGGCGCTGCCGTGGCCGCCGCCGGTGGCGAACCTGGACGGTGCCAGGCGGCCGCCGATGACGCCGAGTAGTGCCGCGCCGAGGACGATGGCGGGGAAGGGCACGTTGAAGGCGAAGAGGGCGACGAAGGCGGTAGCGGCGATCGCCCACAACGCCCCGTTCTTAAGCGTGCGACTGCCGATGCGCCAGGCGGCATGGACGACGATGGCGGTCACCGCCGGCTTGATCCCGTAGAACAGCCCGGCCACCAGCGGCGTCTGGCCGAAGGCCATATACAGCCACGACAGCGCGATCAGGAGCAGCAGCGAGGGCAGGACGAAGAGGGCGCCGGCGAGAATGCCGCCAGTGGCACGGTGCAGCAGCCAGCCGAGATAGGTCGCCAGTTGCTGCGCTTCGGGGCCGGGCAGCAGCATGCAGTAATTGAGGGCGTGCAGGAAACGGCGCTCGGAAATCCAGCGGCGTTTTTCAACCAGTTCCTGATGCATCAGCGCAATCTGCCCGGCCGGGCCGCCGAAGCTGATGCAGCCGAGCTTCAGCCAGAAGCGCAGGGCTGCACCCAGCGAGGGGGCGACGGGCCGCTCCATCGCCTTTCAGGCGAGCAGCTTGCGCTGGTCTAGGAACTTTTCGAGGATTTCCAGGCGCGAGAGCGGGTCTTCGAGTTCCAGCAGTTTCTGCTTGGCCAGGTTCTGCACCGGCAGGATTTCCGTGATGCGATAACCGACCCATTCGGCGTCGTCGTAGCGATGCGGCTCGGGAAAGCGCGCTGGGCCGATGTCGCTGGCGATCCGGCGGAGCAGTGGCAGCAGGCGCTGGCGCTCGGGCGGCAAGGGCAGCGGGCCGTTGTCCGCGATGATTTCCACCGTTGCATGCAGCAGATGCTCGCTGTCCGCACTTTTCTCGAGGATGCGGAAGCGTTTGCCGCCGCGCACGGTGACCATCAGGATGCCGAGCTGCTCCATTTCCCAGGCGGCGATTTCCGCCAGCGTGCCGACGGCATGCGGTTCGGCGACGCCGCCGACTTCCTTGCCGGTGGCGATCAGGCAGATGCCGAACGGCAGCCCTTCCTTCATGCAGGCGGCCGCCATGTCGAGATAGCGCTGCTCGAATATCTTCAGCGGCAGCACGCCGCCGGGAAAGAGGACGGTGTCGAGCGGAAAGAGCGGGATTTCCAGCCGCGCCGGGGCCGGTTGCGCGGGCGGCTGCGGGCGCGAGAGACCGAACCAGCCCATCATGCGCCCCAGCGCTGCATCAGCGCGTGCGGCACGGCGAGCTGGTCGAGAATGCGCGCGACGACAAAGTCGACGAGGTCGGCGACGCTCTGCGGGTGGTGGTAGAAGCCGGGGCTGGGCGGCACGATGACGGCGCCGGCGCGCGCCAGGCGCAGCATGTTTTCGAGGTGGATCGTCGAGAACGGCGTTTCACGTGGAACCAGCACCAGCTTGCGGCCTTCCTTGAGCACGACGTCGGCGGCGCGCTCGATCAGGTTGTCGGCCAGCCCCTGGGCGATGGCGGCCAGGGTGCCCATCGAGCACGGGCAGACAACCATGGCATCGGGCGGATTGGAGCCCGAAGCGACTGGCGCGAACCATTCTTCGCGCCCGAAAACGGCCAGTTTTTCGGGGTCGACCGCAACCAGGCGGGCGAGCAGGGCCGTTTTGGCTTCGGCCGGGCGGGACGGCAGGTCGAAATCCATTTCCTGGCGGGCGACGATTTGCGCCGCCTGCGAATACAGCAGCTGCACGTTGCAGCCGGCGGCCAGCAGGCATTCGAGCAGGCGCAGGCCGTAGGGCATGCCGGAAGCGCCGGTCAGGGCGAGGCAAACGGTTCGATTCATTTGGTCTTGATCATTTCGCGGGGTCCGCTGCGGGTGTCTCGGCCAGCAGTTTAGCCGCGATCAGTCCGTTGATGGTGCCGAATACCAGCGCCGCGGCGGCGAAGATCGGGGTCAGCATGAATACCCCGTTGTGCGGGATCAGCCACGCGCGTGCCAGCAGCAGTTGGCCGCCGATGTGGGCGAAGGCGGCGAGGATGCTGAGGCTGACCGGGCCGAACCAGCGCGCCGGCAGATGGCGGGCGAGGCCGAGCGTCGCCAGGCTGAGCGTCGTGCCGGTCAGCGACAGGAAGAAGCCGGGGGCGAGGAAGTAGCCGAGCAGCAGGCTGCCGGCCAGCACGCGCAGACCGCTGACCCAGACCGCCGTCGCCCAGCCGTAGCGCGTCAGGACGACCAGCGTGACGATGTTGGCCAGCCCGGGCTTGACCCCGGGCAGCGGGCTGGGAATTGCCGCATCGACCAGCGAAAGGGCGACCGCCGCGGTGGCCAGCCAGGCGACGCGGCGGTCCTCGGCGGTGACGGTTAGCTCAGTAACTGAGGCTGTCATAGGCCCTGGTGCGTCCGGCGATCTGCAGGCTAACGCGGTTGGGGGCGCAGATGGCGATTTCGCCGGGGCGCGCCAGCCAGCCCTGGCGCACGCAATACTGGCGCGGGCCGGGGTCGGCGACGACGCGGGCGCGGCCCGGTTCGACGGCGATCCGTGTCGTCCCCAGCGGCCCCGGCACCGCGAAGTCGCGATGGCTGCGCAGGTCGGCCTCGGCGAAGACCTGGCCATTCTGGCGAATGATGGCGCGTTCGGCGAAGCCGCCCTGCCAGAGCAGCGGCAGGCTGATTCCGACCAGCGCGGCGCTGCCGGCCATGACCAGCCAGTCGCCCGGCCGCAGCAGGGCCGCCCAGCGCATCAGCCGCCGGCCAGCGTGCGGTGGCGGATCAGCACGCGCGCCTGGCCGGCGAAGGCGCGGCCCAGCCATTCGGCAAGGTAGACCGAGCGGTGCTGGCCGCCGGTGCAGCCGATCGCCACCGTCAGGTAGTTGCGGTTGTCGCGGATATAGGCCGGCAGCCAGGTGGCGACGAAGCGCTGGATGTCGTCGCGCATGCGAACTACTTCCGCTTCCGCTTCGAGGAAATCGATGACCGGCCGGTCCTTGCCGGTCAGCGGCCGCAGCTCGGCGTCGTAGTGCGGATTGGGCAGGCAGCGCACGTCGAAGACGAGGTCGGCGTCGAGCGGCAGGCCATGCTTGAAGCCGAAGGACTCGAACATCAGCGTCAGGCCCTGGGCGGGATCGGCCTCGATGAACTGGCGGATCCACTCGCGCAGGGCGTTGGCCTTGAGGCCGCTGGTGTCGATGCGGTGGCCGAGCGTGGAAATCGGTTCGAGCAGCTGGCGCTCGGCGCGGATCGCTTCCTCCAGCGATTGCCCATCGGCAGCCAGGGGATGGCGCCGGCGCGATTCCGAATAGCGCTTGAGCAGGGTTTCGTCATTGGCCTGCAGGAATAGGAAATTGTGCCGGGTGCCTTCTTCCGACAGCAGGCGCAGGCGTTCCGGCAACAGGTCGATGCCGTGGCCGGAACGGGCGTCGATCGCCACCGCCACCTTGCGGATGCCTTCCTCGCGCAGCATGCGCACGAGAAAGGTGAGCATTACCACCGGCAGGTTGTCTACGCAGTAATACCCGGCGTCTTCGAGAAGATGCAGGGCGACCGATTTGCCTGAGCCGGAGAGCCCGCTGATGAGAACCAGTTCCATCTGCGGGAGCATAATCAAGGCGGCGCGCACAAGCAACCCGCGGCATAATAGGATCAAACGAGGAGACGCCCATGCCCCCGACCATTCCCTTGCTTGAACTGGATTTTCAGTCCGAACTGACCGCCTTCCGCCGCGACATCCACGCCCACCCGGAACTGGCCTTCAACGAGAACCGCACTGCCGAAATGGTCGCCAGTGAACTCGAGCGCTACGGGCTGGAAGTGCATCGCGGCATCGCCAAAACCGGTGTCGTCGGCCTCCTGCGCGCCGGCACCTCGCAGCGCATGATCGGCCTGCGCGCCGACATGGATGCCTTGCCGCTCGCCGAACTGAACGAGTTTCCGCACCATTCGCGGCATCCCGGCAGGATGCACGCCTGCGGCCATGACGGCCATACCGCGCTGCTGCTCGGCGCGGCGCGCTACCTTGCGGCGCATCCGGATTTCGACGGCATCGCCGTCTTCATCTTCCAGCCGGCCGAGGAGTCGGAAGGCGGGGCGGCGGTGATGATCGAGGATGGTCTCTTCGAGCGCTTCCCGGTCGAGGCTGTGTTCGGGCTGCACAACTGGCCGGGCATCCCGGTCGGCGAGATGGCGGTGATGCCGGGGCCGGTGATGGCCGGCACCTGCGCTTTCGAGATTATCGTGCGCGGCCACGGCTGCCATGCCGCGATGCCGCATCAGGGGGTCGACTCCATCGTCGCCGGGGCGCAGCTGGTGCAGGCCTTGCAGACGGTGGTCAGCCGCACGCTGCATCCCTGCGAGTCGGCGGTGGTCAGCGTCACCCAGTTCCATGGCGGCGAGGCGTGGAACATCATTCCGGAAGAGGTCGTTTTGCGCGGCACGATACGCAGTTTCAAACCCGAGGTGCAGGAGGCCGTCGAGCGTGCCGTCGAGCGCCTGTGCAGTGGCATCGCTGCCGCCAACGGCGCGCAGATCAGCGTCCATTTCGACCATCGTTACCCGCCTACGGTCAACAGTGTTGCCGAGGCCAAATTCTGTCGCGAGGTGGCTGCCGAAGTGCTTGGAAGTGAGCGTGTACTCACTGACATTCTCCCGTCGATGGGCGCCGAGGACTTTGCCTACATGCTGCGCGAGAAGCCGGGCTGCTATGTCTGGCTGGGCAACGGCCCCGGCACCGGCGGCTGCACGCTGCACAATCCGCATTACGACTTCAACGACGAAATCCTGGTTCCCGGCGTCAGCTACTGGGTGCGCCTGGTGCAGCGGGCCTTGCCGAAGGCGTGAGAACTCAGGCGGCGCTGGCGCCGACGACGGTCAGCGGCGGACGTTCGCCGGCGCCCTTCCTGAGCGACAGGTAGCGCAGGCAGGAAACGCGCAGGAAGGAGGCGAAGTTGTCGATTTCGCCGCGGTATTCCAGCAGTTCGTCGTACAGCTTGGCGATCAGCGAATTGGTCGTGTAACCATCGCTGGCCGCGATTTCGGCGAGGATGTCCCAGAACAGGTTTTCCAGCCGGATCTTGGTCACACAGCCGTGGATGCGCAGCGAGCGGGCGCGCGATTCGTAGAGGATGGGGTCGGCCTTGACGTAGATTTCGCACATGCAGCGTTCCTTTCCGGAAAAAGGGGCGGCTGTGACGCCGCCCCGGTCGGGGCTCAGGCTTCGATGCGCGTTCCCAGCACCTGCAGGAACTTGGCCAGCCAGTCCGGATGTGCCGGCCAGGCGGGGGCGGTGACCAGATTGCCGTCGACATGCGCCTGGTCGACCGAAATGTCGGCAAATTTGCCGCCCGCCGCCCTCACTTCCGGGCCGCAGGCCGGATAGGCGCTGCAACTGCGGCCGGCGATGACCCCGGCCGCCGCCAGCAGCTGGGCGCCGTGGCAGATGGCGGCGATCGGCTTGTTGGCCTGGGCGAAGTGCTGGACGGCAGCGATCACCCGCGGGTTCAGGCGCAGGTATTCCGGGGCGCGGCCACCGGGAATGACCAGTGCATCGTAGGCCAGCGGATCGATGTCGTCGAAAGTCGCATTCAGCGTGAAGTTGTGGCCGGGTTTTTCCGAATAGGTCTGGTCGCCCTCAAAGTCGTGTATCGCCGTCCGCACCTGCTCGCCGGCCTTCTTGCCGGGGCACGCGGCATGCACCGTGTGGCCGACCATCAGCAGCGCCTGGAAGGGCACCATGGTTTCGTAGTCTTCGGTGAAGTCGCCGGTCAGCATCAGTATCGTTTTCGCAGCCATGTTCGTCTCCTCGTGGTTGGTGTGGCGGAAACATTGTGCGCAAAACCGACGCCCTGCGGGTAGCAGCGGGATGCTACCCGGCCACCAGGAAGCCATCCTCGCGGCGCAGGGCATTGACCAGCAGCAGTTCGCGTTCGATGCGCGCGGCCAGTTGGTCCTCGGACAGGCCGACGTAGCGGCGATTGACGTCGACCGCGAACGGCAGCCCGAGGAGGAAGGCGGGGAAATCGGCGGCCGGCAGGCGGCGTTTTTCCAGCATGGCGAACGAGACGATGACCTTGATCGCATGCCAGGCCAGCTTGTCGATGTCGGCAGAAAAGCTGTCGACGCGCCGGAAAGCGCGCTCGAAAACGGCGTCGACCGCAGCGAACGGGGCGCCGTGACCGGGAATGACGATATCGATCGACAGGCGAGAGAGCATTTCCAGCGTCGCCCGCGTGCTCGCCAGGCCATCGGCCTCGCCGAGCAGTTCCGGAAAGACGACGCCGAAGCCGTTTTCCCACAGTGCGTCGCCGGAAATCAGGATGCCCCGCTCCGGGTTGTAGTAGGCCAGCGCCTCCATGTCGTGACCGGGCACGGCGAGGGCCTGCCAGATCAGGCCGCCCATTTCGAGTTCGCTGCCGGCGCCGATCAGGCGGTCGTGCTGGAAGCGCGCGGCTTGCTGACCGAGCGGCGAGAGCAGCAGGGCGTTCTCGTCCCACTCGGCGATCGCCGCGTGCAACCCGGCCGGCACCATGACCTCGCAGCCGAAGGCGGCCTGCAACGCGGCGTTGCCACCGATGTGGTCGGAATGCGAATGGGTATTTATGAGCGTTTTCAGGCGTCGACCGCGCAAGGCGTGGCCGACCAGGTCGACGGTCTGCGTGGCATGCGTGACATAGCCGCTGTCGACCAGCGTCGCCGCGTCGCCATCGAAGCAGAGAATGTTGTTGGCCGACAGCCAGCCGCGCTCGAGGACGAGCAGCGACTCGGGGAGCGGAACGCTCATTCCGGGTCGTCCGCTTCGCTGCTCGCCGGTTTGGATGCAGGAACGACGACTTCGGCGACGATGTCCGGCGCCTCCAGCGGCGGCCGGCCGCAGCCCAGGCAATAGCCGGAGTCGGGGTCGGCCATGCAGATGCCGACGCAGATGTATTGGTCTTCGTTATCCATGGCGTTCGCTGTCGTGGCGCGTAGCGCCTTCCTTCGGTTCATGTTCCTGGCGGCGCCGGGCGACGGCGGCAAGGATCTCCAGCCGGCAGGCGTCGTCGCTGCGCGACCAGACGGTGATTTCGTCGATGGTACGGAAGCAGCCGACGCACAGGCCACTCGGGGCGTCCATCTTGCAGATGTTGATGCAGGGCGAGGCAACCATCAGATGAGCATGAAGCGGCGTTGCTGGTCACGGACGACATCGACGGCCGCCTGCGCTTCGTCGCGCCGGATGCGGGCCAGCATGACCATATATTGACGCTGGTCACGGCCCTTGAGTTCGGGGAAATTGAGCGTGTGCAGGTTGATGTCGTCGGCCGCCTGTTCGCTGACGACGCCGAGGCGGTCGACCGTGATGCTGACCGGCGCCAGCCGCAGCGATGCTTCGGGCGCCTGCAGGAAGTCGCAGAGCGCCTGCAGCAGCTGGTCGGGCATCAGCGATTCGGCCGTTTCGCGCAACTTGGCGTCAAGGTCGGCCAGGTGCCTCGTGTGAACCTGGTGCTCGGTTCCATCCGTCTTGCCGCGTAGCACGGTCAGGTGGGCGCGTTCGACCGAGGCATCGGCGCGCAGGCCGGCGCGCTCGCTGCGCAGCGCTTCGAGGTGCTCGTGGAAGGTGCGCAGCAGGCTGGCCAGCGCATTGCCGCGCAGGTTTTCCTGCGTTGTCTGCAGATTGCAGCTCGGCTCGACCAGCGTGTGATCCTGAAAATAAACCACCGTTTGCGGCACGTCGTTCTGGATCACTTCGCCGTGCTGGGCCATGCCCAGCTGTCTTTTCTGCTGGCGGCGGGCGGCGAACAGCGCATAGAAATAATCGCTTTCCCAGGCCTGCGGCTCGGCCAGGAAATCGCGGATTGCCTGGCTGCGTCCGAGCATCTGGTCGATGTCGTCGGCGGTGGCGAACAGCGCATGCACCAGTGGATCGCTGGAAAACGACTGGCGATCGATGTCGACCGGACCCGGCAAGGCAGCGACCAGCCCTTCGCAATAGCCGAGGGCATGTTCCACCGGCAAGGTCAGGTGACGCTCGAAGCCGGAGGCCGACTTGAGCAGCGGGTCGATCAGTTCGCCGACGCGATCGAGCGCCTTCAGCACTTGCGGGCTGGGCGGTGGCGCGGGCTTGAGAAAATCGGCGACGGCGGAAAACAGACTCACGGAACGGCCTTGGCGCAAAGTGCCCGGCCGGCCTTGGCGCCGTTCGGGCGGTTGAGGGCACTGGAAATCCAGTCGCCGATAACAGCCAGTTTAGCCAGATCGATGCCGGTTTCAATGCCCAGACCATGCAATAGATAAACGACATCCTCGGTCGCCACGTTGCCGGAAGCGCCCTGGGCGTAGGGGCAGCCGCCCAGCCCGGCGATCGAACTGTCGAAAACTGCCATCCCCAGTTGCAGCGAGGTATGGATGTTGGCGATCGCCATGCCGTAGGTGTCGTGGTAGTGGCCGGCCAGTCTGGAAATCGGCACGACCCTGGCGCAGGCCTCGATCATGCGCGCGATGCTGGCCGGGTTGCCGACGCCGATGGTGTCGCCGAGCGAGACTTCGTAGCAGCCCATGTTGAACAGCGTTTTCGCCACGCTGGCCGCCTGTTCCGGCGCGATGGCGCCTTCGTAGGGGCAGCCGACGACGCAGGAGACATAGCCACGGACCGGGATTTCCAGCGCCGAAGCAGCCGAAACCACCGGTTCGAAGCGTTTCAGGCTCTCGGCGATCGAGCAGTTGATGTTCTTGCGCGAGAACGACTCGGAGGCGGCGCCGAAGATCGCCACTTCGCTCGCACCGGCCTGCACCGCCGCATCGAAGCCCTGCAAATTGGGCGTCAAAACCGAGTAGACCGCAGCCGGATGTTTTCTGATGCCCTGCATCACCGCCGTGTTGTCGCCCATCTGCGGCACCCACTTGGGCGAGACGAAGGAAGTCGCCTCGATGGCGCGCAGGCCGGCGTCGGCCAGGCGCTCGATCAGTTCGATCTTGGTGGCGGTCGGGACGATCTGCTTTTCGTTCTGCAAGCCATCGCGCGGGCCGACTTCGACGATCTTGACTTTAACGGGGAGGTTCATAGCGAGTGCTTGGTGAGGGAGGAATTAGGGGGCTGGCTTTGCAAGCAGAATGAGATAGGGTTCACCGTTACGGCCGGTACCGTTTGGTTCGACGACAAAAACCGCTGTTTGGGGTGTGAAGCTGCGCTCATCAACCTGAAATCTACCGTGCCAGCTGAGCTGGATTTCGCGGTGGACAATTTTTCCATTCTGGCGGAAAACCAGCAAACCAAGGCCATCGTCTAGCGGCTCCGGGAGATCGGCTGCAATACACGTAAGTTCATCCAGCTTCAGGCGCTGGCAGATTTCGTGGCGAGGAGTGTAGGCGCTGAAAACGATCAATTCATCCCAAGAAAATCGGGTCAGGCTGGCCAAGGCGATTTCTGTTTGTTGCCTGTCACGAATTTCCCGTTTGATGGCCCAGCCAACCTCTCCGCTTGTCAGATAGCGATAGATGTCACCGCATCCAGACAGCATGATGACTGGCAGGGCACACAGAAAGACGAGTTGAGGTAGTTTGGCCCTAACGCTCATTTTGTTGCCAATAACCCGCTTCCCGCTGGTGGCGAATGGCCAGGATCAGGATGGCATCCTCTGCTTCGCGGAAGCGGTAGAGCGCGATGTAGCCGGTTCTGCCCCGGGAAATGACCAACTCGCGCAAGCCGTGTTCGATGCCTCGCCCGATCAAAGGGTGCTTGCCGAGCAGGCCTACTGCTTCGCAGATAAGACCAGCAGTTTCTGCGGCCGCCGCTGGATCGCTGGCGCTGAGAAAGTCGGTGAGTGCTTCGATGTCGGCCAGCGCCTTGCGGCTGTAGATCAGTTTCGCCAAGGTTTGGCCTCGGGGCGCTCGACTTTCTCACCGGCTAGGCGCTCGTGGATGTAGCGGTGCACTTCCTCTGCCGGGTGGCCTAGGCCACTGGCCAGCATTTCCTGTTCGGCCGCCAGGGCTGCGGCGACGAATGCGGCCCGCTGCTCGGCAGCACGTACGTTCTGCTCGATGGCGGAGAGCATGAAGGCATGCGGCGAGACGCCTTGCTGCTGGGCGATGTTGATGGTCCTTTGTTTAAGGTCGTCGGGGATTTTTAGCGACGTGGTTGCCATGGTTCTTCTCCAAAGCGATGGTGCTACCAGAGTAGCACCATCGCTTCTGGCGAGCAATCGGTGACTCAGTTGGCCTCGAACTCGACCAGCGCCGCGCCGTCGGCAACCTGCTCGCCGGCGGCGTAGCAGAAAGCCTTGACGGTGCCGGCGGCGGGGGCGGTGATGGTGTGTTCCATCTTCATCGCTTCGAGGATCAGCAGTGGCGTGCCCTTGTCGACCTTCTGGCCGGGCTGGGCGAGCAGGGCGACGACCTTGCCGGGCATCGGGGCGGTCAGGCCGCCGCCCTGGGCGCCGCCCGCCTCGACCAGATGCAGCGGGTCGTCGCGCAGCAGCGTGTAGGTGGAGCCCTGCAAAAAGATGCTGCGCTTGTCGTCGACCGCAACGACGCTGGCGATCAGCCGGCGGTCGTCGAGCTCGACGGCGAAGCGGTCGCCTTCCAGCTTCTTGCCGCGCGCCAGCGTGCTCTGGCCGTTGATGGTGATTTGCCACTGGTCGCGCTGGTAGCGGACCTGCGCCTCGATCAGGCTGTCGCCATCGCGAAAGCCGATCATGCGGGCGGCCGAGAGGTTCATCCGCCAGCCGTCGCGGGCATGCCACGGCGACCACGGATCGCCGCTGGCCCTGGCGGCAAGTTTGGCGGCATGCTGTTCCCAGAGCAGTTCGCCGACCGTGGCGACGAGCAGCGCATCGCGCGGCACGGCCTGGGTGGCGGGAAAGAGGAAATCCTTCTGGCGTTCGATCAGCCCGGTGTCGAGATCGGCGCCGGCGAAGGCCGGGCAGGCGACGAGACGCGACAGGAAATCGATGTTGGTAGTGACGCCGGCCACCTGGTAGTCGGCCAGCGCCTTGCGCATGCGAGCCAGCGCGGCGTCGCGATGCTCGTCCCAGACGATCAGCTTGGCGATCATCGGGTCGTAGAACGGTGTGATTTCGTCGCCTTCCTCGACGCCGGTATCGACGCGGACGTTCAGGCTTTCGGCCGGCGGCGAGAGGCGAATCAGGCGGCCGGTCGAAGGCAGGAAGCCCTTGCTGGCGTCTTCGGCGTAGATCCGCGCTTCCAGCGCATGGCCGCGAATCTGCAATTGTTCCTGCGCCAGGGGGAGCGGCTGGCCGGCGGCGACGCGCAACTGCCATTCGACGAGATCCTGCCCGGTGATCATTTCGGTGACCGGGTGCTCGACCTGCAGACGGGTGTTCATTTCCATGAAATAGAACGAACCGTCCTGGTTGGCGATGAACTCGACCGTGCCGGCCCCGACGTAACCGACCGCCTTGGCCGCGGCGACGGCAGCTTCGCCCATCTGGCGGCGGCGTTCGGGGGTCATGCCGGGGGCGGGGGCTTCCTCAAGCACCTTCTGGTGGCGGCGCTGTACCGAGCAATCGCGCTCGAACAGGTAGACGCAGTTGCCCTGCGTGTCGGCGAAGACCTGAATTTCGATGTGGCGCGGCCGGGTGATGTATTTCTCGATCAGCACATGCTCGTTGCCGAAGCTGGAGGCGGCCTCGCGCTTGCACGAGGCGAGGGCATCTGGGAAATCCTCGCTCTTCTCGACCAGGCGCATGCCCTTGCCGCCGCCGCCGGCGGCAGCCTTGATCAGCACCGGGTAGGCGATGGCGTCGGCTTCCTGGTGGAGCAGTGCCGGGGTCTGGTCGTCGCCATGGTAGCCCGGGGTCAACGGCACGGCCGCGTTGCCCATCAGTTTCTTGGCTTCGGATTTCGAGCCCATGGCGCGAATCGCCGAGGCCGGCGGGCCGATGAAGGCGATGCCGTTGGCGGCCAGCGCGTCGGCGAAATCGGCGTTCTCGGACAGGAAGCCGTAGCCGGGATGCACGGCCTGGGCGCCGGTGCGCTTGCAGGCGTCGACGATCTTGTCGGCGACCAGATAGGACTCGCGGGCAGCGGCGGGGCCGAGCAGCAAGGCTTCGTCGGCAAGGCGGACATGGCGGGCGTTGGCATCGGCTTCGGAATAGACGGCGACGGTGCGGATGCCCATGCGGCGGGCGGTCTTGATGACGCGGCAGGCGATTTCCCCGCGATTGGCGATCAGGATCTTGTTGAACATGGCTTATTCCCCAATCCAGTTGGCTTGGCGTTTGTCGAGGAAGGCGGCGATGCCTTCGCGGGCTTCCGGCGTCGCGCGCAAATGGGCGATGCGGTGGGCGGTCTCCTCGACGAGGTTGTCGTTGATCGACTGGCCGTCGACCGCGCTGATCAGGTCCTTGGCGGCCGCCTGCGCGAGCGGGCCGCCTTGCAGCAGGGCGCTGACGATTTCCTGCACTTTGGCATCGAGCGCTTCCGGTTCCACGGCTTCATGGACGAGACCGATTTCGCGGGCGCGAAGGGCGTCGATGCGTTCGGCCGACTGGAAATAGCGCGTGGCTTGGCGGGCGCCGATGGCGCGCAGGACGTAGGGTGAAATGGCCGAGGGGATGATGCCGAACCTGACCTCGGAGGTGGCGAATACCGCCCTGGTCGAGGCGACCGCGATGTCGCAGGCAGAAGCCAGGCCCATGCCGCCACCCAGTGCAGCGCCCTGGACGCGGGCGATGGTCGGCTTGTTCATCTCGGCCAGCGTGCGCAGCATGCCGGCCAAGGCGCGGGCGTCGTTGAGGTTGTCGGCTAGGCCATTGTTGGCGGCGCGCCGCATCCAGTTGAGGTCGGCGCCAGCCGAAAAGCTTTTGCCGCGGCCGGCGAGGACGACGACACGGATGTCCGGGTCCTCGTCGACCGCGACGCAGGCGGCGGTCAGTTCGGCGATCAGGATTTCGTCGAAGGCATTGTGCAGGTCGGGACGGTTCATCCAGATCGTGGCGACCGGGCCGTTGAGTTCGATGTCCAGGGCTTGGAAGGGCATGGTGTTTTGTCTCCGGAGTTTTTATTTGGCGGGTTGAGCTGTATCAACCGCTGTTTTTCGCGCCTGACGCGCGACCCAACTTTCTTTTGCTTCGCCAAAAGAAAGTTGGCAAAGAAAAGGCGACCCGGGGTCGGCGCCGGGCTGAGCCCGGTCCCTTGCGCTACTCGGCGGTCCGGGCGGCTGGCTAAACTCGCCGCTGCGCGGCTCAGACAACGCCAGCCGACTACACCCGGCCCACCTGCGTTGCTCAGCGCCTCTCACGGGAAGGGGTAAACCGAACGCCGCTGAAAATTTGTCGGTTTTATCGGTCGACCGCAAGAGGTGAAATTGCGACGCTTCTCCGGGCCCCCATGTGGAGCGCCGAGCAACGGAGAAGGGCCGGGGGTAGTCGGCGAGGACTGTCTGAGGGGCATAGCCCCGAGTTCCGCAGCCGCCCGGCCCTTTGAGTAGCGCAGGGAAGTCGGCGCAGCCGACCGCGTAACCTGGGGTGGTTTTTTCTTTGGCTACTTTCTTTTTGCCATCAAAAAGAAAGTATGCCCGCGCGTCAGGCGCGGAAACCAGCGGTTGAGATGCGCACACGCTCATTCCCATCACATCCGGAAAATGCCAAATTTGGTCTCTTCCGCCGGCGAATTCATCGAAGCCGACAACCCCAAGCCCAGCACCCGCCGCGTATCCGCCGGATCAATAATCCCGTCATCCCACAGCCGCGCCGAGGCATAGTAAGGATGCCCCTGCGTCTCATACTGCTCGCGAATCGGCGCCTTGAACGCCGCTTCCTCCTCGGCCGACCAGCTCTTGCCGGAAGCCTCCATACCATCCCGCTTGACGGTAGCCAGCACCCCGGCCGCCTGTTCGCCGCCCATCACCGAGATGCGGGCGTTCGGCCACATCCACAGGAAGCGCGGGCTGTAGGCGCGGCCGCACATGCCGTAGTTGCCGGCGCCGAAACTGCCGCCGATGACGACGGTGAATTTCGGCACCTTGGCGGTGGCGACAGCCGTCACCATCTTGGCGCCGTCGCGGGCGATGCCGCCGTTTTCGTACTTGCGGCCGACCATGAAGCCGGTGATGTTTTGCAAAAAGACGAGCGGAATGCCGCGCTGGGCGCAGAGTTCGATGAAATGGGCGCCCTTGAGGGCCGATTCGCTGAACAGGATGCCGTTGTTGGCGACGATGCCGACCGGGTAGCCGTAAATCCGCGCGAAACCGCAGACCAGCGTCATGCCGTAGCGCGCCTTGAATTCGTCGAAATCGGAGCCGTCGACGATGCGCGCGATGATTTCGCGCACGTCGAAGGGTTTTTTCGAATCGGTCGGGATGACGCCGTAGAGTTCTTCGGCGGCGTAGAGTGGGTCAGCAGGCGCGGTCAACGTGACCGGCGGGGCCTTTTTCCAGTTGAGATCCTTGACGATGCGCCGGGCAATGGCCAGCGCATGGGCATCGTTCTCGGCCAGATGATCGACGACGCCGGAAATGCGCGTATGCACGTCGGCGCCCCCCAAGTCTTCAGCCGAGACGACTTCACCGGTTGCCGCCTTGACCAGCGGCGGGCCGCCCAAAAAGATCGTGCCTTGATTCTTGACGATGATCGACTCGTCGCACATCGCCGGCACATAGGCGCCGCCGGCCGTACATGAACCCATCACCGCCGCAATCTGCGGGATGCCCTGGGCCGACAGGTTGGCCTGGTTGAAGAAGATGCGGCCGAAGTGTTCCTTGTCCGGGAAAACCTCGTCCTGCATGGGCAGGAAGGCGCCGCCGGAATCGACGAGATAGACGCAGGGCAGGCGGTTTTCCAGGGCGATTTCCTGGGCGCGCAGGTGTTTCTTGACGGTCAGCGGGTAGTAGGTGCCGCCCTTCACGGTGGCGTCGTTGGCGACGACCATGCATTCGACGCCATTGACCCGGCCGATGCCGGCGATCACCGAAGCGGCGGGAACGTCGCCGCCATACATGCCGTAGGCGGCAAACTGGCCGATTTCGAGGAAGGGCGTGCCTGGATCGAGCAGGCCGTTCACCCGCTCGCGTGGCAGCAGCTTGCCGCGCGCGATGTGCTTCTGGCGTGCCGCCTCTGGGCCGCCGAGGGCGATCTTCTCGACCTTTTCATGCAGGTCGGCCACCACCGTTTGCATGGCCGCCGCGTTGGCCTGGAAATCGGCCGAGCGCGGGTTGAGTTGGGATTTCAGGGTAGTCATGTCTCCTCGCTTCTTTTATGTGTGCGTTACCTGAATTTGAATTGCCAAAGTCTTACAACTGCTTTTCCTCTTTGAGCCATTTGCTGACCGGTTCCGGGCGGTAGCCCGTCATGGCGGCCAGCAGGCTTTCGATGTCGGTGTCGGCCAGCGCCATGGCCCGGTTCTGGGCGCGCAAAAAGCCTTCTTCAACGGCCTTGTCGAACATGGCGAGCAGCGGATCGTAGAAGCCGTTCACGTTGAGCAGGCCCATCGGTTTCTGGTGAAAGCCGAGCTGGCCCCAGGTCAGGATTTCGCAGAATTCTTCAAAGGTGCCGAAGCCGCCGGGCAGGGCGATGAAGCCGTCGGACAACTCGGCCATGCGCGCCTTGCGCGTGTGCATCGAATCGACGACTTCGATGCGCGTCAGCGTCCGATGATCGACGGCGCGACCAGCGACCTCCTTGCCCATCAACGCTTCGGGAATGACGCCGATGACCGTGCCGCCGGCTTCCAGGCAGGCATCGGCGACGGCGCCCATGAGGCCGATGTTGCCGGCGCCATAGACCAGTTCGATGCCGCGCGCGGCGAGCAGCCGGCCCAATTTTTCCGCTTCAGCGCGGTAGATCGGGTTGCTGCCGGCGTTCGAGCCGCAGAAGACGCAGAGCCGTTTCATCGTGTCCTCAGAAGCCGCCGCTCGCCAGCCATTTCTCGATCTGCGGCAGGCGGTCGGCGCCGAAGAACGGTTCGCCGTCGATGATCACGTGCGGTGAGCCGAAGACGCCGGCTTTCATGGCCTGCTCGACCTCATCCTTGAGGCGCGCCTTGATTTCCGGACTTTGCAGCGCAGCGGCCAGGCTGCTGCGGTCGACGCCCAGATCGGCGGCAATTTCGAGCACGGTGTCCGGCGCCGAAATGTCGCGGTTGTCGACGAACAGCGCGCGATAGGTGGCGTGGGCGAAGCGGCGGGCGAGCGCGCAGTCCTGCCCGTGCAGCCAGTAAAAGGCGCGCGCGGCGTTCTGCGTCGGCAGGGGGAAGAGCGTCGGATGGCTGTAGGGAACACCCATGAAGCGCGCCGAGCGCGCGAAGTCGTGCAGCGAGTAGGCGGCCTTGGCAGGGTTTTGCAGGGTCAGCGGGGCGCCGCCGGTTGCCTGGAATACGACGCCGAGCAGGATCGGATGCCAGCGGACCTGGCGGCCGTAACGCGCGGCCACATCGTCGATGCGTTCGCTCAGCAGGTAGCCGTAGGGGCTGGAGAAATCGAACCAGAAGTCGATCGGGGCCTTGTCGCTCATGTCTGTCTCCTCGTTGCCGCGGCCGTCGGGCATTTTTGGCCTTTTTTACCTGTTGACCGCAACGTTCGGCTTATTCGGCCGCGATCGCCCGGCCGATGACCAGGCGCTGAATGTCGTTGGCGCCTTCGTAGATCTGGCTGATGCGCACGTCGCGGTAGATGCGTTCGACCGGGAAGTCGCAGGTGTAGCCGACGCCGCCGAGGGTCTGGATGGCGGCCGAGGCGATCTTCTCGGCGGCCTCGGAGGCGAACATCTTGGCCATCGAGGCTTCCTTCAGGCAGGGGCGGCCGGCGTCCTTGTAGGCGGCGGCGCGCCAGACCATCAGGCGGGCGGCGTCGAGCAAAGTCGCCATGTCGGCGAGGCGGAAATTGACCGCCTGGTGCTCGATGATCGGCACCCCGAAGGTGACGCGCTCCCTGGCGTAGGCGATCGCCGCCTCGAGCGCGGCGCGGGCCATGCCGATACTTTGCGCGGCGATGCCGATGCGGCCGGCTTCGAGGTTGGAGAGGGCGATCCGGTAGCCTTCGCCTTCCTTGCCGAGCAGGGCGCTGGCCGGCACGCGGCAGTTCTCGAGAATGATCTGCACGGTGTCGGAGGCATGCTGGCCCATCTTGTCCTCGGTGCGGCCGACGATGAAGCCCGGGGTGGCGGTCGGCACCAGGAAGCAGGAAATGCCCTTCTTGCCGGCGGCCTTGTCGGTGACGGCGAAGACGATCGCGACGTGCGCGTGCTTGCCGGTGGTGATGAACTGCTTGACGCCGTTGAGCACGAAATGGTCGCCGTCGCGGTCGGCACGGGTGGTGATCGCCGCCGCGTCGGAACCGGTGTGCGGCTCGGTCAGGCAGAAGCAGCCCCACTTCTCGCCACGGGCCAGCGGTTTCAGCCATTCTTCCTTCTGCGCGTCGGTGCCATATTTTTGCGTGATGCCGCAGGCCAGCGAATTCTGCACCGAAACGATGGTCGAGGTAGCGCCGTCGCCGGCGGCGATTTCTTCCAGCGTCAGCACCAGCGACATGTAGTCCATGCCGGCGCCGTCCCATTCTTCCGGCACGACCATGCCCATGGCGCCGAGTTCGCCGAGTTCCCTGAGGGCCTCGGCCGGGAAGGTGTGGTGCTTGTCCCATTCGGCGGCGAAGGGGGCGAGGCGCTCCTGCGCGAAGGCGCGCATGGTGTCGCGGATCATTTCCTGTTCTTGCGTGAGAATCATGCGGTTTTCTCCAGAGAATTTTTTTGTCGTGTGGTCAGCCAGACGCCGGCGATGACCAGCAGGCCACCGGCCAGTACGGCCGGGCGGAGCCGCTCGTCGAGCAGCAGCGCCGCCTGCAGGACGGCGAAGACGGGGACCAGATTGATGAAGATCGAAGCGTGGCCGGCGCCGAGCTGATGCACGGCGGCCGTGAACCAGGTGTAGGCGATGGCCGTGCCGAACAGGGCGAGAAAGCCCATGCTGGCCCAGATGCGCCACGACCAGCCTGCCGGGTCGATGTCGCCCTGTACCAGCGCAGCCAGACCGAGCAACAAGGCGCCGCTCAGGCTGGCGTAGAGCGTCGTCGCCAGCGCCGAGAAGCGATGCGTCGCCTGCCAGCCGATGAACGTATAGGCCGCCCAGCTCGCCACGCAGCCGAGGATCAGCCATTCGCCAAGGCCGACGTCGCCGTTGATCAAAGCCAGCGGATCGCCGTTGCCGATCACCGTCAGGCAGCCGGCAAAGGCGATCAGGCTGCCGACTGCCTTGCGCGCCGTCATGCGCTCCTTGCCGCTCAGCCAGGCCAGGATGACGACGACCGCCGGGTTGAGCGCGACGACCAGCGCGCCGCGCCCGGCCGAAATGCGCTGCAGGCCAAAAAAGAAGCACAGGCCGTAAAGAAAAATGCCGAAAAACCCGAGCGCCCAGACCAGCCCCCACTCCCGCCCGCCTTGTGGCACCGGAATGCTGCCCTCGGCGAAGAGCAGCACGCCGGCGACGATGGCGCCGGACAGCACGAAACGCAGCGAGGCGACGGCGAGCGGCGCCGTCAGCTCCTGGGCGATAACCCGCCCGGCGATCCAGGTTCCACCCCAGAAAAACATCGCAGCGATCAGCTTGGCGTAGGTGAGCGAACGGGTTTGGGGCAATTACAGCATTTCCACCGCGAGGGCCGTGGCTTCGCCGCCGCCGATGCACAGCGAGGCGACGCCGCGCTTCTTGCCGTACTTCTTCAGCGCGCCGAGCAGCGTGACGACGATACGGGCGCCGGAGGCGCCGATCGGGTGGCCGAGGGCACAGGCGCCGCCGTGGATGTTGACCTTTTCGGCCGGCAGCTTGAGATCGTGCAGCGCGGCCATGGTGACGACGGCGAAGGCTTCGTTGATTTCGTAGAGATCGACACTTTCTGCGGTCCACCCCGTTTTGGCGAACAATTTCTGCATCGCGCCGACCGGCGCCGAGGGGAACAGCGCCGGCACGCCGGCATTGGTGGTGTGGCCGACGATGCGGGCGATCGGCTGCAGGCCGAGGGCGGCGGCCTGCGAGGCGCGCATCAGGACCATGGCGGCGGCGCCGTCGGAAATCGACGAGGAATTGGCGGGGGTGACCGTGCCGTCCTTTTTGAACGCCGGTTTCAAGGTCGGGATCTTTTCGATGTTGACCGCGAACGGGCCTTCGTCCTTGTCGATGACGACATCGCCCTTGCGGCCGGCGACGGTGACCGGGGCGATTTCCCAGGCGAAGCTGCCGTCGTCGCTGGCCTGCTTGGCGCGCGTCGTCGAGCGGATGGCGAATTCGTCCTGCGCTTCGCGGGTGAAGCCGTAAGTGGTCGCACACTCCTCGGCGAAGGTGCCCATCAGGCGGCCGCGGTTTTCCTTGGAATAGGCGTCTTCGAGGCCGTCCATGAACATGTGGTCGATGATCTGGCCGTGGCCGAGGCGGTAGCCGCCGCGTGCCTTGGGCAGCAGGTAGGGGGCGTTGGTCATCGATTCCATGCCGCCGACGACGGCGACGCCGTAGGAGCCGGCGAGAATGCCGTCGTGGCCGAGCATGGTCGCCTTCATCGCCGAACCGCAGACCTTGTGGATGGTCGCGCAGCCGGCAGTGATCGGCAGGCCGGCCTGCAATGCCGCCTGGCGGGCCGGCGCCTGGCCCTGGCCGGCTTGCAGCACGCAGCCCATCAGCACTTCGTCGACCAGGTTGGCGTCGATACCGGCGCGCTCGACGGCAGCCCTGATGGCGACGGCGCCGAGGTTGGCGGCAGTCAGGCCGGCGAAGCCGCCCTGAAACGAGCCCATGGCGGTACGGGCGGCGGAAACGATAACGATCGGGTCATTCATGCTGTGTTCTCCTTGATGGTTGTTGTAACTAGGCGTCCAGTGCCTTGAGCGCGGCGTCGTAACGGGTGTTCAGATCCTGCGGGCAGTCGACGGTGATACCGAGATCGTGCACCAGGCCGTCCTTGAGGCCGTAGATCCAGCCGTGGATGGTCAGCGGCTGGCCGCGCGCCCAGGCATCCTTGACCACCGGCGTGTTGCACAGGCTGACCACCTGCTCCAGCACGTTCAGTTCGCACAGGCGGCCGTGGCGCTGCTCTTCCGGCAGGCTGTTGACCAGGGCCAGATGCTTGTCATGCACGCGCTTGACGTTGTCCAGCCAGAAATCGACCAGGCCGACGCGCGCCTTCTGCAGTGCGGCCAGCACGCCGCCGCAGCCGTAGTGGCCGACGACCATGATGTGCTTCACCTTGAGCACGTCGACGGCGTACTGGATGACCGACAGACAGTTGAGGTCCGTGTGCAGCACGAGGTTGGCGACGTTGCGATGGACGAAGACCTCGCCCGGCAGAAGGCCGACAATTTCATTGGCCGGGACGCGCGAATCGGAGCAGCCGATCCACAGCAGTTCCGGCGTTTGCAGCTTGGCCAGACGGTTGAAATAGTCGGCATCGACTTCCCGCATCTTGCGTGCCCAGGCGCGGTTGAAATCGAACAGATGCGACAGGTTTTCGCTACGGACGTCTTCCTCCGACCAGTTTTCGAGGTCAAGGGTGAGAAACATCGTGCCTTCGATCGGTGTCTGGTAATAGGCCGGTGCTTCGGTGAAACCCAGTTCGCGGTAGAGCTTCACGGCCATGCGCATGTTGGGCAGCGTGTCGAGCATCAGCTTCTTGTAGCCGATGTCCTTGGCCGCCTTGATCGCGGCCATCGCCAGCGCGGCGCCGACGCCCTGACCGCGTGCTTCAGGCGAGACGTAAAGGCGTTTCATTTCACAAAGACCATCGCTTTCCGGCAGCGGACGGACGCCGACGCAGCCAGCCGGGCAGCCATCGACTTCGGCGAAGAACAGCCGCCCCTGCGGTGCCGAGTAGGCGCCGGGCAGCAGGGCCATTTCCTGCTCGAAGTTCTGGTACGACAGGTCGACACCCAGCCAGGCCGCGTAATTGCGGAAATACTGGCGGACCTGTTCGATGGCTTCGCTGTCGTCGGCGGTGAGGGTGCGTAGGGTGACGGTCATGCTGTAGGGCTCCTGGTTGCGGCGCTCCTGTCCGGAGCGCCGGCAGGAGCGAGTTATGCGGTTTCGGCGAAGAGTTCGCGACCAATCAGCATTCTACGGATTTCGGAGGTGCCTGCCCCGATCTCGTAGAGCTTGGCATCGCGCCACAGGCGGCCGGTGGCGTACTCGTTGGTGTAGCCGACGCCGCCCAGGGTCTGGATCGCCTCGCCGGCCATCCAGGTTGCTTTTTCCGCGGAGTACAGAATGGCGCCGGCCGCATCCTTGCGCAACGTCCGGGCGTGGTCGGTGTTGTCGCAGGCGCGGCCCAGCGCATAGACGTAGGCGCGGTTTGCCATCCAGGTCGAATACATGTCGGCGACCTTGCCCTGCATCAGCTGGAATTCGCCGATCGCCTGCCCGAACTGCTTGCGCTCATGCAGGAAGGGAACGACGACATCCATGCAGGCGGCCATGATGCCGAGGGGGCCGCCGCAGAGCACGGCGCGTTCGTAGTCGAGGCCCGACATCAGCACCCGGGTGCCGTTGCCGATGCCGCCGAGGACGTTCTCTTCCGGCACTTCGCAATCGTCGAAGAAGAGCGGGAAGGTGTTGGAGCCGCGCATGCCCAGTTTGTCGAGGTGCGTGCCGTGGCTGAAGCCCTTGAAGCCCTTTTCGACGATGAAGGCGGTCATCCCCTTGGCACCGGCGTCCATATCGGTCTTGGCATAGACGACCAGGGTGTCGGCGTCGCCGCCGTTGGTGATCCACATCTTGGAACCGTTCAGGACGTAGCGGTCGCCTTTCCTGTCGGCGCGCAGCTTCATCGAAACGACGTCGGAGCCGGCGCCGGGTTCGGACATGGCGAGTGCCCCGACGTGGTCGCCGGAGATCAGCTTGGGCAGGTATTTCTGCTTCTGCGCCTCATTGCCGTTGCGCCGGATCTGATTGACACAGAGGTTGGAGTGGGCGCCGTAGGAGAGGCCTACCGAGGCCGAGGCGCGCGAGATTTCCTCAAGCGCGACGATGTGCGCGAGGTAGCCCATGTTGGTGCCGCCGTATTCCTCGCCGGCCGTCATGCCGAGCAGGCCCATGTCGCCGAACTTCTTCCACAGGTCGGCCGGGAATTCGTTGATGCGGTCTATCTCGGCAGCGCGCGGCGCGATTTCGGCGTCGGCAAAGGCCTTCACGGCGTCGCGCAGCAGGTTGATGTCTTCGCCGAGGCCGAAGTCGAGGCTGGGAATGTTCATGGGTTTGTCTCCGCTATCAGGTCTGTTTTTCGGTTTTGCCGTGCATCACCATGATGGTCTGCTGCATCAGCGCACACAAGGTTTCGACGCCGTCCTTGACTGCGAGGACTTCGGCCTGGGTGACGATCAGCGTCCGGCCGGGACGCACCACCTTGCCGCGGGCGATCAGTTTTTGGCCATCGGCCGGCGCCACCAGATTCATCTTGTATTCCACGGTCAGCACCGAGGCCGCGGCGGGCACCATGGTCATCGCCGCGTAGCCGGCCGCCGAATCGGCGATCATGCCGACGACGCCGCCATGCACGAAGCCGTGCTGCTGCTCGACGCCCGGCCAGTGCGGCAGGTGGATCTCGGTGCGGCCGTGTTCGATCACCGGCATGCTCGCCTCGATCAGGGCCATGGCGTTCTGCCGGGTGAAGCTGTCGCGGACGCGTTCGGCGAAGTGCGGGTCGGATATGCGGGTCATGGGACGTGATTGTATTTACGTTGACGTAAACGTCAACTAGTTGGTAAAAATATTCATGCTCCGTTGCGACGCGTCAGTTCCTGCCGGCACAGCGTTTCGAACTGGCCGATTTCAGCCAGCATGGCCTCGATGTCTTCGCGCTGCTGTTCGAGCGCTTCCCGGCGGCTCGACATGACGCGCAGGCATTCCAGCAACTGCGGCGTTTCGTCCTCGGTGCTCGAATACATGCCGATCAGATCCTTGATCTCGGCCAGCGACAGACCGAGGCGCTTGCCGCGCAGGGCCATCTTCAGGCGCGCGCGGTCGCGGCGGGTGAACACGCGCTTGCTGCCTTCGCGTTCGGGAGCGAGGATGCCCTGGTCTTCCCAGAAACGGATGGTGCGCGGCGTGATGCCGAATTCGCGGGCAAGGTCGGAGATGGCGAAAGTCGCGGCCGGCTGGTTCAATTCGGGTTCCTTGTCGATGTCGTTTCAGTAAATCAGAAGCGGGGGCTTTTTTCAATCCGCTACCGTATGGTAACTTGTGCGGCCCTGTCGAGCGGATCGTTCATGTCCCTGCATTATCCCCATCCCCGCCATCCCGGCGCGGGCGAGCTGATCGAAGTGGCTGCCGGCGTCTTCTGGCTGCGCATGCCCCTGCCGTTTCAGCTCGACCACATCAATCTCTGGCTGCTGCGCGACGGTGACGGCTGGACCATCGTCGATACCGGTTTCCCGAACGACGCGGTGATGGCGACCTGGACGCAGATCATCGACAAGCTCGACGGGCCGGTGAAGCGGCTGATCGTCACCCACTTCCATCCCGATCATCTCGGCCTCGCTGCCTGGCTGATGGAGCGGACCGGGGCGCCGCTGTGGATGACCACCGGCGAATTCCTCACCGCGCATGTGGTTTGGAACGAAGTCGGCGGTCACGGGGCGCGTTTCATGGTCGAACAGTTCCGCCAGCATGGACTGGATGCCGAGCACCTGGCCAAATTCGAAAAGCGTGGCTCTGGCTACCGCAAGGCGGTGCCGGCGCTGCCCCAGCACTACCATCGCCTGAAGGCGGGCGACGCGGTTGCGGTCGACGGCAGGAAATGGCAAATAATCATCGGCCACGGCCATGCACCCGAGCATATGGCGCTTTACTGCGCCGAACTCGGCGTGTTAATTTCCGGCGACATGCTTTTGCCGAGAATTTCAACGAATATCAGTGTCTTCGCGGCGACCCCGGATGCCGATGCCTTGGGCTGGTTTCTGGAATCGCTGGAGGAACTGGCTGGTGAAATGCCTGAAGAAACCCTGGTCCTGCCCTCGCACGGCTTGCCTTTTACCGGCGTCCAGGCCCGGGTGAAAGCCTTGCGCGAGCACCACGAGGAGCGGTTGCGGGCGCTGGAGGAAGCATGTGAGGAGGCGCCGAAAAGTGCGGCCGAGTTGCTCGATACCCTGTTTCAGCGGGCGCTCGATACGCATCAGACCATGTTTGCCATGGGCGAGGCGATCGCTCATCTGAACCACCTTCAACAAGCTGGACGGTTGTCATGCAGCAGCGACGCCGACGGTGTAATTCGATACCTGCGGCGCCACCATAACCACCAGCCGCGTACTGACAGAGAGGGAGTTTGAGAATGTCGCAGCAAACCGAAGACAAGGCAGGCAATCTGCCCAACCCGGCCGAGATGGCCAAGACCTACGCCGAAGTCGCCCAGCGCGCTTCCCGCCTGATTACCCAGTTCATGGAAAAGAAAGCCAAGGATGGCGTCGAAGCGCCGTCCGACGAACTGGGCGTCGCCAAGGCCTTCATGGACCTGTCCTCGCGCCTGATGGCCAATCCGTACAAGATGGCCCAGACGCAGATGAACATGATGTGGGACTACTTCTCGCTGTGGCAGAACACCTCGATGAAGATGCTGGGGATGCCGGTGCAGTCCCCGATCGCTGCGCCCAAGAAGGGCGACAACCGTTTCAAGGACGAGGAATGGGAAGAGCATTTCCTGTTCGATTTCGTCAAGCAGTCCTACCTGATCACCGCCCGCCACCTGCATGACACCGTCGCCGGCACCGAAGGCCTCGACGAAAACACCCAGCAGAAGGTCAACTTCTTCACCCGCCAGTACATCGATGCCCTGTCGCCGTCCAACTTCGCACTGACCAACCCGGAAGTCTTCCGCGAGACCGTCAAGAGCCACGGCCAGAACCTGATCAAGGGCCTCAACAACCTGCTGCACGACGTCGAATCGGGCGACGGCCAGCTGCGTATCCGGATGACCGACACGTCGGCCTTCGAAATGGGGAAGAACGTCGCCACGACGCCGGGCAAGGTGGTCTTCCAGAACGAACTGTTCCAGCTGATCCAGTACAACCCGAGCACGCCCGACCAGTACAAGAAGCCCTTGCTGATCGTCCCGCCGTGGATCAACAAGTATTACATCCTCGACCTGCGCGAGAAGAACTCGATGGTCAAGTGGGCGACCGACCAGGGGCACACCACCTTCATCATGTCGTGGATCAACCCGGACGAGAAGCTGGCCCAGAAGTCCTTCGAAAACTACCTGCTCGAAGGCTCGATCGAGGCCATCAACCAGGTCTGCGCGCACACCGGCGAGGACAGCGTCAACCTGGCCGGCTACTGTCTGGGCGGCACGCTGACCATGACTACGCTGGCCTACATGGCGGCCAAGAAGGACAAGCGTGCGGCTTCAGCTACCTTCTTCACCACCATGCTCGATTTCTCCGATCCGGGCGAACTCGGCATCTTCCTCGATGAAGGCGCCGTTTCCGGTCTCGAAAAGCGGATGCAGGAACGCGGCTACCTCGAAGGCTCGGAAATGGCCGGTACCTTCAACATGCTGCGCGCCAACGACCTGATCTGGTCCTTCGTGGTCAACAACTACCTGATGGGCAAGGATCCCTTCCCCTTCGACCTGCTTTACTGGAACTCCGACTCGACCCGGATGCCGGCGGCGATGCACAGCTTCTACCTGCGCAACATGTACCTCGGCAACCTGCTCAAGGAACCGGGCGGCATCACGCTGGGCGGCGTCAAGATCGACATCAGCAAGGTCAAGACCCCGTGCTACTTCATCTCCACGGTCGAAGACCACATCGCCCCGTGGAAGAGCACCTACATGGGCGCCCGCCTGCCGTCCGGCAACACCAAGTTCGTCCTCGGCGGCTCCGGCCACATCGCCGGCATCGTCAACCCGCCGGTCGCCAACAAGTACGGCTTCTGGACCAACGACGCCACCGACGGCAACCTGCCGGAAAGCCCGGAAGACTTCCTCGCCGGCGCGACGCAGAACGCCGGTTCGTGGTGGACGCACTGGAACCAGTGGGTGACCAGCCTGCCGGGTGGTTCCGCCAAGGTCAAGGCGCGCCAGCCGGCCGACGGCACGCTCAAGGTGATCGAGGACGCCCCGGGCAGCTACGTCAAGTTCCGCCTGGACGCCCAGAAGAAGGCCAAGTAAGGCGAAAGCCCCGGCAGCACAATGACGGGAGGCCACGGCCTCCCGTTTTTCGTGAACTTCTCTCCTGCCGCTTGTCCAACGTATACCGAAAAAGGAGGTGTGCCATGCTGATGAGCGAATTTCCCGTGGTCTCGGTCCATATTCCGCCGGCCTTGCGCGCCTATGCCGACGGTCGGGAGGAAGTCATGGCCAGCGGCGAAACGGTAGGCGAGATCCTTGCGGCCGTCGCCCACAGCTATCCGGCGCTGGGCGAACGCCTGCTCTGTCGCGACGGCGCACTTGCCGACGGGTTGCGCGTCTATCTCGGCGGCAACAGCCTGAGCACGGCTGCTGCGCTGGCGACACCAGTGGTGCAGGAAGAAACGGTCAGCCTCGTCGCAGTCGACGAGCCGAACTGCCCGGCGGGTTCAGGCGGCAATCTGCGGCAGGAGAAGCACCCGGCCGAGCAGGCCGCGGGCGGGGATATTTCGATCGGCGATTGAACGGCAGGGCGCCTGCGGTCGACCCGAATTTCGGGGGAATTTCTCAGCGCGACAGTAGCGGCGGTTTCGGCAGTTGTGGCCAGTCGATCGCGTCGAGCATGTTCTTGACGATCAGGCCGAGTTCGGTGTCACCGGTGATTTCCAGTTCGCGGTTGAAGAACAGCGTGTCCGGGTCTTCCTGGCGCGCCAGCAGTTGCAGGTAGGCCGAGAGGTTGGCGGCGAAGGCGAGGTCGGGTTCGCTCGCGGGGCGGAAAACCGGGCGGAACAGGCCGTCGCGGTAGGTATAGCAGGCCTCGCCGCCAGTATCGAGGACGCGGACGCGGAACAGCTTGTCCTCGAGCGCGGTCAACCCGTCTTCCGGCAGCAAATTCATTTTAAGGGCGGCGTTGAGGCCGCCGACCAAGGCGACGGCATGCGGCCATTGCGGCAGTTTCCGGCCGATTTCGGCGACAAAGCCGGGCAGGCGGAATTTGGGGATGGTGAAAGTCGCATTCATGCTCAGGCTCCGATTTGGGCAAGGGCTTGCGTGTGGCGCTGGACGATGCCGGCATCGCCGAACCAGTAGCCGTCGACCAGGCCGCTGGCGTTCCAGCCGCAGGTGTCGGGGTGGATGGACTCGCCGTGCCGGGCCGCATCGAAGGCACCGATGATCGCGGCAATGTGCTGTTTCTGTGGGCTGATGCGGACGATGTCGATGCCCATCTGCAGCATGTCGGGGATTTCGTGCAGCAGGTTGTAGCTTTGCGCCGACATGGTCTGGATGCCGTTGATGGTCAGGAAATCCTGCCCCTCGCGCGTCTTCAGCGTCAGGCCCTCGGCGTGGTCGAGGCACTTGAACTGGCAGTCGTCCTTGTTCAGGTCGTAGTGGCGGGCGGTGAAGCAGCGCGCCGAGAAGGCGAGCGGAATCTTGCCGAAGGCGAAGACCTCGGTTTCGACGCCTTCCGGCCGGTTGCGGTGCAGCGTGTCGACCAGCGTTCGCGTCGCTTCCAGCGGCGGCACCCAGCGCTTCATGCCGTAGCGGGCGAAGCTGGCGAGGGTGGCTTCGTTGTAGATGTTCAGGTGCGGGCCGGCGACGAAATCCTGCCCGTGGACGAGGTTGACCGCACCCAGGTCGTTGGCTTCGATCATGCAGCCAGCGTCGTCGATCAGGCGGCGCAGCGCCTTGAGGTCGCTTTCGGATTCGAGCAGGGCCTGGGCGGAGACGACGACCTGCTTGCCGGCGTCGCTCAGGTCGCGGGCGAGGCCGACCCAGTCGGCGGTGCGCAACTGCTGGCGGCGCGAGCAGACGACTTCGCCGACGTAGATGATGTCGAGCGCCGGGTTCTGCGCCATTTCGGCGTAGAACTCCATGACTTCGGCCTTGGGCCAGAAGTAGAGCAGGGGTCCGAGCGAGAGTTTCATGCTGCCTTTTCCTTCAGCGCCACGGCCGGTTGTAGGCGCCGAGCGTCGCCTGGCTGCCTTCCGAGACCTTGGCCAGTTCGGCCTGCCAGGCCGGTTTCACGTGGAAGCGCTCGCCGCCGTCGCGCAGTGAATCGAGCGCCGCGCGCAGCGTGCGGGTGACCTGCGTGACATAGGCCGGGCTGCGCTGGCGGCCTTCGACCTTGATGGCGCGGACGCCGATCTTGATGATCTCGGGCAGAATTTCCAGCACATTGAGGCTGGTCGGCTCTTCCAGCGCGTAGTAGGTGTCACCTTCGACCTCGAAGCGGCCCTTGCACAGCGTCGGGTAACCGGCCGGCTCGTCGTCGCCGAAGCGGTCGATCAGGATGCCGTTGAGGCGGGTTTCCATTTCGCCCGGTTTCTTGTCCCACTTGACGTACTTGGCCGGCGAGCAGGCGCCGACGGTGTTCGGCGATTCGCCGCAGGCGTAGGAGGAGAGCCAGCAGCGTCCCTCGTTCATCACGCACAGGCTGCCGAAACCGAAGACCTCGATTTCGACGCTGGTGTTCTTGATCACGTGCTCGACCTGGGCCAGCGTCAGCACCCGCGGCAGGACGGCGCGGCGGACGCCGAATTCGCGATGGCAGAAGTTGATCGCCTCGTAGCTGGTGGCAGACCCCTGGACCGACAGGTGCAGGCGCTGTTGCGGGTGGCGGTTGCGGGCGTAATCGAGCAGGCCGACGTCGGCGAGGATGATGGCGTCGACGCCCTGGTCGACCGCGGCATCGACGGCCTTCTGCCAGTCGCCGACACGGCCGGCCTGGGCGAATGTGTTGATCGCCAGCAGGACTTCGCGACCCTTGGCATGGGCGTAGCGGATGCCTTCGGCCATGGTCTTCGGGTCGAAATTGAGACCGGCGAAATTGCGCGCGTTGGTGTCGTTCTTGAAGCCGAGATAGACGGCGTCGGCGCCGTTGTCGACGGCGGCCTTGAGCGCCGGCAGGCTGCCGGCCGGGCAGACGAGATCAGGGAGACGCATGGGTATCGGAGCGGTAGGGTAAGCGGGGCAGTATAGCCAGCCGCCACCCCCTGCCATTGATGCTGGTCAAAGCGCGGGCAGATAGAGCGCCGGACGGCGCGCCGGCTCAGCGCAGGATGACGGTCGGCTTGTAGCCGAGGGCGGCGCGGATCTTCTCGGCGACGCGGTCGGCATCCGCCCGGCTGGCGTAGGGACCGAGCTGCAGGCGATGAATGCCGCCGCCCGGCTGGACGCGCATCGGTTCGGCCAGCCAGTCGAGTTCGCGGGTCAGGTGGTTCTTCAGGTTCTCGGCATTGTCGGCATTGCCGAAGGCGCCGAGCTGCAGATAGACCCCTCCCTTTGCGGTGCCATTGTCGCTGCCCATGCCGGCCATCGCAGCCGTCTGCACCGGTTGCTCCTCGAGCGCCATGCGCCGGGCGAGCAGTTCGATTTCGTCATGTTCGGCGGGGGCCGGCCGCGGCGGTGGCGTGACCTGTGCATAGGTGGTGCCGGCCGGTTCGCCGGGAACGATGGCCTCGACCTCGACCTGGCCGCTGCCGCCGTTGATCAGGCCGAGCTTGTAGGCGGCGGTGTAGGAGAGGTCGATGACGCGGTCGGCGTGGAAGGGGCCGCGGTCGGTAACGCGGACGATGACCGCCTTGCCGGTCTGCACGCTGGTGACACGGACATAGGAGGGCAGGGCCAGGGTCGGGTGAGCCGCGGTCATCGCGAACATGTCGTAGGGTTCGCCGATCGAGGTCTTCTGGCCGTGGAATTTCTTGCCGTACCAGCTGGCGACGCCGCGCACCTTGTAGGGTCTTACCGCGGTGTTCGGTATGTATTCCTTGCCGAGCACGACGTAGGGCTTGGTCGCCGGCTTGTGCAGCGGCTCCCATTTCGGCTCGGCGTCGGGGATGTCGTCGAGGCCGTCGGGGATGTCGTCGGCCGGGCCGTCATCCTTGTAGAAGCCGCCGCCGCGCTTGAGGACGGCCGTCGGCTTCTTGGTCGGCGTCCTGGAAATGCCGCCTTTTTGACCGTCGACCGCAGCATCCTGGCGCGGTGCGCTGCCGCAGGCCGCCAGCAGCAGGGTCGCAAGGGCGCAAACGACGACGCGGGCTTTCATTTCTTGACCAGCATGCGGTGGGTGTGGATCGACATCAGGATGCCGATGCCGACGAACAGGGTGACCAGCGCCGTCCCGCCATAGCTCATGAAGGGCAGCGGCACGCCGACCACCGGCAGGATGCCGCTGACCATGCCCATGTTGATGAAGGCGTAGGTGAAGAAGCCGAGCGTGATGGCGCCGGCGAGCAGGCGCGAGAACTTGGTCGGGGCGGCGGCGGCGATCACCATGCCGCGACCAATCAGCAGGGCGTAGAGGAAAACCAGCAGGGCGTTGCCGAGCAGCCCCCATTCCTCGGAATAGACGGCGAAGATGAAGTCGGTGTGCTTTTCCGGGATGAATTCGAGGTGGGTCTGCGTGCCGTTCAGATAGCCCTTGCCGAAGGAACCACCGGAGCCGATGGCGATGGTCGCCTGGATGATGTGGTAGCCGGCGCCGAGCGGGTCGGTGGTCGGGTCGATCAGGGTCAGGATGCGCTTGCGCTGGTAGTCGTGCATCATCCCCCAGAGCAGCGGCGCCGCCGCACCGCCGGCGGCGATCAGGCCGACGATGACTTTCCACGGCAGGCCGGCCAGGAAGATCACGAAGAAGCCGGCGCCGCCGACCAGCAGCGCGGTGCCGAGGTCGGGCTGTTTGGCGATGAGGCCGAAAGGAATCGCCAGCAGCAGCGCGGCGACGATGAAATGGCGGGCGCGCAGCGTCGCCTCGTATTTGTGGAAATACCAGGCGAGCATCAGCGGCATCGCGATCTTCATGATCTCCGACGGCTGGATGCGGGTGAAGCCGAGCGACAGCCAGCGTTTGGCACCGTTGACCTTGATTCCGAACATGAAGACGGCGACCAGCAGCAACAGGCCGACGATGTAGAGGGGAATGGCGAAGCCCATCAGCTTCTGCGGCGGCACGCGTGCGACGAACCACATGACGACTAGGGCGATGCCCATGTTGGCCGCCTGCGACATCATTCGATGCGTGCTGTCGTAAGTGGCCGAATACACCGTCGCCAGGCCGACCCCCATGATCGCAGCGGTGATCAGCAGCAGCGGGAAGTCGATGTGGGCGACCAGTTCGCGCGCCCCGCGCCTGAGGGTTTCGATGACGTCAATCATTCTTCGTGGTCATCCTCGACGGCGGCGGCGTCTTCCTTGGCGGCGCCGGCCGGCAGCTTGCCGAGCAGGTGGTAGTCGAGCACCATGCGCGCGATCGGTGCCGCCGACTGGGCGCCGAAGCCACCGTTCTCGACCAGCACGGCGAGCGCGATGGTCGGCTTGTCGGCCGGCGCGTAGGCGATGAACAGCGCATGGTCGCGCAGTTCCTTCTTGATTGCGGAAGCCTTGTATTCCGAGCCCTTCAGCGAGAAGACCTGGGCCGTGCCGGTCTTGCCGGCAGCTTCGTAAGGGGCGCCGGCGAAGGCGCGGGTGCCGGTGCCCTCCTTGTTGACGCCGACCATGGCGCGGCGGATGACCTCGACGTTCTGCGGCTTCAGCTTGAGGTCGCGGATCGGCTGCGGCTCGACCGGGCGCTTTTCGCCGGTCTTGGCATCGACGATCTGGTTGACCAGGTGCGGCCGGAACATAACGCCGTTGTTGGCGACTACCGCCGTCGCCTGGGCCAGCTGGATCGGCGTGTAGGCATTGTAGCCCTGGCCGATACCGATCGAGATCGTCTCGCCGGCGTACCACTTCTGCTGCTCCGGCTTCTTGAAGCGCTGTTTTTTCCACTCCTGCGAGGGCAGCACGCCCTTCGATTCACCCGAGTCGTCCTTGCCGAGATCGACGCCGGTTCGCTGGCCGAGGCCGAGCGAGCCCATGAACTTGGCGATGTTGTCTATCCCCATGTCGTTGGCCAGCATGTAGTAGTAGGTGTCGCACGAATGGACGATGGACTTGTACATGTCGACGCTGCCGTGCCCGCCCTTCTTGTCGTCGCGGAACTGGTGGTTGCCGAAATTGAAGTAGCCGGGGTCGGAAATCGCCTGGTTGGGCGTGCGCTTGCCCATTTCCAGCGCCGCCAGCGCCATGAAGGGCTTGAAGGTCGAACCCGGCGGATAGGCGCCGTTGATCGCCCGGTTCACCATTGGCTTGCTCGGGTGTTCGTTGAGCTCCTTCCAGTTGTCGGGGGTGATGCCGTCGACGAACAGATTGGGATCGTAGGTCGGGTTGGAAACGAGCGCCAGGATACCGCCGGTGCGCGGGTCTATGGCGACCAGTGCGCCCTTGCGGTCGCCGAAAGCCTGTTCGGTGATCTCCTGCAGCCGGATGTCCAGCGTCAACTGCAGGTTGTTGCCCGAAACCGGCGGAATCCGCTTCAGGCTTCGCAGCGCCCGGCCGCCGGAGTCGATCTCTACCTCCTCGTAGCCGGTTTCGCCATGCAGTTCGAACTCGTAGTGCTGTTCCAGGCCGGTCTTGCCGATGTGGTCGGTGCCCTTGTAATTGGCCTGCTGTTCGGACTCCTCGATCCATTTCAGGTCGCGATCGGTGATCCGCCCGATGTAGCCGATGGCATGCGAACCGACGCTGCCGAGCGGGTACTGGCGGAAGAGGCGCGCCTTGACCTCGACGCCCGGGAAACGGTAACGCTCGGCGGCGAACTTGGCGACTTCCGCATCGCTAAGGCGGGTGCGGATGGGGATCGATTCGAAGTTCTTGGCTTCGTCGAGCAGGCGCTTGAAACGCTTGCGGTCCTTGGGCTGGATGTCGATCAACTCGGCCAGCGCGTCGATCGTCTCCTCCAGGCTGGCGGTCTGCGACGGGGTGATCTCCAGCGTGAACGCCGAATAGTTGCGGGCGAGGATGACACCGTTGCGGTCGGTGATGACGCCGCGGTTGGGCACGATGGGGATCAGCGCGATACGGTTGTCCTCGGCGCGGGTCCGGTAGAAGTCGTGCTGGATGATCTGCAGCCAGACGAAGCGCCCGATCAGCACGCCAAAGGCGAGCAGCACCATGAGCGCGGCGATGCCAATGCGGAAACGGAAGCGGTCGAGATCGCTGTCGGGGTTGTGGAAATCGCCCATGGCCGGAAAGCCCGTCAGATCGGACGGTCAGGGTTCTGCTCGACCGGCCGGTATTGCGGCAGGAGCAGGATGAAGGTAGCGGGAATCCACAGCAGGCTGGCGACCAGAGGGCCGATGAAAAAGCTCCAGCCGGGGAATTCGGCGCCGACCGCTAGGCGCATCAGGACCTGGATCACCTGCGTCAGCAGCAACAGTGGAAGTACCTGCAAGGCCTGCTGGAGCAGCGGGAACCACAGCAGGCGGCGCGACTGCGAGGCAGCTAGGAAGGCCAGCAAGACGTAGGCGAAGCAGTGCTGGCCGAGCACCGCGCCGTCGGCGACGTCCATCAGCAGGCCGAGGACAAAGGCCCAGCCCATGCCGACACGGCGAAACTCGCGCACGCTCCAGAAGCACAGCACCAGCGCCACCCAGTCCGGCATGCCGGGCCAGTGGGCGGTCGGCAGGAAATTGAGCAGCAGCGCGACGATCAGGCTCAGGAAAATGAACCAGGGCCGGACCGGCAGCAGGATGCGCGAGGAGGAGAAGGTCGGTTGCATCAGTTTCCTTTCGCCGCGCGCTTCTTCTTCGGCCGCAGGCCGGGCTTGTCGCTGCCGTCGGTACCGCGCCCCTGGGCGGCCGGCGGGGGCGGCGGCAAGGGCTGGCGCGGGTCGAGGATCATCACCTCGCCGAAATTCTCGACGCCGGCGATCGGCGCGGCGAAGATGCGGGCGAAGGAATAGGCGCCTTCGCGCTCGATATCGACCACCCTGGCCACCGGGAAGCCCTGCAGGTAGATGCTGTCGAGGCCCGAGGTTACGAGCACGTCGCCGACCTGAACGTCGGCATTGGCCGGCATGTAGCGCAGTTCGAGCTGGCCGTTGCCGAGGCCGAAGACGACCGAGCGCTGGCCGGTGCGGACGATCTGCACCGGTACCGCCTGATCCTTGTCGGTAATCAGCGTGATTTCGGCCGAGAAGGGAAAGACGCGGGTCACCTGGCCGACGACGCCGGCTTCGTCGATCGCCGGCTGGCCGGCGACGATGCCGGTTTGCTGGCCCTTGTCGACGATCACCTTGCGCGAGAAGGGGTCGCGCGCCGTGTAGAGGATCTGCGCGACCTGGCCCTTGGCCTGTTCGCGCTCCTTGACCACCAGCAGCTTGCGCAGGCGCTCGTTCTCGGCTTCCAGCTGATCCAGGCGCAGCAGGTTGGGTGCCGTGTTGAGCTTGGCGTGGCGCAGCTCATCGTTCTCGCGCTGCAGCAGCTGCATGCCCTGCAGGTAATTGCGGGAGTAGTCGACAAGGCTGCCCGGCGTCTGTGCGACCCGCTGCACCGGGTCGACGACCAGCGCGATGCTTTGCCGCAGCAGGTCGAGGCTGCGGAAGCGCAGGTCGACGACGAACACCGCCAGCGAAATCAGGATGTAAAAAGTCAGCAGGGCCAGCGGTGCTGGCCCTTGCTTGAAGAACGGCGGCGGGGCGTGGTCGATGCCGGCCATCGCTCAATCCGGCCTTGCTGCGGTCAACGCTCAGTCCGAGGCAAAAATGCTGCCCAGCTTGTCCATCTTTTCCAGCGCCATGCCGCAGCCGCGGGCGACGCAGGTCAGCGGCTCGTCGGCGACGATGACGGGCAGGCCGGTTTCTTCCATCAGCAGACGGTCGAGGTCGCGCAGCAACCCGCCGCCGCCGGTCAGCACCATGCCGCGTTCGGCGATGTCGGCACCAAGTTCGGGCGGGGTCTTTTCCAGCGCCGACTTGACGGCGGAAACGACCTGGTTGAGCGGATCGGTCAGCGCTTCGAGGATTTCGTTGGAGGAAATCGTGAACTTGCGCGGGATGCCTTCGGCCTTGTTGATCCCGGAGACTTCCATTTCCTTGACCTCGGCGCCCGGGAAGGCGGAGCCGATGTGCTTCTTGATGTTTTCGGCGGTGTTCTCGCCGATCATCATGCCGTAGTTGCGGCTGATGTAGTTGATGATGGCTTCGTCGAGCTTGTCGCCGCCGACGCGCACGGAACCGGCATAGACCATGCCGCCGAGCGAGATGACACCGACTTCGGTAGTGCCGCCGCCGATGTCGACGACCATCGAACCTGTGGCGTCGGCAACCGGCAGGCCGGCACCGATCGCCGCAGCCATCGGTTCCTCGATCAGGTAAACCTGGCTGGCGCCGGCGCCGAGGGCGGATTCGCGGATGGCGCGACGCTCGACCTGGGTCGAGCCGGAGGGCACGCAGATGATGATGCGCGGGCTCGGGCTGAACAGCTTGGAGTCATGCACCTTCTTGATGAACTGCTTGAGCATCTGCTCGGTGACGGTGAAGTCGGCGATCACGCCGTCCTTCATCGGGCGGATGACGGTAATGCTGCCGGGGGCCTTGCCAAGCATTTCCTTGGCTTCCTTGCCGACGGCCTGGATGGATTTTTTGGCGTTGGGCCCGCCTTCGAGGCGGATGGCGACGACCGAGGGCTCATCGAGGACGATGCCGCGGCCGCGCACATAGATGAGCGTGTTGGCCGTGCCGAGGTCGATGGCGAGGTCGTTGGAAAAGTATTTGCTGAGAAAACCGAACATCTGTAGCTCCGCGTTGGGGGGGTGCGGTAGGGAAAACTTTTATGATACCTTATAACGCTTTCCATTTTAAGACTTTGTGCACTGCAAAAAGTCTTTTGCCGCCATGTCGCTCACACTAGAACAGGTTCAGCGCATCGCCCATCTCGCCCGCATCGAGATCAGCGAATCCGAAGCCAGCACCACGCAAAGCCACCTAAACGGCATCTTCCAGCTGATCGAGCAGATGCAGGCGGTCGATACCCGGGGCGTCGAGCCGATGGCGCATGCCCAGGACCTCAGCCAGCGCTTGCGCGACGATGCGGTGAGCGAGGAAGATCGCCGCGCCGCCTACCAGGCGGTGGCGCCGGAAACCGAGGCCGGCCTCTATCTCGTGCCGAAGGTGATCGAATGATCGACGCCAGCCTCAAGCAACTGTCGCAGGCCTTGGCCGCCAAACAGATTTCCAGTGTCGAGCTGACGCAGCTCTTTCTCGACCGCATCGCGCGCCTGAATCCGACCCTGAATGCCTTTGTCACGGTCGACCCCGAAAAAAGCCTGAATTCGGCGCGCGCTGCCGATGCCCGCATCGCTGCCGGCACCGCCGGCCCGCTGACCGGCATCCCGATCGCCCAGAAGGATATCTTTTGTGCCGAAGGCTGGCGGACGACCTGCGGCTCGAAGATGCTGGCCAACTTCGTCTCGCCCTACGACGCGACGGTGATTCGCAAGATGGAAAGTGAAGCCGGCCTCGTTTCGCTGGGCAAGACCAACATGGACGAATTCGCCATGGGTTCGTCCAACGAAACGTCGTACTTCGGTCCGGTGCGCAACCCGTGGGACAGCGAGCGTGTGCCCGGCGGTTCGTCCGGCGGCTCGGCGGCTGCCGTTGCCGCCCGACTGGCGCCGGCGGCGACCGGCACCGATACCGGCGGTTCGATCCGCCAGCCGGCGGCGCTGTGCAACCTGACCGGCCTCAAGCCGACCTACGGCGTCGTCTCGCGCTACGGCATGATCGCCTTCGCCTCGTCGCTCGACCAGGGCGGCCCGATGGCGGCGAGCGCCGAGGACTGCGCGCTGCTGCTCAACGTGATGGCCGGTTTCGACGAGCGTGATTCGACCTCGCTCGAGCGTCCGCTTGAGGACTATGCCCGCGACCTGGAAAAGCCGCTGGCCGGCCTGCGCATCGGGCTCCCGAAGGAGTTCTTCGGCGAAGGTTGCGATGCCGGCGTAATGGCAGCGGTCCGCGCGGCAATCGCCGAATATGAGAAGCTCGGCGCGACGACCGTCGAGGTCTCGCTGCCCAACTCGCACCTGTCGGTGCCGGCTTACTACGTTATTGCGCCGGCCGAGGCGAGCTCCAACCTGTCGCGTTTCGACGGTGTGCGCTACGGCTTCCGTGCCGAGGATTACGCCAACCTCGATGACATGTACATGAAGAGCCGCGCCCAGGGCTTCGGCGCGGAGGTCAAGCGGCGCATCCTGATCGGCACCTACGTGCTGTCGCACGGCTACTACGATGCCTACTACCTGCAGGCGCAGCGCATCCGCCGCCTGATCGCCGACGATTTCGTCGCGGCCTTCAGGCAGTGCGACGTGATCATGGGGCCGACCTCGCCGTCTACCGCGTTCAAGCTCGGCGAAAAGGCTGCCGACCCGGTGCAGATGTACCTGTCGGACATTTACACCATCGCCGTGAACCTGGCCGGCCTGCCCGGCATGTCGGTACCTTGCGGCTTTGCCGGCGGCTTGCCGGTGGGGTTGCAACTGATCGGCAATTACTTCGCTGAGGCGCGATTGCTCAATGTTGCACACCGCTACCAGCAGGCGACCGACTGGCATCGCCGTCGGCCGGAAGGGATGGCGTGAAGATCGCGCGGGCCGCCTGGCTCCTGCTTTCCTTGCTCGCGGCCGGTTGTGCAGAGCTGGGAAAACAGGCGGAATCCGGGCCGGAAAGCGGGTCGACCGCGACCGGCGAGCAGAAGATCGAATCGCAGCCGCTCAAGTATCTGAAGAACCGCAATATCAAGCCGCAGCCGACGCGTCCGCTCAATGTGCGTGCGAAATGCTCGACCCGGGATGCGATCGGCACCGTGCGGCGCCTTGACCTTCTGGTCAAGGAGGCCAGCGTGCAGACCTTCGATGCCCAGGTGACGATGAAGCAGTACGGCGCCTGTCGCTTCAGCCTGCGGGATTTCGAGCAGGTTGAGAAAATGCCGCAGGCACTGCTCAGGCATCGCCAGGAAAGCGGCTGCACGGTTCGCATGTGGGAACAGGGGAACAAGGTGACGATCGCCTTCGACAACTGTCCAAAATCCTGCGAAGGCGATGCGTTCAGCTACCTGTGGCCGCTGATCGTCGAGGGCAAGTCGGGGCGTTGTTAAGAAACGGGATGGAACGATGAATCAGTGGGAAGTGGTGATCGGTATCGAGACGCACGCGCAGCTGGCGACAGTTTCGAAGATTTTTTCGGGTGCCGCGACGGCGTTCGGCGCTGAGCCGAATACGCAGGCCTGCGCGGTCGACCTCGCCTTGCCTGGCGTCTTGCCGGTGCTGAACAAGGGGGCGGTCGATTGCGCCATCCGCTTCGGCCTGGCGATCGGCGCCGAGGTGGCGAAGAAATCGGTTTTCGCGCGCAAGAACTACTTCTACCCGGACCTGCCGAAGGGCTACCAGATCAGCCAGATGGATCTGCCGGTCGTCGTCGGTGGCGCCATCACGCTGCAGATCGGCCAAGGCGAGAAGGCGTACGAAAAGGTGGTCCGCCTGACCCGCGCCCATCTTGAAGAGGATGCCGGCAAGTCGCTGCATGAAGACTTCCACGGCAAGTCCGGCATCGACCTCAATCGGGCCGGGACGCCGCTGCTGGAGATCGTTTCCGAGCCCGACATGCGTTCTTCCGACGAGGCCGTTGCCTACGCCAAGGCGCTGCACGCGCTGGTGCGCTGGATCGGCATCTGCGACGGCAACATGCAGGAAGGTTCCTTCCGCTGCGACGCCAACGTCTCGGTGCGTCCCAAGGGGCAGGCCGAATTCGGCACGCGGCGCGAAATCAAGAACCTGAATTCCTTCCGTTTCCTCAAGGAAGCCATCGACTACGAAGTCCAGTGGCAGATCAACGAAATCGAGGAAGGCCGCAGGATCCATCAGGCGACCGTGCTGTTCGACCCGGATTCCGGCGAAACACGGATGATGCGGAGCAAGGAGGACGCGCACGACTACCGCTACTTCCCCGACCCCGACCTGCTGCCCCTGGTTATCTCCGCCGACTGGATCGACCGCGTCAAGGGCGAGTTGCCGGAGTTGCCGGGGCAGATGCGCGAGCGCTTCATCAACGATCTCGGCCTATCGGCCTACGACGCGACGACCCTGACTGCCAGCCAGGAAATGGCCGCTTATTTCGAGTCGACCGTGGCAGTCGCCGGCAAGGCCAATGCCAAGCCCTGCGCCAACTGGGTGATGGTCGACCTGGCGGCGCGACTGAACAAGGAAGGCAAGGATCTCGCCGATTCGCCGGTGTCAGCCGCCCAACTGGCCGGCCTGATCCGGCGCATTGTCGACAACACCATCTCGAACAACATCGCCAAGAAGGTCTTCGAGGCCTTGTGGAATGGTGAAGGCGCCAGTGCCGACGAAATCATCGAAAAACAAGGGCTCAAGCAGATCACCGACAGCGGCGCCATCGAGGCGCTGGTGGACGAGGTGCTGGCGGCCAATGCCGGCAACGTCGCCGAATTCCGGGCAGGGAAGGAAAAGGCCTTCAACGCCCTGGTCGGTCAGGTCATGAAGGCGGCCAAGGGCAAGGCCAATCCGCAACAGGTCAACGAATTGCTCAGGACGAAGCTAAACGCCCACAGCTAGGCCGTTTCCGCCTTCTCGGGCGGCGCCATGTACGGGGTCTGTATGGGGTGCGGGGTTGCTGCGACGGTGTTGCAGGTGCGGCGCGGTGCCAATACCAGTGCCAAGGCGGCTACCTTTTGGGGGCTGTAATCGGCCCCCACAAACGGGCCATCTCAGCGATTTCACCCCTATTTCACCCCATTTTTGCAAAATAGGGTAATCCGCTGTAAGTCCTTGATTTAGCAGTGTTCTTCAGATCGACAGTTCGCCAATATGGTTACGGCGGCAAGGTCGATCGTCGATTGTAGGGGCTTGCAGGTAGTCTAGCGGGCGAATGCAGATGTACTCCACTGACCACACGTGTGATGCAGGTCAGATGCCGCGTGCATCCTCTGCGGGTGCGCAATCAGGACAGAGCTTGACCTTCTTGCCGGCGCGGATCACGTAGTGAGCCTTAACCGTCTGCTTGGTCTTACACGACGCACAGAACCACGGCTCAATCTTCGGAGGTGACTCCTTCCGGATGCGAGGTGCATCCTTCCTCTCAGCCGCGCACTTCGCACAGATGCGGGTTTTCCGTCCATTAACGAGAACCCATTTGCAACCCGCATTGTGACCCTGACGAGCGCCGCAACGAGTGCAGCGCCACGAAATAACATTGAACGCCGCATCGGTGCTGGACTTGAGCTTGTTGATGGGATCAGGGAGGGTCACTGAGCACCTGTGGTCAGCTTGATACGCTTGCGCGGCGCTTCCAAACCGTAAATCCTCGACAGGGTTGCGAGTGCAGCGGTGCGGCTGGAACCCGTACCTTCGTGGCTGTGCGTCTCGCGAGTCAGACCGTCAATGACATGCTGGCGCATGTGCTTGAGCCTCAACTTCTCAAGGCTCTGTTCCGTCAGTTCTCCCGCGTAGCAGGTCGCTTCCGCCCGCGGATTCAACAAGCTGTTGCGCTGCGCTGCAAGGTTGATTCGCAGCTCGCTCAACCTGCCAAGAACCCGTTGCCAGAGGGCGTCAGGTGCTTCGTTCTCTTCCGCGTGCAGCTCGTGACAGATGCCGTGCAGAAACAGGAAATAGGAACGCGGTGCAGGCTGTGCTTCAAGGTCGTGAATCAGTGTGAGGTTATGCGCTGCGAATGCGATGGTTTGGACTGACATGGTGTGCTCTCCTTTGCGCGGTATTGTGCGGCGCTGGTAGCGCGGCAGAGTTTGAGGACGGGCTAGGTCGCCTCGTCCGCTACCGTCTCGTCCGTCACCAGCTTTCCGTCGGTTCCTTCCACGATGCGGAATGTGATTTCGTGGGGGTTCTCGGCGTTGTTCATGACCAAGCTGCGAGTCGGCGCATCGAGGCCGAAGTGTGCAGCCAGTTTTTCCGCTACACGGGTCGCGACGTTGATAGCGTTCAAATGGACCCCAAAATCACGCATGGGCGCAGTTAGCACCTGACCATCGGGACCGAGCACCGGCTCGCCATGCTGGTTGAGTATGGGAACCATTATCATCTTCCCCTTCGCATCAACAACGGGGACAAACTTTCGCATGTCCTCCGCAGCGGCTCTCCATAGCTCATAAAGCCGCTCGGTCTGCATCGCGAACAACTCTTCTCGCAGTTCCTTGATGGACTCGCTCTTGTACTCTGAAAAATACCTCCCAAGGTCGGCAAAGTGGATTCCTACCTGCTCGCTAATTTGGCGCAAGGTGAGACCGTCTTTGCGCAGTTGCAGCGCCTTTTCTCGGCGCTCTTTCAGGCTAATGACGAACCGGCCAGACAGGTTGTGTTTCGATCTTGGGGGCATGTGGTTATCTCAATGAAGGGGGCGGGAGCAACACCGAATGGACAACCCCCGCAGGGCCAACGGGGCATCCGGTGCGCTCTCGCTTGATCGTTAGCCGCCGAAGCGGACAAGTTCAGTGCCAATGAACTGCACGTTGTTCGTCGCAGCCTTCAGCCTCGTGACAATGGCGTCAAGTTGCTTTTGCTGGGCGCTTCCGCTGTACGGCGGAACCTTGTCACCGCGCCTGCGTGCGTGGGCTGCGCTGTCGGCGTAGTCGCTGGCGGCGTCTTGCAGTTCCTTGACTGCCTTATCAACGCTGGCGGCAAGTGCGGTCAGTTCGTTCAGGGCGTCAGCAACGGTTTCAAACTCGGTCATGTCACTTCCCCTTGCTGTGGATGTTCTGCGCGAGCACACCAGCGGAGGCTCGCTCTTTGCGTGCAATCGCAACGGGGCCTCCATGCTTTTCGTTCTGTTGCCGCACGGATTCTGCTGCACGTGCGCCTTGCTTGAATGCCTCAAGCTGGGCGCGTTCGCTTGGGCTAAGACGAGCTCCAAGGTTGGCCTTCGCGGCGTCGTTCTTCAAGGATGCAACCTTGGCCTCGCTGTACTTGACGCCGTTCTTGGAGAACTCGCTGCGGAGCAGGTTGGCGGCTCGTTCATTCGGTGCGTTTGCGAGAGCCAGCTCGGGGGTGAGATCGTCGTGCATGGTTCTCTCCCTAGCGGCAGTTGAGCAGATGCGGTTCTGCCGCAGGTTGCACGACCGTCTGCGACAGCGTGCCATTCTTAACCCATTTGCCATCTTGGAAGACGAGCTTCTCAATGCCTGGGGCGCTTCCGCCAACATCCGAAACCGTTACAGCATAGGGATCGGGCTCGCTCTCGGGCTTGCTCGCATCTGCGAGTTGCTGCATACGGGTGCGAACTGTGCCGCCAACTTCCTTCAGCCCATGCGTTGCAGCGGTTTTCATCTTGTCGGCCTCGGACGGTTGCTGGCGGAGCGACCGCAGCCACGCGAAAACATCTTCCTCAAGGTACTTGATGTGACCGCCGGGCGTGCGGATAAAATTGGGGCCGGACATATCTTTGCGATAGCGTTCCATCGTGGCGGGACTGCAATCGCAAATCTCCGCAGCCTGTTCCGGCGTCAGGACTTTGGGGGTCATGGGTTTCTCCTGTGTTTTGGGTTGTAACAGGGGTAAATGTAGGAGAGAAGCGGGACGGTTGTACTTGATGACAACGTGCTCATATTTCCCACAGTGTTGCCAATCCCATGCACAGCCCATACACGCCCAGCCCGCCATCCACGTAGAGCCGCACCCCTAGACGGTCTTAGGGCTTACCCGCCCAAAGCGTAGAATCTTGCGGCGGGTCGTATAGCGCCACTATGCAGGGGTGGCCTGCCGGTGAGGCCGGGTTGCTGCGGGCCGCTACAGGCGATCCTTAGGGTGCTGCCAAGGTGCTAGGGACGGCCAAACCAAGTGCGGAAAGCGCCCGCCCAGCGTGCGCCCGTGCTGGGCAGGCATGGTGCTGGGCGGGAGGTGCTAGCTGGACAGGTTGGAAAGGCCGTTGCGGACTTCCACATGCAGCTCGTGGAGCGCCTGTGCAATGCTACCGAGCGCCTCGCCAATCAAGGCCATGTTCTCGCCATAGCCACCCGCGTGCTCGTCGCGAAAGTCGCCATCCTTGACTGCGATGTCGTTCGCCCGGTTGTGCTCCAAAACTGACATCAAGGCAATAACGTCGCTGATGGAGACCTTGTGCTTACTCGCGAGCTCTTTTACAAAGTCCAAGGCGTCGTCAGTGTCAGCGCGAGTAACATTGCAATATTGGCGTGGCGGTTGGTTTCCTAAAGTTCCCATTTCAATTCTCCTATGCGGTGGCGGGTGGCGGCGGTTGCATTGCTGCGGAGCTTGATGGTGTCGCTCATGCTGCCTCCTTCTTGCGATATTGCGCTGGCAGGGTGTCGAGGGGAGGGTCAAATATCGGTGTGCAGTCAAAGAGGACACCTATGTCAAATAAATAATCCTCAACGCTTGAATACAGCTCGTTAGCAAACGAATGAACAAGACCGTTACTTTCAATGTAGCGGGTTGCAAGATATTCGTTGTCATCATTGCAGATAAGAACAAGCGGACGAAGGTTGCTCTCGTATTCATCATTTCTTAAGGAATACTCCCAAGCGATGACATCCGCAATAAACCAATGGATAAGGGGGCTCTTGACGTTGCCAGGATCGTTCTTGCTGAAACTGACAATCGCGCGCTGTCCCGGCAGTGCGGGAATGATGGTGGGTTTAGTGCTCACTTTCGTCCTCCCGCATCAACCAGATTGATTCGGTCGGGTTGCAGTTGCAGTCTTCGCCGTGTCCGGTTTTGAGCGTTTTGCACCATTCGTCATGTTCGATGGTGTTGTAATAGAAGCCGCCCTTGTTTGCGTTGAGGCGCTTCATCATTGCCTGCGGGCTGATCTTAACGAACCCTTGTTCCTTCAATTGCTGCGGTGTCATCTTCGTTTCCTTGGTTAGTTGGTACAGAAACAAAGGTAGGACAAACATTGCGAGCGCAGCCTTGATGAACTACGATTGGGCTGGATGCGTGTAGGGAGGTGCTCTCTGTATCCACAGGGTATGGACATGCCATGTGAGCCCGTTGCCTTGCTATGGGTTGGTTCCATACCATTTCCATACTCGGCAGACCTTCACCCTCTGGGCCTCATTCTGCTGTGCGGCAGTTCGTGGCGACCTGCGGCAAACTGGCTATTGTTGGGAGTAGGTTTTGTCGTGCAGTAGGGCTGGCCATGCCATAGCTCTACCCTGTGGTTACAAAAAGCTAATCCGCACCTGGCATAAGTAACCAGCCCCGCCAATACAGCACCTCGCCCATAAAATGCCGCCACGTGACTAATAGGAATTACGGAACAGGAACAGTGGAGAGAGTGGAGAGTTTTTGCTTGGTAGCATATACAGCAAAAAAAAAAAAAATTACAAAATAAGAAATTTTTGAACCGTGATAATTTAGAGTGCACTTTTTTTTTTGCCCCTATACACTACCAGCGTAAAACTCTCCACTTTCTCCACTAAACCAGCAGTGCACACCCCGAAGTGGAGAGAGTGGAGAGTTTTTGCGGGGTCGTTTTTGGGGCGTAAAAAAAAAGCCGCTTTGCTCCACTCTCCAGTCGGTCAGGTGCGCAGTAAGACTCCCCTGTAATAATCGTTATCGCCGTGGCGCACAACTGCAATTCCAAGCGCGGAAGTTTCAATCAGTCCTTCCGTAATTGTCCTTGCGCTTAAATGACGGAAACCGTTTTCCTTGCACCAATCCTGATAAGCAATGTTGAATGTCGATTTGAGAGACCAATTGTCTTTCCCGAGAATGCACCGCTCATCGACGAACATCATTAAGCTGTTCGCCCGCTTGCGCCATTCGCTGAGATGATTCAAATGGGTATTGGTCACCGTGAATTGCTTGTTCTGAATCAGCCGAATTGCACCTTCAAGGCCCCACATTGAAATATATGGCAATTCCTTCTGAATGATATATTCAGCGAGCCCGGTATCAATTGGCAGATTCAGCTTCGTGCGGCTGTTCGGAAAGCTAACGATAATCCAGCGGTTGTAGAAGGCGTCGGAGTGATCCTTGGTGGCAGGGTAGCAATTACCGGCCACAATATGCGTGGCGGTATTGCGATATGAGAACGGCGAACCGTGAATGTGGCGTGCGGTGACCATATCGCGACCAATGAGGTCTTTGAATGCGTGGCCCTTAATTGCGTCATCATGCTGGTTTGAAACCTCGCCGGTCGTGTTCAGCTTCATACCGGCCATCTCAGCAAGGTAATACTCGTTCGACCACTTTTCCGGAGAGATGGCGGAACGCGCTTCTTTCGGAATCAACGCCTCAATAATCTTCAGCATGGTGCCTTTACCAGCGCGTCCATAACGCTCGTAAAAGAAGATGACCTTTTCCTGCGCTGCGGTCAAGCCGAGCAATGTTGCGCCGATGATCTCTTGTAACAGTGCAATCTGAGCTTGAGCTTCCACTGCGGCGGATTCGCTCCTATCTTCAACTGGATAGAAGGTGTCGCCAAGAAATTTCCAAAAGACGCCCATTGTGGTTTCGGGATTGCCATAATGCTCGGGGCTATACGGAACGAGTACCGTCTGCCTGTGGCCAGGTGTCAGAGGCTCGGGCTTCAATACACCATCGGCAACGCGGTAGAAACCTTTAGGGCAAGCAAGACCAATAGGAGCCCCATCGAAAAACTTTTCGTCTTCTGCCACGGAAACGGAATGATCCGCAATGTCGAGGTATTGCCTGCGCGTTGCGCAGCCATCGACACCGTTGAACCTTTCAGCGACATAAACAGCGAGCTGATCGGGAGAATGGCCTTTCCATGTTGAGTCGGTCTCATTAACAACGAACAGCTTGCCAATATTTCCAACTGGTTTGTAGAAATTAACCGTCAGATCAGAGATCACCGTTTTGGCGAAATCATGGTGCGTCGGCTTCTCATTTAAGGTGCCGTCGCCCTGCTTACGCTTAACCTCTTTCTCCCAATCCGTAATCACGACACCTTTCATGGCTTTCAGCTTGGCGCGGAAGCGCATGTATTCGGGCTTGTCCTGCTGATAGATAACGCGAAAGGCTTCGAGGTTTTCATCGAGCCATATCGCGCCAGGGTCGCTTGCTACTTCTACCAGTGCAGCCTCGGCAATCGCCTTGGCTTCTTCAAGCGTCAAGACCTTTTCGCTCTCGGTCTCGCTCTCGGTCTTTTCGTTTTCGGTCTTTTCTTCTGCGGGTTCAAATGGTTTCGCAGGCACTTCGATTTCAGGTGCCATGATGTTGATTCACTTTCTAATCAAACTCGTTTCAAAATGGCACCGCCCTAAAATGGGGGTGCCGGTTGTGTTGCGTCGTGCTGCCGCTGGTGTTCATGTTTCGTCCTCCTGCCGTACATTCAAAGCCCGCTCTTATCGGCGGTTTTTTTTTGAATTACAAATGACAACAGGCATACAGCAACCGCACGCTAAAACTACGGCGCTCGCCGTAGTTCCAGCAAAGGATTCGCATACTCAAGCTCCCGATTTAATAATCAGGCTCGCTTGACTCTGCGCAATCGCCGCATTCATCGCATTTGCCTTGGCTTCCTTTTCCGCCTGCTCGCGGGCGAGATTTTCAAGTGCAGGAGCGAATGCAGTCAGTGAGGCTTGCACCTCCTGCGCCCTGATTCCGCGTGCGCTGCTTAAGGTGCGATTGATGTAGTAGGCCGGCTTCGACTTGCGCTTCTCGCGGGGGCGCTTGGCAGGTGACAGAACTGAGGCATTCCAGATGCTCACAGCTTGTTCGTTTGTCGCCCCATAGAAAAGCACGTGCTGGACGAGCGCCAAATCCGCTTCGCTCTGGCTTTCGTAGCCCTGCCAGCCACCGGAGAACAGACGGTTGAACTTGGCCGCGTTGGCCGCGCCTTGGATCGACTGCCAGAGCTGGTCGTCGGTCTTGGTTTGCTGAACATCAGGTGCGGGACCACTGTGGTCAATGGGATCACCGCCCTTACGAATCTCGTCAAACAGCAGATTGAGCAGATCTTGGCGCTCCACCATCGGCAACCCGTATCCCGGCAGCTCGTTTCCGGTCATCAGCATGTACCGGAGCCCACAATAAATCTCGACGTGATCGCGCCTGATACCCTCGGAGCCGCGCAGCGTACCAAGCCCCCAAAGGTGCCGCCCGCGTCCTGACACGGACAGCTCCGTCCATGTCTCGAAGGTCTCGATAATGTGGTTGAAGCGTTGCCACTCGGCTTCCGTGGCGGGGTTGTCTTCTTTGTCGTCGAGGTCAATGCAGAAGAACCCATCGCTGGTCTGCATCACAAAGCCAATCTGTCCGCCGGTGTAGTGAGCAGCGTTGCAGGCGTCGTCAAAGGTGCTCCAAGTCGCGGAGTTGGTCACGCTCGCAGCCTTTCCGGTCTTGGCGTCGTGCGGCGCTTTTGTACCTGGCGGACTGAAGCACCATTGCTGCCGGCAGCGCAGAATTTCCGGAATGTTGTCCCAAGAGCGTGAAATTGCCGGTGGCTGCGGGGCGCTGTGGGCCGCGATCAAAACCGGATCAAGGGTTGCACCTTGGCCAAGTACAGCGGGGGCCTGTGCCGGCTGCGCCGCCTGCTGTTGCGGGAATGCGGGACAGGCGGTGCCGGTGCTTTCCACAGGTGTTCCGCCCTGTTGCCATACCTGTCCCGTACAGCCCGCCATCGTGGCATCGGCAGGCGCTTGACCTTCGCGGTTCTCACTCATGGCCAGCCCCAATGCTCTGCTTTGTTGCGGGTTGGAGCCATGCCGGAAGCTCGGTTGAGGGCTTCGGTTCCGGTGTCGGTGTCGGCTGCGCCTGTTGATCTTGTAGCCAGCGGGCTACCGCGACGGGGTCATAGCGGGACATGTTGCCGACCTTCAGCATCGGCGGTCCCTTCTTCTTGGACGCCCAAGCGGCAAGGGTTCCGGGCTTGTTACCAAGCATGGCAGCGAGTTGCGGGCGGGACAGATAGCCGACGTGAGCCAGCAGGCGCTCGATGAGCGTCAGGGGTGTTGCGGTGTAAGCGCCCGGCGAACCCAGGTTGATTTCTGATTCAGGCGGAAATCTCAGGCAGCCAGCGATGGGGCAGCAGTTCGCCGATCCGACGGTTGGGCTGAGTCGGCAAGCGAGACAGGATGTCCTTCAG
>JAGOAU010000027.1 GCA_017983755.1 Azonexus sp. | reverse complement strand
GTCGGGGCGGGAAACGAAGGGGGCGTGCGCGCAGTCGGCGAAGGGAGCGAGGCGGGCGCCGGGGATCGCGGCAGCCAGCGCTTCGGCGGCGCCGAGGGGCATCAGCGGGTCGTTGGTGCCGTGGATGAGCAGGGTTGGCGCCGCGATCCGGCCCAGGTCCGGGCGCAAATCGACGTCGCGCAGCCAGTCGAGGCCGGCAGCGAGCACCGCGCCGGACGGCAGCGGGTCGGCCAGGTCGAGCAACTGGCGCGTCACTTCCTTGCTGCGCGCGTCGCCACGGTTGAAACCGCCGACGAAGCGCGGCAGCATGGCGTCGACATCGGCGGCGATGCCGGCGGCGAACTCGGCCAGCATCTCAGGCGGCATGGCGTGCGGCCAGCCGGCGCGCTGGACGAAGGAGGCGGTGCCGGCGACCAGCAGCAGCTTGCCGACCTTGGCCGGATGGCGGGCGGCGACGGCGAGCGCCAGCTGGGCGCCGAGCGACCAGCCGGCCAGCGTCGCGCCGGCGGGGAGCGCGGCGGCGACGGCATCGGCGGCGGCGTCGAAGTCGCTGACGAGCGGCGTTCCAGCGTAACCCGGCAGATCGAAAAACCGGCCTTGCAGGGCGTCGACCGTGGCGGACAGCGGGCCGCGGCCGAGACACCAGCCGGGGATGAAGAAAAGCGGAGCGGTCATGCGAGTTCCTTGAGGGTGTTCGTCAGCGTGGCGATGTCGGCTTCGGTGTGGGCGGCGGAGACGGATATGCGCAGCCGCGCCGTGCCCTTCGGCACCGTCGGCGGGCGGATCGCCGGCACCCACAGGCCGCGTTCCCAGAGCGCGTTGGAGAGGGCGAGCGCCGATTCGTTCTCGCCGACGATCAGCGGCTGGATGGCGGTGGCCGACGCCAGCAGTTGCCAGGGCAGGCCGGCCAGTCCGTCGCGCAGCTGGGCGATGCGGGCGAACAGGGCGTCGCGCAGGGCGTCGCCGTGCGCGATGATGTCCAGGCTCCTGCTCAATGCGCAGGCGACGGCCGGCGGCGCGGCGGTGGTGAAGATGTAGCTGCGGCCGGTGTTGAGCAGGGTGTCGATGGCCAGCCGCGAACCGGCGACGAAGGCGCCGCCCACCCCGGCGGCCTTGCCCAGCGTGCCCATCAGCAGGATGCGCGGTGCGGCCGGCAGATTGAAATGGGCGAGGCTGCCGCGGCCGTGTGGACCGAGGACACCGAAGCCATGCGCGTCGTCGATGACCAGCCAGGCGTCGTAACGCTCTGCCAGCGCGAAGAGCAGCGGCAATGGGGCAAGGTCGCCGTCCATGCTGAAGACGCTGTCGGTGACGATCAGCTTGTTGCGCGCCGTGCTTTTGGCCAGCAGGCGTTCGAGCGCCGCGACGTCCTTGTGCGGGTAGCGCTGCACGTTGGCGCCGTTGGCCTTGGCCAGTTGCATGGCGTCGATCAGCGAGGCGTGGTTGAGCTTGTCGGCGAAGACGGCATCGCCGCGCCCGGCAAAGGCCGGCGTCACGGCGAGGTTGGCGAGGTAACCGGTGGAGAAGGCCAGCGCCCGCTCGAAGCCGGTGAAGGCGGCGAGTTCGGCCTCGAGCGCCTCGTGCGGCGCGAGATGGCCGCTGACCAGGTGCGCAGCGCCGCTGCCGGCGCCCCAGGCCAGCGCTCCATCGGCCATGGCCTGGGCGATCTCGCGGTTGCCGGCGAGCCCGAGGTAGTCATTGCTGGCGAAATTCAGCACTTTTTTGCCGTCGACCGCAACCAACCGGCCGCAAGGCGATTCGAGCACGCGGCGGCGGCGGGTCAGGCCGGCGGCGGCGATTTCCGCGAGGCCGGCGGCGAGGCGGGTGTCGAGTCGGGAGGGAGGGTGGCTTGCCATGGGTCAGACCAGCTTGAAATGTTTGCGCCCGGGCAGGCGATAAGTCTCGAAATCATCGCGGTCGAGGGTCCAGATTTGCGTGCTGCCGGTTTTGAGGGCAGCGACGACGAGCGAAGCGTCGGCCAGATCCATCGGGCGGTCGGCGTAGCGCTCGATCCAGTCGATGGCGGTGACCAGTTCTTCACGGCCGAGCGGCATGAGTTCAAGCCCGCCACGTTCGATCCAGTGATAGAGCGGCAAGGTGGCACCGATGGAATCCGCCATGTGGGCGAATTCGGTGAGCACAGCCCAGGTTGTGAGCAGGCGACCGCGATAGTTCTTGAGGTATTCCAGGCAACCGAGATGGAATTTGTCGCGTTTGTTGACGATGGCGACGAGCGGGCCGGTGTCGACGAGCAGGACTTCCATTATTCGGGCTGGCGGCCGTGTTTGCGGGCGATGGCGGCACGTACCGTGTTGCGGCTGTTTTCGGCGGCGTTTTCATCAAGCGAGAGGGCGCCGACGAAGCCGGTTTCACAGGCCAGTTCATAGGGGGTTTTGGCTGGCGACTCGGCGGTAAAGCGGTTTTCGAGCAGTTCGATGATCACTTCTGACTTACTGCGACGGGTTTCCACGCAATAGCGGGCCAGCGCTTGTTCGAGACGCGGGGGAATGCGAACTGTCGTGGTCATGGCTTGGCTCCGAGGCGAATTTGTATTAACAGTAATACAAATGCAGGGGCAAGGCAAGCGCATGGAAGGCGGAACTACCGGCTAATATCGTTGCCGATGAAGTGCAACGCAAGGAGAGCCATGCCCTTTCAAACCCAGCCCGTTCCCGACGGCAAGCCGATCAAGCTGTGGACCGACGGCGTGCCGGTCGAGGACGAGGCGCGCCGGCAGTTGATGAACACGGCGCAGCTGCCGTTCATCTTCCGCCATCTGGCGGTAATGCCAGATGTGCACCTCGGCAAGGGTTCGACCATCGGCAGCGTGATCCCGACGCGCGGGGCGATCATCCCGGCGGCGGTCGGCGTCGATATCGGCTGCGGCATGATGGCGGCGCGCACCAGCCTGACGGCGACCGACCTGCCGGACAACCTGCATGGCCTGCGCGCGGCGATCGAGGCGGCGGTGCCGCACGGCCGCACGCCGCCGCGCCAAAGCCGGCGCGACCAGGGCGCCTGGGAAAACCCGCCGGCTGCGGTCGACGCCGAATGGAAGCGGCTTTTGCCGGGCTTCGAGCGCATTGCCGAAAAATATCCGCAGCTTTTCAGGACAAACAACCACAAACATCTCGGCACGCTCGGCACCGGCAATCATTTCATCGAAGTCTGCCTCGACGAAGCCGGCCGCGTCTGGTTCATGCTTCACTCCGGCTCGCGCGGCGTCGGCAACGCCATCGGCAACCTGTTCATCGAACTTGCCCAGGCCGACATGCGCCAGCACCTCGCCAACCTGCCGGACAAGGATCTTGCCTACTTCAAGGAAGGTTCGCCGCATTTCGACGATTACGTCGAGGCCGTCGGCTGGGCGCAGGACTACGCGCGCCGCAACCGGGAACTGATGATGCGGCACGTCGTCGCCGCGGCGCGGCAGGTCATCGCCAAACCGTTTTCGGCCGATGTCGAAGCCGTCAATTGCCACCACAACTACGTGCAGCGCGAAACCCACTTCGGTGCCGAGGTGCTGGTCACGCGCAAGGGTGCGGTGTCGGCGCGCAAGGGCGAACTGGGCATCATCCCCGGCTCGATGGGTGCGCGCAGCTACATCGTGCGCGGGCTGGGCAATGAGGAATCCTTCTGCTCGTGCAGCCATGGCGCCGGCCGCGCCATGAGCCGCAACGAGGCGCGCCGCCGCTTCACCGTCGACGACCAGATCCGCGCCACCGCCCACGTCGAATGCCGCAAGGACAGCGAGGTCATCGACGAGATCCCGATGGCCTACAAGGACATCGAGGCCGTGATGCGCGCCCAGCGCGACCTGGTTGAAGTCGTGCACACGCTGCGGCAGGTGGTCTGCGTCAAGGGCTGAGCGGCATGGCGACGATCTTCGAGATTCTGGCCGAGCGGCGCATCATTGAAGCCGTGCTGCGCGGCGACCTCGACAGCTTGCCCGGCGCCGGCAAGCCGCTCGAATTCGAGGACGGCCCGCTGGTCACGCCAGAACAGCGCATGGTCAATCGCATCCTGAAAAACGCCGGCTTCACGCCGCGCGAGATCGTGCTGCGCAAGGAAATCGCCGCGCTGCAACAGGAAATCCGGAACACGCCCGGCGGCGAGCGGCGGGACCGGCTCAAACGGGAGCTGGCGATGTTGCTGATTCAGGTGAGCGAGCGGGGGTGAGGCCATGATGGGGATTAGTAGTTTCCGATCCATAATCGCCCTGCGCGCGCCAGCCCGGGGCGGATTTTCGCCGCTTTTCGGCGGTTGACCGCAGCTGCCGCGTCCTGCGCGAAGATGTCGAGCGTCGCCGGCGCAGCCCGCACGCGGGGGCGGTTGACCGATGGGCCGGGCGTCGCGGCCGGCGTCAACGGAAGGCTCGGGAGTGATCTGGCGTTGTGGAACCTGCCAGATGCTGCGTGGCATTGATGATCTATGCGGAGACGCCCAGGACGATATGGCTTGCCTTGATCAGGGCAGTCGCCTCTACGCCCACTTTCAATTCGAGTTCCGTGACTGCTTCCGTATCGACGACGGCGACGATCGCAGCACCACCGGGCAGAGCCAGGGTGACCTCGGTGTTGACTGCCCCTTCCCGAACCCGGGCAATCCGCCCTGTCAGGCGGTTCCGTGCAGAGAATTTGAGCGGCTGCGGCCCGACAGTCAGAATTACCCACGGTGCCTTGATCAATGCGACAACATCCTTGCCGATCGTCAGCCCGAGGTCCTTGACGCTGCGTTCGGTGACAATCGCCACCAGAGTATCGCCGCCGGCCAGGGTCAGTTCAATTTCGGCATTCACCGTCCCATTCCTGATATTGCTGACCTTCGCCGCGAGCTGATTTCGGGCGCTGATAGGCATTGCCTCGATTCCTTCCCATGAAACGTCGTTGACATGCGTGCCGCGGGTTACAACTTTCGTGCCTATGTACTCGCCAAGCGGCCTAGATCATTGACTCCCCGATTGCACGGGCACACCGTCCGACGCTGCTTCCGCAACTGGCGAAACGGCAGTTTTGCCATCAGGCCTTTCCAGGCGAATCCCGAACCGCCCGCGCGGAAAACGGACAATCAACTCCAGATTTCCGCCCAACGCCGCGACGTAGCGTTGCAGCGTCTGGACATGCATGTCCTTCTGGCTTTCCAGCTTTGCGACGTGCGGTTGCGTGACCTGGAGTCGGTCAGCCAGGTCTACTTGCGACACGCCTTTGGCACGCCGCAACTCGCGTAGATTCAGATCGCCGGAGCGGTTATCGCGGCATTTCTGCGCAAAATTCATACATCCCCCGAGGCAGTTGCCCAATGGAACTGGTGACCCGATAGGCGAGCCAGCCGCGATTGCCGAGACGCCAGGCGTATATTTCGTGCGATTTGCATTGAAGCGCCTCGATGTCGAATTCCTGGCCCGCATCCTCCTGCGTTGAAATCATATGGGATATGAAGCAGGGTTGATCGTTGGCGTCATAGCCGACGCTACGTTCGGCCTCGACCTCGTATTCACGAAACCTTTTGATGTACCTGGGCAATGCGACAGTATTGCGCCATGCCTCGGGAAGGTACTTTTCCCACAGGCGGAGCGAATCTCTATTGCCATCGTCGGCGACATCAATGATCTCCGTGCCGCCGGAACGATTGCCGTGTGGGTCGCGAAGGGGAGCGACGGGCTTCGGCGACTGGCATGGCGGCGCATTTTCCGTCGGCAAGGATTCGTCTGCTGCCGGTACGGGGAAGGATTCGTTGATCTTGTGCAGGAGGATCAGATCGTCGGCCAGGCTCCGGGAGCGCGTGCTCAGGGCATCGACGAAGCAGCGATGTTCGCGCTCGATCGTACGGAAATTCGCCACCAGTTGCTCGCCGCGCTGAGTCAGCCGGGTTCCGCCACCCCCCTTGCCGCCTTTTAGGCGTTCCAGCAACGGCTCACCCGCCAGCTTGCTCATGGCATCAATGGCATCCCACGCGCCCTTGTAGCTCATGCGCATCGCCTTGGCGGCCTTGGCAATCGAGCCGCTTGCCGCAATTCTGGCCAACAATTCGACGCGCCCAGAACCGCCAAAGCTCTCGCCATTGACGGTCATCCAGATCGAACCACGCAACTGGAACTGCCCCTCGGTCAGGGGAAGGTGGGTTACTGCCGCTGCCGAATGCATTTGAGCAATAGTTCCAGCACGGAGAAGCCGGCATCAACCGGTTGATGGAGTTCGCCAAAAAGTTGCCTCTTCCAGCGCCGGCAGTGCCTGTGTTTCTGGACCAGCGGCAGAAAGAACGTTGCCAGCAGGCTCGATAATGCCGCTTCGTCCCGAAGTCCCAGATCCCGCCACAATGGCCGGTTTCCGAAGCACGCCCCCGCCAAGGCTCGCGAAAGGTAATCGGCGTGGGCGACGTCGATCAACCGTGTTCGATATTGAAACAGCAGTCGGCGCAGCTCGTCGAAGGTTCCCGGGACCATCTTCTCCAGTTGCAGGTATTCGCTTGGTGCAAGACTGACGACTCCGTCGGCGGGCAAGGAGCAATCGTGAAGAAGGGCGATCAGTCCAGGTTGCGGCAACCCCAAAGTCCAGACGAAAAGAGGCAAATCGCCATCCTCGGCGGCAGCGCGAACATGAGCGATGGCATCCCGAAACATATCCCTGGTGGGTGACCAAAGGAAGCCGACCGGAACTGGATGGCCCGCGCGCGCTGCCGCCGAGACCCGGTCCATTTCAAGAAGTGACGAAAGTGCGGTCATAGGGCTTGCTCCCGACCCAAATCAGTGCATGTCTTTCAGAACGGCGCGAGTTGCCGTTTTGACGCCGGATGCTTCGCCATGCAGGCCGGAGAAAACCGAAAAAACCCAGTCATGGAGCGACTCCATGCGCGCTGGCAATTCGATTCCGGTTTCCCCGGCCAGCGTCTTCCATGCCCCATATTGGGGGCGTTTGACGATCGCCAATAAGGGAGTTTCGGACTCGAGCAGCAGCCGGATCTCGGCTGCCGCCCCTCTGCCGACTGCCTCTTCGTCCGAGAAGCGATCAAATACGATGAGGTCTGCCCCAGTTTCCGCGATGTTCCGCAGCGCCGCAGAAAGGGTGTGGCCGGCGCCAATTCCAACGCCACCTTCGCAGTGACGATTCAGCGGATAGGGGCGGCAGCTATCAAGATCGAACAAGGCGGGATAACAGTTTCCGTTCCGGCTCCAATGGACCGTTTGAATGACTCCTCGAACCCTCAATCCACGATCAATCAGCGAGAGGGCAAAGCTCGCTATCAAGTCGTCAATGCCGCCAGGATGATCCAGTACGATCACGGCATTTCGCTTGGAGGCACGCAGCGCTATATTCATACGTATATATCGACGTCGATAAGAAAGCCACCTTTTCATTTGGTGGCAACAAAGCGAAATATACTACTTTATATAACGAGACTTCAATGCGCTTATCTGCCGAGCGCTGCCTCGAGCGCTCCCGCCACCGCCCGACCGAGGTGTGTAATCTCCGCTTCCTCAACGACATACGGCGGCATCACGTACACCGTGTTCCCGATCGGCCGGACCAGCGCTTCGCGTTCCAGCGCGGCGCGGTAGAACCTGCGCGAGAACCACGGGTCGGCGGTTTCGACGTCGAAGGCGGCGATCATGCCGCGCTGGCGCAGGTGGCGGACTTGCGGATGGTCGGCGAGCGGGGCGAGGGCGGCGGCAATTTTGGCCGCTTTTTGGCGGTTGACCGCAACCACCGCGTCCCGCTCGAAAATGTCGAGCGTCGCCAGCGCGGCGCGGCAGGCCAGCGGGTTGCCGGTGTAGCTGTGCGAGTGCAGGAAGGCGCGGGCGACCGAGTCGTCGAGGAAGGCCTGGTAGATCGTGTCGCTGCACAGCACGATGGACAGTGGCAGGTAGCCGCCGGAGATGCCCTTGGAGAGGCACATCAGGTCGGGCCGGATCTCCGCCTGCTCGTGCGCGAAGAAGGTGCCGGTGCGGCCGCAGCCGACGGCGATTTCGTCGCAGATCAGATGCACTTCGTAGCGGTCGCACAGTTGGCGGGCCAGCCGCAGGTATTCCGGGTCGTACATCGCCATGCCGGCGGCGCCCTGCACCAGCGGCTCGACGATCAGCGCTGCGATGTTTTCGCCGTGGGCTTCCAGGTGCTTTTCCAGCGCGGCGGCGGCGCGGCGGGCGACGTCGGCCGGCGACTCGCCGGCTTCGGCGAGGCGGAAATCGGGCGAGGGAACGACGGTCGCGGCGCGTACCAGCGGTGCGTAGGCGTCCTTGAAGATGGCGACGTCGGTGACGGCCAGCGCGCCGACCGTCTCGCCGTGGTAGCTGCCGGCGAGGCAGAGGAATTCCGCCTTCTCCGGGCGGCCGACGTTGCGCCAGTAGTGGAAGCTCATCTTCAGCGCGATCTCGGTGGCCGAAGCGCCGTCCGAGGCGTAGAAGGCATGGCCGAGGGCGCCGCCGGTCAACGCCGACAAACGCTCGGAAAGCTCGACCACCGGCTGGTGCGTGAAGCCGGCCAGCATGACGTGTTCAAGCGTTTCCAGTTGCTCGCGCAGCGCGGCGTTGATGCGCGGGTTGGCGTGGCCGAAGAGATTGGTCCACCACGAGCTGATGCCGTCGATGTAGCGCTTGCCGTCGAAGTCATAAAGCCAGGCGCCGCTGCCGCGGGCGATCGGGACCAGCGGCAGGTGCGCGGGGCCGGCGTCGGCGTGGTGCCGCATCTGCGTGCACGGGTGCCAGACGGCGGCCTGGCTGCGCGCCAGCCAGTCCTCGTTCGCCGACTTCGTGTTCACGTCAATGCAGCGCCTGCGAGTTGGCGGCGGCCTGTTCCGGCATTTCGGCGTGCACCAGTTCGGCCTCGGCGTTGGGGTAGAGCGGGGCGCCGCAGTCGTCGCAGAATTCCATCGGGAAGTGGTGGTCGAGGAAGAGCACGTCCTTGACCCCTGCTTCACGCAGCACGGTCTCGATTTCGCTGGCGGCATCGGTGGCTTCGTCCTCGGCGCCGAGCAGCGGCCAGACGATGCCGTGGTAGGTTTCGTCCTTGTCCTTGGGGCCGAGGCCGACGCGGTATTCCTCCATGCGGCGGTCGTAGCAGGGGCCGACGACGGCGCGGATGTCGGCCGGCATCAGACCGAGCATGGTCTGCAGGAAGGCGACCGAGGCCTTCAGCGAATACGGGCGCGACAGGCGGTCGGCGTTGCGGCACGAGGCATGATAGGCGTCCGGCAGCAGCGGCTGCCAGGCGCAGCCGGTGAGCAGCGATTCAAGATTCGGGCTGCCCTGCTTGATCCATTCCTTCAGCGCGGATTCCTTGTTGCCGTCCTTCTCGTTCCAGCGGAACAGCGGCTTGCCGCGCGGCACGGCAATGCTGCCGACGAGATAACGGACGTCGGAAAGAAAGCGGTTGGTTTCCGCCATGCCGTTGGTGTCGACCGCAAGATGCTGGCCGGCGAGCGTCGCCTGGCCCAGCGCCTGGGTCAGTTGCCAGGTGTCGCAGAAACAGCGCGGCAACTGGTCGGGGCTGAACAGGAAATCGGCCAGCGCGACGCGCGTGTCGGCACCGAAGACGTGGGCGCCGAGGTGCACGGCCAGCGCCTCGACGGCGCTTTTCGGTAGCGCGGCAGCGGGGATCGAGAAACGCGACCAGGCGAGGATGGGCGCGGCGAACAGCTGAATGTCGAATTCCTGGCCGAGGGCTTCCAGGCGGCCGGTTTCGGCGCGCGCCTCGACCATGTCGGCGAGCTCGTCGTGGGCGCGCGGGTTGGCTTCGAAGAGGCGGTCGAGGGCGGTGTTGATGTCGTCTTCGGCGCCGTTCTTGAGCAGGCTGTCGACGGTTTCGGCGAGCTGGGTTTCCCAGTAGGCGTCTTCCAGCTTGCCGCCGGAATCGGATAGTCCGATGGCCAGGCGCTGGAGTTCTGCGGCATCACGGGAAAGGCGGTCACGCGCGCCGAAGCGGGTTCGTTTCATGGGTGTTCCAGAAAATGCAAAGACAGAATTTTACCAGCCGGTAAAATCCGGCGTATCGCAATGCACAAATTTAGCCCGGACTCCTGCCATGCTGCTCTTCCTTTCCCCTGCCAAATCGCTCGACTACAAGATGCCGCCGCATGTCGCGACCCATACGCAGCCGGCTTTCCTGAAGCAGTCGGAAACCCTAATTAAACAGTTGCGCAAGCTGGCGCCGGCCGACATCGCCGAGTTGATGGACCTCTCCGACCCGCTGGCGCTGCTCAACTTCAACCGCTACGCCGACTGGAAGCTGCCGTTCACGCCGGAGAATGCCAAGCAGGCGGCGCTCGCTTTCGATGGCGATGTTTACGATGGCTTGAGCGCGAAGACGCTCGCCGCCGACGACCTCGATTTCGCCCAGCAACACGTGCGCATCCTGTCCGGTCTCTACGGCATCCTGAAGCCGCTCGACCTGATGCAGCCCTACCGGCTGGAAATGGGCACCAGGTTCGCCAACAAAGGTGGCAAGGATCTCTACGAATTCTGGGGCGAGCGCCTGCTCAAGGCGATCAACGCCGAGTTGGGCGAGATGCCGCGGCCGGTTGCGGTCAACCTCGCTTCCGAGGAATATTTCAAGGCTGCTGTCGGGCGCAAGATCAAGGGCGAGCTGATCAAGCCGGTATTCGAGGAGTGGAAGAACGGGCAGTACAAGATCATCAGCTTCTACGCCAAGCGGGCGCGCGGGCTGATGACGCGTTACGCCGTGGTCAACCGGCTGAGCGAGCCGGAAGGGCTGAAGGATTTTGACTACGACGGCTATGCCTTCGCGCCGGCGGTGTCGGACGCTACGACCTGGGTGTTCCGGCGGCGCCAGTGAAATGACGTACAGCGCCGTCATTGGCACCCGCCGCTACAACTTTGCCGACCTCAAGGCAGTGTTGGCGAAAGCCAGCCCGGCGCGTTCCGGCGATGCGCTGGCGGGTCTCATCGCGGAGAGCGCGGGCGAACGCATGGCGGCGCGTCTGGTTCTGGCCGATCTGCCCGTGCGCCGCTTTCTCGATGAAGCGCTGATTCCTTATGAAAGCGACGAGGTCACCCGCCTGATCGTCGACGAACACGATGCCACCGCCTTCGCGCCGCTGGCTGCGCAGACGGTCGGCGAATTCCGTGAATGGCTGCTCGCCGAAACCACGGGTGAAGCGCAACTGGCGGTCGTCGCGCCCGGCATCATGCCGGAAATGGCAGCGGCGGTGAGCAAGCTGATGCGCAACCAGGACCTGATTGCCGTTGCCCGCAAATGCCGGGTGGTCACCGCCTTCCGCGACACCATCGGGCTGCCGGGCAGGCTGGCGGTGCGCCTGCAACCCAATCACCCGACCGACGACGCCCGTGGCATCGCCGCCTCCCTGCTCGATGGCCTGATGTACGGTGTCGGCGATGCCGTCATCGGCATCAATCCGGCCTCGGACAGCATGGCCGCCCTGACGACGCTGTGGCAGATGCTGGACGAATTGATCAGGCGTTTTGCCATCCCCACCCAGTCCTGCGTGCTGACCCATGTCAGCAGCCAGATCCGCGCCATCGAAATGGGCGCGCCGGTTGATCTGGTCTTCCAGTCGGTCGCCGGGACGGAGGCCGCCAACACCGGTTTCGGCATCAACCTGGGCATGCTGCGCGAAGCGCGCGAGGCGGCGCTGTCGCTCAAGCGCGGCACGGTCGGCGACAACGTGATGTATTTCGAGACCGGCCAGGGCAGCGCGCTCTCGGCCAATGCTCACCACGGCGTCGACCAGCAGACCTGCGAGGCCCGCGCCTACGCCGTGGCCCGCCATTTCAAGCCGCTGCTGGTCAATACCGTGGTCGGCTTCATCGGCCCGGAATATCTCTACGACGGCAAGCAGATCATCCGCGCCGGGCTCGAGGATCACTTCTGCGGCAAGCTGCTCGGCCTGCCGATGGGCTGTGACATCTGCTACACCAACCACGCCGAGGCCGACCAGGACGACATGGACAACCTGCTGGTGCTGCTCGGGACGGCCGGGGTCAATTTCATCATGGGGGTGCCCGGCGCCGACGACATCATGCTTAATTACCAGAGCACGTCCTTCCACGACCAGCTTTTCGTGCGCCAGGCGCTGGGTCTGCAACGGGCGCCCGAATTTGAAGCCTGGCTGCAGGCCATGGGCATGACCGACGATGCCGGGCATCTGCTGCCCGCCCACCCGGATCATCGCCTGTTGCGCGATCTTTCGCGGCGCCTCGCATGAAGTCGGCGATCAAGCCCGATCCCTGGCAACCGCTCGGTGCCTGGACTGCCGCGCGCATCGCGCTCGGGCGGGCGGGTGCCGCGCTGCCGACCCGCGCTGTTCTCGATTTCGACATCGCCCACGCACTCGCCCGCGATGCCGTGCATCAGCCGCTCGACGTCAGCAGCCTGATGGCGGGGTGCCGCGAACAGCTCGCCCGGGATGTCGTCGTCGTTCATAGCCGGGCCGGAGACCGGACGACCTACCTGCAACGCCCCTATCTCGGGCGCCGGCTGGACGCAGCCGGTGTGGCCGCGCTGGGCGAGCGACCCGGTCCCTGCGAACTGGCGATCGTCATTGCCGACGGCCTTTCGGCTACTGCCGTGCAGGCGCATGTAATCCCGCTTCTGCAGGCGCTGCTGCCTTTGCTCGACGGCTTGCGAATGGCGCCGCTGGTCATTGCCGAACAGGGGCGAGTGGCGCTGGGTGACGAGATCGGTGCGCTGATGGGGGCGAGGCTTGTATTGATCCTGCTCGGCGAGCGCCCCGGCCTGTCCGCCCCCGACAGCCTCGGGGCCTATCTGACCTTCGCGCCGCAGGTGGGGCGGCTGGATGCCGAGCGCAACTGTGTTTCCAACATCCGCGATGGCGGACTGCCCCCTGAAGCCGCTGCCCGAAAACTGGCCTGGCTTGTCCGTGCAGCGCTGGCTTGCCGGCTGACCGGGGTTAGTCTCAAGGACGACAGCGAGGCGCCGCCCGTGACGGCGATTGTCAGTTAACGGACGAAGCCTGCTGTCCGGGTTGGATGGCGCGCCTGCATCAAGCCGGGATCGAAGGTGCTGAAATCGGATTTCGGCAATTCGTCGAGCGCCCTGTCGTTCGCGCCGAGATGGTCCTGCAGCATTCGCCACTGGTCGCGGAAGGTCTTGCTAGGGCCGATTCTCGCCAGCAGGTAGTTCGAACCGGCCTTGGTTTCGACGACGTGAAATCCATTCACGGTATGGGCGCCGACGATGAGGCTGGTGCGGATGTGGCTGCCGTCGCGGGCGGACTTGTGCCCGTAAATGGTGCCGGTCGCCACGATGCCGATCGTCGTATTGAAAAGTACGCCGTGAATCTGCAAGGTGGGCGATGCGTCGGAGATGTGCTTGGCCTGTGCGAGGAAGTATTCGATGGACTGTTTCATGGCCGGATGCTCGACGGTTGTTGCTAATGATTTAATTGTTATTCAATTCAGCCTTGGCAGACCGTTACCAATTTCACGAACTGCAACGAATTGCTTCGGCCAGCGCCCGCATCCGGGGCCGCCGCATCAGGGGGCAATCAGGGCCGATGCCTGCGCGGGTTTGAGTATCTGAAATTCCAGCTTCGTCCGCCCGCGCAGCTTGAGCAGTGCCTTGTCCTTGCTGACCAGCAGGTCGGCGCTGCTGCGGGCGGCGAGTTCGAGGAACTTCTGGTCGTCGCGATCCTTGCAGCGCGGCAGGGGTGGCGCCTCGCCGGCATCGATCAGTTGCACCAGACTTGTGTAGCGTTGGTAGCGGTCGACGGCCATTTCGGGCGTTAATTTGAACTGCGGATAGGTCAGCACGCGCTGCAGTTCGTCGAGCGTGCTCTCATCGGCCAGGCAGGCGATCTGCCCGCGCTCCAGCGCCGCCATGATCGGCACCGCATCGACGTTTCCCCAATGGAAGAGGTCGAGGACGACGTTGGTATCGAGGACCAGGCGCAACATGTCCGGCTAGGCCGCCCGCTTCAGCTCGGCCGCCGCTTCTTCGCGCACCCGCCGGGCTTCGTCGAGCAGGTAGCGCTGGTAGTCTTCGAGGTCGCCATCGAAAGGTGCGACGCCGCCCTTCGACACCAGCCAGAATTCGTCGCACACCGAGCGCAGCAGCGCGCGGTCGTGGCTGACCAGCATGACCGTGCCTTCGAATTCGTTGAGGGCAACGGCGAGGGCCTCGCGGGTGTTGAGGTCGAGGTGGTTGGTCGGTTCGTCGAGCAGCAGCAGGTTGGGCCGCTGCCAGACGATCATGCACAGCACGAGGCGCGCCTTTTCGCCGCCGCTCATGGTGCCGACCGGCTGCTTGACCATGTCGCCGCCGAAATTGAAGGTGCCGAGAAAGTTGCGCAACTCCTGCTCGCGCCCGGGTACGTTGCTGCGCCCGGCGGCGATGGCTTCCTTGGCCAGGCGAACCATGTGTTCGAGCGGCGTGTCCTGCGGCCGCAGCACGTCGAGTTCCTGCTGCGCGAAGTAGCCGATGTTCAGGCCCTTGCCGACGGTGACTTCGCCGGCAATCGCCTTGAGGTCGCTGGCGATGGTCTTGACCAGCGTGGACTTGCCCTGGCCGTTGGCGCCAAGGATGCCGATGCGCTGGCCGGCCATCACTGAGCGGTTGATGCCGCGGACGATGACCGTCGGCGGCGTGCC
>JAGOAU010000026.1 GCA_017983755.1 Azonexus sp. | reverse complement strand
ACGGCGTTGAGTTCGGCGCGGTTGCTGGCGATGCGATGGTAGTTGGCCTTGAGTTCGCTGCCGACCAGCGGCAGGTCGCCCAGATACTTGGGCGGTTCGGCCGGCAGGCCTTGCTCGAAATGCGGGCGCGCCTCCTCGATCAGTGCTTCCGCACCGTTGACCAGGCTGCCGACCAGAAAAATCATTGGCAGCAACATGATCAGCACGAGCAGCAGGGTCATCAGCGAGGCGCCCAGGGTATGGCGGCCGCCGATGCTGGGCAGCAGTTTTTCCGAATACAGCCGCCAGGTGCAGATCCACAACACGAAGGCGAACAGGATGGCGCCGATCATCGGCAGCAGCACCGCCACGCAGCCGATGATCAGGAGCGCGACGAGGGCGATCTGGGCCAGGCGTTTGGGGTTCTCTTCGGTGAACACGCCCTAGACCTTGGAAAGCAGCTTGAGCGCCTGACGGATGCCGTCCGAGGTGCCGACATCGGGCGGCAGCTGCTTCATCGCCGACGCCGCTTCCTTCTCGTTGTAGCCGAGGGCGAGCAGGGCATTGGAAATGTCCTGTTTTGCGTCGTCGACCGCAGCACGCAGGGAAATACCAGTGGTTTCGGCCAGCTTGCCCTTCAGTTCGAGCAACAGGCGCTCGGCCGTCTTCTTGCCGATGCCGGGCACCTTGATCAGGCGGCCGATTTCCTGCTGCGCCACGGCCGCCGCCAGATCGCTGACCGACAATCCGGAAAGCACCGACAAGGCGGTGCGGGCGCCGATGCCGGAAATCTTCAGCAACTGGCGGAAGGCGAAGCGCTCGGCTTCGCTCAGAAAACCGTAGAGATAATGGCCGTCCTCGCGCACCGCGAAATGCGTCAGCAGGGTCACCCGTTCGCCGCCCGCCGGAAGGTTGTAGAAGGTGCTCATCGGCACGTCGAGCTCGTAGCCGACGCCATTCACGTCGAGCACGATCTGCGGGGGATTTTTTTCGGCCAGCAGGCCGCTGAGTCGTCCAATCATGGCGCCATGTTAACCGATCAGCCGCCCGCCGCGAACGCGAAAACCGGCTGTCGCCAGCGCCCCGAGCCCCTGCCCGCCATGCGCATGGGCAATGGCGCAGGCCAGCGCATCGGCGGCATCGGCAGTCGGCGCGCCGGGCAGGCCGAGAAGGCGGACGACCATGTGCTGGACTTGGTCCTTCGCCGCCTTGCCGTGCCCGACCACCGCCTGCTTGACCTGCAGGGCGGTGTATTCGGCGACCGGCAGCCCGGCATGGACCAGCGCACTGAGCGCCGCGCCGCGCGCCTGGCCGAGCAGCAGCGTCGATTGCGGATTGACGTTGACGAAGACCTTTTCGACCGCCGCCTGGTCCGGCGCGTAGTTGGCGATCACTTCCCCGATACCGGCGAACAGCGTGGCGATGCGCTCCGGCAGCAGTTGCCGGTCGTTGGACTTGATGCAGCCGCTGGCGACGTAGACGAGCTGGTTGCCGTGCTTCTCGATGACGCCAAAGCCGGTCACGCGCAAACCCGGATCAATGCCCAGAATGCGCGGTGCATTCATTTGGCCGGCCGCGCCACGAGATAGACGCCGCTGACGGCGAGCAACATGCCGGCGGCTGCGGTCAACGTCAGTTTTTCGCCGAAAATGAACCAGGCGATCAGCGCGGTCGACAACGGCGTCAGGTAGAACAGGCTGGCGACGTTGACCGCGCTGCCGCTGCGGATCAGCAGGTTGAGCAGGCTGATGGCGCCGATCGACAGAACCAGCACCAGCCAGCCGAGGGCGAAGACGAACTGGCCGGTCCATTCGATCCGGAAATCCTCGAACAGGGCAATGGCGATGGCAGTCACGACGGCGGTCGGCACGAACTGGATGACCGAGCCGCTGCGCAGGTCGAACTTGGCGCAGAAGCGCTTCTGGTAGAGGGTTCCGGCGGTGATGCCGAGCAGCGCGATGAGCGCCGGGATCAGCATCGGGCCGAGCGCCGCGTCGCCGAACTTGCCGGAAACCACCAGCCCGACGCCAACGAAGCCGAGCGCCAGCCCGCCCCACTGCCGGCCGCTGACTTTCTCGCCGAGCAGCCAGCCGGCACCGAAAGCCGTCAGCAGCGGCTGCATGCCGACCACCAGAGCCGTCACGCCGGCCGGCAGGCCGTGCTTGATGGCGACGAATACGCCGCCGAGGTAGATGGCATGCACCAGCACCCCCGAGATGCCGATATGCAGCCACTGTGCCGGTTGCTTCGGCCACGGCGCGCGGGTGGCCAGCGCGATCAGCAGCATCAGCGCGATCACGAAGCCGTAGCGGGTGAGCAGGAAGGACAGCGGCTCGGCATACGGCAGGCCGTACTTGGCGCCGATGAAGCCGGTGCTCCACAGGAAGACGAAGAGGAAGGGGTAGAGGCGCTGCATCAGCCGGCGTGCCGGGGCTGCGCCGCGGCGCTCAGTTGCAAGTGGCGGTGCAGGCCGCGCTGTTGCTCACGCACGCCTGGGCATCCGGAATGACGCAGGTTTCCCGGGTCCGGTAGGTCAACTGGATGCCCTGCGGGTAGCTGCAGATCAGCCGGGTGATCCTGCCCTGGCTGGTCTGCCTGATGCCGTTCGGTTTCGCCGCCTGCCATTGCGCGGCCGGCAGGTCGCAGGAGACGTAGCCGTCGAAGCGGCCATCCGGCGATTCCCACAGGGCGAGGTTCTTCAGCTTGCGGTAGTCGGCATAGCGGACACAGGGATCGGTCTTGTTGCCGTAGGCCATCGCGTTGTCGCTGCAGTAACCGGTATAGGTGTATTGCAGCTCTTCCTCGGTCGGGCAGGCATTGACCTGAACCAGCGTCGCCAGATCGGGGCAGGACAGGTCGGCGGCCGATGCGGCAAGGCTCATGACGAGACCGAGTGCGCCGCACAGGTGGAATAGCCGTTTCATCGTGGTCCGCCGTCCGCCTACTCGTCGATGACGGCGGTGGTGTAGATTTCCTGCACGTCGTCCAGGTTCTCCAGCGCGTCGAGCAGCTTCTGCATCCGAACCGCGTCGTCGCCGGTGAACTCGTTCTCGCCTTCCGGCTTCATCGTTACCTCGCCGAATTCCGGCTTGAAGCCGGCGGCTTCGAGCGCATCCTTGACGGCGATGAAGTCGTTCGGCGCGGTGATGACCTCGATCGAACCGTCGTCGTTGGTCGCCACATCCTCGGCGCCCGCCTCGATCGCGGCATCCATCAGCGCCGCCTCGTCCGTGCCGGGGGCGAAGATCATCTGGCCGCAGTGCTTGAACTGGAAAGCGACGCAGCCATCGCTGCCCATGTTGCCGCCGTACTTGGAAAAGGCATGGCGAACTTCGGCCACGGTGCGCACCTTGTTGTCGGTCAGGCAGTCGACCATGATCGCCGCGCCGCCGATGCCGTAGCCTTCGTAGCGGATCTCGACGTACTCGACCCCTTCCAGCTCGCCGGTGCCCTTCTTGATCGCGGTATCGATCTTGTCCTTGGGCATATTGACGCCCTTGGCCTTGTCGACCGCGACGCGCAGGCGCGGGTTGAAGCCGACGTCGCCGCCGCCCAACTTGGCGGCGACGGTGATTTCCTTGGCGATCTTGGAGAAGGCGGCGCCGCGCTTCTCGTCCTGGCGACCTTTACGGTGCTGGATATTGGCCCACTTGGAATGACCAGCCATGCTGTTTCCCTGAATGCAAATAACGAAGAAGGCGAGATTTTACCCGCCCCGAAGCTTCTCGTCAGATGCCATTTTATTGATGCAAGGAGCGATTCGATCGATACGAATCGATGCGCCCGGCTCTAATCCCATCGCTGCTGATAGGAGAAGGTCGGGAGCTTCCAGCTAAAACGCAGGGCCAGCATGCGAAAACCAAAGCCGATGACGAAACACGCCACCGTATTGAGGTCGGTATCGACGCCCAATGACCTCAATGCGAGAAACAGGGCACAAACAAAGAGTGACACGCTGGCGTAAAGCTCCCGGCAAAAAACTACCGGCACCTGGTTGCAAAGCACATCGCGCAGAATGCCCCCGGATATCCCGGTCAGCATGCCGGCCATGATGACTACAACGATTGGGTAATCAAGTTGCAGGGCCACATTGCAGCCAATCAGGGAGAAGGCGACCAAACCCATCGCATCCAGCATCAGAAAGACACTTTTCATGTGATGCATGTACCTGGCCAGCAAGGTCGTGGCCAGGCCCGCCAGGATGACGAGATAGACGTATTCGGGATGTTGCGTCCAGCCAATCGGGAAATTGCCAAGAATCACATCCCTGATGGTTCCACCGCCAAGGGCGGTCACAAACGCAATCACGGCCACCCCGAAGATGTCCATGTTGCGACGGCCTGCCGCCAGCGCACCGGACATGGCTTCGGTAGTGATGGCGACCAGGTAGATAATCAACAAAAGGTCGGATTGCTTGGTGGCGAGCGGCTGAAAAACGTGGATGAGACTTTCTAACATCAGGACAGACTCCGTCAAATATGGAAGACTCGAATTGAGTCTTCCGTGACGCCTCTCCCCCTGTCCTTTTACCTGAGAGTTTCAGCCCATTAGGGCCTGCCCCTTCGGTGAGTTGCCAAGCGCCAAGGCGCCTGGAACTTCTCTCCAGCCGGCAAATCATTTCTGCGGTTCAGCATGCCTGAGCGATTATGGGAGTTTGCGCCTTCGGCGGAGTTCGCAAATCCGGAACTCTCTCTCCCGCAGAGGTCCGCATTATCCAGGCCCGGAGGGTTGCAAGTCAATCAGTAGCCAGCGCTGGCGTGAGCAGTGCGTCGGCACTGAAACGCGGTCGAAGAACCTCGCTCATTGCCTGAAATTTCAACGGCCGGTTAACGAAGTGCTATCCCGGCGTTGCTAGAATGCCGGGATACTTTTTCCAGCAGGAGCCAGCCGCCATGTCCGAACCCCTCTATCTCGCCAAGTCCGAAGACGGCTACCCGGCGCTGCTGCCGCAGATGGCCAACCGCCATGGCCTGATCACCGGCGCCACCGGCACCGGCAAGACGGTGACCCTGCAGTCGATGGCCGAACGGCTGTCGTTTGCCGGCGTGCCGGTCTTCATGGCCGACGTCAAGGGCGACCTTTCCGGCATGGGCGCCGCCGGCGTCGTCACGCCCAAGCTGGAGGCCCGCCTCAAGGATCTCGGCCTCGAAGGCTTCGCTCCCTACGCCAACCCGGTCGCCTTCTGGGACGTCTTCGGCCAGGGCGGCGTCCCGGTGCGCGCCACGGTGTCCGACATGGGCCCGCTGCTGCTGTCCCGCCTGCTCAACCTGAACGACACGCAGAGCGGTGTCCTGCAGCTGGTGTTCAAGATTGCTGACGACCAGGGGCTGATGCTGCTCGATCTCAAGGACCTGCGCGCCATGGTCCAGCACGTCGGCGACAACGCCAAGGAATTCACCACCGAATACGGCAACGTTTCCGCCGCCTCGATCGGCGCCATCCAGCGCGGCCTGCTGACGCTGGACGAACAGGGCGGCGACGTCTTCTTCGGCGAGCCGATGCTCAACATCCACGACCTGATGAAAGTCGACGAAAACGGCCGTGGTGTCATCAACGTGCTCTCCGCCGAAAAGCTGATCCACGCCCCGGCGCTCTACTCCACCTTCCTGCTCTGGATGCTTGCCGAACTGTTCGAGCAACTCCCCGAAGCCGGCGACCTCGACAAGCCCAAGCTGGTTTTCTTCTTCGACGAAGCCCACCTGCTGTTCAGCGACGCGCCGCAGGCGTTGACCGACAAGGTCGAACAGGTCGTCCGCCTGATTCGTTCCAAGGGCGTCGGTGTCTATTTCGTCACGCAAAACCCGCTCGACGTGCCGGAAAAGATCCTCGGCCAGCTCGGCAACCGCGTCCAGCACGCCCTGCGGGCCTTCACCCCGCGCGACCAGAAGGCCGTCCAGGCAGCAGCGCAGACCATGCGCGCCAACCCGAAATTCGACGCCGCCACCGTCATTACCGAACTCGGCGTCGGCGAGGCGCTGGTCTCCTTCCTCGACGAGAAGGGCCGCCCCAATGTCGTCGAGCGCAGCATGATCTTTCCGCCCGCCTCCCGCCTCGGCCCGCTCACCGCCGACGAACGCAAGGCGCTGATCCAGGCTTCGCCGCTGCTCGCCACCTACGGCCAGACCGTCGACCGCGAATCGGCCTTCGAAATCCTGCGCGGCAAACCGGCCAGCGCCCAGCCGGCGCCCGGTGCCATTCCCGCCCCGCCTGCAGGCAGCGGTGCTCCCGACGCCAACGACTGGGGCAACCACACGTCCCAGCCGGCGCCACGCCCGGTCCCGCAGCCGCGGCAAAGCGCCCCGGCGCCGCAGCCATCTGGCGGCGGCATCCTGGACAGCATCGGCGACCTGCTCGGCGGCAGCACCGGCCCGCGCGGTGGTCGCCGCGAAGGCGTGCTGGAAGCCGCCGCCAAGAGCGCCACCCGCGGCATGGCCGGCACCGTTGGCCGCGAGCTGGGCAAGCAGATCCTGCGCGGGGTGCTGGGGTCGATACTCGGCGGCAAACGCTAGCAACAGTCTCCCATTCCCGGCGCAATGCGCGGGGAAACGCTGGCGCAGGGCTTGCCTGCGCCAGTTTCATTTTCGGGTCTTTTTGCCGGTCGACCGCAGCAGGCATCGAAGCGCTACGCCAGCGAAAGAAACGAACGAATTTTCGGCCGCTTGGCGTAAAATTAGAATTTACTTATTTGCTATGGAGCCGGCCATGAAATCATTCCTCCCGATCACCCTGCTGCTCGCTGCGCTGCCTGCCCTGGCGCAGGACATCGGCGCCCTCACCGCCGAGACCAAGAAGACCGTCCTGCCGGTCGTACCCAAGGTGGTCAACGCCATGCAGGAGGCGGTGGCCGAGAAGGGTGTTGCCGGGGCGATTCCGGTGTGCAAGGAGCAGGCGCCAGAGCTGATCAAGGAAAAGCGCAAGGAAACCGGCTGGGACATTCGCCGCGTCAGCCTGAAGACGCGCAACGCCGAGCGCGGTACGCCCGACCTCTGGGAAGCTCGCGTGCTCGCCGATTTCGACATTCGCGCCGCTGGCGGCGAGAAGCCGGAGACGCTGGAAAAGAGCGAGATCGTCACCATCGACGGCAAGCCGGTGTTCCGCTACATGAAGGCGCTGCCGGTCGGCGAGGTCTGCCTGAAGTGCCACGGCCCGGCCGAGGGGCTGGACGCCGGCCTCAAGGCGAAGCTGGGCGAAAGTTATCCGCACGACAAGGCTACCGGCTACAGCCAGGGCCAGGTCCGCGGTGCGCTGACGGTCAAGCGTCCGCTGTAAGCGCCTGCGCCCTGCCCTTTTCGGCGAGATGGTCGAAAAGGGCTGCTGCAGCCGGCGACAGCGCCGCCCGCGAGCGCGTGCACAGCTGCAGGTCGCGCGGCGCCCACGGATCGGTGATTTCGACCGTTTTCAGCCCGTCGACCGCAGCCACCGACGAACGCGGCACCATGCCGATGCCGACCCCGGCCGCCACCATGCGGCAGACGGCGTTGAAGCTGCGCACCTGGATGCGCACGTCGAGCCGGCCGCCAAGGCGGGCCGCGTGGTTCATCATGAAGGTGTGGATGGCGCTGCCCGCGTGCAGGCAGACGAAGGGTTCGCCGAGCACGTCGGCGAAGGCCGCCGCCGGCTGGCCGGCCAGCGCATGCTCGGCGGGGACGATCAGCACCAGCCGGTCCTGCCGGTAAGGGCGCGTATCGAGACTGCCAGGGCCGCTCTCGGCGGCGACGACGCCGATGTCTACCTGTCCCGCCGCCACCGCCTGGACGATTGCCGGGCTCGGCTGTTCCTCAAGGCTGACGCGGATGCGCGGATGTTCGCGCAGGAAGTCGCCGAGGTCTTCCGGCAGGAAGCAGTTGATCGCGTTGGTGTTGGCGAACACCGTCACCTGGCTGGCGACGCCGCTGGCGTAGGGGGCGAGGTCGGCGTGCATCTGTTCGAGCTGGGCGAAAACCTGGCGGGCGTGGCGCAGCAGCGATTCGCCGGCCGCCGTCGGCGTCAGGCCGCGCGCGTGGCGGGCAAAGAGCGGCACGCCGAGCGCCGCTTCGAGCTGGGTCAGGCGATGGCTGGCCGACGACGGGGCGAGATGCACCTGCGCTGCCGCGCGGGTCAGGCTGCCGCTGTCGGCGATGGCGGCGACCAGCCGCAGGTCGGGAAGATCGTAGTACATGGTTTCGTCTGAATCGAATACTTGCTTTGGATAATACCAATTGCCATGGGGTTGTTTCACGTATTCAATGGCATCAGGCAGGTATTTCATAGACGGCGGAATCGGGTGAATTGGCATGAATCGAACGGGCGAGTTGACAGTCAGCGGGGCGCAGTCCCCGCTCCTTGGCCTGCGCCGGGCGGGTGCCGCCATGCTTGAGCGGCACGGGCACCGCCTCGGCCTGTGGCTGGCGCTTGGCGCCGCCTTCGGCTTTTCGTTCAAGGCCATCTTCGTCAAGCTGGCTTATGCCGTGCCGCAGGCGGTGCCGGTCGATGCCGTGACGCTGCTGTCGCTGCGCATGGTCTTCGCCCTGCCGGTCTTTCTCTGGGTCGGCTTCCATTCCAGCCGCGCTGCGCCACCGCTGTCGCGCCGCGACTGGTTGCTGCTGACGGCACTCGGCCTGCTCGGCTACTACGGCGCCAGCATCCTCGACTTCGTCGGCCTGCGCTACATCACCGCCGGGCTGGAGCGGCTGATCCTGTTCACCTACCCGACCCTGACCGTGATGATCGGCGTCCTGTTCATGGGCAAGAAGTTGTCGCGGCGCGAGGTCGCGGCACTGGTCCTGTCCTACGCCGGGATCGGGCTGGCCTTCGCCCACGACCTGGAGTTCGCCGGCGAAACGCGGGTCGTGCTAATCGGCGCCGCCTTCGTCTTCGCTTCGTCGCTGTCGTATGCCTTCTATCTGGCCGGCAGTGCGCCGATGATCCAGCGCCTCGGCGCCGCCCGCTTCACGGCGCTGGCGATGCTGGTGTCCACCGGGGCGACGCAGCTGCATTTCTTCGCTACCCAGCCGTTGACCGCGCTGGTCCAGCCCGTGCCGGTCTATTTCTACGGCGCGGCGATGGCGTTGTTCTCGACCGTGCTGCCGGTCTTCATGCAGTCGGCAGCTATCCGCCGTATCGGCTCGGCCCGTGCGGTGCTGGTCGGCACCATCGGCCCGATGCTGACCATCTTCTTCGGCTGGTGGCTGCTGTCCGAGCCGGTTTCGCTGGCGCAGATCGCCGGCGCCGGGCTGGTGCTGATCGGGGTGCTGCTGGTTTCTCGCCGCTGATCGGTAAGCGTGCGCTCACTTCACCTTGATCTCGGTCCATAGTCGCGACATCAGGCGGCGCTGCTTCGGTTCGAGGTCGCGCAGCATTTCCAGGCGCTTCAGGGTTTCCGGCGGCGGGAACAGGGCCGGATCGCCGGCGACTTCCGGGCGAATGAACGGCAGCGCTGCCTGGTTGGGATTGCCGGCGCCGATCAGGTTGGAAACGTCGGCGGCGTTTTCGCCCTGCAGCATGAAGTCGATGAAGCGGTGGGCGAGGTCCGGGTGCCGCGCCGCGCGGTGGATGACGAAGTTGTCGACGGCCAGCACTGCCCCTTCGCGCGGGATGGCGAAGCCGATGGAAAACGGCCGGCCGGCGGCCTTGGCGTCCTCGCGGGCGCGGAACATGTCGTTCGAGTAGCCGTGGGCGACCCAGATGTTGCCGATTGCCAGATCCTTGATGTAGGTGCTGTTCGAGAAGGTCGCCCAGTAGGGCTTGGCGCGCAGGATCAGGTCGCGCGCCGCCGTCCAGTGCCCGGGATCGGTGTCGTTCGCCGGGTGGCCGAGGTAGCGCAGCGCCGCCGCCATCAGCTCGCGCTGGCTGTTGAGGACGCTGACGCGGCCCTTGATCCGCTGCAGGTGGCGCGGCTCGAAAATCAGCGCCCAACTGTCGGTCGGCAGGCCGAGTTCGGCGAGCCGGGTCGCGTTGAAGCCAAGCAACGTGACCGTCGTCGCGTAGGGCACCGCGTGGCGCAGGCCGGGGTCGTACCAGGGATCGGCGAAGGCCGGGGCGATGTTGTCGAGGTGCGGCAGCCGTTCGCGCGCGAGCGTTTGCAGCTCCTGCTTGCGGATCAGCGTCTGCACGGCATTGCCGGTCGGCACCAGCAGGTCGTAGCCGGTGGCGCCGGCTTCCAGCTTGGCCAGCATTTCCTCGTTGTCGGAATAATAGTCCTGCTTCAGGCGGCAACCGCACCACGCCTCGAAGCGGGCGGCGGTTTCGGCCGAGATGTAGTTGTTCCAGTTGTAGAGGTAGAGCGTGTCCTCGGCCCGGGCGAGAGCGGCCAGCGCCGAAAGCAGGAAGGCCAGCGCCAGCTTCATGCCGACTTCCTCAGCGTGTCCGGCGCAAAGCGTGAAGCCAGCGCGATCAGGGTTAGGGTCAACGCCATCAGCAGGGTCGAAATGGCGTTCACCTCCGGCGTCACGGCGACCTTGATCATTGAATAGATCTGCAGCGGCAGGGTCGTCACGCCGACGCCGGCGACAAAGAAGGTGATGACGAAATCGTCGATCGACAGCGTGAAGCTCATCAGGAAGCCGGCGACGATGCCGGGCAGGATCAGCGGGAAGGTGACGCGGACGAAGGTGCGCCACGGCGTCGCGCCGAGGTCGCGCGCCGCTTCGAAGATGCTCTCGTCCATGCCGGCCAGGCGGGCGCGGATGATGATGGCGACGAAGCCGATCGAGAAGGTGATGTGGGCGGCAAGGATGGAAAACAGGCCGAGCGTCAGGTCGAGGACCTGGCGGAAGAAGAGCAGCAGCGACACGCCGAGCAGGATTTCCGGCATCGCCACCGGTGTCAGGACCAGGAAGGGCAGGAAGCGCGGCCGCCAGCGGTGCAGCGCAATGCCGGCCATCGTGCCGAGAATTGTGGCGATCGTGCTGGATACGATGGCGATCAGCAGTGAATTGGCAGCTGCCTGCAGCAGGTCGGCGTCGCCCAGCAGCTTGCCGTACCAGCGTGTCGTGAAGCCGACCCAGGAGGCATTCAGCTCGGAGTCGTTGAACGAGAACAGGACGACGACGGCCAGCGGCACGTAGAGGAAGGCGTAGGTGGCGAGGGCCGCTGCCCACAGCCAGAAGCCGCGCCTCATGCCTGCCCCCGGTTCGACGTCAGCGCCGCTGACAGTCCGGCGACCGCCAGCACGGCCGCGGTCAGCACCAGCGACAGGGCGGCGCCGAGCGGCCAGTCGCGGTTGTCGAGAAACTGTTCCTTGATCAGGTTGCCGATCAGCAGGTCGCCGGTGCCGCCGAGCAGTTCGGGCACCGCGAACATGCCGAGGACCGGGATGAAGACCAGCGCCGAGCCGGACAGCACGCCGGGCAGGGACAGCGGCCAGGTGACGCGCCAGAAGCGTGCCCAGCGGCCGGCTCCGAGGTCCTGCGCAGCTTCGAGCAGGGCCGGGTCGTGCTTTTCCAGATTGGTGTACAGCGGCAGGATCATGAACGGCAGATGGACGTAGACCATGCCGGCGAGCACGGCGACCGGGCTGTAGAGCAGGCCGAGCGGACCGAGGATGATCATCCAGGCGTAGATGCGGATCAGGAAGTTGCTGGCGAAGGGCAGGATCACCAGCAGCACGAGCAGGTCGCGGCGGCGCCGTGGGCTGCGCACGATCCGCATGGCCAGCGGATAGGCGAGCAGCAGGCAGATCAGCGTCGTCAGGCCGGCGACGGCGAAGGACTTGGCGAGAATCCAGGCGTAGATCGGATCGTCGACGATGAAACGGTAGGCGTCGAGATTCATGCCGCCTGCGGCGAGCGGCGCCAGGCCGCCGAACTCGCCGGGTTCGCGGAAGCTTGCGGCGGCCATGATCAGCGCCGGCAGCAGGAAGAAGACGATGAGGAACGCCGTCGGTGGCGCCGTGACCAGCCAGCGCGTCAGGCGTCCGGCGCGCTCAGTGTTCGAGGAAGACCCCGGCATCGTGCCTCCATTCGACGCGGACACGCGCGCCGATCTCGTGGAAACTGGCGCGCCCCGGCCCGGCGTTGGTGGCGAGCGCCTCGAGCAGCAGGCCGTTGTCGAGCCGCACCTTGTAGACCGTGACGTCGCCAAGGAAAAGGTACTCGCCGACGGTGCCGGCAAAATGGTTCTTGAGGCCAGCGCGCCCGGTGTCGGCGGCGATGCGCAGGTGCTCGGGGCGGAGGGCCAGCGCCCCGCAGCTGCCGGCAGCCACGGCCGCGGCTGCCGGCGCGGCGATCTCGCCAAGGCCCGGCGCCGCCAGGCGCAGGCCGTGACGCGTCGCCTCGACGACGTCGGCGGCAATCAGGTTGATGGTGCCGATGAAGTCGGCGACGAAGCGGTTGCGCGGCGCCGAGTAGAGAACTTCCGGCACATCGAGCTGCTCAATGCGGCCCTCGTTCATGACGGCGATGCGATGCGACAGCGCCAGTGCTTCCTGCTGTGCGTGGGTGACAAAGACGAAGGTGACGCCGACCTCGCGCTGCAGCGCGATCAGCTCGCCCTGCATGCGCTCGCGCAGTTTGGCGTCGAGCGCGCCGAGCGGTTCGTCGAGCAGCAGCAGGCGCGGCTTGTTGACCAGCCCGCGCGCCAGCGCGACGCGCTGCTTCTGGCCGCCCGACAACTCATGCGGAAAGGCGTCGCCCTTGTCCTCCAGATGCACCAGCGCCAGCGTTTCCCCGGTGCGCCGCCGGATCTCGTCACGCCCGCGGCCGGCCATCTCGAGCGGAAAGGCGATGTTGCCAGCCACCGTCAGGTGCGGAAACAGGGCATAGCTCTGGAAGACCGTATGCACCGGCCGCCGTTCCGGCGGAATGCCGGCCAGCGGCTGGCCATCGAGAAACAGTGCCCCGGCATCGGGTTCGTCGAAGCCGGCGATCATGCGCAGGATGGTGGTCTTGCCGCAGCCGGAAGGGCCGAGCAGCGTGAAGAATTCCCCCGCCTCGATGTCCAGCGAAACGTCCTTCACCGCTTCGAGCGTGCCGAAGCGGCGGGTGATGTTGCGTATTTCGAGAAGCGCCATGGTGGGCCCCGCCGTCGCCCGGTTCAGCATATCCGTATTTCATTATAGGCATCCGCCGCCGGCCGTGGCGCGCAGCGTTGCACCGCCGCCGCTTGCCGGGCGCTCTGGGTTAGAATCCGCTGCATGATCGGAATCCTCCTCATCACCCATGGCAGCTACGGCGAGGCGCTCGTGCAGAACGCCTGCCACGTGCTGAACAAGCGCCCGGTCCAGCTCAACCAGCTCGGGGTCGCGGCGCAGGACGATCCGCTCGACCTGCTGCCGCTGGCGCGCCAGATGCTGAACCTCGTCGACAACGGCAAGGGGGTGCTGGTGCTCACCGACATTTTTGGCGCGACGCCCGCCAACCTCGCGCTCAAGCTGCTCGAACCGGGCCGCGTCGAAGGGATAGCCGGCGTCAATCTGCCGATGCTCATGCGCGCCCTGACCTATCGCGAACGCGGCATGGAAACCTTGCTCACCCGGGCCATCGCCGGCGGGCGCGATGGCGTGCTCAACATGCAGGACCACTGACAATGCTGACCAGAGAAACCGAAATCATCAACAAGCTCGGCCTGCATGCGCGGGCCTCGGCCAAGCTGACGCAGCTGGCCGGCAAGTTCAAGTGCGAAGTCTGGATGGCCAAGGGGCCGCGCCGCATCAACGCCAAGAGCATCATGGGCGTCATGATGCTGGCCGCCGGCAAGGGCTCGAAGGTGACGCTGGAAACCGACGGCGCCGACGAGCAGGAGGCGATGGATGCGCTGCTGGCGCTGATCGCCGACTATTTCGGCGAGGGGGAATAAATGAATCGACCCCCACGCTCGCTTTGCTCGCTGCCCCCCGAGGGGGCGCCGACCTCCCTTGGGGCGGCCCGGCGGGAGATCGGGGCATGAGCTTCACGCTGCATGGGCTGGGTGTCTCCGGTGGCATCGCCATCGGGCGGGCCATGCTCATGTCGCACGCGACCCTCGAGGTGTCGCACCTGACCGTCTCGCCGCGCATGGTCGACAAGGAAATCGCCCGTTTCGAGGCCGCCATCAAGGCGGTCAAGAGCGAGCTGGAGACGATGAAGGAGACGACCGAGCACGCCCCGGCGGAGCTGGCCGCCTTCATCGACATCCACACCATGTTCCTCGAAGACCCGGAACTGGTCGACAAGCCGCGCGAAATCATCCGCGAGCGGCGCTGCAACGCCGAATGGGCGCTGGTGCAGCAGATGGAGGATCTCGTCGAACAGTTCGAGCAGTTCGACGACCCCTACCTGCGCGAACGCAAGTTCGACGTCGTCCAGGTCGTCGAGCGGGTGATCAAGGAACTGCTCGGCCACCCCGGCCGCGCCGTGATGAAGACGGCCAAGGGCGTCACTGAGGAAATGCTGATCGTCGTCGCCCACGACCTGTCGCCGGCCGATGTCATCACCTTCAAGGAGCACCGCTTCGCCTCCTTCATCACCGATGTCGGCGGCGCCACCTCGCACACGGCGATTCTCGCTCGCAGCATGGCGATTCCGTCGGTGGTCGGGATGGAAAACGCCCGCTCGCTGATCCGCGACGGCGAGCAGATGATCGTCGATGGCACGCGCGGCGTCGTCATCGTCAATCCGGACCAGCGGGTGCTGGAGGAATACCAGCTCCGCAAGAACCAGATCGAGCTGGAAAGATCCAAGCTCAAGCGCCTGAAGACGGCAAAATCGCAGACGATCGACGGCGTAGACGTCCAGTTGTTCGCCAACATCGAGCTGC
>JAGOAU010000025.1 GCA_017983755.1 Azonexus sp. | reverse complement strand
TGGTGCATGGCGCCGAAGACGAAACCGTGCCGGTCGCCGAGGCCCATGAAATCCTCGCCGCCGCCCGCCCCGGGCAGGCGCGCCTGCTGCTGGTTCCCGGCGACCACGAAGGCTTTGCCGAGATCGATGGCCCGCTGGCCGAGGTCGTCGCCTTTCTCGACCAGGCTGGCGCCGCGGGCCGTTGAGTTCTCCGGAAAACTTCGCCGGCGCGGCGTTTGCGCCGATAATCGCGGCATGGACGAACGCCGCAAAAACCTGCGCATCATTGCCCGCATCCCCTGCGATCTGCTGATCGCCGCGACCGGCCGGCATTTTTCCGGCATCACCAAGAACATTTCATTCGGGGGCGTCGAGTTCGAGGCCAACGAATCGCTGACCCGTCCCGGCAATGCCGTGACCAGCGGCACGGCGGCGATCCTGACCTTCCAGATGCGCCGGATGGGGGTTCTCCAGGAGCTCAAGTTTCCCTGTCGCCTGCGTTTCATAGCGGCCAACACGGCGGGCATCGAATTCACCGTTTCCCACCCGACGCCGGAACAGCGCGCGGCGCTCGAAGCGATGCTGGAGACGCGCTCGAACCGCCTCGATTAGGGCGCGTTCAGCAACCGCTGCCCTCGGGCAGGCGCGAAAAGCCGAAACCGCCGCCACCGCCGCTGGGCGGCTGGATGCAGATCATCATGTTGAGCGCGCTGGCCGAGCGCCGCAGATCGCCCGGGAAAGGCGCGAAGGGCACCGCCTGCTCGACCACCGACTTGATGAAGGCGATCTGGTCCTGCTGATCGCCGGCATTGAGGATGCGGAAGCTCTTCAGCGTCCCGTCCGGGTTAAGTTTGACCTGCACCGACGCTTTCTTGACTCCCCGGCTGCGTGGGTCGTTGCGCACGAAGCCGGCGCTGCGGTTGAGTTTCTTGACCAGCGCGTCGAGATACATTTCCAGGCTGAACGGATCGACCGGCTGGGCGTTGGGCAGCAGTTCGAGGATTTCGCTGCCTTCCTGTTCCTGGCGCGCCTGCTGCCGCGAGAATTCGCGGGCCATCGCCAGCGAGCGCTGGGCGAGGTTGGGGCGCGGGCTGGCCTGCGGCTGGCGCTCGAGTTCGCGCAGGAAGTTGTTCATTTCCTCCTTCTGCGCCACGGTCCACTTCGGCGCCGGCTGGCTGGCGGCCTGTCCCTTCGGCTTGTTCACCGCCAGTACCGGCCGGCGCTCCGGCGCTTTCGCCGGGGGCGGCTTGCGGGGCGGCAGTTCGGCGGGCATCGGCGGCGCGGGTGCCGCCTCCTGCGGCTTGACGGCCGGCGCGGCGAGGCTGGCTTCGAGGCGGGTGGCCGCGCGCTCGGCCTTGGGCTTCTGTTGCGGGATCAGGGCGACGAGCACGTGCAGGAGCAGCGAGGCGGCGATCGCCAGCTGCAGGGAACGTTGCTTGCGGGAGGTTTTATCGGCCAGCTGCCGCTTCAGCTCGGCGATTTCGAGGAGCAGGGCGCGCTGCGTGCCGGGTGTTTCCGGATCGAGCATCGGCCGGATTCTAGCTGCCATGCAAGCCCCGGTCGACCTCGTCGCTTGCCGGGGTACGTAAAAAGCCGTTAAGATGGGCAATCAATTCAATGGTTATTGAAATATGGAACCGAAAGCCGCCGTCACCGCGCTGGGCGCGCTGGCCCACGCAACCCGCCTCGAAATCTTTCGCCTGCTGGTGCGCGCCGGGGCGGACGGCCTGTCGGTCGGCCGCATCGCCGAAGCCTTGGCGATCGAGGCCAACGGCCGCCTGACCTTCCATCTCAAGGAACTGGTCGGCGCCGGGCTGGCGAGTTCGCGGCAGGAAGGCCGCTTCGTCTTCTATTCGACCAATTACGGCGCGATGAACGAACTGCTGCGTTACCTGACCGAGGATTGCTGCGGCGGCCTCGGTTGCGGCGAGGTCGTCGACGCCTGTGCCACGGAAAGCTGCGCATGAAAACCTTCAACGTCCTGGTGCTGTGCACCGGCAATTCGGCCCGCTCGATTCTCGGCGAGGCCCTGTTCAACCACCTGGGCAAGGGGCGCATCCGCGCCTTTTCCGCCGGCAGCCAGCCGAGCGGCAAGGTCAATCCGGTGGCGTTGGAAACCCTGGTGGCGCATGGAGTGCCATGGCCGAACGCGGGCCAGCCGCGCAGCAAGTCGTGGGACGAATTCGGCGAACCCGGCGCGCCGCGCTTCGATTTCATCTTCACCGTCTGCGCTAGTGCCGCCGGGGAGGGCTGCCCGGTCTGGCCCGGCCATCCGGCGACGGCGCACTGGGGCATCGCCGACCCGGCGCACGTCGAGCCGCCGGCGGCCAGGCGGGCGGCATTCGAGACGGCCTATGTCCAGCTCGAAAAACGCATCGCGGCCTTCCTGAAATTGCCCCTGGAAACGATGTCGACCGCAGCAGCCGTCGACGCGGCACGCCGCATTCACGTAGAGGCCGACGCATGAGCGCGCAGTGCGAAGTGACGATGAAGCGCGCTGCTGCGGCGCCGATGAGCGGTTTCGAGCGCTACCTGTCGCTCTGGGTGTTCACCTGCATCGTTGCCGGCGTCGTCTTCGGCCAGGCGATGCCGGGCGTCTTCCAGGCAATCGGCCGCATGGAGGTGGCGCAGGTCAATCTGCCGGTCGGCCTGCTGATCTGGGTGATGATCATCCCGATGCTGGTCAAGGTCGATTTCGGCGCCCTGCATGAGGTCAGGCAGCACGCGCGCGGCATCGGCGTCACGCTGTTCGTCAACTGGCTGGTCAAGCCCTTCTCGATGGCCTTCCTCGGCTGGCTGTTCATACGCCAGCTGTTCGCGCCGTGGCTGCCGGCCGAACAGCTCGATAGCTACATCGCCGGCCTCATCCTGCTCGCCGCCGCGCCATGCACGGCGATGGTCTTCGTCTGGAGCCGGCTGTCGAACGGCGACCCGTTGTTCACGCTGTCGCAGGTGGCGGTCAACGACGCCATCATGGTCTTCGCTTTCGCCCCGCTGGTCGCCTTCCTGCTCGGCCTCTCGGCGATCACCGTGCCGTGGGACACGCTGCTGATCTCGGTCGTCCTCTATATCGTCATCCCGGTGGCGCTCGCCCAAGCCTGGCGCAAATCGCTGCTGGCCAGAGGGCAGGCCGCCTTCGACGCGGCGCTGACGAAGATCGGCCCGTGGTCGATCACCGCGCTGCTGGCGACGCTGGTGCTGCTCTTTGCCTTCCAGGGCGAGGCCATCCTCAGGCAGCCGCTGGTCATCGCGCTGCTGGCGGTGCCGATCCTGATCCAGGTCTTCTTCAACTCGGCGCTCGCCTACTGGCTCAACCGCGTTGTCGGCGAAAAGCACAACATCGCCTGCCCGTCGGCGCTGATCGGCGCTTCCAATTTCTTCGAGCTGGCGGTGGCGGCGGCGATCAGCCTGTTCGGCTTCGAGTCGGGCGCGGCGCTGGCGACGGTGGTCGGCGTGCTGATCGAGGTGCCGGTGATGCTGCTGGTGGTGCGTGTCGTCAATGCCAGTAAGGGCTGGTATGAGCGCGCCTGAAACGGCGGCAGCTGGCTGCCTGCTGGCGGCATGGGATACCTGTGCCGGCGAACTGCGCGGCTATCTGCGCCATCGCTGCCCGCACCCCGAGGATGCCGACGAACTGCTGCAGGAGGTCTTCATCAAGGCGCTGCGCCAGGGCCCGGCGTTTGCTGCGGTCGACCAGCCGCGCGCCTGGTTTTTCCAGGTGGCGCGCAATGCGCTGGCCGACCGCCTGCGCTGTCGGCACCACGAAATCGCGCTGCCGCCGGATCTGCCGGCGCCCGCCGTTGCCGAAACGGCGCCGGTCGACGCGCTCAGCCAGTGCCTGCCGCGGGTGTTGAGCGAACTCTCGGCCGCCGACCGGCTGGCCATCACTTTCTGCGATATCGAGGGTCATTCGCAGCAGGCGCTGGCCGAACATCTCGGTCTTTCGCTGGCCGGCGCCAAGTCGCGCGTGCAGCGGGCCCGGCAGCGCCTGCGGCAACAACTGGAAAGCGCCTGCCGGGTCCGCTACGATGAGAGCGGTGCGGTCTGCTGCTTCACGCCGCGCCCGCCGCTCGGGAGCGACGAGACATCCGGCGCCTGAGCCGTCCGCGAAGATTTTCCGCTGGAGGTGTGACCATGGCTGAACAATCCGGCAACAAGTCCGACACGACGATCGCCCGCATCGCCCCGCGCCTGGCGGACATCGGCGGCATTTCCGTCAGCCGCCTGCTGCCGACCCGGCAGCGGCGCATGATCGGCGCCTGGTGCTTCCTCGATCACGCCGGCCCGGCCGAATTCGCTGCCGGCGGCGGCATGCGCGTCGGGGCGCATCCGCACACCTGCCTGCAGACCTTCACCTGGATGATCGCCGGCGAGGTGCTGCACCGCGACAGCCTCGGCAACGTCCAGACCATCCGTCCCGGGCAGGTCAACCTGATGACGGCCGGCCGCGGCGTGGTCCATACCGAGGAGTCGCCGGCCGGTGAAACGCGCCTGCACGCCGCGCAACTGTGGATCGCCCTGCCGCCGGCGCTCGGCGACTGCGAGCCGGCCTTCGAGCATTACCCCGATCTGCCGCGGTGGACGCAGGATGGCTGCACGCTGACGCTGCTGGCCGGCGCGCATGGCGGGCAGCGTTCGCCGGTCCGCCTGCATTCGCCGCTGCTCGGCCTGGAACTGCACGCCAACGCGAGCAGCCGGCTTGTCGTTCCGCTGCAGCCGGACTTCGAGCACGGCATCCTGGTACTCGATGGCGAGGCGCGGATCGGCGGCGAACGGTTCGTCCGCGACGAACTGGCCGACCTCGGCCGCGGGCGGGAAGTCGTCGAACTAGAGATGGCGCCGGACAGCCGCCTGCTCCTGCTCGGCGGCGAACCCTTCGCCGCGGAAATCCTGATGTGGTGGAATTTCGTCGGCTTCAGCAAGGACGGGATTGCCCGGGCGCAGCGCGACTGGGAATCCGGCAGCCCGCGCTTCGGCGCCGTCGCCGGCCATGACGGCCCGCGCCTGGTGGCGCCGCCGCTGCCCTGGCCGGGCTACTGAGCGGCGCGCTGGCCGAGCGTTCGCAAGTCAGCCGGTGAAGCTTTCCGGCATCTGCAACGCCACCACCTCGCCGCGCACGGTGGCCTCGCCGTCGGCGTAGACCCTCGCCTCGACCACCACCTTGCGCCCCTTGATTTCCTTGACCCGGCCGCGAATTTCCAGTTCCGGGCCGAGCGGCGTCGGCTTAAGGTAGCTGACCTGCAGCGAGCCGGTGACGAAGCGGAAGGCCGGCAGGCTGTCCATCGGGCGGTTCTCGGCCCGGTACATGGCGGCCGACGCCGTGCCGGTCCCGTGGCAGTCGATCAGCGAGGCCAGCAGGCCGCCGTAGACGAAGCCGGGAATGGCTGTGTGCCAGGGCTGCGGCCGGAAGCGGGTGACGCTCTCGTCACCTTCCCAATAAGTCCTGATCTGGTGGCCGTGCCCGTTGAGTCGGCCGCAGCCGTAGCAGTGAGCGACGTTCTCCGGGTAGAAGTCCTGAAAGGCCTGCATGCTGTTTCCCTGGTGTTGGCGCGGCGCAAGCGCGGCGAAAGGTACGGACTCACATTATATCGGTGGGCAAAAAAGCGCCATAATTCCCCACATCATGGCCCAGTCCAATTCGTCCCCGATCCCCAGCCGCGCCGAGACGCTGAAGGTGCTGCGGCTGATGGGCGATTACGATCAGATCCTGATGCTGACCGGCAGCGAGGATGGCTACGGCACGCGCTGGACGCTCGGCGGGCAGCAGGTCCAGCCGGGAATCGCGCGCTACCTGATGGAGACCGGCTTTGTCACCGATGCCGGCAAGACGCAGTTCGGCGCCATCAAGCTGGCGCTGACCGCCGAAGGCCGGCGCTTTCGCGAGAACGGCGTGCGCTGGTGGGCCAGCCTGAGCTTTCTGGAAAAACTGAAGGTGACGATTTTCGGCTGAATCGCCCCACGCTTTACTGCATCCTTTTCCGCCTTTCTTCGTCTCCGGATTCAGGAGAATATGGCCTTGGTGGCCTGAAGGGAGCGTCACGTGGAACTCGTCCTGTCTGCCCTGCAAAGCGGTCTCTCCAGCCTGGCGTCGTACCTGGCGGCGCATGTGCTGCTGTGCCTGGTGCCTGCCTTCTTCATCGCCGGCGCGCTGTCGGCGCTGGTGCCGCAGCAGTCGATCATCCGCTTTCTCGGGCCGGATGCGCCGAAATGGGTGTCCTACCCGGCGGCGGCTGGGGCCGGCAGCCTGCTGGCGGTCTGCTCGTGCACCATCCAGCCGCTCTTTGCCGGCATCTACAAGAAGGGCGCCGGACTTGGGCCGGCCATCACCTTCCTGTTCTTCGCGCCGGCCGCCAATATCCTGGCGCTCTCGTACACCGGCGTTGCGCTCGGCGCCGACTTCGCCATTGCGCGCATCGTGCTGGCACTGTCCTTCGGGGTCGGCATCGGCATGATCATGGCCATCGTCTTCCGCGACGGCGAGGCGGCACGCCTGGCCGAAAGCGCGACCTTCGCCGCCGGCGAGCGCATCTCGCGGCGGACGCTGGCCTTCCTCGGCGCGCTGGTCGCCTTGCTGATCGCCGGCACGCTGAAGGTCGATTTCCTGCAGGCCACCCTGTTCACCGCCGAACTGCTGTGGCCGGGCGCGGTGGCGGCACAGGCGGTGCTCGATCGCCTGGTGCCGGTCAACGAGGCGCTTGGCGCCGAGGGCCTGCGTCTGCAGGGGGCGGCGCTGATCGTCCTGCTCGGGCTGATCGGTGCCGCGGCCTGGCGCGGCCTGGGGCAGGTCGACAACGGCTTCAACCGCCTGACGCCGGTGGCGCTCGGGCTGACGGCGCTGACCCTGGTCTTCGCCGCGCTCGGTGTGCGCGCCACGGAAAATGGCCTCCTTTTGACGTTGACCGGAAGAACCGTCGCCGTTGCCGCATTGCTCGCGCTGCTGTTGCCGCTGGCCCGCCGCTTCGACGCCTGGGACGTGCAGCAGTGGCTATGGGAAACCTGGCGCTTCGTCAAGATGATCTTTCCGCTGCTCATCGTCGGCGTCTTCCTGGTCGGCGTCATCCGCATCTTCATCCAGCCCGAATGGATCCAGGCGATGGCCGGCGCCAATACCGTGCTCGCCAACCTGGCCGGTGTCGTCTTCGGCGTCTTCATGTATTTCCCGACCCTGGTCGAAGTGCCGATTGCGAAGATGTTCCTTTCGCTCGGCATGCATCCTGGGCCGCTGATCGCCTACCTGATGGCCGATCCCGAACTGTCGCTGCAGAGCATCCTGATTACGGCGGCAATCATCGGCAAACTGAAGGCATGGACCTACGTCGGGCTGGTCGCCCTGTTCTCGACGCTGGCCGGGCTGACCTACGGGGCGTGGGTGGATGGCGCGCCGCTGACGGGGCTGGCGGCAGCGGTGTTCGGCTTCGTGGCGCTGCTGGTCGGCGCCCTGCACCTGATCGAGAGAGCCCGGCTGGCCCGGGCGTGAACCAAGGGGAGAACGATGCTGATCAAGATACTGGGCAGCGGCTGCGCCAAGTGCAACCGCCTGGAGCAGCTGACCCGCGAGGCGGTCGGCGAACTGGGCATCGACGCGACCTTCGAGCACGTGCGCGACATGGACGCGATCATGGCCTACCCGATCATGACCACGCCGGCGCTGGTGATCGACGAGGCGGTCAAGTCTTCCGGCCGCATCCCGAGCAAGGACGAGATCGCCGGCTGGCTGCGCGGCTGAGGCCGACTGCCGGTCAGCCGCCGTGGATCAGGGCGTCGGGGATCAGGTAGAACTCACGGCCGCCGACGCTGACCAGCCAGTTGTCGTCCTGCCGTTTGGCCGAGACGCCGGCGCCGTCGTCGGTCGTGAAGCGCCTGCCGGCGTAGTGCAGGACGCGCTGGCGCGGCGTGCCGCTGTGGGCGATCCAGATCTGGGCGCTGCCGGTGGCGAGGTGGCGGACGACGCGGAAGTCGCACCACTGGTCGAGGGTCGGCTTGCCAGCGGCGCACTGGATCTTGCCCGAGGCGTCGTAGATGGCCGGCGGATTGGCGGCCGCGGTGCCCGACACTGCCTTGCTGCTGGCCATCGTGAAGTTCACCGTGTAGTGCGCGCTTTCGTTGCGCCGCGCGGCATTGCGCATCAGGTAGACGCGGACGGTGTATTCGCCGTCCCGGGGCAGCGCGCCGACGAAGCTGTTGCCCGAGACCGAGCCGACGAAGAGGGCGGTTTCATCGCCCGGCGGCAGCACGTTGAAATAGGCCGAGCGGTTGTTCGCCTGCAGGTTGATATCCAGGATCTGGCCCGCCGTGGCCCGCAGGCGGTAGTCGACAATCTCGTCGCCCTTGATCGTGCCCTTGAGCGTGGCGCCGTTTCTGCCCTTGTCGAACTGCACCTGCTCGGAACGAATGTCCGCGAGCGCCGGCGCCGGCGCGCCGGCGAAAATCAGCAGGGCGAGGATCAGGGTTCTGTGCATGCGGGCTTTCTCTTGTGTCGGTTCAGGTCAGTTCGAGCACGCGCAGCAGCGAAGCCGTGTCGTCCTTGCCCCAGCCCTGCGCCATCAGCGCATTGAGCTGCTGGGCGACGGTTGCGGTCAACGGCACGGGAACGCCCGATTTGCGGGCGGCCTCCAGCACCAGCCCGAAATCCTTGTGATGCAGCCGCGCCTCGATGCCGGCCGCGAAATCGCGCCTGACCATGCGCTCGCCCATCACGTCGAGCACGCGCGAGGCGGCCGAGCCGCCGGCCAGCGCCTGTTTCACTTTCGCGCAATCGACGCCGGAGGCGGCGGCCAGCCGCAGCGCTTCGGCCGCGGCCTCGATGGCGGCGACCATGATCATCTGGTTGCAGGCCTTGGCCACCTGCCCGGCGCCGCTGGGGCCGATATGGACGATGCGCCGGCCGAGGCAGTCGAGCAGCGGACGAACGCGTTCGAGCACCGCCGCATCGCCGCCGGCCATGATCGCCAGCGTCGCGTCGATGGCGCCCTGGGCGCCGCCGGAGACCGGGGCGTCGAGCATGTGGATGCCGCGTTCTGCGAGGTGGGTGGCGATATGGCGGGCGGCTTCGGGGGCGATGGTCGAGCAGTCGACCAGCACCGAGCCGGGCGCCATGCCCTCGATCAGGCCGTCCGGGCCGAGGGCAACGGCCTCGACGTCGGCGCTGGAGGTGATGATGGTGAACACCACCTCGCACTGGCGCCCGAGTTCGGCCGGCGTTGCGCAAACCATCGCCGGCAGACCGGCGGCGCTTGCCGGACGGCGCGCCCAGACGTGCAGGTCGTGCCCCGCCTGCTGCAGATGCAGCGCCATCGGGCGCCCCATGGCGCCGAGGCCGATGAAGCCGACCTTCATTCCTGGCCCGACAGGCGTTCGAGCAGCTTCAGGACGGCAATCGAGTCTTCCTCGCCGAGGCCGGAGCCGACCATGGCGTTGAACATCTGCGCGGTGGCCGCCGAGCCGGGCAGGCACAGCCCGAGTTCGTGCGCCGTCTGCATGACGATGTTGAGGTCTTTCTCATGCATCCAGCTCTTGAAGCCCGGCTTGAAATTGCGGTCGAGCATGCGCTGGCCATGGTTTTCGAGGATGCGCGAATAGGCGAAACCGCCGAGCAGCGCCTCGCGCACCTTGCTGCGGTCGACCCCGTTTTTGGCGGCAAAAGCGAAGGCCTCGGCGACCGCCAGCACGCCCATGCCGGTGACGATCTGGTTGGCCGCCTTGGCCACCTGGCCGGCGCCGCAAGCACCGACATGCACGATGTTCTTGCCCATGCATTCGAAGGCCGGCCTGGCGCGGGCGAAGGCTGCATCGGAACCGCCGGCCATGATCGACAGCGTGCCGGCGATGGCGCCGACTTCGCCGCCGGACACCGGTGCATCCATGAAATCGACGCCGGCGGCAGCGAGATCGCCCCCGATCCGGCGGGCGGCGGCGGGGGCGATGGTGCTCATATCCACCGCCACCAGTCCGGGCGCCGCGCCTTGTGCCGCGCCGCGCATGACTTCGGCGACGTCCGGCGCATCGGCGACCATCGAGATCACCAGTTCATTGCCCTGCGCGGCCTCCGTCGGGCTGCCGGCCCCCTTGGCGCCGGCGTCGAGCAGCGGCTGCATCGATTCGGCGCGGCGCGCCCAGACAGTGACTTCGTGGCCACCCTTCAACAGATTGAGCGCCATCGGGCGTCCCATTATCCCGAGGCCAATGAAACCGATTTTCATGCTGTTTTCCCCCAAAGCGTAGGCGAGGATTTTAGCTCATCGGGAATGGGGTGCTAGGTTTGACGGTATGCGCGGGGGCGAAGGGCGGGGCTCGACCCTGACCGGTCATTACAAGATTCAGTAGTCCTGCAGCAGGTTCTGGTGTGGAGCGGACGCTAGGCGTCCACGAAATCCGGGGCGGTTAAAGTTGACTAGTTCACTCTGAATCTCTAAGGTCACTTGGTCGCAAGGCGGAGCAGTTTTCCATCGCGGCGACGTCACCCATCCCCCAGAGAGCAAACAAGGAGAAGAACGTGAGCAAGCCCTACGTCAAACTCGACAAGAACAACGTCGCCGTGTTGCTGGTGGATCATCAGGCAGGTCTGCTGTCGCTGGTGCGCGACATCGAGCCCGAGCGCTTCAACAACAATGTGCTGGCGCTGGCCGATGCCGCCAAGTATTTCGGCCTGCCAACCATTCTCACGACGAGCTTCGAGGATGGCCCCAACGGCCCGCTGATCCCGGAACTCAAGGCGCTGTTCCCCGATGCCCCGTACATCGCACGCCCCGGCCAGATCAACGCCTGGGACAACGCTGACTTCGTCAACGCGGTGAAGGCCACCGGCAAGAAGCAACTCCTCATCGCTGGCGTGGTCACCGAGGTATGCGTGGCGTTCCCGGCTTTGTCCGCACTGGAGGAAGGTTACGAGGTGTTCGTCGTCACCGATGCCTCCGGCACCTTCAACGAGATCGCCCGCGACTCCGCCTGGAGCCGCATGTCGGCGGCGGGCGCCCAACTGATCAACTGGTTCGGGGTGGCTTGCGAACTGCATCGCGACTGGCGCAACGACGTCGAAGGTCTGGGTACGCTGTTGGCCAACCACATCCCCGACTACAAGAACCTGATGACCAGTTACTTCACATTCAAGGGCGGCAAGTAAGCCGGAAGCATGAGCAGCGGTGCCGGGTCGTCCCGGCACCAGCACCAGAGTGCACAATATTTCGTGGAGAGTGTTCGCATGAGCATTTCTACGCCCGCTAATTCGATCGCCGAAACGGTCACTGGCATCATCGTTCATCATCCGCGTGCCGACGCCCGCGACGAGTACGAGCGGTGGCTCATCGACATCCGCGAAACCTGCCGACGGTTTCCGGGCTATCTGTCCACTGACGTGATTCGCCCGGTCGGCAATCAACCGAACTACACCGTGATTATTCGCTTTGCCGGTATCGAGGCGTTGAGCGCGTGGATGGTGTCCCCCGAACGTCGCGATTATCTGCAGCGCATCGAGCATGCCCTGGAGCAGGCGGACCGCTACGAAATCCGCACTGGGCTGGACTTCTGGTTTACCCCTCCGAAGATCAAACCCCCCAAGCCTTGGAAGCAGTATTTGCTCACCCTGTCGGCGATCTTTCCGCTGACCGTGGTCGTACCCTGGGCGCTGGCCCCGCTGCTGGGCGGCCTGTACATGCTGGCGACCAAGGCGATTATCGCAGCCGTTATCGTGGCGCTCATGGTGTACGTCATCATGCCGCGCTACACCAGACTGGTGTCGCGATGGCTGTATGGATGAACCCCTGCCAATAGAAACCAACCGAGGGAGCCGCGCTGACCGGGTTTCGGCACGGTAGTTCGTGCGCTCTTGTTCCCGGGCTCCTCACGTTTTCAGAACAGAAGCATTCCCTTTTTAAGGAGATTCATCATGATGACACTGCGCAAGGCTGACGATCGCGGCCATGCCAACCACGGCTGGCTGGATAGCTGGCACAGTTTTTCTTTCGCCGATTACCATGACCCGCGCCACATGGGCGTGGGCAATCTGCGGGTCATCAACGAGGACCGCATTGCTCCGGGTACCGGCTTTGACACGCATGGCCACCGCGACATGGAGATCATCAGCTACGTGCTCGATGGCGCCCTGGTCCACAAGGACAGCATGGGCAACGAGGCGCATATCGTGCCCGGCGAAGTGCAACGGATGAGCGCCGGTACCGGTGTGCGCCATAGCGAGCACAACCATGCACACAATCAGACCACACATTTTCTGCAGATATGGATCCTGCCTGATGAACCGGGCGGTGCGCCGGGCTATGAGCAGAAGTTCTTCGATTCGTCGCTCAAACGAGGCAAGCTGGCACTCGTGGCCTCGCGCGACGGTGCGGAGGGCTCGGTCAGCATTGGCGCGGATGCCCGGCTGTATGCAGGCCTTTTCGATGGTGACGAGTCTCTGAACAAAGGAATCGACCCGGCACGCCCGCATTACGTACATTTGGTCCGTGGCGCCTTGACGGTAAATGGTCAGCCGCTGCAGGCAGGCGATGCGCTGACGCTGAACGGCGAGAGCGAATTGCGCCTGAGCGAGGGGCGCCAGGCCGAGGTGCTGGTCTTCGACCTGGCCGCGTAGGCCTCACCATCCCGTTCTCGTGGTTAGCGCCACGGGGAGTAGTGCGAAGCTGCCGAGAATTCCAGCGGGCGCTTTCGTCCGCTTGCTTAACTGCGTTCGGCACTCACCCTACAGTGATAGCGAATAACAGCAATGGGGTGGGAGTTCGCTTACGTTGTTCTTGACCGCTGAGGCTCAGACGATCCAAGGCGCCAACGACAGCAAACTTTAAGGCACGGGCCATTGGCAGTGCAATTCACGAACGGCAGTTATGGCTGAGCTGCTTCCGTAGGGCATCCGGCAGATTCCTGAGTAATGCGTTCCCTTGAGCGTCGGCTCTGGAGAATGGGCATCGGACAGGTTATGGCCGAACTCGGACAATTCCACTTCTCTGCAGCATCTCCAAAAGAAACCCCGCGACTGCAACCAATAATAGCGGCAGTCGCTGGGTTTATTCGCCCGAACAGGCAAGTTACTGCACACTCCATCCGTGCCCGGTTTCTCGTCGTGAGAACCGATCAGACCTCGCGGTAGCCGGTCAAGCCGCTCTGCAGCAGGTTGAGACCGACGCAGAACATGAAGGCGATATGTCAGTTGGAGACGAAGAGCGGGTGTCGACGATGAACAGCGCACCGAGCATGGCGGCCGGCGTCTGGCTGGTCGTGTTGCCGCGAATCCCTTCTTATGCGGAACACGCTTGCCTCGCCCGAGGCAGACCCCAGTTTGATTTGATTGGTATCCTGCACAGCTTGTGCTTGAATGGTGGGGCTATTGCCGTGATGCAGCGCCCTTGAACGGGCGCCATCTATCCCCACTTATCGATGGAGGCAGCAATCATGAGAACCCTACGACTCATCCTTGATGGCGACCTGATGGAGGGTGAAGACGTTTCAGCCCTGCAACGGGTACTGGCCGAACGGGGTTTTCCGCCCGGCAAGATAGATGGGATTTTCGGTGTCGGCACCGATGCGGCAGTGCGTGCCTTCCAGCAGAGCGAAGGTGATCTGCTGGTGGACGGCGATGCCGGGCCGCGCACACAGGCGCGTCTGGGCCTGACAAAGGATGCTTCGTTGCCCACTGTGGCCGGCAAGGTGACCACCGCGATCGCCGGCCGAATGCTGCCGGGCGCCCGGTTGACCGATATCGAAGCCAATCTGCCACCGCTTATCGCCGGGTTGCAGCACTTCGGGCTCACCGACAAGCAAATGGTACTCATGGCCCTCGCCACGGTCGCCGCCGAGACGGCTGGTTTCAAGCCGATCGACGAGTACGTCTCGCGCTTCAACACCTCACCGCGCGGCCACTCCTTCGATCTCTACGACAATCGGCGCGACCTGGGCAACCGGGGCAAGCCTGACGGTGCAAGCTACAAGGGGCGTGGCTATATCCAGCTGACCGGGCGGGACAATTACCGCAAGATCGGTACCCAGATCGGGGTCGATCTCGAAAACCATCCCGACAAGGCCAACAATCCGGCGATTGCCGGGCTGATCCTCGCCTGTTTCTTGAAGAACAAGGAGCTCAGGATCAAGGCCGCGCTGCTGGAACGCGACTTTGCGGCAGCGAGAAAGGCGGTAAATGGTGGCCGGCACGGGCTGACCGAGTTCACCAATGCCTATCTGCGCGGAGAGAGGCTGCTTTGATCCCTCTTGCGATGCGCCAGCACGCGCTTGCCGTGGGGCTGAGCGCTCTGGTGCTGGCTTCGCCGGTCGCCGGCGCCGCAACATCGCTTTGCGAGGGAGCTGAAAGGGTCATCTTTGCCTGCCGGGTCGGCGCCAAGCTGGTGTCGCTTTGTGAAGCGCAGACGGCGGGAGAGGGGTTGGGATCGCTGCAGTACCGCATTGGTCGACCCGGCAGAATGCTCGAAATGCGCTACCCGGCGGCGACCGACAGCGACCCAGCCTTCCGTGCCGGCAGTACTACGCTGGCCGGTGGCGGCGGAGCGTGGGTCGAGTTCAAGCGTGGTCGCTATCGCTACGTGGTCTACTCATTCCAGATGCGCGGCAAGGGCGAAGTTGCCGGTGTCGCCGTCGAGGCAGAGGGCGCCCGGCTGGCCACGCTGCGCTGCCGCGGCCCGGCGATCTCCGAATTGGGTCCGGATTACTTCACCGCCGCGAGTCTTGCTGCGTCGAGTGGGGAATTCCTTCCCTGATCGGCTGACAGTTGGCGCTAGCGCCACCGTCCCCGTTTCAGCTTCGTGCCTCGCCCGCAGTGGCGGCGGTGATCGGCAGCGAAGAACGAATCAGACGCCGCAGGAGCCGTTGCCGCGCTTGAAGCCCATCTTCGCCAGCAGCTTTTCCGGCGGGCAGAAGCCGGTGAAGCCGCTCTGAAGCAGGTTGAGGCCGACGAAGGCGGTGAAGGCGAGGAACCATTCGGAAACGAAGATCGGGCTGCCGGTCCAGCCGAGGGCGAGGGAGAGCAGCACGAAGAAGCCGGCCATGATGCGGATCATGCGTTCGATGGTCATACGTGTTCCTTTCTGAAAGCGGAGAAATACAGCACCGGGATCACCACCAGCGTCAGCAGCGTGGAGACCAGGATGCCGAAGATCAGGCTGATGGCCAGCCCGTTGAAGATCGGGTCGTCGAGGATGAACAGGGCGCCGAGCATGGCGGCCAGCGCGGTCAGCGCGATCGGCTTGGCGCGCACGGCGGCGGACTGGATCACCGCGTCGTGGAAATTCATGCCGGC
>JAGOAU010000040.1 GCA_017983755.1 Azonexus sp. | reverse complement strand
CCCGGGACGAGGATCAGGAGGTCAACGTCGGATCCCGGGTGCAGCAAGCCGCGCCCAAAGCCGCCAACCGCGGCAAGCGCGCAGTCGCCTGGCATGTCCTGATCCCGCCAGATGTCCCGGAGCACCGAGTCGACCAACTGCGCCCGGCCGGCAAGCAGGGGAATGCCGGCCTTGCTGCTTCGCCAGGCGTCGACCAGGGCCCGCTGGCCGTCCGCCAGCCGCTGGCGGGTGCTCGTCGCGAGATCGCGCGGTTCGCTCATCCGATCACTGACCAAGGTCCGGATTCGCTCGGTTCAGGGGGTAATCCGGATGTGCGAGGGGCAAGGCGGGGCGCCGGGCGACAAAGTCAGGACTTCGACGCCGGTTTCGGTGACCCGGACCGTATGTTCCCACTGCGCCGAAAGGCTGCGGTCCTTGGTGACGATGGTCCAACCGTCGGGCAATTCCGAGATCGCCGCCTTGCCGGCGTTGATCATAGGCTCGATGGTGAACACCATGCCGGGCTGCAAGATCGGACCGTCGCTGGCCTTGCCGTAGTGGAGAACTTGCGGTTCCTCATGGAAGTTTCGGCCGATGCCATGCCCGCAGAATTCCCTGACCACGGAGTATCCCGCGCCCTCGGCATGCTTCTGGATCGCCGCGCCGACGACGCCAAGGTGCACGCCAGGCTTGACCTGGGCGATGCCGGCCCACATGCATTCATGGGTCATGCTGACCAGGCGTTTGGCGAGAATCGAGGTTTCACCGACGCAGAAGGTCCGGCTGGTATCGCCGTGCCAGCCGTCCTTGATGGTGGTTATGTCGAGATTGACGATGTCGCCCTTTTTCAGCGCGCGGTCGTTCGGGACGCCGTGGCAGACCTGGTGATTGACCGAGGCGCAGATCGACTTCGGGTAGGGCGCGTAGCCGGGCGGCGCGTAGTTCAGCGGCGCCGGAATGCACCCCTGGACATCGACCATGTAGTCGTGGCAAAGCCGGTCGAGCTCGGCGGTGGCGATGCCGGGCTTGACGTATGGCTCGATATAGTCAAGGACTTCGGCGGCCAGGCGACAGGCGACGCGCATCGCGGCGATATCCGCGGCGGACTTTATTGAAATGGCCATGTATTGCGGCTAGAGGTTGCGGGCAAGCATTCTAGCTCGCGGTTGCCCGGCTCGCGGGCCTGCCAATTGGGAAAACGTCAGTAGAACAGGCGCTCGCCCTTGCGAAAAAATTCGACCGAATAGGCCGTCTGGCCTTCAGGATATTCCTTGGTTTCGACGGTTTTTACCTGGAGCTGGTAGGCGAGGTCATCCGACAGCCGGGCGCAGCTCGTCGCCATTCCTTCCAGCAGGCGGGTTCCGGGATAGGCATTGAGCAGCAGGTGGTAGGGCGGGCAGGTGTCGCACATGCGTACCGACCCGACGATGGGCGAACCGATGATGGTGAGATCGCCGACGATGGGCGTGAGGTAACAGGGACCGGCATCGACGCCGATCGACAGGCCGATGCCCGCCGGCTCATTGCGCATGTTGGCGACAAAGGCCGGGTAGTAGTAGCCGCGAAAGTTGTTCATCACCGAATAGCAGAAGTCGAGCACGGTCTCCATTCGTTCGGCAAACGACTGTTCAACCAGCCAGTAGCAAATGAAACCGTCGCCGGTGAATTTGTCGAACCAGCCGCCGTGGTAATGCAGGACCGTGCGAAACTCGGCGACGAAATCATCGAGGATCCTGGCGTATTGCGGGATATCGATCGACTCCTTGAGCACGCATGAAGAGCGGCGGATATCCACGGTGAGGACGATGGCCTCGATCGGCGTCAGCTCGCTTATCGCGGTACGTATCGCCGCCGAGACATTGGTGCGGGTCGGGTCGAGGCGATCGAGCGGCGCATGGCTGCGAAACTGGTGGTCGACATCACGGTCGGCAGTGACGCGGCTTTTGGCTAGCAGGCTCACGGCGAGGGCATCCTGAGTTGGTCGCGACATGGCGGGAATGCGGACGGGATGGTAAAGATACTACTTATCGCATAGGCGTGCCGGAATTGGATCGCGGAGCTCGGGCGGCGGCATGATCCGCTGCCTGAGGGCTTGTCGCGGGCCTTGTATCCGTACTCATGGCTCGGCTATAATCACTTGCTTGTCCGGGATGGTCCCGGGCAAAATCCACACGCCCGGCGCCGATAGGGTGGCTGAACGCGAGATGCGTTGAGCAGCACGGCCGGGCGGCGGTTAAACCCATATCGGAGACAATCGATGAGTACTACCATGCGCCAGATGCTGGAGGCCGGCGTTCATTTCGGCCACCAGACCCGTTTCTGGAACCCCAGGATGGCCCCGTTCATTTTCGGCCATCGCAACAAGATCCACATCATCAACCTCGAAAAGACCCTCGCCAAATACAACGAGGCGATGGCCTTCATCCGCAAGATGGCGGCCAAGAAGGGCACCATCCTGTTCGTCAGCACCAAGCGCCAGGCGCGCGAGATCATCGCCGAAGAAGCGCAGCGCTGCGGCATGCCCTATGTCGACGATCGCTGGCTCGGCGGCATGATGACCAACTTCAAGACCCTCAAGCTTTCCGTCAAGCGCCTCAAGGATCTGGAGCAGGCGATCGAGGAAGGCGGCCAGGAGAAACTGTCGAAGAAGGAAGCCCTGACCCGTCAGCGCGAGATCGACAAACTGCGCAAGTCCATCGGTGGCATCAAGGACATGGGCGGCCTGCCCGACGCGATCTTCGTCATCGACGTCGGTTACCACAAGATCGCGATCACCGAAGCCGGCAAGCTCGGCATTCCGGTGATCGGCGTGGTCGATACCAACCATTCGCCGGAAGGCGTCGGCTACGTGATCCCCGGCAACGATGACTCGTCCGGCGCGATTCGCCTGTACGCCCGCGGTGTCGCCGACGCGATCCTCGAAGGCAAGAGCCAGTCGATCAACGAGGTGGTGCAGCAGTTGGCCGGCGACGACGAGTTTGTCGAGGTCGAGGACGCCGCGGAGTAAGCAGGTGCATGACGGGGCGGCCATGGCGCGCGGCAATGTCGTTGCGCGCCGCCGGCCCCGTGTCGAGCAATTGATTCTGGAGTGAAGAGAATGGCGGAAATCACCGCAAGCATGGTCAAGGAACTGCGCGAAAAGACCGACGCGCCGATGATGGAATGCAAGAAAGCGCTGACCGAAGCGGCCGGCGACATGGCGAAGGCCGAGGAAATCCTGCGCGTCAAGCTGGGCAACAAGGCCAGCAAGGCGGCGACCCGCGTCGCCGCGGAGGGCGTCGTGGCGATCAATATCAGCGCCGACGGCAAGCTGGGCAGCATTTTCGAGATCAACAGCGAAACCGACTTCGTCGCCAAGAACGACGAGTTCCTCAAGCTGGCTGCCGACTGCGCGCGCATGGTCACGGAGAAGAACCCGGCCGACGTCGCCGCGCTGTCGGCCCTGCCGATGGGCGAGGGCACGGTCGAATCGACACGCTCCGCGCTGGTGGGCAAGATCGGCGAGAACATGAGCATCCGCCGCTTCGTGCGCGTCGCGGCGCAAGGCAAGCTGAGCTCGTATATCCACGGCGGATCGAAGATCGGCGTGCTGATCGACGTGGTCGGCGGCGACGAGTCGCTGGCGAAGGATCTGGCGATGCACATTGCCGCCTCGAAGCCGAAGTCACTCGACGCGTCGGGCGTTTCGGCCGAACTGCTGGACACGGAGCGTCGCATCGCCATCGAGAAGGCGCGCGAAGCCGGCAAGCCGGAAGCCATGCTGGAAAAGATTGCCGAAGGCACGGTGCAGAAGTACTTGAAGGACGTGACCCTGCTGGGCCAGGTCTTCGTCAAGGCCGAGGACGGCAAGCAGACCATCGAGCAACTGCTGAAGGCGAAGGGTGCGTCGGTGGCCAGCTTCACGCTGTTCATCGTCGGCGAAGGCATCGAGAAGAAGGTCAATGACTTCGCCGCCGAAGTGGCTGCCCAGGCGGCCGCCGCCGCGAGCAGCAAGTAAATCGGGGTCGCTGCGTGACCGCGCCAAGGTTCCGTCGCATCCTGCTCAAGCTGTCGGGCGAGGCGCTGATGGGTGATGATGCCTATGGGATCAATACGCGGGTCCTCGGCGGGATCGTGGCCGAGATCAAGGCGGTGACCGATCTCGGCGTCGAGACCGGCGTGGTCATCGGCGGCGGCAATATTTTTCGCGG
>JAGOAU010000024.1 GCA_017983755.1 Azonexus sp. | reverse complement strand
GCGGCCTGGGCAGCGGCGAGAACTACCACACCCTGCTCGAGCCGCTGGCCGACAAGCTCGGCGCGGCGCTCGGGGCCTCCCGTGCCGCGGTCGATGCCGGCTTCGTGCCGAACGACTACCAGGTCGGGCAGACCGGCAAGATCGTCGCACCGCAGCTCTACCTGGCGATCGGCATCTCCGGAGCGATCCAGCACCTGGCCGGGATGAAGGACTCGAAGGTGATCGTCGCCATCAACAAGGACCCCGATGCGCCGATCTTCCAGATCGCCGACTACGGACTCGTCGGCGATCTCTTTGAAACCGTGCCGCAACTGGTAAGTGCCGTCGGCTAGAATAGCTATGTGAATCTGCCGGATACATTGTTGGGCGAAGAGTGGTACTGGGCGGCGTGGGCCGTCTGGCTACCGCTGTTCGCCCGCAGTCTTTTGAAAGCCCCTTGGGGCCGGCTGCGGGATTCAGAACAACTGAACGTCTGGCTCGGGATGATCGTGCTGTTGACGTTGATCTGGAGTCTCAAGGCAGGGGTCAAGCCCGGGCTGTCGATGCATCTGCTTGGAGCGACGGTCTTTACGCTCAGCTTCGGCCCGCACCTCGCGTTTGTCGGCCTCTCGCTGGTGCTTTTGGGCATAACTCTGAACGGCGCCGGCGGTTTTCTGGCATATGCGATCAATGCACTATTGATGGCAGGGGTCAGCGTATGGTTGAGCCAGGCCATGTATCGCCTGGTCGTCGGGTTCTTGCCGCGCCACTTTTTCGTCTATATTTTCGTCAATGGATTTTTCGCCGCGGCGCTGACCGTCATTGGCGTGGGTATGGTCGCGACACTTCTGCTGGTTGTCGCCGGCGCGTATCCATTGGACTATCTTGCTGCAGAGTATTTGCCCTATTTTCTGCTGCTGGGATTCTCGGAAGCCTGGTTGTCGGGCATGGTGATGACGCTCTTCGTGGTGTATCGACCAGCTTGGGTCGGCACTTTTGACGACGCGAGTTATCTCGCCAATAAATAAGGGCTACAATTCGTTCGCTTTCATGTCATTGGGGTGTAAGTCGGTGAGCTATTCCGCATTTCGCTTTTCCCTGGTTGCCGCCTTGATCGTCCTTTCGGGTGAGGTGGCGGCCATTGGCCTCGGGGAGTTAAGAGGCAGTCCGGCGCTCGGTGACCGGCCGCGCTTCGAGGTCGATATTCTAGGCGTCGGCAACAGTTCGCTCGATCCGGCCTGTTTCCGCCTGCAGCGACCCACTGGCGACGATAACCTGCCCTGGCTGAAGCGTGCGACATTCAAGGTTCGCAAGGGCAATCCGCCGGTTCTCGAGATAGTTTCCGATGTGCCGCTCAGTGACCCGCTGCTCGCTGTGGCTGTCCACGTCGCTTGCGGCCAGGATGTCGTGCGCGAATACATGGTCATGGCTTCGCCCCCTTCCGGCCGCTCGCTGATGGCCATGGTGCCGCTTGAGGTGCCACGTAGTACGACTGCGGCCCCGGTGCAGCGTGAGCAGATCAGGCCGGCTCGTCCCGCGGCACAGATGCCGCCCGCCATATCTGCGGCGCCGCCCCCGGCGCTTCCGGGGGCGGAGCCAGGCAAAGCAGGTGTTTCGCCGGAACAGTTGGCTGCCAACCAGGCGGCGGCTGAAAAAATCCGGAACATGGAGGCGACAGTCGGCGAACTCCAGCAACGTGCCGGCGACCTGACGGAAAAAATCGAGCAGGCAGCGGCGATTCCGGCAACGGCACAACCCGAGGCCAAGGCTGTGGCGCCAGCGCCAGCGGCCGATCTGGCAGCCCGGACACAGGCGGCGGGCACCGGTTCTACCGGTTCCAACTGGAATTTGTATGGTGCCTTGATCGGGGCGCTGTTGGTTATCGCCGCCTGGTTGGGTTGGCGGGCTTATCAGGAGCGCCAGCAGGGACGCGAGGAATTTGAGATTGATCCGCCGCGTCGCGGTGAGCGCGAAGAACGCGGTGGTACCGATTTGCAGGTGGACCCGGTCTCGATGGCGATGCCGCCGAAGCTCGATGTCGATGCCGCAGGAACGCTGCCAGTGGCGCCGATAGAGCACTCGGTGGTGCCGCCACATAAGCATGATTCGATCATGTCGGTCGCGGCTGCCACGGTCGACGAGCATTTCGAGGCCAATCCTGTCATGGAGCTGGCTGAAATCATGCTCTCGTTCGGGCGCGTCAAGGGGGCCGCTCAGGCGTTGCAGGAATATATCGATGCCAATCCGCAGGAAGCGCTGAAGCCATGGATCCGGCTGATGGATGTTTATCGTATGGCGGGCATGCGCCACGAGTTCGAGAAGGTGGCTCGGGAATTGAACCGGAACTTCAATGTGGAAGTTCAGAAATGGGATGAGGCTGCAGAAGCTCCGGGTCCGGGTTCGGTCGACGTCGTGCTCGATACCGAATCGGCAGGCAGTCGGGACGGCGCCCGGGTCGAGGGCATCGAAGGCATGCCGGGGATCACCGAGCAGGTTCTCGTGCGCTGGCCTGAGGGCGACGTCATCGAATATCTCAACCAGTTGCTGCGCGACAACCGTGGCGGTACGCGCCTTGGTTTTTCGCTGTCGGTGGTCAGTGACATTCTGTTCCTGATCGAGTTGAAGGAAATTTCAAACAAGATGGAAAGCGACGCCAAAGCATCATGAGCGAATACATTGCCCCGTTGCGGGATATGCGGTTTGTCATGCAGGAACTGGCCGGTCTCGATCAGGTAGTTTCCTTGCCAGGTTGTGAAGAGGCTTCGCCCGATGTGGTCGATGCCATTCTGGAAGAGGCGGCCAGGTTTGCCGGCGAGGTGCTTTCGCCGCTCAATCGCGTGGGCGACACCGATGGCGCCAAGTGGAAGGATACGGTCGTCACGACGTCACCGGGCTTCAAGGAGGCCTATCGGCAGTTTGTCGATAACGGCTGGAATGGTCTCGGCTGCGATCCGGAATTCGGCGGCCAGGGTTTGCCGCGCCTGCTGTCGACGGCGGTCAGCGAAATGTGGAAGGCTTCCAACCATGCCTTCTCGCTGTGCCCGATGCTGACGCAGGGGGCTATCGAAGCCTTGATGATTGCCGGCACCGACGAGCAGAAGGCAGCCTACCTGCCGAACCTCGTCTCCGGCGAGTGGACCGGGACCATGAATCTGACCGAGCCTTCGGCCGGCTCCGATCTGGCTGCCGTGCGCAGCCGCGCCGAGCCGGTGGGTGACGGCACCTACAGGATTTTCGGCCAGAAGATTTTCATTACCTACGGCGAGCACGACATGACGGACAACATTGTCCATCTCGTGCTGGCGCGCACCCCGAATGCCCCCGAGGGAGTCAAGGGGATCTCGCTGTTCGTCGTGCCCAAGTTCCTGCTCAAGGCCGATGGGACGCCGGGCGAACGTAACGATGCGTACTGCGTGTCGATCGAACACAAGCTGGGCATCCACGGCAGTCCGACCGCGGTGCTGGCCTTCGGCGACAACGGTGGGGCGATCGGTACGCTGGTCGGCGAGGAGAATCGCGGCCTCGAGTACATGTTCATCATGATGAATGCCGCCCGCTTCAACGTCGGTCTCGAAGGGCTGGGTGATGCCGAGCGCGCCTATCAACGCGCCGTCGTGTACGCTAAAGAACGCGTCCAGGGCACCGAGGTCGGTGTCCGTGGCGGCCCGAAGGTGCCGATCATCAGGCACCCCGATATTCGTCGCATGCTGATGTCAATGCGGGCGCGCATCGAAGCCATGCGGGCGCTGGCCTATGTCACCGCCGCGGCGCAGGACAATGCCCACGCCAACCCGGACGAGGCAGAACGCCGGAAAGGGCAGGCCTTTGCCGACCTGATGATTCCGGTCGTCAAGGGCTGGAGTACCGAGAGTGCCATCGACATCGCCTCGCTTGGCGTCCAGGTGCATGGCGGCATGGGCTTCATCGAGGAAACAGGCGCTGCACAGCACCTCCGCGATGCCCGCATCACCACCATTTATGAAGGCACGACGGCAATCCAGGCCAATGACCTGATCGGCCGCAAGATAGCCCGCGAGAAGGGTGTGACCATACTCGCCATCATCGCCGACATGCGTGCTGCCGCAACGCAACTCGACGGCGACCTTGCCGGCATCGGCGCGCGCCAGTCGGTTGCGGTCGACGCCCTGGAAAGGGCAGTTTCCTGGATTGTCGCCAATTTTGCCGGCGATCCCAAGGCTGCCCACGCCGGTGCCGTGCCTTTCCTCCATCTGCTCGGCATCGTCGCCGGTGGCTGGCAGATGGGCCGGGCGGCAGTGGTCGCCCGGAGCAAGATCGCCGCTGGAGACGCCGATCCGTTCTGGACGGCCAAACTGGCTACGACACGCTTCTTCGCCGACCATTTCCTGACCCAGGCGCCAGGCCTTGCCGAGTCTGTCGTCAATGGCGCTGCCGGCGCTCTGGAAATGGCCGACGACAGTTTCTAAAAATCCGCCTCGATTTACCCTGTAAGCCCGCGATTGTTGATATAATCGCGGGCTTTTCAACCTTGCCCTACCGCGAACGCATGGCGGAGGGTATATCCCAAAAGGAGTTTGCATGCGCCATTACGAAATCGTCTTTATCGTCCATCCGGACCAAAGCGAGCAAGTGCCCGGCATGGTCGAGCGCTATCGCACCATCGTGACCGCCAAGGGCGGCTCGATCCATCGCCTGGAAGACTGGGGCCGCCGTCAACTGGCCTACCCGATCCAGAAGATCCACAAGGCTCACTACGTCATGATGAACATCGAGTGCGACGGCGAAACGCTGAACGAACTCGAGCATTCGTTCAAGTTCAACGACGCCGTGCTGCGCCACCTCACCGTCAAGATGAAGGCGGCTGTGACGACTCCTTCCCCGATGATGAAGGAAGAGAAGTCCAAGTCCCTGATGGGTGGTGACGTTGCTGCTGCGCCGGCCGAACCGGTCGCTGCTGCCTAATACATATTTGTACGGGAAATAACGGCTGAACTGCATCGAACTCTCCGGTCAACTGGTCGAGCGCAAAGTCTTGCGCTATACCCCGGCCGGCGTACCAGTCAGTGAGGGGCGGCTGCAACACAGCTCCACACAGACCGAAAGCGGTGCACAGCGTCTGGTGGAAGTGGAAATCGCTGTTCTGGCCCTGGGCGAAGCCGCCCGCTGGCTGCAGGCAGCACCCCTCGGTGGGGCGGTCAGGCTGACTGGATTTCTCGCTGCACGAAGCCGAAACAGCAAGGCCCCCGTACTGCATGTGAATTCAATAGAATTTTTGGAAGGAAACGAAAATGGCTCGATTTTTCAAGAAGAAGGATGACGACAAGAAAAAGAAGCGCGGTGGCGGTCTCTTCAAGCGCCGTAAATTCTGCCGCTTCACGGCAGAAAAGGTCGAACAGATCGACTACAAGGATGTGGATGTCCTGAAGGAATTCATCCAGGAAAACGCCAAGATCATGCCGGCTCGCCTGACCGGCACCAAGGCCGGCTATCAGCGCCAACTGGGCACCGCGATCAAGCGCGCCCGCTTCCTGGCCCTGCTGCCTTACACCGACAACCATCAATAAGCGAGGAGACGAAACATGCAAATCATTCTGCTCGAAAAGGTGGTCAACCTCGGTAACCTTGGCGACATCGTCAAGGTCAAGGATGGCTACGCTCGCAACTTCCTGATCCCGAAGCGTATGGCCAAGCGTGCCACGCCGGCCGCCATGGCTGAATTCGAGGCGCGTCGCGTCGAACTGGAAAAGATCGCCGCAGACAAGCTGGCTGCAGCTCAAGGCGTCGCCGACAAGATGGCCGGCCTGTCCGTTTCCGTCGCCCGCAAGGCCGGCATGGACGGCCGTCTGTTCGGTTCGGTCGGCAATGCCGACATCGCTGACGCGCTGAAGACCGCCGGCTTCGATGTCGACAAGGCTGCCATCCGCATGCCGGAAGGCCCGCTCAAGGCCATCGGTGAATTCCCGCTCGACGTTGCCCTGCATACCGATGTGCTGGCCAACATCACCGTGGCGGTCGTTGCCGAGTAATTCCGGTCACGCCGCACGACAAAAGGCCTCGCAGTTGCGAGGCCTTTTTAATTTAAACTTCGCCCCATGAACCAGCGCCCGCCGAAACCACGAATCACCGATCCTACCCTAGACCAGTTGCGTGTTCCGCCGCATTCGATCGAAGCCGAGCAGTCGATCCTCGGCGGCCTGATGCTCGACAATCAGGCTTGGGACCGCATGGGCGACCTGGTTACCGATAGCGATTTTTATCGCGACGAGCATCGGCGCATTTTCCGGCAGATTCGCAACCTGCTGGAGCGGGCCAAGCCGGCCGACGTGGTTACCGTGGCCGAAGCGCTGGATGCGGCCGGGGAGGGCGATCAGACCGGCGGCCTGGCCTATCTGGGCGAACTGGCAGCCAACACCCCGTCGTCGGCCAATATCCGGCGCTATGCCGAAATCGTTCGCGAACGGGCTGTTTTGCGGCAACTGGTGGCGACCGCCGATGAAATTGCCGCCGACGCGCTCAATCCGCTCGGACGCGATGCAGAAACGCTGCTCGACGAGGCCGAATCAAAGATATTCAAGATCGCCGAAGCCGGCGCCGGCCACAACGAGGGCTTTGTACATATCAATCCGCTGCTGACGCAGGTCGTCGAGCGGATTCAGGAACTGCACGATCGAGACAATCCTTCCGACATTACCGGCGTGCCGACCGGCTTCGTCGATCTCGACCAGAAAACTTCGGGTTTTCAGCCTGGCGACCTGATTATCGTCGCCGGCCGCCCATCGATGGGCAAGACGGCCTTCGCGCTGAATATTGCGGAGAACGTCGCCGTCGATTCCGGTTTGCCGGTCGGCGTCTTCTCGATGGAAATGGGCGGCACACAACTGGCGATGCGCATGCTGGCATCGATCGGGCGTCTCGACTCGCACCGCGTGCGCACCGGGCGTCTCAACGACGACGAATGGTCGCGCCTCTCGTTCGCGCTCGGCAAGTTGCACGAGGCGCCGATCTACATCGACGAAACCGGCGGCCTCACCCCGGCCAACCTGCGCGCCCGTGCCCGGAGACTGGCGCGCCAGTATGGCGGCAAGCTCGGCTTGCTGGTGATCGACTACATCCAGTTGATGAGTGGTAGCCGGCAGGGGGAAAACCGGGCGACCGAAGTCTCGGAGATTTCCCGCTCGATCAAATCGCTGGCCAAGGAACTGCAGGTGCCGATCGTCGCCTTGTCGCAGCTCTCGCGCAAGGTCGAAGAACGAAACGACAAGCGCCCGATGATGTCCGACTTGCGCGAATCCGGCGCCATCGAGCAGGATGCCGACGTGATCCTGATGATGTACCGCGAGGAGTATTACAAGCAGGATACGCCGGACAAGGGGATCGCCGAGGTCATCATCGGCAAGCAGCGTAATGGCCCGACGGGTACCGTCAGGCTGGCCTTCCTCGGCGAATACACGCGCTTCGAGAGTCTGGCAGGCGGCGGATCCGGCGGTAGCCGGCCGGAGTACTGATCACCGGCCGAGTGGGTTCTAGAGTTCGACGCGGCGTGAGCTGATGGTGAATTCGAAGGCGGCCGGGTTGGTGCCATCGCGTTTCCCGTCTCGTGATTCCAGTTGCGGCAGCAGCAGGAAAGGCAGCGCCCCTTGCCGACCCGGCAAGATGACATCCGTGCCGACGTTGAAGGCAATCCAGTTCATCTCCCAGACACCGAACAGGACCTTTTTCAGCGACAGCAGCTTGCTGTCGCGATCCGACAGCCCTTCCATGGCGATTGCGCGCCGGACATCGCTGGGGTCGACGGGAATCCAGCCAAAGCCGGGCACGTAAAATTCGGCCCGGACATGCTGCGCCCGGGTGGCATCGTCGCTGGTCAGGCCCAGACTTCGGAAGAGGCGAGATGGACCGACGCGCAAGCCGAAGACACAACGGGCCGGGATGCCTATGGCGCGGCAGAGCGAGACAAAGAGCCCGTTGATGTCGGCCGAACGGCCGCCGTACTGGCCGCGGATGAATTGCTGCTTGACATCCCCGGTTCCGCAACCGGGCAGTGCTGGGTCGTAAACTGCATTTTCCACTACCCAGTCGTAGATCGCCTTGCTCTGGGCGACCGGATCCTTGATCCTGCCGACGATTCTTTCGCCCAGTTGATGGGCCAGGCCATCGTTGGGGATCAGTTGCGAAGCCTGCAGGTTGCGGCGGAGAATGTCCTCGCGCTCGGGTGCGACGGTCCGTTTGGCGACATCAAAATGGCGGTCCGCCGTGGTTACCAGCGTCTTGATCTGGAATTTCGCATCGCTGCCGTCGGACCATTCGGAATGAAACACTTCGAGGTCGCCATCGGGCAAGCGGCGCATGCTCGACATTTCCGGATTGCCGTTCCAGGTGTGACCTAATGTGCGCTGAAAAAGCGTGTCCTGATTCAGCGGCAGGGGCAGCCACAGGCGCGTCTGGCCGCTGACGCCTTTTAGCTTGACCGTTGTGACGATTTCATGGGTTCGCCAGTCGGCAGGTGGTTCCGGCGCTTTGACCGGCGGCAGGCGAGTGGCCGATGTGCCTTGCGGGGGCTTTTCGATAATCGGATCTTCCGCCGTATGCGCAACAGGGCTGTGCGATGCAGTCGCCGCGGCGGTTGGTTTTGCGGCATTACGGCGTGTCGATGGCTTGGCCGGTTTAGGTTTTGTTGCCGGCTTGGTATCGGTCTTTTTCTTCGCCGCCAATGCCTCGGCGGAGAATAGCGAGAGCGCAGCGGCAGAAGCTAGAAAATCTCGGCGTTTCAAACATTTCTCCGGCAGAGACAGCCCGTGGCTGAAACGAAAAGGCCGTGTCGCTGACACGGCCCCTTTAGTTATTGAGGTGGATTATAGCACTTCGGCCGCGTGGTCAGCCAGACGGGAGCGTTCTCCGCGTTGTAACGTTATGTGACCGGAGTGCGGCCAGCCCTTGAAGCGGTCGACCACGTAGGTCAGGCCGGAACTGCCTTCGGTCAGGTAGGGGGTGTCGATCTGCGCAATGTTTCCGAGGCAGACCACCTTGGTGCCCGGCCCGGCCCGGGTGACCAGGGTCTTCATCTGCTTCGGCGTCAGGTTCTGTGCCTCGTCGATAATCAGGTATTTCTTCAGGAAGGTGCGTCCGCGCATGAAGTTGAGCGACTTGACCTTGATTCGCGAGCGGATGATGTCGTGGGTCGCCGCCTTGCCCCACTCGCCGCCGTAGGGGCCGCTACTGTCATCGATATGGGTGAGAACGTCGAGGTTGTCTTCGAGGGCGCCCATCCACGGTGCCATCTTCTCCTCCTCGGTACCGGGCAGGAAGCCAATATCCTCGCCGACCGGGACCGTGACGCGGGTCATGATGATCTCGGCGAACAGCTTGCTTTCGAGCACCTGCGTCAGGCCCGCCGCCAGCGTAAGCAGTGTCTTGCCGGTCCCGGCCTGGCCGAGCAGGGTGACGAAGTCGATCTCCGGGTTCATCAGCAGGTTGAGCGCGAAATTCTGTTCGCGATTGCGCGCGGTGATGCCCCAGACGGCATTCTTCGGGTGTGTGTAATCGACCAGTGTTTCCAGGACCGCGGTCTTGCCGGCGGTTTCCTTGACGATGGCGGTGAAACCCTCGGTTTCCAGCCAGACGAATTCATTTACCAGGAATTGTGAGCATAGGGGGCCCTTGACGCGGTAGTAGGTCTTGGCCTCCTTCTTCCACGATTCCATGCCCTGGCCATGCTTGTCCCAGAACGTCTCGGGCAGCGCGCGGGTGCCGGTATAGAGGATGTCGGTATCCTCGAGCACCTTGTCGTTAAAGTAATCCTCGGCCAGCAGGTTGAGCGCGCGCGACTTGATGCGCATGTTGATGTCTTTCGACACCAGGATGACCGGGCGCTTGGGGAATTTTTTCTGGAGGTGGATGACGACCGACAGGATCTGGTTGTCGACTTTCGAGGTCGGCAGGCCTTGCGGCAGCTCGGCGCTGATCGCCTCGGTCTGCAGGTAGAGGCGGCCGCTGGCCAACTTGGCCGACGGGCCGTAAAGGTCGATGCCCTCGTCGATATCGACGCCATCGTGCGCCAGCATTTCGTCCAGCATGCGCGAAGCCTGGCGGGCATTGCGCGCGATTTCCGACATGCCTTTCTTGTTGTTGTCGAGTTCTTCCAGCGTCATGATCGGCAGGAAGATGTCATGTTCCTCGAAACGGAAAAGGCAGCTCGGGTCGTGCATCAGCACGTTGGTGTCGAGAACGAAGATCTTGGTAACGGCGGGCTTTCTGGTGGCTGCGGGCTTGCGCGGCATGTAGTGGGCCTTTGGCTGGGATTAGAGGGTTGTAACGAAATCCAGAACTTCCTGGGCATGGCCCGGCACCTTGACTCCGCGCCATTCGCGGCGCAGGACGCCACTGCGGTCGATGACGAAGGTGCTGCGTTCGATGCCACGGACCTGTTTCCCATACATATTTTTCATTTTCATGACGGCGAACAGGTTGCAAACGGTTTCGTCGGCATCGGAAGCGAGTCCGAAAGGCAGCGCCTGCTTGGCCTTGAAGTTTTCGTGCGATTTCACGCTGTCCCTGGAAATACCGAGAATTACGGCGTCGACCGCGACAAAGCGATCATGGAGGTCGCGGAACTGCTGCGCCTCGGTCGTGCAGCCCGGCGTGCTGTCCTTGGGGTAGAAATAGATGACGACGACCTTGCCGGCCTGTGCGGCCAGGCTGAACGACTGGCCGCCGGTGGCCGGCAGCGCAAAGTCGGGAATTTTCGTATCCAGCATGGATTTGCTCCGTCTCTCGGGTTTTCGGGCATTGTGGGCAATGGGCAGGGATGCGGTCAAGTTGTTACACTTCGCACCATGCGGAAAACCCTGATTCGATTGCTGCTCGTCGCCTTCCTCGCCGGTTGCGGCCAGGCATGGAACGACCCGTATCCGGCGGCCGATGCCGAGCACAACGTGCTTTATGCAGCCTTTACCGACCGGCCCAAGCATCTCGACCCAGCGCAGTCCTACACTGAGGACGAAATCACCTTTACCGGGCAGATCTACGAGCCGCCGCTCCAGTATCACTACCTGAAACGACCGTACGAACTGATTCCCGCAACCCTCGAAGAGGTCCCGCGGCCCCGCTTTCTCGATGCCGAAGGGCGTGAGTTGCCGGCCGACGCGCCCCTCGACACGATCGCCGAGAGTGTTTACGAACTCCGCTTGAAGCCCGGCATCCACTATCAGCCACACCCGGCGTTCGCCAACGACGGTCGCGGTCAACCGCTCTATCTGGGCAAAAATGCGGCCGAGGGACGGCAGAAGATTGCCGATTTCCCGCAGACGGGAACGCGGGAGCTGATTGCCGACGACTACATCTACCAGATGAAGCGGCTCGCCCACCCGCGCCTGCACTCGCCCATCTTCGGCATGATGGCCGACAAGATCGTCGGTCTCAAGGAACTCGGCGAATCCCTGCAAGCCGCGGCGCGGGACGTGCCGGCGGGAGACTGGCTGGATCTCGATGCCTACCCGTTGAGCGGGGTGGAAAAGGTCGATCGCCACACCTGGCGCATCCGCATCAAGGGCAAATATCCGCAATTTCTTTTCTGGCTGGCGATGCCGTTCTTTGCCCCGGTACCGCGCGAAGTGGACCGCTTCTACGCCCAGCCCGGGATGGCTGCCAAGAACCTGACGCTCGACTGGTGGCCGGTCGGTACCGGGGCGTTCATGCTGACTGAAAACGACCCGAACCGGCGCATGGTGCTCTCGCGCAACCCCAATTTCGGCGGCCGCCAGACCTATCCCTGTGAAGGCGAGGCAGGCGACCGCGAAGCCGGCCTGCTGGACGATTGCGGCAAGCCCTTGCCGCTGCTCGATCAGGCCGTGTTTACCCGCGAGAAGGAAGCGATCCCCTATTGGAACAAGTTCCTGCAGGGCTACTACGACGCCTCAGGAATTTCTTCGGACAGTTTCGACCAGGCGGTGCGGGTCAATGTCGGCGGCGACGTGGCGCTCACCGACGAAATGCGCGACAAGGGCATCCGCCTGCTGACCTCGGTCAAGACATCCACCTTCTACATGGGCTTCAACATGCTCGACCCGGTCGTCGGCGGGCTGAACGAGCGGGCCACCAAGCTTCGCCAGGCAATCTCGATTGCGGTTGACCAGGAAGAATACATTTCGATCTTCCAGAATGGGCGCGGCATCGCCGCCCAAAGCCCGCTGCCGCCGGGCATCTTCGGCTACGAGGGCGGCGAGGAGGGAATGAACAACGTTGTTTATGACTGGGTTGACGGCAAGCGCCTGCGCAAGCCGGTCGAAGTTGCCAGGCGGCTGATGAGCGAGGCGGGCTACCCGAATGGGCGTGACGAGAAGAGCGGCGAGCCGCTGGTCGTCAATCTCGACACCACCGGTGGCGGCATGGGCGAAAAGTCGCGGCTCGACTGGCTGACCCGGCAATTCGCCAAGATCGACGTGCAACTCGTGATCCGTTCGACCGATTTCAACCGCTTCCAGGACAAGCTGCGCAAGGGCAATGTCCAACTCTATTACCTTGGCTGGAATGCCGATTATCCGGACCCGGAGAACTTCTTCTTCCTGCTCGACGGCAACGAAAGCAAGGTCGCCAAGGGTGGCGAGAACGCCTCCAATTACGCCAGTCCCGAGTTTGACCGCCTGTTCGCGCGAATGAAGAACATGGACAACACGCCGGAGCGCTTGCAGATCGTCCGCCAGATGAACCGCATCCTGCACCACGATGCGCCGTGGAATTTCGGCCTCCACCCGAAGAGCTACACCCTAGGCCATCGCTGGCTGAAGAATCGGAAGCCGAACGACGTCGGCAACAATATCCTGAAATATCAGCGCATCGATGCCGTCGACCGCGCCCGAGCCCGCCGTGAGTGGAACCGGCCGGTGCTGTGGCCGCTCGGGCTGGGGCTGGCGGTGATCGTGCTGGCGATCATCCCGGCCGTTGTCGGCTACCGGCGCCGGGAGCGGCGGGCCGCCGTCAAATGACCCTGCTGCAGCGCCAGCGGACGCTGGACGAGGTGCTGGCGGCCTTCCGGCCACTGTGGCATGCCCAGCCGTTCCGCGAAATCCGGCCCGGCTGGTGCACGCAATGGCCGGCCCTGACGGCCGAATTGCTCGCCCTTGGTGACGAAGAACAGGCCCGTCTTGCCGACGATGGCGAGGCCGCGGCGAATTTCATCGCCCGTCACATCGGCGAACTCGCCGTGCTGCCCGAGCTGGCCAGTGTCGCCGAGTGCCCGTCGGTGGTCATGCCTGGCCAGGGTCTGTTCTGGGCCTGGGAAATCCCCGGGCGCAAGCGGGCGCAGATCGAGGCCTTCGCCGCAAGCGCTGCCTGCAGCGGCCGGCCGGTCGTCGACTGGTGCGGCGGCAAGGGCCATCTCGGGCGCCTGCTGGCACTTCATTGGCAGGTAGATGTGACGACACTGGAAATCGATCGGACCTTGTGTGCCGATGGCGCGCTTCTGGCACGCCGGTCGGGGGCAACGCATCGCTTTGTCGAAGGGGATGTCACCCGGCCGGATTCCGCGCTGCGGGCAGGCGAGCATGCCGTGGCGCTGCATGCCTGCGGCCACCTGCATCGGGGGTTGGTCGATCAGGCCGCGAGCCGCGGCGTGGCCGCCCTGGATGTGGCGCCATGCTGCTATTACCGCGGAATCGAGGGCGCTTATCAACCGCTGTCGGGAATGCTGCAAACGCACGTGACTGCGGATGATGCGCGCCTGGCAGTGACCGAGGCGGTGACCGCGGCGCCGCGCCGCCTGCTTCAGCGGGACCGGGAGATGGCCTGGAAGCTGGGGTTCGATGCCTGGCGGCGCCAGGTCGGCGGCAGCGACGAATATCGCAGCTTCAAGCCGGTGCCGGCCGCCTGGTTGCGTGGCCACTTTGCCGATTTCATGGTGTTGATGACGAAGCGGGAGGGGCTGGTGCAGCCTGCGAGCAACCTTGCAGCTGAACTGGAGCAACGCGGCTGGCAGCGTCAGCGCGAGGTCATGCGGCTGTCGATTGTACGCAATGCGTTCCGGCGTGCGCTTGAGGTCTGGCTGGCACTGGATCTTGCCGTCCGGCTGGAGAACGACGGCTATTCGGTGGCACTCGGCCAATTTTGCGAACGCCGGTTAACCCCGCGCAATCTGCTTATCTCGGCGCGTTTGAACTGAACAGGTAGTCGGCCAGGGTGGACGGATGGTCGGCGATGAAATCGGCGCCCCAGGTGTGAATCGGACAACTGTCGCCGAGGTAGCCGTAGGAAACGGCCGCGGTCCCGGTGCCGGCAGCCTGTCCGGCGACGATGTCGCGCCGGTCGTCGCCGACGTAGAGCGTGCGCTGCGGGACGCAGCGGAGAATCTGGCAGGCGTGCAGGATGGGCAGCGGCGACGGCTTGGCTTCGGCGGTCGTGTCTCCACTGACCACGCAGCGGGTGCGCGGCGTCAGGCCAAGTGCTGCGACCAGCGGTTCGGTGTAACGCGCGCGCTTGTTGGTGACGATTCCCCAGGCGATATCTTGCGATTCCAGGGCATCGAGCAGGGCGGGAATGCCGTCGAAGAGCCGCGACAGATCGCACAGTTGACCGGCGTAGATTTCGAGAAAGCGGGCGGCCAGGCGTTCGTAGTCGCGATGCGAGCCGTCGATGCCAAATCCCTTGCCGAGAAGGCCGCGCACGCCTTGCGAGGTATGCGGGCGCAAGCTGGAAAATGGCTGTTGCGGTCGACCTTCCTCGGCAAGCAAAATATTGACGGTTCCGCACAGGTCGGGCGCCGTATCCGCCAGCGTGCCGTCAAGGTCGAAAAGGACCGCCTCAAACATTGCGCGTGGCACGCACCAGGTAATTGACGTCGGTGTCGCGGCCCAGCGCATAGTGCCGGGTCAGCGGGTTATAGGTCATGCCGACCAGTTCATCCGGCTCCAGGCCGGCCTGTTTGCACCAGCGCGTCAGTTCGGACGGTTTGATGAAGCGGGCGAAGTCGTGCGTTCCCTTGGGCAGCATCTGCAACAGGTATTCGGCGCCGATGACGGCAAACAGATAAGCCTTGGGGTTGCGGTTGATGGTCGAGAAGAAGACCTGGCCGCCGGGTTTGACCAGGCGGGCACAGGAGTCCACGATGCTCGCCGGATCCGGGACATGCTCGAGCATTTCGAGGCAGGTCACGGCATCGAACGCGCCGGGCATCTCGGCCGCCAGTTGTTCGACCGCCACCTTGCGGTAATCGACCTTCTGTCCGCTTTCCAGCAGATGCAGCCGGGCGACGCCGAGCGGCTTTTCGGAAAGATCGATACCGGTGACCTCGGCGCCACGAACCGCCATGCCCTCCGACAAGAGGCCACCGCCGCAGCCGACATCGAGAACGCGTTTGCCGCGCAAGCCGATTGCATTGTCGATCCAGTCGAGGCGCAGCGGGTTGATGTCGTGCAGCGGTTTGAATTCGCTGTTCGGGTCCCACCAGCGGTGAGCGAGGTCACCAAATTTGTCGAGTTCGGCGGGGTCGGCGTTGAGCATGATTTGGCCTGATCTGTTGGAAGAGTTGAAATGAAAAAGCCCTGCCGAAGCAGGGCTTTTACTGAAGCGCGGCGACTTACTTGGTGCCGATGACTTCGATGTCGGCACGACGATCCGGCTGCAGGCACTGGATCAGCGCCTTGGACTTGGGACCCTTGCACTTGTCGCCGGTCACCGGCTGGGTCAGACCCTTGCCTTCGGT
>JAGOAU010000018.1 GCA_017983755.1 Azonexus sp. | reverse complement strand
TGGCGGCCGGCGACAACCTGACGGTCGGCCCCATCCTGCTCGGGGCGGCCCGGCCGGTCAATATCCTGACGCCGACCGCCACCGTCCGCCGTATCGTCAATATGACGGCGCTCACAGTTGTTGATGCCTCCGAGGGACGCCTACCTTGAGCGCGCCATGTCGAGGTCGGCGCGGTTCTTCTCGTCGACGTAGATGCCGGTCGCGCCCGGCCGGCTGCTGGCGAAGCAGATGACCTCGACGTTGGACAGCGCCTGCGCCTTGTGCAGGACATCGACCGAGCAGCGGCCGAAGACGCTGTCGATGGTCGCCAGCAGGTTGCGCGCGTAGGGGGTTTCCAGTTTGCCGTCGAGGATCAGGTTGGCGAGCAGGACGCCGTCGGGTTTCAGCACGCGGCGCGTGCCTTCCCAGAATTCGCGGGTGACCAGGTGGCTGGGAATCGAGGTGTGCGAGCTGTAGACGTCGACGACGACGGCATCGAAGCGGCGCTCGGTGGTGGCGACGAAACGGCGGGCGTCGTCGGCGATGAACTCGCCGCGCGCCGCTTCGCGCAGGAAGTGCTTTTCGGCGATGGCCTTGATCGCCGGGTCGATGTCGACGTAGGTATAGCGGTTGCTCGGCTCGCGGTGCGACAGCGTGAAGCCGCCGGCGCCGAGGACGAGGATGTCGCGCTCGCGGAATTCCAGTTCGTCGAGCAGGATCTGGCGCAGGCGCTTGATGTAGCGCGTGTAGTTGGGCGGCTCGGAATCGTCGATCAGCGAGGCCGTGGACTTGTTGACCCAGAAGGCGCGCGGGTCTTTCTGGCCGGGCAGGGCGGCCGGGCCGACGATGTATTCGGCGTAGGCGGTGTCGGCGGTGACCTCATGGTGCAGGTTGAAGCCGATGGCGGCTGCTGCGGTCGACGCGCAAAACAGGGCCATTTTCAGCTGGCGGCCGCCGAGCAGCAGGGTGCCGGCGACCAGCAGCAGGCTGCAGGCGAGCACCGCCGCCGAGACGCCCAGCCATTGCATGACGAGCAGCGACAGGCTGAGCGAGCCGAGAAAGGAGCCGAGCGTGGACCAGTAGAGCGCCATGCCGCTGGCCTCGCCGGTGCGCGCCGATTTCATCAGGTTGGTCAGGATCGGCACCGTCTGCCCGAGCAGCCAGGCCAGCGGGCAGAGGATGCCGCCGATGAAGACGAAGTAGGCGATCAGCGCCGGCTGCAGGTGGACGAACATCCAGTCGACAGTGACGCCGGCGAGGCCGAAGCCGGCCAGGGCGGCGGAAATCAGGAAGTTGCGGGCGACGATGGCCCGGTAATCGGTCGCCACCCGGGCGCCGGAAGCGTAGCCGAGGGCCAGCGCCAGCAGGAAGAAACCGATGGTCGGCGCGGTGACGACGATCGAGCTGCCGACGTGCGGCAGCAGGCGACGCAGGGCGATGACTTCGGCGCCGAGCGAGCTGAAGCCCTCGATGAAGACGATGGCGTAGATGAGCAGGCGCGACATTTCCGGGTCAGGGCGCTTTCGGTTCGAGCCTGGTGACCAGCAGCTGGTCGATGCGATGATGGTCGACGTCGAGGACCTCGAAGCGGAAACCGCCGTGGTCGACGCTCTCGGTCGGGCGCGGCACCTTGCGCAGGACGTACATCAGGAAGCCGGCGATGGTTTCGAACTGGTCGTCGTCGGGGAAGGGCGGGATGTCGAGCAGGGCTTCGAGGTCGCCGACCGGCGTCAGGCCATCGACCAGCCAGGAGTTTTCGTCGCGCCGGATGATCTGCGCCTCGTCCGAGGTATCGAGGGTTTCGCCGACCAGCGTGGCGGTGACGTCGTTGAGCGTGATCAGTCCAACGATCAGCGCGTATTCGTTGATGATCAGCGCGAAATCCTCGCGCGCTGCCTTGAACTGCTTGAGGATTTCGCCGAGGGTCAGCGTTTCGGGCAGTATCAGCGCGCTGCGCAGCAGGCCCTCGGCCTTGAGCGACAGGGCTTCGCCGTTGAGGATGCGGTTCAGGATGTCCTTGGAATCGACGTAGCCGATGACCTCGTCGATACTGCCGGCGCACACCGGAAACTTGGCGTGCGGGTGGGCGCGCAGCCGGGCCTGGATTTCCGCCTCGCTCTCCCTGGTGTCGAGCCAGACGATGCTGTCGCGGGCGGTCATCGCCGACGGTGCGGTGCGGATATCCAGCTCGAACACGTTCTCGATCAGTTGATGTTCCTGTTGCGCGACGACACCGGCGTCCATGCCGGCCTCGGTCATGGCGACGATATCCGCCGGCGTGACATCGTCGGGACGGGTTTCGGGCAGGCCGAAGCGCGACATGATCAGGTTGGCGGCGCCGTTGAAGGCCCAGACCAGCGGCGACAGCAGGCGGATGCACAGCGCCATCGGGCCGGCGATGCGCAGGGCGATGGCCTCCGGCGCGACGATGGCGACGCGCTTGGGCAGCAGGTCGGCAAGCAGGACGAAGGACGCCGTCACCAGCACGAAGGAAAGGACGGAGCCGAGCGTCGCCGCGGTGGCGGCGTTGCCGACGTAGGGCAGCAGCGTGCCGGAGAAGAACGGCCCGTAGGCTTCCTCGCCGAGAATGCCGCCGAGGATGGCGACGGCATTGAGGCCGATCTGGATGGTGGTGAAGAAGCGGCCGGGCTGCTGTTGCAGCTCCAGCACCGTGGCGGCCCGCGGATCGCCGCTCGCGGCGAGTTGCTTCAGCTTGAGCTTGCGGGCGGCGGCGAGCGAAATCTCGGAGGTCGAACAGAAGGCGCTGATGGCGATCAGCAGCAGGATGATCAGGGTGTTTTCGAGCAATCCCATCGGGCGCTCCGCAGTGCTTGATGACTGCGTATTATCCGCGATCCCGGTACTTTTCCCACATGCTCCAGCTGAAGACGAACAGCCCGAGCCAGATCAGGCCGAAGCTGACCAGCCGTGCCGGCTGCAGCGGCTCGCCAAAGAGCCAGACGGCGGTGAGGAACTGCAGGGTCGGGTTGATGTACATCAGCATGCCGACGGTCGCCAGGTCGAGGCGCTGCGTGGCGGCGGCGAAGGCCATCAGCGGCAGAGCGGTGAGGATGCCGGCGCCGATCAGCAAGGTTGCGGTCGACGCGTCGTGAAGAGCAAAAACCATGTGTCCGTGCTGCGCCTGCCACAGCGCGTAGAGACCGCAGATTGGCAGCATGGCCAGCGTCTCCAGCCACAGGCCGGACAGCGCGTCGACCGGCACCTGCTTGCGCACCAGCCCGTAGCAGCCGAAGGTGGCGGCGAGAAAGAGCGATACCCAGGGCAGGCTGCCGAGGGTGACGATCTCGTTGGCCAGCGCCGTCAGCGCGAGGGCGACCGAAATCCACTCCAGACGGTTGAGGCGCTCCTTCAACACGACGAGGCCGAGCAGCACATTGACCAGCGGTGTCAGGAAATAGCCGAGGCTGGACGCGACGACCTGCTGGTTGGCGACTGCCCACAGGAACATCAGCCAGTTGCTGCCGACCAGCAGCGCGGCCAGCGCCAGCATGGCGAACTGGCGCGGCGTGCGGAACACCGCCAGCACGCTGCCCCAGCGCCGGCGCAGGGTTAGCAGCAGGCCGACGAAGATGCAGGCCCAGACGGCGCGGTTGCTGAGGATGTCGAGCGGCGAAACGTGGCCGAGCTGGCGGAAGAAGAGCGGAAAGAAGCCCCAGATGCCGTAGGCGATCAGCCCGAAGCCGATGCCGGCCAGATGGTGGTTGGCGCCCATCGGCTCAGGACGGGTCGCGCAGGATGTGGAGCGCCGGCGAACGGTAGTCGCGCCGGTAGAGCACGATCAGCACGGCCAGCGCCAGCACGGCGAGGGCGATCGGGTTGAGCAGCCAGCCGGAGGCGGCGAGGCCGAAGTAATAAGCGCGGATGCCGCGGTTGAAATCGTCGCCGGCCAGGTTGTTGGCGCCGGCCAGGCGGTGGGCGTAGGTGTCGATGCCCGGTTCGCCGGCCTTGCCCAGCGGCGCGGCGCCGACCAGGATGGAGAGCAGGTTGAACTGGCGCAGCGACCAGGTGAACTTGAAATAGGCGAAGACGAAGGAGGCGAGCAGCAGCATCAGCTTGATCTCCAGCAGTTCGCGGTTGCCGGCGCCGCCGAAGGGCAGGTCGGCGGTGAAGCTGAGCAGCCGGTCGGCAGCGCCGAGCGCGGCGACCAGGCCGGCGATAATGTAGATGGTGGTGTTGGCGTAGAAGGAAACGCTGGTCATCAGGTTGCCGATCAGCGTCGAATCCATGACCCGGATGTCGCGCTCCAGCATGCGGTAGGCCCATTCCAGCCGGTAGTTCTGGCTGGTGCGGATGAGCCCGACCGCACCCCAGTGGCTGTGTTCCGAGAACCAGGCGTAGCCGCCCCAGCAGGCGAAGAAAACGGCCAGTGCGAACCAGTCGACCGCAGCAAGGTGGGGGAGTGCATGCATGCCGGCATCTTGCCATATCCGGCGCCTCTCCGGCATTGGGGAAAACCGCGGGCGGCGGCGGCTTTTCATTTCCGGCGGATTGGGGAATGATGCGCGTTCCCCGACAGCGTTTGCATGGATCGAGACCCCGACCGATGATGAAACGACTGCATCCCCTGACGCTCAGTTTCCGCGACCCGGAAGCCGAGTGCGCCTTTGCCGGCCATTCGCTGGCGCGTCTGCGCCTGCAGGGGCGGGCGGCGATCCTGGTCGGGACTTTCGTCTATCTGTTCTACGGCGTGCTCGATCCGTGGCTGGTGCCGTCCGAGTACCAGGCGACGGTATGGACCATCCGCCTGGCGATCCTCAGCGTGCCGGCCGCGGTCTTTCTGCTGACCTTCCACCCGGTATTCGCGCGCTTCAACCACCTGCCGCTGGCGCTGACCGGCCTTGCCGCGGCCTATGGGCTGATCGCCATTCTCTGGCACCTGCCACTTGAGTCGATTTCATATTTCTATCCAGGGCTGGTGCTGTCGACTTTCTATATCTACAACTTCATCGGCACGCGCTTCATCTATGCCCTGATCGTCAACATCATCATCGTGCTGACCTACGGCGTGGTCTTCGGCCTGTTGCGTGATTTTCCGGGACCGGTGCTGCTCAGCCACGGTTTCTTCATCATCTCCGCCAACCTGATCGGCGGCGGCGCCGGCTATCTGGCCGAATACCAGCGGCGTCAACTCTTCGTCCGTGAAACCGAGCTCGATATCGAACGCAAGCACCATCTCGACCGCTCGCTGCATGACCGCCTGACCGGCCTGCCCAACCGCGAACTGCTGGAGGACCGCATCGCCCAGTTGCTGGCCCGGGCGCGCCGCGACAGTGGTTGCCACGCCGGTCTCTACATCGACCTCGATGGCTTCAAGGCGATCAACGACACACTCGGGCATGACCAGGGCGATGCCGTGCTATGCACGGTGGCCCGGCGTCTGGTCGCCGCGGTGCGCCAGACCGATACGGTGTCGCGCCTCGGCGGCGACGAGTTTTTCGTGCTGGCCCATGACGTCGACACGCGGGCCGGGGCGGTGCAGCTGGCGGAAAAACTGCTCAAATGCATCGCGGAGCCGCTGCCCGGGCTGGCCGACGACAATCGCCTCGGTGCCAGCATCGGTATCTGTACTTTCTGCGGCGGCGCCAGGGGCGGCAGCGAGCCGGAAGAAATCATCCGCCACGCCGACCGGGCGATGTACGAGGCCAAGGCCAACGGCAAGAACCGCTACGCCTGCGCCCAGTATTGAGCCCGCTGGTGGCGCGGCGTTCGACAAGCCGGGTGGGCGCCGCTATGCTCGCTGCCTTTGCCAATACAGGGGGAAATCATGGGACAGGCCAGACAGCGCGGCAATCTTGAACAGCGCATCGCGCAGGCGCAGGCGAAAATCGAGGCGACACGCCCGGAAAAGCTGGTCTGCAACGGCTGTGGCGCCGACGTGACGACCATCCACCCGGTCAGCACGCGCGGCATGCCCGGCGTCGAGGCGATCTGGCTCGGCCAGTGCGATTGCGGGCAGACGACCTTTTCCGCCAGCGGCAAGCCGGAAGCAGTGCAGGCCTTCTTCGATGCCTTGAGCGCCGACGCCGAACTGACGCTCGGCAGCCAGAAACGCGACGGCTCGCAGCACGAAACCGCCTGAAGCGGCACAAGCCGGCTCAGCGCGAGCCGCGCGGGGCGTTCGGCACCTTGTAGAGGTCGACCGGCTTGCCGGGCTTCGGCTGCGGGGCCGGGTCATGCGGATATCCCGGCCGCGGCGGCCGGGCGTGCGGCGGAATATAGCCACCGCCGACATACGTCGGTACCGGCACATAGACCGTTTCCGCCTGCTTGCTGGCCCGGCGCTCGCGTTCCAGTTCGCGCTCCCGTGCCCGGCGATCCTCGGCCTCGCCGGCCCGGCGCTCGGCCTGCAACTGGTTGGCCCGCTGGCGCTGGCGCTCGGCATTGCGTTCGGCCTGTTCGCGCGTGGCTTCGGGCACGGGTTCGTCGTGGACCGCTCGCACCGTGCTGCTGCCGCCCGCGCACGGTTCGCTGGAAATCTGCGTGCTGCCGTCCGGCTTGCGGCACTTGTAGGCCTCGGCCTGGGCCGGCAACGCGACGGCTAGGAAGGTTAGCAGGAGCAGAGAGGAGTAATTGGGCTTCATGTCTGATTTATAGCGCAAGCCGGTGAAAATGGGGAGCCGGAGCGGCGCCGCAAGTGCGCCCGCTCAGCGTTCCTTGCCACCCAGCACGCCCCACAGGGCGCGGAGTTTTCCGGTGAAGCCCAGGCGTTCGTCGGACAGGGCTTCAAGAAAGTCCGACAGACGCTTCGAGCGGGCGACGGCAAAGAGCACCAGGCCTACGAAGATGCCGGTCGCGATCAGCCCGTGCAGCAGCCGCTCGCCGGCCGGTCCTTCGCCGAAGGCGATGATGTTCATGCCGAAATAGCCGGTGGTCACGGTTGCAATCAGGCCGAGAATCGTGATCACGGTCAGCCGGACGACGGTGTTGGATTGCCGGCGCTGCGAGTCGCTGTCGAGGTAGTGGCTCATCTCGCGGATTTCGTCGCGCACGTTGTCGTACATCGCGTCGTTGTGCAGGTGGTTCGAGCACATGCGGTACATGCTCTGCACGTGCGGCCGCTCGGACAGTTCGTGGAACCAGTAACGGTGCGTGAAGCGCAGGAAAGTCTCGAAGTTGGCGCGGATGCGGCGCTTGAAGCGGCGAACCGACATGTCGTTGCGGATGTCGAGATCGTTCACGGCATCGACCAGCACTTCCGAAAAAGCCAGCAGCGCGGCGCGATGCAGGTGGGCGATCAGGAAGACGATGAAATACTGGTGGCGAAACTGGGCCAGGACGCCGCGCTCGCTATCGATGAAAAAAGGGAAGGCCGCATCGCCGACGACGGTGAAGGTGTTGCCGGTGCACATGAAGCGCGTGTTCGGTCCGGTCGCGCTGTCCGTCCAGAAACGGTCCTGGCAGAAGCGTTTTTCGAACTCGATGACCCCCGGCTCGTTGACCGGCAGGGTTTCGTTCGGGTGCAGCGTGCTGGCGAAGCCGATGCGCACCCACTCCTCGCGGCTCAGGGCGCGCGGATCGTCCACGGCCAGGAAGGCCATGACCGGCATGCGCTGGTATTCGATCAGACGGTAACGCAGGTCGCCGGGCTCGTCGGAATGCGACAGCACCATCGGCCGCAGCAGGCTGGCCCAGTGTTCGGAAACGCAGGGGCTGCGGTGTTCGCAGACATAGCCCAGGTATTTTGCGCGCTTCTCGGCGTCGGAGCGGGCGACGACCTGGCCATCGACGCCGATCCATTCGGCCAGATAGACGTTGTGCAGCCCCTCGCCCCCTTCCTCCCAGCCTGACGGATAGGCGCGGCCAAAACGGAACATGATGTCGCGCACGGTGCCGAGCGACAGGTTGTTGGCGCGCACCTCGGGGTTGAGCAGCACGACGTCGAGGTCGTGGAAAAAATAGAGGTCGAGGTGGACGATGTCCAGTTCGACCGGCGTCTGCCCCTTGCGCAGCGTCAGACGCAGCCGGGCGATGTCCTTGCGCCGGAAGACGTGCATCGGCGAGCCGCCCGGCGGGTCGTCCGCCACCGAATGGCGCGAACGTCCCTCGCCATAGAGAAAACGCTGGACGTAGGGCAGGAAGGAAACGAATTCCCGGTAATGGCGCTCCTTGAACTGGCTGACATCCTCCATGAACTCGTCGTCGATACGCCGCCACGGATGCGTCTCCGTGCAGGATTCGAAAACCTCCCAGTGCCGGCCTTCGCCACCACCGGCCAATGGTTCGAGCTGCAGCGGCCAGACCAGGCTGGCGTGGAACAGGCGAACGCGGCCATCGGCCTCGAGGTTGGTTTGCGCGGACACTGAGCTTTCCCCTGCTGAACTGTTCTTGGCCCAATTCTAGTCCGGACGGCTGCGTTCCCGGAACTCGCACGGCAGGGGCTGTCCAATGCAATGTGACCCGCCATCGCCGTCTTGCCTGTCGGCTGTCGACGCCACGGGCGGGTGAAGGAGGTTGATCATGTTGATGTCCCACATTCCCGCAATGCTCGTTTCCGAAAAGACCGGCTGGGAAGAAATCGATCGCTCGCGTTTCTCCTCCAAATGGTTCTTCAAGTGCCTGGTGATGCCGATGTCACTGTTGCCGCCGGTGCTGTATGCCTTTGCCGAGCTGGTTCACCCGGGCGCCGTTTTTCCGCTGTCGGTGCCGGCCCTGACGCCGATGCAGCTGGTCGTCTCGGGTGTCGTCTTCTATGTCGCCCAGTTGCTGATGGTCGGTTACATGGCCATGCTGATCCAGCGCATGTCGTTGGTCCGCGACCATGATCCCGGCTACGACAGTGCCTACGCCCTGGCCGCCATCGCCCCGGTGCCGCTGTGGCTCGCTTCGCTGTCGCTGCTGGTGCCCAGCATCCCCTTTGTCGTCGCGATCGGAGCGGCGGCCTGGGTGGCCTCGATCCTGCTGATCCGCCACGGGGTTCGGCCGCTGCTCCATATCGGCGATGAAAAGACCGCGCACTACGTCGCCAATGTCGTGACCGCCGCCGGCATCGCCGCCTGGATCGGTCTGCTCGTGGTCTGCGCGATGGTCCTCAGCATCCTGCTGGGCGTCTGGACGGCAATGATTTAATCGCCGGTTTATCGTCCGCTCAGGCGCCGGAAGAGCGCCGTGCCGATTTCGGCCGGCGCCTTGCCTTGCGCCTGCATCAGCTTGACGTTCAGCACCAGGTTCTCCAGCACCAGCTTGGCCGCCACGGCCAGCAGCATGACCTGCCGGTTCTCTTCGCCCAGTTGCCCGGCCTGTTCGGCAATTTCGCAGATATGGCTACACACCAGCCGGCGCAGTTCGTCTTCGTCGTAAGGCAGGTCGCCGTAATCGATGGGATCCTCGATCTCGATCTCGCGGATCAGGTCGGCAAGCTCGCTGCTGGTGAGATTCATGGACGTCCCCTCGGGAAACTGTCTGGCTTGTGAACTGCGACAGCGGCTTTGGCGAAAAGGTCAGGCGCCTTGCCTTTGTGAACGTACGAGCGAAAAAAGCGTTCCCGTCAGCACCATTTGAAGCTCAAAATAGACGAATGGCCGCAGCATTTGGCTGCTGTTCATAAAAAGAGGGAGGAGACGACAAATGGACAGGAAATGGGTCTATGCCTTCGCCGAAGGCGACGGCAAGAACAAGCAGTTGCTCGGCGGCAAGGGGGCCAACCTGTGCGAGATGACGCGCATCGGCCTCAACGTGCCGCCTGGTTTCGTCATCACTACCGAGGCCTGCCTGGCCTGCCTGGCGACGCCCGAGCGCAGCCTGCCGGACGGCGTCATGGCCCAGGTGCGCGATCACATGGCGGCGCTCGAAGCGGCCACCGGCCGCACTTTCGGCGGCCGCGACAAGCCGCTGCTGGTGTCGGTGCGTTCCGGCTCGGCGATGTCGATGCCGGGCATGATGGACACCATCCTCAACCTCGGCCTCAATGCCGAGACGCTGCACGGGCTGATCGCCCAGACCGGCAACCCGCGCTTCGCCTACGACGCCTACCGGCGCTTCATCCAGCTCTTCGGCAAGGTGGCGCTGGGTGTGCCGGACGAGGCCTTCGACGCCGAGTTCGAGGCGGCGCGGCAGCAGGCCGGGGTCAAGCACGACATCGGGCTGTCGGCGGCCGATCTCGCCGCCATCGCCGAACGCTTCCTGGCCGTCGTGCACGACGCCACCGGCAAGCCTTTCCCGGTCGACCCGCACGAACAGCTCGAAATCGCCATCAAGGCGGTGTTCAACTCGTGGCTGGGCAAGCGCGCGGTCGATTACCGGCGCGAATTCAACATCACCCCGGCCATGGCCAACGGCACGGCGGTCAACGTGGTGGCCATGGTCTTCGGCAACATGGGCGACGACTCGGCGACCGGCGTCGGCTTCACGCGCGATCCGGGCACCGGCGAGAACGTCATGTTCGGTGAATACCTGGTCAATGCCCAGGGCGAGGATGTCGTCGCCGGCATCCGCACACCGAAGCCGGTGGCCGAGATGGCCCGGGAGATGCCCGACCTTCACCGCCAGCTGGTCGAGCTGCGCGACCGCCTCGAAGGCCACTACCGCGAGGTGCAGGACTACGAATACACCATCGAGCGCGGCACGCTGTATTGCCTGCAGACGCGCAACGGCAAGATGAACGCGGCGGCGCTGGTCAGGAGTTCGGTGGATATGGTGCGCGAAGGGCTGATCGACAAGCGGGCCGCGCTGCTGCGTATCCAGCCCGAGGCGCTGGAGCAGCTGCTGTTCCCGCGCCTCGACCCGAAAGCGCAGGCACGGCCGCTGGCGCGCGGGCTGCCCGCCTCGCCGGGGGCGGCGTCGGGCATCGCGGTATTCGATGCCGACCGCGCCGAGGCGCTTGGCCGCAGCGGTGAGAAGGTCATCCTGGTGCGTGAGGAAACCCGGCCCGAGGACATCCACGGCTTTTTCGCCAGCCAGGGCATCCTGACCAGCCGCGGCGGCAAGACCTCGCACGCGGCGGTGGTTGCGCGTGGCATGGGCAAGCCTTGCGTCGCCGGGGCCGAAGGGATTCACGTCGACGTTCAGGCGCGGCGCGCCATCGTCGGCGATCAGAGTTTCGGCGAGGGCACGCTGATTACGGTCGACGGCACTTCAGGCGATGTTTTCATCGGCGCCGTGCCGATGATCGAGGCGGCGTTTTCCGACGAGCTGGCGACCCTGCTCGGCTGGGCCGACGAGGCCGCCCGCCTGCAGGTGCTGGCCAATGCCGATACGCCGGACGACGCCGAGGGCGCGGTGAAGTTCGGTGCCATGGGCATCGGCCTGTGCCGCACCGAGCGCATGTTCAACGCCGTCGAGCGGCTGCCCATCGTCGTCGAAATGATCGTCGCCGAAACGCCGGCCGACCGCCAGCGCGCCCTCGACAAGCTGCTGCCGATCCAGCGCGAGGACTTCGCCGGCATCTTCCGCGCCATGGCGCCGCGCCCGGTGACCATCCGCCTGCTCGATCCGCCGATGCACGAATTCCTGCCCGGCGAACGGCAGCTGGTCGAGGAACTGGAGCGCCTGCGCCACCTGCGCGAAACGGTCAACGGTCTGCAGGTGTTGCACGACTCTGTCGATTTTCTCTACCGCGTGCGCGAGGTGCATCCGCAGGTCGCCCTGCCGGCCGAACCGGCGCTGGTCGACGAAGTGATCGCCAAGAAGGAGGCGATGCTGAAGAAGGTGCGTGCGCTGTTCGAGGTCAATCCCATGCTCGGCCACCGCGGCGTGCGCCTCGGCCTGACCTCGCCGGAAATCTACCGCATGCAGATCCGCGCCATCCTGGAGGCCGCCGCCGAGTGCCGGCGCGCGGGGCTGGAAGTGCATCCGGAAATCATGGTGCCGCAGGTGTGCACCGCGCAGGAACTGAAGACGGTGAAGGGCTGGGTCGACGAGATTCGCGCCGAGATCGAGCGCGACTGCGGCTTCACGCTCGATGTGGAGTTCGGCTCGATGCTCGAAGTGGTGCGCGCCTGCCTGCGCGCCGATGCCCTGGCAGAGGACGCCGAGTTCTTCTCGTTCGGCACCAACGACCTGACGCAGGCGACCTTCTCGTTCTCGCGCGAGGATGCCGAGAACAAGTTCCTGCCCGCCTACACGCAGGGCCGCATCCTGCAGCACAACCCGTTCGAGGTGCTAGACGTCAAGGGTGTCGGCCAGTTGATGGAACTGGCCGTGGCGGGCGGCCGCAAGACGCGACCGGGGATGAAGGTCGGTATCTGCGGCGAACACGGCGGCCACCCGGCATCGATCGCCTTCTGCCATGCCGCTGGGTTGAGCTACGTTTCCTGCTCCGGTCCGCGCGTGCCGATCGCCCGGCTGGCGGCGGCGCACGCGGCGCTGAACGAGGCGCCGGGGCCGAGCGTCAGTCTCTAGTGCGCGACCCAGCCGCCGCAGACGGGGAAGACCTGGCCGACAAAGCAGTCGGCCGCGGCGCTGCACAGGTAGGCGGCGAATTCGGCGTCCTCGCGGGCACCGACCAGGCGCCCGAGGGGAACCTCGCGTTGCAGACGTTCCTGGAAACGGGGATTGGCCTGTACCTCGGGCGGGAAGTAGGTCGGGTTGTCGACGAAATTCTGGGCGATGGCGTTGACCTGAATGTTGTGCGGCGCCATTTCGACGCCGATCGCCTGCACATAGGCCAGCTGGGCGCCGCGAGCCGCGCTGTAGGTCGAGGCGCGCTTCATGCCACGCAGCGCGGAAGCGCTGCCCATCACCAGGATCTTGCCCGAGCGACGCGCGATCATCTGCGGCAGGACGGCGCGGACCAGGCGCGGCAGCGGATCGACCAGCGTGGCGAAGACCCGGGTCCATTCAGCATCGGAGACTTCAGTGGCCGGCGTCGCGGGCGCCGGAAGCGCCAGGTTGGCGACCAGGATATCGACGATGCCGGCAGATTCGACCAGGGCCGCCGGTGCTTCAGGGGCGAGCAATGGGGCGCTGTCGGCGATCACGGTGGCGCCATGCTCGGCGAACACCTGGCACAGGGTCGGCCCCATGAAGGCATCGGCGTGGGTGATCAGTACGCGCTTGCCGGCGAGATTCTGGCTGGGCATGGTCGCTCCTCGTCATCGGTGGTCGGTGAGGGAACAGCGTAGCGCAGCGCTGCCGGTTTGACGAGCTCACTCCCGGAAATGCAGACGCCCCCCATTCGGGAGGCGTCCTGGTTTTTGGCCTTTTCTGGCCGTCGACCGCAACAGGCGCTTACAGAATCATCCCGGCGCCGACCGTGTTGTTGTTGCTTTCGTCGATAACGATGAAGGCGCCGGTGCCGCGGTTTTCCAGGTAGGGGTCGGCGAACAGCGGCTGGGCCAGCTTGAAGGTGACCTGGGCGATGTCGTTCATCGCCAGCTTCTCGGCCGGCACCTTTTCCAGCGTGTTGACGTCGAGGCGATGGTCGATGGCGGCCAGCTTGGCCTTGGAGTCGCGCGTCGTGTGGCGGATCAGGTAGGTGCGGGCGCGGTCCATCGGCGTTTCGGCCATCCAGCAGACGGTGGCTTCGATCTGCTTGACGGCAGCCGGGACTTCGCTCGACTTGACGATCATGTCGCCGCGCGAGGTGTCGATTTCGTCGGCGAGCAGGATGGTCACCGACTGCTCGGTGAACGCTTCGCCGATGTCGACGCCGCCGATCTGGACGGCTTTTACGGTCGACGTCAATCCGGAGGGCAAAACGGTCACCGCGTCGCCGACCTTGATCGAGCCCGATTCGACGCGGCCCATGAAGCCGCGGTAGTCGTGCAACTCGGGGTTGGCGGAATCCTGCGGGCGGCAGACGTATTGCACGGGGAAGCGGAAGGGCTCGTCGTGCTCGGTGTGCGCGGCCGGGGCGGCTTCGAGGATGTCGAGCAGGGTCGGGCCGTCGTACCAGTTCAGCGACTCGCCGCGGTCGACGATCATGTCGCCGTTGAGGGCCGACATCGGCAGGAAGCGGATGTCCTCGATGCCGACCTTGGCGGCGAATTCGAGGTAGTCGGCCTTGATCTTCTCGTAGGTTTCCTGCGCGTAGTCGACAAGGTCCATCTTGTTGATCGCAACGACCAGGTGCGGGATGCCGACCAGTGCGGCGAGCTTGGAGTGGCGGCGGGTCTGCGTCAGCACGCCCTTGCGCGCATCGATCAGGATGATCGCCAGATTGGCCGTCGAGGCGGCGGTAATCATGTTGCGGGTGTACTGCTCGTGGCCCGGCGCGTCGGCGATGATGTACTTGCGCGTGCCGGTCGAGAAGTAGCGGTAGGCGACGTCGATAGTGATGCCTTGCTCGCGCTCGGCTTGCAGGCCGTCGGTGAGCAGTGACAGGTCGACGGCGCCGAGGCCGCGTTTTTCGGACGTCTTGGCGATGGCCGAGAGGGTGTCGGCGAGGATGGTCTTGGTGTCGTACAGCAGGCGGCCGATCAGGGTGCTCTTGCCGTCGTCGACGCTGCCGCAGGTCAGAAAGCGCAGCAGGCCGTGATCTTCAACGTGGGCGGTCATCAGAAGTAACCCTCTTTCTTGCGTTGTTCCATGGAGGCTTCGCTGGTCTGGTCGTCCAGACGGGTAGCGCCGCGCTCGGTGATGGTGGTGGTGGCGGTTTCGAGCACGATCTTGGCGACGTCGTCGGCATCCGATTCGACCGGCGCCGTGCAGGAGATGTCGCCGACGGTGCGGAAGCGCACCAGCTTGTCGATGATTTCCTCGCCGGCCTTGGGCAGGTTGGTCAGTTCGCCGGAAACCAGCGGCACGTTGACCGGCACGATGGCGCCCTGGCGCAGGACGACCGGGCGGGTGTGGGCGAAGTAGATCGACGGCAGTTCAAGGTTTTCGCGCTCGATGTATTGCCAGACATCCATTTCCGTCCAGTTCGAGATCGGGAAGGCGCGGATGTTCTCGCCCTTGTGGCTGCGGGCGTTGTACAGGCTCCACAGTTCCGGGCGCTGGTTCTTCGGGTCCCACTGGCCGAATTCGTCGCGGAAGCTGAAGATGCGTTCCTTGGCGCGGGCCTTTTCCTCATCGCGGCGGGCGCCGCCGATGCAGGCATCGAAGCCGAATTCCTCGATGGCTTCGAGCAGCGTCACCGACTGATGCTTGTTGCGCGATTCGCCTTCATGCTTGAGGACGACGGTGCCACGGGCCATGGAATCTTCCACCGAGCGGACGATCAGGCGCTCGCCGAGTTCGGCGGCGCGCTTGTCGCGGAAGGCGATGACTTCCTGGTAATTGTGGCCGGTATCGATGTGCATCAGCGGAAAGGGAAACTTGCCCGGGCGGAAAGCCTTTTCAGCGATGCGCAGCATGCAGATCGAGTCCTTGCCGCCCGAGAAGAGCAGCACCGGGTTGGAACACTGGCCGGCCACCTCGCGCATGATGTGGATGGCTTCGGCTTCCAGCCAGTCGAGGTGGGAGAGGGTAGAACGTTGAGTCATTGCAGGGCGATCCGCGGGGATTGTCGAATGGTCGCCATTGTAGCAAGGGCTTAATATTCGTTTAAGAACGAGTGCGCATCTTGTTATTTCGTTTCGCTATAAAAGGCGGCACAATACTGCCACCGTTCCCGGTATCCGATTTTCGAACCACACAAAGGCTGATCGATGATGAAACTGCTTGCAAGCACCGCCGCCCTCCTGATTTCGCTGACCCTGCCGGCGCATGCCGCCGACGCCAAGGAAGAAAAGACTGCCTCCGGCATCGGCATCACCACGCTGAAGGAAGGCGCCGGCGCCAACCCGAAAATGACCGACACGGTGAAGGTCAATTATCGCGGCACGCTGGAAAACGGCCAGGAATTTGACAGCTCCTACAAGCGCGGCCAGCCGGCGACCTTCCCGCTGAGCAGGGTGATCCCGTGCTGGACGGAGGGGGTGCAGAAGATCAAGGTCGGCGGCAAGGCCAAGCTGGTCTGCCCGCCCAACCTGGCCTACGGCAATCGCGAGATTCCGGGAATCCCGGCCAATTCGACACTGATTTTCGAGGTCGAACTGCTCGATATCGTTCGCTGATTATCGGCTCATAAAACAAGCCCGAACCGGCGTTCAACCCGGTTCGGGCTTTTTTGTTTTTGGCCGTTTTTGGCCGTCGACCGCAGCAGGCGAGAACTACGCGGCCTTTCGGCTCTTCAATTCCTCGCGGATCACCTTCCTGATCGTCGCTTCCATATCCGACTGCTGCAGCGATTTTTTCAGCGTTTCATTGATGAGTGTCTGATAGCCGCGCTCACCGGCCATGTCCTTGAAGTGCTCCACCAAGGAGGCGTCGAGGTACAGGGTTACGCGCTTCTTGGGCTGCACCACCCGGCCTTCGACGCGCTTGCGGAGAACCAGCCTGCCGGCATCGATATCTGCCTGCGTGATGGGGACGTCCTCGTCAAAGGTTGCTGTAATAGATTTCTTGCTCATTTCGCTCTGCCTTACGCATCGAAATCACCCGGATTTCCTCATCCGTCTCGGCGGTGGCGATCACCACCACATCCCCGCGCAACATCCCCAAGGTAATGAATCGCTGCTCGTCGTAGGCGAAGCGGCGATCTTCAAAAGTTACCGAATGGTCACCTTCGATCACCGGAGGTGCATCCGAGAAGTCGTAACCGTGCTTCTTCAGATTCGCGGCTCGCTTCTTCGGATCATGGGTGTAGCGCATGGGTTAATTGTATGTATGTTTGTGCATACATCAAGCGTTTTTTCAGAGGATAAAACAGGGAGGAATGTAGAGCTTTGGACAAATCGCGATTTGGTGGAGCGGTTCGTCGGCCGTCATGAATTGTGGTGCATCCCCAATTTGCACCGCTCACTCATAGTGCGACCACATGCGCAACACACGAACCACTCGCTCCTTCGGGAAAACCTCATAAACCAAGCGATGCTGAATATTGATGCGTCGTGAATAGGCGCCAGCAAGGTCGCCGACGAGCTTCTCGTATGGAGGCGGGTTTTGAAACGGGTCAGCGGCGAGAACGGCCAGGAGTTCAAGCGCCCTGGCCTTCAGGGCGGCAGCCGCCAGTTTCTTCGCATCCTTCTGCGCGTGCTTCGTATAGACCAGTTGCCAACTCACCACTCGATTTCCCTGGCGCTCTCGCCAAGGGGCTCAGCCATGCCCTCCTTGATGGATTCGCGCATGCCTGGAACGGAAAGGAGGTATAGCGTTTCCTGGATGGCTTCCCAATCTTCAGTTGAGACAAGGACAGCGCTGGTTCGCTTTCCGGCGATGTGGATCGGCTGATGTGACTCAGCGGCCTGATCGATGAGTCGATACAGGTTGGCGCGAGCTTCGCTTGCAGTGAGGGTGGCCATGTTGATTCTCCGAAGGTGGAGATTTAATGGTACGTATTAGCGTACGTTGCGTCAATTGGGATATTCAGATGTCCAACATTCGAGGTAACCGGCCGCCGGAGCGCGAAGCGCGTAGGGAACCCGCAAGCGCAGCTTGCGGGCGGTCCGGTTGACCGAAGGGTTAAATTTCACTTTCGAGCACCTTTCCCTCTGTTGCAGGTTCGGCAGAGGGTTTGCAAGTTGATAATCTCAGTGCGCCCCCATTGTTCAATTGAACGGATATGGTCCACTTCGAGAAGCACTCCGTTTGTATCTACAGGGGATGCACCGCAGGACTTGCAGCAGAAGTTATCTCGTTTAAGCACAAGATACCGCAAGCCAGCGGTTAGCTTTGCGCGCTCACGCGCCATCCACTCGCGGCTAGGTTTCTTGCTTTCATCGTGCTGGTATTCGGCTATGTCGATGATTTGCGCGCCGGGGGGAGTACCCGCGGTGGCACGAAGTTCATCTCGCGCACTTTCTAGAGTTTGTTTCACATGGATAGTTACGAAGGCACTCGATTCAGCGACTTCGGGAAGCTGCGGCCTATCCTTCCCTCTTACGTGTTGCGTAATCCATGTCCTGCCAGCAACTGGGTTTCCGTCTCTATCCCTACCGGCCACATGATCGTTCGCATATACGCGCCAATGGCCAGCGACAAGATGCCTTCGCTTTGGCGAGGACCACTTGACGATTCTCGCGCCATGCTCAGTTGGGGGGCGTATGACGCGTATGCTCTTGACGATCTTGTAGACAACCCCCGATCGGGGGTTTGCCCGCGACGCTCCCGGTTGATGGGGTGTTGTGGTCTTGGCTTTGACTCGCTCGGCAGAAACAAGGTCGTACATGAATGCCACGTATTGCGGCAAGCACAAACAAAGCCGCGCCAGTTCGATCTGGACTGAGTATTTGGGGAGTTCCTTCTTTGAAGCATCGACGATGCTTGCTACATACTTGAATTTATCGAGGTCGCCATCCTTTTCGATCTCATTCTTGAGGTATTCAGCGTAGGGTCCATCTGCGAAGACGAAGCGCCATTCATCGTCATCGGAGAGCGGGCATAGGACAACGCTGCGATCCCACTCAAGAAGTGTGTTTCCCAATGTTGGATGAGACTTTTCCGACGGAAAGTAGGTGAGCGTAATCAACTCTTCCCACCTGTCGGTTCCAAAGCCGATCCAGTTGGAAGTAGAAGCATCCTTGTAAGCAATGCGAGCAGTAACGCTTACGCCCAAGTCATGGCGAGCAATGATTGCGTCGAGCAGTGAAACCTGCACCTTGCTGCCGAGGTATTCGGTGGATATTCCGACGTCGCAATTGAGAAAGTTATAGGTCAGCAGCCGTTCATTCGGAAAGACGGGAAGGGTTGGTTCCTTGGGCAAAGTCGATGTCGCAAACTCAACGAAATCGTCTTGGTCAATCTGAAAGTATTCCTTGTCACGAATTTGCCGTCGCGAATTGGTGTCAGGAACGATAAAGCCAAGGGACTCCGTAAGTAGAGGCTTGTAGCCGCGCTTATTAAGGCGAGGATCGCCAAATGGCGATGGTGGGAAGACCTCGTCAAATAGTCGGTCGATCTTCTCTTCGATGTCGAAGATGAACATGGGCTAGTGAAATCTAATGTGACGTAGACGTCGTTTTCGACGTATACGCCGGATCATCGCCGTATAAGCCGGCAAACGCGGTGCCGTGGAATGCGGGTGCCTTCTTGTATCGTGTGATTGTGCTGTGCATATAAACAGCTTTATTCAGTTTGGAATTACGTCATGGATATGGAGCAGCCTATAACCTTGCTCGTGCGGGTTCGCGAGGTGATTCGTTACAAGCAATACAGCATAAGGATGGAGTGGGCATAGTCGACTGGATACGACGCTTCGTCCACTTTTTCATCCGAAAGTGCCGCGTATTGCGATGCTGGCTGCGCGGTTGCTCGCGAAATTTGCCACCTTTTTGCGGTTGACCGCAACAGGGGCAGCGAGGGTTTATTTCAGCCGGAACGATCGCTGTGCAACGGCGGCTGGCGCATATCTACGCAGCCAGGCGCAGGGGTTCTCAGGCGAACCACCGCAGAAATGCCGCCGACGCCAGCGCCGTGACGCCAAGGAGGAGCAGCGTGTTCCACACCGTGCCGCGCCTTTCCGGCAGCCAGTTGGTGGCGCCCCGCAGGTAGCCGGCGGCCAGTAACACACCGCCTGCCGCGCAGGCCAGCTTGACCATCAGCGCCACGCGGGCGATGGCGTGGATGTCGGGAAACTGGCCGTAGAAGAGATAGCTGACGGCTCCGAAGCCGGCGCCGCTGGCGGCTTGGGCCAGCCAGCCGCCGAGTACCAGCCAGGCCAGCCAGCGCTGGGTCGCGAGGGTATCACGGGCCAGCCAGCGTGCGGCGAAGGCGCCGCCGACGACGGCTACGGCGCCGAAGTTATGCACCAGCTGGACCAGGGCGTAGGCCAGGTTCTGGGGATCCACGGTCGCGGCCCCCGTTATAGCGGGTTCAGGCCGTCGTCACTCGACCATGACCTTGACGCACTTCTCGAGGCCGATCGGCGTGTGGTTCTTGTTTACCACCTTGACGCAGACTTCGTGCGGGCCGACGGCCAGCGCCTTGAGCGGCGCGCTGCCTTTCAGTTCGCGCAGCACGGCGATTTCCTTGCCGTCGATGTAGAGGTGGCTGTGGTCGCCTTTCGGGCCGGGCATGATCTCGTACGTGACGCGGTTGTCGGCCGCGGCCTGCAGTTTGGCGCCGTCGGCTGGCGCGCTGATGGTTACCGAGCCTTCCTGGGCGAGGGCGGTCAGCGGGAATGCGAGGGCCAGCGCGAGCAGTGCGGCGGAAGCGATGCGGTGGGTCATGGCGTGTCTCCTTCTCGTCGGGGAAATGGCCGGGCTAGCCGGGGTCCGGGTGGATCATGTCGGCCGGCACCACCCAGCGCGCGAAGTCCTCGGCCGTTACGTGGCCCGAGGCGAGGGCCGCCGCGCGCAGCGTGGTGCCTTCGTGGCTGGCGCGTTTGGCGATTTCGGCGGCCTTGTCGTAGCCAATGTGCGGCGCCAGCGCGGTGACCAGCATCAGCGAGCGTTCCATCAGCTCGCCTATGCGTTCGCGGTTGGCGGCGATGCCGCGCGCGCAGTGGCGGTCGAAGCTGTCCATGCCGTCGGCCAGCAGGCGGATGCTCTGCAGGATGTTGTGGGCGAGCAGCGGCTTGAAGACGTTGAGCTCGAAATTGCCGGCGGCGCCGCCGATGCCGATCGCCACGTCGTTGCCCATGACCTGGCAGCAGAGCATGGTGAGCGCCTCGCACTGGGTCGGGTTGACCTTGCCGGGCATGATCGAGCTGCCCGGCTCGTTTTCCGGGATGCTGATCTCGCCGAGTCCGGAGCGCGGGCCGGAAGCGAGCCAGCGGACGTCGTTGGCGATCTTCATGAGGGCGACGGCCAGCGTCTTCAGCGCGCCGTGCGCCGCCACCACGCCGTCGTTGGCGGCGAGGGCGGCGAACTTGTTGGCAGCGCTGACGAAGGGCAGGCCGCTGCGCGCGGCCAGTTCGGCCGCAACGCGGGCGCCGAATTCGGGGTGGGTGTTGAGCCCGGTGCCGACGGCGGTGCCGCCGACCGCCAGCGGATGCAACGAGGGCAGGGCGGCGGTGATGACTTCCTCGGCGTGGTGCAGCTGGGCGACGTAGCCCGAGAATTCCTGGCCGAGCGACAGCGGCGTCGCGTCCTGCAGATGGGTGCGGCCGATCTTGACGATGTCGGCGAAGGCAGCCACCTTGCCGGAGAGCGTGGTCTTGAGCCGGCGCAGGGCCGGCAGCACGCGCTGGCTGATGCCGATGGCCGCCGCGACGTGGATGGCGGTGGGAAAGATGTCGTTCGACGACTGGCCGCGATTGACGTCGTCGTTCGGATGCACCAGGCGCCCGTCGCCGCGCGTGCCGCCGAGAAGTTCGGAGGCGCGGTTGGCCAGCACCTCGTTGATGTTCATGTTGGTCTGCGTGCCCGAGCCAGTCTGCCAGACGACGAGCGGGAACTGCCCGGCGTGGCGGCCGGCCGCCACCTCGTCGGCCGCCGCCATGATGGCGAGCGCCGTGACGTCCGGCAACAGGCCGAGCTCCCGGTTCACCCGGGCGCAGGCACGCTTGACCTCGGCCAGGGCGCGGATCAGTTCGTCCGGCATGTGTTCGCCGGAGATGGCGAAATGCTCCAGCGAGCGCTGCGTCTGCGCGCCCCACAGCCTGTCTTCCGCCACCTCGATGTGGCCGAAGGAATCCTTCTCCAGCCGGGTCATGGCGGGGCGTCCGTTCTAGTGTCTGGCGCGCAGGTCGTTGTTCAGCTCGTCGATGACCTCGGCCCAGTCGGCGTCCTCGAGGATGGCCTCGCGCAGGAAGCCGGCCTGCGCGGGCGTCCAGAAGGCGGCCTCGTAGAGCTGAACGCCATCGGCCAGCGGGCTGTGCGTCTCGATGAAGCGCGCGATGGAGGCTTCATCGTTGGCGTGGCCGAGCTGGGCGAACAGGTTGCTCAGGTTATGTACGGGTCTTTCCATGACATCCTCCTTGGCGGGCATGCCGGCGGCCTTGCCGGCCTTGCAGGTTGGATTCCGTTCGGCGGGAGAAGTTCGGCCCAACGGCCGATGCGGCGCACCCGGTTTTTGCCCTTTTTCGGGCGTCGACCGCAACCGTTGTGCCCACGATCCTTTTCCGTGCGCCTACAGGGTTTTCAGGTACTCGACCAGCGCGTCCTTTTCCTCTGCCGACAGCGCCGTCCCGAACTCGTGCCCCTGGTTGCCGCCGCCCTTGCTGGCGGTGTCCAGCTTCGTGCCGACGCGCTGCGCTTCCGCGGTGTCGCTGACGAAGCCGACCTTCGTCTGGTCGTAGACGTCGTAGCCGCGCCAGAACACCTTGGGCCGCTGGGCGGCCGGTTCGAGCAGGTCGCGCAGGGTGGGCACCGAACCGTTGTGCAGGTAGGGCGCCTTGAGCCAGATGCCGTCGAGGAAGGGCGCGATGTAGCCTTTCAGGTCTTCCTCGACCAGGCCGCGGCGTTCCAGGCCCATTTCCCTGACCACCTGGTTGGCCTTGATCGCGGCACCCTTGTTCCACGAATCGAGGCGGCCGCGGTCGGTGCCGACCTCGGCCAGCAGCAGCGGCGTGCCGGTCCGCTCGCTGGCGTGGCAGGCGGCGCAGTTGGCGGCGAACAGCGGCTGGCCGGCGGCGGCGCGGGCCTGGTCGATGGGGAAGGGATATTTCGGCGGCGGCAGTTCCGACATGTAGTCCTTCAGCCACTGCACCTGCGCGAGGAAATCGGCCTTGTCGGCGGGCGGTGCGCCGAGCACGCCGAGCGCCGAATCCATGATCACCGAGTAGGCGTCGTGGCTGTCGCCGGCGTAGTTCATGCGGTGGCCCTGGTCCCAGACGTACTTTTTCAGGTTCCACACCGAGGGCATGTCGGTGGGGCCGAAGGTGTCATCCATCGGCGCCCGGATCATGAAGTACTTGGTCAGGTTCATCGCGTCGTCGCGGCCGCGCCCCCATTCGGGGAAGTCGGGGCGGTAGAGCCAGGCGAACTGTTCTTCCCGCTCCAGCAGGCGTTTTTTGGTAATCGGGATGATGAAAAAGCGGTAAAGCAGGCGGTCGATGAAATCGAGGTCGGTGACGCGGTTGATTTCGGCCATCAGGATGTCGGCGTTGAAGCGCGGGTCTTTCGCGCAGTCGATGAGCAGCCGGAAGAAGCCCTGGACGTTCGCCGTGTGGGCCGAGCCGCCGACGACGAAGACGGGGTTCGAATCCGGCGATACCCGGTAGCTGGTGGTGTGGCAGACGGCGCAGTTGTTGGCGACGCGGGCGAAGCCGATGGTCTTTTTGGTGAAGCCGACCGGCAGTTCCTGGCCCTGTTCCCAGGCGACACCGAGCGCGGCATAGCCGCCGGGCGCCACCTTGCCGTCCTGCATGAATTTTTCCGGGAAGACGCGCGGCAGGACGTAGAAGATCCAGTAGGGCACGCCGGCGTCGTGCTCGGCGCCGATCGAGCCGTACTTGAAGCGCATTTCCGGCGTCGCGGTCACCCAGTCCGGCTGCGGGTATTCGCGGAAGCCGCGGTCATAGCCGATCATCGCACCGATGACGGCGATGACCACGACGGCGAGGCCGATGGCCTTGAACCAGGTCTTGCAGGAGCACGAGGTCGTCATGATGTCACCGCCTCTCAGAATGTCTTGAGGAACTCGACCAGCGCCGTCTTCTCGGCGGCGCTCAGTTCGGTGCCGTAGGCCTTGCCCTCGTGGCCGCCGTTGCCGTTGCCGGGCACCGTGGTGTCGAGGCGGAAGAGCTTCTTGCCGTTGGCTTCGGGCTGGTCCGAGACGAAACCGACCTTGACCGGGTCATAGACGTCGTTGCCGCGGTAGAAGGCCGGCGGGCGGTTGGCGGCGGGTTCGAGCAGGTCGCGCAGGCTGGGCACCGAGCCGTTGTGCAGGTAGGGCGCGCGCAGCCAGAGGCCGTCGAGCGGCATGTTGGCGTAGCCGTGAGTCTTCTGGAAATGGGTGAAGCGCCACGGGTAGCCGGCGTAGAGCGTCGCCTGGTTAACCGCCAGCGTGTAGGTGTAGGAATCGAGCCGGCGGCGGTCGGTGCCGATCTTCGCCAGCGGCTCCACGGTGCCGACGTACTCGCCGCTGAAGTCGCTGCCCGAGGCGCCGTGGCAGGCGGCGCAGTATTCCTTGTAGATCGGCGCGCCCTGCTCGGCAAGCTTGCGGTCGACCGGGAAAAAGTCGGCAAAATCGGGCGGCGCGGCGTCGAGTATCCATGCCTCGACGCGCTTGATGCGTTCGATGTCGATGGTCGGCGGCGTCGTGCCGGTGCCGAAGGCGGCGCTCTTGTTGCGTTCCTCGACCGTGGTGTTGTTGCCGTCCCAGTGCAGCTGCATCTCCTTCGGCTCCTTGCGCTGGCGCTGCCGCCAGATCGACGGGAAGTCGGCGGGGGCGTCGAACTCCTTCGGGTCGAGGTGGGCCATCGGGAAGTTGAAGATGACCTTGGCCGAATTGAAGGTGTCTACCCGCCCCGGACCCCAGTCGTGCTGTTTGAACACCCAGTCGAAGCGGCCGGCCAGCGCCAGTACGCGGTCGCGCATGATGGCGATGGCGATCGGGTAGACGAGATAGCGGTCGAGCAGGTCGAGGTCGCCGCCCTGGCGCGCGATTTCGGGGAGGATGTATTCCTTGGAGAACTTCGGGTCGGCGGCGCAGCGGAAGAAGAATTCCTCGAAGCCCTTCATGTTGAAGGTGGCGGCCGGCATGCCGAGGACGATGGTCGGCGGCTGGTCGGCGGCGGTGCGCACGGTGCTGACGTGGCAGACGGCGCAATTGACGAAGACGCGGTCGATGCCCTGGAAGCGCCGCTTCGAGGTGCCGACCGGCACGTCGCGCTCGCTGCCGTCAGGGTTTTTCTCATACACCATGCCCAGCGACTGGTAGCCCTTGCCCGGCAGGTATTGCGGGCAGACCTCGGGCAGCGCGCGCCAGATCCAGTACGGAAAGCCCATCTCGTGCTCGCCACCGGTCGAACCGTACTTGAAATGCTCGGTCGGGCTCGCGTAATCGACCGGCACGTCGCCGCTGAAACGCTTGAGCAGGATCAGGCCGAGCAGTAGCGGCAGCGCCACGGCGATCAGGAAGAGGAGGGTGAAGCGTCGCTTCCAGGGACTTTCAGCTTGTTCGCGTTCGTCGTTCATGGTGCTTCCCCCTCGATCTTCTGGTTACGGCGCCGGCAGGCAGGGCCGCAGGGCTTCGTAGCCGTTGGCCAGCAACTGCTGCAGATCCGGCGGCCGGCCGTTTTCGGCGCGCAGCCAGGCGCCGACCTGGGCGAGCAGCGCCTGGCGGGCCGGGCTGGCGCGCCACGCGGCGCGGTCGGTGGCGAAGGCCGGCAACATGCTTTCCGGCGGCATCGGCGTCTTGTCGCGGTGTTCCGGTGCGACGTCGGCCATCGCCAGCCGCACGTAGAGGCGCGGCGCGCACTGGCGAAGGCGGGCGGCGACCTCGGTGCCGGTCCCGGTCAGGAAATTGGGCGGAAAGGTTTCCGCTGTCTGGTGGCATGCGGCGCAGTAGGGATAGAAGCCCTGCACGGCGGGTTCGACCGGGCCGCTCGCCGGGCGGCCGGGGGCAATGGCGTCGGTTTCCAGGCGTGGTGCCGGCAGGGCCTCGGCGGTGCGGCAACAGGGCGGTGCGGCCGGGGCGCCGAGCTGGCCGAGCAGGGCGGCGAACAGCGCCTGGCGCGGGAAGACGCCTGGTCCGAACAGGCTAGCGGCGGCCGGGCCGGCGGCGAGTGCCGACAAGGCCTGGTCGACGGCGGCGAAGTCCTCGCGAATTTCCAGGGTCGCCGTGCCGGTCGCCGGGTCGGCGGCGTCGCGGTCGATGCTCAGGCGGGCGATGGCGTGGCCGGTGGCGCTGCGTGGCAGGCGGCCGGCGAGGCGGGGGGTGAAGACCGCGCCGTGCGCCGTAGCCTGGCCGGCGAGCGTCAGGTCGAGGTTGCTCAGGGCGGTGCCGCCGGGCAGGGTCAGGCGCGTCAGCTGGCCGCCACGCGGACGCCCGCTGGCGAGGTCGATGCTGCCGGCCAGGGTCGGCCCGGCTTGCCCACGCGGCGGCGTGCACTGCAGCGACCAGCGCGAGGCGGGCGGGCTGGCGGCGACCTGGCAGGGTACCGTCAGGCGCGTCGTGGCGATGCCCGGCTGGCGGGCGAGGGCGGCTTCGATCCGTTGCCGGTCGGGCGCCGACACGAATTCGGCGAGGCCGCCGGTCAGCGCGGCGAGCGCTTCCGGCGTCCCGGCGCGCCAGGTTTCGCGCGGCGGGCGCGGCAGCAGCGGCTCGAAACGGGCCGGCACGTGCGAGCGGGCGATGCGCGCCGCGTCGTCGGTCGGCCAGGCGTTCAGGCCCTGCAGCGGGTTGCGGTTGGGCAGGTCGGGGTCGCCGACGGCGAGTCCGCCGGGCCAGCGGCGGCCGGCTTCGGCGCGCAGCGGCGCGGCGACGGTTTCCGCGAAGGCCGCGTCGGGAACCCAGGCCTGGCCGCCGGACAGCGCATGGCGCAGCGCGGCGGCAAACAGGCCGGCGCGGCAGCGGCGGGCGGCCGGGTCGTCACCGCCGCAGCCTTCCCGCCACAGGCGCTGGGTCAGGGCGAAGCCGTTGGCGCGTTCGGTGGCGTTGTCGATGGCGTAGGGGATGTCGATGCCACGTTCCGGCGCGATGCCGTAGAAGTGCTGTCCGCTGGCGGCGAGCAGGGCGGCGGCCTGCGGGTTGGCGTTGGTTTCGTCCCACAGCGCGCGCGAGAAGATGGGGGCGCCGTTCTGGTGGCAGGCGAAGCACAGCGTGCGGTTGGCGTAGACCACCTGCGGCCGGCCACCTGTCCGGTAGTCCTTGACCAGCTGGAATTCGAAGCGGCCGGCGCCCTCGTTGTAGCTGATGACTTCGAGCACCGCCGATCTTTCCTGGTAGCCGATGTACAGGCGGTCCTTCAGATAGGGCGCGGAATTCGAGGCCGGCTGGGCGTCGACCGCAACCACCACGCGCGGGTAGGCGAAATAGTCCGGCGCCGCCGCGGTGCGCTGCAGCGAGCGGCCGAGCGGGATCAGGACGCGTTTGGCCGGCGGCAGGGCGCTGCCCGGGTCGCCGGCCAGCTGGGCGTCGAGGCGGGCGAGCAGGGCTTCAAATGGAAAGGGCAGGTCGATGCTTGCCCGGCCGTTGCGGTCGACGGCGAAAAGCTGGTCGAAAAGGGAACGGCCGGCGGGCGGCAGATTGTCGCCGGGAACGGCCGGGTCGATGACCCAGACCGCTGCCGGGGGGGCGCTTTCAGCCGCTGCCCACATCACTGCTCCCGGCCCGCAGGCCAGGGCCAGCAGCCCGGCCAGGAGGGCGTTGCGCAGGTTCATGGCGGGCTTCCATTGCCGGCTTTCAGTATGCCGCCTTGGGGGCTGCAGTGGCGACGACGGTGCGGGCCTGGGTGCCGGGCCAGCAGTCTTCCTGCACCTTGCCGGTCCTGACGAATTCCTCGCGTGCCTTGTCGTCGGTCGCCTTGTCGTAGAGCGTGAAGTTGAGCGCGAAGGCGCGGTCGAGATAGGCGCGGCCGAGGTAGAGGCCGGGGCGGATCATGCGGATCTCGTCGCGCACCTTGAGGCCGCGGCGGCCGGCGAGGAAGTCCGGGCTTTCCTGGTAGCCGGGGATTTCGTCGCTGAAGAAATAATCGATGATGATCGACTCGCGGCGCGCGTCGAGCAGGCTCTGGCCGCAGTAGAGCTTGGCCGGGAAGAGCAGCCAGGTTTCCTTGCCGCCGTAGCTCATCTTCTTCGGCTCGCCCTCGACCAGACCGACCTTCTTCAGGATAGTCAGGTCCTCGATGCGGTTTCGCAGTACCCGTTCGTCGCGGAAGAAGACCTTGCCGCGCCACAGTGCCTCGCCGATGTCCTCGATGACCAGTCCCTTGAGGTGCAGCGCGGTGCCGGTGAAGCCGCCGACGATTTCGGACAGCCGGAACTTGCCGCTCTCGCCGCGCGGCAGCAGGATGCGGCCGTCGAACGCGCCGTCCGGGATCGGGCCGGCCGGCAGGCGGGCGTAGATCTGGTCGAGCTGTTCCTGGTCCAGCGTGGCCAGCCAGTCGGGTGTGATCTTCGCCAGCTCGGCCGGCGGGATCGGGTACTTGTAGTCCACCTGCGCGAGGTCCAGCTTCGTCTGGTAACCCTTGTCGTAGGGGGCGAAGCCGACGTTGGGCGGCTCCGGCTTGCCGCAGGCGGTGATGACGAGGGCGGCGAGGGCGATCAGGCCGGTGCGCAGGGTGAAGGTGTGCGGCAGTCGCATGATGGTCCCCTCCCTTAGAGCGTGGCGAGGAAGGCGGTCAGTGCCTTCTTGTCGGCATCGGACAGGTCTTCGCCGAAGCGGTGGCCCTCGTTCTCGATCTCCTGGGTGCAGGTCTCGTAGTTGGCGCTGAGGAAATCGCGTTGTTCGCGCAAGATGTCGACGAAGCGGGCCGGGTGTTTGAGCACCTCGTCGGCGATCACCTGCAGTGTCGCCACCTGCGCCTTCTTGCCGGCGGCTTCGAGCTTGGCCGGGTCGCGTTTGGCGAGGTAGAGGTCGGCGATCAACTGCTTGTGCTGCAGGCCGTTGAGGAAGCCGGCGCTGGCGCCCTCGGGGATGCGCACCTGGCCGAAGCCGCCGAGCGGTTTCTCGGTCTTGCCGTCAAGCGGGCGGATGCCGACGTCGATGATCAGGTCGGCGTTGGTCAGGGTGCGTTTCGTGCCGCGCTCCTTCGGGTTCAGCAGCTCGTGCATCGACAGCTTGTAGAGCTCGAAGCGGCCGTCGACGGTCGGATCGTAGCGCAGGCACTCGGGCTGGCTGGCGAGCAGCTTGCCGTCCGCGCCGACATAGCGGGCGCGGTGGAAGTCGTTGTCCTTGTTGGCTGGCTTGCCGCAGATCTCGGGGCCGATGGCGTTGTTGTGCATGAACGGGGCGGTGGCCCAGACATTGACCAGCGAGATGTTGCGCATGTAGCCGCGGCCGCCGTCCTTGAGTTCGGGGCGTTCCGGGATGTCCGCCACCTCCGGCCGCTGGTGCACCGTGTTGGAGGCGTATTCCATGTACAGGTGGCCGACCTTGTGGTTGGAATGCAGAGAGCGGCAGCGGAAGGTGCCGACCTCGGTGACCGGCGTCGCCTGGTCGTTGCCCAGGAAATCGGCGCGCACCTTGCGCGGGTGGGCCTCACTGGGCGCCGCGAAGTCGCGCGTCTTGAAACTGCCGCCGGCGCTTTCCGGGATGCTCGAATGGCAGCGCGCGCAATTGTCGGCGAAGACCGTGCGACCTCTGACGACGGCCCCCTTGCCGAATTCCTTGTCGAGATCGGCGGCGAGATCGGCCATCGTATAGGCCGCCTTGCGCTGTTTGGCGCGGGCGACCGCGAGGTCGCTCTGGTCGGATTCGGCCGAGGCGAAGAAGTCGAGAATGGTCTGCAGGCGGTCCTCGACGGCGCGGAAGTTGGGGCAGTCGCGCCGGCACTGGCCGATGTCGAACGACGTCTGGCCGAAGCCGCGTTGCTGCGGATCGACCTGGCGCATGTCGGCGAAGTGATTGACCCAGCACTGCTCGGAACACGAGCCGATGTTGAAATAGACGCGCTGGATCGCTTCGAGGGCGCCGATCGAATCCTCGCCGCCCTTCAGGATGTGATGCACGCCGGGCAGCACGACCTTCTGGCCGCCGAGATTGACGGTGGTCGTATCGTCGTCGCGCAGGCTCTTCTGCCAGCACTTGCCGTCGCGCCCCGGTTCGCACCAGCACTTGCCCTCATCCTTCTCGCCGCCGCAAGTGGCGACCTTGCGCCATTTGGCGACCGCCTCGCCCTTGAACACCGGGCGCTGGGCGACGTTGATCAGGGCGTTGATGGTGCCGGGGTTGTTGATCTGGTCATGCGAGATGGCCGAGGTGTCGGTCACCCCCGGGCGGGCGTGGGCGAACATCTGGTATTCGAGGCTGCTCTTGGGCATGCCGGAGCCGAGCAGTTCGGACATGCGGGTGTACTGGTTGCCGATCAGCCCCTTGATGTTTTCCCACTTCGGATGCGCCGGGTCGGCGGGCGGGTTGAGCGGGTCGAAGGCGATGTGGCAGGAGCCGCAGGTGGTGCCGATCAGGAAGGGCGGCTCGACCGAGGCGTCGGCCAGTTTGCTTACCCGTTGGTCGGATTCGATGCCGGTGGCGGCGGCCTTGGTGGTGGCGAAGCCGGACCAGCTGGCGTTGCCGCCGTTCAGCGCTTGCCACTTGGCGGCGTCGAAACGCGGATTGGGGAATTTGCGCAGCCCGAGCGCGCCGGTCGAGGTGCCGAAGCGCAGGTCGCAGGCCGAATGGCGTTGGTCGATCTTGCCGCCCTGGCTGTGCGGGTCGTCGGCGTCGAGCGCGGCATCCTTGAGGCCGCAGGCCGGGTCGACATAGCCGGCCTTGCCGACATACTTGAGCAATACGTCGTCGCCCGGACACCAGTCGAGGCCGTAGGTTTCTTCAAGCGATTTGGCCGGGCAATTGGGAGCGCCCGGCTTGCAGCAGGCCGGGTCGTTGATGATGCCCCAGGCCCAGAAACGGTCGTCGCGCTGGTCGGTGCGCAGCACGCGGAACCAGTCGACGAGGACGCCGATTCGCTGCTGGAAGGTGTAGGTGTGGAAACGCTCGTTGCCGCCGGTGGCCTTGAACCAGATCAGCCGCCCGACGCATTCCGACTCGTTCAGCCCCTCGCGGGCGCAGGCCTCGAAATAGGGGGCGTCCTGATCGACGCTGGCGGTTTCGGGGACCGGCTTGCCGGGCGGCGCCGCCGCGACGGCCGGGGCGTTCTGGGCATGGGCGTAGCCGATATCGCGGTCCTGAACCTGGAATATCCCGATGCCGGTGGCAAGGGTGGCAATTGCCGCGATCGCGGCCAGCAGAGCACGTTTCATACGTTTTCTCCCCGATCAGCCACTACGAATTCCGGGTTGCCGGAATCACTGTAGTAACCTGATGACATTGATGGCGCGGAGAAGTTCAAACGCATGCGCCTGCAAGCACTGTGCGGCGGGCGCGGTTTTTGGCCTTTTTCAGGTGTCGACCGCAATCGGCCGGGTTTTTCGTATTCCGCGCGTGCCCATGCGCGATGTAACGGCAGCGCTAACCCGGAAAGCTGTGATGACTGCGAGAAGCACTAAAATAGCCGGGCCACGATTTTCCTGGGTGTGTTAAAGCTTCGCGGTTCGGGGTGGTCGAGGTGGGATCGCAGACCTTTCGGTGTTCAACGCTTGTCCGCCCCGAAGACGCGGCCAGGGGAGCGAGTCACTAACTGGCGGAATAGCCGCCGTCCACTGGTGTCCGTTCTTGGCTGAATGAACGCATTGAAGCATGCTACTGCAAAACGGCCGTCGGACTCTTCCTGAGAGAATTCAGGCTAACGCAAGCGGTGTCCGGTACGTGTCGCACGGTCGAAACTGAAGACGTGCTCTCGCGGGCTTTCTTGGCAGCGACCCACAATTCGTCGAGGAAAGTCCGGTTCACCCTTGTCGAGCAAAACCTGTGCGGCGCAAATGGGGCAAGTTCCCGCATATTTGATCATTCGAGCCCGTTTTGGCGTGTCCACATTGCTGCCTTCGGGCTTGAAGAGTTCGAGACAGACACCGAATTCTTTGAAGCCAACCATATGGTCAGAAGCTAGAACGATCCGATCATCGACCAGCCGACAGAAGCGGTCTACAAGGTAGCGCGCATACCAAGCCAACAGGCCGATGTAGATCAGGATGATCGTGTCGCGTGTGGTGAGTGGTGCTGCACTTTGGCTCATTGCCCACAGCAAAAAGACGCTGAGCAGACCGACGATTCCAAACCAGAGAAGATTCGGCCAAACCAACATCCATTTCCGCCAGCCTTCCGCGACTTGGTTCTTGTCGAAGAGCCAGCGTGCCCACCACGAGAGCTTGAGTTTTTCGGCGGGGATGTAGTCAATGTCGTGTTCAGGAAGTTTTTTCGCGGCCTGTACGCTAGAACCCGGGATGGGAAGTGCAACCAGGGAAATCAAGGCTTGATTGCCAGCCCCACCGTTGCTCTCTCGCTTTTCGATCCAGGGATAAACCGCCAGGCCTTGGTTGGAGGCGAATTTCTGGATGCCTTCTTCGCATTTTTGGCGGAAATCGCCGGTAAGCGTTTTCCAGTGACGGCCAAACCATGCGCTGGCATCGCCCTCGGTTTCCCCGGTGACGGCTCCGCGAATGGCAAGGTAATTGAAAACAGGTTGCTTGCCCTCAGAGAGTCGCTGAAGCGTTTCATCGGCAAGAAAACGCAGTATTTGGTAATGCTGGGCAGTGCGCCAGTGGACGGTCAGGTAATTCTTAAGGCACTGAGCTATCGCAGCTGTCTCGTGGTCGAGATTGTTTGTGATGCTATCCGTAAGGTTCTGATTGTTATCCATTTCATTCCCTGTGCGAGGGTATTGCCAGGGTTCTGAAGTGAAATTTCGAAAGCGAAATTCCTAACCTGACTTCGTGTTCAAAGTACGGAGTCAGGATTATGCAGCAGAAATTTTTAGTTCTGGGTGTGCCGGTCTTTACCCGGAAGCTCCCTTCTGGGGATATGGCGGTATGGCACCCATTTAATTCCGATGTGCAGGCCGTAATTGAGCCCATTTGTCGTGGGCGTGGCTACTGGCAACCGGACTTTACGAATTGGATTGTGAAAGCGTCTCATGCCGCTTCTGTCTTGCGCGAATTGGCAGCGTTAGGGAAGTCGGTATGACCCGAACTCCTGCACGTATTACGTGGGCGCTCGATATTCAGTCCGGCAAATTGGTTAAGGCAGATCGCGCCGAGCACCGTCCTGGTAAGGGGCGCTATCGCTGCTTGGATGAACGTTGCTCCCGAGATTTAACCGTGGCTCGGAGCAAGCAAGGGAGGCAGCACTTCAGGCATTTCCGGAATGGGCATTCGGAGGGCTGTGCATTCCAAGATTTAGCGAAAGGGAAGCACGAGGCGGCACAGCGTGTTCTGGCTACGCTATTTTCTGAAGCCTTACGTCGAAGGACGCCAATGCCGCTGATGGTTTTCAATACACCAGCAGGAGTCCGCATGGTCCTTCCGTTTGTTCAGGCCTACGAGGTAGTTATGGAGTGGCGTTGCCCTCAGAGTGGGCGGCGGGTTGATCTTGCATTGCTGGATCAATCGGGTCACCCCGTACTCCTTGTCGAGGTATGGCATACCCACGCAGTGGATGGTGACAAGCGGAACGACCTAGCGGCCTATTGGTGGATTGAGGTTGAGGCAAACGAGGTGCTGTCTGATACCGATAAGCTTTATATCCGCAATCACGACAATTTGCCGCCGCAACTGGCATTGGCTTGGGAGCAGTTCGAATTGTTTCGAGAGCCTAGCCCGTAGTCCTCACCAGAACACGGCGTGTCCGGAATTTAGCCCAGAGCTGCCATTGGCGGATCCTCCACCAGATGGCAGCTCCGGCCGACCTACTGCCCTTGGCTGGGCGCATCAGGCGACTGCTCCACTCAGACACTTGCCGTTGAGGTTGTAACTCTCCGGCAGCCTTGCGGCATCGTGGTTTTTGGCCTTTTTCAGGCGTCGACCGCAACTGACCGGGTTTTTTCGTATTCCGCGAGCAGGCGCCGGTGCAGGTTGCAGCCGGCGAGCTCCAGGCCCGGCGAGACCAGCCCGAAGAAGCGCACTTCGCCGTCGATCAGGTCGGTCGCCATGTCCAGCGTGTCGTCGCCGTAGAGGGCGACCAGCGCCGCCTCGTAAACGTTCGGGTCGTCCATCTCCAGCAGCGTGGCGATGCACTGGTAAACGCGGCGGCGGCCGGCGTCGAGCTGTTCGAACTGGCGTATCCATTCGCAGCCTTCGCGGATCGCCTCGGTGTCGCCGACCGCCAGGGCCAGCATCGTCTTCAGTTCGCCGACGCGCAGGTCGGCCCACAGCGTGCCGGCATCCGGGGCGAGGCCGATCAGCGCGGCGACCGGGCGTTCGTCGGCGAGGTTCAGTTCGTTGAGCAGGTCGAGCAGTTGGCCGCACTGCTCGTCGTCGAGTTCGGCCAAGTTGAGGATGGCCGGGCGGACGGCGGCGCCGTTGCTGTTGTTTTCCCATTCCAGCTCGTCGATCGGGTAGATCTCCGACATGTCGGGAACCAGGATGCGGCAGGCGTAGACGCCGAGATGGTCGAAGTCGGCGACGTAGATGTCGTGGCCGTCGGCATGGATGCGTTCGGCCAGCCAGGCGTAGTCGTCGGCGGTCTTGCCGTTTTCGAGGTCGTTGAAGTTCCAGTCCACGAATTCGTAATCGGCGGTTTCACTGAAGAAATTCCAGTGCACGATGCCGCTCGAATCGACAAAGTGGATTTCGATGTTCGGCGCGCTGGCCACTTCGTCGAGATCGAAGCCGGGGGGCGGGAAGCCGTCGAGGGCTTCCAGGGCGCGGCCCTGCAGCAGTTCGGTGAGGGCGCGTTCGAGGGCGATCTCGAAGCGCGGGTGGGCGCCGAAGCTGGCGAAGACGCCCTGGTCGTGGGGGTTGAGCATGGTCACGCAAAGCACCGGGTAGTGGCCGCCGAGCGAGGCGTCCTTGACGAGGATGCCGAAGCCGGCTTCGCGCAGGCCGGCAATGCCGGCGGCGATGGTCGGGTAGCGGGCGATGACTTCGTCTGGCACGTCCGGCAGGCAGAGGCCTTCGGCGATGACCTTGAACTTGACGTGGCGCTCGAGTATTTCCGACAACGCCTGGGCGCGCGCCTCGGCCGGCGTGTTGCCGGCCGACATGCCGTTGCTGACGTAGAGGTTGCTGATGATGTTGACCGGGAAGAAGACCTCGGCGCCGTCGCGCTGGCGGACGTAGGGAATGGCGCAAATGCCGCGCTCGTAGTGGCCGGTGTTCATGTCGATCAGCGCTTCGGCCGGGATGCTGCCTTCCGGGTTGTAGAAGGCCTGCAGTTCGGGCGTCAGCAGTTCGGCCGGCCAGTCGTTGCCGGTGACCGGAAACCAGCGCTCGCGCGGGTAATGGGCGAATTCGGCGTTGGCGACGGCGTCGCCGAGGTAATAGTGGTTCCAGAAATAGTTGCAGGACAGGCGCTCGAAAAACTCGCCCAGTGCGCTGGCGCGCGCGGCCAGCTGGGTGGCGCCCTTGCCGTTGGTGAACATCAGGTGGCAGGCGCGGTTGCGCACATGCACCGACCAGACGTTATCGACCGGGTTGAGCCAGGAGCATTCCTCGACGTCGAAGCCGCGCGCGGCCAGCTTGGCCTGCATGGAGGCGATGGTGTGTTCGAGCGAGGCATCCTTGCCCGGAATGAAATGTTCGTTGTGCATCGGGCGTCCTGCCTGAAGGGTTGTGGGGCAGCGGCGTCGGCCTGTTGCGGTCGACGCCGAAAAAAGGGCGGATTTGCCCGTTCAGTCCTTGCGGCGGCGCGCCGGCAACGGCTTGCGCTGGCGCTGGCCTGGCCGCTTGGCGGTTTCGACCGGCTTCGGCTTGGGCACCAGCAGGTTCTTGGCGGCGGTTGCGCTGGCGGCGCGGTGGGCGAGAATGGCGGCGCGCAATGCTTCCGGAGCAAGCTCGAGCGGCGGGTGTTCGCCCCGCGACGCATGGGCGGAAAGCTCGTCCTTCAGCGCGAACAGCTTCTCCGCCGCTTCTCCCTTGCGCGGCAGGGCTTCGATCATCTTCTGGGCCGGCGGCGTCAGCGCGAAACCGCCATCCGCCGCGCACAGCAGGCCATGCAAGGCGAGCCGGGAAAAGGCCTCGCTCAATTTTGCCTCGGCGGGAATGTTGCCCTGGATCAGGTCGATGGCCGCCACGATCTCCAGCGCCTCCGCCGGCCGCCGTTTGGAGGCAAGGGCCGTGGCCAGCAGGAGGAGGGCGTCTACGTCATGGATCGGGTGCATTGTCGGACCTTTGGAAACCGGTGAACCGGGCCGGCGTCGTGGCGCGGCCTTTGGCGAGGGGGCAGTGTACAGCCTGGCGAGGCAAAGTCCGGCGCCAATTTGCCCCGGGATTATTGAAATTGCGTGGAAAATCCGCCCGTTCGACTTAAATGACACGCGCCCGGCGCCACGGCCTGCGCTTGCCCAATGCCGGCCGGCCAAGGATACTGCGGCGCAGGCGGCCGCACGCCGTGAACCGCAAACGGAGCAAACGAATTGGAAGAACAACAGACTGCCATCGAAATCGAAACCGCCTTCAACCCGCGCTACGCGGTCATCTGGCTGCACGGCCTTGGCGCCGACGGCTCGGATTTCGTCCCCATCGTGCCGGAACTCGGGCTCGACGAGGCGCCGGGCGTGCGCTTCATCTTTCCGCATGCGCCCTACCGGCCGGTGACCTGCAACGGCGGCTACGTCATGCGCGCGTGGTACGACGTCATTTCGCTGGAGCCGCACAGCCGGCGGATCGACGAGGCGGGCATCGTCGAATCGCGCGACGTCGTCCGCGCCCTGATCGAGGGTGAAAAACGGCGTGGAATTCCGGTCGACCGCATCTTCCTGGCCGGCTTCTCGCAGGGCGGCGCCGTTGCCTGCGCGACAGCCCTGACACACCCCGAGCCGCTGGCCGGCCTGATCGCACTGTCGACCTACATTCCCTCTGCCGAGCTGGCGCTGCGCGAAGCGACACCGGCCAACCGGGCGCTGCCTGTCTTCGCGGCCCACGGCAGTGCCGACGACGTGGTTTCCCCGACGCTCGGGCGCGCCGCGCGCGATCTGCTGGTGCGGCATGGCTGCGCCGTCGAATGGCACGAATATCCGATGCCGCACACGCTGTGCATCGAGGAAATCGAGCACATCGGGCGCTGGCTGCGCGCCCGCCTGGCATGAGCGACGTCACGCTCGACCGCGCCACGCTGGCGGCGGCCGATCTGCCGGTCTACCCCGGTCTCGATCTGGCGCGGGTGACGCTGGTCGACAGCGACGCGCTGGCCGCACAGGCACGGGCCGCGCTGCTCGCCTGCGACGCGATCGGCTTCGATACCGAGTCGAAGCCGACCTTCCTAAAGGGCGAAGCGTCCACCGGACCACATCTGGTTCAGCTGGCGAGCGACGACCATGCCTGGCTTTTTCCCGTTGCGCGCGGCGTCGACCGCAACAACCTGAAGGAAATCCTCGAATCGCCCGCCGTGCTCAAGGTCGGCTTCGGCCTCGGCAACGACCGCAGCGCGCTTAAATCCCGGCTCGCCATCGCGCTGGCCAACGTCCTCGACCTCGGCGAGGTGCTGCGCGGGCCGGGGCATCGCGGCACGGTCGGCACCAAGGTGGCGGTCGCCCACTTCTTCGGCCAGAAACTGCACAAATCCAAGAAGACCGGCACCAGCAACTGGGCCAATCCCCGGCTCAACGAACGCCAACTGCTCTACGCCGCCAACGATGCGCATGTCGCCCTGCGCCTGTACCGGGCCTGGCGGCGCGCGGGCGGCAAAATTCCAGGAGAAACGACATGAGTCGCGACGAACAATTCGAGCAGGGCCTGCGCATGCGCAAGCAGGTGATGGGCGAGGCCTTCGTCGACAAGGCCTTCGCCAACATTGACGCCTTCACCGCGCCGCTGCAGGAATTCGTCACCCGCAACGCCTGGGGCACCACCTGGTGCCGCGACGGCCTCGACCTGAAGACGCGCAGCCTGCTGACGCTGGCCATGCTTACCGCCCTCGGTCGCGCCACCGAGATCAAGGGCCACGTGCGCGGTGCGGTCAACAACGGGGCGACGATGAAGAAAATCCAAGAAACCCTGCTTCACGCGGCGGTCTATTGCGGCATGCCGCTGGCCATCGACGCCTTCCGCTCGGCGCATGAGGTGTTGAAGGAGATGGGGGAGGTCGAGCCGATCTCCGGTTTGCCTTCTCTAGCGCCTTGAATATACTGAATTAGGCGTTTGGTCAGACGCTCGCTGCGGTTGGTGGAAGGAGGCAGGGTCGCGCCGGGTCCGTGCAGGCATCAGTTACGGTTGAATGTCGCCGTTCGCTGCCCTGATTCCGGCGGAACAGGACGCAAGGAGGTAAGCGTATGCATCTGCACGCTCATCGGAGCCTCGCCCGGGAATGGCTGCTGTCGTGGTGGTGCAGGGCCGGCTGGCCGCTCCTTTTTTGTCTCAGCCTCAGTGGCTGCGCGGGGATAACCCTGAACGCCGTCGAGGATGGCCGGGTTGTTGCCGATGGCCCGATCCCCGGGGTCGAGGTCATCCGCCAAGGCGCCCGCCCGCAAGCACAACCCGACATGGCCCTGGAGCCTGGCGACGAAGTCCGGACGGGGCCGCAAACGACTGTGGTGCTCAGTTTTCTCGATGGCGCCAGGGTTTTTGTCCAGCCGTCGACGCACCTCAGGATCGGTTCGATCTTCGTGTATCTCGGTGAAGTCCTGGTCAAGGTAAAAGGCTTCTTCCAGGTCGAAACCAGATATGCCACGGCGGGTTCGGAGGGGACGGAATATCTGGTGCGAGTCGATCCGGGTGATCAGGTGCGGGTGGTCGTCGCCGAAGACCGGGTCGGGCTGCTCTCGAGGTCGCAGCGCTGGAGCAAGATCATTCTCGGCGCCGGGCAAAGCGCCCGCATCAACGGCGCCGACCCGCCGCGCGTTGGCGAGGCGCCGGTGAGTCCCGAGGAAATCGAGGGTATTCGCCAGCGCATCCGCGATCTGGACGCCGTCGTGCCGGAGTATTCCAGCATCGGGCCGCTGCTCGGCGGAGCGCTCGCCATCGGGGCGGGCATCGGCATCGGACAGATGTTGAAGGATAAACACAAGGATCAACCCGATCATGGCTCGTCCGACGGTCGCCAACCCGGTGGCGGGGATTACGTCCCGCCATCGAGCGGCACGCGGCGGCCGCCGGCGAATTAGGGCGCCAGGCTCCATGAACCTGCCGGCAACCGCCATGACCGCGCTATCGGCAAGTCGCGGCACAGCGCTCTCCGGCGAGGGGTAGCATGCCCAGGATCTTCATCAGTTATCGCCGCGAAGACAGCATCGCCTATGCCGGGCGGCTTTACGATCACCTTGCCCAGCATTTCGGCACCGACAAGGTCTTCATGGACATCGGCGGGATCGCCCCGGGCGAAGACTTCGTCAGCATCCTCGATGCCCGGGTCGCGGACAGCGATCTGGTCATCGCGCTGATCGGCCCGGCATGGCTGAACGCCGGCAACGAGCAGGGGCGCCGGATCGATCAGGCAGATGATTTCGTTAGGTATGAACTTGCCGCAGCGCTCAAGCAGAACAAACGCCTGATCCCGGTTCTCGTGGGTGGCGCCAAAATGCCCGATGTCACCCGCTTGCCGCCCGCGATTGCCCGGCTCGCCCGCTGTCAGGCCCATGCGATCGATGACACGCGCTTCGCCTATGACCTCGACGCGCTCATCCGCTTCATCGAGCGCAGGCCATCGCTGCTCGGTCAGTTTCTCCAGTTGGCGAACAGCGAGCGCTTGCGCCGCTGGCGCCAGGCAAGCACCGGCGGTGTCGCCCTGCTGATGCTGTTTTTCGGCTGGGTGCAGTTGTTCGATGTGTTCGGCATCGACGCCCGCGTCGAGAGCTATACGATGGCCCTCGGCGATCTGGTCGTCAGCGTGCCGGTCAGCGAGCGGATCGCCATCGTCAGCTTTGACGAGCGGACCGAGGCCCGTCTGGGACCGCCCGGGCCGGCCTGGCGCGGCGAAAACGCGCGCCTGATCGACCGGCTCGTCGAGGCGGGGGCAAAGGTGATCGTTTTCGACCTGTATTTCGAGCGGGCGGGTGCCGACGACGCCGAATTGATCGCCGCGGTCGAACACGCGCGGCAACGCGGCAGCCAGGTCTTCGTCGGCGTCGAGCGCCTGCTGGAGGGTCGGCCCGTGGTCATTCCAGGGCTGGGTGAGGCCGCCAGTGGTCTGGGTATGTTGTGCATCGGCGGCCGCATCGGCTACGCCTCGGTCGCTCCGCTCGCCGCGGTCAAGCCGCCCGTTGCCGGCGCGGCAGGCAGCCATGCACCTGTTGGCGACAGCGGCAGGTTCATTGCGATTGCCATGTTGGCCGCGGGCGCTGAAACGCTGGCGGTCGATGAAAGGCGGCGGCAATTGACGGTTGTCAGCGAGCAGGGACAGACGCTCTGGCAGGGGCCGCTGAAGCCGATCAAAGTACCGGTGGAAGCATCCGGCGAACTGAACAACGACTGTCCGCTGTTGCTGGCCGGCGATCGGGTCGCCGAAATGATGATCCGGGTGGCGCCCCCCGGTGCCTGGCGCGATCCATTGCGCCGCTTCGATTATGAGCAGGTCGCCGGGTCGGCTGCCGGTTTCCGGCCGGGCCAGCTGGAAGGCAGGATCGTCCTGGTTGGTGATGCACGGCCGGGCGCGGACGAATTCCGGACACTGCGCGGCTTGCGCCAGGAAGTGCGCCACGGTGTCGAACTCCATGCCGATGTGGTCAATAACCTGATCCAGGGTATTCAGACGCGCCGTCTGGAAACCACGCAACAGTTCCTGCTTATGCTGCTCTTCGCAGCGGCAGGCGGCTGGTTGCGTGTCTGCCGGCCGGGAACATCGACGTTCGTGCGCCGCCTGCTGCTCGCTGCGGCGCTGTTCGCCTATTTAGGGGTGACGGTCATGGTCTATGCGAGCTATGGTGTGTTGCTCAACACCGCCTATCACATCGGCGCCTTCGTCCTGACCTATTACCTGCTGGGCAAACTTGCGGCGCGCGAGGGGAAGTTGGTGTAAAAGAGGAGCCATGCGCTTTGTCCGGCCAGGCAGGTGTTTGGTCTGGCATTCGGGTGGCGATCCAAACGATGTATTGTCAAATGGCATTTTTATTCCCGGCATGGTCGGAATAGCTGCGAATTTCACGATTCCCTTTCACAAGGTCCGATGCAACATTTCCAACTGGCTTTTGCTCTTCTTCTGAGTCTCGCGTCGGCAAGCAGCCAGGCTGATATCTATGGCTATGTCGATGAGCAGGGCGTCTCGCATTTCGCTGCGGAAAAACTCGATGCGCGCTATCAGCTGCTGGCGCGCGGCAACCAGTTCGGGGCGCTGTACCTGGGCGCTTCGCGGGATGGCAGGGCGCAGCTGGTCGCCCGGCTGGTCGCGCATCCGCAGTTGAAGAAATATGAGCCCATGCTGCGCGCCGCGAGCAGCGAGTTCGCGGTGGAACTGGCCTTGCTCAAGGCGGTGGCTGCCGCCGAGTCGGGGTTCGATCCCGACGCGGTTTCACCCAAGGGAGCGATCGGGCTGATGCAGGTGATGCCGGCGACCGCCGGGCGTTACGGGGTGGCCGGCGACGGGAAGCGTTCCATCGAAGCCAGGCTGCGCGACCCGCAGACCAACATCCGCCTAGGGGCGCGCTATCTCGCCGATCTGTCCAGGTTGTATCCGAAGCAGCCGCATCTGGTGCTGGCCTCGTACAACGCCGGCGAGGGCGCGGTGCGGCAGTACAACGACACCGTGCCGCCGTATCCGGAAACCCGGGGCTATGTCGAGCTGGTGGGCGAGCTGCAGCGCGCCTTCCGTTCCGGCGTGCTGCTGCGCAAGCCCGGCATCAAGCTGGAAAGCGCCGCGCCGGGCGCCGTCGGGCGCCCGCGCTGAGCGTACGGGCCGCCCGCTCAGTGGCGGCTCTGGATTTCCTCGATGTAACCGAGCATGCCGGTGCTGATGTGCGCCGCGTTGCCTTCGTCGGTGTCGATGTGCATGGCCAGGCGGTAGGCCGGGTTCACGCGGACGACGACGTCGCCGAAGATCAGCTCGCGGTCGCCCTCGACGCGGACGCGGACGACGTACTTGTCGCGCACGCGGAAGCGCATGGCGTCTTCCGGCGACATGTGGATATGGCGCTGGGCGCAGATCACGCCGCGTTCGATGCTGGCGCTGCCGTAGGGGCCTTCTAGCGTGACGCCGGGCGTGCCGGCGAGGTCGCCGGATTCGCGGATCGGCGGCTGGATGCCGAGCTTGAACTGCTCGGTCATCGCGATCTCGACCTGGGTTTCCTTGCGTGTCGGGCCGAGCACGCGGACATTGGCGATGCGGCCTTTGGGGCCGACCAGATGCACCTGTTCCTCGCAGGCAAACTGGCCGGGCTGCGACAGTTCGCTCTTCGGCGTCAGCTGGTGGCCGGGGCCAAACAGCTTGTCGACGTCGGCCTGAGCCAGATGGACGTGGTGGGCGGAAATCTCGACCGGGATGGCCGGCGCTTCGTCGGCCCTGGCTTCGAGCAGCAGCTGGTTGCGCTCGATGGCGCGCAGGGTTTCCCAGGCGACCAGGCGCTCGTCGTCGTTGGCGACGACGAGGATAGCGACCGGCGAATCGTCGGCCGAGATCACGGCATGCGAGCCGAACTGGCCGAGGTTGCGGTTCTTTTCCTCGTCGAGCTTGATGCCCATGTAGCCGAGGCCCTGGCAGGCCAGGCTGCGCACCGTGGCGCTGGTTTCGCCGACGTCACCGGTGAAGGCGAGCACATCGATGCCGCCCATCGCCGCGACGTAGGCGCCGATGTTCTTGCGCACCTGGTAGCAGAAGGCCTTGTGCGCGAGCAGGGCGCGGTGATGGCCGTCGGCGGCGGCGGCCTCGATCTCGTGGATGTCGCTCGAAATGCCGGAGATGCCCTTGAGGCCGCTTTCGGTGTTTATCAGCGTCGACAGCTGCTCGGGCGTCATCCGGTGATTTTCCATCAGGTGGATCATCACCGCCGGGTCGATGCTGCCGGAACGGCTGGGCATGATCAGGCCGTCGGCGGGGGTCATGCCCATGGTGGTATCGATCGAGCGGCCATGATCGATGGCGCACAGCGAGGCGCCGATGCCGAGGTGGCAGGAGACGATTTCCAGCTCGCCGAGCGGACGCTTCAGGACCTCGGCCGACTTCAGCGAGACATAGCGGTGCGAGGTGCCGTGGAAGCCGTAGCGGCGGATGCCATGCTGCTTGTAGAGGTCGTAGGGCAGGCCGTAGAGGTAGGCGTAGGGCGCCAGCGTCTGGTGGAAGGCGGTGTCGAAGACGGCGACGTGCGGGACGCCGGGGAACTGCTTCATGGCGACGCGGATGCCGGCGACGTTGACCGGATTGTGCAGCGGCGCGAAGACGGCGAGTTCCTCGATGTCGGCGATCACCGCCGGGGTGATGACGACCGAGCTGGAGAACTTGTTGCCGCCATGCACGACGCGGTGGCCGACGGCGGTGACATCCTCGGGATGGAAGGTGAAGGCCGGGCCGAGCAGGGCGGTCGCTTCCTGCATCACCTTGAACAGGTCGGAAAGCTTGAACGGTGCGTGCTCGACGGTTTTCTGCTGGGTGCCGACCGTGACGGTGATCTGCGCGGCCTGCTTGTCGGCGTGGTCGATGACGCCATGCACGTCGGCGCCGCTTTCGTGCGTGTCGTAGATGCCGAAATGGATCTGGCTGAGGCCGACGTTGAGCACGACGACCTTGCCCGGCCGGTTGGTGTGCAGCGACAGCGCGTAGGGGTCGTCCGAACTGGCGACGGCGCGGGCCTGGGCGGTGACCAGGTCGACCGACATGGCGCGCGTGCGGTCGGCGAGCAGGCGGGAAAGGTAGCCGACCGCCTTCGGGTTGGTCAGGATATGGCTGTTGAAGACTTCCTGCGGGATCATCAGCACGAAGCAGCGGTTGCCGGCGATGACGTCGGCGACGATGCGGTCGCCGGTGAGCAGGGACATCACGCCGAACACGTCGCCGGTTTCCAGTTGGCTGATCACCGAGCGGGTGCCGGTGTTGTCGGTCATCGAAATTTCGGCGTGGCCGCTGATCATGACGCCGATGAAGCGGCCCTCGTCGCCGGTTTCGAGGATGGCCTCGTTGCCCTCGTAGGTGGCGAGGCGGGACTTGACGACGATTTCCTCGACCTTGTCGGCCGGGAAGTTCTCGAACAGGGCGACCTGCTCGAGGAAGAAGCGTTTCAGATCGATTTCGCTCATGCTGGTTCTCGCTTGCAAATGGTATTTTTATGGGTGACAGACTACCACTTTGGTGCAATGCAGCAAAGCAGGGTTTGGTGACCGTCTGTATTCGCCGGGCTTTTTGTCAGCGTCGTGCAACGCAGCGGCCGGCAAGGGCGATACTTCCCGCCTTCTCCATCTGCGCCAGTGTGCGGTAGAGCGCTTCGTGGCTGATGCCCAGCTCCGCCGCCCAGGCCTTGCGCGAGAAGGTGAGTTCCAGCTTGCCGTTCTGCCCTTCGCATTCGATGAAGTGGAGGATGCGGGCAGCGGCGGTCCGCAGCGTCAGCCGCTCGCACTGGGCGCGGCTGCGCCGCACTTCGCGCATCAGGTGCGACACCCATCGGCTGCGAAAGGGTGGGCATTCGTCGACTGCCTGCCGAAATGCAAGCATCGGGAAAGCCAGCGCGGCGCTTGCCTCGATGGCTACGGCATCGCAGTGATAGACTTGCGATTCCAGGCTCCCTTCGGCCAGGAAGTTGTGGCGGGCACGCTGCAAAGCGACTTCGCTGCCGTCTGGCGAGTAGCGGCGCAGGCAGACTTCGCCGCGGGCAACGAAGAACATGGCCTGCGGGCGGTCGCCGAGCCGGAACAGGTGTTCTCCTGCCGCAAACCGGCGCCACTCGGCGGCTTGCCGGAGCGCTTCCGGCATGGCTTCGAATTCCGGACGCGAGGGCCAGGGCGGCGGGGACGATGGTGAATCTTTCATATGATCGCAATCATATAGGGTGTTGGGGGCGGACGTTTATCTTTGCCGGACACAACAACCGGGGAAGCGAGAGAGAGTCCATGCGTTACATCACCCTGCTGGCGGGTATCGCCATTGCCTCGCCAGGCATCGCCCAGCAACACGATCCGTCCATGCACAGCCAGCATATGGCGGCGGCTGCCGCACCGGCCGGGATGGCAGCCAAGGATACCCGGCAACTGGTCAGGTTCCCGGCCGAGATGCGTGAGCATACGCTGGCCAACATGCGCGACCACCTGCTGGCCTTGCAGGAAATTCAGTCGGCGCTGGCGAAATCCGAGTACGACCGCGCCGCCGAAACCGCGGAAAAGCGCCTCGGCATGTCGTCGCTCGCGCTGCACGGGGCGCACGAGGTCTCGAAATTCATGCCCAAGGGCATGCAGGATGCCGGCACGGCGATGCATCGGAGCGCCAGCCGCTTCGGCGTGACAGCCCGCGATGCCGCTGTCACCGGCGACGTCAGGCCGGCGCTCGGCGCGCTGTCGGAGGTGATGGGAGCCTGCGTCGCCTGTCACAGCGGGTATCGCCTGAAGTAAGGCACATGCAACTGGCGACGCTATGCTTGGGTATGGTGGCCGGCTGTCGATAAATTTTCACGGTTTTCTGCCAGAATTCGTCTTTCCAATAATCGCAAAGATTCCGGATTCCAGATGACCTACAAAGTTTTTGTCGACGGCCAGGAAGGCACCACCGGCCTGCAGATCAACGAATACCTCGCCAAGCGCCCCGATATCGAGCTGCTGAAGATTGCTGCCGACAAGCGCAAGGACGTCGCCGAGCGCAAGCGCCTGATCAACGAATCGGACGTCACCTTCCTGTGCCTGCCGGACGAGGCGGCGAAGGAATCGGTGACGCTGGTCGCCAACCCGAACACCTGCATCATCGACGCCTCGACCGCGCACCGCGTCAATCCGGCATGGACCTTCGGCCTGCCGGAACTGGCAAAGGATCAGCGCGAGAAAATTCGCGGGTCCAAGCGCATCGCCAACCCCGGTTGCCACGCCTCGGCCTTCATCCTGGCGCTCAAGCCGCTGGTCGCCGGCGGCCTGGTCGCGGTCGACACGCAAATTGCGGCCAATTCCATCACCGGCTATTCCGGCGGCGGCAAGTCGATGATCGCGCATTACGAAAGCCCGCAGCGCATCGACGCGCCGCGCCCCTACGCGCTTGGCCTCGCGCACAAGCACCTGCCGGAAATGCAGGCCTACACCGGGTTGACCGCAGCACCCATCTTCCAGCCCATCGTCGGCCCGTTCTACAAGGGCCTGGCGGTCACTGCCTTCCTGCACCCGCGGCAATTCACCCGCCAGGCAACGCCGACCGACGTGCAGAAGATCCTCGCCGACTACTACGCCGGCGAACCCTTCATCCGCGTCGCGCCGGTCGACCTGGAAGCCAACACCGACGGCGGCTTCTTCAACGTCGAGGCCAACAACGACAGCAACCGCGTCGACCTGTTCGTCTTCGGCAACGACGAGCGCATGCTGCTCGTTGCCCGCCTCGACAACCTCGGCAAGGGCGCGTCGGGGGCAGCGGTGCAGGCGATGAACGTGCATCTGGGTGTCGAGGAGAGCCTCGGGCTGGTCTGATTGTTTACAGCTTGCAGAAATATGGAGCCCGCCGGATGGCGGGCTTTGTTTTTTTGGCGGGGCAATGTGAATGGTTCAATCCGGCCAGAAGCTCCTCTGGCAGAGCGTTAGAAACGGATGTTAGAAACGTCCGCTTCAATCTAAATCTCGTTATTGCTTGAAGTGGAAAGCCCCTCCGAGTTCGCGCTTGAAGGGAGTGGTTGTCTAATCGGATTTGCTGACCTTCGACAAGGGCACCATAAAGGGTTGGCCCGGCTGACTGCAGCCGGCGTCACAACATCGGCCGGGTTGCTTGTTCTGGGTTATGGCCCGGTTGTCTTCGGCCAAAACTCCCCGCTCCATCAGGCGCTCGACCAATTCCACTTTGTTGCCCACCGGATAGTTGCGCCAGATTTCCTGTTTCAGTGCCGTCGGCGAGCCGCCGCCGTGCAGACTGATGAGCGAGTACCAGCCGCCCTGATACGAGGCCGTCAAATCCTCGATGAAACGGGATACCTCAATCCGTTTGTCGTAGGGCACGTTCGGGTTGGCGCGAAGCATTTCTGCCAGCGTTGCGGCCGTGGCCGGGTTGTGGTCCTCCTCCGGTCCGGGCAGGGCGACAATAAGGCCCCCAGAGACCTCATGGGCAAGGCGGTGCATGTCGTAAATCTGGGTCGAGAGCAGCAGTTTGCCGATGTTGGAATACACCGGTTCGGGCATGAAGGTCTTTGAGTGGGGGTCTTGCACCGCATAGACACTGGCGGCCACGCCACAGGCATAGAAGCCTTCGGTAATCTTGATAAGTTCCACCATCGGGTCACGCAGGTTGGCCTTCTTGTTGGGGTCAAGGCCATTGGCTTCGCACATCAGTACGCCAGCGCCGATAAGCAGGTCGCCGAAACCGGCTCGCGCCCCGATGCAACTGTGACGGTGGTGCGTCGCGTAGTTGTAGGTGATGTCTCCCGAGAACTCCCAATCCCCTGCGAGGAATACGCGTTCCCAAGGCACGAAAACCTTATCGAAGATGACCACGCCGGTCGCTTGGCCATATTTGCGCGAAAAGAGTGGCGCACCGTGCTCAGGCTCACCCGGGCGACCAGCTGGACGCGACACAATCGTGACCCCCGGCGCATCGACTGGCACCGCACAGCAAACTGCGAAATCGGCATCGTCCTCACGCATGTTGCGCGATGGCATGACCAGGAACTCATGGACATATGGCGCCCCGGTCACAATCGCCTTGGTCCCGGTAATAACGATGCCTTTGGCGTTGCGCTCGACAATATGGACGTACACGTCGCGATTCAACTGCTGGTTGGGGCGCTTGCTGCGGTCCCCCTTGGCGTCAGTCATGGCAATGCCGAGCGTCAGGTCTTCGTCCTGAACCTTCTGGAGATAAGCGGCGAATCTGGCGCCATGTTCGGTCGAGCCTTGGGCATCGTCCATCTTGGTCACGGCCTGCAGGATGCCATTCAGGGCATCGTGGGCAAGGTATCGCTGGGCGCAGCCGGTTTCTTGGCACAGTACCCGGATTGCCTCCAGCTTGTTCAGCAGGTCACCAGCCGATTCATCGATATGCAGCATCCGGTTAACCGTCTTGCCCGAGGTCGTTTGCTTCGCCAACATCAGTGGTGCGAGCGCCGGGTCGTGCGCAAAGTCGTAGGTCACGGCCAAGGCGTTGATACCGGGCTGAAGCGACGGTGCATCAACGACTGACTCAATCAGTTGCCCATCGACATAGACGGTGGGCTTGTACTTTCTCAGAGACTCCCGAAACTCCTTGCCATCCATCAGCCCGGCGGTGTTCGTAGCAGACATATCCATTCCTCGCTTGTGTTGTGTTTATAATATTTAACACTGTTCAATTTGTGGTAGTAGTGTAGAATTTCCGCCATGGCCAAGTCAACGAATCTTCAAAAAGCCCCCGCCCGAAAAGTTGGGGTGGCCCTGGAATCCCGGGTCGCCCGAGAGAGTGCACTCAATCACGCTCGCCGGACGTTGATTCTGGATGCGGCGCGAGCGGCCTTTTTTGAGTTGGGTCTTGATGGTGCGAGTCTGCGGGAAATCGCCAAGCGGGCGGGGTATACACCGGGGGCCATCTATAGCTACTTCGCCAACCTTGAAGAAATCTACGGAGCACTGCTAGGCGAGTCCTTGCTGCGCCTGAATCAGGCGGTTGAGGCTGCTGGCTGTAAGGGCCAGGCATCATCTGCCGACACGGTGGCATTGCTCCGCGCCAAAGCCCGAGCCTTCTATGAGTTCTACCGCGACAACCCCAAGGAACTGGACTTGGGCTTTTACCTCTTCAATGGGGTCAAGCCGCGAGGGCTGACTCCCGAACTCAACCAGCAACTGAACGACCAGTTGATGGCCGCCTTGCAGCCGGTTCGGGAACAACTGACAAGATTGGGCCTGGGCAGCGACGAGGCGGTGATCGAGACGACGGCCGTGTTCGCCCATATCGTCGGTGTGCTTGTGTTGAACAACACCGGGCGCATTCGTCTGTTCAAACAGAATCCAGACAAACTTTTCGAGCGTTATATCGACTCACTGGTTTGCCGTCTTCCTGCTACCTAGGCATCAACGGCTGCTATGAGTTGGAAGCAGCACATGACACATTGATTGCCCAAATGTCGGCAATGGATCGGTTGCCGTCATTTCTCCTCAAGACTGGACTGCTCCAGATATCCCCAAGGCCGTACGCCCACTGCGCAACTGTCAGCCCGAACGGTCGTTTCGTGTCGTGATCGAATTCCCGTTCGCCTTCTCGCCATCGGAAGGCTTGCCGATTCCCAGTTTCTCGGACACTTTGTCGGACGCCTTGTTCAGGGCGCGCCCGGTGGCCTGAAGTCCGCGCTCGATACCGTGTCCGGCAGCCCTGGCGCCACGTTCCACGCCGTTTGCAGTGGCCTTGGCGCCATGCTCGATCGCGGTGCCGGTTCTCTCGATTACCGTTGGCGAACCGGTGTCGCCATCGTTGTTCGGTGCGGCGTGGGCGCCAGTCAGGAGGGCGCTACAGGCGACCAGGGAGAGCAGGGGTTTGAATGAATGCATTGCGATTTCCGGTAATTCATCTTCATTCGTACCATATCACCATCGATCGGATTGGTTTTGGCCGAGATGTAAGCTGTTGTTTCCATGATCGAAACACTGCGCTGATGGCTGCAAGCAGCGAGCAGCCCACATTCCTCGGACTCGGGGCTTGAGCTCCGTCTGGGGCTTTGCCCCTTAACTTCGCGATGCGAAGTTAGCCTGCGCTGAAATCCGGATGTCACGCCTTTACATGTAATCCGCATTCCTTGGATTCCGGATTTTGTCTCCGGCCGCCGCTACGCGGCTTAACGTTCGCTGCGCGAAGTTAGCCTGCGACGAAACCTCCGAGTGTTACGCCTTGACGTGAAGACCGCACTCCTTGGACTCGGGATTCTCCCACCACCAACGCCCCGAGCGGACGTCCTCACCGAGCGAAATCGCCCGCGTGCACGGCGCGCAGCCGATGCTGGGGTAGAACTTGTCGTGCAGGGCGTTGTAGGGCACGGCGTTCTGCTTGATGTAGGTCCAGACTTCCTTCTCGCTCCAGTCGGCGAGCGGGTTGAATTTCTCCAGGCCGTTGCCGTCGTCGTATTCGCGGAAGGGCAGGCCGACGCGGGTCGCCGCCTGCTGGGCGCGCAGGCCGGTGATCCAGGCCTTCTTGCCGGCGAGAGCGCGACGCAGCGGTTCGACCTTGCGCATGTGACAGCAGCCCTTGCGCAGGTCGACGGATTCGTAGAAGGCGTTGATGCCATTGGTGCGGACGTAGGTTTCGACGGCTGCGGCCTGCGGGAAATAGACCTTGAGCTTGAGCCCGTAGTGCTGCTGCACGGCGGCCATCAGGTCGTAGGTTTCGAGCGGCAGGCGGCCGGTGTCGAGGCTGAAGATCTCGATCGGCAGGCCGGACTTGACGATCAGGTCGGTCAGCACCATGTCCTCGGCGCCGAGGCTGTTGGCGAAGGTGGCGGGCGACCAGTCGGCGGCGATGTCGGCGAGCAGGGCCTGCGCGGCGGCGGTTTTGGCGGCGACGCTGGTGGTCAGTTCGGGCGTGATGTTGAGCAGGCTCGGGGTCATGTCGGGCTGTTCCGAAAAATCAGGCGCGGCGGCGGTAATGGGGTTGCGGCTGGCTGGTCGACGTCTGGTAGGTGTCGCCGAAGGTGGTGAAGCCGGCGGCGATGGCGTAGACCGCGTCCTTCTCGGCCTTCAGGGCGTAGGCGTCGAAGCCGACGCGGCGCATGAAGAAGAGTTGGTCGTGCAGGACGTCGCCGACGGCGCGCAGTTCGCCCTGGTAGTGGTAGCGCTGACGCAGCAGGCTGGCGGTTGAGTAGCCGCGGCCATCGACGAATTTCGGGAAATCGATGGCGATGACGACGAAGTAGTCGAGGTCGCCGGCGATGTCCTCGACACGGTCGTCGCCCTTGAGCAGCAGGCCGATGCGCTTGTGGCAGGAGATGATCTCCGCCTTGCGTGCCTGCCAGACGGCGAACGGGAAGATGATGTCGCCGGCGGGCAGGACGACGCTTTCAGCGGTTTCGCCCTCGGTCAGTTCCAGTGTTTTCCAGGGGTCGACCGCAACCGTGTCGTTCTTGATCAGTTGAGACATTACGCAGCCTCCTTCTGGGCAGCCTTGGCCTTGCCGTGGGCGCGGCCTTCGTAGACGCGGTTCTTGAACGGGTCGATGCCGATGCGGTCGAGCGTGTCAAGGAAGCGCTCGTCGGCGTGGCGGTTCTCGATATAGACCTTGATGATCTTGTCGACGACGTCGGGCATCTCCTCGGCCGAGAACGAGGGGCCGATCACCTTGCCGAGCTTCGCGTCGTTGCCCTGACGGCCGCCCAGCGTCACCTGATAGAACTCCGAATCGTTCTTGTCTACACCAAGCACGCCGATGTGGCCGACGTGGTGGTGGCCGCAGGCGTTCATGCAGCCGGAGATGTTGAGGTCGATCTCGCCGATGTCGAACAGATAGTCGAGGTCGTCGAAACGGGCCTGGATGGCAGTGGCGATGGGAATCGACTTGGCATTCGCGAGGTCGCAGAAATCGCCGCCCGGGCAGCAGATGATGCCGGTCAGCAGGCCGATGTTCGGCGTCGCGAGGCCGGCGGCCTTGGCCTTTTGCCAGACTTCGTAAAGATCGGATTTCTTCACGTCGGCCATGATGATGTTCTGCTCGTGGCTGATGCGCAGTTCGCCGAAGCTGTAGCGGTCGGCGAGGTCGGCGACGGTTTCCATTTGCTCGGAGGTGATGTCGCCGGGCGCGATGCCGTGCGGCTTCAGCGAGAGCGTGACCGCGGCGTAGCCGGCGACCTTGTGTGGGTGGGTGTTGCGGTCGACCCACTTTTGAAAGGCTTTTTCGTCGGGCAGCGCGACGTCGCCAACGGGCTCATAGGCCGGCGCGGCGAAGTGGGCGGCGACGCGGTCGTATTCCGCCTGCGTCAGGGTCGCCGGGCCGTCCTTGAGGTGCGCCCATTCCGCTTCCACCTGTCTGGCGAATTCCTCGACGCCGAGCGCCTGCACCAGGATCTTGATGCGCGCCTTGTAGGCGTTGTCGCGACGGCCGAAGCGGTTGTAGACGCGCAGGATGGCTTCGCTGAAGGTCAGGATGTCCTGCCAGGGCAGGAAGTCGCGGACGATCTGGCCGCGGATCGGCGTCCGGCCGAGGCCGCCGCCGACGATGACGGTGAAGCCGACCTCACCGTCGACCACTTTCAGATGCAGGCCGATGTCGTGGAACCACGTGACGGCGCGGTCTTCGCGGGTGCCGGAAATGGCGATCTTGAACTTGCGCGGCAGGAAGGCGAATTCGGGGTGGAAGGTGCTCCACTGGCGCAGGATCTCGGCCAGCGGACGCGGGTCGATGATCTCGTCGGCGGCGACGCCGGCGAACTGGTCGGTGGTGACATTGCGGATGCAGTTGCCCGAGGTCTGGATGGCGTGCATCTCGACTTCGGCCAGGTGCGCCAGCATGTCGGGCACGTCCTCGATCTTCGGCCAGTTGAGCTGCAGGTTGTGGCGCGTCGTGAAGTGGCCATAGCCGCGGTCGTAAGTGCGGGCGAGGAAGGCCAGCTTGCGCAGCTGAACCGAATTCAGCATGCCGTAGGGCACGGCGATGCGGAACATTGGCGCGTGGCGCTGCACGTAGAGGCCGTTCTGCAGGCGCAGCGGACGGAATTCGTCGTTGGTAAGCTCGCCCGACTTCCAGCGGCGGACCTGATCGCGGAACTGCTCGACGCGCTCGTTGACGAGCTGGCGGTCGATGGCATCGTATTTGTACATCGGACTTCCTTAAGCAAAGACCAGCTTGCCGCCGATCAGCACAAGCATGGAGGCCAGGATACGGCGCAGGATGTGCTCCGGCACCTTGGCGGAAACGTGGGTGCCGAGCCAGATGCCGGGCAGCGAACCGAGCAGCAGCGCGCCGAGCAGCGACCAGTCGACGCCGCCGAGCATCCAGTGGCCGAGGCCGGCAACGAGGGTCAGCGGCACGGCGTGCGCCACATCCGATCCGACAATGCGCACCGGCGAAAGTTTGGGGTAGAGGAAGAATAGCGCGGCGACGCCGAGCGCGCCGGCACCGACCGACGAGATGGTGACCAGCACGCCGAGGATGGCGCCGACCAGTACGGTGATCTTGCCCAAGCAGCACTGGCGCAGCGGCGACTCCTCGTGCTGGCTGGCATAGTCGCGCAGCTTGCGGCCAAAAAGGATGGCGATGGCGGTGAGCAACAGCGCGAAACCGAGGCCGTTCGAGATGACGGCACTGATGGCGTTGCTGCCCTTGGGCAGTTGCGACAGGATGTAGATGGTGATGGCGGCGGCCGGAATGCTGCCGAGTGCCAGGCGGCCGGTGATGGCCCAGTCGATGTGCCCCTTGCGGCCATGCGCCACGGTGCCGCCGGCCTTGGTCAGCGCCGCGTAGAGCAGGTCGGTGCCGACCGCGGTGGCCGGGTGCACGCCGAAGACCAGCACCAGCAGCGGTGTCATCAGCGAGCCGCCGCCGACGCCGGTGAGGCCGACGATGGCGCCGACGGCAAAGCCGGAAAGGGTGTAGAGGGGATCCATGGCGCGCATCGTAGCAGCGGCCATTTGAAACAAAAAGAATATTGGGTTAGATTTATATAGCTGTTAGCTATTAGTGGTTAGGAGTTAGAGTTTTTGCTAGCAGCTGACAACTCGATCCTGGATCCTAAAAAATGAAACTTCAGCAACTGCGTTACATCGTCGAGATCCAGCGTCAGGGCCTCAACGTCTCGGAGGCGGCGGAGTCGCTCTACACCTCGCAGCCGGGCATTTCAAAGCAGGTCAAGCTGCTCGAGGATGAGCTTGGCATCGCCATCTTCGAGCGCAGCGGCAAGCGCTTTACCGGCGTCACCGAGCCGGGCAAGGTGGTGCTGGCGATTGCCGAGAAGATCCTGCGCGAGGCGGAAAACCTGAAGCGGGCAAGCGCCGAGTTCTCTTCCGGCGGGAGCGGGCGCCTGGTGCTGGCCGCGACCCATACCCAGGCGCGCTACGCCTTGCCGGTCGTGGTGCGCGATTTCGTCGCCCAGCATCCGAGCGTCAAGCTGGAGATGCACCAGGGCAGCCCGACGCAGATTGCGGAATGGGTGCTGGCCGGCGAGGCCGACATCGGCATCGCCACCGAGGCGCTCGACCAGTATGCCCAGCTGATCACGCTGCCGGTGCGCCAGTGGAGCCATTGCGTGATCGCGCCGGAGGGCCATCCGATCCTCAAGTCGGCGCCGCTGTCGCTCGCCGAGCTGGCGAAATGGCCGCTGATCACCTACGACACGGCATTCACCGGGCGCTCGCGCATCAACCGTGCCTTCGAGCGCATCGGCGTCCAGCCCAACGTCGCGCTGACCGCCCTCGACGCCGACGTGATCAAGACCTACGTCAGCCTCGGCCTCGGCCTCGGCATCATCTCCGCGCTGGCCTTCGACGCGCAGCGCGACGCCGGGCTGGTTGCGGTCGACGCCGCCCACCTGTTCGAATCCAACACGACGCGGTTGGCCCTGCGGCGCGGCACCTACCTGCGGCGCCACGACTACGACCTGATCGCCCTGTTCGCCCCGCACCTGTCGCAGCGCGTGGTCGAGATGGCGATGCAGGGCGGCGGCCAGGAATATCAGTTGTAGTTTCTGATCGGCCGCATGCGCGGCGCCGTGTCGCGCAGGATCAGGGCGGGGGCGGAAAAAGGCGCCAGCCGTTCGAGGAAATCGAGCAGTTCGAGCACCGGCGTGTTGCGGAAGAAACGGGCGGCCGGGGTTTCCATCCAGATCCGGTCGGCGTAGGCCAGCAGGTCGTAGGGGCGGTCGCCAAAGCCGTCGCCGTCCTGGTCGAAGCCCTCGTACCCGTCCCAGTAATTGCCCAGCCAGGTGTCGTCCAGCGGGTCGCCGTCGCCGATGATGGTGACCGGCCACAGGTTGCTACGGAAAGTGTTGCCGATGGCGATGTGGCCGCCCTTGGCGCCGTAGAAATAGACGCCGGTGATGTTGTGGGCGACCAGGTTGTCGATGAAGACGATGCGGTTGAGCGGGTTCATCGGCGAGTCGGCCATGATGCCGTGTGCGCAATGGACGATCTCGTTGCCGATGACCAGTGCCGCCGAGGTTTCCTTGAGCGCGATGCCGGCGCCCGAGGCGTCCATGGCGTGCACGATGCGGTTGTTGCGGATGGTCAGGCCGTCGGAGTTGAGGGCGATGATGCCGGTCGAGTTGGTTTCGAGGTGATTGCGGTCGACCAGGCTGCGATGGGCAAAAAGGAAATTGAAGGCGCGCCGGCTGTCGCGGATGGTGTTGCCGGTGAAGCGATTGTGCGGCGAGTTGGTGACCGTGACGTCGCGAATCTGCGCGATGTCGTTGTTCTCGATGCGGTTGTAGGTGCTGTACCAGAGGCGCAGGCCGTCGCCGCGGTCGGCGGAATCGACGGCACGCGAGCGGATGCGATTGCCGCGCACCAGACTGTCGGTCGTCTGGTGCAGCGAAATGCCGAACAACACGTCCTCGATCACGTTGTTCTCGATCAACAGCTCGCTGCCCTCGGCCATCAGGCCGCCGTCGAGCTGGTCGTGCGAGTCGCCGCTGCCGCGCAGGGTCAGGCCGCGCAGCGTGACGCGGTTGGCCTTGACGGTGAGAACGGTGCCGTGGCCGCCGGCGTCGATGACGACCTGGCCGTCGCCCTCCAGCGTCAGGGGCTTGGTGATGACGGCCGGCCCCTGGTAGACGCCTGGTGGCAGAAGAATGCGGGCGCCCGGCAGGGCGGTATCGAGCCAGGGCTGGAGCGGCAGCGCGGCGAGCGCCGGCAGGGCCGGAACCAGGCAGAAGAGAAAGGCAAGACGAAAGAAGCGCATCAGACCGGAATTTAGCGGGCGAAACTGCTTGCGGCGAGGACTTGCATCAAGTTTTGCGCCAATGCGAGATAGAATGCCGGCTTGCCCCTGGTGCTGGAATGGTTTTTTCGCGTCGTAGAGCCGGCCGGGCCGGGGATTCCTGCATTTTTCACCTTGAATGCCTGCGTAGATGGCTTCTTCCCGGTGCACCCTCGTGTTGTCCCTGAGCCTGGCGGCCTGCCTGTTCGCCGGCCAGGCGCGGGCAGACGTACCGGTACTCAAGGTGGCGGTGTTCGAGAACGCGCCGCCGCTGGCGTATCGCGACAGCACCGGCAAACTGACCGGCTTCACCACGTCCATTGCCCGCGCCCTGTGTGCCGACCTCGGCGTGCGCTGCGAATTCGAGGTGACCCAGCTCGATTCACTGGTCGAGCGGGTGGCCGCCGGCTATTTCGATGTCGCCGCAGTCGGCCTGCTCAATACGCCGGAGCGCAGCCAGAAAGTCCTGTTCATGCGGCCGGTCTATCGCTCTATCACCCTCTGGTTCGCGCGGCCCGGTGTGCAGCCGGGGGATCCGGGGACGCGGGTGTCGATCTTTCGCGGCTCGGCGCACGAGAACTACGCCAAGGCCCGGCACTGGGAGGCGATCGGCGCACAAAACGATGTCCAGATGATCGAGCAGCTGGCGGCGGGCGTCGCCCATGCCGCCATCGCCCCGCTGATGACCAGCCTCAGCCTGCAGCAGCATCCCATCGTCAGGCAGCTGGGCCTCAAGGCCAGCGTGCTGCAGCTGCCGGAGCTCGCCGGCAACGCCTCGTTCGCCATCAACCCGCGGCGCGCCGAACTCAAGGAAGCGCTCGACCGGGCGCTCGAGAACATCAAGCGCAACGGCGCCTACGACCGGATCAACTCGGAATTCCTGCCCTTCCGCGTCGAGTGAGCCATCAGGGCACCGGAAAATGAAAATGCCCGCCGGGAAGGGCGGGCATTTCGGGGTGAAGCGCAGGTCGCTTAGTTGACCTTGGCGCCTTCGCGCAGCTTCTTGACCAGCGCTTCTACCTGCTGCTGGCTGGCGCGCTGTTGCAGTTGCGGCTTGACCTGCTCGTACGGCGGCGGGGTAAGCGGGCGGGTGTCGTCGAGCGCGATGACGTGGTAGCCGAAATCGGTCTTGACCGGGGTCTTGGTGTATTCACCCTTCTTCAGCTTGGTCAGGGCATCGGCGAACGGCTTGACGTAGCTGCTGGGGGCGCTCCAGCCGAGTTCGCCGCCGTTGTCTTTGGAACCAGGATCCTTGGACTGCTTGGCGAGGTCGGCGAACTTGTCGCCCTTGTCGAGCTTGGCGATGATCGCCTTGGCTTCGTCTTCGGTCGACACCAGGATGTGCTTGACCTTGTACTCGGTGGTGCCGAGGTTGGCCTTGATCGCGTCGTAATCCTTCTTCAGCTTGTCTTCGCTGACCGGGTTGGCGCGCACGTAATCGGAGAGATAGGCGCGGATCAGCACGGCCTGCTTGGCGAGTTCCATCTGGCCCTGGATTTCCGGCTTCTTGTCGAGGCCCTTCTTCTTGGCTTCCTGGGTCAGCAGCTCGCGGCGGATCAGTTCTTCCTTTACGGCGTTCTGCAGTTCCGGCGAATCCGGCGCACCCTGCGCCTTCTGTTCGGCGACGAAGGCGTTGTAGGTGCTTTGCGAAATTGCCTGGCCATTGACCGTGGCGACAGCGCCTGCACTGCCCTTGTCGGCGGCGAAGGTCGGGGCTGAAACGATGGTGCCAGCCACGAGCAGAGCGGCCAGACGGGAGAGCTTGATCATTAGGTTTTCCTTGCTTGGGGGTAAAAACGTGAAGATTATACTTCGTCAGGTGAAAATGCACGGATGCTGAGCGCATGGATGCGGCCGCGCATCAGATCGCCGACCGCGTCGTGGATCATGCGGTGACGCCGGACCGTATTGTGGCCGGCGAAGGTGGCGGCGACTATGGTGATTTTGTAATGGCCGCCTTCTTTTGCGCCGGCGTGGCCGGCATGCAGATGCGATTCGTCCTCGATGGCGAGCGATTGCGGTGCCAGTGCAGCCAGGCGTTCGCGCAGCAGGACCGCGGTTTCGGCGCTCACGCCGGCAGGACCTTCCTGAACGGCTTGACGGTGACTTTTTCGTAGACGCCGGCGGCGACGTAGGGATCGGCGCCAGCCCAGGCCTGCGCGGCGGCCAGCGATTCGAATTCGGCAACGATGACGCTGCCCGAGAAGCCGGCCGGGCCGGGGTCCGGCGAGTCGATCGCCGGGCAGGGGCCGGCCAGGATCAGGCGGCCGTCGGCCTGCAACGCCTGCAGGCGTTCGACGTGGGCGGGGCGGGCAGCCAGGCGCTGCTCCAGCGTGCCCGGCGTGTCTTCACCAATGATGACGTAAAGCATTTATTGTTTGTCCTCGACGTATTTCGACAACATGAGTCCCTGCCCGAGCACGAACAGGAGCAGCAGTCCCATGCCGCCGAAGAGTTTGAAATTGACCCAGGTATCGGTCGGGAAGTTGAAGGCGACGACCAGGTTGAGTGCACCCATGAACAGGAAGAAGGCGATCCAGGACAGGGTGACCTTGTTCCATACCGGATCGGGCAGCGTCAGTTGTTCGCCGAGCAGGGCGCGCATCGGATTCTTCTTCAGCACCAGCGTGGCGAAGGCCATGCTGCCGGCGAAGACCCAGTAGAGGATGGTCGGCTTCCACTTGATGAAAGTCTCGTCCTGGAAGATCAGGGTCATGCCGCCGAAGACGACGACCAGCACGAGGCTGACCCACAGCATCTTGTCTACCTTGCCGTGGCGGAAATGGACCCAGGCGATCTGCGCCACGGTGGCGAGGATGACGACGATCGTCGCCAGCAAAATGGGCGCCTGCTTGACGTCGACCGCGGCGCTGCCGAGCAGCGTGCCGACCAGGCTGGCCGCCGCATCCGGATGGGTGCCGGAATACTTGAAGGTGACGAAAAACAGGATGACGGGGAAAAGGTCGAAGAGCAGTTTCATGGCGGCGAATTATATACCCCTGATTTCGGGCAGTTCGAGATGGCCGGCCGCCGCCGCCGGATCGCTGCCCGGCAGGTGCGGCACGCGGCCGAGCAGCGGCGCGCCGAGGCGCTGGTCGAGGGTGGCGATGTTTTCGGCGAGGCGCGGCATGGCCGGGTCGATGCAGTTGGCGACCCAGCCGGCGAGCTTCAGGCGGCGTGCGGCGATTGCCTCGGCGGTGAGCAGTGCGTGGTTGATGCAGCCGAGGCGCAGGCCGACGACGAGGATCACCGGCAGGCCGAGGGCGACGGCGAGACCGGCGCTGTCGCGGTCGACGCCCAGCGGCACGCGAAATCCGCCGACGCCTTCGACGATGAGCAGATCGGCTAATTGCCGGGCGTGGTCGCAGGCGGCGGCGATCGGGGCGAAATCTATCGTTACGCCCTCTTCGGCGGCGGCGATGTGCGGGGCGATGGCGGACTTGAAGCAATAGGGATTGATGATTTCGGGCGGCAGGGCGAGGTTGCTGGCGGCGCGGATGCTGGCGACATCCTCGTTCACGCCGGCGGCATCGGTGCCGGCGGCGACCGGCTTGATCCCGGCTGCCTTGAGGCCGCGCTGCGCGGCGTGGTGGAGCAGGGCGCAGGTGATGAAGGTCTTGCCGATCTCGGTGTCGGTGCCGGTCAGGAAGTAGGCGTGGCTCATTTGCGGGCGGTCAGGTAGGTGACGTCGTAGGTCAGGGGCAGGCCGGCCGGCGTGCGCAGTGCTTCGCAGGCGGCTTCGGCGCGGCTGAAGGCGGCGCGGCTCATCAGGCTGGTCCGGCGGCCGCTGCCCAGCTGGTTGGCGCCGATCGCCTTGACCGCCCTCAGCAGGGTCCGGAAATCGGCGTAGTGCGCGATTTCCGTGCCTTTTTGCACGTCGACCGCAACCAGGCCGGCGGCCGCCGCCAGCTGGCGAACTTCGTCCACGGTATGGAAGGCGAGGGTGTGGCGGTAATCGTCGATGCCGGCGAAGGCCGTGCGCAGCTCGTGGAAGGTTGCGGGGCCGAGGCTGGCAAGGGCGAGCCGGCCACCGGGGCGCAGCGTGCGCCGCGCTTCGGCGAGCGCCCTGGTCAGGTCGCACCATTGCACGGCGAGGCTGGACCAGTAAAGATCGATGCTGGCGTCGGCCAGCGGCAGGCGTTCGAGGTCGCTGGCGAGGCGGCAGCAGGGGGCGGCGACGCGCTGCAGCATGCCGGCCGAGAGGTCGAGGGCGACGGCATGGGCAGCGGGAAAGCGCTTCTGCAGCAGCGCCTGGGCATAGCCGGTGCCGCAACCCGCGTCGAGCAAGCGGCCCACCGGCAGCATGGCCGGCAGCCGGTCTGCCAGGTGGTTGCAGATCTGGCGCTGGACGGTGGCGGCACTGTCGTAGGTCGGCGCGGCGCGCTCGAACGACTGGCGGACGCGCGCCTTGGACGGTCTAGTCATGCAGGAAGGTGCGTGCCGCGGCGAGGAAATCGTCGGGGCGGGAAACGAAGGGGGCGTGCGCGCAGTCGGCGAAGGGAGCGAGGCGGGCGCCGGGGATCGCGGCAGCCAGCGCTTCGGCGGCGCCGAGGGGCATCAGCGGGTCGTTGGTGCCGTGGATG
>JAGOAU010000017.1 GCA_017983755.1 Azonexus sp. | reverse complement strand
GCGATTTCTTGGGTTGTGACGGGGCGCTAGAGAGGCTTTAAGCGGATGAAAATCCTATTTTTTCTGGCACTGGCCTACATCGCCCCGGCGTTGCTCTTGCTGCTCTTCGCGCAAGGGTGGACGTGGCTGTATGGCTTGCCACTCGCCTTGATGGTCATCAATGCCGTTTTGGCTGGCAAGGCTGAGTTACATCACCATCGGAGTTAACGGGCCAAGAGCTGGCAGGCCAAATATTTGCGGGATATTTGACGCAACTTCTGCGTCACTAAAATTCGTTTCGCTGCCTTAATTTGTCCCGTTTGGCGAACTTATAAAATCCCTTACCACCGGAACAATCGGCATGGCATTACAATCGGCGCCCCTCCCCGTCGACCGAACCATGCCCCAACCCGCCGCCGCTGAATTCACGCTCGCCTGCGAGCAGCGCGACTTCGTCGAATGGCGCCGGGGACGCACCCACTATGCCGTCTGGGCGATCGACGTCGACACGCCGGCGCTGCGCGCTGCCACCGCGGCCATGCGCGATCATCTCGGCCCCTGTCTGTTGCCGGACTACCACCGGCAACCGCATGTCACCCTGTGGCTATGCGGCTTTCCGGCCGCCGTCCCGCACCTTGGCGACGACTACCCCGCAGCCGCGCTGCACCGCCAGATCACCGCCCTGCACGCCGCTGCACCGGCACCTTTCGCGTTGGAAGTCGGCCGCCCGGACAGCTTCGCCTCGGCCGCCTATCTTTCGGTCGCCGATTGCGCCGGCGGCATCCGGGCCATCCGCCAGGCACTGGCCGCAACCGAAGGCGCCGACGACGCTTTCCCCTACACGCCGCACGTCACCTGCGGGCTATACCGGGGCGAGTTTCACCTGCCGTCGCTGCTACGGGAAATGGCCGGCTGCAACCCGGGCCAGCCCGTTCGCCTGCAGGTTACGCGGCTGACCTTGATGGTCTATGAAGCCGCGATCATCGGCGGGCCGCTCGTCAGCCTCTGCGAATTCGACCTTGCCACGCGACAGATCAGGATTATCGAACGGCCGCTGATGGAACGGCTGTTCGGCAAAAGCCTGTTCTAGCCCCGCGCCTCGCGTTCGAGCAAGGCGCGCTTGCGTTCGACACCCCAGCGATAGCCCGACAGTCCGCCATCGCTGCGCACGACGCGATGGCAGGGAATCGCCACTGCCAGCGCATTGGCGGCGCAGGCGCCGGCCACGGCGCGAACCGCCTGCGGCGCGCCGATGCGCCTGGCGATTTCGCTATAGCTGGCCGTGGTGCCGGCGGGAATTTCCTGCAGGGCCGCCCAGACGCGCTGCTGGAAAGCAGTGCCGCGCACGTCGAGCGGCAGGTCCAGACCCCGCTTCGGCATCTCGACGAAGCCGACCACTTGCGCGACCAGTCGCTCGAAACCGGCGTCGCCGCCAATCAGCTCGGCGCGCGGGAAGCGATCCTGGAGATCGCGCGCCAGCGCCTCGGGATCGTCGCTCAGCAGGATGGCGCAGACACCTCGCTCGCTGGCGGCGACCAAGATGGCGCCGAGAGAACATTCGCCGATAGCGAAGCGGATTGCCATGCCGGCGCCGCCGCTGCGAAAGCGGCTCGGCGTCATGCCGAGCAGGCGGTTCGCCTGTGCATAGAAGCGGCTGCCGGTGTTGTAGCCGGCACCGTAGATCGCCTCGGTGACCGTGGTGCTGCGCGCCAGTTCAGCCCTTACCCGCCCTGCCCGCCGGGCAGATGCATATCCCGCGGGCGTCAGGCCGGTCACCGATTTGAAGACGCGATGCAGGTGGTAAGTGCTCAGGCCGGCATGGTTCGCCAATTCCTGCAGACTGGGCGCGCGCTCGGCATTCTCGATCAGCCGGCACAGGTCGGCGACCAACACTGCCTGGCGTTCGGCCAGCGGCGGCTGATCCGGCCGGCAGCGCCGGCACGGGCGAAAACCGGCCCGCTCGGCAGCCGCCGCCGTCGCGTGGAAGGTGACGTTTTCCGGATGCGGCGTGCGCGCTGCGCAGGACGGCCGGCAATACACGCCGGTCGTGCCTACCGAGTAGAAGAACTGGCCGTCGGCCGCGGGATCGCGGGCAACCACCGCCGCCCAGCGGGGATCGCCGGTAGTCGCCGCGGCGAGCATCGCCTTCTTCGCCGTCGTCTGTCGCGCCATTCCTTCACCTGTCTTCAAAGTCATGGCTGCAATCTATCGCCATGCCGATACGGACGCACCCCGGATCTTGCTTTCGAATTCGCCCGCGGCCCTAGCAGCTTGCTGAAATACTACGTCGCAAACGCGGGTGGCGGCACTCAAGCGAGTTATTTTGCATAACGCGAAGGGCATTTCCGCCCTTCGTACATATTTTTCGGGTATGCCGAGGTGTTTTCCCGTCATATTGCCCCCAGCAGACGGATTGCCCCCAAGGAGCGCATGCGCGTCAGGTTGTAGGCGGTCATGGTCAGCACGAACAGTTGATCGACTTTCCCCAGTCCGCGCACCATCACTTGGCGTATCGGCCCGATGAACTTGGCCCAGCCGAATCCCTGTTCGATGAGTTTGCGCTTTTGCTGGGAGATCGCGTAACCGTTACTGCTGGCAATGTCATCAGGCACAGCAGAGCGACGATGGCTGGTGTTTTGCGCCACATGCGGAATGACGTTCAGTTCGGTGAGTGCCGTAATGAACTCTTGGGCATCGTAGCCCTTGTCCGCGCCAAGGGTGATTGCAGCCGTTTCATCGGCGACCTGGCGGGCATCGGCGATCATGGCCTTGGCGGCTTCCCGCTCGGCGTAGCCATCGGCCGTGGTGACGACGGCGCTGGCAATGAGTCCGTGGCGGTTGTCGCTCAGGGTGTGTCCCATGTAGCGCAACTCGCTGGCGGTATTGCCCTTGCGGTACAGCCGGGCATCCGGATCGGTGCGCGAGGCGTGGGTGTCATTGCTGCGTGGCTGGCCTTTGAAATTGCCGCCGCTCTCGTCATCGCCGCCGTCTTTGCGCAGGAAACTCTTGTGTCCCGCCCAGGCGTGGATGAGCGTGCCATCGACACTGAAATGTTCGCCTGACAGCCAGTCGTTTTTCTCAGCGATGGCCAGTACCGCATTGAAGAGCTCAATCACGGCATCGTGGGCAATCAGGCGTTCGCGGTTCTTGGTGAAGACGGTGGGCACCCAGACGGCATCGTCCATCGACAGGCCGATGAACCAGCGAAAGAGCAGGTTGTATTGGGTCTGCTCCATCAGCTGCCGCTCCGAGCGAATGCTGTAGAAGATTTGCAGCAGCATGGCGCGCAGGAGCTTCTCCGGAGCAATGCTGGGGCGACCGCCTTTGACGTCGGCGGCATACATGCCGCTGAGCAGGGGCTCGATGTCCTTGAGGGCCTGATTCACCATCGCCCGGATCGGCCGCAGCGGGTGCTGGGCCGGAACGAAATCGCCCAGGCGACGCAGGGTGAACAAACTCTCGGTGAAGGTGTCGGCTCCGCGCATGATCCGCTTTGTACTCTCGGTAATCTCGGTGAATCTCTATAACGATCGAACCCGCTGTTTCGTCGACAAGATCGAGTGGTATTTCAGCAGCCTGCTAGCGCGGCATGTCGATGCCCTTGAGCTTGCGGTACATGTCGACGGCGTAGGAATCAGTCATCCCGGCGACGAAATCGGCGACCTGCAGCAGGCGCAAATAAGGGTCGGGATCTGGCTTTCCGCCATGGCCGAGGAACTGCGCCGGCAGCAGCTTGAGCAGCATGGTTTCGCGGGTGGTCAGCCGCGCCTGCCCGGCGCCGGCCTCGACAGCGTTGGCGAACAATGAGAGCAGGCCGCCGAGCACCTCGAAACCGGCGGTCTCGATCTCCAGCGCCGGGCGGGCGTTGTAGATGGTTTCCTTGGCCAGCTTGAGGATGGCCTGCAGGGGCACAGCGACCGGCGACTGTTCGAGCAGTTCGTCGTCGAATTCGCCCTTGAGAATCGCCGCCTCGTTTTCCAGGAAGACCGCCGCCGCGCTTTCGAGCAGGCGGCCGATGGCCTTGGCGCGCAGATATTCGAGTCGCTCCTTGGGGTCCTGCAGACGGTCGAGGCGGCGGCCGCTAACCGCGTTGCCGGCAAGGTCGGCGAGCAGGCATTCGGCATCCTTGTAGGGCACGAAACCGAGACGGGCGGCGTCTTCCAGATCGACGATCAGGTAGCAGGTGTCGTCGGCCACCTCGACCAGGAAAGCCAGCGGATGACGGCGCCAGGCGGCGCCCGGAATTCGCTCGACGAGGCCGGTCGACCGCGCCACGCGCTGAAAGGCTTCGGCATCCTGCTGGAAGAAGCCGAACTTCTTGCCGCTCTTGCCGTCGAGTTCCGTCGCCAGATGCGACGGCCGCGGATATTTGGTGAAGGTCGCCAGCACCGCACTGGTCAGCTGCAGCCCGGGGTTGGCCGGGTTCTGCAGGCGGGTGAGGATGCGGAAACCCTGGGCGTTGCCTTCGTAGCGCTCGAAGTCGGCACGCTGCGCCGGGGTGAAGGGATGACGGTCGAGCAGGCCGGAATTGCGGAACCACTCACGGATCGCATCCTCGCCGGCATGGCCGAAGGGCGGGTTGCCGATGTCGTGGGCCAGGCAGGCCGCCGCAACGATCGCCCCGAAGTCGCCCGATTCGACGTCGCGCAAGCCGTGGCGGGCGATGATCTCGCGGCCGACCACGGCACCCAGCGAGCGGCCAACGCAACTGGCCTCCAGGCTGTGCGTCAGGCGGGTGCGGACGTAATCGCTTTTCGATAGCGGGAAGACCTGCGTCTTGTCCTTCATGCGCCGGAAGGCGGAGGTGAAGACGATGCGGTCGTAGTCCTGCTGGAATGCCGTCCGCTCGGGGTTGCCCGGCGCCTTGCCGGCGCCCGGCCGTTCGGTGGAGAGCAGCTTTTCCCAGATTTTTCGTTGGCCCATGGTGTTCCGGATTGGCGACGCGATGGGCTGCGAGTTTACTCCGCTTCGATCAGTGCCCGTACATGCTCGGGCAAAGGCACCGATTTTCCGGTCTGCGTATCCATCCATACCACCTTGGCGGCACCTTCGGCATAGATGCGGTCGTCGCCGACGATGCGCATTTCGACATGGGTCGGCACGCTGGAGCGGCCGGCATGGCCGACATAGGTGCGCACCTCGACTGTACCGGGGTAATTCATCGGCATCAGGAAGGTGCAGCTGGCATTGACGATCACCGGCCCGGCGCCACCGGGGCGCACCGGCACATCCATGCCCTCGCTCCATTCGACGCGCGCTTGCTCCATGAAGCGGAAATAGACGGTGTTATTGACGTGCCCGTAGGCATCCACGTCGCCCCAGCGGATGGGAATCTGCGTGACGTGGACGAGTTTTTTCCTGTGTTCCATGAGACCACTCTTTTCGGGGGGTTGCTGAATACGACTCCATACTGTACCGTATTGTCAACCGCGTCACAAATAAATCAATAGGAGACATCATGGAACGCGAAGCAATGGAATTTGACGTCGTCGTCGTCGGCGGCGGCCCCGCCGGTCTGGCATCGGCAATCCGCCTGAAACAGCTGGCGGCGGAAAAAGGCGCGGAAATATCCGTCTGCCTGATCGAGAAAGGCGCCGAAATCGGCGCCCACATCCTGTCCGGCGCCGTCATGGACCCGCGTGCCCTGAGCGAACTGCTGCCCGGCTGGAAAGAGGACGGCGCCCCGCTCAACGCGCCGGTCTGCGAAGACCGTTTCTTCATCCTTTCCGAAGACGGTTCGCGCCGGGTGCCCAACAGCCTGTTGCCGGGCTGTTTTCACAACGAGGGTAACTACGTCATCTCGCTCGGCAACGTCTGCCGCTGGCTGGGCGAGCAGGCCGAGGCGCTCGGCGTCGAGATCTACCCCGGCTTCGCCGGCGCCGAAGTGCTGTTCAACGAGAACGGTGCGGTCAAGGGCGTCGCCACTGGCGACATGGGCCGCCTGCACGATGGTTCCGAAGGCCCCAATTTCCAGCTCGGCATGGAACTACACGGCAAATACACCTTCTTCGCCGAAGGCTGCCGCGGCCACCTCGGCAAGCAACTCGAAGCGCAATTCAACCTGCGCGACGGCGTCGATCCGCAAACCTACGGCATCGGCCTCAAGGAACTGTGGGAGATCAAGCCGGAGAACCACCAGCTCGGCCTCGTCGTCCATACCGGCGGCTGGCCGATGGCTTCCGACACCTACGGCGGCGGCTTCCTCTACCACCTGGAAGACAACCAGGTCGCCGTCGGCTTCGTCGTCGGCCTCGGCTACAGCAACCCGCACCTGTCGCCCTACGAGGAATTCCAGCGCTACAAGACGCACCCGGAAATCAGCAAGTTCCTCGCCGGCGGCAAACGCATCGCCTATGGCGCCCGCGCCCTCACCGCCGGCGGCCTGCAATCGCTGCCCAAGCTGACCTTCCCGGGCGGCGTGCTGGTCGGCGACGACGCCGGTTTCCTCAACGCGGCGCGCATCAAGGGTTCGCACTGCGCCATCAAGTCCGGCATGCTGGCTGCCGAAGCCTGTTTCGACGCACTGGGCGGCGAACGCCAGCACGACGAGCTGACCGCCTATCCGGAGTCATTCAAAAACAGCTGGTTATACGATGAACTTTACAAAGCACGTAACTTCAAGCCGTGGATGAACAAGGGCCTCAAGCTGGGTTCCCTGATGTTCGGCATCGACCAGTTGCTGCTGGGCGGCAAGGCGCCGTGGACGCTGCACAACAAGACGCCGGACCACGCCAAGCTGAAACCCGCCGCCGAGTGCCCGAAGATCGACTACCCGAAGCCGGACGGCGTGCTCTCCTTCGATCGCCTGTCGTCGGTCTTCCTGTCGAGCACCAACCACGAGGAAGACCAGCCCTGCCACCTGCAGCTCAAGGACGCCGCGGTGCCGATCAGCATCAATCTGGCGCAATACGATGCGCCGGAGCAGCGTTTCTGCCCGGCCGGCGTCTATGAGATCCTGCGCGACGAGCAGGGCAACAACCCGCGCCTGCAGATCAACGCGCAGAATTGCGTGCACTGCAAAACCTGCGACATCAAGGATCCGACCCAGAACATCAACTGGGTGACCCCCCAGGGCGGCGAAGGGCCGACCTATCCGAACATGTGATGCTTTATAATCGTCAGGCTAAACCCTCCAGGGAGAACATCAAATGGGCTTTCTCGCCGACAAGAAGATTCTGATCACCGGGCTGCTGTCCAAGCATTCCATCGCCTACGGCATCGCCAAGGCCTGCCACCGTGAAGGCGCGCAACTGGCCTTCACCTACCAGTCCGAGCGTTTCGAGGACCGCATCAAGAAATTCGCTGCCGAATTCGGCAGCGACATCACCATCCCGGTCGATGTCGCCAGCGACGATCAGATCGACGCCCTGTTCGTCGAACTCGGCAAGCGCTGGGATGGCCTCGACGGCCTCGTCCATTCGATCGCCTACGCGCCGACCGAAGCCATCGAGGGCGATTTCCTGAACGGCATTTCGCGTGAAGCCTTCCGCATCGCCCACGAAATTTCCTCCTACAGCTACCCGGCGCTGGTCAAGGGCGCGCGGCCGATGATGCAGGGCCGCAAGGCGTCGGCGCTCGCCCTCTCCTACCTAGGCGCCGAGCGCACCATGCCCAACTACAACACCATGGGCCTGGCCAAGGCCAGCCTCGAGGCCGCGACGCGCTACCTGGCCTTCTGCCTCGGCCCCGAAGGCATCCGTGCCAACGCCATTTCCGCCGGCCCGATCAAGACGCTGGCCGCCTCCGGCATCGGCAACTTCGGCAAACTGCTCGCCTACAACTCGCACAATGCCCCGCTGCGTCGCAACGTGACCATCGAGGAAGTCGGCAACGCTGCCGCCTTCATGCTCTCGGATCTGGCCAGCGGCATCACCGGCGAAATCCTCTACGTCGACGGCGGCATGAACACCACGGCACTGGGCAACGCGGACCCGCTGCCCGCCTGATCGCCGGTTGCGGTCGACCCGCAAAAAAGCACGAAAATGAAAAACGCCGACCGGAAAAACCGGTCGGCGTTTTGTTTTCGCTGCTGCGCGGGAAGCTGTCGCCAGCCCTGCCCGCCTTACCTGCCCGCCTTACTTATCCTTGGCTTCCAGCGCTGCCTGGTTGATTTCCACCTTGTAGCGGTGGCGCAATGCAGCGAGATAGCTCTGCACCTCTTCCTGCATTTCCAGGTTGGCCAGCTGGCCCAGCATCGCCTGCTTACGCGCCTCGTCGAGCGCCTCGCCGGCTTCCACCTTGTTCAGACGGAACAGGGCAAAACCGCTGCCCGGCAGTTCGACACCGGCAAACGCCGGCAGCTTGGCGGTTTCCATGCGGAATACGGTCGGCACGGCGACCGGCGGGAGCGCGCCGTGGTCGAGACGGGAAACCCGCTTGACCGCGCCCCAGGCGAGCTTGTCTTCGCCCTTGCGGAGTGCTTCCAGCCGCGCCTCGCCATCCTTGCGCGCCATGGCCTGCGCTTCCTGGCGCTTGAGCATCGTCTCGATTGCCACTTTAACGCTCTCGAACGGCTGCAGCGCCGTCGGCTTGTAGTCGACGATGCGCGCCGCGACCAGCGTGTTCGGCCCGATCTCGACGGCTTCGGTATTGCGCCGGTTCTTGACCGAGTCTTCGGAGAACAGCGCCGTCAGCAGCTTTTCGTTGGCCAGCGGGCCGCTCGCCGGGTTGGCCTGACGCCCCAGCCACTCGGACTGCTTGACCGTGAGGCCGAACTTCTCGGCCGCCGGCTTCAGGCTGTCGGACTGCTCATAGACGATATTGCTGAAGGCTTCCGCAGCTTCGGCGAACTTGCGTGACGCGCCTGCCTTCTTCAGTTCGGCCTCGATTTCGCCCTTGACCTCGGCAAAGGGCTTTTCCTTGGCGGCGTGAATGCCGGTCAGCTTGATGATGTGAAAGCCGAAATCGGATTCGACGACGCCGGAAATCTCGCCGTCCTTGAGCGCAAACGTCGCGTCCTCGAACGGCTTGACCATCATGCCGCGGCCGAAGAAGCCGAGGTCGCCCCCCTTGGCGGCCGAACCCGGATCATCGGAATTCTTTTTGGCGAGATCGGCGAAGGCCGCCGGATTTTTCCGGATTTCCTGCAGCAACTCTTCCGCCCTGGCCTTGGCCTTGTCTTTGCCGATTTTTTCCGAGGCGATCAGGATATGGCTGGCGCGCCGCTCTTCCGGCTGCTGGAAGCGCTCCTTGTGCCCGTCGAACCAGGCCTTGACTTCGGCCTCACTGACCGTCAGCTGGGCGCCGATGGTTTCCATCGACAGTACGACGAATTCGGCCTTCGCCTGCTCCGGCATCTCGAACTGCCGGCTGTTTTCGTCGTAGAACTTCTTCGCGGCGCCGTCGGCCAGCTTGACCTTGTCGAGGAAGGGGTCGAGGCCGATGCGGTATTCCTGCACGTCGCGCTTTTCGGTCTGCATGGCCAGGATGCGGTCGCTAACGGTGCGTGCCATCAGGCCGGACTGGCCGACGGCGGTGGCGAGTTGCTGCAGGGTCAGGTCCTGGCGCAGACGGGCTTCGAAGCCGGCCGGCGTCATGCCCTGGGCCTTCAGTGCCGCCTCATAGCGCTCCGGCGAGAACTTGCCGTCGATCCTGAAGGCATCGATCCCGCCGATGGTGCGGCGAATCGCCTCGTCGCTGGCGAACAGCTTGCGCTTGCCGGCTTCGAGGATCAGCAACTGCTGGTCGACCAGGTCGTCGAGAATCGCCTGGCGCGCTTGCGGCATTTCCAGCATCTTGGGATCGAACTGCCCGCCCATCTGGTTCCGCAGGCGCTCCTGCTGCTCGCGCAGCGCCTGCTGGAACTGCTGCTGGGTAATTTTGACATCGCCGATCCGGGCCACGTCGTCGCCGGTACCGACGCTGCGCACGTAGGATTCGACGCCGAAAAAGGCGAACGGCAGCGTAATCAGCGCGAGAAAGACCTGGACGATCCTTTTGTTGTTGCGAACTGCATCAAACATGAGATGAACAACCCTTCAGATACGTTCAACACGGCGAACACCGGTTCGCCAAAAGCGGCAATGATACCGTAGTTTCGCTGCCCGCCATTTGATCGCGGCAGGGTTGCCGGCTATACCGCCGCGATCAGTTGTCCCAGCCGGCGCACGGCATCCTCGATCTCCGGCGTATGCGGGTTGCCGCAGTTCAGGCGCAGGCAGTTGCGGTACATGCCACTGGCCGAGAACAGTTCGCCCGGCACGAAGGCCAGTCCCTGCGCCACGGCTGCCGCGTGCAGCGCGGTGGTATCGATCTCGCCGGGCAGCTCGACCCACAGGACATAGCCGCCCTGCGGCTGGGTGATGCAGGTTTCCGCCGGAAAATGCCGGATCACGGCATCGCACATGCGTTCCACCTGCCGCTCGTAGCTGCGCCGCAGGCCGCGCAGATGACGTTCGTAGGCGCCCGATTCCAGGTACTCGGCGAGCACGTGCTGGGTCACCGGATTGGTGCCGCCGCTGGTGATCGTCTTCTGCAAGGCCAGCGCCGGCCGGTAGCGCCCGGCGGCGACGAAGCCGATGCGCAGCGACGGCGACAGGCTTTTCGAGAACGACGAGCAGAGCAGCACGTTGCCGGCCGTGTCGAAGGCCTTGATCGGCCACGGCCGCTGGCTGCCGAAATGCAGGTCGCCGTAGATGTCGTCCTCGATCACCGGCACCCCTCTTGCTGCGGTCAACGCCGCCAGCAGGCGCTTTTTCCCGTCCGGCATGACGCTGCCCAGCGGATTGCTGGCATTCGGCACCAGCAGGCAGGCCGCGACCCGCCCGTCGCGCGTCGCCAGGTCGAGCGCCTCGACCGAGACACCGGTACGCGGGTCGGTGGGAATTTCCAGCGCCTTCAGCCCCAGCGTTTCGAGCAATTGCAGCATCAGGTAATAGGCCGGCGATTCGACCGCCACCGTGTCGCCCGGCTTCGTGACGGCGCGCAGGCAGAGGCCGAGCGCCTCGGTGCACGAATTGGTGATGACGATCTCGTCGCCGGCCAGGGGCCCGCCCCAGGCCAGCGAGCGACGCACCAGCTGGCGGACCAGCGCCGGCTCGTCCATGTTGATGTGGCTGCCGCCTTCGAGCAGCTTCGGGTGGCGCCGGGCGACGCCGGCATAGAGGCGATGCAGCGCCGCCACCGGCAGCAGCGAGGGTGCCGGCAAGGCGGCGGCCAACGGCGCGACCCCCGGCTTCGTGCCGGCCTGCAGCACGCGCACCAGGCGCTGCGTCACATCCACCTGCACCGCCGCTTCGGGCGTCGAACGCTGCGCCGGCTCGGCCCGCGCCAGCGGTGCCCGGCGCACGAAATAGCCGGACTGCGGCCGCGCTTCGACCAGGCCGCGGTCTTCCAACTGGCGCAACGCCTGCACCACCGTCGACACCGACAGCCGCCGCTCCTCGGCCAGGCGCCGCACCGACGGCAGGCGATCACCGTGGCGCAGCATCCCGCCGGCGATCATTCCCTCCAGGTCGGAGGCCAGTCTCTCGTAACGCAACAGTTCAGCCGTCATCGATCACCAATACAGTTGGCAAGGCCCACAACCAGTACAGTTTCAGCAACTATTGACTGTACTGGTCACAATTTAATTTAATTGCTACTGTATCACCGCAGTGCCCGGATTTAAGCTTTCTCCCACAACAAATGCGGGAGAGCGCCATGAAGATCGATGTCAGTGCAAGCGAAATCCGCCTGATCGACAATTGCCCGATCAGCCTGCGCGGTGCGCGTGGCCTGCGCATCACCTGTACCGCCGGGACGATCTGGATCACCGTCACCGGCGAAACCGGCGACACCCTCCTCGGTGCCGGCCAGTCGCATGTCGTTCAGGGCAATGGGCTGGCGATCATAGAGAGCATCGGCAGCGGCAGCATCCGGATCGGCAAGCCGGGCAGCATGCCCGCGTGGCGGTCGTGGCTAGCTACGCTGCGTCGGCTCGCCGCTGGCGGACAACCGACGCTGCCGCGCCGCGCACTGGTGCTGCATCCCTGAGCGCACGCCCGAGCATCAGGTCGTAGTGAACGACGTGCGATTCGAATTTCCGTTCCATGAAGACCATCAGCGCCGGGATATTGCAGACTCCCCGGTCTATCTCGGCGATCTTGGTCCGGACGAAGGCGAGCATCCGGGCATGTTCGCGGCGATGCTCGCCGAAGGGAACGCCATGCGTTCGCGCCGCCTCTTCCTCCCAGGCGAAGTGCTGCGCCAGGTCGTCGGTCAGCCGCGAGAGCAGCGACAGGCCTTCCTCGTCATCGCCGGATACGGCGAGCAAGGCGTTCTTCACCTTCTGCATTTCGTGAAACAGATGGTCGTGCTGGGCGTCCATTTCGCCGACGCCGGTCAGCAATTCGACAGGAACGAGAACCTCGGCCATATCACCCCCATTTCGCGCAGGAAGACCACCTGACTGTCAGACTAGCCGCGGGCGGCGACATTGTCCAGAGTCAGGGCGCAGTCCGGCAATCCCGACGGCGCAAAACACGCCAGACGCAGAAAAACACGAATACTGTACATTTATACAGTTATCGATTAATCTGCAGTCAATGACCAGCCCATCACCCCAGCGACAGGAGCAGCGAACATGAAACGCATCCAGAAATTGTTTGAACTGATTGCCGGCATCTCCCAGGAAGATATCGAGCGCGAGGCGCGTGCCCGGCAGATCTTCGCCGCCCGCAATGCCGACATCAGCGCGCTGCAGAAGCCGGCCTGCTGGCGCCGCAAGCGCCGGATCGGCCGCTGAGGCTAGCCACCCTTCCCTGCACCGCCGCGTTCCACTGACGGGTGCGCCGGGCCGGATGCCTTGTCGCCAGCCGCGCCTGCGGCATAATGCAGCCTTGGCCGGAGACTTCAGCGGTTTCCACAGGCAGACAACCATCCGGAGAACACGACAACATGGAGCGTATCGATATCGACGGCGCAATACGCTTGCACAACCAGTGGCGGCGCCAGTTCCTGAACGCCTTCGCCGGTGGCGCCTACGCCGAGATGCCCCTGTCGGAACACCGCGGCTGCACACTGGCCAGGGCGCTGAGCGACGCCCGCGGCGACTACGCCGAATCCGCAGACTACAAGCAACTCGTCGCCATCCACGACCGCTTCCACGCACTGGCCAACGACATCGTCGACCTCAGCAACAACGGTCTTGGCGATTCCGCCGACCTGCTGCTGCCGGAACTGAACGAAGCGTCGCACCAGCTGGTCGGCCAGCTCGACAAGCTGCGGGAATACCGTCCCGCCTGATTTCCCGGCCGGTTGCGGTCGACCGCATGAAACGGGCAAAAATGGCGCCGACCGACTCGGCGCCATTTTTATGCCCGGGCAAAGCAGCCGGTTTAGGGCAGCCGGTGAGCTACCAGTTCAAACACATCCTTTTCGCTTTCGCTGTTGGCCACCGTCGAGACGACGCGCTGCATCCGCACATAGCGCTTGATTTCCGGGGCATACCAGATCACGTAGTTGACCCGTACCGGTTCCATCTGTGCCTCAGCCTGCGAGCCGGTCCGATTGCGACTGCTCCATACCTCCACCTTGAAGGCGTTGAACGCGCCGGCGGGCACGCTCACGGTTTCCCGGCCGATCACCTCGGCCTTGGAATACCAGTTCGTCCATTGCGGGTGCAGATCGGGGGTCGGCAGGCCGCTGAGCCGGCTCTGCCCGGCAAGTTCGACAAAGGCGCCGAAGTAAGGGCTGAACTCCGGCCCGATCGCATTCCAGGCGATGAAATCGGGCTTGTTGCCGCGTGCCCGACGCACCTCGGCACCGCTCTCCGGCTCGATCAGGCGCAGTTCGTCGGTGACAAGGTTGTCCGCAACCGACTGCGCGACGATCTCGTATCGCCGTTTCGGGCTGGTCGGCCACTTGCCCGAAGAACGATAAACCCAGCGCTCGCCTTTGACCGGCAGGCTGGAGGAAGCGACGACCGCCGGGGTGGCGGCCGGAGCGGGCGCTGCCGCTGGCGCCACGGCCCTTGCAGGCGGCGCTTCCGCTGGAAGGGGGAGCACTGCCAGTGTCTTCCGCGTGGTGGCGCTGGCGTTGCGGGCGGTCAGCGTGAAGGTCGTGGTGGCATCGACCTTGACCTCGATGCAGTCGCTCGCGGCATTGTCCAGTTCGCCGGGGCGCGGCGAAAGGGTCAGGCTGTCGGCATTGCTGACCCGGTAGCACAGGCGGGTACGCGCGGCGCTCACGTCGGCCTTGAATTCGCGGATGACGGGTGGCGGCACGGGCGCCGGTACGGCCGCTGCCGGCGCGACCGGTGCTGGCGTGGCTACCGGTTTGGCAACGGGTACCGGTTCGATTTTTTCCGGTGCGGCAGGTTTGGGCGGAGCAACGCTGGCAGGGGCGGGTGGTGTCACGGCCGGGCCGGCATCTTTCGGGCCAGGCGCCACCGCGCCAGCGGGTGCCTCGACAGCCTTGCCGACCGTCTGCTTCTCCGTGTCGGCCCCGGATTTGCGATCACCCGGAATCATCCACAAGCCGGCGGCGACCAGCGCCACCGCGGCAATAACCGCCGGTAATGCCCAGCGCCGGGAATTGCCCTGAGTCGCCGCCGCATTGCCGGCCATGCTACCGGATGCTGCACTGACCTTTGCCGCATGCGGGTCGGCTGATGGCTGCTTGCTTGCCGCGGCATCCGCCGGCGGTGTCTTGAGGATGCTTTCCAGCGTGCGTATCAACTCGCCGGTGGAAGCCTCCCATTGCTTGTGGTTGATTTCGATGGCCTGGCGCCGGGTGAGCGCTTTCAGCTCTTCGGGCAACTCGGCAGCGAGCGGCATGACCGCGCCCCCGACCAGCACCGGCACCACGCGAATCCCGCGCTTGAGGGCGGCGCCGGTTTCCAGGCGGATGAAGTCGTTGGGGTCGTCCAGCCGGCGCCGGCCCGCGGCGTCTGCGGAGTTCGTCCATTCGTCGCCGATGACGGCAATCAGCACGCGGCACGAACTCACCGCCTCTTCGATGGCATCCACGAAATCGAGGCCGGGTTCGATCCCTTCGACATCCATGAACACCCGCTCGGCACCGAAATGGGCGGCCAGGCGGTCGTACAGACGCCCGGCGTACCCCGCCGAATCATCTCGTCGATAGCTGATGAAGATGCCGTCCATACCAGACTGCCCCCTGTAATCACAGGTTGCCGATATCCGCTACAGGCTGCAGCGGTAGTACCTGTCGGCCATCATGAAACATCGCCTGGCTCGGCGCAAGCTGACGACCTCTGTACAGAGGACGGCAATGCGACCCGGAAGTTCCCGCCGGGTTATGCAAATGGCGTCTTGCCGATCACCCCACCCAGCGCCGCGCGTTGCGGAACATCCGCATCCACGGCGAATCCTCGCCCCAGTTTTCCGGATGCCAGGACATCTGCACGGTGCGGAAGACGCGTTCCGGGTGCGGCATCATGATCGTGAAGCGGCCGTCGGCCGTGGTCACCGCGGTCAGACCGTTCGGCGAACCGTTCGGGTTGTAAGGATAGACTTCGGTCGGCTCGCCCTTGTTGTCGACGTAGCGGACGGCCGACAGGCACCTGGCCTGGTCGTCGGCGTTGTCGAACACCGCCCGGCCCTCGCCGTGCGAGACGACGATCGGCACTTGCGAGCCTTCCATGCCGCCGAAGAAAATCGACGGCGACTCGAGGATTTCGGTCATCACGAAGCGGGCTTCGAACTGCTCGACCTTGTTGCGACGGAAAGCCGGCCAGTGCTCGGCACCGGGGATGATCGACTTCAGCGCGCTCATCATCTGGCAACCGTTGCAGACACCCAAGGCGAAGGTATCGGGGCGATTGAAGAAGGCGGCGAACTCGTCGCGGCAGCCGTCGTGCATCAGGATGGTCCGCGCCCAGCCGAGGCCGGCGCCGAGCACGTCGCCGTACGAGAAGCCGCCGCAGGCGACGAGGCCCTTGAAATCCTTGAGGCTGACGCGGCCAGCCAGAATGTCGCTCATATGGACGTCGACCGCGGCAAAGCCGGCGCGGTCGAAGGCGGCGGCCATTTCGTAATGGCTGTTGACGCCCTGCTCGCGCAGGATGGCGACGCGTGGACGGCCGCTGATGTCCTGATAGACCTTGATGAAATCGTCCTGCGGATCGAAGCTCAGCTTCGGCGTCAGGCCGGGATCGGCAACGTCGAGGATGCGGTCGAATTCCTGCTGCGCGCAACTCGGGTTGTCGCGCATGGCCTGCATCTGGTAGCTGGTCTCCGACCAGGCGCGCTGCAGGTCGACGCGCTTTTCGCGCAGCACGCGCTTGGCGTTGCGGGTGACGCGGATTTCGTCCCATTCATTCAGGGTGCCGACGAAGTGGTACGGCACGCGCAGGGAACGCAGGACAGGTGTGACCTTTTCGCGGTCGGCGCGGCGGATCTGGATCAGGGCGCCAAGTTCCTCGTTGAACAGGGCGCGCACGATGTGCTCGAAATCGCGGCCGGCCAGCAGGTCCGGGCGCTTCTCGGAGCCATCGACATCGCCGGCACCGGCGTCGTAGCAGATACCGTCGAGATCGAGCGACACACCGCGGCGGCTGGCGAAAGCCATTTCGCAGGCAGCGACGAACAAGCCACCGTCGGAACGGTCGTGGTAGGCGAGTAGCAGGCCGTCGCGGTTCAGCTTCTGCACGGCATCGAACAAGCCCTTCAGCTTGGCCGGGTCATCGACGTCCGGCGCATCGCTGCCGGTGGCGTTGTACACCTGGGCCAGCGCCGAGCCGCCAAGGCGGTTCTGGCCGAGGTCGAGCAGCAGCAGTTCGGTTTCGCCCTGATCGACGGCCAGTTGCGGCGTTTTCGTCTTGCGCACGTCGTCGACCGCGGCAAACGAGGTGATGACCAGCGACAGCGGCGACACGACCTGTTTCTTCTCGCCCTGCTCTTCCCAGGCGGTACGCATCGACAGCGAATCCTTGCCGACCGGGATCGACACGCCAATCGCCTTGCACAGGTCGGCAACGGCCTCGACGGTATCGAACAGGCGGGCATCTTCACCAGCGACGCCGCACGGCGCCATCCAGTTGGCCGACAGCTTGACCTTGCCGAGTTCGCCGATATCGGCGGCGGCCAGGTTGGTCAGCGCCTCGCCAATCGCCATGCGGCCGGAAGCCGGCGCGTCGAGCACGGCGAGCGGCGTACGCTCGCCCATGGCGAAGGCTTCGCCGAGATAACCCTGATAACCCATCGTGGTCACCGCGACGTCGGCTACCGGCACCTGCCACGGGCCGACCATCTGGTCGCGGGCGGTCATGCCGCCGACCGAGCGGTCGCCGATCGAGATCAGGAAGGTCTTGTCGGCGATGGTCGGCAGACGCATCAGGCGGTAGGCGGCATCCTTGAGTTCGATGGCCGTGGCGTCAAAGGAGACGAAGGTTTCCGGCTCGTGCTTTACGTCACGGGTCATGCGCGGCGGCTTGCCGAGCAGCGATTCCATTTCCATATCGACCGGATTGACGCCGAAATGATCGTCAGTGACAGTCAAATGGCCGTCACCGGTGGCTTCGCCGACCACGGCGAACGGGCAGCGCTCGCGCTCGCACATGGCCTGGAATTCAGCAATGCGATTCGGCGGAATGGCCAGCACGTAACGTTCCTGCGATTCATTGGACCAGATTTCAGCCGGCGACATGCCCGGCTCTTCGGTCGGCACCTTGCGCAGATCGAACACCGCACCGACGCCGCCCGAGTGGGCCAGTTCCGGCAGGGCGTTGGAAACGCCACCGGCGCCGACGTCATGCACCGACAGGATCGGATTGTTCGCACCCATCTGCCAGCAACGGTCGATGACTTCCTGCGCGCGGCGCTGGATTTCCGGGTTGCCGCGTTGAACCGAGGCAAAGTCGAGGTCTTCGGCATTCGAGCCGGCGGTCATCGACGAAGCGGCGCCGCCACCCAGGCCGATCAGCATGCCGGGGCCACCCAGTTGCACGAACAGCGTGCCGACCGGGAAAGTCTCTTCCTTGAACGACTGCTCGGCCTGGATGCTGCCCAGGCCGCCGGCGATCATGATCGGCTTGTGGTAGCCGCGCACCGTGCCGGCCACGTCCTGCTCATAGGTGCGGAAATAGCCGGTCAGGTTCGGGCGGCCGAATTCGTTGTTGAAGGCGGCGGCGCCAATCGGGCCTTCGAGCATGATGTCGAGGGCCGAAGCGATGCGCGACGGACGGCCGTAGGCATGTTCCCACGGCTGCGGGGCGTCCGGCAGGTTCAGGTTGGAGACCGAGAAACCACAGAGGCCGGCCTTCGGCTTGGAACCCTTGCCGGTGGCACCTTCGTCGCGGATTTCGCCGCCGCTACCGGTCGACGCGCCCGGGAAGGGCGAAATCGCGGTCGGGTGGTTGTGCGTTTCGACCTTGGTCAGGATGTGGGTCAGCTCTTCCTTGTAGCTGTAGCTGCGGTCGGCATCCGGGTAGAAACGCTGGATGGTCGCACCTTCGATGATCGAGGCGTTGTCGGCGTAGGCCATGATCGTGCCTTGCGGCGCGGCGGCATGGGTTTCGCGGATCATGCCGAACAGCGTCTTGTCCTTGGCCTGGCCATCGATGACCCACGAGGCGTTGAAAATCTTGTGGCGGCAGTGCTCGGAATTGGCCTGGGCGAACATCATTAGTTCGACGTCAGTCGGGTTGCGGCCGGCCTTCGTGAAGACGTCGAGCAGGTAGTCGATTTCGTCGTCGGACAGGGCCAGGCCAAGCGAGCCGTTGGCGTCGACCAGGGCGGTTTTGCCGCCTTTGAGTACGTCGACCGTAGCCAAGGGCTTCGGCGCAAAATGGCGGAACAGTTCGCCGGCAGCCTCGAAGCCGGGCAGCACCGATTCGGTCATCCGGTCGTGCAGCAGGCCGGCGACGGTTTTCTTTTCTTCGGCGTTCAGGGCGCGACCGCCCTTGACCACGACGTGGAAGGCAATCACGCGCTCGATGCGCTCGACGGCATCCAGGTCGCAGTTCCAGGCAATGTCGGTCGCCTTCGACGACCACGGCGAAATGGTGCCAAGGCGCGGCGCCACCAGGAACAGTTCGCCCGCTTCGGCCCCGGCCGCCTGCTCCTCCAGCAACGTCGCCAGCTTGGCGCGCTCGTCGGCATTCAGGGCGCGCTTCTGCGCCACGACATGCCAGTAATCGGCACCTACCCGTTCGATGTCCGACACCGCCGCCGTCAGGCGATTGGTCAGGCGTTGCAGACGGAAGGCGGAAAAGGCGGCGTCGCCCTTGAGGCAAATAATGTCGGCCATTGGAGAGGGATTTCGGGTTAGGCGGGAAGGCCGGAATTATACCCGAGGCCATAGCTTGGCCGGCGCTTGCGGGTGGAATGTGCGAATTGATCAGCGGCCCGACAAGCTTGCAAACAGACTGAATTCCGGTTTTTTCCTGATTGCTGCGGTCGACCGTACAAATCAGGCAAAAACCAGGGCGCCGGGAAACGGCGCACCACCGCATTCCCGGTGACTTGTTCCTGCCGACCGCGCCCTTCGCTCAGGCCGCATTGCGCAGCGGCTCGGTGCGGGCCAGCAGTTGGCGGGTCAGCGGGCTATGGCCGCGGGTGGTCAGGCGTTCGGCGCAGAGCGCCGTGGCCAGCGGGCGCCGGCCGGCGCGCAAAGCGGCTTCGATCAGCGTCAGATCGAGCAGGTCACGCTGGGCGTGGCTGCCGCCGAAGCGATGGGCGATTTCGCGGACCTGACGGATCAGGCGCACCGTGTCGTCGTAGCGCGCCTGGCCGAAGGCCTTGATCGCCAGCGTCAGCGGATGCCCGACCTCACGGGTGAAGGCTTCGTTGTCGTCACTGCCTTGCATGACCACTTGCTGCGTTTCGAGAACCGCCGCGATGGCATCAGGTCGTTGCGCGCCGACGAAGGCCATCACCGCATGCACGTCGTTGAAGGCGTAGTTGCCGGCGGTGGCGATGGGTTCCCAGCCGTCGGCCACCGTGGCCCAGCGCCGGCCGACGTCGATACCGCGCAAATGCAGGCGCCAGAGCAGTGCGGAGGCGTCGATCATGTCGAGTACCATCGTCGACCGCTCGCCATGGATGGGGCCGTCGAACAGCGCCAGCACCTCGTCGATCTCGCCCAGTTCGAGGTGGTAGAGCGCCACGTGCCACCACAGGTGCACCTTGAAGAAGCTGTCGGTGGACCAGGCCTCAGGGTTGGCGCGCATCCAGGCGATGCCGTCGCGCGTGCGACATTGCATTTCCATGACGTGGGCCACCGCATGCTGCGCCCAGCCATCGCGCGGCTCCAGTTCGACCGCTGCACGGCCCTGCGCCTCGGCGAGGGCGTAGTCGGCGGTCTCTTCCAGGCCGAAGGCGTGCATGCCGAGGACGGCGTGGTAGCCAGGCATGTCCCGCGACCACGCCGGCAAGGCACGGGCGATGCGGTCGCGCAGCATGCGGGAATTGCCAACGTAGAAATCGGCCAGATGACCGGCCTGCAACGCGAGGATGTCACGCGGACAATCGATGGCGACATCCTCAAGCAGGCGTCCGGCATGGTGCCATTGCCCATCTACCATTCGAGCGACGGCCGCGATGTGGCCGCGCTCGCGGGCATTGGCCGACAGCCGCTGCGCGGCATCGAGGCAGTCGCGCGCCACGACGATGGCGGCCGGCTCGGTGCCGAGCAGGTGAAGGTAGGCCTTGAGGACGTGGGCCATGACGAAATCGGGACGTTGCTCGATTGCTGCATCGACGCTCGCCACCGGGTCTTCGATATAACACTGGAATTGATGCAGGGCGCGCCGGTAGTGGGCCAGGCTGTCGGCGTTGGCACCGGAATGCGCAAGACCCAGGTCGTCGTGTATGGTCATTGTGATTCTCCTTTGGGTAGGGAATGTTTCTCTGTCGGTTGGTGTCATAGCCGGCGAACAGGACCGGAACATGCACGCTGCCAAGTTAATCCGCAGGGGGTTGTCCCGCCATGCCCGGGGCGCCTGAAGATTTGACCGCGACGCCGGCACCTCGTTCACGGAGGGAAAACATGGATGTCCTTTCCGACGTATTTGCCGCCGTACGTTTTTCGGGCGGGGTATTTCTCGATGCCGAGTTCACCGCACCCTGGTGCGTCGTGTCGCAGGTCGGGCCGGAAGAATTCCGGGCCCAGGGCAGGATGCCCGCCCACCTGATCGCCTATCACTACATCGTCGACGGGCGGCTGTTCGTGCGCGTCGCCGACACGCCGGCGCTCGAAGTACAGGCCGGCGAGATCGTGCTGCTGCCGCGCAACGACGGACATGTGCTGGGCAGCGCCCCGGGCCTCCGGCCGGAAGTCATCGACAATCTGGTCGAGGGTCCGAGCGAGCGCGGGCCGGCCTCGCTGCGCTTCGGTGGCGGTGGCGAGCCGACGCGCATCGTCTGCGGCTACATCGGCTGCGACATGCCCGACAACCTGCTGCTGCGAGCCCTGCCCCCGGTGCTCAAGCTCGGGGTGCGCGGGGGCAGCGGCGGTGCCTGGCTGGAAAGTTCGTTCCGCCATGCTACCGAGGAATACGGGATCAGCGGCAGCGGCTCGGCGGCGTTGCTCGGCAAGCTGGCCGAACTGCTTTTCGCCGAAGGGGTCCGCCGTTACGTAGCTGCCTTGCCGGAAGGCCAGACCGGCTGGCTGGCCGGACTGCGCGACCGCATGGTCGGCCGCGCCCTCGCCCTGCTCCACGCCCGCGTTGCGCATCCATGGACGACCGAGGAGCTGGCGCAGGAAGTGGGACTGTCACGCTCAGCCTTCGCCGATCGCTTCACCGCGCTGATCGGCATGCCGCCAATGCGCTACCTGGCCAACTGGCGCCTGCAACTGGCTGCCGTCCGCCTGCGCGAAAGTGCCGCGGCGACGGCCCAGATCGCCAGCGAGGTCGGCTATGAATCGGACGCCGCCTTCAACCGGGCATTCAAGCGAGCCTTCGGAACGACCCCGGCGGCATGGCGCCGGCCAGCGTGAGTCACCCCGCCCCCGGAAAAAGTCCCGGCTATACTGGCGCTGAATCGCCTGCCGGAGCCCATCATGCAAGCCAGCCACGACCAGTTCGTCCTCGCGCTCGACCAAGGCACCACCAGCGCCCGCGCCATCCTGTTCGACCGCCAGGGCAACACTCATGGCATCGCCCAGCGGGAAATCACCCAGCATTATCCGCAGCCCGGCTGGGTCGAGCATGATGCCAATGAAATCTGGCAGGCGCAGATTGCCGTCGCGCGGGCCGTGCTGCGCGACAACGGCGTTTCGGCAACACAGGTCGCCGCCGTCGGCATCACCAACCAGCGCGAAACGACCGTGCTCTGGGACCGGGCCAGCGGCGAGCCGCTGCAACGCGCCATCGTCTGGCAGGACCGGCGCACCGCCGGCATCTGCGACGAGCTGACGGGGGCTGGCCACGCCGAGCTGTTCCGCCAGCGCACCGGCCTCGTCGTCGACGCCTATTTTTCCGGCACCAAGCTCAAGTGGCTGCTCGATCACATCCCCGGCGCCCGCACCCGGGCCGAACGCGGCGAACTGGCGTTCGGCACCATCGACAGCTGGCTGGCCTGGAATCTGTCAGGTGGGCGCGCGCATGTCACCGACCCATCCAACGCCTCGCGCACCCTGCTTTTCGACATCCGCCGCCGCTGCTGGGACGATGAACTGCTGGCGCTACTCGACATCCCGGCGGCGCTGTTGCCGCGCGTTGTCGACAGCAGCGGCCCGATCGCGACCCTGGACAAAGAATGGCTGGGCGCGGCGATTCCGCTGAGCGGCATCGCCGGCGACCAGCAGGCCGCCACCTTCGGCCAGGCCTGCCTCGAACACGGCATGGCCAAGAACACCTACGGCACCGGCTGCTTCCTGTTGATGAACACCGGCGAGCAGCCGATGACCTCCCGCCACCAACTGCTGACCACCATCGGCTGGCAACGCGACGGACACGCCACCTACCTGCTCGAAGGCAGCGTCTTCATGGGCGGCGCCACCGTGCAGTGGCTGCGCGACGGCCTCGGCCTGATCGCCAGCGCCGCCGAGGTCGAAACACTGGCCGCGTCGGTGCCCGACAACGGCGGCGTCTATCTGGTGCCGGCCCACACCGGCCTCGGCGCGCCCTACTGGGACCCGTTCGCGCGCGGCGCCCTGTTCGGCATGACGCGCGGCACGACCCGCGCCCACATAGCGCGTGCCGCGCTGGAGGCCATCGCCTTCCAGAGCGCCGAGCTGCTGCAGGCAATGGAACGCGACGCCGGCCAGCCGATGAAGGAACTGCGCGTCGACGGCGGTGCGGCGAACAACGATCTGCTGATGCAGTTCCAGGCAGACCTGCTCGACGTGCCCGTGGTGCGGCCGCAGGTCATCGAAACCACTGCGCTCGGTGCGGCTTACCTGGCCGGCCTGGCAGTCGGCTTCTGGCAGGACGAATCGGAGCTGACGGCGCTGTGGCGGAGCGAACACCGGTTCGAGCCGGCGATGGCCAGCGACAAGCGGGACGCGCTCTTCGGCGACTGGCGCCGCGCCGTCGAACGCACGCGCAACTGGGCTCGACCCGACTGATGGAAATCGCCGCCAGCCGCACCGATCGCCTCGCCGCCCTGCGCGAGCCGCGCCCCTGGGAGATGCTGATCATCGGCGGCGGCGCCAGCGGGCTGGGGGCAGCGGTCGATGCCGCCGCGCGCGGCTACCGAACGCTGCTGGTCGAAGCCCGCGATTTCGCCGCCGGCACCTCGTCGTGCAGCACCAAGCTGATTCACGGCGGCGTGCGCTACCTGCGCCAGGGCGACTTCGCACTGGTGCGCAACGCCCTGCGCGAGCGTTCGTACCTGCTGCGCAACGCCGCGCATCTGGTGCATCCGCTGGCTTTCGTGATTCCTGCCTGGAACGCCGTCGACCGCGTTGTCTATTCCGCCGGCCTCAAGCTCTATGACGTGCTCTCCGGTAACCACACACTGAGCGCCTCGCGCAGCCTGAACCGGCAGGAAGTCATCGCCGCCCTGCCCGGCCTGCGCCGCGCCGGATTGTGCGGTGGCGTCCGATATTGGGACGGCCAGTTCGACGACGCCCGGCTGGCCATCACGCTGATGCGCACCGCGACCGATCTCGGCGCGACCTGCCTCAACTACCTGCCGCTCACCGGGCTGCTCAAGGCCGGCGGCCGCATCACGGGCGCCCGGCTGCGCGACGCGGAAACCGGCGAGGAATTCGAAATCGCAACCCGCGTCGTCACCAACGCCACCGGCGTCCATGCCGACAGCGTGCGCCGGCTCGACGATCCGGCCGTGGCGCCGCTGCTCACCCCCAGCCAGGGCATCCACCTCGTGGTCGACGCCGATTTCCTGCCCGGCCGGCAGGCGCTGATGATCCCCGAAACCGAAGATGGCCGCGTCATGTTCGCCATCCCCTGGCAGGGCAAGGTGCTGCTCGGCACCACCGACACGCCACGCCCCGAACTGGCCCGGCTCGACGACCCGCAACCGCTGGCCACCGAGATCGACTTCCTGCTACGGACCGCCACCAAAGTGCTGACACGGCCGCCAGCGCGCGCCGACATCCGCAGCGTCTTTGCCGGCCTGCGTCCGCTGATTCACCCGGATAGTACCGACCACCGGACCACCGCCGCCCTGTCGCGCGAACACGCGGTGCTGGTCAGCGCCAGCGGCCTGGTCACCCTGGCCGGCGGCAAGTGGACCACCTACCGGCTGATGGCCGAGGACGCCGTCACCCGCGCCGCCGAAGTCGCCGGCCTGCGCGCCGAGCCATGCCCGACCCGGACGCTGAAGCTGCACGCCTGCCCGGCCGCCGCCAGCAACGACGTTTACGGCACCGACGCGCCGCTGCTCGCCGCACTGCCCGGCCAAGACCGGCTGCTGCATCCGGCGCTGCCCTGCAGCGAAGCGATGGTCCGCTTCGCCATCCGCCACGAAGCGGCACACACGATCGAAGACGTCCTTGCCCGCCGCACGCGCGCCCTCTTCCTCGACGCGGCGGCGGCCGCAACGACCATCGAACGTGTTGCCGAAATCTTCGCCGATGAACTCGGGCTGACGCCCGAAAAGGTGGCAACCATGATCGCCAGCGCCCGCGAAAATGCGCGGCGCTTCATGCCCGCCCCGCTACCGACCGGCTGAAACGCCGTCCCGCCGCACCGGTGGTATGCTTTGCGTTCACCCTGCCCCAGCGAGTGATCGATGCCCCTGACGATCAACCTGAAAAGTGCCGTGCTCGCTGTTTCCGACGCGCTCGATTTGGTCGGCGTGAACGATTTCCAGCACGGCAAGCGGGTCGCCATGATCGCCCGCGAGACGGCGCAGCTGATGGGGCTGCCGGCGGCGCGGCTGGATAACCTGGTGTTCGCCTGCCTGCTGCATGACCTCGGGGTATCGTCCACCGCCGAACACCGGCGGCTGGTTTCCGGCGCCGCAGGCCACGACACGCAGGCGCATTGCGAGCGGGCGTTCGAGCTGTTGCAGCCGTTCGCCCACCTGTCGCTGCTGGCCAACGCCATCCGTTACCACCACACGCCATGGGCCGAACTGCCGGCCGACCTGAGCGAGGCAGATGCCATCGACAGCAACCTGATCCAGCTGGCCGATCGGGTCGACGCGCTGCTGCTGCGACACGGCCTGGACAACCCGCTCTTCCACGCCGCCGGCATCTGCCAGGAGATTTCCGGGCTGTCCGGTCCCGTGCTGCGGCCCGAGATCGTTGCCGCCTTCGTCGCCGCCGCCACCCGCGAGGCGTTCTGGATCGCACTCGTGCCGCGCCACGTCCAGACCTACCTGGCCGACCTCGCGCTGCCGCAATGGGGCGTCACCATCGAGTTTCCCCAGTTCCGCCACGTCGCCCGGCTGGTCTCCAGCATCGTCGATGCCAAGAGTCATTTCACCGCCGCCCATTCGCTCGGCGTCGCCCAGCTTTCACGGCATCTCGGCGAACGCATGGGCTTCGCCGCAGACGCGCTGGCGGAGATGGAGATCGCCGGCCTGATGCACGACATCGGCAAGCTGTGCGTGCCCGACGAGATCGTCGAGAAGCCCGCGCGCCTGACCAGCGCCGAATTCTCGGTCATGGAACGGCACAGCTTCGAAACCTATCAGATCCTGCGCCACGTTCCCGGGCTGGAAACGATCGCCGAGTGGGCCGCCTTCCACCACGAGGCGCTAAACGGCCAGGGCTACCCGTTCCGCCGCTCGGCCGGCAACCTTGCCACCGAAGCGCGTATCGTCGCCGTCGCCGACGTTTTCCAGGCGCTGGCCCAGGCCCGCCCCTACCGCGGCCCGCAGGCCCTCGAGGAAATCTCGCGCCTGCTCGCGGAATTCGCCGGCAAGGGCGTGCTCGATGCGGATATCGTCGCCGTCGCCCGCGACGACCTCGACAGCAGCTGGCGCGCCGCGACGCAGGTGCATTAGGCGGCCGGTTGCGGTCGACCACCGTTTAGAGGCAAATTCGCGGCGGCCCGGCGTCAGCGCAGCGCCGAAGCGTAGCCCTCCTCCGCCAGCACCTGGCGTACCGCGGGCCGCGTCAGCATTCGCCGGTAGTGGGCCGAGCAGTTTTCCGGCAGCGGAATGCCGGTGCGGTCGGCCCAGAATTCAACATAAAACAACGCCGCATCAGCGATTGTGAAATGTTCGATGACGTATGGGCGCCCGGCCAGTTCGCGATCGACGATGGCGAAACCCTTGTCGATGATCTGCCGCCCTTGCGCCTTGACCGATTCATGGTCCGAACTGCTCGGCGAAAAGCGCTCGGTGGTGAAAATGCGGGCGAAACCCTGCGTATGCAGCGTGTGCACGGCGTAGTTCATGACGCTGAGCACCTGCACTTCATCTTTCAGGCTTTCCGGCAGCAGCTTGCGTTTCGGGTAGCTGCGCGCCAACCACCAGGCGATGGCGGAAAATTCGGTCAGCGCCGTGCCGTCGTCGAGAAGCAGCGCCGGAATGCTGCCCTTGGGATTGATCGCCAGGTAGTCCTTCCTGTATTGGTCGCCGGCCAGCAGGTTGACGATATGGGCCTCGAAGACCAGGCCGCATTCTTCAAGCAGGATATGGATGCCGGTCGAGCACGAACCTGGCGTCATGTAGAACTTCATGGTCATGCGTCGTCGTCCCCTTCGGCCATGCCAGCGAACAAGCCTTCCTGGCGAATCATCGCCTTGAAGGCTTTCATCACCGGGCGCGAAATCGTGGTTTCGGCCAGCACCCGTTTTTCGTAGATGAAATTCTTCAGCGCCTCGCTGGTATCGCCGCGGGCGACGGCGATCAGGTCGTGGAATTCGTCACCGAAGCGCTCGCCGGGGCAATCCTTCAGGGCATCGTAGAGATGCGCCATGACCACCTTGTCGAGCACCCCCATCTTGCATTTGCCGTCAAGGATCTTGAGCATGACCGTGGTAGCGCAATCGACATCGCTCGGCGACAAGGGGTGCGCCAGCACCCAGCCGGCCACCCGCACGGCCGTCATACACTGACCGTGCCGGCCAGCGCGGCGGCCAGCGGTTCGTAGCCGCCATCGACGCTGAACACCCGCGAATAGCGGAAATCGATGAACATCTGTGCGAAAGTCTTGCTCGCGTTGCCGTGGTAGCAGTAGATGACCACCGGCGCTTCCTTCGGCAGGCGGCGCATCCAGGCCAACAGGCGATCCTCGGACAGATGCGCGGCGCCGTCGACATGCGCCCGCTGATAGCTGGCCAGATCGCGGACGTCGAACACGGCGGCATTCGGTTCATTGCGGATCAGGGCAGCCGCATCGCTTGCCGGCAGGCAGCGAAAGGCGGTTTTCTCGGCAGGGGTCATGGCAACAAGACAGGAAACAGTGATACCGGGACCAAGGCAAAAGCAATGCCAAGCGGCAGATTCCCGGAAAACCAGGGCGTGCCGGCCCGTTGCCTGCCATCCGGCGCCATGACTTGTCGGCTTTGCGACAGCCATCCCGCACAAGGAAATCCGCTATCATCGGGCCGCCCCGAGTCAGCCCCGTCTACCCCATGCGTCCCCTTGCCTTCGTCGACCTCGAAACCACCGGCGCCACCGCCACCGCCGACCGCGTCACCGAAATCGGCATCGTCGAAGTCGATGAAGACGGCTCGGTGCGCGAGTGGCAGCAACTGGTCAATCCCGGCACGCGCATCCCACCTTTCATCGAACAGCTGACGGGCATCAGCAACGCCATGGTCGCCGACGCGCCGCCGTTCGCGGCGGTGGCCGAGGAAACCCTGCGTCGACTCGCCGGCCGGCTGTTCATCGCCCACAACGCGCGTTTCGACTACGGCTTTCTGAAGAACGAATTCAAGCGCCTGGGCGTCGATTTCCGCGCGCCGGTTCTGTGCACCGTAAAGCTGTCGCGCACGCTCTACCCGCAATTCCACCGCCACAACCTGGACAGCCTGATCGAACGCCACGGCCTGCGCGCCGACGCCCGCCACCGGGCGCTGGCCGACGCGCAACTGATCCACCAATTCTGGCAAAAAATACACGTCGACCGCAGCAGTGAGGAAATCGAGGCAGCATTGCGGAAACTCGCCGCCCGCCCCAGCCTGCCGCCGCATCTCGATGCCGGCATCGTCGACGACCTGCCGGACGGCCCCGGCGTGTACCTTTTCTACGGCGACAACGACCTGCCGCTCTATGTCGGCAAGGCCAAGGACATCAGGAAGCGCATCCTTTCCCACTTCGCAGCCGACCACAGCTCGGCCAAGGAGATGGCGCTGGCCCAGCAGTTGCGGCGCATCGACTGGATCGAGACGGCCGGCGAAATCGGCGCCCTGCTCAAGGAAGCGGCGCTGGTCAAGCAGCTGTTGCCAACGCACAACCGGCAGCTGCGCAAGAACGACGAGCTGTGCACCTGGACCCTGGTCGACGAGGGCGAAGGCTGGCTGCGCCCACAACTTGTTTCGGCGCACGACCTCGATTTCGGCATTCGCACCTCCTGCTACGGACTGTTCAAAAGCAGCCGCGAGGCCAGCGAAGTCCTGCGCGCCCTGGCCGCCGAGCACAATCTGTGCGATGCGCTGCTCGGTCTGGAGAACACTACCCCCGGCAAACCCTGCTTCGGCTTCCAGATCAGGCGTTGCAAGGGCGCCTGCATCGGCAAGGAGGCCTATGCAAGGCACACGCTGCGCCTGGTCGGCGCCCTCGCCCGGATCAAGCTCGTTTCGTGGCCGCTCAACGGCCCGGCGCTGATTCGCGAAGGCGACGAAGCGCACCTGATCGACGCCTGGCGTTATCTCGGAACGGCGAAAAGCGACGAGGAAATCGCCGCCCTGCTCGCAGCCGGCCGCGCCCGCTTCGACCGCGACACCTACAAGATTCTCGCCAAATACGTCGGCAGGATGATTCCGCTATCATCGAGCCGTTCCACACCCGCAGGGGATTGAAATGAAGCACGCGCTCCGCCCGTCGTTCCACCTCTCGCTCGCCGCCCTCGCGCTGTCGGCCAGCCTCGCCGTCGCCGCCGAGGAAATCGGCTGCGCCACCACCACCTGGAAACTGATCGGCGCCAACCACCGCGTCTGCGTCTACGCCTACGACGACCCGAAGATTCCCGGCGTCACCTGCCACGTCAGCCAGGCGCGCACCGGCGGCGTCAAGGGCAGTTTCGGGCTGGCCGAAGACCCGTCGCAGTTCTCGCTGGCCTGCCGCCAGGTCGGCCCGATCACGCTGCCGGAAAAAATTTCGGAAAACGAGGTCGTGTTCAGCGAAAACACCTCGCTGATGTTCAAGGAAACGAACATCCATCGCTTCCTCGACAAGAAGCGCAAGGTGCTGGTTTATCTGGCGATCAGCCGCAGGGTCATCGAGGGGGCGCCGGCCAACGCCATTTCGACGGTGCCGATCCAGCCGTGGGGCGGCCAGTGAGCGTAAAAACTGCGCTGGACGCGGTTGCGCCCTACATCACCCGGGACGGCTCGGAAATCCGCGAACTGTTGCACCCGGACCGGCACGGCGTGCGCAACCAGAGCCTGGCCGAAGCCGTCATCCCGCCGGGCGCCGCAACCCTGTTGCATCGACACCGGACAAGCGAGGAGATTTACCACGTCACCCGCGGCAGCGGGTCGATGACGCTGGGCGCAGAGACTTTTGCCATCGCCGTCGGCGACAGCATCGCGATTGCGCCGGGAACGCCCCACCGCGTCGAGAATACCGGCAGCGGCGCGCTGCACATCCTGTGCTGCTGTGCGCCGGCCTATGCGCACGACGATACGGAACTGCTCTGATCAGTCAGCAGGCTGGAGGGAGACGCCGGATCAGGTGAACTTCTTCTGGTGCGCCTGAACCGCCTTCATGCGCGCCATGTACAGGCGAAGCTTCACCGCATCGCTGATGCCCTCGTCGTCGCGCGCCTGATCCCCCCAGGTCGCCTGGTGGGCTTCGACCGCCTTCATGCGGGCCAGAAGCAACCTGACCTTTACCGTATCCGAAAGGCCGGGAGCATCGTCCTCGTCGTCCTGATCGGCAATCTTGGCCACCTTGGGGCGGCTGAACGAGCGGTGGAGATCGAGATCATCAGGGCCGGGAACGACATCCTCGTCATCGGAGAAGTCGACCAGGACCGGCACGCCGGCCTTCGGCTTGGCGGAAGTCATGAGCGCGACCTGATGGCGCTCCGTACGCGACAGCATCAGCTTGGAAGGTACCGGTTTCTTGGCGACCTTCAGCTTCTTGGCCGGGCGCGTCGCTGAAGTCGAATTGACCTCCTTCAGCAGTTCGGTCACCCGGGCCGGTGCCGGGATCGGCGTCACGACGACCGCCGGGTCGGCAACGACGGGCGGAGCCGCGACATCGGCGACCGGAACCTCCGCAACACCTGACGGCATGGCGGTAACAGCCGATGAACAGAATGCAGCAACTGCCGCGATAACCAACCAACGCACTTCTACGACCCCAGGAAAATGAATTTCAATATTTGTTCTAACGCACCTGAATCATTTTGGTTGTCACGTTGGCAAAAAAATTTCACTTCTGCCTGAAATCCTGTCCGACCAGGGCAAGCAAGGCCTCCGGCAGCCCCCCGACGACAATGCTGACCGGCACCGCCAGCATCAGGTTGAGCGGCAGTCCGAAATCCTCGACATGCAGTCCGCTGCGGTCGACCGGTATTTTTGCCCGATTTTCCAGCGCCCTGCCCTCGATGCGGACGACGCGCTCGACGACGGTTTCGCTGTTCCGCAGATAGCCGATCACCGGCTTGCCCAGCGCCAGCGCGAAGCCGACCTCGACGCAGGTGCCTGAATCCGGCTCGCAGCCACGGAATGGCTCGAGATTGGCCAGCACCGCGTCGGCCGCGCGTATCAGTTCGATATTCGCCCGGTAGATGCCCGGCGCGCTGGTTTCGACGCAATCCAGCGGAATCAGCGCGACATGCCCGCGCGCCGCGCACAGGGCGCGCGCCTGTTCCGCCCAGGCCAGCGCATCGGGACGAAAGACGTCGGGGCCGGCGAGATAAAGCTTCATCGGCGCAATTCCTCGAACCGGCGATCACCGGCGCCTCGGAAACAAAACGATACATTCCGTTGCACAAAGGCGAAAGGCAAGGCGCCGAAAATGCGCAACCATGACATTCGTAGCCAATAACTAAATGAAGGGAACCCCATCATGCCAATTCACCTGCGAGCGCGGCAACGAACCGTCGCCACCTTTCTTGAAACCTCACGCATTCATTTCAACCTCAACCCGCCACGCAGCCACGCCGGCAGCCAGCGCTGGTTCACCGGGCCGCACATGCGCTCCCTGCTGATCGCCGGCAGCCTGGGCGCGCTGTTCGGCGGCCCTGCCCTAGCCGACACCGCCATCGATACCGTGCGCGATCTCGAACTGCGTCCCGGCCAGTCGACAGCCCAGTTGCCGTCAGCCATCCCGGGCAAGCGCTGACCGACCAACCCGGCCAGTTCGGGCCGGCCACCGATCAGTTCAGCTTGTCCGGTCGCCCGCAACACTGCTTGAACTTGCGGCCGCTGCCGCATGGGCACGGGTCATTGCGCCCCGATTTGGATTCCGCGTTGCGGACAGTGCCGCCGGTGCGCTTGTTGCGCCAGAAGTTGTAGAGCGTCTGCACGATGAGCGGCAGGTTTTCCTGGATGTCGGCGACAAGGCGGGCCTCTTCGGCGGGCGAGAACCAGCGTTCGCCACTTTTCTCGACGTCTTCCTTGAGCATGCCGTTGAGCAGGAACATCGGTTCGAGCAGTTCGGAAAGGTCGTCGGCATGCTTGCCGGCCAGTTCGAACCAGTCGCCGGCCAGCCCGGCGCCAAAGATATAGGTGTCGGCCCAAGCCAGGTAATCGTATTCGTCGCCGCTTTCATCGAGCGGATAGAGGATCGGGGAAATCGTTTCGTCTTCGAGCAGGGCGGCGGCGAGATCGTTGTTCAGGCGCATTAGCAGTTCGATCGTTTCGACGACCTGCGGGTCGCCCGCATTTTCCAGCCCCTTGCCCAGCGCTTCCGGCAGCCAGACGGCCGGCGTGACCGGCACCGGCCCGCTGACGATGGCGCAGAGCATGGCCTGGATTTCGTCAAGACGCATCGCATCTTCCTGAAAGACATCGGCTTCGAGAAGCTGTTCGAGACGGTCGAGATCGCTGTCGCTGAGAGGATTGGGGTTCATTCGCGGTATCCTGAAAAATCTCCTTGAATCATAGCCGAAACCGCCGGTCTTAGCCGGCTGAACCTGACGAGAACTGCCATGCCGAAAATCGAGAAAACCGACGCCGAGTGGCGTGCCCAGCTGACCCCGACCGAATACCGCGTCACCCGCGAAAAAGGCACCGAGCCCGCCTTCACCGGCAAATATTGGGATACCCACAGCGACGGCACCTACCGCTGCATCTGCTGCGGCGCCCCGCTCTTCCGCTCCGAGACCAAGTTCGATTCGGGCTGCGGCTGGCCGAGCTTTCACACGCCGAATGATGAAAAACTGATCGACGAACACGTCGACCGCAGTTTCGGCATGCTACGCACCGAAGTCACCTGCCACGACTGCGGCGCCCACCTCGGCCACGTCTTCCCCGACGGCCCGGCGCCGACCGGCCTGCGCTACTGCATTAATTCTGCTTCGCTGAATCTGGAGAAGGATGAGGAGTGACAGGGAGGGCGTTGGGTGTCTGACGACCCGCCTGCCTTCGTTTGGAACTACCGAGAAACTCTCGGCAGATGCCCTCTCCACCAATTTACCTCGGTGTAGATGTTTCAGAGAGATAGACTGATTGACCCTCAGGCAGGAAGCGAATAGCTCACCCGGTTCTCTGTAACAGTTAGGATTCCGTGCTTCTGTAATGCGGCCAACAGCGCCTCAATTTCTTGCTCTGCAAGAGACTTCTGGAAAATTCCGTTAATCGTGCTACCCAAGGTTTTTAGTGTTCTTGGCTTTGAAGCACCCCGCCGCTGCAAATCAGCAATCACCACTTCCAAACGTTCAGCTGGTGACTTGGTACAAGCAGCCTTAACAATCGGAATGTCAGTCACATCCTTGGATCTGCAAGCTAGTATCTTCTTGGCCTTCAGATGCTGAATAAGCGGGTCAAAACCAGTGTCTTTCGACACGATATGGAAATAGGCCCCAGGCTCAATCCCAGCCAGGACACCGATATAGAAAGCAATGTGGAAATCCAACGCATTTGAGCCATTCCCGGTGATCTTGATGTATTCGGCCCGATCTCCCATTTGCTGCAACGCAGAAGCAACTGCAAACGTTACTTTCGCCTGATTGGCTCCAACAAACACCAAAACCTTAAAGTGATCTTGATTCAGCACAGCCATAGCCTCCGGCTGCACGTTTTCGTAGTCAATCAAAACGTAGTTTGTTTTCAAGGCGAACACTCATATATAAGAACATTGGCATTCTATGCGAATGTCGGTTAAATAGCCGACGAATTCAACCCTGCACTTCCTCGTATCGTGGGCAACTGACCAGATGGTCGTTGACCATCCCGGCCGCCTGCATGAACGCATAGCAAATCGTCGAGCCGACGAACTTGAAGCCGGCGCGGGTCAGTGCTTTGCTCATTGCATCCGATTGCGCGGTTTTGGCGGGGACTTCGGCCAGCGATGACCGGGCGTTTTGCAGCGGAGCGCCGCCGACGAAGGACCACAGGAAATCGCTGAACGATTGCCCGCCGGCGGTCAGCGCCAGATAGGCCTTGGCATTCTGGATTGTGGCGGCGATCTTGGCGCGATTGCGGATGATGCCGGGGTCGGCCAGCAGGGCAGCGACTTTGCAGTCGTCGTAGCGGGCGATCCTGTCCGGGTCGAAGCCGTCGAATACCTGCCGGTAGTGCGCCCGCTTCTTGAGCACGGTGGCCCATGAGAGGCCGGCCTGGGCGCCTTCGAGGATCAGCAGTTCGAACAGGGCGCGGTCGTCGCGCAGCGGCAGACCCCATTCCGTGTCGTGGTACTCGCGGTAGAGGTCGAAACCTTCGCACCAGGGGCAGCGTTCCATCGTCATGCATCCGTCAGCAAAAAGCGCAGTGTAGCGGCGTCGACCGCACGCCGACAGCCTCAGGCCTGCCGCAGCAGCCAGACGTGTTCGGTGGCCGGGCATTTGCCGCGCAGGCCGCCGGCCACTTCGGTGCTGGCGAGCAGCGCCGGCTCGTAGTGCCGGCCGTAGAGGCGGCGCACTTCGTCGGCGCCGACGGCAAACGGCGGGCCGTCCTGCAGGCTCTGGTCGTATTCGTAGGCGACCAGCAGTTGCCGGGCGCGGCCGGTGATGGCGGCGAGATGGTCGGCGTAGCGCTGGCGCATGGCATCGGGCAGCGCGACCAGTGCCGCCCGGTCGTAGATCGCGTCGATCTGGCCCAGCTCGCTGTCGGTCAGTTCGAAGATATCGCCGCAGTAGATGTCGACATCTTCAACGGCAAAGCGGGTCAGCGGACCGGCCTGGGAAATGGCCGGTTGCAGATCCATCTCTGCAAATAGCTGATCGACGGCCATCCGGCTCAACTCAACGCCGACCACCCGATAGCCGGATTCCAGCAGCCACCAGATATCGCGCGTCTTGCCGCACAGCGGCACGAAAACACGGCTCCCGGCGGGCAGGGACAGTGCGCCGAAATGATCCAGCAGCAATGGATTGACGTCATCCTGGTGAAAACCAATCTCGCTTTTTTCCCATTTCGCATGCCAAAAGCTAGCTTCCATCGTTTTCTCCCTGGTCAGTCGTTTAGTGGCTCGCCTGCGGGCAGCGAACTGCGTTCCTGCATGAAGCGCCCCGGCGGCATGCCGAAGGCGCGCTTGAACATGGCCGAAAAGGCCGCCGGGCTGGCGTAGCCCAGTTCCGCCGCGACGGCGCCGCACGGGCGGCCGCGGCCGATCAGGTCGAGCGCCCGCGCCAGGCGCAATTGCTGGCGCCAGGCGCCAAAGCTCATTTTTAGCTCGCCGGCGAACAGCCGAGCCAGCGTCCGCTCGCTGGCGCCGACGCGAGCCGCCCACTCGGCCAGCGACAGCGAGGAAGCGGGATCGTCGATCAGTGCGCCGCACAGCGTCTGCAGCCGGCGGTCGGAGGGCAGCGGCAGGCCCAGCGAGAGTGGCGGGGCGCGGCCGATCTCGGTGAGCAGCAGGCGGATCATCAGGTCACGGCGCACTTCGTCGCCCGTCTCGACCCGGCTGATCGCCTCGACCAAGGTGCGCATCAGGTCCGACACCTCGATCACCGAACAGGCGTCAAGCGGCAGTGGTGCCGCCTCGGCGGCGACATAGACCGTGCGCAGTTCGACCTCGCCGAGTGCGGCGACCTCGTGCTCGATGTGCGGCGGAATCCACACCGCGCGAAAAGCCGGCGCCAGCCAGGCCATGCCGGCCGCCGCGATGCGCAGCGCGCCACGCAGCGGAAAGGCGAGCTGCGCCCAGTCGTGGCTGTGCAGCGGCACGCGCACGTCGGGCGGCAGGCGGCGCTGGTTGACGGTCAACGGTTCCTCCGGCGTCGGCGCCCGGCGCGGAAAGGGGTCGAAAGGCAAGTGTGTCAGCATTGCGATAATTTTTGTCCGATTATCGAATATACGTCAATAGCAGGCAGCTTAAACTGAGCTGCCCGAAAACCCGCTTCCCGCCCGATGACTGCCGAAGTTCTCCCCTCCCCCGCGCCCCGCGATATCGAAACCATCTCGCTGATCGGCTTCGTGCACGGTGTCTCGCACTTCTTCCACCTGCTGCTGCCGCCGCTGTTTCCGTGGCTGATGCCGGAGTTCGGCCTCAGCTTCACCGGCATCGGCACGACGATGACCATCTTCTTCATCGTTTCCGGCGTCGGCCAGGCGGCGGCCGGCTTTCTCGTCGACCGCTTCGGCGCCGTCCGCGTGCTGGCCGCCGGCATCACCTGCTTTGCGCTGGCCGGCGTCGTGCTGCATTTCGCGACCGGTTACGCCTCGCTGGTCGCCGTCGCCGCCCTCGCCGGCCTGGGCAACAGCGTTTTCCACCCGGCCGATTTCACCGTACTGAACCATCACGTGTCGCAGCCGCGGCTGGGCCATGCCTTTTCGGTACATGGGCTGTCCGGCAACCTCGGCTGGGCGGCGGCGCCGATCTTCCTGACCGGTATCGCGGCGGCCGCCGGCTGGCGCAGTGCGGCGCTCGGCGCCAGCGTCGTCGCCCTGCTCGCCCTCGGTTTGCTGCTGTGGCGCCGGCAGGCGCTGACCGATACCGAACCGCATGCCGCCAAGGCGGCCGGCAACGCCGGGCCGACCTTCGCCTTCCTGAGCTCGAAGGCCGTCTGGCTATGCTTCCTGTTCTTCCTGCTGATCACCAGCGCCTTCGGTGCCATCCAGAATTTCGCCAGCCCCATCCTGCAGGCGGTCTACGGCCTGTCGCTGACCACCGGCGCGCTGGCCCTGTCGACCTACCTGACGGCCGGCGCCGCCGGCATCGTGCTCGGCGGTTTCCTGGCCCAGAAGCAGGCGCAGGATCTGCTGATCGCGCTGGCCCTGGGCTTTGCCGCGCTGCTCGCGATCCTGCTCGCCAGCGGCTGGCCGCCGGCCTGGAGCGTCCTGCCGCTGATGGCCGGTATCGGTTTTTGCACCGGCGTCGCCGGTCCGTCGCGCGACCTGCTGGTGCGCCGCGCCGCCACCGCGCGCTTCGGCAAGGCGGCGTACGGCCGCGTCTACGGCTTCGTCTATTCCGGCCTCGACCTTGGGCTGGCAACAGCGCCGCTGATTTTCGGCGGCCTGATGGACGCGCACCGCTTCGGCGAAGTGTTGATCGGCGTCGCGATTCTGCAAACGTTGGCCATCTTCAGCGCGCTGCGGGTGGGAAAGGCTGTTTAGAAGGGGGGGCTTAATGCCCTGCGCTGCCGGCGTCGGCGTCGTCTTGCAGGATGGTTTCGTAGTCCTGTCCGCCGTAGAACACACCAATGATGGAAACCAGTTCACCGTCCACAGCAAAGGCGATCACCGCACGCTTCTTGTAGTTGGTAATTCGCAGGCCAGGCCGCACATCATCGCGTAGGATGCCGCGACGCGGAAAGTCGCGCAGGCTCTCACAGTAGCTCACGATTGCCTCGGTGTAGCGCATCGCAACGTCAGGCGAGGCCGCTTCGGCGATGTAGCGGTAGAGGGCGGCAAGCTGTTCCGCAGCCTCCGGGCTGAAGATGACGCGATAACTCACCGTGTCTTGGCGTGTTCGGCGTTCAGAAGCGTACGTACCTGGTCAGCGGTGACGGCGCGGGATGGATCGGCCTTCAGCGCGTCGTAAGCCGGGCCGACCTGGTTGAGCAACCAGCTTTCCACGGCTCGATCACGCGCCATCAGTGCCCGCAGGCCATCGCGGATCACTTCGCTTTCGCTGGCGTACTCGCCAGTCCGCACTTTGGTCTTCACTACGTCTGCCATGTCGTTGGGCAGGGTAATGCTCATTTGTTGGGTGGTCCGCATGGCAGCCTCCAATCACAGGGATGGGATTAAATCCTACTCCGCTGTCGCGCAGCAGTCCAGCCATGGTGCGCGCTGGCAAGACTTTGACCCCAACGGCTACGGTCGACTGGAAAAAAAGGGCAAAAACCGAAATCCGGGCGCTACAGCCCGCGCGCCCAGGCCGGGCGCAGGTGGGCCTCGGCCGGAGCGGCGATGGCCTGCCGCACCTGCGCCAATAATCTTTCCTTGTCGGCGCCCAGCGTGCCCTTGAGGACCAGCCAGTTGGAGGCGTGGTCGCTGCGGAACACGGTGCGCTTGAGTTCCAGCCGTGACAGGAATTGCTCCATCTCGACGAACAGTTCGTGCTGGCCGAGCGGCTCCCATTCGGGAAAGCCGGCGCGCAAGCGCTGCTCGCCCTGCGGGAAGCTGACGACCAGCGTCGCCAGGTATTCCGGCTGCGTGGCGTTGGCGAGGCGCGCCGAATTCTCGGCGTGCTGGCGGGTGTAAATGCTGCCGCCGAGGCCGTTGAGGATCATCACCGAGCGGGTGATGCCGGCAGCGCCCAGCTTGTCCAGCGCCTCGCACGTGGTTTCGAAGGTTTCGCCCTTGTTAACCGCAGCCAGCACCCGGTCGTCGCCCGATTCGGCACCGACATAGACCATGCTGAGACCGGCGGCGGCCAGTTCGTCGACTTCCTGCTGCGTTTTCTTGCGCAGGTTGCGCGGCAGACAGTAGCTGGAAATGCGCCGCACCGCCGGCATATGGGTGCGTATCGCTTCGAGCACGGTCAACAGCCGCCGTGTCGGCAAAACCAGCGCGTCGCCGTCGGCGAGGAAAACGCGCCACACCTGGTCGCCGTAGCGCTCGCCGGTCAGGCGGATGCTGTCGAGGATTTCCGCTTCGTCGCGGGCGCGGAACTTCTTCTGCGGCGCGGTGTACATCTCGCAGAAGGTGCACCGGTTCCACGAGCAGCCGTCGGTGACCGGCAGGATCAGCGATTCCGCCTCGCTCGGCGGGCGGAAGACCGGCTCGACATAGCGGATCGGAATCATGTTCAGGCCGCGACCCTGGCGACGAAAGCCGCCGGCACCGCGGCCGGCTTGCGCGCCGCATAGTCGAAGAACATGATGCCGGTCTTGCCGCGCGCCACCTCGCGGCCACTCGCCTTGTCGGTAATGCGCCAGACGAGATCGCAGCCATACTTGTTGAAGTCATCGGCCGCCATGTCGAAGACCAGCACCTCGCCGTGGAAGGCTTCAGAACGGTACTGGACGGCAACGTCGGCGACGATGATGCCGAGGCCCTCGACATCGAGCTCCGTATAGCCGAAGGCCTTGAAAAAGCGTACCCGCGCCTCGGACACCAGCGACAGCAGCGCCGAGTTGTCGAGATGGTTGCCGTAGTTGATGTGGTTGATGTAGATGGGAATTTCAGTCGAGAAACTGAAACGCTCGGGTAGCGAAATCTGGATTCTGGCCAAGAGGGTCACCGCAAGAGAGAGGCATGGAGGGGCGGCCGCAATACCGTATCGCGGCCAGCCAAATTATAGCCACTCACCGACCGGCCCGCTCCCGCACCGCGAGCAGGGCCGCCAGCGATTCCCACTGGTGCACCGTCAGGCCGAGCAGGATCAGGGCCGTGCCCAGACCGATGCGCAGGCCGATCGTTTCGCCGTTCAGCAGATTGCCCAGCAGCAGTGCGAGCACCGGCGTCACCAGCGTGATCAGCGCCACCCTGGAGGCCTCCAGATGCTTGATCACGTAGTAATACAGCGCAAAGCCGATCACCGAACCGAAGACGCCGAGATAGACGATGGCGGCACCCGAACGTGGCGGCAGGGCGGTCGGCAACTGGCCGTCGGTAAGCAGCCAGACCAGCGCGAACAGCGGCAGCGAGACGGCCAGGGTGCCGACCGTGGTGGCCAGCGGCGGGCTGTCGTCGCCGATGCGCTTGAGCCAGACCAGGCAGGCGGAATAGATTAACACCGCCGCCAGCAGGGCGGCCAACCCGGCCAGCGCATGCTCGCCGCCGAGGCTGTCGCCGTGGATGAAGATGACCGCCAGCCCGCCGGCCCCGAGCAGCATGCCGCCGACCTTGAGCCGCGTCAGCGCGCGTTCGCCCAGCCACAGCGCCGCCAGCCCGCCGGCCATCAGCGGCGACAGGCCGAAGAGCACGGACACCAGCCCGGAATGGATATAGCGCGCCCCCCAGTAGGTCAGCGCCATCGCCCCGAACAGCCCGAGGCCGCCGACCAGATAGGCACGACGCGCCCGCGCATGCAGCGGCAGACCGATGCGCCAGACCGCCAGGAGCAGTGCGGCGACGATGACGCCGATCAGCATGCGGGCGAGCACGGCAAAGGCGAAGCCGGTGCCCTGGGTGCTCCACTGGATGGCCAGCGGCGTGGTTGACCAGATCAGGACGATGCCGAGATAGGCGGCGGGAATGGACATGGGACCTCCTTTCTGCAACGGGACAAAAACAAAAAGGCCGCGGGTTTGTGGTCCGCGGCCTCTGCTGAAATCGGTGGAAAACTGCGACTACCCTCCCCCAGGCCCCGGACAAACGACGGCGCGCCATGCGCGCGGCAGGCGGCGCAGGTTCGTCAGGAAGGGGATCGATACGATGCAGGTCATGGCTTCATTGTGCGGGCCGATTGTGCAGTGCGTCAACCGTCGGGGCGAGCGCCGCTCGATACCGCAGGGAACGTGGACACCGCGCGCCAGTGAAACGGCCCCCGGAAGATGCGCTCAGTGCGCCAGTCCCGCTGCCAGGAAATCCATCAGGGCGCGGACGCGGTAAGGCACATGGCGGTTGCTGGCCAGCATGGCGTAGATGCCGAGCTCCGGCATCGGGAAGTCGGCCAGGATTTCCTCGACGCGGCCGGCGGCTAGGTAGCTGTCGACGATGAAATCCGGCTGGCAGGTGATACCCAGGCCCTGCGCCGCGGCTTCGGTCATGACGTCACCGTTGTTGGCGTTGATGCGGCTGCGCACCGGCAGGCTTTCGAGCTGCCCGCCGATCATGAATTGCCAGGGCATGGTGGCGCCGGCGTTGGTGTAGCCCAGGCATTCGTGGTGCGCCAGTTCGGCGGGGTGCTGCGGTCTACCGTGGCGTGCGAGGTAATCCGGCGCCGCGACGACCTGCATGCGGGCGGTGCCGATCTTGCGCGCCACGTCGCTCGGATCGAGGCGCCGCGTGATGCGGATCGAGAGGTCGATCCCCTCTTCGATCAGGTTCACCCGGCGATCACTGTAGTCCATGTCCAGGCTGACTTCCGGATAGCGCTGCGAGAAGTCGAGCAGCAGCGGCGCCAGGCGCTTGAGGCCAAAGCTGAGCGGCAGGCTGATGCGGATGTTGCCGCGCGGCGTCAGGCGCTCCTCGGCGACGTCGGTCTCGGCGGTCTCGACCAGGTTGAGGATGACCCGGCATTTTTCCAGATAGGCGGTACCTGCCGAGGTCAGCGACAGACGACGCGTGCTGCGCGCCATCAGCTTGACGCCAAGATGGGCTTCGAGCGCGGCGACCTGCCGCGTCACGACCGAACGGGCGACGCCGAGCTGCTGTGCGGCAGCGGCGAAACTGCCGAGTTCGGCAACCCGTACGAAAAGCTGCATGGCATCAAGGCGGTCCATTGTTGCAATTCTAGCAATAAATATTTCCACATTGTCTGCTATTTCGCTGCAGAAAGGCGGACTAAAGTACGTCCATCGCAACAGGAGCAGATCACATGACCCCGACCCCAACCGCCCTCTTCGTCCCGCACGGCGCACCGACCTTCGCGCTGCGCCCGGGCGCCGCCGGCGCGGCCCTGGTTCGCCAGTCACAGGCGCTGCCGCAGCCGCGCGCCATTGTCATCGTCAGCGCGCACTGGGACACCGCCGTGCCGACCGTCGGCTTCGCCGATCGTCTGGAAACCATTCACGATTTCTGGGGCTTTCCGGACGAACTCTACACCCTGCGCTACCCGGCTACCGGTTGCCGCGAGGCCGCCGAGGAAGTCGTCGCCGCCATCAAGGCTGCCGGCCTGCCGGTCGACAAGGATGCCGAACGCGGCCTCGACCACGGCGCCTGGGTGCCGCTGCGCCTGATGTTCCCGGACGCCGATGTGCCGGTGATCCCGCTCTCGATCCAGAGTCGCGGCGGCCCGCAGCAGGCTCATGCGCTGGGCCGGGCGCTGGCGCCGCTGGCCGCCCGGGGTTTCCTGGTCATCGCCTCCGGCAACGTCACCCACAACCTGCGCGACTACCAGCTGGCGGCACGCAGCGGCGGCCAGACGCCGGCCTACGTCCGCCAGTTCTCGGACTGGATGGCCGAGCACTTGGCCGGCCACGACATCGACGCACTGCTCGACTACCGCAGGCAGGCACCGGGAGCCGCCCAGGCCCACCCGAGCGACGAGCATCTGTTGCCGCTCTACGTAGCCCTCGGCGCCGGCGGCGATAACGCGCAGGCGCAACGTTTCCATGCCGGCATCGACGACTACGTTATCGCCATGGATGCCTATTCATTTTTGCCCCAAAAAGGAGGTCGACCGTGACCAACACCTACACCCCCACCGCCAAGAGCCTGCACTGGCTGATGGCCATCCTGCTCTTCGGCCTGCTGGCGCTGGGTTTTTACATGCAGGACCTGCCGCTGTCGCCGCAGAAGCTGCAGTTTTATTCCTGGCACAAGTGGGCCGGTGTCACCGCCTTCCTGCTTGTGCTGGTGCGCCTCGCCTGGCGCGCCACGCACATCCCGCCGGCACTGCCGGGCAGCATGCCGAAGACGATGCGGTTCGCCGCCCACGCCGGCCATTTCATGCTTTACGCGCTGATGCTCGCCATCCCGCTGACCGGCTGGCTGATGAGCTCGGCCAAGGGCTTCCAGACGGTGTGGTTCGGCCTGCTGCCGATCCCCGACCTGCTGGACAAGAACAAGGAACTGGGCGACCTGCTGGCCCAGGTTCACTCGGCCCTCAACTTTCTGTTCATCGCCGTCATCGTCGGCCACGTCGGCGCCGCCCTGAAGCATCACCTCATCGACAAGGACGACATCCTGACCCGGATGCTGCCCAAGCACTGACCCTCAAGGAGAATCCCATGAAACGCTTCGCTATCGCCCTCATGCTGGCCGCCGCGCTGCCCCTCGCCGCGCAGGCCGCCGAATTCAACCAGGTCCAGGCCGACAAGAGCACCATCAACTTCGTCTATCAGCAGATGGGCGTGAAACTGGACGGCAAGTTCCGCAAGTTCGCCGCCAGGCTGAATTTCGACCCGGCCAAGCCGACCGAGGCCAAGGCGACCTTCGACGTCGATCTCGCCAGTGTCGATACCGGCGCCCCGGAGGGCGACGACGAAGTCGCCGGCAAGCCGTGGTTCAACACCAAGGCCTTCCCCACCGCTCAATTCGTCTCCGGCCCGGTCAAGGCGCTCGGCGGCAATCGCTACGAAGTCGCCGGCAAGCTGACGATCAAGGGCAAGACGCAGGATGTCATCGTCCCCGCCACCTTCACGGCGCAAGGCAACACCGGTGTCTTCGACGGCGCCTTCACCATCCGCCGCGGCGATTTTTCCATCGGCGAAGGCGCCTGGGCCAAGTTCGACATCGTCGCCAACGACGTCCAGATCAAATTCCGCATCACCGCTACCAGCAAGTAACCCCCACCCCCACAGGAGAACCACCATGCAAAAACTCAGCAAACTCACCGCCGCCCTCGTCCTCGCCGCCGCTGTCGCCGCCCCGGCGCTGGCTGCCCCCGAGACCTTCGTCATCGACGGCACCCATACCTTCCCGCGCTTCTCGTACAACCATTTCGGTTACTCGACCCAGCTCAGCCGCTTCGACAAGACGACCGGCAAGGTCGTCTTCGACAAGGTTGCCAAGACCGGTTCGGTCGACATCGTGATCGACACCAAGTCGGTCAACACCGGCTACACCACCTTCAATGACCACATCCAGGGCGAGGATTTCCTCGACACCGCGAAGTTTCCGACCGCCACCTTCAAGTCGACCAAGGTGATCTTCGAAGGCGACAAACCGGCCAAGGTCGAAGGCAACCTGACCCTGAAGGGCGTCACCAAGCCGGTGACGCTGACCGTAACGTCCTTCCAGGCCATGCCGCACCCGATGCTGAAGAAGGACGCGATTGGCGCCAACGCCTACACGGTGGTCAAGCGTTCCGAGTTCAACGCCGGCAAGTACGCACCCAACGTCGGCGACGAAGTGCGCATCGACATCGGCCTCGAAGCGATCAAGGAATAAGCTTCGGCCGCAGGATGGCGGGGCTTCTCACGAAGCCCCGCTTTTTTTATGCCTGCGCCCGGTCAAGGATTTGCGCCAGATCACGGCCCCGCAACGGCAAACTGCTAAGCTTCGCTGAAATCACCACCGGAAACGCCTCCTCAGCGGAGAACGGCATGAACCGAAGAATCCTGCCCCTGGCGCTCACCGCACTGTCGATCACGCTCGCCGGATCGGCGCTGGCGCGTGGCCCCTGGCGGGCGAATGAGCAGAACACCCGGGGCTGGTACTTCATGACGCCCGAAGAGCGCATCGAGCATCAGGCGCGGATACGCAGCTTCAAGACCCTTGACGAATGCCGCGCCTACCAGATGGAACATCACCAGTTGATGGAAGCCCGGGCGCGTGAGCAGGGACGCCCGCTCCCCGGCGGCCACCGCGACATCTGCGAGCACCTGCGCTCGCCGCGTTAGGCTGGAACTCTCACGGATGCACGACAACCGCCCCCTTGCCATCCCGCTGATCTCCGCGACGCTGGTCGGGCTGACCATCTTCTGGGCCCTCCCGGAAAACCTGGGCTTCTGGCGCAGCCTCGCCATCGTCTCCGGCTGGGCCGGGTGCGGCCTGCTCGCCGCCAGCCTGCTGCTGATGATCCGCGAGGCGAAACTGGCGGCCTGGCTGGGGGGCCTGGAAAGCATGTACCGCTGGCATCACCGGCTAGGCGTGTCGGCCTACCTCATTCTGCTCATTCATCCGCTGGCGCTGGCCGCCTCCGGGTGGGCCGAATCGCCGGCGCTCGCCTGGGCCATGCTGGCGCCCTGGCAGCAGAGCTGGCCGGTGTGGCTCGGCTGGGCGGCGCTGCTCTGCCTGATGACGGGACTGGCGCTGGCCCTTTCGCCGGCCATGCCCTACGCCCGCTGGCGGGGGCTGCACAATCTGCTGGCGCTGGCGATCGTCCTCGCCCTCGGCCACCTCCTGTTGCTCGGGCTGGACTACCTGCTGCTCTGGTCGCCACTGCTCGCACTGGCCTTCATTCTCTGGCGCTTCCTGCGCGCCGACCTCGGGCTCGCAGCCACACCCCATGTCGTCGCGCGGGTCGAACATCCGGCACCGGCGGTCGTCGAAGTCCACCTGCAGCCGCTGGCGCGCCCGCTCGCCGCCCGCCCCGGTCAGTTCGTGCTCGCCGCCTTCCTCGACGGGCCCGGCTTCCACGGCTGCGGCGAGTATCACCCGTACACCGTCAGCGCCGTCACGCCGAATGGGGAAATCGCGCTGGGCATCAAGGCGCTGGGGGATTGCACCAGTCACCTGCAAGCGGTGGTGCCCGGCGTCGCGGCGCGCATCGAGGGGCCGTTCGGCGATTTCCTGAACGAGCGCCCGGCCGGCCCCGAACTCTGGCTCGCCGGAGGAATCGGCATCACGCCCTTCCTCGGCCTCCTGCGCAGCGGCCCGCTGCCCGATCCCGTGCGTCTGATCTACCTGCACCGCAACGAGCACGACGCTGCCTTTCGCGAGGAACTGGCGGCGCTGGCCAAGGCCCAACCACGACTGGCGCTGGACGTCGTCGCTTGCGGCGATCGCCTGCCGGATCTCGCCACCCTGCTGCCGGCGGCGCCGGCACTGGCCGGGCATGAATGCTACCTGTGCGGCCCGCCCGGCCTGCTCGCCTCCGCCGTCCGCGTCCTGGCGCAACGTGGCGTCCGCCCGGCGCACATCCACTTCGAACACTTCGACTTCCGATGATGCGCAAGCTCTTCCTGCTCGGCACAGGCGTCTTCTGGATCGCCATCCTCGTAGTCTGGGTTGGGTCCCGCTGGCTGCCGCCTCCTGCCGAGCGACCACCGACATCCGCCGGGAAGCAGTTCACGATGGACGAAATCGCCCGTCATGCAAGCCCGGAGGACTGCTGGATGGCGATCGAGCGCACGGTGTACGACCTCACTCGCTACCTGCCCGAGCATCCTTCGAGATCCGGCATCGTCGAGCCCTGGTGCGGCAAGGAAGCGACCGAGGCCTACCGGACCAAGATGAAAGGTCGCCCGCACTCGCCGGAGGCCGGCCAGCTCCTGACCCAGTTCCGCATCGGGGTGCTGGAAGCCCCCTGACTCAGCGTACCTTTGCGCCGAGATAGGCCAGCACGTCGTTCAGGGTCACCAGTTTGGCGTAGTCGGCCTCGGGGATATCGACCGCCAGTTTTTCGTGCAGGCCGAGCAGGAAATTGAGCCAGTCCATCGAATCGAGATCGACCTGGTTGCGCAAGGGCTTGTCGGCGCGCAACTCGTCGGCCTCGACTTCCGGCGCGATCGACAGCAGCGTTGCCAGCACGACTTTTCTGAGTTCATCCTGGGTCATCGGCTTCCCCTTTACAGTTTTTCCGGCTGCTGCAGCCAGTCTCGCAACTCGGCCAGAAACAGCGCGCCGCGGTGGCCATCGGAAACGCGATGGTCGGCCGCCAGGCTGGCGGTCAGCACCGGCGCCACGCACAACCCGCCCACCGCATCGACCCACGGCCGCGGCGCAATGCGGCCGAAGCCGACCAGCGCCACCTGTGGCGGATAGATCACGCCGTAAACTGCTTCAACGCCCTGATCCCCCAGGTTGGTCACGGTAATCGTCGGATCGGACATCTCCGAACTTTTCAGCGACCCGGCGCGGGCGCGCTTGACCAGGTCGGCGAGATCGCGCATCACCTCGTCCAGGCTTTTCTCGCCGACATCGTGGATGGCCGGCACGATCAGCCCGCCCTGGCGCATGGAGATCGCCACCCCGATGTGGGCAGCGGCGACCGGCTGGAAGGCGCCGTCGCGGAAGAAACCGTTCATTTCTGGGTATTTCTGCAGCGCCAGAGCGACCGCCTTCAGTTGCAGCGCCGCCATCAGCAGCCGTCCGGTTATCGGGCGACCGGCGTTGGCCTCGCTCAGCCAGACCTGCGCGCGTTCCATGACAATCGCTTCCGACAGGTAGTAATGCGGAATCTCGCGTTTCGAGCGGCTCATCGCGGCAGCGATGGCCTTGCGCATTTCCGCCTGGCGGTCGCCCGCAGCGGCAGGCTTGGCGGACGAACATTGCGCGGCGGCGTCGACATCGGCCAGCGTGACCGCACCGCCGGGGCCGCTGCCGGCGAGCGTATCCACATCGACCCCCAGCGCTTCGGCATGCTTGCGGGCGGCCGGCGACACCTTGCGCCGGGCTGCAGGCGGCGCCATCCGGGCTGGCGATCCAGCCTTTTCCCCGGGCGCCAGCAGTGTCACCAGCACCGTGCCGACAGGGATCGTCGCACCCGGTTCGATCAGCAGTTCGTGGACCGTTCCGTCGAACCAGATCTCGACATCGACCGCTGCCTTCGAGGTATCGACGATGGCGACGACCTGCCCCTTCCTGACCCGGTCGCCGGGCTTGATCTTCCACTCCAGCAGCTTGCCCTCGTCCATGTCCGAACCGATGGATGGCAACTTGAACTCAAGCATTGAGCAACTCCTTGACGGCGGCGACGATCTTCGCCGGCTGCGGCAGCGCCGCCTCCTCCATGTGCCGGGCGTAGGGAATCGGTACCTCGGCGCTGCAAACGCGCACCGGCGGCGCATCGAGGTCGTAGAAGCAGTCCTCGACGATGCGCGCGACCACTTCCGCCGCCAGGCTGCCGCTCTTCCAGCCTTCATCGACGACGACCGCGCGATGCGTCTTGCGCACCGAAGCGGCGACGGTTTCCGTATCCAGCGGCCGCAGAACGCGCAGATCGACCACCTCGGCATCGATTCCGGCCTCAGCCAGCTCCGCCGCCGCCTGCATGGCCTTGGGCAGGCAGCCGCCGTAGGCGAAGACGCTGACCTGCGAACCCTCACGGCGCACAGCAGCACGCGCGATGTCGCACTGCCAGTCGTCCGCCAGCTCGCCTTCCAGGTTGTAGAGCTGGGCGTGCTCGAAGATGATCACCGGATCGGGATCGGCCAGCGCCGGCGCCAGCATGCCGCGCGCATCGCCGATGGTCGCCGGGGCCAGGACGCGGATGCCCGGGATGTGGGCATACCAGTTTTCCAGGCTGTGCGAATGCTGGGCGGCCAGTTGGCGGCCGGCGCCGGTCGCCATGCGCACCACCAGCGGCACCGAGAACTGCCCGCCCGACATGTGGCGCAACACGGCCGCGGTATTGACGATCTGATCGAGCGCCAGCAGGCTGAAGTTAACCGTCATCACCTCGACGATGGGCCGCATGCCGCCGAGCGCCGCACCGATCCCGGCGCCGACGAAGCCCAGTTCGGAAAGCGGCGTATCGCGGATCCGCTCCGGGCCGAATTCCTCGATGAAGCCCTTGGAGACGGCATAGGTGCCGCCATATTTCCCGACGTCCTCGCCCATCAGGAAGACGCGCGGGTCGCTAGCCAGCGCCTCGTGCATCGCCTGGTGCATGGCTTCGCGGTAGCTGATCTTCATGGCGCCGCTCCGGGCGTGCACACATCGGTCAGCAGGTCGTCGATCGGCTCCAATTCTGCCCTTTCCGCGAAGTCGACCGCAGCAGCCACTTCCGCTTCGGCCGCGGCATCGAACTTCAGAAACTCCTTCTCGCTCAACTTGCCCTCCGCCTTCAGCCGTGCCGAGAAGCTATGCAGCGGCCCGCGCTCTTTCCATTTCTCGACCTCGGCCTTGTCGCGGTACAACTCGGGATCGAACATCGAATGCGCGCGGAAGCGGTAGGTCTGGTATTCGAGGAAGAAGGGACCGGCGCCGGCGCGCACCTGCCCGGCTGCCAGCCGCGTCGCTTCGAGCACGGCAACGACGTCCATGCCGTCCGCCCTGGCGGCGGCCATGCGGTAGCCGGCTGCCTTGACGCCCAGATCGACCTGAGCTTCGGCACGGTCAAGGGCCGTCCCCATGCCATACAGATTGTTTTCGCAGCAGAACAGTACCGGCAGCGACCATAGCGCCGCCAGGTTCATCGCCTCGTGGAAGGCGCCCTCGGCCACCGCGCCGTCACCGAAGAAGCAGGCGGTGACCCGCGGTATGCCCTGCATCTTGTCGGCCAGGGCCAGCCCGACGGCCAGCGGCAGCCCGCCGCCGACGATGGCATTGCCGCCGTAGAAGCGCGTCGCGGCGTCGAACAGGTGCATCGACCCGCCCCGCCCTCGCGAACACCCGGTGGCCTTGCCGAACATCTCGGCCATGATGGCGTTCATCGACACGCCGCGCACCAGCGCGTGGCCATGCTCGCGATAGGTGGCGACGATGTTGTCATCCGCCGTCAGCGCATGCAGTGCGCCGACCGCGCAGGCCTCTTCACCGATATAGAGATGCAGGAAGCCGCGAATCTTGCCCGCTCCGTAAAGCTCCGCGCACTTTTCCTCCATCCGACGGATGCGCAGCATGTCGCTAAGCAGGCGGCAGGCGAAGGCCTTGTCGTAGGGAACCGCTTTCACCGTCAACCTCCGCTTTCCAGCGTCGACGTGTCGCCTTCCGGCAACCCAAGTTCACGCGCCTTCAACAGGCGGCGCATGATCTTGCCGCTGCGCGTGCGCGGCAGGACGGCGACGAACTCGATCTCCTTCGGCGCCACTGCGGCGCCCAGTTTCTTGCGCGCATGCCCGAGCAGTTCGAGGCGCAGCGCCTCGCCCGGCTCAAAACCTTTCTTCAGCGAGACGAAGGCCTTGACCACCTCGCCGACCATCTCGTCCGGCTTGCCGATGACACCCGCCTCGGCCACCGCGGGGTGCTCCATCAGCACGCTTTCGACCTCGAACGGCCCGATCAGGTGGCCGGCCGACTTGATGACATCGTCGGCCCGGCCGACGAACCAGTAGTAGCCGTCGGCATCGCGGCGGGCCAGATCGCCGGTGAGATACCAGTCGCCGGAAAAGCACTTGCGGTAGCGCTCCTCGTTGTTCAGGTAACCGCGAAGCATCGACGGCCAGCCGCGCCTGAGGGCAAGTTCGCCCTCCTGATCGGGCGCATCGACGACGACAACTGCGCCGTCCTCGCCCTTCTTCACGATTGCCGCCTCGATGCCCGGCAACGGCCGTCCCATCGAGCCCGGCTTGATGTCGGCCGCCGGCGTGTTGGCGATCATGATGCCGCCGGTCTCGGTCTGCCACCAGTTGTCGTGGATCGGCAGGCCGAGCACTTCCTTGCCCCACCAGACCGCCTCCGGATTGAGCGGCTCGCCGACGCTGGCGACGAAACGCAGGCGCGGGAAGGCATACTTGCGCGCCACTTCGGCGCCCGCCTTCATCAGCATGCGGATGGCCGTCGGCGCCGTGTACCAGACCGTGACGCCCTGCTCCTGCAGGATGCCGTACCAGCGTTCGGCGTCGAAATCCGCGGCATCGACGATCGAGGTCACGCCATGCAGCAGCGGCGCGATGATGCCGTAGGAGGTGCCGGTCACCCAGCCCGGATCGGCGGTGCACCAGTAGATGTCGTCCGGGTGCAGGTCCAGCGCGTACTTGCCGGTGGCCCAGTGGGTAACGACTGCCCCGTGCACATGGATCGCCCCCTTCGGCGCGCCGGTGGTACCGCTGGTGAAATGCAGCAGCGACATGTCCTCGGGCTGCGTGCGGACGATATCGAAGCGATCCGATGCCTCGGCCATCAGCCGGGTCAAATTCAGCGTTCCGGGCAGGTCGACCGCAGCATCCTCGTCATCGACGACCAGGACATGCCTGAGTGTCGGCAACTCGGCGCGAATCTTCGCCACCTTGCGCCGGTAGAGCGAGGTCGTCGTGACCAGGACGGCACCTTCGCCGAGATTCACCCGGGTGGCGATCGGCTCCGGGCCGAAGGCGGAAAACAGCGGTGACACGACGGTGCCGTTCTTGAAGCTGCCGAGTACCGCGATGTAGAGCTCGGGAATGCGGCCGGTCAGGACGAAAAGCCGGTCGCCCTTGCCGACGCCCAGCTGACACAGCACGTTGGCGAAGCGGTTGCTGAGCCGGGAAAGCTCGGCGAAGGTGATGTCCCGTGGGGCGGTACCGCCGAGGAAACGGAAGGCCACATGATCGCGGCGCGCCCCCTGCGCATGGCGTTCCACGGCCTCATGGGCGATATTCAGGCCGCCTCCGGGCAACCCCGCCAGTTCCTCGCGTGCCGCCTGCCACGAGAAGGCAGCCCGCTCCGCCGCATAATCCGCCAAGTTGGGTGGTACGCGCAGATCGGCAACGGTCTTGCGGATGGTGCTCGGACGTTCCACGGCTCCCCCCTGTTGCGTGGTTCTCGTTGAATCCTAGACCCAGTTCCCGACATGCGCAAATGGCGCCTGCCACGCTCAGGCGCTGCCTGCGAGAGCCTCTCTTGCCGCCCGACAATTCACCCCGAGCGCTTCGGCAACCGGCGGACAGGTGATCTCGCCAGCATGGACATTCAGTCCTGCGAGCAGATGCGGGGCATCCAGCAGCGCTTGCCGGATGCCCTTGTCGGCCAGGGCCAGCACGAAGGGCAAGGTGGCGTTGTTCAAGGCGAAGGTCGAGGTTCGCGCCACCGCACCCGGCATGTTGGCGACACAGTAGTGCACCACGCCGTCGACGACGTAGGTGGGGTCGGCATGCGTCGTCCGGCGACTGGTTTCGAAGCAGCCACCCTGATCGATCGAGACGTCCACCAGCACCGAGCCGGGGCGGATCAGCTTCAGCTGCGCGCGCGAAACGAGGCGTGGCGTCGCCGCGCCGGGGATCAGCACGGCGCCGACGATCAGGTCGGACTCGGACAAGGCGGCCTCGATCGCCTCACTCGTCGAATACAGTGTCCGGACCCGCCCCGCGAAACGGTCGTCGAGCCAGCGCAGGCGTTCCAGCGAGCGGTTGATGACCGTCACCTGCGCCCCGATGCCGACCGCCGTCAGCGCCGCGTTGTAGCCGACCACGCCGCCGCCGAGTATCGTCACGCTGCCCGGCGACACCCCGGGAACACCACCCAGCAGCACCCCCGACCCGCCCTTCGACTTTTCTAGATGCGCCGCACCGGCCTGGATCGCCATCCGGCCGGCGACTTCGCTCATCGGCACGAGCAGCGGCAGGCCGCCCGCCGCATCGGTCACCGTCTCGTAAGCAATGGCCGTCGCGCCCGAGGCCTGGAGCAGCGCGGCCTGGCCCGGATCGGGCGCCAGGTGCAGGTAGGTGAAAAGCGCCTGGCCGGGCCGCAATAGCGCGCATTCCTGGGGTTGCGGCTCCTTGACCTTGACGACCAATTCGGCGCGGGCGAAGACTTCGCCTGGCGTTGCCACCACCTCGGCCCCGGCGCCGCGGTAGGCATCGTCAGACAAGCCGATGGCCGTACCCGCATCCTGCTGGACAATGACCTGATGGCCGCGCCGCGCCAGTTCGCGCACGCTCGCCGGCGTCAGGCCGACGCGATATTCATGGTTCTTGATTTCCCGGGGAACGCCGATGCGCATCATTTCCTCCTCCAGCGATAGCTGCAGCGCACCGGGACCGATTGGTAGCGGCGGCCTGATACGAGTAATCTAGCGGAAAACACCAGCGGAAAAGCACCGAACCAATGCCAGTACCCGCCGAACTGCTTCCCGAGACACTTTACACCGCCTGCGATCCGGCCGCGCTCGCCTTCGCCTCGACCGCCGATCTCTCGGAACTCGACCCTGCCCTGATCCATCCGCGTGCCGTCGAAGCGCTGCATCTCGGCCTCGACATGCCGCAGCGCGGCTACAACCTGTTCGTTCTCGGCGAGGCGGGCAGCGGGCGCCACGCCCTCGTCACCCAGTTGCTGGAGCGGGAAAGCCAGCGCGGCGCAGCGCCGGCAGACTGGTGCTACGTGCTCGATTTCGCCGACCCGACCCGCGCCCGTCTGCTCAGGCTCCCGTGCGGGCGCGGCGCTCAGCTGTACCGCGACATGCAGGAATTCGTCGACGAAATCACCAGCGCCATTGCCGCCGCCTTCGAGAGCGACGAGTACCGCGGGCGCATCGAATCCTTGCAGGAGGAAGAAAAGAAGCGCGAGGAAGATGCGCTGCGCCAGCTCGGCCAGGACTCGCAGGACGGCGGCGTCGCCCTGTTGCGCACTCCGCACGGCTTCGCCTTCGCGCCGATGAAGGACGCCGAGGAGACGATGTCGCCCGAGGAGTTCGCCGCCCTCTCCGACGACCGGAAGAACGAATTCGAGGCCTTGATCCGCGCCAACCACGAAAAGCTGCACAAGCTGGTGAGCGAATTCCCGCACTGGCGGCGCGACGTGCAGAAGGCGATCAAGGATATCGGCAGCGACGCCCTGCGCCTGGCGGTCGGCCACCTGATCGAGGAAATCAAGGTCAATTACGCGGACCTGCCCGACGTCACCGCCTACCTCGACGCGGTCATGCAGGACATTCTCGCCAGCGGACAGTCGATTCACGAGTCGACCAAGACCGAGGACGACACCGAAACCACGCTCTATTCGAGCACCATTTCCGTCCACCGCTACCGCGTCAACCTGCTCGTCGAGAACCCCGCCAGCGGCGAACGGCCGATCATCTACGAGGACAATCCGACGCTGCAGAACCTGGTCGGACGCATCGAACACCATGTCCATATGGGAACGCTGGTCAGCAACTTCATGCTGATCAAGGCCGGCGCCCTGCACCGCGCGAACGGCGGCTTCCTCGTCCTCGACGCCCACAAGCTGCTGACCCAGGCCTACGCCTGGGACGGCCTCAAGCGCACGCTGCGCTCGGGCCAAGTGCGCATCGAATCACTCTCGGAGCTGGTCGGCCTCAGCAGCACGGTGCAACTGGAGCCGGAACCGCTGCCGCTCGACCTCAAGGTGATCCTGATCGGCGAACGGATGATCTACTACCTTCTGGCCGAACTCGACCCGGATTTCCTGTCCCTGTTCAAGATCAACGCCGACCTAGAAAGCGAGATCACCCGCACGCCGGAAGGCACCGCCCAGTACGCCCGCCTTATCGCCACGCTGGCCCGCCGCGACGGCCTGCGCCCGCTGGCCGCCCCGGCGGTGGCGCGCGTCATCGAACACGCCGCCCGCCTCGCCGGCGACGCCGAGAAGCTGACCACGCAGACGCAGCCGCTGAGCGACCTGATGCGCGAGGCCGATCATGCGGCAGGCGCGGCCGGTGCCGACACTGTCGAGCGCGAGCACGTCGACAGCGCCCTGCTGGCGCACCGCCACCGCAACGAGCGCATCCAGGAGCGCTACCAGGAGGAAATCCTGCGCGGCCAGTTGCTGATCGCCACCGACGGCCTGCACGTCGGGCAGATCAACGGCCTCGCCGTCGCCATGCTCGGCGAAAGCACCTTCGCCCATCCGGTGCGCATCACCGCCACCGTGCGCATGGGCGAAGGCGAGATCATCGACATCGAGCGCGAAGTCGAGCTCGGCGGCCCGATCCACTCCAAGGGCGTGCTGATCCTCTCGTCCTTTCTCGCCGCCCGCTTCGGCTGGGCCATGCCGCTGTCGCTTCGCGCCAGCCTCGTCTTCGAGCAGTCTTACGGCGGCGTCGAGGGCGACAGCGCCTCGCTGGCCGAGCTGGCCGCCTTGCTCTCGGCCCTGTCCGCCATCCCGATCCGCCAGTCGCTGGCGGTCACCGGCTCGGTCAACCAGTTTGGTGTCGTCCAGCCGGTCGGCGGCATCAACGAGAAGATCGAGGGCTATTTCCAAATCTGCGCGGCGCGCGGCCTGACCGGCGAACAGGGCGTCATCATCCCGGCCGCCAACGTCTGCCACCTGATGCTCGATCAGCCGGTCGTCGCCGCCGTCCGCGACGGCCGCTTCCATATCTGGGCGGTCCACGATACCGACGAGGCAATGGAACTGCTGACCGGCCTGCCTGCCGGCGAGCCCGACGAGAAAGGCGAGCTGCCGGAAGGCACGCTCAACTACCACATCGCCCTGCAGCTGGCCGAACTTGCGCAGATGCATCACGAAATGCTGCGCCCGGCCCGCGCAACGAAATCCGGCAAGAAAGCCAAGCCACATGGCTAGCCGGCACCTCCCGGCCGAGTCCCGCTGACTGCTGCCAGATCGGGACAGCCCGCCGGATCGATCCATGCCCGAATTCTTCTTTTCGCCCGAACTCGCCGATTTCCTGCCCCCGGCGCGGCGCGGGCAGCCGGTCGTCTGCGCTGTCGCCCCGCACCAGAGCATCAAGCACGCTATCGAGGCGCTCGGCATCCCGCATACCGAAATCGGCCCTGTTGCGGTCAACGGTGAAAAAAGGCCGATTTCCGGCCGCCTCGCGCCGACTGACCGGGTCGAGGTTTTTCCTCACCAACCGGCTGCCCTGAGCCAAGACCAACCGCCCCGCTTCATCGCCGACGCCCACCTCGGACGCCTCGCCCGCTACCTGCGTTTCGCCGGCATCGACACGGCATGGAAGAACGCCTGGGAGGATGCCGAACTGGTCGCCATCGCCGGCCGCGAAGGCCGCATCGCGCTGACTTGCGACCGCGCCCTGCTGATGCACCGGGCACTGACCGCCGGCTGCTATCTCCACAGCCGGCAGCCCACGACACAACTCGCCGAAGTCGCGCGGCGCTACTCGCTCGCGCTGTGCGGCCCGCAGCCCAGCCGCTGCCTGGAGTGCAACGCGGTGCCGCTGCCGGTCGCCAAGGTCGAGGTCGCCGCCGAACTACTGCCGCGCACCCTCGCCGCCTTCGATAAATTCTGGCGCTGCCCGGGATGCCGGCGCACCTACTGGCGCGGCTCGCACTGGCAACGGATGCAGGGTGCCCTGGCTGCGGTCGACCGTGCCCGGGTGCCTATTTCATCTTCGAGCGCAACCTGATCGTCTCGCCCGCCACCATGAAGGCGCCGCGCCCGCGGTGATGCAGCGTGCGCGGGTCGGCGACCGCCGGATCGATCCATGCCTTGAGCACTTCGAGCACGAAGAAATTGTAGGAATCGACCATCTGCCTGTCGGCAACGCGACATTCGAGGCTGGCATAGCACTCGGCGATCAGCGGCGCATGGACCAACGCGGCCGGCACCGGCGTCAGCCCGCAGGCTACGAACTTGTCACCGTCGCGGCCGCTGCTGTTGCCGCAGGCCACGACTTTCTTCGCCAGATCGGCGGTCGGAATATTGAGCACGCACTCGCCCGTCGCCACCAAGGCTGCAAAGCTGAAGTCGCGCCCGCTGACGACGCAGCCGACCAGCGGCGGCTCGAACTCCAGCATCGTGTGCCACGACATGGTCATGACGTTGGCCCGGCCGTCCTGCACCGTGGTCAGCAACAGCACCGGCCCCGGCTCGAGCAGCCGATAGACCCTGGACAACGGGAGCGAACGCTTGGCCATTCGGACACCTCCTCTTGTCGTCGAAGTTTAAGGCTTTAGGGTATCCGATAGGTACGGGCGATTAGCGAACCTGCGTTGCCGTAGGCATCGCGATTGCACCAAACCAGTGCCGCAGCTTCTCGAAACCGGTGCGTCAAGTGCCCGGCAACGAACGCTTCGCGAAAGGCTACACGCGAATCGCCGGGTGGGCAGCACCGCCCGCCAGGCAAGCGTATCTGGCGGGCAGGTCGCCCGGAAGGCGCCAGCCGAAGAGGAGTTCTTCCGCATCGGCCAGCGAAGCGCCCGAGGCCAGAACGTACTCCGACAGACTGGCAAAGGCGGCCAGTTGCATCCAGAACAGCGTCTCTTCGTTTAACCCGTTCGCCATCGCAGTTCTCCCGAGTGCTGAACGAAATCCGCCGAAACGCGCTTCCCGGCTTCCGGCTTGCCATTGCCGAATGCAGGTTGAGAATAACGCCGTTGTGAAACGTCCATAACGCACCTCTCGTTTGTGCCAAATGCAGAACATTCAGAAACCAGCTATCCCGACCATTCCTAGCAATAATTGGCCCAGCGCCTTTAACAGCAAGCGTGAGTGGCGGAAAACAAATAAACCGCACCAAGAACAGACAATGCTTCTGTTTTTTCGAAACACAACTCAGTAGCGGTTTGATTTTTCGGCAGCCAGCCTCGATTTACAGTGGCGTCACCAACCATTGGAGGACCAAAACACCATGCGCACTGAAGCACGTGTTATCGACCTGAGCAAAACCGAATATGGCACGTATGCGGCGCCCGAGACCAACCGTGTCATTCGCAATACCTATCAGCTGCTCGCCCTTTCGACTGCAGTCGCCGGTGTCGGCGCCGGTATCAGCATGCTGGCCGGCTTCGGCTCCCTGGCCGGCATCGTGTTCACCCTTCTGGGCCTGGTCCCGCTGTTCTATCTGCACAAGAAGCGGAATACAGCAGCTGCCGTCCCGGCCATGCTGACTTTCACCGCCTTGAGCGGTCTTGGCCTTGGTCCAACGCTCACCCACTACATCAACATGCCGGGTGGCAGCAGCACGGTACTGACGGCGGCGGTCATCACTACGGCGGTAACCCTGGCGCTGACAGCCTACGTCCATAAGACCGGCAAGGATTTCTCCCGCATGGGTGGCTTCCTGTTCGCCGGGTTGATTGTCGTCATTCTGGCCAGTATCGCTGCGCTGTTCGTTCCGGCCATGCAGGCTGGCGTATCCGCTGTCGCTGCGCTGCTGTTCTCCGGCTTCATTCTCTACGACACCAGCCGTCTGGTGCGTGGCGAAGAGGACAACTACGTCATGGCAGCCGTCAGCATGTACCTGAATGTGCTGAACCTCTTCCTGTCGGTTCTGCAATTGCTCGGCTTCTCCAGCAACGACTAACGCTTTTTTCCATTAGGCTGATGAACCAAAACGGCTCGCCAAATGGCGGGCCGTTTTGTCTTCTTTCACTTCCAGTAGACTTTTCAATCCAAAGGAGTAATCTGGAATCGAAGTCTGACGAGTAGTTGGTCAGGCCTCAAAGGAACAACGTGATTGGAGGCTGCATGACTGAAAATCCGCCGCAGTTCGAAAAGATGACCGAGTAATACCCAAACGGCGAAAAGCCGGTTACCTCGGCCGTGAGAGCCAAGGTTCATGATTTACGAGGCCCATGTTCAACCGACATGGGCTTTATGTTTTTTGGGTTGGCTGCGCCGCCTACCAATAACCAGGACGTTTTAGTTCTGGTACATCGATGTTCTGGCAAGCCATTCCAATTGCTCCGAGGATATGAGCTTCCGGCGTCGAAAGCAGGAATTCCGTATAGATTCCGTGTACACGGCCATATTCAACGCCGTTGTCAAAAAAAAGCCAACAAAAAACCCGCATAGCCTTTAGCTGTGCGGGTCTCGTGTCTCTTTAGCGTGGTGGGCGGTACTGGGTTCGAACCAGTGACCCCTGCCGTGTGAAGGCCGGATTTCAAGGGCTTTCGAGTAAATAGCAGAAAAACACCGTCATCAAACCACTGATTTATTTGACTTATATGGAAATGATCGTAACATCGAGTTCATGATCGTTTTTCACATGGATTTCACACCGAGGTTTTGAGGTGAAATTGGGAGTCGAAAATCATGGCCGCAAACATCCAGACCGTCGCCGACCGCAAAAAGCTCGATGCGCGCCCAGCGCCCTACTTCTCACGCCTTGAGCAAGGCGCGTTCATCGGCTACCGGAAGCTCAAAGACGGTACTGGAACATGGGCAGCTCGCTGGCGCGACGAACACGGCAAGCAGATCAATCACACGCTCGGCGCATTCGATACCTACGACCTCGCCTGCAAGGCAGCCCGCGATTGGATTGGCCGGGCAAAGGGCGGAGTGGTTGAGGAAGTCACCGTCGAGGAAGCCTGCAAGCGGTACGTGAAAGACCGGCGCATTGAAAAAGGCAACTCCACCGCCGACGATGCCGAGGGAAGATTCCGCCGCTCGGTGTATGGCAAGAAATTCGGCAAGATCAAGCTGGCCTCGGTCAAGACCTCCCACATTACCGACTGGCGCAACAGCCTTGTCGACGTCGACGACGATGAAGACGACCCCGACGCAGAGCGCCGCGCCAAGGATTCCGCCAATCGCAATTTGGCGACCCTCAAGGCCGCGCTGAATCTGGCCTACCGCACTGGCATAGCGCACGACACCGCTCAATGGGATCGGGTTTCAGCATACGCAGGTGTGGCACGGCGCCGCCAGCGCTTCCTCACGGTCGCCGAGCGTAAGAAACTATTGCTTGCTTCGTCGCCTGACCTGCAGCGTTTCCTGAAGGGCTTGCTGCTGACATGGTGCCGCCCGGGCGAGTTGGCTAAATGCAAGGTTTCGCACTTCGACACAACGGGGCTCTTAAGCGTTGATGGCAAGACCGGGCGCCGCACCATCCCGGTTTCCACCGAAGCCGCGAAGTTGCTTACGGAATGTGCAGGCGACCGAGCTGGTGATGAACCGCTGTTCGTTCGCGCCGATGGCAAAGCATGGACCCGCTTTGATTGGCGAGACGGCGTCAAGGCAGCCAGAGAGGCCGCCGAACTCGGTGATGACGTGGTCGCCTACAGCCTGCGCCATGCAGGCATCACAGAAATGGTGGTTTCCGGCATCGACCTACTCACCACCGCAAGACTGACAGGAACGTCCTTGCAGATGATCGAATCGAATTACGGCCACCTTGCCAAAGCAGGCGTTGTTGCCAAGCTCGACAAGGTAGCCACGCTATGAAGCAACCCAAACCCAAGCTGGTCGAAGTCCAAGTCAAGATCAAAAACGCCCTCGTTGCCAGCTACGACGGATCGGTCCACTCCACCCCGGGCGGCAACCGTTTCGTCGGCATTGATGCCGCAAACACAAGCGCGCCAGTTGCGCAGATCAACTTCCTCGATTGGCGGCTTCGTGGCGCCGGCCAGCCGAGCAGAACCGCCACGACGAACATGACCATCATCCTGAAGAATCACATAGCCATGAAAAAGTTCGGCGTGAGTTGGTCGCTCGCCCCGGGATACTGGAAAACCCCCGTATCAGACCGGACCATTTACCGCGCCAAGGCAGCCGCCAAGCAATCGATCCGCTTTGTGACAACGACAACGACTGCTGACGGTCGGATTGTCGCCATCGCCTTTATGCACGACGGCAAGAGTCGCGACAAGTTCGCGACGTCAGGACCGGCATGGATTCTGTTCGACGGCGAGAAGCAAGCCAAATTCAAGGGCGACCTGCAGATCACGGAAGAATGACAACGAACTGACACTTATTATTTGCGATAAGTGACATAAGCAACTGTTTTATAACGATAATAATCGTTTCCAAGCTGATTTATCAACTTGGCAACGAACCCGAACAGCTTAGCGCTTCAAACGCGCTTCGGAGTTGCCAAACTTGGGAAACCATCATGGCAACCGAACAGGCAACAACCAAAGGCGCCTACAGCGTCGCCGAGTTCTGCAAGAGCTTCGGCAGTTTCACCCGCCCCCATTTCTACCGCCTCATGCGCATCGGCAAGGGGCCACGCATTTTCAAAATCGGGAAGCGTACGCTGATCTCCCACGAAGCAGCATGCGAGTGGGTGAAGCGCATGGAGGCCGAAACCGCCAGCGAAGCCGAGGCTTAGCATGGCCTGTTGACGCTCGTTGAAAACTGACCAGAAAAGCGAGGTTGTGCGCGCTGAAAATTGACCAGGGTGATTAACTCGTCCGCTCATTTTTTGAGCAGGATTTTAGGAGATGATCACCATGAAGGATCTGG
>JAGOAU010000016.1 GCA_017983755.1 Azonexus sp. | reverse complement strand
GCCCGTTGAAGATCGGGTCGTCGAGGATGAACAGGGCGCCGAGCATGGCGGCCAGCGCGGTCAGCGCGATCGGCTTGGCGCGCACGGCGGCGGACTGGATCACCGCGTCGTGGAAATTCATGCCGGCCGCCACCTGCTGCTTGATGAAATCGACGAGCAGGATAGAGTTGCGCACGATGATGCCGGCCAGCGCGATCATGCCGATCATCGAGGTCGCCGTGAATTGCGAACCGAGCAGCGCATGACCGGGCATGACGCCGATAATGGTCAGCGGGATCGGCGCCATGATGATCAGCGGCACCAGATAGCTGCCGAAATGGGCGACGACCAGCAGGTAGATCAGGATCAGTCCGACGCCGTAGGCGATGCCCATGTCGCGGAAGGTCTCGTAGGTCACCTTCCACTCGCCATCCCATTTCACGCTGTAGCCGGCGTAGGGGTCGGCCGGCTGGCGGATGAACCATTCGCCCAGCGTGCCGCCTTCCTTGAGTTCCTTGCCGATGATCTTCGAACGCGCGTCGAACATGCCGTAGAGCGGCGAATCGAGTTTGCCGCCCATGTCGCCTACGACGTACACCACCGGCAGCAGGTCCTTGTGGTAGATGGCCTTCTCGCGCGTCGCTTCGCGCACCTCGACCAGTTCCGAGACCGGCACCAGATGGCCGTCGCGCGAGCGCACGCGCAGCTTGAGCAGGGCGTCGAGGGTTGACTGCTTCTCGGCCGGCAGCGTCACGCGCACCGGGATCTCGAACTTCGATTCGGTATTGCGCGCCGGCGTCACGTCCTGCCCAGCCAGCCCCATGCCGACCACCTCGACAATGTCGCTCTGCGCCACACCGAGCAGCGCCGCCTTGCTTTGCAGCACGTGCAGCACGAACTTCTTCGAATCGGCATCGATATAGTCGTCGACCGCAACCAGGTCCTTGGTGTCGGCGAATGCCGCGCGTACCTGCTTGCCGACCGCCATCTGGCCGGCCATGTCCGGTCCGTAGATTTCGGCGACGATGGGCGACAGCACCGGCGGCCCCGGCGGCACCTCGACGACCTTGGCGACGCCGCCGTTCTTTTTGCCGATGGCCTCGATGCGGTCGCGCAGGGCGACGGCGATCTCGTGGCTCTTGCGCGAGCGCTGGTGCTTGTCGGCCAGGTTGACCTGAATGTCGCCCTTTTCCGGCGTCGAACGCAGGTAGTACTGGCGGACCAGGCCGTTGAAGTTGATCGGGCTGGCAGTGCCGGCGTAGGCCTGGTAATCGACGACATCGGCTTCCTGCGCCAGTTCGGCGCCGATTTCGTGCAGTACGCGCGCCGTTTCCTCGACCGGCGTGCCGACCGGCATGTCGAGGACGACCTGGAATTCGCTCTTGTTGTCGAAGGGCAGCATCTTCAGGACGACCAGCTGGAAGTAGGCCAGCGACACCGAACCGAGGATCAGCAGGACGACGGCGAGGCCGAGCTTGACGCGGGCGGCGCCGCCCTTGAGCGGGTCGAGGAAGGGCGTCAGCAGCTTGCGGAAGGTGCTGTCGAGTCTGGCGTCGAGCTTGGACGGCTGGTGGTCGTGGCTGCCGCCATGCGACCGCATCAGCATCAGCGCCAGCCACGGCGTGACGATGAAGGCGACGGCCAGCGAGATGGCCATGCCCATCGACGAATTGATCGGGATCGGGCTCATGTAGGGGCCCATCAGGCCGGTCACGAAAGCCATCGGCAACAGCGCGGCGATGACGGTCAGCGTCGCCAGGATGGTCGGCCCGCCGACCTCGTCGACCGCCGGCGGGATGATTTCGCGCAGCGGCTTGCCGGGATGCAGGGCCTGCCAGCGGTGGATGTTCTCGACGACGACGATGGCGTCATCGACCAGGATGCCGATCGAGAAAATCAGCGCGAACAGCGACACGCGATTGAGCGTGAAGCCCCAGGCCCACGAGGCGAATAGCGTGGCGGCGAGGGTCAGCGTGACGGCGACGCCGACGATGACGGCCTCGCGCCGGCCGAGGGCGAAGAAGACGAGGGCGACGACGAAGGCGGTGGCGAAGATCAGCTTGCCGATCAGCTTCTGCGCCTTCTCGGTGGCGGTTTCGCCGTAGTTGCGGGTGACGGTGACTTCGACGCCTTCGGGAATCACCGTGTTTTTGAGGGCATTTATCCGGTCGACCGCAGCCGACGCCACATCGGCGGCATTGACGCCCGGCTGCTTGGAAAGCTGGATGGTGACGGCCGGAAATTCGCCATCCCTGGTGCCGAACCAGGCGTAGCGCTTCGGCTGGTCGGGGCCGTCCTCGACCGTCGCCACGTCGCTCATGAACACCGGCTTGCCGTCGCGCACGGCGACCACCAGCTGCTTCACGTCGGCCGCCGTTTCGAGGTAGGAGCCGGTCTGCACCAGCACCTCGCGGTTGCCGGCAGTCAGGTTGCCTGACGATTGCAGGGCGTTCGAGACCTTCAGCGCGCCGGCGATTTCCTGCGGCGTGACGCCGTAGGCGTTCATCCGCTCGGCGTCCATCAGCACGCGGATGGCGTGGTCCGGCCCGCCGAGCGTCGACACGTCGCGCGTGCCCTTGATCCGCTTGAGCTCGATCTCGACCGCGCGCGCCACCTGCTGCAGTTCGTAGGCCGAGCGCTCCGGATCTTTCGTCCAGAAGGTGAGGCCGAGGATCGGCACGTCGTCGATGCCGCGCGGCTTGATCACCGGCTCCTGCACGCCGAGATTGGGCGGCAGCCAGTCGCGGTGCGACATCACGGTGTCGTGCAGGCGCAGCACGGCGTCGTTGTACTTGACGCCGACGTCGAACTGCACGGTGATCACCGCCATGCCGGGTCGCGACATCGAATAGACGTGCTCGACCCCGTGCATGCGCGACAGCACCTGCTCGGCCGGGCGCGCGACGAGATTCTCGACGTCCCTGGCCGAGGCGCCGGGGAAGGCGACCAGCACATCGGCCATGGTCACGTCGATCTGCGGCTCTTCCTCGCGCGGCGTGACGAGAACGGCGAAAACACCCAGCAACATGGCGACCAGCGCCAGCAACGGCGTCATCCGCGATTCCTGGAAGGCGGCGGCGATGCGCCCGGAGATACCCATCGACAACTATTTTCCCTTCAGTTTGAGGATGCCCAGCGCGTCGAGGACCAGCTTTTCATAGACGGTCTCGCTGGTGCCCTTCCTGAGCTTGTGCATGAAATATTTTTCGAAGCCGATCTTGGCCAGGTGCACCCACTTGCCCTCGCCGAACCAGTTGACGTTGCGCGGCGGAATCTGCGGCAGGGCGACGAAGGCGGCGCCGGTGTCGCCGAAGTCGGCGAGACAGATGGCGTTCCACGTGGCTTTCTCGACCGGCGCCCGGCCATCGAGCGTGGCGCGGATGTTCTTCGCCGTCGCGGTGACCATCGATTCGATCATGTAGCCGGTCTTCGGCGTGCCGGTCGGGATCGGCGTCGCTTCGACAGGCGGAATGGCGACGCAGACGCCGATGGCGTAGATGTTGGGATATTTCGGATTGCGCTGGTGGGCGTCGATGGTGATGAAACCGCGCGGATTGGTCAGGCCCTCGATGCCGAACACGGCATCGACGCCCTTGAAGGCGGGCAGCAGCATCGAATACTTGAAGGGCAGCACGTGGTCCTTCTTCGGCTTGCCGTCCTCGTCGTGTTCGGTGACGAACATCTGGCCGGCCTCGACCCTGGTCACCTTGGCATTGCAGATCCACTTGATGTGCTTGCTGCGGAAGATCGATTCCATCAAGCCCTTGGAGTCGCCGACGCCGCCCAGGCCGAGGTGGCCGATGTAGGGTTCGGAAGTGACGAAGGTCATCGGCACCTGGTCGCGGATCTTGCGCCGGCGCAGGTCGGTTTCCATGATCATCGTGAATTCGTAGGCCGGGCCGAAGCAGGAGGCGCCCTGCACGGCGCCGGCGACGATCGGGCCGGGATCGGCGACGAATTTCTGCCAGGCGCTCTCGGCCGCGACCGCATGGTCGACGTGGCAGATCGACTGGGTATGCCCCTGCGGACCCATGCCCTCGATCTCGTCGAAGGCCAGCTTGGGTCCGGTCGACACGATCAGGAAGTCGTAATCGACGAAACGGCCGTCGTCGAGCTCGATGCGGTTGTCTGCCGGGTGCACGCGCTTGACGCCGACGCCGATGAAATCGATCTTGTGCTTCGCCAGCGTGCTACCGGCATCGAGTTCGATTTCCTCGCGTTTGCGCCAGTTGACCGCAACCCACGGGTTGGACGGCACGAAATGGAAGGTCGGATTGTTCGAGACGACGGTGATGCGGTCGCCCGGGCGGGCGTTTTCGCGCATCTCGAAGGCCATGGTCATGCCGCCCAGGCCGCTGCCGATGATAACGATGTGTGCCATAGGTCTCTCTCCTCGGTGTGATGGAAGAACCGCGGCTCTTTCGTTCGGCCGCTCGGGACTACTTGTTGCCCTGCTTGAGGGCGATCGCCGCCTTGACCGGATCGGTGGCTACCTTGTCGCCGGCGGCAAGGCCGGCCAGAACCTCGATTTCACCGGCGCCGACGGCATCGCCCAGGCGCAGCTGGCGCAGGCTCGGGCGGTTGTCGGGGCCCAGCACATAGACGGCGGCGACCTCGCCGCGGCGCACCACGGCAGCGACCGGCACGGTCAGCTTTTCGGCCTGGCCGACGACGAAATGAACGCGCGCGAACATGCCTGGCGTCGCTTCCGGCACTGGCGGCAGGCTGACACGCACCTGCGAGACGTGGGTGGCGGTGTCGGCGGTCGGCAGCAGCTTGACGGCGGTGGCGTCGACCCATTTGCCGAGTTCCGGGAACTCGACGCGCGCGGTCCTGACGCTGCGCATCTGGTTGAGGCGGTATTGCGGGATGCTGGCGGTGACGCGCAGGCCGCCCGGCTCGTAGAGAGTGAACAGCGGCTTGCCTGGCGTCGCCATGTCGCCGAGTTCGGCGTGGCGGCGGGCGATGACGCCGGCCAATGGGGCGACGATGGTGGCGTGGCTTTCGCTGGCGCCGGCTGCGGCGCGGTTGGCGGTCGCCGCGTCGTAGTCGGCCTTCGCCTTGTCGAGGGCAGCGGCGCTCATGAATTTCTGCGCGACCAGGCTTTTCGTGCGCTCGTAGTTGAGTCTGGCGTTGGCGTACTGGGCGTTGGCGGCGCGCGCCGCTTCCTCGGCCTCGCGCGCGTCGATGCGCATCAGTACCTCACCCTTGGCGACGCTCTGGCCGGCGTCGGCCTTCACTTCGATGACGCGGCCGGCGATCTGCGCGCCGACCGTCGTCTGCTGCACCGCTTCGACCAGCGCTTCGGCCGGAAAGCTCAGGTCGACCCGGTGCGGCTTGACGACGACGCTCGGCAACTCCTGCGCAAAGGCGGTTGCGGTCAACACCCAAAAAAGGCCAAAAATGAGTTTTGTCTTCATGTATATAAGAATACTCTAATTTATTTGTCGATTGCAAGGTCGCCGGCCGCCTGCAGAGCCTGGCCAAAGTCGCGGCACAGCGCCAGAAAGGCCCGGCTGGCGGGGCTGACGTGGCGCTGGCGGTGGCGGACGAAGTAGAAGTTGCGCTGCAGGTCGAACTGCGGGGTGCGCAGCTCGATCAGGCTGCCGCGCCGGAAAGCCTCGCGCAACGCAACGCGCGACAGGCAGGCCAGCCCGAGACCGGCCTCGACGGCGCGCTTGATCGCCTCGGTGTGTTCCAGTTGCAGGCGGACATGCAGTGTGGCGAGGTGCGGCGCGACGGCACGGTCGAACAGCGCACGCGTGCCGGAGCCGCTTTCGCGCAGAATCCACGGCTGTGCCGCTAATTGCTCGCTGCTGGCGCTGCCCGATGCGGCGAGCGGGTGCTGCGGGGCGCAGAAGACGACCAGTTCGTCGGCCAGCCACGGTTCGAGCACCAGGTCGGGGTCGTTGGCTTCGCCCTCGATCAGGCCTATGTCGAGTTCGCAGCGCAGCACGTCGTCCAGAATGTGCCGGGTGTTGGCGACCCTGAGGTCGATGCGCGAGGCCGGGTGCTGTTGCAGGTAGTCGGCGACGATCAGTGTCGCCAGGTAGTTGCCGATGGTCATCGTCGCGCCCACAGCCAGCGGCCCGAGCTGCCCGCCGGCGAGAAAGCCCTCGATCTCGGCGGCGCGCGCCAGCAGATCCTCGGCCTGCAGCAGCAGCCCGCGGCCGGTGGTGTTGAGGCGCAGCGACTTGCCGATGCGGTCGAACAGCGGGCAGGCGAACTGGCGTTCCAGCTCGACCAGCGCGCTGCTCGCCGCCGATTGCGACATCGCCAATGCTTCGGCCGCGCGCGAGACATTCTCGGTACGGGCGATGGCGGCAAAAACCTCGATCTGGCGCAGGGTGATTCGCATATTCAAAAAACCGATAATTGATATGCAAATTATCCGCTTATGTTTCTTTCGTGCAACGCCTATGATTCCTTCCAGTCAAAGCTGAAAAGGAGTCCGATCATGAGCAATCTCGCCACCGAAACCGTGCTTTCCGTCAATCACTGGAACGACACGCTGTTCTCCTTCCGCACGACACGCAGCGCCGGCCTGCGCTTCATCAACGGGCAGTTTGTGATGATGGGCCTGGAAGTCGACGGGCGGCCGCTGACTCGCGCCTACAGCATTGCCAGCGCCAACCACGAGGAACACCTGGAATTTTTCAGCATCAAGGTCGAGAACGGCCCGCTCACCTCGCGCCTGCAGCACCTGCAGCCGGGCGATCCGATCCTGGTCAGCAAGAAGCCGACGGGCACGCTGGTCCTGCACGACCTCAAACCCGGCAAGCGCCTGTTCCTGTTCGCCACCGGCACCGGCCTGGCGCCGTTCATGAGCCTGATCCACGACCCGGAAACCTACGAGCGCTTCGAGAAGGTGATCCTGATCCACGGCGTGCGCCAGGTGAACGAGTTGGCCTATCACGACTACATCGAACACGAATTGACCGACCACGAGTTCTTTGGCGAGTCGGTACGCGAAAAGCTGATCTACTACCCGACGGTGACCCGCGAATCCTTCCGCAACGAAGGCCGGCTGACCGACCTGATCGACTCCGGCAAGCTGTTCGCCGACATCGGCGAGCCGCCGCTCGATGCAGCCACCGACCGCGCGATGATCTGCGGCAGCCCGGCCATGCTGGCCGACACCGCGAAGCTGCTCGATGTCCGCGGCTTCAAGGTCGCCCGCCATTACACCGGCGAACTGGGCGACTACGTGATCGAGCGCGCCTTCGTCGAGAAGTGAACCCGGCGGGGACTTCGGCGGCAGCTTTGGCGAACTCTCGGGCGCGGCGGCGGACTAAGAAGGAGAGCGCGGCGCCTTGAGGTGGCCGTGCTCGCTGCCAAACTCGAACAGTCCGAAGACCTGCCGGCGGCAGGTTGCAGAGAAGGGAGAAAGCCATGCGCCTGCCACTGATCATCGCGTCATTGCTCTGCTCCGTCATCTATGCCTCCCCGAGTTATTCCTCGCCGCTGAAAAAGCCGGTAAACAGCCGCAAGCTCGGCCTCACCATCAAGGTCGAGGGCGAGGGCTGGGGCAATGTGCGCAAGGAAACGATCGAAAAGGTGCTGTATTCCGTCGCCGACGAATTGCTGACCCGGCTACCGAAAAAGCTGGCGGTGCCGATCGTCGTGACCCACACTGACAGCAACCCGGTGGCCCTCTACGAACGGGGGGCGAACGGCGAGTACCGGGTGCAGTTGCACGCCAGCGAAGCGAACTGGCACCTCTACACCTACGAATTCGCCCACGAGCTGTGCCACATCCTGTCCAACTACGAAGAGAACGTCGGGCCGGGCGCCAGCCGGTACAACCAGTGGTTCGAGGAAACCCTGTGCGAAACCGCATCGCTGTTCACCCTGAAGAACGTGGCGGCAACCTGGAAGGACGCGCCGCCTGCGCCCGACTGGACCAGGGAAACCGACAAGCTGAACCGCTTCTTCGATCTGCTGATCGCCGAGGGGCATCGCCAGTTGCCGCCGCACTCGCCGCTGGCCGTCTGGCTGGCCAGCAACGAGGAGAAGTTGCGGCGCGACCCGTACCAGCGCGAAAAGAACGAACTGGTGGCCAACATGTTGCTGCCCTTGTTCGAGCGCAACCCGGAGAACTGGTCCACCCTGTCCTACCTCAACCTCGAACCGGGCGATGCCGGCAACAGCCTGCAGGATTACCTGCGCAACTGGTATCGGAACGCGCCGGCCGAGCACAAGACCTTCATCGCCGACGTGCTCGACCTGTTCCAGATGCGGGACGTGGTGATTGCCGCCATCCCCCCGGAAAAGACCCTGGTCGCGGCGGCCGACAAGGCGCCGGCAACGGGCGCGCTGGGCGCAACGCGTCTGGCGGAAAAGCGCTGATCGACGCCGGCGATTATCCGGCTTGATAGTGCGAACTTTTTCACCGTACTCCAGTCCCAATTCTATCCAGCACCGGATCGGATCGCAGTCGAAATGATCATCAGCAGGTGACGGATGGCAACCGGTAACCGATGGCATTTCGGGAGGCCGGCAATTTGCGATGTACTTTCAGGGAGGAAGTTATCGGTAGGAGAAACATCATGAAGATGCATATTTTTTCAAAAATCGCTTGCAGCGTGATGATTGGTTTCCTGGTACCACTGAGCGCCGTTCAGGCGGCAGACCCGAATGACCGGATTCAGGCAAATCTTGGCGAAGGTGGCGTGACTTATGCGCGCGACGCTTCGTCTTCGGAAGCGATGCGGAATGATGCCTGGGCTTCGCAAGGGCCACAGGGGCCGATCCGCACTGACATGACCGCCGATAGCGAATCGGCAGCCAAGCACAGGCAGCTGGAAGATCAGCACTACCCGCTCAATGCACAGGGTGGCTGAGTTTCGGAGCACCGAATAATCAGCCTGTTACGTCGGTAGCGACGCAGAGAACAGGCTCCCCATTGAATAGCACGACAGACCAGGCTTGCAGGGCTGGTCTGTGCCGTTCTCGGCGTTGCTAGTCGCTTTGACGCAGCGAACTTTCATTGAGGTGCTGAATCCAATTTTTATCCTGAATCCTTCAACGCCGCGATGATGGCATTCGCGCAAGGATCAGGTGGTGGCCGGTCAGCGGGAAAGTACCGGAGGACCGGACCAACTGAAGTTTTATCTCTCCTGGGGAGGCAATCAACCAAAGGAGAAGCATCATGAAAAAAGTCATTTTTTCCAGATTTGCCTGTAGCGTGATGATGGGTCTTATTGCACCGTTGAGTACGGTGAGCGCTGCAGATGCCAACGATTACATCCAGGCGCAGATTGGTGGCGACGGTGTGGTGCAGGCCAACCAGTCACCATCGTGGTCTGTTTCGCAGGGGCCACAAGGCCCGATTCGTACCGATTTCATGGCTGACCAAGCCGCTCTGGGCAATTCCTACGGCTTTGGTGAAGACGCGCCGGCCGATCGCTTCGCTTACCCAGAAGATGCACCGGCGCTCTCGGCGACGTCCCTTGGCGCGGACGGTCCCTGAGTTCCGCTCCTGCTTTCCCGAACGGTTGAATTTCCGCCGGCGCGGCGAAACGGACAGATTCCTCGATCGATGCAATAACGGGCTGGCTGAATGACCGGCCCGTTTTTCATGGCCGGCGCCAGTCGCCCCGCATGCCGGTGCCTCAACTCGGCGGGTGGCTTACTCCGGCCGCCAGATGTTGCGACAGCGGGTTTCGACGATCCGCCAGCTGCCGATGGCGCCGATCAGGGCGCAGACGGTGACCACCATGACGCCACTGCGCCACGCCGCGAGATCGTATAGGCGGGCGCCGGCGAGTGTTTCGCCCTTCCAGCCGAGATCCATCAGCCAGCCGACCAGCGGCTGCAGCAGGGCGCCGGCCAGGAAGCCGCCCATGTTGGCGACGCTGGTCGACATCCCCGACAGCAGCGGTGGATTGACTTCCTTCGAGCAGGCCCAGGTCAGGCTGAAGCCGGCGGTGGCCAGGCCCATCGCGGCGAACAGCGCATAGGTCGCCGCGAGCGGCATCGTCATGCCCGATAGCCAGATCAGCCAGATCGCCACGTAGATGTGTGACGCGGCGATCAGCACCGGCTTGCGCCGGCCGATGCGGTCGGACAAGGTGCCGATGAAGAAGCAGCCGACGGCGAAGCCGCCGAACCACAGCGAGAGGTGCGTCGCCGCGACGGTGCGGGCCATGCCGTGCACCTGCATCAGGTAGGGCGTCGCCCACAACCCGGCGAAGGTGAAGAAGGCGCCGGACATGCCGGTGTTGACGACGATGGCCGGCCAGGTGGCGCGGTTCCTGATGACCGAGAGCAGGCCCGAGAGGACGACGGTCCGGTCGAACTTCGGGGCCGCGGTGGCTCCGCCGGCATCCGGCCGGTCGCGCACGATCAGCCAGCAGCCGACAGCCAGCAGCAGCGAGACGACGCCGACCCCGATGAACACGCCGCGCCAGCCGGTCGCCTGGGCCAGTCCGGAAAGCGGGGCGCCGGCCAGCACCGAGCCCATGTTGCCGACCAGCATGCAGACGCCGACCATGGTGGCGAAGCGGTTTTCCTCGAACCAGACGGCGATCAGCTTGAGCATGGCAATGAAGGTCACCGAGACGCCGAGGCCGATCAGCGTGCGGCCGAGCAGCGCCGCGTCGAGCGACGGCGCCATGCCGAAGAGGAAGCTGCCGAGGCCGCCGATGATGCCGCCCAGCGCCAGAATCCGGCGCGGCCCCAGTGTGTCGGCAAGAATCCCGGTGGGGATCTGCATCACCGTGTAGACGTAGAAGTAGGTCGCCGCCAGCACGCCGAGCGAGGTCGCAGAGGTCTGAAAAGCGGCGGCCAGATCCTGGGCGATGCCGGCCGGGGCGAAGCGCTGGAAGAATGACAGGACGTAGGCCGAGGCGACGACGCCTAGCATCAGCCAGCGCCGGCGTTTCTGTTCGCTGCTCAGGGCGAGCATGGCGTCAGGCCTTGCCCGTTTGCCGGCGCAGCAGCACGGTGAGGATGGGCGGCGTCAGCAGCGTGGTCAGGATGACCATGATGACGATCACCGAGAACATCGCCTCGCTCATGACGCCGAGCTTCTTGCCGACCATCGCGAAGATCAGGCCGACCTCGCCGCGCGGCACCATGCCCCAGCCGATCAGCCACGGGTTCATGCCCTTGCCGGCGACGAAACCGGCGGCCAGCTTGCCGACCACCGCCGCCACCGTGATGCCGAGCGCCACGGCGACCACCTTGGGGTCGGCCAGCGCGGTCAGGTCCACCTGCATGCCGGTCAGCACGAAGAATACCGGCACGAAGAAATAGCCGATCGGTTCGAGCATGTGCTCGTGCTGGTGGCTGGTGTGGCGTTCGAGCACGCGCCTGATTTTCTGCTGTTTTTCGGCGTCGACCGCAACCGGCAGCAAAGCCTCGATGTCCTGCACCAGTTTCGGCGTTTCGAATTCCTTGAGGAACACCGGCTCGAACAGCAGGCCGGCGGCGAAGGCACCGATGATCGGCGCCAGCCCGACGGCGTGCGCCAGCCAGGCCATGAACAGGCCGACCACCAGCACCAGCGAGAAGAGCATTGAATGGCTTCGGTCCAGGTGCGAAACCCAGCGCAGCAGGTAAGGCGCGACGGCGCGGCCGATGGCGATCGAGCCGCCGAGGAAGGCCACCGCCTTGGCGATGATCAGCAGCACCTCGACGACGCTGACCGTGCCCGCCTCGACCAGGCTGGAAACGACGGCAAGGATCACCAGGCCGAGGACATCGTCGATCACGGCTGCGCCGAGGACGATCTGCGCCTCCGGCATCTTCAGCTTGCCGAGATCGCGGAAGACGCGGCCGGTGATGCCGACCGAAGTGGCGGCCAGCGTCGCGCCGAGGAACAGGTAGGCGTTGAATTCCATGCCCGGCAGCACCAGCGGGCCGGCGACGAAGGCGCCGAGCACGAAGGGGATGATGATGCCGACCGAGCCGACAGCGGAAGCGCGCATGCCGACGCTGACCAGATCGCCGAGCCGTGTTTCGAGACCGATCTGCAGCAGCAGAATGATGACCCCGAGCTCGGCCATGAACATGATGATCGGGTCTTTGGCGATGGTGTCGAAGTAATGGAAGCCGAGCAGGCCAAGGTTGCCGAGCACGACGCCGAGCAGCAGTTCGCCAAGCACGGCGGGGAAGCCGATCTTCTGGGCGAGCGGTGCGAAGAGGCGGGCGCTGAGCAGGATGATGGCCAGCCACAGCAGGTTTTCGCCGACGACGTCGGAGCCGGCGGCGAATACCGGCCAGGCGGCGGCGAGCATGGCGAGCGGGAAGAGGCGGCGAAGAATCATGGGCATGCCTTGGCGAGAGCGGATGCGGCCAATCCTAATGGGGCGGCGGTGAATCGACAAGCCGCGCCGGGCGATTCCTCCGGCATGGCCGGTGGCGAAACGCGGATCGCGGCCGTGTGCTGGGTCAATGCATCAGCTGGTACTGCAGCACGTAAACGCCGGCGCCGGCCAGGTAGCCGATCAGCGCGAGGCCGCTGATCTTCTTCACGTACCAGAAGAAGTCGATCTTCTCCAGACCCATCGCCGCCACGCCGGCGGCCGAGCCGATGACGAGGATGGAGCCGCCGGTGCCGGCGCAGTAGGCGAGGAACTCCCACAGGAAGTGATCGGTCGGGTAGGTCGTCAGGTCGTACATGCCCATCGCGGCGGCGACCAGCGGCACGTTGTCGACAATGGCGCTGACCATGCCGATGATCAGGACGATCAGGTCGAGGCGTCCGATGTCGTGGTCGAGCCGCTGCGCGAGCGCCGTCAGGATGTGGGTATGCTCAAGGGTGGCCACGGCGAGCAGGATGCCGACGAAGAAGACCAGCGAACTCATGTCGATCTTCGACAGCGCATGGGCGAGGGTCAGGTGGCTCTTGTACTCGGAATCCTTGTTGCGGTGGATCAGGTCGCCGACCAGCCAGACGATGCCGAGGCCGAACAGGATGCCCAGGTAGGGCGGCAGGTGGGTGACGGTCTTGAACGCCGGCACCGCGATGAGGGTGCCGAGGCCGAGGAAGAACATCGTGTTGCGCTCGAACTCGGTGGTCTTCAGCCCGTGGTCCATCTCGATGTGCTCGGGCGAGACGACCGGCCGGCCGCGCAGCACGAAGGCGGTGATCGCCAGCGGCACCAGCAGGCTGACGACGGCCGCCGGGAAGACCGAGGTGATGATGTTCATCGCGGTGATCTGGCCGCCGATCCAGAGCATGGTCGTCGTCACGTCGCCGATCGGCGACCAGGCGCCACCCGCATTCGCGGCGATGACGATGATGCCGGCGAAAAACAGGCGGTCGGCGCGGTTCGACAGTAGCTTGCGCATCAGCGAGATCATGACGATGGTCGTCGTCAGGTTGTCCAGCAGCGCGCTGAGGAAGAAGGTGACGATGCCGACCAGCCACATCAGGGTCGACAACTGCTGTGTCTTGATCCGCTTGGTGATGACCTCGAAGCCGTTGTGCGCGTCAACCACCTCGACGATGGTCATCGCACCCATCAGGAAGAAGGTGATCTGCGCGGTCGCCATCAGCGATTCGCCGAGCTGATGCGAAATCAGCTCATGGTCGGCGGTGGACAGCGCGTAGATGGTCCACAGCAGGCCGGCGCCGATCAGCGCGGAGGCCGACTTGTTGATCTTGAGCGGATGCTCGAGCGCGATCGCCGCATAGGCGATGACAAAGACAACGACCAGGGCGGTCAGCATCTCGAAACCTCGTGACAGTTGGGGTTAATTCGCAGGGGTGCCAATCCTAGCACGGGCCCCCAATCCGCTCTGCCTGTGGAAAACCCTCAGTCAGCCCGGCATGTCGATCAGCAGGGCCTCGATTTCCTGGTGGCCAATGGCGCTGACATTGGCGATCGGCGCCACGCCGAGCAGGGTTAGCGCAAAAGGAGGATTAAAGCGGGTGGGATGCCAGCCAGCGTCCGGCAGTCGGCGGTGAAGGCTGGCTTGTTGTTCTTCCCATGTTTGATTGTCGGGCAATTCTAGAAGCCGGTCCTTTGCCCTGGACTCCTGCGGAAAGGAAAGCGCTTATCTGAAGAAGTGAATACTCGATTTGACACGGGTTTTCAGACTACCTTGAGGTGATCCGGTTGAATCCGCAACCCTAAGCTGCCGGTCGCTGTTCAGAAAAGCGAACTAACCGGCCTTGCGCGGTTTTATGCGCAAGGTACATGTTGTCTGTAGACCTCAAGGTTAGATTTTACTTTGCCCGGAAGGCATGAAGGGCATTGGCAATACTGTCACTATTGCATTCACTTGGCTCGATACCACCTACAAACGTATCCTGGTACTTCGTAATTAGACCGACCACTTGGAGGCCAAGGGTTTCGTCATTGATGGATGTGATCATCTCTCTGCATGTACCCATTGCCGCGAAACGGTTCATGTAGATTGAAGCGCGAATTGCAAGGTCAAGCGCAAGCGACTTCTGTGGCAGAGGCACGTCGTCACCCGAAAAGATTGTTTTCATGTTTTTTGCGATGGTCTCTGCGAAGCTCCACGAGTAGCCCTGACTCTCGACAAGTTTTTCGTAAACCGCAAGGAATACGCGCAGACTTGCAATGACTGGTCCCTGACGAATCACAGCAAAAAATTCCGCTGTCAACTCGAAGCAAATCTTAATTTGCTCTTGCTCGTCGAGTAACGCTAGCTGCTCGACGAACTCGGACACCTCCTGCGTGGTGTACTTGTTGCTTTGCTCTAGGCGATCATTAATTGCCGATAGAAGTTGCTTCACTTTCCCGACGCCACCAACCCGACCAAGCAATATGTCGAACGCAGCGACTATCGACTGGCGGAGTTCAGCAAGGCTCTGATATCGCTGCGCTTTCGGAATACTGCAGCAGCGTTCAATGATATGAAAGATCGGAGGAGGGAGGCCGTCACCTAGCAGATACGTCGGATCACGCTGACTCAATAGAACGTAGATTGTCTTGCCAAGCATGAAGATATCACCGGCGGCATCAGCGTGTTTGAATCCCCCAGTCAAGAACTCCGGGGGGATATAGCCATGCGTGCCCCAATATACGGAGCTTCTGGTAAATCCAGTTTCTGAGCCAATTTCCGTGGTCAGACCAAAATCGGATACAACGATCTGATCACCATCCAGCAGGAAGTTCTGGGGTTTTATGTCGCGGTGAAATTCATTTCGTGAATGCAGCTCCTGTATGCAATCGATCATCTGCAGAATTGACTTCTCCTGCGCTTCCAAGGACTGCGAAATTGCTGGTGCCTGCTTAAGCAAGTCACCGTCTGCGTAGTGCTTCATAACGAAGTACGGCGGATCGCAATCAAGGTTGTGGTCCGCGATCATCACAACTTTTGAATTCCCTTTGAATGAGGCCAATAGCCGGACCTCACGACGAAATCGCTGCAGTTGTTCATCCGCCGTGTCTTTGCAGTACTTGAGTACCACCTGAAACTTTGGTGCGCTATTCCTTGGCGTGACAAATAGAACCGTACCCATGCCTCCGGCATTACTGCACAGGCCGTCAACAATGTACTTGCCGTCAATTACATCTCCAACATAAAACATGTAAATCACTCCAAGTGGTGAGGGTGAAATCTAAAAGTGTTTTTAACGGGCTCTTAAAGGCCTGAGCATGCATTATAAATTATTGTATTTTGATAATTACTTGTCATCAAATTTTTCAAAGTAATTTATTTCCCGTCCTGTCGCTCAAACAACAGGGAAGGCGCGACAGCAAAATAGAATAATTTTGGGATGAGGACTGAACGACGGTTATCCCATCGTTTGGCCAAACGGCAGCTCTTGGCCGAACCCGGGCGTCCTGCCTGACCATCGGCGTCCGATCAAGCCTCGATTTTCGCGCGTTGCCTCAGCCCAGCATGTCGATCAGCAGGGCTTCGATTTCCTGGCGGCCAAGGGCGCTGGCCATGGCGATCAGCGTGAAGCCGGGCTTGAGCAGGAATTCCTTGTCCGGGTTGAACTGCCAGTTGCCGTTGCGCTCGCGGGCGGCGAGTAGCACGTAGTTGGCGCTGCGCAGCTTGAGCGAGCCGATCGGCTTGGGGATGAAGCCGGCCGGGATCGGGATTTCCTCGATGCGCAGGTTCTTTTCGGACTTCAGCATTTCGTCGAGGAAGGAGACGACATGCGGGCGGATCATCGCCGAAGCGATGCGCATGCCGCCGGTGAAGTCGGGCGAGACGATGGCATCGGCGCCGGCCTTGCGCATCTTCTCGCTGTTGCGCGTTTCCTGGCAGCGGGCGACGATGCGGATGGTCGGCTTCAGCTGCTTGGCGGTGATGATGATCATCAGGTTGCGCGAGTCGTCCTCGGTGATCGCGAACAGTCCCTTGGCGTCTTCGAGGCCGGCGGCCAGCAGCATGTCGTCGTCGCTGGCGTCGCCGTGCAGGTAGAGCATGCCGGGGTTCTTGTCGCGGTAGTCCTGAAGCTTGTCGCGTTCTTCGTCGATGGCAACGAAGTGGCGATTGGTCGCTTCCAGTTCGTGCGCGATGTTGCGTCCGACGCGGCCGAAGCCGCACAGCACGTAGTGGCCCCTGAGTTTGGTGATTGCCTTTTCCATGCGTCGTCTCCGCAGGCTTCCATTAAGATCGGTTTCGAGAAGGGCGACCGTCACGATCGAGAACAGCATCGACAGGTTGCCGGCGCCGAGGATGCCGATGATGACGGTCAGGATGCGCGCCGGCTGGTTGCTCGACATGTCGATGATCTCGCCGAAGCCGATGGTGGCGACGGTGATGAAGGTCATGTAGAAACAATCGAACCACGAGTACTTGCCCTCGGTCAGCCACATGTAGCCGATGGTGCCGAAGATGTGCACGGCGACCAGAAAGCCGAGCGCCAGCCACAGCAGGCGGACGATGTAGCCGATCTGCGAGGTGTTGATCACTTGGCGGGCGGGGCGGCCGGATCGTTGATCGGCACCGACTGGGTCATGAAGATGACCGCCTTGCCGCCATCCATGTTGGCGTGCAGGGCTTCGACCAGCGGCGGATTGATCGGTGCCTCGGCATCCCACTTGATGATGAAGTTGGCACCGGAACCACCCGAGGCGTCGTTCAGTTCGACGAACAGTTCGAGCGTGCCGTAGGGCGGGATGGCGACCGGCGTCGGCGTGCGCTCGCCGAGCAGTTTGCCGTGGGTGTCGTAGTAGCGCGCCGAGAGGATGCGCAGCGGGCGCCGTCCGTCGGTGTTGCGGATGCTGACCAGCGCCGAGAGCATCACTTGCGACGCCTTGCCGCTCTTGCCCAGGTTGCCGTAGAGCATGTGCGAGTAGATCGGCAGGTAGACCGTCTGTCCAGTGCTCAGTGCACGTATTTCCTGGGCGATGGTTGCGGTCGACGGCCAGAAAAGGCCGAAAATGACGGCCCACAGGCAACTGCGGACTGTTGCGCGTCCTTTCATGGTTGCTCCCCTTTTTTACCAGTCCGTCCAGTCTACCGGCATCATCGGGTGTCCGCGCAAGACCTTTTCGCTGAAAACCATCCCGGAGCCGGGTTCGCCGATGCGCCCTTCGCGAAAGACGCGGGCGAAGATGGCGTCGGCCTGCGCCGCCTCGGCGAGCACGATCAGCACGTCCTGCTCGCCGGAAAAAAGCTGGCCGGCCTTGAGGCGCCGGTTGCCGACGCCGCGCGCATGGTGGTGCGAGATCGACAGCACGCCCGGCATTTCGGCCAGCGCCGTGACCAGCTTGCGGCCCATGCACGGCGGCAGGATGGCGGTGATCAGCTGCTTTTCGAGCTCGCGGCCGATGTGGGCGAGAACGCTCATCGCCGGCTCACTTCTTCGCTTCCGCGTGCAGCCCGAAGCGGGCGGCGACTTCGTGCGGAACGTAGGTCGCCATCTTTTCCAGCGGCGTCATCCACAGGATGCCCATGCCCGGCGTGTCGATCTTGGCGGTGACGAAGATGCGCTCGAAAATGCTGTCGGCCAGGTCGGAGGGAACGACGACGTAGATCACTTCCTTCTCGGCATTGATCGTCAGGCCGAGAAGGCCAAGGCGCTTCTGGCGCACGCCGGTGCCGTGGGCGTGAAAGATGGTGGCGCCTTGGGCGCCGGCATCCTGCGCGACCTGGACGACCATGTCGGCGAGGCCGCGCTGGACGATGGCGGTAATCAGCACGGCGTCGGTGAGGACAATCATTTCATTCTGGCTCATTGGCTTCTCCCTGCTTCCCTGCCGTGGTGGGCGGCCCGGTTGCGGCGGTCGATCCACAGCCCGGCGGCGAGCACGCTGATGATCGGCCCCGCCGAGCACATGGCGAGGATGCCGAAACCCTCCGGTGCGCCGACCGCCTTGCCCAACCCGATGCCGAGCGCGAGCAGTAGCGGCACGGTGACCGGGCCGGTGGTGACGCCGGCACTGTCCCAGGCCAGGCTGACGAATTCTTCGCGGGAAAAGATGGTCAGCGCCAGCGCGACCGCGTAGGTGCCGAACAGCAGCCAGGCCAGCGGCAGGTCGAAGAGGATGCGGGCGATGCCGACGGCGGCACCGGCGCCGACGCCAAAGGCGACCGCATGCACCAGCAGGCGTTTCTTGAAGGCGCCGTCGCTGAGGTTTTCGACCGTCATCCCCATGGCGTTGAGCGCCGGTTCGGCGACGGTCGCGCCGTAACCGATGCAGAAGGCGAACAACATGGTCATGGTCAGCCCGAGAAAGCGCGGGTAGAGTGGCGGCGCCCCGGTTTCGCGGTTGGGTGCGAAGGCCCACGGCACATTGTTGCCGGCCTGGTTGCCGAGTTCGACCAGGCCGGCGCTGAGGCCGAGGTTGAAGGCCATCATGCCGAGGACGGCGACGCTGATGCCGTAGAAGAACAGGTCGCGGCGCTTGATCGGCGTCCTGAGCAGGAAGTGCTGGACGACGAAAAGCAGCAGGACCAGCGGCAGGATGGCGCGCAGGGCACCGAGCATTTCGGCGACCGGGGTTTCCTGGTGCCAGCCTGGCGTGGCGCTCGCTTCGAGGGCCAGCGGCAGGGCCTGCCCGGAAAAATGGATGCCGGCGCCGAGCACGAAGATGACCGGAAAAAGCGAGGCCAGCGTGACGATGCCGAAGCCCGAGAGCGGGTTGTCGCCGCGCCCGGCGGAGGCGGCGACGCCGATGCCGAGGGCGAGCACCAGCGGCACGGTGACCGGTCCGGTGGTGATGCCGCCGCAGTCCCAGGCGAGACCCAGCACGCGGTCGAGCCCGGGCTGGCTGGCGGCGTAGGCGGTCATGACCAGGCACAGCGGGACGATGATCAGGATCAGGGTCTTCATGCGCCAGCCGAACATCAGGCGCAGCAGGCCGAGCATGACGGCGCCGCCGACGCCCGCGGCAACCGCCAGCACCAGCGCACCCGACCACGGGCCGAGCAGCGCCTTGAGCAGGCCCGCGTGTTCCGCCGAGACGCTGACACCCGCCGTCTGCAGGACGCCGATCGCCGGTTCGGCAAAGGTGGCGAGCGTGCCGAGCAGGGTGCCGAAGATCAGGATGGTCGCCGGGTTCGAACGGCCGGGCATGAGGAAACCGATGTTCTCGGCGAAGGGCATCAGGCCGCGCTTGACGCCTTCCATGAAGAGCATCAGGCCGAGCATCACGGCGCAGATGCCGAGGGTGATGGTTTCGGCTTCCTCGGGGGTCGTGCGCAAGGCCAGCGCCTGGAAGCCGATCAGCATCAGCGCCAGCGGCACCACCGCCCGGATCTGCTCGGCGAAGCGCACCGACACGTAAGGCGTCAGCAAGCGATGCAGGTCGACCAGCCGCAACTGGGCGCGCTGGACGGGCAGGGCGCGCTCGGCGGCGAAGACATCGTTGTAGCTGACTTGCCGGTGGCGACGGCGGATGGCACCGAGGTACTGGCCGTAGCGGATGTTTTTTTCGGACATGGATGTCTGACGGATGGCTGACGTCATTTTGCCACAAGCCCGTCGCTGCGGCCCGAAACGCTTACTGCTGGCCGTATCCCGCGAATTTTTCCTGTACTGCCTGCATCTCTTCCGGGGTCAGCAGGACCGGTTCGCCGAGCTGGCAGGCGCGCCAGTACTGCTCGCAGAGCTCTTCGAGTTCGATGGCCAGCGCCAGCGCCTCGGCGAGGTCGCGGCCGGCGACCAGCAGGCCGTGGTTGGCGAGCAGGCAGCCCTTGCGGCTGTCCATGGCGTGCAATGCTGCGGTCGACAGTTCCTGGGAGCCGAAAATGGCGTAGTCGGCGCAGCGAATGGTGTCGCCGCCGAAGCGGGCGATCATGTAATGAAAGGGCGGGATGTCGCGGCGCAGGCAGGCGAGGCTGACGGCGAACGGCGAATGGGCGTGCAACACGGCGCCGACTTCCGGGCGGGCGGCGTAGAGGTCGCGGTGGAAGCGCCATTCGGACGATGGCTTGCGCCGGCCCTGATGGCTGCCGTCGAGGGCCAGCAGCGGGATGTCGTCGGCGCTCAGCGACTCGTAGGGCATGCCGGTCGGCGTGATGTAGAAGCCGGCGCCGTGGCGCACGCTGACGTTGCCGGACGTGCCGCGATTGAGGCCGGCCGGCTGCATGGCGCGGGCGGTGGCGATCAACTCACTGCGCGGGTCAGCCATGGTTTTCTTCCGGGTAAAGCGCCAGCAGGCCGTCGCGGCTGGCCGGACAGGTGCCGCGCTCGCTGATGATGGCGCGGACCAGCCAGGCCGGCGTCACGTCGAAGGCCGGGTTGGCGACATCGGCGCCGGCCGGCGCCTGGCGCAGCGCCGAGGGCACGCCGCGGCTGTCGAGGCCATGGACGAGGCGGAATTCGTCGCCGTCGCGCTCCTCGATCGGGATGTCGGCGCCCTCGCGGCAGGCGAAATCGATGGTCGAACGCGGCGCGGCGACATAGAAGGGAATGCCGTTGTCGGCGCAGGCCAGTGCCTTCAGGTAGGTGCCGACCTTGTTGGCGACATCGCCGTTGGCGGCGATGCGGTCGGCACCGACGATCACCGCGTCGATTTTTCCCTGGCGCAGCAGAAGGCCGGCGGCGTTGTCGGCGATGAGGGTGTGTGGGACGCCGTGCTGCTCGAGTTCCCAGGCCGTAAGCAGGCCCTGGTTGCGCGGGCGGGTCTCGGAAACCCAGACATGCACCGGCACGCCGGCATCGTGCGCGGCATAGACCGGCGCCAGGGCGGTGCCGCGGTCGACGGTGGCCAGCCAACCGGCGTTGCAGTGGGTCATGATGTTGAGCGCCTTATCTTGCCGGTGGGCGATCGGACGCAACAGTCCAAGGCCGTGGCGGCCGATGGCGGCATTCTGCGCGACATCCTCGTCGGCGATGGCGGCGGCCTCCAGCCAGGCGGCGGCGCAGCGCCGGTCGGGGGGCAGCGGGGCCAGGACGCCCTGCATGCGCGCCAGCGCCCAGTGCAGATTCACGGCCGTCGGGCGCGTTGACCGCAACAGGGCGGCCGCGGCGGCAAGGCGCGTGTCGGAAGCATCATCGGCAAGCGCCAGCGCCAGGCCGTAGGCAGCGGTGACGCCGATCAGCGGTGCGCCGCGCACTTGCATGGCACGGATGGCATGCGCCGCTGCCTCCAGCGTGGCGACGCGCACCCAGTGCAGGGCGTGCGGCAGGCGGGTCTGGTCGATGATGTCGATGACGCGCTGTTCGGGATGGGCGCGCAGGGTGCGGGTGGGGATGCCGTCTATGTTCATGGGTCAGGCGGGGGTGGTGTGGGTGCGCAGCCAGGCGGCGAAGTCGGCTTCGCCGAGTTCGCCGGCAGCGAGGGCGAGCATGGTGGCGACGCAATTCGCATCGTCGGCGCTCAGGCTGGCGCCATTGAGCGCCAAAAATAGCTCGGTACTGACGAATGCGGTCTGCTTGTTGCCATCGATAAACGGACGGTTGCGGGCGATGCCGTAACCGTAGGCGGCAGCGAGGGCGGCGACATCGGGTTCGCCGTAGGCTGCCAGATTGAGCGGGCGGGCCAGCGCCGAAGCGAGCAGCCCGGCATCGCGCACCCCGGCCGAGCCACCATGTTCAGCCAGTTGGGCCTCATGCACGGCCCAGACGACGGCCTCCTCGATCCACGTCCAGCGGCTCATTTCGCCAGTTCGTGCAGAACGTTCCGGCGTGCCTTCATGATCTTGCGCGCCGCTTCCATCTGTTGCTCGAAGGCGGGGTCGAAGGGCGTCAGGCGCACACCGTCCGGCGATTCGGTAGCGTAAACCGTGTCGCCTTTTTCGACGTGCAGGCGGGCGAGCAATTCCTTCGGCAGCACGACGCCCACCGAATTGCCTATCTGGGTCAGTTTGAGTGCGAACATGGTGATCTCCGTGCTTGTTATAACAGATGTAATACTACGCCGTTTTTCACCTTGCGGTTGCTTGCCGGGCTGCCTTGGCGCATGATTTTCCCCTCTTTTTCGCCGTCGACCGCAACATGCAAACGCCGATCCGCATTGATTCCCGCTTCCCGCACATGGGGACCACCATCTTCACCGTGATGTCGCGCATGGCGGCGGAGTGTGGGGCGATCAACCTGTCGCAGGGCTTTCCCGACTTCCAGGCCGACCGCTCGCTGTTCGACGCGGTGCACCGGCACATGCTGGCGGGGCGCAACCAGTATCCGCCGATGGCCGGCATGCCGGAACTGCGCCAGGCCATCGTCGACAAGGTGGCGGCGCTGTACGGCACGCGCTTCGATACCGAAACCGAGGTGACGGTTACCGCCGGCGCGACGCAGGCGATCTTCACGGCGATTGCCGCCTTTGTCCGGCCGGGCGACGAGGTGATCGTTTTCGAGCCGGTCTATGACTCCTACGTGCCGGCCATCGAAACCGTCGGCGGCAAGGCGGTTTACGCGCAGCTGCGATTCCCCGACTACGCGCCGGACTGGGCGCAGGTGGCGCAATTGATCACGCCGCACACGCGCATGATCATCGTCAACTCGCCGCACAACCCGACCGGTAGCCTGCTGACTGCGGTCGACCTCGAAAAACTGGCCGAATTGGTCTGCGGCACCGACATCGTCGTGCTCTCCGACGAGGTCTACGAGCACATCCTGTTCGACGGCGAACGCCATGCCAGCCTCTGCGGTCATCCCGAGCTGGCGCCGCGCAGCATCGTCGTGTCGAGCTTCGGCAAGACCTACCACATCACCGGCTGGAAGATCGGTTACGTGGTCGGCCCGGCGGCGCTGATGGCCGAGTTCCGCAAGGTGCACCAGTTCAACGTATTCACCGTCCATACGCCATCGCAGCTGGCGCTCGCCGACTACATGCAGGACGCCGCGCGCCATCTCGGCCTGGCCGCCTTCTACGAGGAAAAGCGCGACTTCTTCCGCAACCTGATGGCCGCCACGCCGTTCGAGCTCTTGCCGTGTCGCGGCACCTATTTTCAACTGGCGCGCTACAAGGCAATTTCCGATCTGCCCGACCGCGCCTTCGCCGAGTGGATGACGCGCGAGGTCGGCGTCGCGGTGATTCCCGTCTCGGTCTTTTACGCCGACGGGCGCGACGACCGCGTCGTGCGTTTCTGCTTCGCCAAGAAGGAGGAAACGCTGGTCGCCGCCGGCGAGCGCCTGCGCCGCCTGTAAACGGCCGTTGACGCACCGCGACGGGCGGCCAATAATCCCGTCACCATAAAACCTCCGGCAGAAAGGAAAACGCCATGGGAATGCTTCAGGAGTTTCGCGAATTCGCGGTCAAGGGCAATGCAATGGACCTCGCGGTCGGCGTCATCATCGGCGGCGCCTTCGGCAAGATCGTCGAGTCGGTCGTCGGCGACCTGATCATGCCGCTGGTGTCGCGCGTCACCGGCCGCCTGGATTTCTCCAACCTCTACGTCCTGCTCGGCGACAATCCGAAGAACCTGACCGCGCTGGCCGACATCAAGGCGGCCGGCATCCCGGTCTTTGCCTACGGCAATTTTCTGACCATCGCCGTCAATTTCGCCATTCTCGCCTTCGTCATCTTCATCATGGTCAAGCAGATCAACCGCCTGCGTGCCGCCGAGCCGGCGCCCGAGCCGGAAGCCCCGGCGACGCCGGAAGACGTCATGCTGCTGCGCGAGATTCGCGATTCGCTGAAGAAGTAGTCGCCGGAAGGAACAACAAAAAAAGCCGCTGCGTGCGGCTTTTTTGTTGCCGGTGACGCCGGGCTCAGTCGCCGAAAACCGTCTTCCACAGGGCGTTGACCGCAGCGATCTGCTTGCCGATGCTTTCCCGGTCGACCAGGGCCTTGGGATTGGCGCTCAGGCGCTTGGCGTGCTGCAGGCGGCGGTATTCGCGGTAGGCGTCGCCGGCGGCTTCGGCCTGGTCGGCGGGAATCAGCCCGAGTTCGGCGGCGATCCGCAGCAGGGCGATGTTGCCGAGGTTGCCGGTCAGCTCGTGGTGGCGGTGGGCGTGGCCGAGCACCAGGTACTGGACGATGAACTCGACGTCGATGATGCCGCCGGCGTCGTGCTTGAGGTTGAAGCCGGTTGCGCTCTTCGAGGCGTGCGCGTCGTACATCTTGCGGCGCATGGCGACCACTTCCTCGTGCAGCTTCGCCAGGTCGCGCGGCAGGCAGAGAATCTCGCAGCGGATTTCCTCGAAGCGGGCGCCGACCGCCGGGTCGCCGGCGCAGAAGCGGGCGCGGGTCAGCGCCTGGTGTTCCCAGACCCAGGCGTTTTTCAGCTGGTAGTCGCGGAAGGCATCGACCGATACCGCGAGCAGGCCGGAGTCGCCGTTCGGGCGCAGGCGCAGGTCGGTTTCGAAGAGGATGCCGGCCGGCGTCTGGCTCGACAGCCAGGTGCTCAGGCGCTGGCCGAGGCGGGTGTAGTTTTCCGCCGCGTCCTGGGCGTCGTCGTCGAACAGGTAGACGAGATCGAGGTCGGAGGCGTAGCCGAGTTCCTTGCCGCCCATCTTGCCGTAGCCGATGACGGCGAATTGCGGGGTCTCGCAATGCCGTTTCTTGATCGTCCGCCAGCACAGCGGCAGGGTTTCCTGGACGATAGTGTCGGCCAGTTCGGTCAGGTGGTCGGACAGGCGCTCGATGGTCTGCAGGCCGGAAAGATCCTGGGCCAGCAGGCGGAAGACCTGGGCGTGGTGCACTTCGCGCAGGATGTCCATTTCCCGCTCGGTGTCGCCGGCGTGGTCGGCCAGGTTGCGCTTGAGGTTCTGGCGGAAGCCGGCCCAGTCGGTGGCGATCTCGTAGAGACGCGGGTCGAGCAGTTCGTCGAGCAGCAGCGGGTAGCGGTTCAGGTAGTCGGCCGCCCAGTTCGAGGCGCAGATCATGTCGGCCACCCGGCGCAGCGCCAGCGGGTATTGCTGCAGCAGCGCGAGATAGGCGCCGCGGCGGCTGATTCCTTCGATGAAGTGCAGGCCGCGGGCCAGCGTCGTGTCCGGGTCGCCGGTGGCACCGGCCGCTTCGATCAGGCGCGGGCCGATGGCGTCGAGGCGCGAACGGTTGGCGGTGGGGAGCTGCAGGTAGCGGCTGGCAGCCCGCAGTTCGGCGAGGCGCCTGATCGCCTCGGCCGGCTGGCGGAAGCCGAGGTTGCCGAAGGCCTCGATCGCCGTGTCCTCGTCGAGCTGGCCCATCCACAAGCCGGTCAGCGGGTGCTCGCCGGCTTCCGGATCGGAAAAGATCTGCTCGAAATGGCGGCTGACTTTCTCGCGATGCGCGTTGAGCACGGCGAGCATCGCCGGCCAGTCGGCGAATTCCATGCTGCGCGCGATGCTCGTTTGGTCGGCCGGGTCTTCCGGCAGCATGTGGGTCTGCTTGTCCTCGACATACTGCAGGCGGTGTTCGAGGCGGCGCAGGAATACGTAGGCCTCGCGCAATTCGTTCTCGGTTTCAGCAGGGATCAACTGGCGGCTGACCAGTTGCTTGAGCACGGCCAGCGTCGGGCGGATCTGCAGCCCGGGGTCGCGGCCGCCGCGGATGAGCTGGAAGACCTGGGCGATGAACTCGATTTCGCGGATGCCGCCGGGGCCGAGCTTGACGTGGCCGGCCATGTCCTTGCGCACCACCTCGCGGCGGATCTGCGCGTGCAGGTCGCGCATCGCGTTGATGGCGCCGAAGTCGAGGTACTTGCGGAAGACGAAGGGGCGGGCGATCTTCTGCATCGCGGTGACCCACTCCGGCTGCAGGTTGCTGCCCGCGTTCATGGTGCGGCCCTTGATCCAGGCGTAGCGCTCCCATTCGCGGCCCTGCGTGATGAAGTAGTTTTCCAGCGCGTCGAGCGAGCAGACCAGCGGGCCGGAGTCGCCGTTCGGGCGCAGGCGCATGTCGACGCGGAAGACCTGGCCGTCGGCGGTGATCTCGCCGAGCGCCGAGATCACGCGCTTGCCGAGGCGGGTGAAGAAATCATAATTCTCGATGCTCTTCGGCCCGGCGGTGTCGCCTTCCTCTGGGTAGACGAAGATGTAGTCGACGTCCGACGAGACGTTCAATTCACGGCCACCCAGCTTGCCCATGCTGATGATCAGCAGGCGCTGCGGCCGTCCGGCCTTGTCGAGCGGCTCGCCGTAAGTGGCGGCGAGCAGGCGGTGGTAGTGGTCGAGGGCGAAGTTGGTGGTGACGTCGGCAAGCAGGGTCATGCTTTCGACCACTTCGGCCAACGGCGCCAGACCGCACAGGTCGCGCAGGGTGATGTGCGCCATCGCGCGCTGGCGCAGGCGGCGCAGCTGCGCCTTGATGGCATCGTCGTCGGTCGCCGCCGGCGTCAGTGCCGCCGCCAGTTGTTCGGCGGTCAGCGGCGCCGTCCACACGGCGGCCAGTTCGGGCACCAGCGCCGGGTGCGTGCTGAGCAGGTTGGCCAGGTAGCGGCTGTGGGCGAGGGCGGATTGCCAGCGCGGGTCGGGTAGTGTGTCCATGATTGCTCGGTCGGCGCTCAGGCCGAAAAGGATAGAATGTCATTTTTGACGGATCATCGATTGTAGTGACCTATCCCTCCTCCTGGCAAAGCGCTTTCGTCCGTGACTGACGCGGCAACCCGCCTGGGGCTGCGCCAGGCGCTCTACCACCGCCTGCACTGGCTGTGGCCGATTCTCGCCTCGTCCTTGCTGCGCCGCACGCTGCGCATCGCCTTGTGGGGCGCGCTCGTCGCCTGGCTGGTGTTCGCCGCGCTGGTGCTGGCGTTGCGTTATGTCGTCCTGCCGAATGTCGGCATGTATCACGAGCGCATCGAGCAGGCGCTCAGCCAGGCCATCGGCCAGCCGGTGACCATCGGCAAGATCGAGGCGCGCTGGCAGGGGCTCAATCCCGACCTCGTTCTCGACGATGTGGCGATTGCCGATCGCCAGGGCAAACCGGCTTTCTCGCTCGAACAGGTGGAAACCGTCCTGTCCTGGCATAGCCTGTGGCGCGGCCGGGTGACGCTGGCGCTGCTGGCGCTGGAGCGGCCGGTTTTGCACGTGCGCCGCGAGACCAGCGGACGCATCACGGTGGCCGGCATCGAGGCAGAGGACGAAGGCGATCCGGCATTCGCCGAATGGGTGCTCGAACAGAAACGCATCCGCGTCCGCAACGCGACCATCGTCTGGGAAGACCGCCTGCGCGGGGCGCCGCAACTGGCGCTCGAGGATCTGCAGTTTGCCCTCGACAATCGCGGCCGGCGGCACCGTTTTGGCCTTTCGGCGGCGCCACCGAGCGAACTGGCGGCACGCATCGACGTCCGCGGCGAAGTCAGCGGCGCGCTCGACGAAGCGCTCGAACACCTGTCGGGAAAGGTCTTCGTCCAGCTGGACTATGCCGATCTCGCGGCCTGGCGGAGCTGGGTCGATTACCCGGTCGATCTCTCGCAGGGACGCGGCGCGCTGCGCATCTGGGGCGACCTGGAAAATGGCGAGGGCAAGGCGACCGCTGACCTGGCACTGGAAGAGGTCCGCATCCGGCTTGGGAAGAAGCTGCCGGAACTCGATCTGAGCAGCCTGCGCGGCCGCCTGGAAGGGCGCTACAAGGCCGGCGCCTGGGCGCTGGCCGGACGCAAGGTCGAACTGACGGCGGCGGATGGCCTGCGCGTGACGCCGACCGATTTCCAGGTGGAGTGGCAGCAGGACGCTACCAGCGGCCGGATCAACGGCGCCGCCAGCGCCAGTTTCATCGATCTGGCGGTCATCGCCCGGCTGGCAGCCTTCCTGCCGCTCGATCCGCGCAGCCGCGAATTGCTCGATCGGCACCGGCCGCAGGGGCGGATCGCCGAATTGCGCAGCGGCTGGACCCGGGCCGGCGAGGCGCTGGAACACTACTCGCTGCGCGCCACCTTTGCCGATCTCGGCATGCGTGCCGGCGGCTACTTTCCGGGTGCCGACGGACTGGCCGGCCAGGTCGAGTTCAACGAAAAGGGCGGTTCGCTCTCGGTCGATTCAGGGCGTTCGGCCATCTCGCTGCCGGCGGTCTTCCCCGAACCCGATATCGCTTTCGACCAGCTGCGCGCCCGCGCCAGCTGGAAGGTGGCCGGCGATATCGTCGACGTCAAGCTCGAACGACTGCAGTTCGACGGCGCCGATGCCGCCGGCTCGGCCAGCGGCACCTACCGCTACACCGGCGAGGGGCCGGGCGTGATCGACCTTGCTGCCAGCATCGCGCGTGCCGACGGGCGCGCCGTCTGGCGCTACATGCCGCGTGCCGTCAGTGCCAACGTCGGCGAGTGGCTGCGCACCAGCATCGTTGCCGGTCGCGGCTACGACGGCAAGATGGTGCTCAAGGGCGATCTCGCGGACTTCCCGTTTCGCGACCCGGCCAAGGGCAAGTTTCTGATCACGGCCAAGGCCGAGGGCGTGAAACTGGACTATGCGACCGGCTGGCCGGTGATCGACGAGATCAAGGCCGACATGAGTTTTGGCGTTGGCATGCGGATCGTCGCCGAGAAAGGGAGCATTTTCGGCGCCCGGCTGTCCGATGTCGTGGTCGAAATCCCCGATTTCGAATCGTTCGACGAATTGCTGCTCATCCGCGGCGACGCCAGCGGTCCGACCGGCGAATTCCTGCGCTTCATCGAACAGAGCCCGGTCGGCGAGAAGATCGACCACTTCACCAGGGAGATGAAGGCCAGCGGCAACGGGAAGCTCGACCTTGCGCTCGACATTCCCCTGCGCCGGGTCGAGGAAACGCGGGTGCGCGGTGATTTCCGCCTGCAGAACAACCAGATCCACCTGTTCGAGGGCATGGCGCCGCTGACCCAGGTCAATGGCCGGCTGTTGCTGACGGAATCCAGCATCACGGCGCCGGAGATCAGCGGCCGGATTTTCGGCGGGCCGATCCGGATCGGCATCAAGAGCCATGCCGACCGCGTCGCCGTGCAGGTCGGCGCCACCTCGAACGTCGGCGAGTTGTTCCAGCATTTCGGGCTGCCGGCGGGCGACCGCCTGGCCGGCAGTGCGGCGTGGAAATCGAACATCGACATCAGACATAACCAGACCGATCTGGTCGTCGAGTCGGATCTGGTCGGCGTCAGCTCGCGCCTGCCCGAGCCGCTGGCCAAGGCAGCGACCTCGCCGCTGGCGCTGCGCGTCGAGAAAACTACCGGCGAGGGCGGCCGCGAGCAGTACCGGGCGACCCTGGGCAATGTCGTGCAGGCCGTTTTCGTCAAGCGCGCCGAGGGGCTGGAGCGCGCCGTCGTCGCCCTCGGTGCCGGCGACGCCACGCTGCCGGAACGCGGCGTCGCCGTGCGCATCGCCCTCCCGCAGGTCGACGCCGATGCGTGGAAGGAAGTCCTCGCAGCGAACGGTAACGGTGGCCGGAACGGCACGAAGATGCCGGCGCTCGATGTGGTGTCGATCAGAACGCCGGTGCTGCGGCTGTTCGGCCGCGACTACACGCAGGTCGATACCCAGCTGCGGCCGCGCGACGACGGCTGGCAGATTGTCCTCAGCATGCAGGAGGCGGCCGGCGAGTTGACCTGGCGCGGTGCCGGCGAAGGCTCGCTGGAAGGGCGCATGCAGCGCCTGGTGGTGCGGCGGGCAGCGGAAGCCGGGGGCGGCCCCAACGCCTCGCTGCTCAACAGCCTGCCCGCCCTGAATCTCGCGGTGGACGACTTCCGGATTGGCGAGATGGCGCTCGGCCGGCTCGAACTTCGGGCGCGCAACGACAGGGGAGCCTGGCATCTGGAAACGCTGAATCTGCGCAATCCCGACGGCGCCTTGATCGGCAAGGCGGTCTGGCGCAATGACGGGGCCGGCCGGCACCAGACCAGTCTCGATTTCGAGCTGACGGCCAGCGATGTCGGTAAGTTGCTCAACCGCCTCGGCTATGTCGATGCCATCCGGCGCGGGACGGCGAACCTGGCGGGCAACATGCAATGGAACGGCCCGCTGACCGGCATCGACTATCCGTCGCTGACTGGCGAGATGACGGTCAGCGCCGAAAACGGCCAGTTCAACAAGCTGGAGCCGGGGGTCGGCCGGCTGCTTGGGCTGCTTTCGCTGCAATCGCTGTCGCGCCGGCTGACCCTCGATTTCCGCGACATTTTCAGCGAGGGCCTGGCTTTCGACAGCATCGAAGGCAAGACGGTCGTCACTGCAGGCGTCATGCGCACGGCGGGGCCGCTGCGCATCAACAGCCCGGCGGCGCAGATCCAGATCGAGGGCGAGGCCGACCTGAAGAACGAAACGCAGAACCTGCAGGTGCTGGTACGTCCGCAGGTCGGTTCGGTGGCCGCGATCGGCGCCGCGACCCTGGTCAATCCGCTCGTCGGTGCGGCAGCGCTGGTGGCCAGCACCATCCTGCAGAATCCGCTCGGTCGGCTGTTCAGCTATCGTTATCATGTCACCGGCAGCTGGAGCGACCCCAAGGTCGAGAAGGTCGGCGAATTCGTCGAGGAAGCGCCGCCCGGGGCGGCAGGAGGAGGCAGGCAGTGAGCAAGCAGAATTGCCGCATGGCGGCGATCCAGATGGTGTCGGGGCCGCGCGTGGCGGACAACCTGGCTGTCGCCGGTCACCTGGTCGCCGACGCCGTGGCGCAGGGTGCCCAGCTGGTCGTGCTGCCCGAGTATTTTCCGGTCATCGGCGCCGCCGATGCCGACCGCGTGAATGCGCGCGAGGCGTTCGGACGCGGGCCGATCCAGGACTGGCTGGCGGCTACTGCACAGAAGCACGGGATCTGGATTTTTGCCGGTTCCATCCCGTTGACCGCAACTGTCGCCGACAAGATGCGCAATTCCAGCCTCGCCTACAACCCGGCCGGCCAATGCGTCGAGCGTTACGACAAGGTGCACCTGTTCGGCTTCAACAAGGGCGAGGAATCCTACGACGAAGCCGCCTTCATCGAGCCTGGCAACCAGCTGGTTGCCGTCGATACGCCGTTCGGCCGCATTGCCCTGTCGATCTGCTACGACCTGCGCTTTCCCGAGTTGTACCGGGCGCTGGCGCCGGTCGACCTGATCCTGGTGCCGGCCGCCTTCACCGACACCACCGGCCGCGCCCACTGGGAAATCCTGCTGCGCGCCCGCGCTATCGAGAACCAATGCTACCTGTTGGCGGTCGGACAGGGCGGGCGGCATGAAAGCGGCCGCACGACGCACGGCAACAGCATGATCGTCGACCCCTGGGGCGAAATCCTCGATCGCAAGATGAAGGGGCCGGGCATCGTCATCGCCGACCTCGACCATGCCCGCATCGCCGAAATCCGCGAGAGCCTGCCGGCGCTCGCGCACCGCAAACTTTAAGGAAGTTTCATGATTCAAGACAGCGCCCTGGCGCAAGCCGAATCCCTGCTGCTGACGCCCTTCTCGCTGACCGAGGGCGACCTGTCGCGCACCTTCGGCCAGATCCTGACGCACCAGGTCGACTACGCCGACCTCTATTTCCAGTATTCGCGTTCCGAGGCCTGGAGCCTCGACGAAGGCATTGTCAAGTCGGGCAGCTTCAATATCGACCAGGGTGTCGGCGTCCGCGCGATTTCCGGTGAGAAGACCGCCTTCGCTTACTCCGACGACATCAGTTCGCGCGCCCTCGGCGATGCCGCCAACGCCGTGCGGGCGATCGCCGCTGCCGGGCAGAGTGGCATTTTGCCGGCTTTTTCGGCGTCGACCGCAGCCAGGTCGCTCTACGTCCCGCACGACCCGATCGCCTCGCTGCCGGCCGACGCCAAGGTGAAATTGCTCGAACGCCTGGAAGGCTTTGCGCGGGCGCTCGACCCGCGTGTGATCCAGGTCATGGCCTCGCTGGCCGGAGAATACGAAGTGGTTCTGGTCGCCGGCTCCGACGGCCGGCTGGCGGCCGACATCCGCCCGCTGGTCCGCTGCTCAGTGTCGGTCATCGTCGAGGAAAATGGCAAGCGCGAGCAGGGCGGGGCGGGCGGCGGCGGCCGTTTCGACTTCGCCTATTTCGACGATGCCGTCCTCCAGCGCTACGCCAGCGAAGCCGTCCATCAGGCGGTGACCAACCTCGACGCCGAGGCAGCGCCGGCCGGGCAGATGACCGTCGTCCTCGGTTCCGGCTGGCCCGGCATCCTGCTGCACGAAGCGGTCGGCCACGGGCTAGAAGGCGATTTCAACCGCAAGGGCAGCTCGGCCTTCTCCGGCCGCATCGGCCAGCGCGTGGCGGCGAAGGGCGTCACCGTCATCGACGACGGCACCATCAGCGACCGTCGCGGCTCGCTCAACATCGACGATGAGGGCAACCCGACCCAGCGTACGGTGCTGATCGAGGATGGCATCCTCAGGGGTTACATGCAGGACAGCCTCAACGCCCGCCTGATGGGTGTCGTCCCGACCGGCAACGGCCGCCGCGAATCCTTCGCCCACCTGCCGCTGCCGCGCATGACCAACACCATGATGCTGGCCGGCGAGCATGACCCGCAGGAAATCATTGCCTCGGTCAAGAAGGGCATCTATGCCGCCAACTTCGGCGGTGGCCAGGTCGACATCACCAGCGGCAAGTTCGTCTTCTCGATGAGCGAGGCCTACCTGATCGAGGACGGCAAGGTGACGCGGCCGATCAAGGGGGCGACGCTGATCGGCAACGGCCCCGACGCGCTGACCCGCGTTTCGATGATCGGCAACGACCTCAAGCTCGACCCTGGCGTTGGCACCTGCGGCAAGGACGGGCAGAGCGTGCCGGTCGGCGTCGGCCAGCCGACATTGCGTATCGATGGACTGACGGTGGGGGGTACGGCATAATGCCTAGTTATTTAGGAGGGGGCATTCATGCGAGCGTGGTTTTTGGCGGCACTGGCGATGGCGTTTTGTGGCGTAGCATCGGCCCAGACGCCCCTGCAGGACAGGCTCAAGTCCGTTCAGGCTGATCCGGCGGCACTCAAGCAGGCCATCGAGGCGGGCCAGAAGGCGGCATTCTTCTGCGTGAACTGCCACGGCGACAACGGCTTCAGCAAGATTCCGGAAGTTCCCAACCTGGCGGGCCAGAACCCGGCCTACCTGCTGGAACAGATTCGCAAGTTCGGCAGCGGCGAACGCAAGGACCAGTTCATGCAAGGGCTGATCAAGGTCCTGAAGGACGAGGAACGCGTCCAGATCGCCCTGTATTTTGGTAGTCAGGCGGTGCCGCCGGGCAAGGCTGATCCCGCCCAAGTGGCCCGCGGCAAGGAACTGTTCGCCAAGCTGTGCGTGCGTTGCCACGGCGAAACGGCGCGCGGCGACGCAGCCATTGCCCGTCTCGCCGGACAGCAGATTCCCTACCTGGTGACGTCGATCACGCGCTACCGCGACAACACCGGCGTCCGCAACAATCAGCTGATGTCGATTGCCACGTCGTCGCTGAAGAACGAAGATATCAAGGCGATCGCCAATTACCTGACCCAGCTGCCATGATGTATCGATAAATCTTTCTTTTCATCGGTCGGCAAAATTGACCGATGTCATGGTTCCGCAAGCTTGTCCCCGGTAGTTTCCGCTCCCGGGGACAATTTGCTTTGGGGAAACCATGAAAAGACTTTCAGGACTGCTGCTGGCATTGACGCTGTGCGTCTTCGGCAGCGAGGCGATGGCGCAGATCGCCGATCTCAATTCGGCGATCAACAAGGCGGGCCGTCAGCGCATGCTGTCGCAGCGCATGGCCAAGGCCTACTTCCAGATTGGCCAGCAGGTCGAGGTCGACCGCAGCAAGAAAATCCTCGACTCGTCGGTCGCACTGTTCGACCGTCAACTGGTCGAGCTGAAGAACTTCGCGCCGACGCCGGAAATCAAGGAGAACTACCTGAAGCTGGAGAAATCCTGGCTCGCCTACAAGGACGTTCTGGTTGGCGCCGCGCCATCGCAGGACAACGGGCGCAAGGTGCTGGAGATTTCCGAGCAGGTGCTGGCGCTGGCGCACCAGGGAACGGTCCAGCTCGAAAAGCAATCCACGACGAGTGCCGGCCGCCTGGTCAACGTCTCCGGTCGCCAGCGCATGCTGTCGCAGCGCATGGCCAAGTTCTACCAGGCCATCGCCTGGGGCGTCGGCGACGACAAGAGCGCCGGCGACCTGGAAAAGGCGCGCAAGGAATTCGCGGCTGCCCACCAGGAGCTGGCTTCGGCGCCGGCCAATACGCCGCAGATCAAGGAAAGCCTGGAACTGGTCAAGCAGCAGTGGTTCTTCTTCGAGAATGCGCTGAACCAGAAGGCCGGGCCCGACAAGCGCCCGCAAACGGCGGTCGCGACGACCAGCGAACGTATCCTGGAAGAAATGGAAACGGTCGTCGGGCTTTACGAAAAGCTGAAGTAATCAGAACAGGCTGAGTTGCCGCTCGTCCGCCGGCTTGGGAGGCGGGGGCGGCTTGAAGTGCGTGCTGTCGAGCTGCGGCCATTCGCGGGCCAGTCCGAGGCGGCGGCAGGCGAGATCGAAGCGCTGGCGGATGAGGTCGGCAAAATGCCCCAGTCCCTTCATCCGGCTGCCGAAATTGGCATCGTTGGCACGTCCACCGCGCAAGTCATAGAGCACCGACATGATCCGCGCGGTTTTCTCCGGCGCATGCCAGTCCAGCCACTCGCGGAACAGTCCCGCGACTTCGTGCGGCAGGCGTAGCAGGGTATAGCCGGCGCTCGTTGCGCCGTGGCCGTGGGCCGCCAGCAGCAGTTTTTCCAGCTCGTGGTCGTTGAGGCCGGGAATCAGCGGCGAGGCGAACAGCGAAACCGGGATGCCGGCCTCGCTCAATTGCTGCATCGCCGCCAGCCGTGCGTGCGGGGAGCTGGCCCGCGGTTCCACCTGGCGCGCCAGCGGGCCGTCGAGCGTCGTCAGTGAAATGCCAACATGGGCCAGCTTTCGCCGGGCGAGTTCGGCCCAAAGGTCGAGGTCGCGCACGATCAGCGATGACTTGGTGACCACCGACACCGGGTGGCCGGTTTCCAGCATCACTTCGAGCACTGCGCGCGTCAGCCGCTCCTTGCGCTCGAACGGCTGGTAGGCATCGGTCGCGGTGCCGAGGACGATGGTCGAACAGACGTAGTCCGGGCGACTCAATTCCTCGCGCAGCAGGCGCGGGGCATCCGGCTTGTGGAATATCTGCGTTTCGAAATCGAGGCCGGGCGACAGCCCAAGATATGCGTGCGTCGGGCGGGCGTAGCAGTAAATGCAGCCGTGTTCACAGCCGCGATAGGGATTGAGCGACTGGTCGAAACCGATGTCCGGCGAGTCGTTGCGGCTGATGATCGATTTCGCGCTGTCGACCAGCAGGCGGGTTTGCGGCAGCGATGGCTCGGCCTGCTCCCAGCCGTCGTCCTCGGCCTGGCGGGTGTCGCTGCTGAAGCGATGGGCGACGTTCCCCGTCGCGCCGCGTCCCTTGATGGGCTTCGGTGGAATCTCGGGAGAAGGTTGCAGGTCGAAATCTTCCATACGCATCCGGTAGAATGCCGGGTTTTCAGCAATTTTCAAATGGGGCAGGCCATGACGCCGCAAAGCAAACCGAACACCGACGACATTCGCATCAAGGAAATCAAGGAGCTGGTGCCGCCGGCGCACGTCTTCCGCGAATATCCGGTGTCGAACCGCGCGGCGCAGACGACCTATGCCGCCCGCCAGGCCATCCACCGCATCCTGCACGGCGCCGACGACCGCCTGCTGGTCGTCATCGGCCCCTGCTCGATCCACGACTACGATGCCGCCATGGAATACGCCAAACGGCTGACGAAAGCGGCGGAAAAATACGCCGAAGACCTCGTCGTCCTGATGCGCGTCTATTTCGAAAAGCCGCGCACCACCGTCGGCTGGAAGGGCCTGATCAACGATCCGCGTCTCGACAACACCTTCCGCATCAACGAAGGCATCCGCCTAGCGCGCCGCATCCTGCTCGAAATCAACGAGCTCGATCTGCCCTGTGCCACCGAATTCCTCGATACCATCACGCCGCAATACACGGCTGACCTGATCGCCTGGGGAGCCATCGGCGCGCGCACCACCGAGTCGCAGGTGCACCGCGAACTGGCCTCCGGCCTCTCGTGCCCGGTTGGTTTCAAGAACGGCACCGACGGCAACATGCGTATCGCGGTCGACGCCATCCGCTCGGCCAATTCGCCGCATCACTTCCTGTCGGTGACCAAGTCCGGCCACACCGCCATCGTGTCGACGATGGGCAACGAGGATTGTCATGTCATCCTGCGCGGCGGCAAGGAGCCGAACTTCGACGCTGCCAGCGTCGATGCCGCGTGTACCGAAATCGCCAAGGCCGGCCTCGCCGCCCGCCTGATGGTCGACTTCTCGCACGGCAACAGCCGCAAGCAGTACAAGCTGCAGATGGAAGTCTGCGACAGCGTCGCCGCGCAGATGGCCGGCGGCGAGGAGCGCATCGTCGGCGTCATGGTCGAATCCCACCTCGTCGAAGGCCGCCAGGACCTGTCGCCCGACAAGCCGCTGACCTATGGCCAGAGCGTCACCGATGCCTGTATTGGGTGGGATGACAGCCTGGCAGTGCTGGAAAAGCTGGCCGCGGCGGTCAGGGCACGGCGGGTGGCGGAGGCGGCCGAATAGCCCCGCACACAGGTGGTTTTGGCAACTTGCTTGGGTTAGCATTGCCCAAGCAATTCAGGAGGTTCGCACCATGATCAATTCCCCACTTGAGGATATCGAAGCCGCCGCCCTGCAACTGGCGCCAGCCGACCGGGCACATCTGGCAGAGCGCCTGCTGGTAAGCCTCGAGGAGGACGATAAAATTATGGCTGCCTGGGTAGAGGAGGCCGAGCGCCGCGCAGATGCGTTCGACCGAGGTGAAATTGGCGCCATCGATTTTGATGAGTCACTTGCCCGCCTCAAAGCCAAGCTTTCCGCAGCGGCATGAAACTGATCGTCCTCGATGCCGCGCAAGCGGAACTTGAGGAAGCGCAGGCCTATTACCTGCAACACACTACGCCCGGCATTGCCGCCGCTTTCGTCGCCGACTACCAACGCAGCGCACACCGGATTCTCCAGTTTCCAAAAGCAGGTACCCCGGTTTCCCAACGCTTGCGCGCCTTGCCTATGCGCCATTTCCCCTATTCGATTATTTACCGTGCGACGGTCGACACTATTACGGTTCAAGCCGTCGCCCACCAGCGTCGCCAGCCCAAGTATTGGGTCGGTCGGCGCTGAGCAGCGCATCAACATAGGTTTTGCGTTTGGTGGCGGTGTTTCTGTCGGGCCTTCTCCTTTCTGGGTGGGGCTATTCGTCCACCTTTTCGTCATCGGCAATCGCTTCGTCGTCGCTTCGCTCGTCGTGGAGCGGAGCTTCTTGCGGCAACGGCTCCGATTCAACTGGTTGTGTAGTGGTTTGGGGAAGACTTCCTTCAATCTGTCGGGCGATGTAATAAACCCCGGCCATCACCCCTGTTGCGCGATCCTCCATCAGGTTGCGCCACATGTCGTCCAGCGCGGTGCTCAGGATTTCCCGAAGCTGCGCCTCCATTTCCGGCCGCTCGCTCTCGTGTGCGATGACGCCGTAGCCGGCCGTGCCGAGGGCAATGACAAGGCCGGCGACGCCGCCGACCACCGCCGACGCGGCGCTTGCGCCACCGCTGATGGCGAGCCGGGATAGCAGCTTTTCACTGGCCTGTCTGGCCACCGGCGAAATCGTGGCTGTCGACGGGCCGTCTCCGGTGCCGCCGGCGTCCTTGCGAATCTGCGCCATCAGCGCTTTGTAGGCGGGGAGCGAGGCGAGCGGGTCGGCGCGGACAATCTGATAGAGCGAAGCATCGTGGGCCGGCGGCGGCGCCAGTTCTATCGCCGGAATGTTCCTGATTCGCTGGTCGAACTGATCTGGCGGGACACCATGGCGTCGTGCGATTCCCCGCAGCTGCTCGCCGAGGAGCTGGACATAGAGTTTTGTCGCCTGCGCCCTGACTGCGTCAGGATCGATTTCCCTGGCGACCGGTTGCAGCACGCGCTCGTGGTATTGTTCCTGCAGATAGGCGGCCAGTCTGTTTGCGGCCTGGTCCCTCTCTTCCCCGCTCCCCAGCTTGTACCAGGCCACCTTGATGCTCAGCCATTGCTGGGTCCAGTAGCCGGTGAACCACGGTATGAAATTGGCCTCGTTGCGCCTCGCGACAAGGTCACGCCAGCGCTCCATGAAGCCGCGTGCGTAGTTTTCGGCCGGCCCTATCGCCGCCAGCGACGCAGCGCCTATGTCGCGGTCGACCTCCTGCCAGGTGCTCTCGGAAACCGCTGTCGACGGTGGCTGATACGGGCCGCGGTCCGGCGTCGCGCAACCCGCCAGTAGCACCATCAATGCGACGATCAGGCAACGCAGATCGCAAAGTGCGGTACCGATATACAGATTCGCCGGTGGCCGCCAGCCTGCGTTGTCTAGGCTTTGCGCTACGTGCTTCAGGCTCGTCATGCCGGCTTGTCTCATCCGTAAGTCGCGATGGAACGTGCGTCCAACCTCGATTTACCAAGTATAGGTCGGCAAATTGCTTTCGCGAGCTTCCGGCTTGCGCCGGCGCATGCTGCTGAAGAAAACTTGTCTAGTCGTCGAACTTGGGCGAGCGTCGTTCGCGCTGAGCGGCGATGCATTCCTCGAGATCAGCGGAAAGCAGCATTGCCGCGTTCCATGTGGCGACGAAGCCGAGGCCGTCGGCAACGGAGTGATCGCGGCTGTAGTTCATGACTTCCTTCAACCCGCGCGTGGCGAGCGGCGACTTGGCGGCGATGGCGTGGGCGATTTCGCGGACTGCTGCGGTCAACGCCTCCGGGGAGGCGAAAACGCGGTTGACCAGACCGAGCGTAGCCGCTTCCTCGGCGCCGACGTTGCGGCCGGTATAGGCCAGTTCGCGCGCCATGCCTTCGCCGATCAGGCGCGGCAGGCGTTGCAGGGTGCCGACGTCGGCGACCATGGCGAGGTCGATTTCGCGCACCGAGAAGACGGCGTCTGGCGCCGCGTAGCGCATGTCGCAACAGGTGACGAGGTCGAGCGCGCCGCCGACGCAGGCGCCCTGGATGGCGGCGAGTACCGGCTTGCGGCAGCGTTCGATGGCGGTGAGGCAATCCTGCAGGTCGAGGAGCAGCCAGCGCAGCATTTCGCGGCTGCGCGCGCCGTCCGGGTGGGCGATGCGTTGCTGGATGCTGCCGAGCATGGCGAGGTCGATGCCGGCGCAGAAATTCCGGCCTTCGCCGCTGAGGATGGCGACGCGCGCTGCCGGCATGGCGTCGACCCAGTCGGCGGCCTGGCGGATTTCCTGCCACATGGCGTCGTTCATCGCATTCGACTTGTCCGGCCGGTTGAGGCGGATTTCGGCGATTCCCTGGTCGAGGCTGAGCGACAGGGTGGAATAGGTCGGCAGGTTCATGGGGCGGCTCCGGGCATGGGTGCCGAAGAGCTTACCCGCAGCGGCGCACTTGCGGGTAGAGGGGGCCGCCCAAACGGCGTTTCAATCGGCGAAGACGACGAGGTCGAGGTCGGCGGCCTGCCGGCGCAGCGGAATCAAGGCCTGATAGGCGGGCGAGTTGTACCAGCCATCGACCGCCGCCGCATCGGGAAAGCGGATGACGACGGTGTCGGTGTGCGCGTGCTCGCCGCTCAGCACGGCGGCACGCTGGCCGCGAAACAGCAATTCGGCGCCCCACGGGGCGAGCGTCGCCGGCACCTGGGCGCGGTACTGCGCCCATTTTTCCTCGTCCTTGACGGTGATGTGGCCGATAACGCAGGCGCTCATGCGGCGGTCTTGCCTTTTTGCCAGAGCACGTCGCCGCGGCCGCCGGCGCGGTTGAGGACGCGGCCGAGGATGAAGAGCAGGTCGGAGAGCCGGTTGATGTAGCGGCGGGCAGCGTCGGAAACCGGCTCGGCGGTATTCAGCTTGACCATGGCGCGTTCGGCGCGCCGGCAGACGGTGCGGCTGAGGTGTGCCAGCGCCGCGGCGCGGGTGCCGCCGGGCAGGATGAATTCCTTGAGCATCGGCAGGTTGGCGTTGAATTCCTCTGCCAGTTCTTCGAGACGGGCAACCTGCACGTCCTTGATGACTTCCATGCCCGGCAGACAGAGTTCGCCGCCAAGGTCGAAGAGGTCGTTCTGGATGTCGAGCAGCGCGACTTGCACGGAGTGCGGCAGGTCTTCGCAGAGCAGCACGCCGAGGCCGGAATTCAGCTCGTCGACCTCGCCCATGGCGTCGATGCGCAGGCTGTCCTTGGTGGTGCGGCTGCCGTCGCCGAGGCCGGTGGTGCCGGCGTCGCCGGTGCGGGTGACGATTTTGGAAAGGCGGTTGCCCTTGCGTTCGCTGTCGCTGTCTTTTTGAGTTTCGCTCACGTTGCTCTCCTCCTAGAAGTGCGCGGATTATACTGACGAGTCCGCCTTACAGACTGTCGTCGCCATGCCAAAGTTCGCCGCCAATCTCAGTTTTCTGTTCACCGACGTGCCATTTCCCGAGCGCTTCGCGCGGGCCGCGGTGGCGGGATTCAAGGGTGTCGAATATCTTTTCCCCTACGAGCATCCGGCATCCGACATCGCCGATTGGCTGCGCGCCAACGATCTCGAACAGGTGCTGTTCAACCTGCCGGCCGGCGACTGGGTGGCCGGCGAGCGCGGCCTGGCCTGCCAGCCGCAGCGCCGCGGCGAGTTCGCCGAGAGCGTCGAACTGGCGCTCGATTACGCGATGGTGCTCGACTGCGAACGCGTGCATTGCCTGGCCGGGTTGCGGCCGGCCGGCGTCGGCGAGGCGGAACTCGAAGCGACCTACATCGCCAACCTGCAGTTCGCCGCCGACCGCTTCGCGACCATCGGCGCAACGGTGACGATCGAGCCGATCAACAGCCGCATCGACATGCCCGGCTACTGGCTGGACGAAATGGCCAAGGGTTTTCGCATGCTGGAGGCGGTCGACCGCAGCAACGTGAAACTGCAGTACGACATCTACCACGCGCAGATCATCGCCGGCGATCTGGCGCGCACGCTGGAGGCAAACATCCAGCGCATCGGCCACATCCAGATCGCCGATAACCCGGGGCGTCACGAACCGGGCAGCGGCGAGATCAACTATCCCTTCCTCTTCGATCTGCTCGACCGGCTGGGCTACGACGGCTGGGTCGGCTGCGAATACAAGCCGCTGACGACGACCGAGGCGGGCCTCGGCTGGTTGCCGCGATGAGCCCGCGCGAGATTCTGCGTTGCCTGTTCGACGCCGCCATTGCGGCCGCCGATCCGGCCTTGTGCGTGCCGCCGCATTTGCCGCCGGATGACGGCGGCCGGCTGATTGTCATCGGCGCCGGCAAGGCCTCGGCGGCGATGGCGCCGGCGGTCGAGGATCACTGGTCGGGGCCGCTCGACGGGCTGGTTGTTACGCGCTACGGCCATGGCGTGCCGTGCGAACGCATCGAGATCGTCGAGGCGGCGCACCCGGTGCCGGATGCGGCGGGTGAAGCGGCGGCGGCGCGCATTTTGGGCAAGATTTCGGGGTTGACCGCAACCGACCGGGTCTTGGCCTTGATTTCCGGCGGTGGTTCGGCGCTCCTGGCGGCGCCGGCCGCCGGTGTCACGCTGGCCGAGAAGCGGGCACTCACCGCGGCGCTGCTCAGGTCGGGGGCGAGCATTGGCGAGATCAACTGCGTGCGCAAACATCTGTCGGCGATCAAGGGCGGGCGGCTGGCACTTGCCGCCTGGCCGGCCCCGGTGCTGACGCTGGCGATCTCCGACGTGCCGGGCGACGACCCGGCGGTCATCGCTTCCGGCCCGACGGTCGGCGACCCGACGACTGCGGTCGACGCGCTGAAGGTGCTCGATTTCCACGGCATCACCATCTCCGCGGCATTGCGCGCGCGGCTGGCTTCGGGTGAGCTGGAGACGCCAAAACCGGGCGACCCGCGATTGGAAAAAAGCGAGTTCCGCCTGGTCGCCAGCCCGCGCCAAATGCTCGAAGCGTCGGCGGCCGAAGCACGCCGGCTCGGCATCGCGCCGCTGATCCTCGGCGACGCTATCGAAGGCGAGGCGCGCGAGATCGGCAAGGCGCTGGCCGGCATGGCGGTCAGTTGCGGTCGACACGGTTTTCCGGCCCCAAAGCCCTGCGTGCTGCTGTCGGGCGGCGAAACGACGGTGACCTTGAAAGGCGCCGGGCGTGGCGGGCGCAATACTGAATTTCTCCTTGGCCTGGCGTTGGCACTCGACGGTGCGCCGGGTATCCACGCCCTGGCGGCGGACACCGACGGTATCGACGGCTCCGAAGACAATGCCGGTGCTTTTGTCACGCCCGATACCTTGCGCCGGGCGCGCGAACAGGGCCTCGATATTCGCCAATTCATGGCCGCCAACGACGCCTGGGGTTATTTTTCGGCGCTCGGCGACCTGCTGCTCACCGGCCCGACACGAACCAATGTAAACGACTTCCGCGCCATCCTCGTCGGATTAGAATGAGGGAACCATGACGACGCCCGAACCCGAATTCCGCACCGACCGCAAGGCGCTTGCCGCCCGCCTCGGACTGATCCTGCCGGCGCATTGCCTGCTGGTCGACGACGAGGATCTGCGCCCCTACGAGTGCGACGGCCTCACCGCCTACCGCGAGCTGCCGCTGGCCGTCTGCCTGCCGGAAAGCGAGGGGCAGGTGATCGACGTGCTGCGTACCTGCCACCAGCTCGGTGTGCCGGTGGTGGCGCGCGGTGCGGGCACCGGGCTGTCGGGCGGCGCGATGCCGCACGCCCAGGGCGTGGTCTTGTCGCTGGCCCGTTTCAACCGGATTTTGCAGGTCGACCGCGACAGCCGGACCGCCGTCGTCCAGCCCGGCGTGCGCAACCTGGCGGTGTCGGAAGCGGCGGCGCCATATGGCCTCTATTACGCGCCCGATCCATCGTCGCAGATCGCCTGCACGCTGGGCGGCAACGTCGCCGAGAACTCGGGCGGCGTGCATTGCCTGAAATACGGCCTGACGGTGCACAACGTGCTGCGTATCCGCGTCGTCAGCATCGAAGGCGAGGTTTTCGAGATTGGCTCGGAAGCCCCGGATGCGCCCGGTTACGACCTGCTGGCGCTGCTCATCGGCTCGGAAGGCATGCTCGGCGTCGTTACCGAAGTCACGGTGAAGCTGGTGCCGAAGCCGGAGCTGGCGCAGGTGGTGATGGCCTCCTTCGACGACGTTGCCAAGGCCGGCGATGCGGTGGCGGCGATCATCGCCGCCGGCATCATCCCGGCCGGGCTGGAGATGATGGACAAGCCGGCAACCGCCGCCGTCGAGCCTTACGTCAAGGCCGGCTACGACCTCGACGCTGCGGCGATTCTCCTGTGCGAGGCGGACGGCACGCCGGAAGAGGTGGCCGAGGAGATCGCCCGCGTCACCGAGGTTTTGACCGCGGCCGGCGCCCGCGACATCCGCGTCTCGCACTCCGAAGCCGAGCGCCTGCGCTTCTGGGCCGGGCGCAAGGCGGCTTTTCCGGCGGTCGGGCGCATCACGCCGGATTACTACTGCATGGATGGCACCATCCCGCGCAAGCGGCTGGCTGAAATGCTGTCCGCCATCGCCGAAATGGAAAAGAAATACGGCCTGCGTTGTGCCAATGTCTTCCACGCAGGCGACGGCAACCTGCATCCGTTGATCATGTACGACGCGGCGAAGCCCGGCGAATGGGAACGCGCCGAAGCCTTCGGCGCCGAGATCCTCGAACTGTCGGTGGCGCTCGGTGGTTCGATCACCGGCGAGCACGGCGTCGGCATCGAGAAAATCAATCAGATGTGCGTGCAGTACAAGACGCCGGAACTGGAAGCCTTCCGCCGCATCAAGGCGGCTTTCGACGAAAGCGGCCTGCTCAACCCCGGCAAGGCGGTGCCCAGCCTGCATCGCTGCGCCGAGTACGGGCGCATGCACGTGCATCATGGCGACGTGAAATTTCCCGAACTGGAGCGCTTCTGATGACGCTCGACCAGATCGCTGCCGCCATTCGTACCGCGCACGACAGCCACACGCCGCTGCGCATCCGCGGCGCCGGCAGCAAGGATTTCTACGGTGGCATGCTGGCCGGCGAAGTACTGGATGTGGCTGCTTACAACGGCATCGTCGCCTACGAACCAACCGAGCTTTACATCACCGCCAGGTGCGGCACGCCACTCGCCGAGATCGAAGCGGCGCTGGCTGACAAGGGCCAGATGCTGGCCTTCGAGCCGCCACGCTTCGCTGGCGCGACGGTCGGCGGCTGCGTTGCCGCCGGCTTGTCCGGCCCGCGCCGGCAGCAGGCGGGGGCGGTGCGCGACTTCGTGCTGGGCGTCCAGCTGGTCGACGGCACCGGCCAGGTGCTCGATTTTGGCGGCCAGGTCATGAAGAACGTCGCCGGCTACGACGTTTCGCGGCTGGTGGCCGGCAGCCTCGGCACGCTCGGCGTGCTGGCCGAAGTGACTTTGAAGGTGTTGCCGAAGCCGGTGGCCGAACAGACGCTAGTTTTCGACATCGGCGAAAGCGATGCCATCACCCGGCTCAATCAGTGGGGCGGCCAGCCCTTGCCGATTTCCGCCTCGTTCTGGCATCAGGGGCAGCTCTGGCTGCGCCTGTCCGGCGCGCGGGCGGCCGTCGAGGCGGCGCGCGGCAAGCTCGGGGGCACGCTTGCGGTCGACGCCGAAAAACACTGGATTTCCGTGCGTGAGCAGACGCACCCGGCTTTTTCCGAAAAGCTGCTGTGGCGCCTGGCCCTGCCGTCGACCGCGCCGGCGCCGGGACTCGACGGCCTGTGCGCCATCGAATGGGGCGGCGCGCTGCGCTGGTATGCCGGCGAACAGGATGCCGTGCGCGGCGCAGCGGCGCGTGCCGGCGGCCATGCCGTGCTCTACCGGGCGCCGGAATCGCTGCGTTGCCGGGAGGGCACTTTCGCCGCGCTGTCGCCGGCGCTCCTTGCCCTGCATCGCCGCCTGAAAAAGAGCTTCGACCCGCGCGGCATCCTCAATCCCGGTCGCCTCTACGCGGAGTTCTGATGGATACCAAGCTCGCCGATTTCATCCGCGATACCCCGGCCGGCCGGGAAGCCGAGACGATCCTGCGCAGTTGCGTGCATTGCGGTTTCTGCACGGCCACCTGCCCGACCTACCAGCTGCTTGGCGACGAACTCGACGGCCCGCGCGGCCGCATCTACCTGATCAAGCAGGTGCTGGAGGGCAAGCCGGTCACCGAAAAGACGCGCCTCCACCTCGACCGCTGCCTGACCTGCCGTTCGTGCGAAACGACCTGCCCGTCGGGCGTCAAGTACAGCCATCTGCTCGACATCGGTCGCCAGGTCGTCGAGGACAAGCTGCCGCGCAAGGGCGGCGATGCGCTGATGCGCCGCGTGCTGCGCGAGGCGCTGACGCGCCCGGGGGTTTTCGGCCCGGCGGTCAAACTTGGCCAGTTGCTGCGTCCGCTGCTGCCTTCGGGGCTGGCCGACAAGCTGCCGTCGGAAGCCTCGGGCGTCGCCCGCCCGTGGCCGGCCACGGCCGGGCACGGGCGGCGCATGCTGGCGCTGGCTGGATGCGTCCAGCCAGCGCTGGCGCCCAATATCAACGCCGCCACGGCGCGCGTGTTCGACCAATTGGGCATCGAGCTGTTCGAGGAAGGCAAGGCCGGTTGCTGCGGTGCCGTGCGTTTCCATTTGAACGACCACGCGGCAAGGGACGACATGCGGCGCAACATCGACGCCTGGTGGCCGCATGTCGACAGCGGCATCGAGGCGATCGTCGTCACCGCTTCCGGCTGTGGCGTCCAGGTGAAGGAGTACGGGCATGTGCTGGCCGATGACGCGGTCTACGCCGAAAAAGCGGCCAAAATCAGCGCCCTGTGCCGCGATCCGTCGGAGATTCTCGCTGCCGAGGGCGGGCGCCTGCAAACCCTGCTGGTGCCAGGCAGCCGGCAGCGCGGCAAACTGGCTTTCCACGCGCCGTGCACCCTGCAGCACGGGTTGAAGATACGCGGCGTGATCGAGGAATTGCTGGCAGCGGCTGGCTTTGAACTGGTGCCGGTTGCCGACGGGCATCTGTGCTGCGGCTCGGCCGGCACCTATTCGCTGCTGCAGCCGGATTTGTCGCTGCGCCTGCGGGATAACAAGCTGGCGGCGCTGACGGCGAATTCGCCGCTGGCCGTTGCCACTGCCAATATCGGCTGCCTGACCCATCTGCAGGCCGGTAGCGTGCTGCCGGTGCGCCACTGGATCGAACTGATCGACGAGACGCTGACCTGACGGCGCCTTGCTGTCTCTCCAGCGCCATATACCCCCTGCATCGTTTATGCCTTTCGTGCTAACCTTTCGGCCGACAAGGAGAAGCAATGCCCATAACACTCGATGCGTGCGCGGCACAGCACCAGGGAGATCGCAAGGAACAGCAGGACCGGGTCGCATTACTGCAGCATGAGCGGCAGCGCGGCGTGGCATTGGCAGTCGTGGCGGATGGCATGGGTGGCCATGCCGGCGGCGCGCTGGCTGCCGAACAGGTCGTGCACACGGCCAAGACTTGTCTCCAGCATTTTGCGCCTTCCCTCGAGTCGTCGCGCATCATGCTCGAAAACAGCATGCTCGAAGCGCATTCGATGATCCGGGCCTCGCGCTTCATCAACGAAAAGGATCCGCACAGCACGGTGGTCATGCTCCTGCTGCAACCGGGCAAGGTTACTTGGGGGCATTGCGGCGACAGCCGGGTCTATCGCTTCCGCGGCCCGGAAATGTTGTTCCGCAGCATCGATCATTCCTACGTCGAGCACCTGATTGCGATCGGCCGCATCACGCCGGAGCAGGCCTTGACGCACCCGAACCGCAACGTGCTGATCACCTCGCTCGGCGGCAAGGAAGAACCTAAGCTTGCTTTCGGCGAGGCCGACGACCTGACCGACGGCGACGCCTTCATGCTGTGCTCGGACGGCCTCTGGCCCTACTTCGAAGAAGCCGAGATGGCGCAGGTGATCGCTGAAAACTCGGCGCGCCGGGCGTCGGAGATACTGATCGAAGCGGCGCGCGCACGTTCCGGCGGCGTCGGCGACAACGTATCGCTGGTCATCATCAAGGTCAAGGAAATCCCGCCCGCCGGCAAGCCGGCGAACGGTTCGCTACACCAGTAGGTCAGCGCTTGCCGAGGCCGCCGAGCAGCGCCGCAACGACGCGCTTCGGCTTGTGCGGGTCCGGCTTGGCCGGCGCCTGCGGTGAATCCGGCACTTCGCCGCGCGGCGAGTTGTCCTCGTAAGGCTTGCTGAAATCGAAACCGTCGGCGGCGATCATCGGATTGCGTCGCGGCGCGCCGCGTTCGGGGCGTTCAACACGTTCCGGCCGTTGCGCGAGCGGGGCCTTGACCGGCGCGCTACGCTTCCTTTTGTTTCCCGGCGGGTATTCATATTCCGGTTCCGGCTCGAAACCGGCCACCTCGACCTGTTCGATCGGCCGCTTGATCAGCTTCTCGATATCGACCAGATAGCCGACTTCGTGGGCGCTGACCAGCGAAATGGCGTTGCCCGACTTGCCGGCGCGGCCGGTGCGGCCGATGCGGTGCACGTAGTCTTCCGGCGTGTGCGGCAGTTCGTAGTTTATGACGTAGGGCAGGTCGTCGACATCGAGGCCGCGGGCGGCGACGTCGGTGGCGATCAGCGCGTGCGTCTCGCCGGCCTTGAAGGCGTCGAGTGCCTTGATGCGGTCGAGCTGGCTCTTGTCGCCGTGGATGGCGTCGGCGCGGATGCCGGCGCGCTGCAGTTCGCGAGTCAGCCGCGAGCAGCCCTGCTTGGTGCGCATGAAGACGATGCACTGGCGGATGTCGCCGGACTTCAAGAGCTTGGTCAGCAGGCCGCGCTTGCCGTATCCGGAAACCGGGTGGACGCGGTGGGTGATCGTTTCGGAAACCTGGTTGCGGCGGGCGACTTCGACCAGCACCGGCGCTTGCAGCATGGTGTCGGCCAGCTTCTTGATCTCTTCCGAGAAGGTGGCCGAGAACAGCAGGCTCTGGCGCTGCGCCGGCAGCATCTTGAGAATGCGCGTGACGTCGGGAATGAAGCCCATGTCGAGCATGCGGTCCGCTTCGTCGAGGACCAGTGCCTGCACCGAGTTGAAACTGACGCTCTTGTTTTCGACGTGGTCGAGCAGGCGGCCCGGCGTGGCGACGAGGATTTCGACGCCCTTCTTCAGCTCGGCGATCTGCGGCTTGATGTCGACGCCGCCGAAGGCGCACATGGCGCGGATCGGCGTGTGCTTGCTGTAGGACTTGACCGACTCGTAGACCTGCAGCGCCAGTTCGCGGGTTGGCGCGAGGATCAGGGCGCGTACCGGGTGCTTGGCCGGCGACGGGCTGCTGCTGGCGAAGGGCAGGATGCGCTGCAGGATGGGCAGCGTGAAGGCGGCTGTCTTGCCGGTGCCGGTCTGGGCGCCGCCCATGATGTCCTTGCCGCTGATGACCAGCGGGATGGCTTGGGCCTGGATCGGCGTCGGCTTGGTGTAGCCCTCGTCGGTGACGGCGCGCAGCAGTTCGGGCGCCAGGCCGAGGTCGGCGAAGGTGATTTCGGGGGCTGCTTCGGCAGCCGGTGTGCTGGCAGCGTCGCCAGCTAACGTATTGATTTCAGACATGGGGCGGCATTATACGCCTGTCGCGTCCCGATCACCCGAATCCGGCGGACGGCCGGCTGGCGGCGCCGGTTTGCCATGAAACTGGCGCGGCGCAAATCTTTCAAGGCTTCGGCGCGACGCCGAGTCCCATGAACCAGGCGTCGAGAATGGCGGGGGCGTAGCTGGCCAGCGGAAACATCTCGGGTTTCTTGGTCCAGTTGAAGAGCAGGCCGTCGAGCAGGGCGATCAGGCCGATCGTCGCCTGATGCGGCGTTAGGCGACGGTCGATCTGGCCCTTTTCCTGGGCCAGCGCGAAGGCGCGCTGGATGATGTCGATGTGGTTTTCGCCTTCTTCCAGATGCGAGTCGCGCAGGGTGGCCATTTCGCCGATGTATTCGCACTTGTGCCAGAAGATTTCGAAGACGCTGCGGAAGCTGGTGTCATTCAGCATCTTGCCGATGAATTCGTCGGTGGAGGCGCGGAGGAAGCCGAGCGGGTCGGCTTCCAGCCGGGCGTCGCGGTCCTCGGCATTGATCATCAGCGGGCAGACCAGGCGCTCGATCATGGCGTCGAACATGCTGACCTTGTTGGCGAAATGCCAGTAGATCGCTCCGCGCGTGACACCGGCCTCGCGGGCGATGTCGTTCAGCGAAGTCTCGGCGACGCCCTGGCGGTTGAACACCTCGACCGCGGTGTCGAGGATGCGGTTGCGCGTTTCCTGCGCATCTTCCTTGGTTCTTCTGACCATTTGTCTTCTCTCTCCCGTGCTGCCGGCGTCGTTCAGGCGTCTTCGCGCCAGCCGCCGCCGAGCGCCTTGAACAGGTCGACGGCAGCGCCGAGCCGGTTCTTGCGGCTGTTCAGATACGTCAATTGTGCAATGTTTGTCGTGCGTTGTGCATCAAGTACTTCCAAAAAGCCCGAATAGCCGGCCTCGTAGCGCGCCTGCGACAGCTTCAGCGCACGCTGCGCCGCTTCCAACTGGGCGACGTTGGCGGATTCCTCGGCGGCCAGTTCGCGCAGGCTGGCCAGCGCGTCGTTGACCTCCTTGAAGGCTGTCTGCATCGTCTTCCGGTAACTGGCCAGCATTTCCTTCTGGCCGGCCGTCGCCTGGTCGACGCGGGCGCCGGTGCGGCCGGCGTCGAAGATCGGCATCGAGAGGCCGAGCGCCGCCGACCAGATGCCGGCGCTGCCGGTGAACAGGTTGGAGAGGGCCATGCTTTCGCTGCCATAGACCCCGGTCAGACTGATGGCCGGGAAATAGGCGGCCTTGGCGACGCCGATGCGGGCGTTGGCGGCGACCAGCTTTTCCTCCGCCTGGCGGACGTCGGGGCGGGCTTCGAGCAGGGTCGACGGCAGGCCGGCCGGCGGCACCGGCGGCAGCGGCAGCGGTGTCAGGTTCGCCGGAATGCGCAGGCCGGGCTGGCCGGTCAGCAGGGCGATCTGGTTTTCCGACAGCGCCCGCAGACGTTTCAACTGGCTCAGCTGCGACTGCGCGGTGGCGAGGGAATTTTCCGCCTGGGCCAGTTCGAGCGCCGAGGAGGAACCGGCATCGAGGCGCGCCTGGACGATGCGCAGGGTGTTCTCGCGCGACGTCACGGTTTCCTGGCTGACGGCGACTTCCGCGTCGTGACTGCGCAACGCCAGGTATTCGTTGGCGACCTGGCCGATCAGCGCCAGGCGCACGCTGTCGCGCGCGAAGCGGCTGGCCAGCGCCTCGGCGCCAGCGGCCTCGTTCTGGCGGCGGATGCGGCCCCAGAGGTCGATCTCGTAGCTCAGCGACAGCGCGGCGCGGCGGTTGTTGTAGGTGGCACCGCCCATCCGCTGGCCGTTGTAGGTGTCGCCGCTGGTGCCGCTGCGGCTGGTCGCGGCACCGAGGTCGACCGCCGGGTAGTAGGCGGCGCCGGCTTCGCGGGTGACCGCTTCGGCGGCCTCCAGGCGGGCGATGGCGGCCTGCAGGTCCTGGTTGGCGTCGAGCGCCTGCTGGACGAGGGCGTTCAGACCCGGGTCGCCGAACAACATCCACCATTCCGGATTGACCGGCGCCGCGGCGCGCGCTTCGGGGGCGGCCTGGCTGTAGTCGTCGGGCAGGGTCGAGGACGGCCGGGCGTAGTCGGGGCCGACGGCGCAGCCGGCCAGGAAGGCGGTTGCGGTCAACGCCGAAAAAAGGCTGATTTTCATGGAGGGCTTGTTACGGGCGGGCATCTCAGTTTTCCTCCGTCTGGTCGGCGTGCTCGTCTCCGGCGGGCATCTTCTGCTCGCCGCGTTCGAGCCACTTGAAGAAGAGCGGGATGAAGAGGGTGGCGATGAAGGTCGCGGCGAGCATGCCGCCGAAGACACCGGTGCCCATCGACTGACGGGCGGCGGCGCCGGCGCCGGTCGCCTTGACCAGCGGGAAGACGCCCAGCACGAAGGCGAGCGAGGTCATGATGATCGGGCGGAAGCGCAGGCGGGCGCCTTCCAGCGCGGCATCGACGACGCTCTTGCCCTCGGCGTACTTCTGCGCGGCGAACTCGACGATCAGGATGGCGTTCTTCGACGCCAGGCCGATCAGTACGACGAGGCCGATCTGGAAGTAGATGTCGTTGGGCATGCCGCGCACCCAGACCGCGGTCAGCGCGCCCATCAGCGCGAAGGGCACGGCCATGACGACGGCCAGCGGCAGCGACCATTTCTCGTACTGCGCGGCGAGGATCAGGAAGACCATGACGATGGCGAAGGCGAAGGCCTGGAACGATGAGCCGGCGGAACGCTTTTCCTGGAAGGCCTGGCCGGTCCACGAGATTTCGTAGCCGCTGGGCAGCGTCGCCGCGGCGACTTCCTCGACGATCCTGATCGCATCGCCCGAGCTGATGCCCGGCTTGCTGTCGCCCATCACCTTGGCGGCGACAAAGCCGTTGAAGCGCTCGACCTGTTCCGGGCCGACGACGCGCTTGACCGACGAGATGGCGGACAGCGGGATCATCGCGTTGCTGGTTGCGCTGCGCACATAGACCTTGCCGATGTCCTCCGGCTTCATGCGGTAGTCCGCCTCGGCCTGGAGCTGGACGCGATAGACGCGGCCGGCCTTGTTGAAGTCATTGACGTAGAGCGCGCCCATCGTGCTCTGCAGCGTCGAATAGACCGAGTCGAGCGGGATGCCGAGGGCCAGCGCCTTCGGCTCGTCGACCTCGACGAAGAGCTGCGGCACGGTCGGGCGGAAGAAGGTCGAGACACGGGTGAATTCCGGGTGCTTCTGAAGCTCGGCCATGAAGTTCTGCACAACCTCGGCGAGCTTGCGGGCATCGCCGTCGACGCGGTTCTGCACGTAAACCTCGAAGCCGCCGGCGGTGCCGAGGCCCATGATGGGCGGCGGATTGAAGACGAGGCCGAGGCCGTCCGGCTGCATCATGCCGAAGCCCATGAACTTGCCGGCCAGATCCTGCGCCTTGGCGTCGCGCTCGCTCCAGTCGTGCAGCGGGATGAACATGGTGCCGGCGTTGGGCTTGTTGCCGCCGCCGATCAGGTCGAAGCCGGAAACGACGAAGGTGTGCTTGACCGCCGGGTCGGCGGCGACCATCTGGCGCATTTTCTCGCCGGTCGTCGCGGTGCGCTTGAGCGTCGCGCCGTCCGGCAGCATCAGCGCCGAAATCAGGTAGCCCTGGTCCTCGGCCGGCACGAAGCTGCCGGGGATGACGCGGAAGAAGGCGACGATCGAGCCGATGACGAGGGCGAACAGCAGCGCGACGACGATGCTGTGCTTGAGCGTCAGGCTGACAACGCTGATGTAGGAACGGGTGAACCGCTCGAACAGGCGGTTGAAGGGCGCGAAGAACCTGTTCTCGCCGTGCTGAACCTTGAGCAGCACGGCGCACAGGGCCGGCGTCAGGGTCAGCGCGACGACGCTGGAGAGGGCCACCGAGACGGCGACAGTGACGGCGAACTGCTTGTAGAGCTGGCCGGCGATGCCGCCGAGGAAGGCGACCGGCACGAAGACCGCGACCAATACCAGGGTGGTGGCGATGACCGCGCCCTGGACTTCCTTCATGCCCTTGATCGCCGCCTGGCGCGGCGGCAGTTTTTCCTCGGACATCAGACGCTCGACGTTTTCCAGCACGACGATGGCATCATCGACGACGATACCGATCGCCAGCACCATCGCGAACAGGGTCAGCGTGTTGATCGAGAAACCGAACAGCCAGAGGCCGGCGAAGGTGCCGATCAGCGAGATCGGCACAGCGATCATCGGGATCAGGGTCGCCCGCCAGTTCTGCAGGAAGATGTAGACGACGGCGAGAACCAGCAGCATGGCTTCGACCAGGGTCTTGACCACCTCGTTGATCGACGCCGAGACGAAGCGCGTGGTGTCGAAGGGGATGACGTAGCCCATGCCTTCCGGGAATTTCTTCTTCAGCTCGTCCATCCTGACGCGCACGCTCTCGGCGACTTCGAGCGCGTTGGCGCCGGTTTGCAGGAAGACGCCCATGGCGATGGTCGGCTGGCCGTCGAGCGTGACCTGCTGGTCGTAGCTGTAGGCGCCGAGCTCGATACGCGCGATGTCCTTCAGGCGCAGCACGCCACCCGGGCCGCTGGCGCGGATGACGATGTTGCCGAATTCCTCGGGGGTCAGCAGGCGGCCCTTGGCGGTCACCGTATAGACCAGTTGCTGGTCGCCCGGCGCCGGCTCCTGGCCGATCTTGCCGGCCGCGTTCTGGGCGTTCTGGATCCTGATCGCGTTCGACACGTCGCTGGTCGTCAGGCCGAGCTGGGCCATGCGGTCGGGCTTCAGCCAGACGCGCATCGAATAGTCCTGGGCGCCGAAGATGGTGACGTCGCCGACGCCCTTGACCCGCTTCAGCTCGTCGACGATGTTGAGGCTGGCGTAGTTGGAGAGGAACAGCGTGTTGAACTTGCCCTTTTCGGAGTCCAGCGCGACGACCTGCAGGATGTCGTTCGAGCGTTTCTGGACGAGCACGCCGTTGCGCCGCACTTCTTCCGGCAGGCGCGGCTCGGCGGCCTTGACCCGGTTATTGACGTTGACCGAGGCGATGTCGACGTTGGTGCCGACCTCGAAGGTCGCGGTGATGCTGACCGTGCCGTTGGCCGACGCCGAGGAGGTGAAATAGGAGAGGTTCTCGACCCCGTTCAGCTGTTCCTCGATCGGTGCGGCGACGGTACGCGCCAGCGTTTCGGCCGAAGCGCCGGGGTAGGTGGCGGTGATCATCACCGTCGGCGGGGCGATCTGCGGATACTGGGCGATCGGCAACACCTGCGAGGCGACCAGCCCGGCGATGACGATGATGATCGAGACGACCGAGGCGAAGATCGGCCGGTTGATGAAGAATTTCGACATGGCCGCTCCTTACTTCTGCGCCGGCTTCGCCGTATTGCCGGCCGGCGGATGCGGATCGACCGGGGCGCCCGGCTTGAGCTTCATCAGGTTGTCGACGATCACCTTGTCGCCGGCCTTGAGGCCGTCGAGGACGATCCAGTCCTTGCCGAACCATTCGCCGGTCTTTACCGGGCGCGGCGCCACCTTGTTCTCGGCGTCAGTGGTCATCACCAGATTGCCCTGTTCGCTTTGGATCACCGCGCTCTGCGGGACCAGGAAAACGCCGCCTTGTTCGCCGGCCAGCAGACGAATGCGGACGAACTGGCCGGGTAGCAGGCGGCCTTCGGTGTTGCGGAATTCGGCGCGCAACTGGCGGGTGCCGAGCGTCGGATCGATGGTGCTGGCCAGGAAGTTCAGCTTGCCCTTGACCGGGAAAACGCTGCCGTCCGGCAAAACCAGTTCGACGCCGGTCACGGTGTCCGGTGTCAGGCGACCGCCCGGCAGGCGCTCTGCTTCGTTGGTCGAAATGCTGAAGCGCACCCACATCGGGTCGTTCTGGTAAACCGAGGTCAGCAGGCTGTCACTGCCGACTGTGATCAGGTTGCCGACCGACTTGGCGGCGCGCCCGGAAATTCCATCCACCGGCGCCGTGATCGTCGTCCATGAAAGGTTCAGCTGTGCCTGGCGCAGGGCCGCCTGGGCCAGTTCATTGGCGCTGGTCGCATCGTCGTATTCCTTGCGGCTGACGCCCTGGATGTCGACCAGCTTCTTCAGCCGCGCCAGTTCCCGCGTCGCCTGATCGGCCTTGGCCTTGGCCTCGGCGTGGGCGATTTCATACGGCGCGCGGTCGATCTGGAACAGCGGCTGGCCGGCCTTGACCGGCATCCCTTCCTGGTACAGCTGCTTCATCAGGATGCCGCCGACGCGGGCGCGCACTTCGGTTTCCTTGGCGCCTTCGGTCTGGGCGACGATTTCCACCGCGTTCGGCACGCTGCGCGGCTGCATTTCCAGCACGGTGACCGGCATCGCCCCGCCGGCCTTGGGCTGCTCTGCCGGCTTCGAACAGGCGCCGAGGGTCAGTGCGACGCTGACGAAAACGGGGAGCAGAAGCGGTTTTGCAAATCGGGACGGCGGGGTGTTGAGGCTGGTCATGTCGGGCTCCGGGGAGAGGTGTCGATGGGGCAGGGCTGGCGGCGCATCGGATTTGAGATGAGCGGATTATACATACATTCGCGCATGTATGTATATTGGTAATCGTAAAACGAGGTAAAAATGAGTTCGCGTTTCAGCTGGCGTTTTGGGTGGTGGCGGGCGCGTTGTCGGTGCCGTATGCGCCCGGTAAAAGCGAGCGCTATAATCAACGCTTTACGTTCACTGGAGTACCCATGTCGCATTCTCTCCGTCCCCTGACGATTGCCGTCGGTCTGGCGCTGGCCTTCCCCGCGCTCGCAGCCAAGCCGGCCAAGCCGGCGCCCAAGCAGGAAGCTGCCCCGGTTGCCGCCTCCGCCGAATTCGAACTGGCCCACAACCTCGGCCCGGAAGGGGAGAAGGCATTGCAGGCAGTCGTTGATCGCTTCAACAAGGAGAATGGCGGCAACCTCAAGCTTTCGCGTCTGGAAAAGGGTGAAAGGCCGGCCGGCCTGAATCTGGTCCGCCGCTACGAGATGAGCGAAGTGCTGAGCCAGGCCAAGTATTTCGTTCCCTTGCATGAAATGATGGCGAAGGCCGGGGTCAAGCTCGACACCGACGGTCTCTCCAGCGACCTGAAAGCCAACGTCGTCGATGCCAAGGGCCGCCTGGTTGCCCTGCCGGTTCTTTATTCCACACCGGTCCTGTTCTACGACAAGAACGCCTTCCGCAAGGCCAAGCTGAACCCGGATCAGCCGCCGAAAACCTGGTTCGAGATGCAGGGCATGCTCGACAAGCTGCAGGAAGCCGGTTATGCCTGCCCTTACACGACGGCGTGGCCGGTCTGGGTGCATGTCGATAACGTCAGCGCCGTTTCCGGCCTGCCGGCGACGACCGACAAGGGGCAGCTGGCCTTCAACGGCCTGCCGCAGGTGAAGCATGTGGCGATGATGTCGACTTGGACCAAGGCCAACTATTTCAAGCTGTTTGGCCGCAACGACGAAGCCAGCAAGAAGTTCCACGCCGGCGAATGCGCGATGATTACCACCGACTCGCGCGAGCACGTCGATTTCCGCGATGCCAAGGGCGTCGAACTGGGTGTGGCGCCGATGCCTTTCCACGACGATGTATACGGTGGCCGCCAGCCCTCGCTGGCCGACGGCGCCTCGCTGTGGGTGGGCTCCGGCCGCTCGCCGGCGGAATACAAGCAGGCCGCCAAGTTCATCTCCTTCCTTCTGTCGCCGGAAATCCAGATCGAACTGGTGCGCAGCTACGGCGGGCTGCCGCTGACGACGGCTGCCCGCGCGGCAGCGCGCAGCAAGCTCCTGCAGGATGGCGACCAGACGCTGCAGGTTGCTTACGTTTCCTTGAAGGGGACCAGCGCCAAACCCGTCGCCCACGTTTCTGACGTCGATGCGGTGCGTGTTATCGCCAACGAGGAACTCGAACTGGCGTGGTCCGACAAGGAGCCGTCCAAGGCGGCACTGGACAAGGCGGTCACGCGCGGCAATGCGGTGCTCAACGCCAAGCCGGCGCTGAAGAAGGCGCAGCCCTTCTGATGCCTATTTCGCTGCCGCGCTGGATTGCCCATCGCGGTGGCGGGAAGCTGGCGCCGGAAAATACCCTGGCCGGCATTCGCCTGGCGGCCAGGCTCGGCTACCGGGCGGTCGAATTCGACGTGATGCTCTCGGCCGACCGTACGCCGGTCCTGATTCACGACGAAACGCTGGAACGCACGACCAACGGTAGCGGCCGTGTTTGCGAAACACCTGATGCAGTTCTCTTCGCGCTCGATGCAGGCCACGGCCAGCGCATTCCCCGCTTTACCGAAGCCGCCGTGCTGTGCCGCGAACTCGGCCTGCTGGCCAATGTCGAGATCAAGCCGGCGAGCGGCCATGAAGTGGTGACGGCCGAGGTCGTCGCGCGCATGACGGCTGATCTGTGGCGCGAGGCGGAAGTGCCACCACTGATTTCCTCGTTTTCCCTGGCCGCGCTCGAAGTGGCCCGCGATCTGGCGCCGGAAATCCGCCGCGGCGTCCTGTTCGAGGCGCCGCCGCCCGACTGGCTGGCCGAACTGCGGCGCCTGCAAGGGGTCTCGCTGCATTGCGACGCCGACCTGCTCGATGACGAGGTGCTGGCGGAAGCCAGGGCGCATGACATTCCTGTGCTGTGTTACACGGTCAACAGCGAAAAGCAGGCAAAAATGCTTTTCGCACGCGGTGTCAGTGCCTTGTTTACCGACCGCCTCGATCTTTTTGCGCAATAGCGGGGCCGGCGGCTGCGAAGCCGGACGCTTTTTCTCTTAAAATCCAAGGTTTCGCATTCCATGCCGCAAGGGCCGCCAGCTTATGAAAAGCTCCGAAATCCGCCAGCAATTCCTCGACTTCTTCGCCTCCAAGGGCCATCAGATCGTTTCCTCCAGCTCGCTGGTGCCGCATGAAGACCCGACGCTGTTGTTTACCAATGCCGGGATGAACCAGTTCAAGGATGTTTTCCTCGGTTTCGACAAGCGCCCCTACAGCCGCGCGACCACCTCGCAGAAATGCGTGCGCGCTGGCGGCAAGCACAATGACCTAGAAAACGTCGGCTACACGGCGCGCCACCACACCTTCTTCGAGATGCTGGGTAATTTCAGCTTCGGCGACTATTTCAAGCGCGACGCCATCAAGTACGCCTGGGAACTGCTGACCGAGGTCTACAAGCTGCCCAAGGACAAGCTGACGGTCACCGTCTATGCCGAGGACGACGAGGCCTACGACATCTGGACCCGGGAAATCGGCGTCCCGGCCGAGCGGGTGATCCGCATCGGCGACAACAAGGGCGCCCGCTACGCCTCCGACAATTTCTGGATGATGGGCGACACCGGCCCCTGCGGCCCGTGCACCGAAATCTTCTACGACCACGGCGAAAAGCACTGGGGTGGCCCCCCGGGATCGCCGGAAGAAGACGGCGACCGTTTCATCGAAATCTGGAACAACGTCTTCATGCAGTTCAACCGCGATGAAGCCGGTGTCATGCACCCGTTGCCCAAGCCTTCCGTCGATACCGGCATGGGCCTCGAGCGCATCTCGGCCGTGCTGCAGGGAGTGCACGCCAACTACGAGATCGACCTCTTCCAGGCGCTGCTCAAGGCCGCCGCCCGTGAAACCTCGGCCGCCGACATGGATTCCCCGTCGCTCAAGGTGCTGGCTGACCATATCCGTGCCTGTTCCTTCCTGATTGCCGATGGCGTCATCCCGGGTAACGAAGGGCGCGGCTATGTCCTGCGCCGCATCATCCGCCGCGCCATCCGGCACGGCTACAAGCTGGGCGCCCGAGCCGCCTTCTTCCACAAAATGGTGCCGGATCTCGTCGCCGAGATGGGTTCGGCCTACCCGGAACTGGCACAGAATCAGCACAAGGTCATCGCTACGCTGAAGCAGGAAGAAGACCGCTTCTTCGAGACTATCGAGCACGGCATGGCGATTCTCGAAGGCGAATTGAAGGCGTTGGGCGAGGGGGGCGTCTTCAACGGCGAAACCGCATTCAAGCTGCACGATACCTACGGCTTCCCGCTCGACCTGACGCAGGACATCTGCCGCGAGCACAAGATCACTGTCGATGCCGCCGCTTTCGATGCCGCGATGGCGCGCCAGAAGGAACAGGCGCGTGCCGCCGGCAAGTTCAAGATGGCGACCAACCTCGAATACACCGGCCCGGCCACCGTTTTCCACGGCTACGATGCGCTGGAAACCAAGGCCAACGTGTTGGCCCTGTACAAAGACGGTGTTGCGGTCAACCAGCTAAATGAGGGCGAAATGGGCGTCGTTGTCCTCGACGACACGCCGTTCTACGCCGAATCCGGCGGTCAGGTCGGCGACCGTGGCGCCTTGCAGTCGGTGCATGGCATCTTCGCCGTCGAGGACACACAGAAAATCCAGGCCACCGTCTTCGGCCACCACGGCGTCGTCAAGACCGGCACCATTTCGGTCGGCAACGGCGTCGCCGCGAAGGTCGACGCGTTGGCCCGGGCGCGTACAGCCCGCAACCACTCGGCCACCCACCTGCTGCACAAGGCGCTGCGCGAGGTGCTCGGCGAGCACGTCCAGCAGAAGGGTTCGCAGGTCGATCCCGACAAGACCCGTTTCGACTTCGTGCACAACCAGCCGATGAGCGACGAGGAAATTCGTCGCGTCGAAAACATCGTCAATGCCGAAATCCTGGCCAATACCGCAAACGAAACCCGCGTGCTGCCGATTGCCGAAGCGCAGAAACTGGGCGCCATGATGCTGTTCGGCGAAAAATACGGCGACAGCGTGCGCGTGCTCGACATCGGTTCGTCGCGCGAACTGTGCGGCGGTACGCACGTCTCGCGCACCGGCGACATCGGTTTGTTCAGCATCACCGCCGAAGGCGGCGTCGCCGCCGGCGTGCGCCGCGTCGAAGCGGTGACCGGCGACAACGCGCTGCATTACATGCAGGGCATGGAAACGGCGCTCGGCGGCGTGGCGGGCACGCTGAAGGTTCTGCCAAAGGACGTGCCGGCCCGCGTCAGCGCCGTGCTCGACCAGGTGAAGAAGCTGGAACGCGAACTGGCCGCGCTCAAGGGCAAGCTGGCCTCGGCCCAGGGCGACGACATGCTGGCGCGGGCACTCGACATCAAGGGCGCCAAGGTGCTGGCGGCGAAGCTGGAAGGCGCCGACATCAATACGCTGCGCGAAACCATGGACAAGCTGAAGGACAAGCTCAAGTCGGCCGCTGTGGTGCTGGCTTCGGTCGCCGACGGCAAGGTGACGCTGATCGCCGGCGTAACCGCCGACCTGACCGGCAAGGTCAAGGCCGGCGACCTGGTCAACCTGGTCGCCCAGCAAGTCGGCGGCAAGGGCGGTGGCCGTCCCGACATGGCGCAGGCCGGCGGCACCCAGCCGGAAAACCTGGCGGCGGCGCTGGCTTCGGTGCCGGCCTGGGTCGAGGGCAAGCTGTGAGGATTACGCTGGTCGGCCTGCTGCTGGGTCTGGCGGCTGCCGGTATCGGGGCTGCAGAGCTCGATCGCACGCCGGTCGAGGCAGTTACGGTCAACGGCGAAAAAGTGCGACTTTTCCCCAACGGGCGCTGGGAATACCTCGATGCCGCCAAGGCGGCCGCGGCGCAGCAGGCGGCGGCCAAGTACCCGGAAAATCAGACGCGCCCCGAAGGCGCCCAGGGCGGCCTGTTCGGCGTCGGCCGTACTGTGATGCCGGGCGACAAGGACTACAACCGGGGTTCGCTGAACCCCAAGCTGCGCTGACGTTGCGGCGGTGAGCGGCGCTTACCGCTTCTGCCCGCAGTGCGGAGGCGAACTGGTGTTGCGCGAGGCGGGCGGCCTGCTGCGCCCGACTTGTCCGGCGGAGGGCTGCAGTTTCGTGCTGTGGGACAACCCGGTGCCGGTGGTCGCGGCGCTAGTCGAGTACGGCGGTCAGGTGCTGCTGGCGCGCAACGTCGCGTGGCCGGAGAAATCCTTCGGGCTGGTGACCGGCTACCTTGAACGCGACGAGGCGCCGGAACAGGCCGTGGCGCGCGAAGTGGCCGAGGAACTGGGGCTGGTCGCGACGGTGGTCGCGCTGATCGGTCTCTATCCCTTCCGGCAGAAAAACCAGTTGCTGATCGCCTATCACGTCGTGGCGGAAGGCGAGGTCGTTCTCAACGAGGAACTGGCCGAGATCCGGCTGATCGAGCCGGAGCGTCTCAAGGCCTGGGATTTCGGTACTGGCTTCGCCGTGCGCGACTGGCTGCTCGCCCGCGCCGCGGTCTAGCAGGATGCTCAAAAACCCTGGCCAACTGATGCCAATGAGATAATGGCGGGGTTGTCAGGGCGAGGTTGAAGAAGATGAGAACGGCGGATACAACGCAGCACGGAATGTTCAGCTACCGGAGT
>JAGOAU010000023.1 GCA_017983755.1 Azonexus sp. | reverse complement strand
ACCGTCCATGTGCCCGGCAAGGACATGCATGTCGAAGAATCCGGCGACGATCTCTATGCCGCCATCGATGCGATGTTCGACAAGCTCGATCGCCAGGTCCAGAAATACAAGCAGAAGATGCAGGACCATCATCGCGGCGACAAGGTCGCCAACCACGTGGTCGTCTGATCGCGGAACGGCCGCAGCGCCCTCGCTGCGGCCTTGTCTTTTGTGCTCCCCATGAATCCATTGACCAACATCCTGTCGGCTTCGCAGGTGCTTCTCGACCTCGACGCCAGCAGCAAGAAACGGGTCTTCGAGCAGGCTGGCATGCTTTTCGAGAATCATCTCGGACTGGCCCGCGCTGTCGTTTTTGACAGCCTGTTCGCCCGTGAAAAACTAGGTTCCACCGGCCTCGGCCAGGGTATCGCCATTCCCCACGGCCGCATCAAGGGCCTCAAGCATGCTGCCGGCGCCTTCCTGCGCCTGGCGACACCGGTGCCCTTTGATTCCCCCGACGGCCGGCCGGTCAACCTGCTGTTCGTCCTGCTGGTGCCGGAGCAGGCGACCGAGGAACATCTGCAGATCCTTTCCGAGTTGGCCCAGCGTTTCTCCGAGCGGCCATTCCGCGAAGCGCTGATGAACGCTTCCGATTCGGCTGCCGTCGTCGCCCTCTTCCGGACCTGAATTTTCCCGTGGCGCGCCACATCAGCCTGATCCAGCTGTACGAGGACAACCGCGAAAAGCTGATGCTCAACTGGGTGATCGGGCAGCGAATCGACCGCCGGATCGAAATCAAGCTTTCGAGCAACTACGGGGCCGATGTCGTCGGCCACATCAATGTCATTCACCCCGAGCGCCTGCAGGTCATGGGGCAGGCCGAGCACGACTGGGCGGTGCGCATCGGCGAGCGCCGCTTCGGCCAGCAATTCCAGGATCTGCTGCAGGCCGAGCCGCCGGCGGTCATCATCGCCGACGGGCTGACGCCGCCGGAATCAATGGTTACCGCCTGTACCGCCAGCGACACGCCGTTGATCCTGTCGCCCAAGCCCTGCTCGGCGGTGATCGACCTCTTGCGCATCTACCTCTCGGCCCGCCTCGCCGACACCGTCAACCTGCACGGCGTATTCATGGACGTGCTCGGGATGGGGGTGCTGATTACCGGTGACTCCGGCGTCGGCAAGTCGGAACTGGCCCTCGAACTGATCTCCCGCGGTCACGGACTGGTGGCCGACGACGTCGTCGAGATGGGCCGCATCGCTCCGGCGACGGTCGAAGGCCGCTGCCCCGGCATGTTGCGTGACTTTCTCGAAGTGCGCGGCCTCGGCCTGCTCAATATCCGCACTATCTTCGGCGAGACAGCGTCGCGCCGCAAGATGAAGCTCAAGCTGATCGTCCATCTGCAGAAGACGGTCAGCAGCGGCGATGCGCCCCGTCTGCCGCTCGACGCGCAGACCCAGGAGGTGCTCGGCGTGCCGGTACGCAAGGTGGTGATCCCGGTGGCCGCCGGGCGCAACCTCGCTGTGCTGCTCGAGGCGGCAGTACGCAATACCATCCTGCAGTTGCGCGGCATCGACAGCATGCAGGACTTCATGGATCGTCAGCAGCGGATGATGCTTGACGATGACGCCTGAATGCCAGATAGTGCGCTGGCCGTTCGTTACTTACAGCCAAGGGGACAAATGATGAAAATCCTGATTGCCGCGTTGCTTGCGAGTTTTGCCTTTACTTCCGCTTACGCCGCCGACGACTGCGAGGCGAAGGCTGCCGAAAAGAAGCTGGCGGGTGCCGCCAAGACCAGCTTCATGAAGAAGTGCATGGCGGATGCCGGGGGTTCGGGCAGCGCCTGCGAGGCCACGGCCGACGAGAAGAAGCTGGCGGGCGCGGCGCGCAACAGTTTCGTCAAGAAGTGTGAGGCCGATGCCAAGGGCAATCAGGCGGGCGCAACCTGTGAAGCTGCGGCCAAGGAAAAGAAATTGGCCGGTGCCGCCAAGAGCAGCTTCGTCAAGAAGTGCGTTGCCGACGCGGCTGCCGCCAACTGATTTTCGGCCTTTTTCAAGGGTCGACCGCAACAGCCGCCCACGGGCGGCTTTTTCATGTCAGTCAGAGATGCTCGAAATCGGCGTAGTCAGCTTTCGGGTCGCTCATCGAGGCGCCAAAGGATATCCGGCCGTTGCCCTTGAGCTCGATTTCCTTGCGCCGCACCATGACCTCGCCCTGGTCGCCGCTGATGACGTAGCTGCCGTTGGTGCTGCTATCGACGTAGTAGTAGCAGTTGTTGCGCCGCTCGATGCGACCATGGGCGCGTGAAGCCTTGCGGTCGGCAATGATCAGCTTGCTCGACGGGTCGCGGCCAAGGGTCAGGAAGGGCGATTTCTCGTCCACCAGGAAAGCGTTGCCGTGATAGCGGACGCATAGGCGTTCGACGTCGGCCAGGAACTGGCTGGGGGTGGCGTCGAAGGTGACGCCGTACTTGCGCTGATTATCCTCGTGATTCAGCCAGTCGACCTCGGCGAGGCCGAAGCTGGTTTCGCCTTCCTGGATACTGCCGAGGTCGGGCATCGCCCGCGACAGGATCAGCGTCTGCTTGGGCAACTGATCGATCAGCAACGAACTGGCGAGTATCTGATCGATGCGTGCCTTGCCGGCGATGCGGCCGGTGGTCTCGACCGCCGACCCGGTCGCCGTTTCGGCATCCCGGTCGACGAGGCCGACGTGCAGGCCGATACGGATGGTGAGCTTGAGTCCGGATACCGGCGGCAGCTTGGAAACGCGCGACTGCATGTCTACAGCCGCGTGGCAGGCCTTCTCAGCCGACTCGAAGACGGCTAGCAGCCCATCGCCGGAGACCTCGACGGTACGTCCGCCGTAGCCGGCGATGGCGCGCTCCATGCGCTTGAGACAGCGCTCGACGGCATAGGAGGCTTCCGTATCTCCCAGGCGCTCGAAGAGTCGGGCGCTGTCCGATACGTCGGCGAACATCACGATCATCCGGCGTTGTTTGTCACTCATCGCATCAAGGTCTGAATTAGATTGCGAATTATCGCATTCTCCGAGCGGCTGAACCAGCTTCAATGCAGAACCCTGGCGGCTTGTGGCTTGCGGCATGACCTTCTCCGGGAAGGAATTGATCGACATGCATTCAGTATAGGAAGTGGTTAACCCCGCATGCCGTGAGGTTTTTCACATGTTCATGAATTGTCAGGAAAAACCTGCAGTGGCGGGAGCCGTCCCGGCGTTCGCCGTCAGGGCGATCGGGACGCCACCGGCGAGCGGCATCTCCGGCTGATCGAAGGCAATGTCGCCCTCGTCCACCGGCGTCTCCAGCGTCAGGCTGCGAAAATCGAACTGCATATTGTCGGCCAGGTGCGACGGCACGATGTTCTGCATGGCGGTGAACACGGATTCGGTCCGTCCTGGGTAGCGCCGGTCCCAGTCTTCCATCATTTCGCGGATCTTCTGGCGCTGCAGGTTTTCCTGCGAGCCGCACAGGTTGCAGGGAATGATCGGAAATTCCATGCCGCGCGCAAAGCGGGCGATATCCTTCTCGGCGCAATAGGCGAGCGGGCGGATGACGACATGCGCCCCGTCGTCGGTCACCAGTTTGGGCGGCATCGCCTTAAGCTTGCCGCCGAAGAGCATGTTGAGGAACAGCGTATGTACCATGTCGTCGCGGTGGTGGCCCAGGGCGATCTTGTTGGCGCCCAGTTCCTTGGCCGTCCGGTAGATGATGCCGCGGCGCAGGCGCGAACACAGCGAGCAGGTGGTCTTGCCCTCGGGGATCTTGTCCTTGACGATCGAATAGGTGTCGGCCTCGACGATGCGGTAGTCGACCCCCAGCGAATCGAAATAGCGAGGCAGGACGTCGGCCGGGAAGCCCGGCTGCTTCTGGTCGAGATTCATCGCGATCAGGCGGAAGCTCACCGGCGCGCGCTGTTGCAGTGCCAGCAGAATGTTGAGCAGCGTATAGGAATCCTTGCCGCCGGAAACGCAGACCAGGACGGTGTCGCCGTCCCCGATCATGTTGTAGTCGCCGATCGCCTTGCCGACGCGGCTTTCGAGGAGTTTCCGGAGCTTCTGCAGGGTGTTCGACGTTTCCATGACGGACTTTCGTATGCCTTCCGCGGTCGACCGCGGAAAATGGCGAAGTTTACCCCGAGATCCCGATAATCTCCCGCCAAAAATCCACAATGGCAGCTAAAATCGGCCCCTTTCCGGAAACTTCATGAGCCTCCCCGTCCCTTCCACCGAAGCATCTGCCCACAGCCGGACGCTGGCGGCCGCGATCGCTCGCGATATCGATGCCTGTGGCGGCTGGACTTCTTTTGCCCGCTTCATGGAAATGCTCCTCTATCAGCCGGGGCTAGGCTATTACTCGGCGGGGGCGAGAAAATTCGGGGCCGCCGGCGATTTCGTCACCGCGCCGGAGATGACCGCCTATTTCGGCCGCGCGCTGGCTCGCCAGTGTGCGGACGTGATGGCCGCCTCGGCGCAGCATATGCTGGAAGTGGGCGCTGGCTCCGGTCGCCTGGCGGCAGACCTGCTGTGCGAACTCGAACGGCTTGACGCACTGCCGGAACGCTACGACATCCTCGATCTCTCGGCCGACTTGCGCGAGCGACAACAGGCGACGCTCGCCGCCGCGGCGCCGCACCTGTTGTCACGGGTGCGCTGGCTGGATCGCCTGCCAGCGAATTTTTCCGGCGTCGTCGTTGCCAACGAACTGCTCGACGCCATGCCGGCCCACGTTGTTGCCTGGCGGGAAGAAGGCATCTTCGAGCGCGGCGTCGAACTTGACCGGCAAGGCGGTTTCACGTGGAACGAGCGGCCGGCGAGCGGTGCCCTGCTGGCTGCGGCCGAGGAAATCGGGCGGCAATGCCGCCTGCCGCCTGGCTACGAAAGCGAGATCAGCCTGGCGGCACGCGCCTGGACCGGCGAATGGGGGCGCCGCCTGCAGCGCGGCGCGCTGCTCCTGATCGACTACGGCTTTCCGCGCCGCGAGTTCTACCACCAGCAGCGCGGGCGTGGCACCCTGATGTGCCACTACCGCCACCATGCGCATCCCGATCCGTTCTTCCTGCCCGGCTTGCAGGATGTCACGGTCCACGTCGATTTCACGGCAATAATCGCCGCCGCCGACGCGGCCGGGTTGGACCTGCTCGGCTACGCCAGCCAGGGCCAGTTTCTGCTCAACTGCGGCATCCTCGACCTGCTGGCGATCGAATCGCCCGGCACCCCGGACTACATCCGTGCCGCCGGCGCCATCAACAAGCTGCTGATGCCGCACGAGATGGGCGAGTTGTTCAAGGTCATCGCCATCGGCCGCGGCATCGACCGCCCGTTGCGCGGTTTTGCCAGCGGCGACCAGAGCCGGCGGCTTTGAAATGGCTTAAACCCGTCCCATGCGCCGTTACCCGCTCTCTTTCGTCGTCCTCACCGCGCTCGGGGTGCTGTGCGCCATTCCCGGCCTGCTCAGCGTGGCCGGCTTCGGCGCCCTGCTGCACCCGGTCCTCGACGACCCGATGGCCGGCCTTGCCTTCATCGTCTCCGCCGTCGCCCTGATTGGCTCCGGCGCTTTTCCGCTGGTCATCGAGAAGCTGAAGGAAGGCGAGGGAAACTAGCGCTTCGCCAGGCCGAGCGAAGCCTTCAGCGCCCGGAACAGGCCGAGCAGGCCGTCCTTCTGCTGCGCCCAGAAATGATCGGCATGTGCCGGCGCGGCGAGGATGGGGGACTCGACGCCCGTCGGCGGCAATGCCTCGCCCAGATACTGGGTGCCGAACAGACGGTCCCAGATCGGGAAGAGGATGGCGAAATTGCAGCCATAGCTGAACTGCCTGCCTTCGGGCAAGGCGACGGCATGGTGCCAGCGGTGGTAGCGCGGGCTGACCAGCAGGCGCTCGCCAAGCCAGCCGAAGCTCAGCCGCGCGTTGACGTGGGAGAGATTCTCGACGATGCGCACCGCCACCATGAGTCCAACGAAATGCCCGGGCGGCACGCCGATACAGAGCGCGATCAGGGCGAACCAGGCGCCGCCGATCAGGTCGTCGAGCAGGTGGTTGCGGCTGTCGGTCCATAGGGACATCTGGCGCTGGCTATGGTGGATCACGTGCAGCGCCCACCACCAGCGCAAGGTATGCGTCAGGCGATGGCGCCAGTATTCGGCGAAATCGAGAATGACCAGGTAGACGAAGAAGCTGAACAGCGGATAGCTTTCCAGAGAGGGAAAGGCATCCTCGAGTTGCGGCGGGATGATGTCGTGGAAGCGCAGCCAGCCTTCCAGGCCCATGAAGACCGGGCTGAGAAGCGCGAAGACGGCGAGCGGAACGATGCCGAGGCGGTCGAGAAAGGTGTACAGCACGTCGACACGTACCGCCTTGCGGTCCGGCCAGCACTCGATCGGACGGAAATGTTCGAGCGGGCGCAGCAGGAGGTAGGCGATGCTCAGTTGCAGGACGCCGTAGAGGAAAAATTCGACGCCGTCGAAGGCGACCTCCAGGTAGCTGCCGAGGCCCAGCGCCAGCAAGGGCGGCTGGACGACATGGTCGAGCAGCCAGCCCTGGACAAGAACGAAGGCGTCGAGAAATTGCTGGAGCATGCTCACCTTCGCGGCTCCGGGGCCAGCGTCGCGAAACAGAAGCCCTTTGCCTGCAGGCGGCCGAGCAGTTCGTCGAGCGCCGGCGCGAACGGCTCCTGGCGCGACCAGATGCCGAGATGCGCCATGATGATGTCCCCGTCCTTGAGATTGTTAACCGCTCGGTCTACCAGCAACCGGTTCGGGTAACTCTCGGAGGGCAGTTCGTCACCCAGGAAGCCGGCGGTTGCCCAGCCGACATGGCGATAGCCGCAGACTTGCGCGGCCTTCAGCGTCAATGGCGTGGTGCGCCCGCCGGGGGCACGCCACAGCGGGTCGAGGGCGCGCCCGGTGAGTTCCTTGAAGCGGGCATCGGGCTGGCGGATTTCTTCGCAGATGGCATCGGCGTTCAGGTTCTCGGTCCTGCCGTTCATCAGGCGGTACCGGGTCAGCTTGCCGTTGTCTCCCCGAAAACTGCCGTGCCGCCAGGTATGGCTGCCGAAGGCATGTCCTTCGGCTACCCGCGCCTGCCAGTAGGGTGCCCAGCTGTCGTCCAGCGCGTGGTCGCCGCGCAGGGTCTTCTCGTTGGCAACGAAGAAGGTCGCCTTGGCCTGATGTTTCGCCAGGGTCTCGGCGATCAGTTCGGCATGGCGCATGTTGCCGTTATCGAAGCTCAGGTAGAGGGTGCCCGAGCATGCCGCCTGCGCCAGGCCGGTGGTCGCGGCGACAATGCCGGCTACGCCCAGGGAGCGAGCGAATCGGCCGGGTGTCATTTGCGCGGTGCGTGATTCAGGAAAAAGACCCCGTGCGGCGAACTGCCGACCGGGATCGAGGTTTTCAGCGTCTTGGTCGTCAGGTCGACCACCTGGACGCGGCGGCCGAAGCGGGCGGTGGCCCACAACTCCTTGCCGTCGGCGCGCACCTCCATGTCGTCGGGGCCGCCCGGAACATCGTATTTCTCGACCACGGTCATGGTCTGCGTATCGAGCAGCGAAATACTGCCGCCGCCCACCGAGCGGTTGGATACGAAATAGTGGCGCCCGTCACCACGCGGATGCAGGTTGTGGGCAGCAGTATCGGTCGGCACCTTCCTAAGCGTCCTCGGCGCCTTCCAGTCGATCACTTCGACGTAGCCCTCGCCCATGATGGCGACCAGCAGGTAGCGATTGTCGGCCGACATGACGATGCCGGCCGGCGTCGGACCGACCGGCAACACCCATTCCTTCTTCTGCGTCTTCAGATTGATCGCCATCACCTCGTTGGAATCCTGCAGGGTGATGAAGACATACTCGTTGCCGGCATCGAAAGCCATGTGCGAGGGTGTGCGCGGCGCGTGCAGGCGGGCCTTGAGCCTGAAGTCGGCGGCGTCGTAGAGATCGACGCGGTCAAGGCGCAGCGAGTTGCTGACGAACCATTTGCCGTCCGGCGAAAAGCCGATCTGGTAGGGGTCGGAGATATTGCGGATGCGTTTCTGCTCCTTGCCGGTCAGCGGGTCGAAGAAGACCAGCTGATTGGAGGCCGAACAGGCGACGATCACCGACTTGTCGTCGGGCGAAGGCATCAGGTGGTGCGGCTCCTTGCAGGCGACGGCCTTGCCGACCACCTTGTAGGTTTCGGTATCGATCAGGCTGATCGTGCCATCGGCGGAATTGAGCGCGATGGCGAGGCCGGGGGGAGCGGCGCGGCCATCGGCAGCGGCCAGGAACAGCGGCAGGCAGGCGAGGAAGGCGGCAAAGCGGATCTTGTGCAGGAAGTGGGCGAGCATGGCGATAGTCGGGTGCGACAGCCGACCCGGCTGCCGCCGGCTATTATGCCTCGCGCATTACATGCCAGTACTGAAATTTTAAGGTCGCCGCCGCGCCGGCGACGATGGCGAAAAAGGTGACGATGGAGCCGAGCGCCAGCGTCGAGAAGCCGGTGATCCCCTGCCCCACCGTGCAGCCCATGGCGACGACGCCGCCGAAGCCCATCAGCGCCGCGCCGAGCAGGTGGCTGGCGGTGTCCTCGACGCTGGCGAAGCCTTCCCAGCGGAAACTGCGGGTCGCCAGCGCCCAGGCGCCCGAACCGGCGATGACGCCGAGGACGGTGGCGATGGCGAAAGTCATCCTGCGGCTGGTGTCGGACCACAGCATCAGCAGTTCCAGCGCGTACGCCTGCGGTGCGACGAAGGTCAGCGACTCCATGCGCCCGCTGTTGGTGGCGATGAAGGCTTCTTCCAGCGTTTCCGGGTGTTCGGCCAGGTAACCGAGGTGGCCGCTGACATACCAGGCGGCGATGACGGCCAGGCCGGTGCCGAGGCCGCCGAGCAGGTTGTCGACAGTCCAGAATTCGCGCTTGAGCAGGCAGAATGCGGTCAACCCGCCGCCGATAGCCAAAACCGCGCCCCAGAAGGCGAGCTTCGCATCGACGCCGGCTGCCGTCAGCAGCGCCGGCACGTCCTGCCCACCCGGGAAGGTGAGCGCCGCCTTTTCCAGGACATTGACGCGGAAGACGCCGAACACGCCGCGCATGGTCATGTAGGCGACCAGGCCGAGCACGACAAAGACGACCACCGACTTGAGGTTGCCGCTGCCGATGCGGATCAGCGTCTTCGAGCCGCAGCCGGAGGCGAGCACCATGCCGATGCCGAAACAGACCCCGCCGACGATGTAGGAGAGCCAGGTGAAGGTCGGCGTGCGATAGATCGACTTGCCGAGGTCGATCAGCCCGGCCGCGTGCAGCGCAGCCGAACCGAGGATGGCGACGCCGATCGCCAGCAGCCACATGCGCATGCGGCTCCAGTCGCCCATGTTGACGATGTCGGACACCGCACCCATGGTGCAGAAATGGGTCTTCTGGCCGATGGCGCCGAAGATGAAGGCGACGGCGAAGGCCAGCCAGAGAATGGTGTTGGGCGAGGTGGCGGCTTCCATGGTCAGGTGCGGTAAGGGGTGGGATCGGTGACACCGGCGGCGGCGAAGCCGTCGGCGCGCAGGCGGCAGGAATCGCAGGCACCGCAGGCACGGCCCTCGGCGTCGGCCTGGTAGCAGGATACGGTGAGGCCGTAATCGACACCGAGCGCGCTGCCGGTGCGGATGATGTCGGCCTTGGAAAGGTCGATCAGCGGCGCGTGGATGGACAGTTGCGCCCCCTCGACGCCCGCCTGGGTCGCGAGATTGGCCATCTTCTCGAAGGCGGCGATGTATTCCGGCCGGCAATCGGGGTAGCCCGAATAGTCGACCGCGTTGACGCCGACGAAGATGTCGCGGCTGCCCAGGACCTCGGCCCAGGCCAGCGCCAGCGACAGCATGATGGTGTTGCGCGCCGGCACGTAGGTGACGGGAATGCCCGGCTGCACGCCATCGACGGGCACGGCGATCGAGGTGTCGGTCAGTGCCGAGCCGCCGAACTGGGCCAGCCCGAGGTTGAGCGTGCGCTGCTCGACGGCGCCCAGCGCCTGCGCGATGCGGGCGGCGGCCTGCAATTCGGCGCTGTGCCGCTGGCCGTAGTCGAAGGACAGGCAATAGCAGGCAAAGCCCTGGCTGCGGGCAATCGCGAGGCAGGTGGCGGAATCGAGTCCGCCGGAAAGGAGAACGACTGCAGGCTTCATCATGGGGCGCGAATATACCCGAATTCCCCTTTGGATTGCGCCGGTATCTGCTTGTTCCTGCGATGAAATTTACAGCGTTGCCCCGGCCCTACTTCCCCTTGGCGTTGCCCCACAGCAGCTTGTGCAGTTGCATCTGGAAACGCACGTCGAGGCCGTCGGCGAGAATCCAGTCGGCCAGCGCCGTCGCATCGACCAGGCCGGCGGCCGGCGACAGCAGGACCGGGCAAATGGCGTCCAGCTTGTGCGTCCGGATTGCTTCGCGTGCCCACTCGTAGTCGGCGCGCGAAGCGACGACGATCTTGATCTCGTCGCGCGGAGTGAGAAAAGCCAGGTTTTCCCAGCGATTTTTGTCGCTTTCGCCGGAATCGGGTGCCTTGAGGTCCATGATCCGCGCCACGCGCGGGTCGACCGCGGCGATGTCGAGCGCCCCCGAGGTTTCCAGCGACACGTCATAGCCGGCGTCGCACAGGGCGCTCAGCAGCGGCAGACACTCCTTCTGCGCCAGCGGCTCGCCGCCGGTGACGCAGACCTGGCGCACCGGGTATTGCGCCACTTCGGCCAGCACCGAGGCGACCGTCGCCGGTTCGCCGCCGGTGAAGCTGTAGGTCGTGTCGCACCAGACGCAGCGCAGCGGGCACCCGGTCAGGCGGACGAAAACCGTCGGCAGGCCCGCGCGCGAGGCTTCTCCCTGCAGCGAGAAGAAGATTTCGGTGAGACGCAGCGCCAACTACTTCTTCTTCAGGCGGTCGCGGGCGGTATCGGCAGCCGGGGCGTTTGGATACTTGGCCACGAGCGTTTCCAGCGAGCGCTTGGCGGCTGCCGCGTTGCCCATTTCCTGCTGGCAGGTGGCCATTGCCAGCCAGGAATCGGGCGCCTTGGCGCTGTCGGCGTACTTGGTGGTGACCACGCTGTGCGCCTCAATCGCCTTGGCGCAATTGCGCTGGGCGATGAAGGCGTTGCCGAGCCAGAACTGGGCGTTGGGCGCCAGCGAGCTGTCCGGGTACTTCTGGACGAAGGCCGAAAAGCCCCAGGAGGCTTCCTTGTACTTGGCGGCCTTGAAGTTGTTCAGCGCGGCTTCGTAGTCGCGGCTTTCCTTGGCCGGGTCACCGCCTCCGCCCCCACCGGAATTTGCCCCGCTGGCGGGGTCGACCGCAGCAGCACTGCTACCGCCTTGCGGTTCCAGCTTGCGCAGACGGGTGTCGAGGTCCAGATAGAAATCCTGCTGCCGCTTCTTGGCAGTTTCCAGCTCGTAGGTCAGCGTTTCGACCTGGCCGCGCAGACGGGCGATTTCTTCCGACTGGCGGGACAACTGGTTGGCCAGATCGAGCTGGGTCTTGCCCTGCTGGTCGAAACGCGCCTCGTTCTTGATCGATAGATCCTTGATCTGGCGGCGCGCCTCTTCGTCGTCGAACATCCCCGCCTGTGCCGAGGCGGCGCCGAAGGCGGAGATCAGGAGGGCGATGCGCAGGGCACGCATGCTCAGAACTCGCCGCGGCCGTCGGGTGCGCGGTAGAGGATGTCGGCGCGGCGGTTCTCTGCCCAGGCGGATTCGTCGTGGCCGGGGTTCTTCGGCTTTTCCTCGCCGAGGCTGACCGATTCGACCTGGTCTTCCTTGGCGCCGAGCATCACTAGCGAACGCTTGACGGCGTCGGAGCGCTTCTGGCCGAGCGACAGGTTGTATTCGCGGCTGCCGCGCTCGTCGGTGTTGCCCTGGATCAGGACCTTGAAGCCACGGTTGGCGACCAGATACTTGGCGTGAGCGGCGACCAGATCCTGGTATTCGGCCTTGACGTCGTACTTGTCGAGGTCGAAGTAGATGCTGCGCTGCGACAGCTGGCTCTTCGGATCGGTCAGTTCGCGTGGCAGGCCGCGGGAATCGAGGCCGCCGGCGGTGACCGACGTGACGCCGGAACCGCTGCGCGATTCGACCGGCGCGCCGGAGGTTTCATCGACCGGGGTCGAGCTGCAACCGACGATAAGGGCGGCAAGTAGTGCGGGGACAAGAAGTTTTTTCATGGTGTTCTCCGTTGAAGATTATTGAATGAAAGGGCCCCAGGCCGGCTCGCGGACGTCGCCGGCGGCAATCGAGAGGCGTTGCTTGATCCTGCCATCGCTGGAAACAGCCGAGAGGACGCCGCGGCCGCCGGTTTCAGTGGCGATCAGGATCATGCGGCTGTTGGGGGCGAAACTCGGGGATTCGTCCTTGTGGGAATCGGTCAGGATCTGCACCTGCTTGCTGGCGAGATCCATCACGGCAAGCTGGAAGCGGCCATCGCGGCGGCTGATGAAGGCCAGACTCTTGCCGTCCGGCGACGGCCGCGGCGAGACGTTGTAGCTGCCCTCGAAGGTGACGCGCTGGGCATCGCTGCCGTTGGCGCCCATCCGGTAGATCTGCGGGCTGCCGCCGCGGTCGGAGGTGAAATAGATGCTGCCGCCGTCGGGCGAGTAGCGCGGCTCGGTGTCAATGCCGGCCGAATTGGTCAGGCGCTGGACGCCGGTGCCGTCGGCATTGACCGAATAGATCTGCGAATTGCCGTCCTTGGAGAGGACGATGGCCAGCTTGCGGCCATCCGGCGACCAGGCCGGCGCCGAGTTGGAACCCTTGAAGTTGGCCACCACCTGACGCTGACCGCTGGCCAGCGCATGGACGTAGATGACCGGCTTCTTCTTCTCGAACGAGACGTAGGCCAGCCTGCTGCCATCCGGCGACCAGACCGGCGAAATGATCGGCTCGGTCGAACTCAGCGCGGTGACGGCGCCCTGCCCGTCGGCGTCGGCGATCTGCAGGCGGAACTGGCCGCCCGACTTGACGACGTAGGCGATACGCGTCGAGAAGACGCCCTTCTCGCCGGTCAGCTTCTCGTAGATGTAATCGGCGATGCGGTGGCCGGCGGCGCGCAGCTGGTCGTTGCCGGTGACGTAGACCGCGCCGCCCAGCGCCACCTGCTTCTGCGTGTCGTAGAGGCGGAAGCGCGCCTGCATGCGGCCGTCCGGCGCGCGCGTCACGCTGCCGGCGGCCAGCGCGTCAGCGCCGCGGCCCTTCCAGTCGGCGAAATTGACTTGGGCATTCTCGTCGAGCGTGGCACCGGCCGGGTCGATCAGCTTGAACAGGCCGCTGCGTTCGAGATCAGCGCGCACCGTCGCGGTGACGACCTGGGTGGCAGCGGTATCGCCGGCAAAATTGGCGATGGCGACCGGAATCCGGTTGGCGCCGGCGCCGGTAATCTCGATGGAAAGCTGTGCCTGGGCCACCGTGGCGGCCAAAAGCGACAGAACGAAGAGGATTTTGTGGAAAATCTTGGGCACGGGAGTCGATTTTTTCATGGATTCGCGCGATTCTACTCTTCAAATGGCTTGTATTTGATTTCCAGGTCGCGCCGGAACAGGGCGGGATCGTCCGGTGGTGGCAACGGCGAGGATTTCCTGATGGCACGCTCGATGGCGGCATCGAGGCTAGCGTTGCCGCTCGATTTCCTGAGCCTGACCTCAAGTATCTCGCCACCAGGCAGTTGGTTTACATCGAAAATTGCTTCCGGGTTGCCCTGGATGTTGGGCGGAAGGACGATGTTGCCGCGCACCTTGCCGCGGATCTTGGCGGCGTAGTCCTGCAGTCCCTTCTTGCCGGCTGCCGCACGCTGTTCCGACTCCGCTCCGGCGGCCTTGGCCATTTGCTGGGCGCTGGCGTTGGGGCGCGATTTGAGCTGTGCCGTTTCCTTGGCCAGTTCCTTGCTGAAGTCCGGCAGCTGCGGTTGTGGCTTCGCTTCCGGCTTGGGTTCGGGCTTCTTCTCCGGCTCCGGCTTTTTCGGTTCCGGCTTCTTGGGCTCGGGTTTGGGTTCCGGCTTCGGTTCGGGCTTCTTCGGCTCCGGCTTGGGCTTCTTTTCTTCCTTGATCGCGATGTCCGGCTTCACGGGCGGCGGTGGCTCGGGGCGGGGTTCGACCTTTGGCACCGGCTTCGGTTCAGGTTTGGGCTCCGGCCTGACCTCGGGTTCGGGCGGCGGGGGCGGCGGCGGAGCCGCCTGCACGGCCGGTGTCGGCCGACTGGCCCACAGTTCGACCTCGACCACGTCGGGCTGGCTGCGCTTCCATTGCACGCCGAAGAACAGGAAGGCGAGCAGGCCGACGTGCACCAGGATGGTGAACGTCAGCGCGTACTTCTTGCCGGGTTCTTCGGGTCGTTCGAGAATCATTTGCCGGTGGTTTGCACCAGGAGGCCGACCTTCTTGACCTGGGCGCGCTGCAGATCGTCCATCACCGACAGCACGGCTTCGTACTTCACGTTGCGGTCGCCGGCGATCAGCACCGGCTGTTCCGGGTTCTTCTGCTGGGCAGCCAGGATGCGCGCTTTCAGTTCGCTGCGGTCGACCCGGGTTTCCTTGCCGTTTCCGGCGCGGTCGGTCAGCGTCAGGCTCTGGTCGGCCTTGATCGATACCTCGAGCGGCGCGGGCGGGGCGACGTTTGCCTTGCCAACCGTCGGCACGTCGATGCTCGATGTGGTCATCATCGGCGCCGCCACCATGAAGATGACGAGCAGCACCAGCATGACATCGATGTAGGGAACGACGTTGATCTCGTTCTTGAGACGGCGCTGGCGCATCGTCTTACCTCATCTGCCGTTGCAGGATGTTGGAGAACTCTTCCATGAACGACTCGTAGCGTGTGGCGAGGCGGTCGATGTCGTGCGAGAAGCGGTTGTAGGCGAGGACCGCCGGGATCGCCGCGAAGAGGCCGATGGCGGTGGCGACCAGCGCTTCGGCGATGCCCGGGGCGACCGAGGCGAGCGTCGCCTGGCCGACGTTGGCCAGGGCGCGGAAGGCGTGCATGATGCCCCAGACGGTGCCGAACAGGCCTATGTAGGGCGACACGGAACCGACCGAGGCGAGGAAGGCGAGGTGTGCTTCGAGCGCGTCCATTTCGCGCTGGTAGGTGGCGCGCATGGCGCGGCGCGAACCGTCGATGACGTCCTTGGGGTCGAGGTTCTTCTGGCCCTTGAGCTTGGCGAACTCGCGGAAGCCGGCCTCGAAGATGCGTTCCATGGATCCGGCATGGTGGCGGTCGTTGACCGCACTGTTGTAGAGATTGTTGAGGTCGCCGCCCGACCAGAAATCGCGTTCGAAGGTCTCGGTCTTGCTGCGTGCCTGCTTCACTGTGTACCACTTCATGAAGATGTAGTACCAGGACATGAAGGAAACGCCGGCCAGCAGGGCCATGACGGCCTGCACGACCGCGCTGGCGTTGAGGATCAGGTGGAGGATGGAAAGATCCTGGGTGACGTTCATTTAAGGGCTTCCAGTTTGCGGTGCAGGAATTCGGGAATCGGCGCCGGCGTCATCTTCGCGGCGTCGACGCAGGCGATTTCGACGGTGCCGGTGACCAGTTCCTGGTCACCGCGGCGCACGTGCTGGCGAAAGACGACGCGCACGCGGGTCAGTTTTTCGACTTCGAGGCCGACCGTGAGCTGGTCGTCGAGGCGGGCCGGCTTCAGGTATTCGCAGCTCGCCTTGCGCGCGACGAAGGCAATGCCGGCATCGGCGGCCAGCTGCGACTGGTCATGCCCGACCTGGCGCATCCATTCGGTACGGCAGCGTTCGAAGAACTTCAGGTAATTGGCGTAATAGACGACCCCGCCGGCATCGGTGTCCTCGTAATAGACGCGGACGGGGATAGCGAAGGCGTTGGGCTTCTGCTCGTGTTTCATCGGGCAATTTTACCTGACTTGGCAGGAATCATTTGTAACGGTTTGTTTCCATGCCGATTCCGGTACTTTTCCGTTACCGGAAATCGGTCGCGATGCCGGGCTATTCTTCGGAAAGCAGGTCGCGAACCAGCGCGCCGTTCGGCTCGGCCAGCCCCAGGTGGCGGTAGATCGCGGGCGTCGCGATGCGGCCGCGCAGGGTGCGTTGCAGGTAGCCTTGCTGGATCAGGTAAGGTTCGAGGACGTCCTCGATGGTGTCTCGCGCCTCGCCGATGGCCGCGGCGAGGTTGTCGACGCCGACCGGGCCGCCGCCGAACTTGTCGATCACCGCCGACAGCAGCTTGCGGTCCATGATGTCGAGCCCGGCCGGGTCGACGTCGAGCATGTGCAGCGCGGCGTCGGCGACGCCACGGGTGATCTGGCCGTCGGCCCGGACCTCGGCGTAGTCGCGGACGCGGCGCAGCAGGCGGTTGGCGATGCGCGGCGTGCCGCGCGCGCGGCGGGCGATTTCGAGGGCGCCGTCGGGGTCGATAGGCGCGTTGAGCAGAGTCGCCGACCGGCTGACGATGCTCTGCAGTTCCTGCGCATTGTAGAACTCGAGGCGGGCGACGATGCCGAAGCGGTCGCGCAGCGGGTTGGTCAGCATGCCGGCGCGGGTGGTGGCGCCGACCAGCGTGAACGGCGGCAGATCCAGTTTCACCGAGCGCGCCGCCGGGCCTTCGCCGATCATGATGTCGATCTGGAAGTCTTCCAGCGCCGGGTAGAGGATTTCCTCGACCACCGGACTCAGGCGGTGGATTTCATCGATGAACAGCACGTCGTGCGGTTCGAGATTGGTCAGGATGGCAGCGAGGTCGCCGGCGCGTTCGAGCACCGGGCCGGAGGTCT
>JAGOAU010000003.1 GCA_017983755.1 Azonexus sp. | reverse complement strand
TCACGGATATATTGCCCGAGTCGTTTACACAAGGGGTACATCACGTACCCATAGTCCGCTTCGGTCGAACAATGGCCCCATGCCATTGACAACAATCATAAAGTCAGCCAAAGCTGCCAGAGACCTAGCCGGAGGGGAATGGCCGGTTCCACTTTGCGGATTCAACTGGTAGATGAATGAGCTGCAAAAAACCAGACTTGACCTGACAAATGGTGTCCGATCAGATCAAGCCTCGATCCTTGGCGCATTTGCTGTATTAAGTTAGCCAGTTCACCGGCAGCAATGCAGCGCTTGCGGACATTGATGGCGGGAAAGCCTACTTCGGCAGTCGGCCAAGAGCGGCCCATCAAGAATCGGCTCCATAGCGGACATCGGCTCTGTCCGTATGATTGGAGATTGATAAGGAGACCCGCATGGGATAATCTCTATGTCATTCAAAAACTTAGAGGCGATTCAATCGTGTCCGTATTATTAGCAATAACCCGGACGTTTCTGCTCGTGAATAACTGTTAGACCCCGATGACCAGGAATGTGGCTGAGATTTCCCTCCGACACCAAAACGACCTTTCCCATCACATCACGCAGGGAAACGCTTGGCTCGCCGCGAGCGCGGACGGAGAAGAAACGGCGGCTCTTTCATATGCGGCGTTTGAGCTTCGGCTTGGAATAGAGCGTTTGGCCGTTCACTACTGGACGTCCTTGCTGAATCGCAAGCCCGAAGCGGATGACCTGAACGACATCGGTTCTTTTAAGCGCATCGAGAAGCGGATATACGAACTTGCTGGGCACCAAAGGGAGATAGACGGGCATTTCGAATTCATGCGCATCGTCCTTGGGGCGCTAAGGATTGACGGCTCGTTCCTCACTCCACAAATAGGAAAACTATCGAGCTACTGGCATGACTGTAGCGAACTGTGTCACGTTGGTTGGCCACTCGCCTGCTCGGCGCCGGAGGTTCGAAAGGCGGCCTTTGCGTCCCTTACAGAAATTGTCCAAGCGCTCTCCGCGCAGGTTGCAAGTATGGGTTGGCCCGTCCTCCATGACGCGGCATTTGTTGACCTTAGAAACAGATTTATTCGCGGGGACGCCTCTCGCGAAGATGTTCTTTCGTACATTCAGCGAACGGGCCTTTGGGCACGTGCAGAGTATCCAGACGGGAAGGCCCCGCACTTTGTCGGCGAAGCTGTTGCGCCAACGAAGGCTGAGGACAGCAAATGAAGGCATTCTCCTATAGGGCTCCGGGGTCTAACCATCGCTTCGAGGGGACCGCCGAGAAGCTGTGCTTCTCGGCGGTCCCCTCAAGCTGAACGTTCCTGAAGACCGCTTTCCCAACTGGCCTATGTCCGCAAAGGGTCGGGTCCTGGCGGTGACTCGTGGAAACTGAACGTCTCTTATCAGTCTGTTGCGGTCATATCTGGCGTGAACTGCGCACGCTTGTAGCTGCTGAACTTAGAGCTTCAAACTGACAATCGCTGTCAGATCAAGTCCCGATTTCTACACATGAGCCATTCGTGACGACTGGTCAAAAGCAAGTCCTCGACCATTGCCGCAACTCAAGTGAGGCAACGAATAAGTCGGCCGCCACTGGATACCAGACATTCGGGAAACACAAAATTCCTGACACGCTCAGCTCAGCGCATGCGGAATATTGTGTTTATGTGTAGAAATCGCGCACTACTACAATTTGTCACGCAACCTTGTTGATTGGCACGACCTCCGCACCAGACTTTAGCTTATCCAGATAATCCGCCCATACCTGCATCATTACCTTCCGTTCCTTCAAGAACTTGGTACGGTTGTAGGCAGTACCCAAGGCATCTGGAACAGAATGTGCTAGCTGATGCTCGATAACAACAGGATCAAAATGCAGCTCTTCATGCAGGATGGTCCGTGCCATTGCCCGGAATCCATGACCAGTCATATCTTTCTGTGTGTCATATCCCAGACGGCGCAAAGCCGCGTTAACGGTGTTTTCCGACATTGGCTTTTGCGGATTTCTTCCTGCAAACACATATCGCCCATGCCCGGTCAACTCATGCAACTCCCTCAGAATAGTGATCGCCTGGGTCGCAAGCGGCACCAGATGCGCCGTATCGGTTTTTGTTGCTGTGTAAGTCCACTCACCCGCATCCAGATCAATTTGACCCCACTCAGCTTTACGAAGCTCACCAGGACGCACAAAAAACAATGGGGAAAGGCGCAGAGCACCGAGGACGATGTAACTACCCTTAAAATTATCAAATGCCCGAAGCAGCTTGGCGACGCCTGGCGGATCAATAATTGCGGCAAAGTGCCTACCCTTCACTGGAGGCAGCGCTCCCCTCAGGTCTCCAGATGGGTCTCTGTCACACAATCCGTGTGCGACAGCATATCGGAACACCTGACTACAGTTCTGTAGAGCGCGATGTGCCGTTTCCAAGACGCCACGACTTTCAATCTTTTTGATCGCCCGCAATAAATCAGACGCCTTGATTTCTGCAATCGGATTTCCGCCGATCCAAGGGAATACATCTCGCTCTAGCCTGCGAATAATCTTGTCCGCATGGCTAGGCGCCCAGTTGGGCGAGAATTTTGCAAACCACTCTCGCGCGACAACTTCAAAGCTATTCTCGGCTCGCTCATGTCGGGCTGCCTTTTGAATTTTTCGCTCCTCACCCGGATCGATTCCATCAGCAAGCAGCCTTTTGGCCTCATCGCGTTTATCCCTTGCCGCCTTTAGTCCGACAGATGGATAGACACCCATCGAAAGTGTCTTGCGCTTGCCCAAAAATCGATAATCAAGCCGCCACCATTTCGAACCATTCGGGCTCAGAAGCAAATACAGCCCACCCGAATCGGCCATTTTTGTGGCTTTTTCAGCCGGTTTGGCAGTACGTATTGCAGTGTCAGTAAGCGCCATTGACGGTAACACCTTCTAGAGAGCGATCAGTTACCGTCAAATCTACCGTCACTTACCGTCGGATTGCAATAGACAAGATTGGACTCGCGTGGACGTGAAAAAGGCCAGAACCCTGTATTTATCAAGGTTTCCGGCCTTTTTTTGTACTGCTTTGGACTTCTTAAAACAAATTCTTGGTGGCCAATCGCGGAATCGAACCACGGACACGCGGATTTTCAATCCGCTGCTCTACCAACTGAGCTAATTGGCCAAGGGAGGGCGAATTATAGCGAGGTGTCCCGGCTGCTGCAATACGGTGACTGCAAAAACGTGGGCTCAGGTACCGATTGGCGGTGACTGCCGATAGAGCTCCGAAAAATCGTCCGGCAATGGCGGTAGTGGCGGTGGCGGGCGCCAGGTCCGGAATACGACGCGGGCAATGGCGCCGCGCCCGGCAGGGTGCGGGCGCAGCCTGGCGGTCGCATTGTGCTGTGCGGCGATTTCCTGAACGATGGCGAGGCCGAGGCCGCTACCCTCGGTCGACGCGTCATCGACCCGGTAAAAGCGCTCGAACACCATCTCGGCCTGCGCTTCGGTAATGCCGATGCCGTTGTCCTCGACCTCGAAGACGGTCGCCACCCCGGTGTTCAGCACGCGGCAGGTGACATGGCCGCCGGCCGGGGTGTAACGGAGCGCGTTATCGATCAGGTTCTTGGCCAGTTCGCAGAGGAGGAACGGATTGCCCCTGACCATCGCTGCCCCCTCGGCCTCGAAACCCAGATCGATCCGCTTTTCGAGCGCCAGCATGACCCAGTCCTCGACGACTTCGCGGATCAGCACGCTCAGATCGAGCGGCTGGTGGCTTTGTTGAGCGGCCTCGCCCCCTTCGGCGCGCGCCAGCGTCAGCAGCTGGTTAACCAGACGCCCGGCGCGGTCGACGCCGACGGCGATCTGGCGCAGCGCGTGCCGCAGGGCTTCCGGGTCATTTTCGCGAATCGCGAACTGGGCCTGGGTCTTGAGCCCGGTCAGCGGCGTCCGCATCTGGTGCGCGGCATCGGCGACGAAACGCTGCTGCGCTTCGACGTTGCGTTTCATGCGTTCGAGCATTTCGTTGAATGCCTCGACCAGCGGTTCCAGTTCCTCCGGAACGCGATGGGTGGCAATGGGCGAAAGGTCTGCCGGATCGCGGGTTTCGATGGTCTTGCGCAGACGGGTCAATGGACGCAGGCCGCGCGACAGGCCAAACCAGACGAGCATGACGGCCAGCGGAATGATGATGAACTGCGGCAGGATGACGCTGGCAACGATCTTGTTGGCCAGTTGCGTGCGCTTCTCCATCGTCTCGGCGACCTCGACCAGCACCCAGCGGTCGCGCGGCATCCGGCCGTCGGCGACGTAGGAGTAGGCAACCCGGACATCCTGCCCCTTCAGCTCGATGTCGCGGAAGTAGATCTCGCCCGACAGCGCGTCGGGGTCGATTTCCAGATCTGGCGTCGGCAGCTCGCGGTCGCCAGCCAGCAATTTTCCATCGCGACTGACGACGTGAAAATAGACATTGTCGGTTTCGTCGGCGCGCAAGAGCGCCCGTGCCGAGGCTGGCAGGCTGAGCACTGGCTTGCCGTTGACCAGCTTCACCTGACGCGAAATTGCGGTCACGTGCTCGCGCAGCGCCTGATCGTAAGGGAAATTGGCGACGTTGTTGGCGAAGTAATGCGTGAACGCGATGCTCAGCGGCCAGACGAACAGCAACGGGGCCAGCATCCAGTCGAGTATCTCGCCGAAAAGCGAGCGCTCGCTCTCGGAACCCGAAGGATTATTCGGCCTGGGGGCGCTCAAGGCAATAACCCAGCCCGCGTACGGTGGCTATCTTGACACCGCCGACTTCAAGCTTCTTGCGCAGGCGGTGTACATAAACTTCGATGGCGTTGTGACTGACCTCTTCGCCCCAACCGCACAGATGATCGACCAGTTGATCCTTGCTGACCAGGCGCCCCATGCGGGTCAGCAGAACTTCCAGGAGGCCGATCTCGCGCGCCGAGAGGTCGAGGGGCTGGCCCTGGATCTGCGCCACCCGTCCAACCTGGTCATAGGTCAGTGTGCCGCACTGGATGGTCGGCGTCGTCCCCGCCGAGCGGCGCGTCAGGGCGCGCACCCGGGCCTCCAGTTCGGCCAGCTCGAACGGCTTGATCATGTAATCGTCGGCGCCCAGATCGAGCCCCTTGACGCGATCCCCGGTCCCGTCGAGTGCGGTCAGGATCAGGACCGGCAACTGGCTGTTGCGCGCCCGCAGGCGCTTGAGCACTTCCAGCCCCGACAGCTTGGGCAGGCCGAGGTCGAGAATCAGGAGGTCGTAACTGACAGTCACCAGCGCGGCGTCGGCATCGATGCCGTTCGGCGCCCAATCGACCGCATAGCCGCCCTGGCGAAGCGAGCGGGAAAGACCATCGGCGATGATGGCGTCGTCTTCAGCAATTAAAATCCGCATGTAACCTTATACACCCATACCGGCGTAAGAATTTTGTAAGCCTCGCGCATTATTCTGCGCGGGCTGTTCTCCTTTTATGGTCTTTGGAGTTCGTGGCTGACGCCGCGACTCAGGGGGTGGCCCGATCCTGCACTGGGCGCCCCCTACCGTTTTTTTCCCAAAAAGCTTCGCAAGTTTATCAAATTCGTTGCCCTGCGCTTTCCGCAGTGCACAAGCACGCCCACGGGAATCCGTGGGCCGGTTGCGGTCGACCACCAAAAACCGCAAAAAATGGACGAAAAAAAGCCCGGGTCGAAACCCGGGCTTTTTGCTGAAACAGCCTGCTGCTTAGTGCGCGCTGGCGGACGAGGCACCCAGACCGGTTTCGGAACGGATGAGCTGATCCGGGAACAGGGCACGCTCCTTCTTGGCCTGCTCGGAGTTGTCCAGGATGGACACGAGCCAGATCGTGAAGAAGGCCAGGGTCATCGAGAAGATCGCCGGCGAGGAGTACGGGAAGGGAGCGGAGCCCTTCGGGTTGCCCAGCACAGCTTCCCACACGTTGGAGGACAGCACGGTCAGGGTCACGGCGGCGAACAGGCCGACGAAACCACCGATGGTCGCGCCCTTGGTCGTGCAGTTCTTCCACAACACGGACATGAAGAGGACCGGGAAGTTGGCGGAACAGGCGATGGCGAAAGCCAGCATGACCATGTAGGCAACGTTTTCCTTCTCGAACAGGATGCCGAGGACCACCGCGAGGATGCCGAGGCAGATCGTCGTGATCTTGGAAACGCGCAGTTCGTCTTCGGAAGAAGCCTGGCCGTGCTTGAACACCGTGGCGTAAAGGTCGTGCGACACGGCGGAAGCGCCGGACAGCGTCAGACCAGCCACAACGGCGAGGATGGTTGCGAAGGCCACGGCCGAGATGAAGCCGAGGAACAGGTCGCCGCCAACAGCCTTGGCCAGATGCACGGCAGCCATGTTGCCGCCGCCCTTCAGACCCTTGGCAATTTCGCCGCCAACGTAGTAGTCAGCCGGATTCTGGATCAGGTTGACGATGGCGCCGAAGCCGATGATGAAGGTCAGGATGTAGAAGTAGCCGATCCAGGTGGTCGCCCAGCCGACGGACTTGCGGGCTTCCTTGGCGGACGGCACGGTGAAGAAGCGCATCAGGATGTGCGGCAGGCCGGCGGTACCGAACATCAGCGCCATACCGACCGAGATCGCGGAGATCGGATCCTTGATCAGGGCACCCGGCGACATGATGGCGTCGTGCTTGGTGTGCACTTCAACCGCCTTGGCAAACAGCGCTTCCGGATTGAAACCGAACTGGAACAGCACGGCCAGGGCCATGAAGGTGGCGCCGGAGAGCAGCATGACGGCCTTGATGATCTGCACCCAGGTGGTGGCGGTCATGCCGCCGAACAGCACGTACATCATCATGATGATGCCGACCATCACGACAGCGTAGGTGTATTCGAGACCGAACAGCACCTTGATCAGCTGGCCGGCACCGACCATCTGCGCAATCATGTAGAAGGCGACGACGACCAGGGAGCCGGTCGCGGCAAAGGAGCGAACCGGGGTCTGGGCGAAACGGTAGGCGGCGACGTCGGCGAACGTGAACTTGCCCAGGTTGCGCAGGCGCTCGGCCATCAGGAAGGTGATGACCGGCCAGCCGACCAGCCAGCCGATCGAGAAGATCAGGCCGTCGAAGCCGTTGGCGAACACGAGACCGGAAATACCCAGGAAGGACGCGGCGGACATGTAGTCGCCGGCGATCGCCAGGCCGTTCTGGAAGCCGGTGATGCCACCGCCGGCGGTGTAGAAGTCTGCTGCCGACTTGGTCTTGCCGGCCGCCCACTTGGTGATGTAGAGCGTGCCACCGACAAAGATGCCGAACATGGCGATGGCCGTCCAGTTGGTCGCCTGCTTCTGGGTGTTGCCCAGATCGGCACCGGCGGCGAGGGCCACACCGGCAGCCAGCAGGGCGAGCAGGCCGCCCAGGATGTGCTTGTAGTTAACTTTCACTTGCCTGCCTCCTTGAGAACTGCTGCGGCTTCGGTATCGAACTCGGTGTTGGCGCGGCGGACGTAAATATTGGTGAGAACGATGGTGAAGATGATGACGCCCAGGCCCATCGGAATACCGATGGAGGTGACCATCCCCGGAGCCAGCTTGGTCGCCAGCCATTCCTTGTTGAAGGCGATCAGCAGGATGTAGCCGTAGTACACAATCATCATGAGGGCAGTCATGATGAAAGAGTACGAGTTGCGCTTGGCTACCAGCGCCTGGAACTTTGGATTGTTCCGGATTTGCGCATAGGTATCGATATGCGATGACATTGATTAGCTCCTCAGATTTGTGTTTATGGAGGCATTGCTGCGGAGCGTAATTTAGGTGGAACGTCTTACAAGCAGCTTACAGACTGTTACGAAAGTCGTAAGTCCTGCCTTGATCTGTCACAAAAAAGCCCCGCACGCGGCGGGGCTTCTGATCGGGCGGTGAGGCCGGGAGGGAAATTACATCCCCATGCCGCCCATACCACCCATACCGCCCATGCCGCTCATGTCAGGCATGCCGCCGGCCGGCTTGTCTTCAGCCAGTTCGGCAACCATGCACTCGGTGGTCAGCATCAGGCCGGCCACGGAAGCGGCGTTCTGCAGCGCGGTGCGGGTGACCTTGGTCGGATCCAGCACGCCCATTTCGACCATGTCGCCGTACTCGCCGGTGGATGCGTTGTAACCGTAGTTACCCTTGCCACGCTGAACCTTGTCGACAACGACGGAGGGTTCGTCACCGGCGTTGGCAACGATTTCGCGCAGCGGCTGTTCCATGGCGCGCAGGACGATCTTGATCCCGGCGTCCTGGTCGTGGTTATCGCCCTTGAGCTTGGCGATGGCAGCGCGGGCACGGATCAAGGCGACGCCGCCGCCGGCGACGATGCCTTCTTCCACGGCAGCGCGGGTAGCGTGCAGGGCGTCTTCAACACGCGCCTTCTTTTCCTTCATTTCGACTTCGGTAGCAGCGCCAACCTTGATGACTGCAACGCCGCCAGCCAGCTTGGCCACACGTTCCTGCAGCTTTTCCTTGTCGTAATCGGAAGTGGCTTCCTCGATCTGGATACGGATCTGCTTAACGCGGGCTTCGATGGCAGCAGCTTCGCCGGCGCCGTCGATGATCGTGGTGTTTTCCTTGGCGACTTCGATGCGCTTGGCCTGGCCCAGATCCTTAAGGACGGCCTTTTCCAGCGTCAGGCCGGTTTCCTCGGCAATGACGGTGCCGCCGGTCAGGATGGCGATGTCTTCCAGCATGGCCTTGCGACGGTCGCCAAAACCCGGGGCCTTGACGGCAACGGTCTTCAGGATGCCGCGGATGTTGTTCACCACGAGGGTAGCCAGCGCTTCGCCATCGACATCTTCAGCGATGATCAGCAGCGGACGGCCGGCCTTGGCGACTTGTTCCAGGATCGGCAGCAGATCGCGGATGTTCGAGATCTTCTTGTCGAAGAGCAGGACGAACGGGTTTTCGAGCAGGGCTTGCTGCTTGTCGGCGTTGTTGATGAAGTAGGGCGACAGGTAGCCGCGGTCGAACTGCATGCCTTCGACGACGTCGAGTTCGTTGGCCAGGGACTTGCCGTCTTCAACGGTGATGACGCCTTCCTTGCCGACCTTTTCCATGGCATTGGCGATGATTTCGCCGATGTCGGAATCGGAGTTGGCGGAAATCGAACCGACCTGGGCGATTTCCTTGGTCGTCGTACAGGGCTTGGAGAAAGCCTGCAGTTCGGCGATGGTTGCGGTAACCGCCTTGTCGATGCCGCGCTTCAGATCCATCGGGTTCATGCCGGCGGCAACGAACTTCATGCCTTCGCGGACGATGGACTGAGCCAGCACGGTGGCGGTGGTGGTGCCGTCGCCGGCGATGTCGGAGGTCTTGGACGCGACTTCCTTGACCATCTGGGCGCCCATGTTGGCGAACTTGTCCTTCAGTTCGATTTCCTTGGCGACGGAAACGCCATCCTTGGTCACGGTCGGGCCGCCGAACGAGCGCTCGAGCACGACATTGCGGCCCTTGGGGCCGAGGGTGACCTTGACCGCGTCGGCCAGGATGTTGATGCCTTCGACCATGCGGGCGCGGGCGGAATCGCCGAATTTGACTTCTTTAGCTGCCATTTATATAGCTCCTGAAATTTGATCTGTTTTGAACGTCGACCGCAGCAATCAAGCCTGCAGGACACCCATGATGTCTTCTTCACGCATGACCAGGACTTCCTGACCATCGACCTTGACGGCCTGGCCGGCATACTTGCCGAACAGGACGCGATCGCCGACCTTGACGTCGAGGGCGATCTGCTTGCCGTTGTCGTCGCGCTTGCCCGGGCCGACGGCCAGGACTTCGCCCTGATCCGGCTTTTCGCCGGCGGAATCGGGAATGACGATGCCGGAAGCGGTGGTACGTTCGGCTTCAACGCGCTTGACGATCACACGGTCGTGCAAAGGACGGATATTCATAGAGATAGCTCCTTGTAGTTCTCAGAGATGAAATTGGCCGGCACACTGAAGGTGCCCGGGAACGGAGCGGGCTTTTGTTAGCACTCGTCTCCGGTGAGTGCTAAATAATAAGGACGCAACGCGCGGATTTCAAGTCGACTGGGTGCAATTTCGTTGATTGCAGATTGCAGCGGTGTCCGTTGCGACCATCCGGCGCACGCGTTGACGTGACTTTCAAGGGCTGCGCCAGCCCCGGCGGACGAAATGTTTGCGCAGCTCTTCCAGCATGCCGAAAGCTAGGGCGAGGACAACCAGGACCAGCCAGATGCCGGTGTCGAACGCCAGCGTTGCAAAAATTCGGTTGCCCGGCGGCGTGTAGACGATCAATAGCAGCAACCCGAGTTCGGCCGCCAGTCCGAGCAGTAGCAGCGGGTTTTTCCGCAGCGAAAAGCGCAGCGCCGATTCCCGCGGATGCCGGCAGAGAAAGACGTTAACCATCTGCGAGACGACGATGGCCGCCAGGCAGGCGGTCGTCGCCTGCAAATAAAGCGGATCGGCAGTGCCGAGCATCTCGCCGTAGCGCCAGCCGGCCAGATGCAGGACCAGTAAGAACGCGGCCAGCGCGACGCCGGCTTCGAGCATCCCCAGCCACAGATAGGCACGGGCCAGCAGCGACCACGACAGCAGGCGCTCGTGCGGCGGTCGCGGCGGCTGACGCATCAGCCCCCGGTCGGGCGGCTCGGCGCCGAGCGCCAGCGCCGGCAGCATGTCGGTGCCGAGGTCGACTGCAAGGATCTGGATGATGGTCAGCGGCAAGGGAATCCGGAACAGCACGAAGGCCAGGTAGGGAATCAGTTCGGGAACATTCGAGGTCAGGATGTAGGTCAGGAACTTGCGGATGTTCTCGAACACCGCCCGCCCCTCCTCGACCGCATTGACGATGCTGGCGAAATTGTCGTCGAGCAGGATCATGTCGGCTGCCGCCTTGGCGACGTCGGTGCCGGCGAGGCCCATGGCGATGCCGATGTGCGCGGATTTCAGGGCCGGCGCGTCGTTGACCCCGTCGCCGGTGACGGCGACGATTTCGCCCTTGTTTTTGAGCGCGTTGACCACCAGCATCTTCTGCTCGGCCGTGACCCGGGCGAACAGGATTTCCGGGCTGTCGAGCACGATCTGCAACTGGGCTGGCGTCATCCGGCGCAGGGCCTCGCCGAGCACGACGGCTGGCGCGGCGCCGCGCACCAGTCCGATCTCGCGCGCGATGGCGAGCGCCGTGTGCGGATGATCGCCGGTCACCATGATCACCTTGACGCCGGCCGAGCGGCAGCGCGCGACGGCTTCGGGCACCTCGGGGCGCGGCGGGTCGTGGAGGCCGATCAGGCCGGACAGGACCAGTCGCTGCTCGACCGCTCTCTCGCCGGGCGCCAGCCTGCGCCAGGCGAAGGCCAGCACACGTAGCCCGCCGTCGGCCATCGCCTCCTGCGCGGCAGCGACTTCGGCCCGCTGCCGCTCGTCAAGCGGCACGACGCCGCCCCCGGCATCCGCCGACTCGCACAACTGAAGGACGGCTTCCGGCGCCCCCTTGCAATACAGCCAGCGTTCGCCGTCCTGCTCGACGATCACCGACATGCGACGCCGGTCGCTGTCGAACGGCAGTTCGCCGACCTGTGTCGCCTGAGCGTCGGCGCCGGCCACGCGGGCGAATTCGCATAACGCGACCTCCATCGGGTCGCCGAGCCAGACCTCGCCCCCATCGTGCAGGCCGCGCTTCAGATTGTGGCAATGGCGGGCGTTGCGCAGCAGCTGGCCGGCACCGGGCATGCCCGCGAGCCGGTCGCCGGCATACGTAGCGCCGCCGCAGAAGGCCTGCTGCACGCTCATCCGGTTCTGCGTCAGGGTGCCGGTCTTGTCGCTGCAGATGACGGTCGTCGCCCCCAGCGTCTCGACTGCCGGCAGGTGGCGCACCAGCGCGTGGCGCCGCGCCATGCGCTGGGTGGCCATGGCCAGCGACAGGGTCACCGTCGGTAACAGCCCTTCCGGCACGTTGGCGACGATGATGCCGATGGCGAACATCAGGTTGGCCCAGAACGGCAACCCGATCGCGGTGCCGATGGCGAAGAAAATCAGCCCCAGCGCCGTCGCGAAGAGGGCGACCAGCTTCGACAGGCGGGCGATTTCCTGCTGCAGGTGGGAAACCGTCTTTTCCGCCGTCTGCGTCAGGTGGGCGATCTTGCCGAATTCGGTGCGCATCCCAGTAGCGAAGACGATGGCGCGCCCTTCGCCGGAAACCAGCGAGGTGCCGGCCAGCAGCAGGTTCCTGCTGTCGAGCGCGGCGGTTGCCGCCACGGGTTCCGGGCTGCGCGCCTTAGGCAGCGCTTCGCCGGTGACGGTCGACAGGTTCACCCGGACCTCGGCGCCGGCGATCAGGCGGCAATCGGCCGGCACGTTGTCGCCCTCGGCGAGCAGGACGAGGTCGCCAGGTACCAGAAGTTCGGCCGCCAATGTCAGCAACTGCCCGTCGCGCACCACCTTGACGACTTGCGGCAGCAGCTTGCGCAGCGCGGCGATCGCCCGCTCGGCCCGGTACTCCTGCCAGAAGGAGAACGAGCCGTTGATCAGGATGACGGCGACGATGGCGACGCCCAGTTGCCACATGCCCTCGCCCGGACTGCGCGATTCGGCAAAGAAGGCAAGCGCCGCGGCGACCCACAGGATCAGCGCAAAGAAGTGCGTGAATTCGTGCAGGAAACGCCGCCATTCCGGCTCGCCCCGAACCTCCTCGATGCGGTTCGGACCGTATTCGCGCAGGCGCCGTTCCGCCTCGGCCGGGGTCAGGCCATGCTCGGATGTCCGGAGGCTGGCCAGCGCATCCGCGACGGAGAGGTTGGCGATGTGCATTGCAGGGTGGAAATCGGCTATGCCACCGTCAGGTTACTCCAAAACCGCTAGCGAATGACCTTGCGCCACTCCTGCTCGAAATAGCGGACCAGCACCTGGTTGTTCAGGCGATTGACCTCGGCCGGCACGCGCGCCATGTCGGCCGGAAAATGGAACAGCAGCGGCAGCGTCTCCGCCGTCAAAAACCGGGTTTTTGGGAGGTCGACCGCAGCCGGCACGAATTCCTGGCGCCCGGCGATGATGTAGCCCCATTCGCCGAACGACGGCACCAGCGCGTGGTAGGGCGCGGTCCTGAAGCCGACATCTTCGAGCGTTGCCACCACGCACCAGAACGACTGCCGGGCATAGAGCGGCGAAGTCGACTGGATGGCGATCAGGCCGCGCGCCGACAGGCGTTTTTCCAGCAGGCGGTAGAAGGCCGAGGTGTAGAGCTTGCCGAGGGCGAAATTGGCCGGGTCGGGAAAGTCGATGACGATGAAGTCGAAGTATTCCTTGCTCTCCTCCAGCCATTGCAGGGCGTCGGCATTGACCACCTTGACCCGCTCGGATTTCAGGGCGCCCTCGTTCAACGCGACCAGCGGCGGGGCCGTCGCGAACAGATCGGTCATTGCCGGATCGAGATCGACCAGCGTCACCGACTCGACCTGCGGGTACTTGAGGATTTCGCGCACCGCCAGCCCGTCGCCGCCGCCCAGCACCAGCACGCGCTTCGCTCCCGGCAGGCTGGCCAGCCCGGGGTGCACCAGCGCCTCGTGGTAGCGGTATTCGTCGTGCGACGAGAACTGCAGGTTGTTATTGAGGAAGAGCCGCAGATCGTCGCGCCAGCGGGTGACGACGAGGCGCTGGTAGGGCGTCGTTTCGCTGTAGACGATTTCGTCGGCGTAGAGGTGCGTCTCGGCCAGCGTCGTCAGTTGCCCGGCGCCGGCGAAACCGGCGACCAGCACGCCGAACGCCGTCCAGCTCTGCACCGCCAGTGCGCGCCGCGCCGGCAATTGTTCGCGGAACAGGTGCAGCGCCCACAGCGCCACCGCCACGTTCAGCACGCCGAACAGCAGCCCGGTGCGCACCATGCCGAGATGCGGCGCGAGGATCAGCGGGAACATGATGGAGACCGCCAGCGCACCAAGATAATCGAAGGTCAGCACCTGCGAAACCAGATCCTTGAACGCCAGTTCGCGCTTGAGAATGCGCATGACCAGCGGGATTTCCAGCCCGACGAGCACGCCGACGCCGAACACCAGCAGGTAGAGCACCAGCTTGAATGGCGCCGCCAGCCAGGTGAACACGAGAAACAGAGCGATCGCCGAAAAGCCGCCGAGCAGGCCGACCATCAGCTCGATCTGGATGAAGCGCCCGATCAGGTCGCGGGTAATGTATTTCGACAGCCACGAGCCGACACCCATGGCGAACAGGTAGGTGCCGATCACCGTCGAGAACTGCGTCACCGAGTCGCCGAGCAGGTAGGACGACAGCGCGCCCGCGATCAGTTCGTAGGCCAGCCCGCAGGAGGCGATGACGAAGACGGAGAAAAGGAGGGCGTGCCGCATGGGCCGGGATGCTAACCTGAAACCGCGATCTCCGCATTTTGCCGGGCGCCGGGAACGCCCGCCGGCGCGGCCGGTCAGAAGGCCATCTACCCACAATGGTTTTTGCCCTTTTTCGAGCGTCGACCGTGACAATCAAATACTTGCTGCCCGCCCTGCTCGCCTGCCTCGCGCTGCCGGTCAGCGCCGTCGATTACCAGATCGACCCCAGCCACACCTACGCCAATTTCGAGATCGACCACATGGGCTTCTCGACCCAGCGCGGCCTGTTCCGGCAGACCTCCGGCCAGGTCCGCTTCGACCCGGAGGCGCGCAGCGGCGACATCGAGATCCGCATTGACGCCGCCTCGCTCGACACCGGCTTCGGGCTGCGCGACGAGGTGTTGCGTGGCGCCGACTGGTTCAACGTGCAGAGCTTCCCCGACATCATCTTCCGCAGCCAGCGCTTCGTCTTCAACGAAGAGCGGCCGGTCGCCGTCGAGGGCAAGCTGGTCCTGCTCGGCGAAATCCGGCCGCTGCGGCTGGAGATCACGCGCTTCAAGTGCGGCCTCAACCTGGCAGTTGGCAAGCGCGGCTGCGGCGCCGACGCGCAGGGTGCGCTGCGCCGCTCCGAATTCGGCATGCAGACCGGGCTCCCCTTCATCGGCGACGAGGTCCGCCTGCGCATCCAGGTCGAGGCCTACCAGCCCTGAGCGCCCCCGGTCGCACTAAAGTCATGTGCCATCTGCCTGTTTCTGCGAAAATATCACCCCCATTTTCGCTGCCCGGAATCCAATGCCCCCCCATCCCGCCATAGCCAGCACCGCCGAGATCGTCGCCGAACTCAAGGCCGGCCGCATGGTCATCCTGGTCGATGAAGAAGACCGCGAAAACGAGGGCGACCTCGTCATGGCCGCCGAGCACATCACGCCGGAAGCCATCAACTTCATGGCCAAACACGGCCGCGGCCTGATCTGCCTGACGCTGACCGAAGCGCGCTGCAAGAAGCTCGGCCTGGTCCAGATGGCGCGCAACAACAAGACCCAGTACGGCACCGCCTTCACCGTCTCGATCGAGGCCGCCGAGGGCGTCACCACCGGCATCTCCGCCGCCGACCGCGCGCGCACCATCCAGGTCGCCGTCGCCAAGAACACCACCGCCGACGACATCGTCCAGCCCGGCCACGTCTTCCCGATCACCGCCCGCGAAGGCGGCGTGCTGGTTCGCGCCGGCCACACCGAAGCCGGCTGCGACCTCGCCGGCATGGCCGGCCTCGAACCATCCTCGGTGATCTGCGAGATCATGAACGACGACGGCACCATGGCCCGCCTGCCGGAACTGATGGAATTCGCCCGGGACCACGGCCTGAAGATCGGCACCATCGCCGACCTCATCCACTACCGCGCGGCCTCCGAAACCCTGGTCGAGCGCGTCACCAGCAAGACCATCGCCACCGCCCACGGCGAATTCACCATGCACGCCTATGTCGACCGCGCCAGCGGCGCCACCCATCTGGCGCTGGTCAAGGGCCAGATACCGGCCGGCGGCGAAACGCTGGTCCGCGTCCATGAGCCGCTGTCGGTGCTCGATTTTCTCGACCCGGCCAGCAAGCAGCAGTCCTTCTCGATTGACCAGGCGCAGGCCGCGCTGGCCAAAAACGGCCATGGCGTCATCGTCCTCATGCACCGTCCGGAAGACGGCGAAGCCCTGCTCGCCCGTCTGACTGGTGAAAAACCGCGCGCCCAGACCAAGTGGGATCCGCGTACCTACGGCATCGGCGCCCAGATCCTGCGCGATGTCGGCGTCACCAAGATGCGCCTGCTCTCCAGCCCGCGCCGCATGCCCTCCATGACCGGCTTCGAGCTCGAAGTCACCGGTTTCGTCACCTCTCCCGCGGAGCTCTAAGCCATGTCCCGTTTCGACAACATCTTCGAATACGACAACAACCTCGACGGCGCCGGCCTCACCATCGGCATCGTCATGAGCCGCTTTAACCTGCCGGTCTGCGAAGGCCTGCTTTCCGCCTGCGTCGCCGAACTCAAACGCCTTGGCGTCGCCGATGGCAACATGGTCATCGCCAACGTGCCGGGCGCGCTGGAAATCCCGCTGGTGCTGCAGACCATGGCGCAGAGCAAGCGCTACCACGCGCTGATCGCCCTCGGCGCCGTCATCCGCGGCGAGACCTACCACTTCGAGGTGGTTTCCAACGATTCGTGCCGCGCCATCATGGAAGTCCAGCTCGATACCGGCGTCCCGATCGCCAACGGCATCCTGACCTGCGAAACCGACGGGCAGGCGGAAGTGCGCATGCAACCGAAGGGCGCCGACTGCGCCCAGGCTGCCGTCGAGATGGCCAACCTGCAGAAGGCGCTTGCCCAATGACCACCTTTCTCAGCGACACCGAACACCCCGAAGAACCGAAGGCGCCGCCCAAGTCGGCCCGCCGCCGGGCCCGCGAATTCGTGCTGCAGGGCCTCTACCAGTGGCGCGTCGGCGGTGCCGACGAAGCCGCCATCGAAGCCTACGCCCCGGAAATGGAAGGCTTCGCCAAAGCCGACCGCGAATTCTTCGTCGGCACCCTGCGCGGCGTCATCGGCCAGGATCAGAAGCTCACCGAACAGATCTCGGCGCACATCGACCGCAGCTTCGGCGAACTGTCGCCGGTCGAGGCCTGCATCCTGATGATGGGCAGCTTCGAGATGATCAACCACCCGGAAACACCCTACCGCGTCATCATCAACGAGGCCATCGAGCTGACCAAGGCCTTCGGCGGCACCGACGGCCACAAGTACGTCAATGGCGTGCTCGACAAGGTCGCCGCCGTCGTTCGCCCGGACGAGGTCGCCGCCCGCAGGAAGGGCAAATAAGCCGATGCCGGGCGAGTTTGCACTGATCGACAGGTACTTCGCCCGGCCCACCCCTTCGGCCATCCTCGGCCCCGGCGACGACTGCGCGCTGCTGCAGCCGACGCCCGGCAGGCAGCTCGCCATCACCACCGACATGCTGGTCGCCGGCACGCATTTCCTGCCCGACACCGACCCGCAGAACCTCGGCTGGAAGGCGCTGGCGGTCAACATTTCCGACCTCGCGGCGATGGGCGCCACACCGCGCTGGGCGCTCCTCGCCGGCAGCCTGCCGGCGGTCGACGAGCCGTGGATCGCCAAATTTGCCGCCGGCTTCTTCGCCTGCGCCGCCGAATACGGCGTCGATATCGTCGGCGGCGACACCACGCGCGGCCCGCTCAATCTGTGCATCACCGCGCTCGGCGAATGCGAACCCGGCCAGGCCCTGCGCCGCGATGGCGCCCGTGCCGGCGACCTGGTCTGGGTTTCCGGCCGTCCCGGTCTGGCCAGCCTCGGCCTCGCCCAGTTGCAAGGAAAGATCGAACTGCCCACCCCGTGGAACCGCCTGTGCGTCGCCGCCCTCGAAAAGCCGCGCCCACGCGTTGCTCTTGGCCAAGCACTGGTCGGTGTGGCGTCGGCGGCCATCGACGTTTCCGATGGCCTGCTCGCCGATCTCGGCCACATCGGCGAACGCTCCGGCCTCGCCGCCGCCGTGCAGCTCGTCCAGCTACCGCACCTGCGGGAATTGGCAGGAAGCGGCGAAAGCTACGACGCCGACCTCCGGCGCCTCGCCCTCAAATGCCAGCTCACCGGCGGCGACGACTACGAACTCTGCTTCACCACGCCACCGGCACAATCGCAGACCGTCGGCCAGATCGCCGCCCGCCTCGAACTACCGCTCTGGTGCATCGGCAGCATGGTTGCCGGCGCGGCCGGCGAGGTCACGGTGTACGACCCCGACGGCAAGCCTGTCGAATTCGCCCGGCGAGGCTACGACCACTTTGGCTGAATCGGGCAAAGGCGCCCCGAGCGTCAAATTCCTCCTCGCCCACCCGGCACATTTCCTCGCCCTCGGCTGGGGCAGCGGCCTCGCGCCCCGGGCGCCCGGCACCTTCGGCACGCTATTCGCGTGGCTCAGCTTCAACCTGTTCCACCCGCATTTCTCGGATTTCGTATTGCTATGGGCGTTCGCTGCCGCCTATCTGCTCGGCATCTGGGTCATCGACAAGGCGGGCAAGGCGCTCGGCGACCCCGACCACGGCAGCATTGTCTGGGACGAAATCGTCCCCTTCTGGCTGGTGCTGCTGCTAACGCCCGACACTTTCCTCTGGCAGGCCACCGCCTTCGTGCTCTTCCGCCTCTTCGACATCGCCAAGCCGCAACCGGCCCGCTACTTCGACCAACACGTCAAGAACGGCTTCGGCGTCATGGCCGACGACCTGGTCGCTGCCGGCTACACACTGCTCTGCCTGGCGCTGCTGAAATTCGCCATTTCCTGACGGTCGACCGCAACAGGCATAAAATACCGGCATTCATCATCGCTTGGAGCTTCATCATGAGTCACAAGCACGCCAACCTGATGCGCAGCATCTTCCAGGACCCGCCCTCAGCCAACATCCACTGGCGCGAAGTCGAATCCCTGCTCCATCACCTCGGCGCCGAAGTCGAACCCTCGCACGGCGCCCGCTTCAAGGTCACCCTGAACAAGGTCGAAGCCTTCATTCACCACCCGCACAACAGCAGCACCTGCAGCAGGACCGACATCAAGCAGTTGCGCGAGGTGCTGGCCCACGCGGGGGTGACGCTGGCCGCCTACGAGGCCGGGCAGGTCTGACGGCGGTTGATCTGACTAGCGGCCGTCGCTCGGGCTGTGCAAGCCGGGCATGTCGATGGGCTTGGTGACCGGAAAGTAGGGCCGGCTCCCGGTCGGCTGGCAAATCCCGCTGCCGGAACTGAGCACCTTGTCGTCCACATCGACAAAGCGCCAGTGGTAGCGCGTGCCGTCCAGGCTGATCCGCAGAAAGCCGAATTTTTCATAGACCGTACGTTCCGAACGCTTGCTTTCCCCCGCCTGATAGAGACGGGCACCGCCGGTGCCGACCACGAACGACGCCGTTCCCCGATGGCTTTCGGCGCCATCGGCATCGTATTGGGGCAGCGCCTCGAAATGATGGTCGTGCCCGTGCAGCGTCAAGCTCACGTAGCCGCTGACCCGCCGCCAGAGCGGATCGACGAAGCGCCGGTCGCCATGCTTGCCGGAAGACCAGCGCGGGTGGTGCCAGGCCGCGATCAGGCACTCGCCCCGGCTACTGCCCAGCATGCCGTCGAGCCACAGCAACTGCCGCCCCCACGCCACGCCTTTCAAGTTGCTGTCCAGTAGCAACAGCCGCCATGGTCCGCCCAGATATTCCACGCGCGGTACCGGCTGGGGGAAGATCGAGAAGAACCCGGCCGCATTGCTGTCCGCCCAGTCGTGATTCCCCGGCACCGCCAAGCGCTGCGGAAACATCGAAAAGTGCGGCTCATGGCACTCCAGCAGGCGCTCGCGCGTCGCCACCGGGTAGGCCAGGTCGCCGACCTCGATCAACCGGACATCCCTGAAATCACTCTGCCGCCGCATGGCTGCCGAAACCTGCGCCGTTCCGGACAAGTCGCAATCGCCCGTGTCGCCGATAACGTTGATGACGATGGGGGACGCAGCGAAAGCACTGCCGCCGACAAGCAGCAGGAGCAAGGTGAGAATGGTCTTCATGGACAAGGCAGCCAAAGCCGGGAGTGCCGGAGCATATAACACGCGCCCGTTTGCGCCATCGGGCACTGAAGCCGCAATCAGACTAGCAGCCCCCCGGAGCGCACCCAGATCATTTGCAATGCAAAATCCTCGCTGTGCTGATACTCTAGCGTGGCAAAAAAACACCCCGGAATGCATATGGCGCACGGCCACCGAAAACAGAACGTGACACTTCTGGATGAGCTGATGGATGCCCCCTGGCCGCTGATCGTCGTGATTGGCGTCGCGCTGTTCATCAGCCTGGAGTGGATATTGCCAAGCCTGGCGCCCGACAACGTCATTCTGAATTCGATAATTCAGGCCGTTTCGGCGATTGCGTGGGTGCTGTTCGGCCTTTTCCTGCTGATTGGCGCGGTGTTCTATGCCATGGCCGTCTCTTCGAAATCACATCGGCCGACACCGAAAGCTGCCAGAAGGGGTACGGGTGGTGGATCGGCTTCCAAACGGCACCGGCCAACCACGCCGACCACTGCCCCGCAAGTCGTGGAAGAGCCCGTAGCCGCTGGAAGCCCGGCGGCCGAACCGAACCCCGCGGTTGCAATTGCCGAGCCGGAACAAGCACAGGACATCCATGACGCCTGGGACGAGCACGTCGCGGAAATGGAGACGAAACCGGCCGCGTGGTCGCTCGATGTCATCCGCGATATCGAGTGGAAGCGCTTCGAGTATCTCTGTCAGAAATTTTACGAAACGAGCGGCATCCGGAGCGAAACCACGGCCCTCGGGCCCGATGGGGGCATGGACATCCTGCTGTACCAGGACGACACCGGGAAACCGACAGCAATCGTCCAGTGCACGGCATGGGGCGGCTGCCTGGTTGGCGTCAGGCCGGTGCGCGAACTGCTTGGCGTGATGACCCACGAGAAGATCGGCAAGGCGTTTTTCCTGAGCAGCGGCCACTTCGCCGACGAGGCGAAGGTGGTGGCGAGCAGCAACCGGATCACGCTGATCAACGGCGAGATGTTGCTCATGATGCTCAAAAGGCTGCCCGAGGCCGCTCGGAACAGCCTGCTGGAATTCGCCACCGAAGGCGATTACAAGACGCCAACCTGCCCGAACTGCGGCATCAAGATGAAGCGCCTGTCAGGCAAGGCCGGACGTCCGGATTTCTGGGCATGCCACAACTACCCGCGCTGCCACCAGAAGTTCAGAATAGGGCAAGAGTCGCCCCGACAAATCCACAATCACTGAAGAACATGCGGCCGGCGAGGGCAGCCATGCCGCTCCGGCCGATGCAACTGCACAAAAGAAAAAAGGCACTTCGGAAGAAGTGCCCAGTTTCATGGTTATTTGGCGCGCCCGAGACGATTCGAACGTCCGACCCTTGCCTTCGGAGGGCAATACTCTATCCAGCTGAGCTACGGGCGCTTGGGAGCCGCGATTCTACCGCCTGCGCCGGTCGCCGTCCAATCTATCCTGCGTGGCGGATTTAGTCGAAGAAGGTTCCCGCTGCCTCGAAACGCTGGGCGTAGTAGCGGTCGTTGAGATGGTCGATGCGGACCTTGCCGTTGGTCGATGGCGCATGGACGAAGCGGGCGTCGCCGATGTAGATGCCGACATGCGAGTACGAGCGGTTGCGGGTGTTGAAGAAGACCAGGTCGCCGGGGCGCAGCATGTCGCGCTCGATGGGGCGGGTGTAGCGGGCGATGTCGGCGGCGCTGCCCCTGAGCTTGAGGCCGGTCGCCTGGCCGTAGATGTAGCTGACCATGCCGCTGCAGTCGAGCCCGGCTTCGGGGTTGCGGCCGCCGAAACGGTAGCCGGTATCGATCAGCCCCAGCGCGTAGAGCGCGACTTCGTTGCCCTTCTCGCTAGCCGGCAGCGGCGTTATAGTTCCCGCCGACGCGAGCGGGCGCGGCGCCGGGCTGCCGCAGGCGGCAAGCAGCAGAACCGTCAAGGTCACGGAAATCAGGGCGGGAATGCGCATCTCTTAAAGCCTTTTCTGCGAATGCTTCATAACTTACCGTTTTTACAGGATTTTTCAAGGCCATGCAGATACAAAACCAGGTGCTGTTGCGGTCGACCGTCTTTTTGGGCGGAAAATGGGTCGCCGCGGACAGCGGCGCGACGCTGGCGGTCCGCGACCCGGCGAACGGCGCCGTTCTGGCCGAGCTGCCGAATTGCGGCGCCGGCGAGACGCAACGCGCCATCGCCGCCGCCGAAGCGGCCCTGCCGGCCTGGCGGGCGCAGACGGCCAAGCAGCGCGCCCAGGTCCTGCAGCGCTGGTTCGCGCTGATCAACGCCAACGCCGACGACCTGGCGCAGCTGATCACGGCCGAGGGCGGCAAGCCGCTGGCCGAGGCGAAGGGCGAGGTCGCCTATGGCGCATCCTTCGTCGAGTGGTTTGCCGAGGAAGGCAAGCGTGCCTACGGCGAAACGATTCCGGCAACGGTGGCGGACAAGCGCCTGGTCGTCGTCAAGCAGGCGATCGGCGTCTGCGCGGCGATCACGCCGTGGAACTTCCCGCTCGCCATGATCACGCGCAAGGTCGCCCCGGCGCTCGCCGCCGGCTGCACGGTGGTGGTCAAGCCGGCCGAGCAGACGCCGCTGACGGCGCTGGCGCTGGCGGCACTGGCCGAGCAGGCGGGCTTTCCGGCCGGCGTGTTCAATGTGCTTACCGGCGACCCGGTGGCGATTGGCGGCGAACTGACGGCCAGCCCGATCGTGCGCAAGCTGTCGTTTACCGGATCGACCGAAGTCGGCCGCCTGCTGATGGCGCAATCGGCGCCGACGATCAAGAAGCTGTCGCTCGAACTGGGCGGCAACGCGCCCTTCATCGTCTTCGACGACGCCGACGTGGATGCCGCGGTCGACGGCGCGCTGATCGCCAAATACCGCAACACCGGCCAGACCTGCGTGTGTGCCAACCGCATCCTGGTGCAGGCTGGCGTCTACGAAGAATTCGCGCAGAAGCTCGCGGCGCGGGCCGGCCAGCTGAAGGTCGGGGCCGGCGTCGAGGAGGGCATCGCCCAGGGCCCGCTGATCAACGAGGCGGCGCTGGCCAAGGTCGAGGCGCACGTCGCCGACGCGTTGGCCAAGGGCGCCCGCGTGCTGTGCGGCGGCACCCGCCATGCGCGCGGCGGCAATTTCTATCAGCCGACGGTGCTCGCCGACGTGACGCCGGCGATGAAGGTGGCGCGCGAGGAAACCTTCGGGCCGGTGGCGCCGCTGTTCCGCTTCACCACCGAGGCCGAGGCGGTGGCGATGGCCAACGATACCGAATTCGGGCTCGCCGCCTATTTCTATTCGCGCGACGTGGCGCGCTGCTGGCGCGTCGGCGAAGCGCTGGAATACGGCATGGTCGGCATCAACACCGGCCTGATCTCGAACGAGGTGGCGCCCTTCGGCGGCGTCAAGCAGTCCGGCCTCGGGCGCGAGGGATCGAAATACGGGATCGAGGACTACCTCGAAATCAAGTATCTCTGCTTCGACGTGAACGGATGATCAAGTTCGTCGTCCCGCTGGCGCTTGCCCTCGTCCTCTGGCTGCTCTGGCGGCAGTGGGCCGGGCGGCGGCACGCGGCCTTCATCGACGACTATCCCCTGGCCGAAACGCTCGACCAGCGCCTTGCCGCTCGCCGTCCGGAACTGACGCCCGCCCAGCGCGCCGAAGTCTTTGCCGGACTGCGCGACTACTTTCACCTCTGCCGCAAGGCCGGCCGGCGCATGGTGGCGATGCCGTCGCAGGCGGTCGACGACGCCTGGCACGAATTCATCCTGTTCACCCGCCGCTACGACCAGTTCTGCCGCGGCGCCTTCGGCCGCTTCCTGCACCATACGCCGGCCGAGGCGATGGCTTCGCCGACCGCTGCCGGCGACGGCCTCAGGCGCGCCTGGCGGCTAGCCTGCGCGCGCGAGCGGATCGATCCGAAGAAGCCGGACCGCCTGCCGCGCCTGTTCGCGCTGGACGCGGCGCTGCTGATCGCCGGCGGCTTCGTCTACCAGCTCGACTGCCTGGCGGCCGGCGCAACGGGTGCCGGCTATTGCGCCAGCCATATCGGCTGCAGCAGCGGCTGCTCGGGCGATTCCGGCGGCGCCGACAGTGACGGCGGAAGTGGCGACGGCGGTGGTGGCTGCGGCGGCGACTGAGCGCCGGCCATACGGCCCTACTTGTGATAGACGCGACTGCTGCCTGACGAGCCGCCATGGCCGGGGTTGGCCACGTTGTCGAACAGGTTCCAGCCCTGGTGCTGGGCGTAGCCAAAGAGCAGCAGCGCGAGGACGCCGGTCGCCAAGTTGAATTTTCCGAACATCAGTCGTCTCCGTCCGAAGAGTCGCCACTGCTCACCGGCGCATGGTCGCTCTCGGCCCAGCGGCCGGTCTCGAAAGCGGCGCGGCGGGTGAGGGTGAAGACGGGAAAGAGGGCGAGGAAGAGCATCACGATCACGAAATTCGACCAGCCGGCGCCGCCACTCGACACCTCGATCACGTCGCGCACTGGCACCGGTTTTTCCGGGGCGATGTCGGGGTCGACCGTCAGGTAGTAGGTACCGGGCGGGATGTCGAGGAAGACCACTTCGTCGTCGCGGCTGCCTTCCGACCAGCTTTCGCCACCGTCGCGGCCGTAGTAGTAGGCGAGTTCCCGGGTCACTGGCCAGGCCTGCCCGCTGGCCTTGTTGACCAGCATCAGGTCGAGGCCGATCCAGTTGTTGTCGAGCGAGGTCGTGTTGCGCACGGTGATCTTGCGCGGCTTGCCGCGCACCTCGAATTCGCGGGTGACCACCGTGTCCTCGGCCATCTGCGGCGAGAGGACGACGTCCTGGCGCAACAGCGTGCGGCCGCCGCCGATGAAGGTGAAGAACAGCTGCAGCACGATGGCGGCGAGTGCCAGCTTCCAGAACAACCCGAACACGCGGCGGTTGGTTTCCTGCCACGGATTCGGCTGGTTGGCATAGACGCCGGCAGGCGCGATCATGCGCCCGCTCAGCTTGAATGCCTCGGCGATCGCCTCCGGCGCGACGTAGGTGCCGAGCGACCAGGTCTGCTCGTTGCTCGTCGATTCGCGCGAAAGCATCAGCGGCGGCGCGACGTAGTCGATCACCCGGCTGGTTTCGCCGCGCCGCACCCGCCAGGTGAATTCGCCGGCGACCTGGATCACCTCGGCGACCGGCGTCGTCGCGAAATGGCGGAACGACTGGCCGCCGTACTGGACATTGTCGATCTCGATGATGCCGCTGGTTCGCGGCGGATTGGACAGGACGTCGACGATGTTCCAGTGGCCGTTGTACTCGGTGAGCCAGCGGTAGGTGCCGTTCTCGGCGGCGAGCAGGTATTCGCGCCAGTCGTAGGCGATGCCTTCGCTCTTGCTCTGCCTGACCAGAAAACCGATGACCTCGACCGGCTTGCCTTCCAGCGTGCCCTTGCTGCCGAGCGGGATGCGCGGCGCGTACTTCTCGTCGCGCATCCCGAGCGCGGTGGTCAGCACCCGATGGTTGGGGTCGGCGGTGTCGATGACGGCGCCACAGGTAGCGCAGCCGACCGCCAGGATCTCCGCAGAACGCGCCTGCAGCGGTGCGCCGCAGCTCGGGCAGCGGAAGACCTGCGCTACGACGGTCGCCGTCGGGACTGCCATGCCGTCGCGCAGGTTGCTCATCTTCAGCGACTTGAAGTCGACCGCCTGGCCGACGAAGAGCAGCGGCGGCGTTTCCGAATAATCGAGGGTCGCGAAATTGGCCCCGTTTCTGAGGTCGACCGCAGCAACCGGATAACCGGCGCCGACCTTGAACGGCAGCTCGCCCTGGCCGGCGACGCACTCGGCATTCTCGATGTTGCTGACCGTCCACGGCTGGCTGGCCAGCACGAAACGCTGGCCGATCTTCAGGCTATCGAATGCCGGCAGCGCCTCCATGACCTGCTGCATGAAGGTGAGCACGTACTCGCCGCCGGCCTCCGACAGCCAGCCGGTGCGCATGTCGTCGAACAGCAGGTGCCACTCGTTCCAGTAGCCCTGGCTGTACTTGATCTGGATGCGCCCGATCAGCGCGAAATGCACGCCCTTGTAGCTGCCTTCGGCGCCCAGTTGCAGCGGCGAGCGGTCCTCGACCAGCGCCGCCATCTTGCCGATGTCTTCCAGCGCCTGGTCGTGGCGGACCAGCGTGCTCTGGCAGTATTCGCAGACGGCGAAGACCGACGACGCCGACTTGAAGACGACCGGCGCGCCGCAGGAAGGACAGGAGGCAGTCAGCGCCACAGGCTGCCGATCAGATCAGTTTCTTGAGCAGTTCGGCTTTCTTGGCGTCGAATTCGGCCTGGCTCAGGATGCCTTTCTCGACCAGCCCGTGCAGCTTTTCCAGGGTGGCAACGACGTCGTCGGCCGACACCGGCGCAACGGCCGCAGCCGGTGCCGGGGCAGCGCCCGCCGCCGGCTGCATCGCCGAGGCCATCGCCTGCCCCATGACCTGCCCGAAGCCGACGCCGGCACCGAGGCCGACGCCCATGCCGGCCATGCCGCCCTCGTTCTTCGCCGCCTCGGGAATGGCGTTGGCGACCTGGTACTGCGTGAAGCGGCCCATGTCGCCGATCATGTTCATGCCGATCTTCTGGTCTAGAACCTTCTGCAGTTCTTCCGGCAGCGAGACGTTCTGGACGACCAGCGAATCAAGCGTCAGCCCGAAGTCGGCAAAGGTCGGCGCCATTTTGGCGAACATCGCCTTGCCAAACTCGTCCTGGTTGGCCGCCATGTCGATGAAAGGCACGCCGGATTCGCCGAACAGGTCGGTCAGCCCGGCGACCATAGTATTGCGCAGTTGGCCCTCAAGTTCCTCGCGGGTGTACGCGTCGCGGGTGCCGGAAATCTTCTGGTAGAAGGTCTTGGCGTCGCTCAGGTGATACGAGTAGATGCCGAAGGCGCGCAGGCGGACGATGCCGAATTCCTTGTCGCGAATGGTGATCGGGTTCGGCGTTCCCCATTTCTGGTCGAGCTGGGTACGCGTCGAGAAGAAGTAGAGGTCGGACTTGAACGGGGATTCGAACAGCTTGTCCCAGTTTTTCAGATAGGTCAGCACCGGCAGCGTCTGCGTCGTCAGCTTGTACATGCCGGGTGCGAAGACGTCGGCGACCATGCCTTCGTTGACGAACAGCGCCACCTGCGAATCGCGCACGGTGAGGCTGGCGCCGTTCTGGATTTCCATTTCCTGCATCGGGAAGCGCCAGGCCAGTGTGCCGTCGCCGGACTCGGTCCATTGCAGGATGTCGATGAATTGTTTCTTGATGAAGTCCATCAGGGCCATGATTGCCTCCTAAAAAATCAGACGATGCAGCCGGCGTTGAGGATGCCGACGCCGATCGCCAGCGATGCGAGGAAAATTCCCGAGGCCAGCTTGCCCTGGGGAATGCTTTCGTTGAGCCGCGGCAGCGCCAGGCGCGCGGCGATGAAGGTGAGCAGCTGGACGAGCGAGGCGACCAGGCCCCAGCCGATCATTGCGTAGAGGTTGTGGCTGACGGCGACCGCTACGGCGATCGGCAGCGCGAAGCCGATCACCGCCCCACCCAGGCTGATCGCCGCCGCCTCGTTGCCCTGGCGGATCAGCGTCAGCTCGTTGTACGGCGTGACCCGGACGTAGATGGCGAGGAAGACCAGCAGCAGGACGACGGCAGTCGCGAAAAAGCTGGCGAAGGCTGGCAGATTGTTGATGACCGGATCGAACATGGTCCCTCCCGAAAACTGTCGAATTGGCGGCCATTGTCGCCGCTAAACCGGCAATCTTCAACCGCTGGTTTTGCCAGCGGCATGCGCTGCCGAATCGTCGCCAGCAAGGCGCAACAGACCTTCGAGCACCAGATTGGCGACCCGCCGGTGCGCTACGCCAAGGTGCTCGCCGATCAGCCCGGCGGCGCCGCCGGACAACAGGCAGATGGCGTCGTCGCCGAGCCGCGCGCAAGCGCGCTCGATGGCGCCGACCTGGGCCTCGATGCAGCCTGAAGTAATGGCATCGTCGGTACAGCGCGGATGCACGGCATACCGGCCGGCGGCCAGCGGCAGCGCTGCCGTGTCGCGCGCCAGCGAACGGCGCATCAGGTCGAGGCCGGGCAGGATCAGGCCGCCGAGAAAACGGCTGTCGCCGGCCAGCGTATCGACGGTCGTCGCCGTGCCGGCCATGACGACGACGCAGGGCGCGGCGGTCATCGCTCTGGCGCCGATCAGCGCGCACCAGCGGTCCACACCGAGACGGGGCGGGTCGGCGTAGAGATTCACGACGCCGCCCGCCGCGGCCGTCGACTCCACCTCGCGCAGCACCGGCAGCCAGGGCGCCAGCGCCTGGCGGATGGCCGCCCCCGCCGCAGCGCCCGCGACATTCGCCAGCATCACGCACGCCGGCATCGGCAGACGGCGCAGCAAGTCGGCCATTTTTGCCGTTTCGGCATGGTCGACCGCAGCCGACTCCCGCCACACGCCGTCGGCATGCAGCGCCCATTTGATGCGGCTGTTGCCGCTGTCGATGCAGAGGATCATGCGCGGCGCAGACTGAGGTCGCCGGACAGGATGCGTTGCACGCCGGCGGCAGTTTCCAGCAGCAACGCGCCATCGTCGTCGGCGCCGAGACAGACGCCGGCAAGCGGCTCGCTCTCGTCGCCGAGAACCTGCACCGCCAGCCCCTGCCAGGCATGGCGCTGCTGCCATTCCATTTTCAGCCCGCCGAAGCCGTCGACCGCGAACGCTTCGAGCACCTCGGCCAGCGCCGTCAGAACACTCGCCAGTACGGTGTGACGGTCGGGCAGATGTACCAGCGCCTGCGCCAGCCCGGCGGCCGGTTGCGGCAGCTCAACTGGCGGCGGCTGCAGGTTGAGCCCGATGCCGATGATCGCCTGCGTGCCGCGCCGGTCGCTCGCCAGCTCGATGAGAATGCCCGCCAGCTTGGCGAAATCGCCGGCGCGCTCGAGCAGCACGTCGTTCGGCCACTTGAGCCGGATACCGCCGGCGCCGAGGCTCTCCAGCCCGCGCGCCAGCGCCACGCCGACGCCCAGCGACAGCCCGGCCAGTTGCCCCGGCGGGCCGCTGAAACGCCAGAGCAGCGAGAAGGTCAGGCTGGCTTCGGGCGCCGACAGCCACGGCCGGCCGCGCCGGCCGCGCCCGGCGCTCTGGCGGTCGGCCACGATGACGGTGCCGGCCGGCGCGCCGCGGTCGGCCCGGCGCAGCAGTTCGCTGCTGGTCGAATCACATGCGGCCAGCGCGTCGACGTCGAAACGACCGGCCAGCAGGCCGAGCCGGTCTTTCAGCAATACGGGGTCGATCAGTGCCATGCGGCGGATTCTACTCCGCCGCATGCTCCTTGCCGCCGTCGATGCCGAGTTCGGCAATCTTGCGCGTGATCGTGTTGCGACCGATGCCGAGCGCCTGCGCCGCCTCGATCCGGCGCCCGCCGGTACGCGCCAGGGCACGGGAAATCAGGATGCGCTCGAAGATCTGCGACAGGCGGCCATGGACATCGTCGACGCCGGCCGCCAGCAGGCGGTCCACCTCGCCTTCGAGACCGCTTTCCCAGTCGGTCGCCATCGCCGTCGGCGCCGCTTCGCGCAGCTCAGTCGGCAAGTCGCCGATTTCAACCAGCTGGCCGGGCGCCATGACGGTCAGCCAGTGACAGAGGTTTTCCAGCTGACGGACGTTGCCCTGGAAATCCAGCCCGCTCAGGTACTTGATCGCGGGATCGGAGAGGCGCTTGGCCTCGACACCGAGTTCGCGCGCACTTTTCTGCAGGAAGTGGCGGGTCAGCAGCGGGATGTCCTCGTGCCGTTCGCGTAGCGCCGGCAGGCGGATGCGGATGACGTTCAGGCGATGGAACAGGTCTTCGCGGAACAGGCCTTCCTTGACCCGCGTTTCGAGATTCTGGTGCGTCGCAGCGATGACCCGGACGTTGGCCTTGATCGGCGAATGGCCGCCGACCCGATAGTAATGCCCATCGGACAGCACGCGCAGCAGGCGGGTCTGCAACTCGGAGGGCATGTCGCCGATCTCATCGAGGAACAATGTGCCACCCTCGGCCTGCTCGAAACGGCCGCGGCGCTGTGTCTGGGCGCCGGTGAAGGCGCCGCGTTCGTGGCCGAACAGTTCGGATTCGAGGAGGTCCTTGGGAATCGCGGCCGTGTTGATGGCGATGAACGGCTTGTCAGCCCGTGGGCTGTGGCGGTGCAGGGCGCGCGCGACCAGTTCCTTGCCGCTGCCCGACTCGCCGGTAATCAGCACCGTTGCATGCGACAGGGCGAGGCGGCCGATGGCGCGGAAGACTTCCTGCATGGCCGGTGCCTGCCCGAGAATCTCCGGCACCAGCCCCTCTTCCTCTTTTGCACCACTCTGGTGCATTGATTCGTCGATCGCCCGCCGGATCAGCTCGACGGCCTGATCGACGTCGAAGGGCTTGGGCAGATACTCGAAGGCGCCGCCCTGGAAGGCGGCGACGGCGCTCTCCAGATCGGAATAGGCGGTCATGATGATGACCGGAACGGTCGGGAAGCGGGTTTTCACTTCCTGCAGCAGTTCCAGCCCCGACTGGCCGGGCATGCGGATGTCGGACATCAGGACCTGCGGCGGCTCGGCGCCCTGTTCGAGTTGCGAGATGGCCTCGCTGGCCGAGGCGAAACTCTTGAAGGGGATGCCCTCGCGGGACAGGGTCTTCTCCAGAACCCAGCGGATGGAACGGTCGTCGTCGACGACCCAGACCGGTTTCATGATTTTTTGGCTCATCTTGTCATTGGCAACGGAAAAATGACAAGCAAGAGTCAGGCCTGTTCAACCGGAAGGCGGATCGTGAAGATGGTATGGCCCGGCTGGCTGGTGCAGTCGATGGTGCCGTGATGATGCTGGACGAAATTCTGGGCGATCGTCAGCCCCAGGCCGCTACCGCCCTCGCGGCCGGAAACCAGCGGGTAGAACATGCGCTCGCGGACGGTTTCGGAGATCCCCGGGCCGTTGTCGATGACCTTGATCTCCAGCGCCAGGCGGTAGCGCTTCTTGGCCAGCGTGACCTGGCGCAGCACGCGCGTGCGCAGCACGATCTCGCCTTCGCCGTTCATCGCCTGCGCCGCGTTGCGCGCAATGTTGAGCACCGCCTGGATCAGTTGCTCGCGATCGCCGACCAGTTCCGGCAGGCTGGTGTCGTAGTCGCGGCGCATCGACAGCGAGCCGGGAAATTCCGCTGTCAGCAGGCTGCGCACACGCTCGAGGATTTCATGGATATTGACCGTCGTCGGCAGCATCGCCCGATGCGGCGTCAGCAGGCGCTGCATCAGGTCCTGCAGGCGGTCGGCCTCCTTGATGATGACCTGCGTGTATTCCTTGAGCGACGGGTTGCTCAGTTCGTGTTCGAGCAACTGCGCGGCGCCGCGGATGCCGCCGAGCGGATTCTTGATTTCGTGCGCCAGGTTGCGGATCAGTTCGCGACTGGCCTTCTGCTGCTCGATCAGGCGTTCCTCGCGGGTCGCCGCCAGCTGGTGCTCGATCGGCTGCAACTCCAGCAGCAGGCGAACGCCTGCCGCCACCTCCGGGCGCAACGGCGTCACCGTGCAGTTGATGTGCAGCACTTCGCCGTCGCCGCGCCTGAGTTCGATGTTCTGGCCGGTATAGCCCCAGTTGTTGTTAAGGGCGTTGTCGAGCGCACCCTGCAGCGTCGCCGAGCAGGTGCACACCGCCGACAGCGGCTTGCCGGTGACCGAACGCAGGTTGACGGCGAGCAGGTTTTCGCCCGCCGGATTGACGTAGCGCACCACCAGCCCCTCGTCGAGCAAAAGCACGGTGGAGGCGAGAAAATCCAAGCCGTAGAAGGCGGACAGCGTACTGTTCATGGCCGATATTGTAGCGAGTCCGGCGCTTTTCCGTGGAACCTGTTGCGTTACTGACCGATCGTTCATTATCATTGCGGCATTGCCCCAAGGTGCCCGCCCCATGCAGTCCCGCCCGTTCGTTCCTTGTGTCGCCCTCTGTCTCTCGCTCGCCCTGGGCGCCTGCGACCGCAACGAAGCGCCCGCGCCGGTTGCACCGACCGTTCTGGTACAGGCGGCGAGCGCCGGCAATGCGGGCCAAACGGTGTACACCGGCGAAATCCGGGCGCGTCACGAAACTGACCTGTCCTTCCGCGTCGGCGGAAAAATCGCCGCCCGCCTCGTCGATAGCGGTGCCGCAGTCAAGGCCGGGCAGCCGCTGGCCCGGCTCGACCCGGCCGATCTGCAGCTTTCCCGCCAGGCCGCCGCCGCCCAGGTGGCCGCCGCCGAAAGCGAATACACGACGGCCGCCAGCGAACGCGAGCGTTACGCCGGGCTGCTCGAAAAACGCTTCGTCAGCCAGGCCGCCTTCGACACCAAGGAAAACGCCTACCGCAGCGCCAGGGCGCGCCTCGAACAGGCCCGGGCGCAGAGCCAGATCAGCGGCAACCAGGCCGCCTACGGAACGCTGGCCGCCGAAAGCGACGGCGTGATCACGGCCGTGCTGGCCGACGCCGGGCAGGTGGTCAGCCCCGGCCAGGTCGTCTTCCGCTTCGCGCAGCCGGCAGAAAAGGAAGTCGCGATCGCCGTGCCGGAAAGCAAGCTGGCCGAACTGAAGGCGGCGCCGCAGATCGCGGTCAACCTCTGGGCCCAACCGGAATCCTTCCTGAAAGGCGAAGTCCGGGAACTGGCGGCGGCCGCCGATCCGGCCACCCGCACCTATGCGGCACGCATCCGCATCGTCGACCCGGCGCCCGCCGCCGAGCTCGGCATGACGGCCCGCGTCATCCTCGGCGCCGGCCCGGCAGCACCCGTCATCGTGCCGCTGACGGCGGTCGTGGACAATGGTCAGGGGCCGCAGGTGTGGATCGTCGCCGACGGCAAGGCCGTCCCGCAGGCGGTCGAAATCGCCCGCTTCGGCGAAGACGGCGTTGCCATTGCCCGCGGCGTGGCCGCCGGCGACGCGGTGATCCTGACCGGCCAGCGCCGGCTCACCCCCGGCCAGGCGGTCCAGGTGCAGACCGCGACGCCGCCGGCGCGGCAGCACTGAACGTGACCCACCGCTTCAACCTGTCCGACTGGACGCTGCACCACCGGACGCTGGTCGGCTTCTTCCTGCTCGCCATCGCTCTGATGGGCATCGTCGCCTACGGCCGCCTGAGCCAGGCCGAAGATCCGCCGTTCACCTTCAAGCTGATGGTGATCCGCAGCTTCTGGCCGGGCGCCACCGCCGTGCAGGTCGAGGAACAACTGACCGACAAGATCGAGAAGAAGCTGCAGGAGACGCCATTCATCGACCGCGTGCAGAGTTTCTCGCGGCCCGGCGAGTCGACGGTGATGTTCTTCGCCAAGGACAACACGCCGCCGGCCAAGGTGCCGGATGTCTTCTACCAGGTGCGCAAGAAGATCGGCGACATTCGCCATACGTTGCCGGCCGGTATTCAGGGTCCGTATTTCAACGACGAGTTCGGCGACGTTTTTGGCAGTATTTATGCGTTGACCGCAACCGGCCTCGATTACCCGCAACTGAAGGATATCGCCGAGCGCCTGCGCGACGACCTGCTGCGCATTCCCGGGGTCGGCAAGGTGGAACTCTTCGGCATCCAGGACGAAAAGATTTTCGTCGAGCTGTCGAACGCCAAGCTGGCGACGCTGGGCGTCGATCAGACCACCATCATCCAGGCGCTGAGCCAGCAGAATGCCGTCGCCGGCGCCGGTTTCTTCGAGACCGCCAGCGAGCGCATCCAGATTCGCCCGGGCGGCGCCTTCGACACCGTGCAGGCCGTTGCCGACACGCTGATCCGCAGCGGCAGCCGCAGCTTCCGCCTCGGCGACATCGCCACGGTGCGGCGCGGCACCAGCGACCCGCCCGCCCCCGAGGTCCGTTACGGCGGCAAGCGGGCGCTGGCCATCGGCATCTCGATGGCGCCGGGCGGCGACATCATCCAGCTCGGCAAGGCGCTCAACGCGCACATGGCGGCGGCCCGCACCAAGCTGCCGCTGGGCGTCGAGATCGGCGAGTCCGCCAGCCAGCCGGATGCCGTCAAGCGCTCGATCCAGGCGTTCGTGCAGGCCCTCGCCGAGGCCGTCTTCGTCGTCCTGCTGGTGACTTTCCTCAGCCTCGGCCTGCGCACCGGCATGGTCGTCGCCCTGTCGATCCCGCTCGTCCTCGCCGCCACCTTCCTCGCCATGTACCTGTTCAACGTCGGCCTGCACAAGGTGTCGCTCGGCGCGCTGGTGCTGGCCCTCGGCCTGCTGGTCGACGACGCGATCATCGCCGTCGAGATGATGTGGGTGAAGATGGAACAGGGCTGGGAACGCACGCGCGCCGCTTCCTTCGCCTACACCAGCACGGCCGGGCCGATGCTGTCGGGAACGCTGGTCACCGTCGCCGGCTTCATCCCGATCGCGCTGGCCAAGTCGTCAACCGGCGAATACGCCTTCGCCTTCTTCCAGATCAACGCCATCGCCCTGCTCATCTCCTGGCTGGCGGCCGTCGTGGCGATTCCGTGGCTCGGCTACAAGCTGCTGCCCGACCCGCGCGCGCCGAAGAAGCCCGGCCTGATCGCCCGCCGCTGGCCGGCGCTGGCGCACCGTCTGGAGCAGGTCGGCATCGGCGGCCTGGCGCACGGCGACGACCACGATGTGTACGGAACGCCGTTCTACAACCGCTTCCGCCAGCTCGTCGCCATCTGCGTGCGCCGCCGCTGGCTGGTGATCGGCGTCACGCTGCTGCTGTTCGTGCTGGCGATCGTCGGCATGGGCCAGGTGCAGAAGCAGTTCTTCCCGAATTCGACGCGGCTCGAACTGAACGTCGAGCTGCGCCTGCCGGAAGGCGCTTCGCTGACCGCCATCGGCGCCGCAACGCAGAAGTTCGAAGCCTGGCTGGAACAGGACAACGCCGAGTTCGACCAGTTCGAGCACTTCACCACCTTCATCGGTTCCGGCGCGCCGCGCTATTACCTCGGCCTCGACCAGCAGCTGCCGGCGAGCAACGTCAGCCAGGTGGTCATCCTGACGCGCAACGTGAAGGCGCGCGAAGCCTTGCGCGGTCGACTGATCAAATTGTTCGAAAACGAGGCTTCGGGCATCCGCGGCAACATCAGCCGGATCGAGAACGGCCCGCCGGTCGGCTATCCGGTCCAGTACCGCGTTTCCGGCGAGGACATCGCGACCCTGCGCCGGATCGCTGGCGAAATCGCCGCCGCCATGCGGGCCAACCCGGAACTGTCGAATGTCAATTACGACTGGAGCGAGCTGTCGAAGGCCGTCGCCATCGAGATCGACCAGGACAAGGCGCGCCTGCTCGGCGTTTCGGGCCAGGAACTGGCGGCGCTGCTCAACATGTCGCTGAACGGCTACACGGTGACCAGCTACCGCGAAGGCCAGAAAACGATTGACGTCGTGCTGCGCGGCGACCGCGAGGAGCGCGCCCGGCTTTCGGCCCTGCCCGATCTGGCGGTGCCGACGAAGAGCGGCAAGAGCGTGCCGCTCAACCAGATCGGCCGCCTCAAGTACAGCTTCGAGCCTGGATTGATCTGGCGCCGCGACCGCCTGCCGACGATCACCGTGCGCGGCAATCTTTACGGCACGACGCAACCGGCCACCGTCGTCGCCGCGCTGCAACCGCAGATCGACAAAATCACCGCCGAACTGCCGGCCGGCTACCGCATCGTCACTGGCGGCTCGGTCGAGGAATCGGCCAAGGGCTCCGGCTCGGTCATGGCCGGCATCCCGATCTTCATCCTGGTTGTCGTCACCGTGCTGATGATCCAGCTGCAGAGCGTCTCGCGGGTCATCATGGTGCTGCTGACCGCGCCCCTCGGAATCATCGGCATCGCCCTGTTCCTGCTGCTCTTCAACAAGCCCTTCGGCTTCATGGCCCTGCTCGGCACCATCGCCCTGTTCGGCATGATCATGCGCAACTCGGTGATCCTGGTCGACCAGATCGAGCAGGACATGGCCGCCGGCAAGGCGCGCCGGGAAGCGATCGTCGAGTCGACGGTGCGGCGCTTCCGCCCGATCGTGCTGACCGCCGCCGCCGCCGTGCTGGCAATGGTGCCACTGTCGCGCAACGACTTCTTCGGGCCGATGGCGGTCGCCATCATGGGCGGGCTGATCGTCGCCACGGCGCTGACCCTGCTTTTCCTGCCTGCGCTCTACGCCGCCTGGTACAAGGTCAGGCCGGACACCGCCTGATCAGCGCAGGCTGGACAACTCTTTCTGGATGGCGACGATGTTGCGCTCATGCTGCGCGACGCGATCCCTGTAAGGCTGGACGCGGTCACGCGCCGCCGGGCTTTCGCTGGCTCGCACCGACTGCTGCTCGGCCAGCTCGCGTTGCGCCTGGTCGAGACTGCGCTGCTCGCCTGCCAGTTCCTGCTCGAGAATGCGCTTGCGGTCCGTGTCGCGCGCCTTCTGGGTGTCTTCCTGAACTCTGGGGAAACCGGCCGGCGACGGATTGGCGGCAGCGCCGGATGCTCTCGCCTTCGGTGCCGGTAGCGTCGAATCCGGGCTGCTGACCACCGCCTTGCAGCTCTTGTCGACACGCGTGTTCGAGATCAGCATCCCGCCGTTCGCATCTGTGCAGCGATAAATGGTCTGCGCGGTTGCCGGCAATGCAAAGGCGGCGGCAAGAATGAGGGCAAGGGTGCTGCGTGTCATCGTCATGGTTCCTCTTAACTGATTCAGTTTACCGGACTTAACGGCTTGCACACCAGAAAGGTGGACAAAAAAAGGGCGGGTAAAACCCGCCCTTTTTGGCACTGCGGAAAACGATCAGCAGCTGTAGTAGAGATCGAATTCCACGGGGTGCGTGGTCATGCGAACCTTGTTGACTTCGTCCATCTTCAGGGCGATGTAGGCATCGATCCAGTCGTTGGAGAAGACACCGCCACGGGTCAGGAACTCGCGATCCTTGTCAAGCGCAGCCAGGGCTTCTTCCAGGGAGGCGCAAACGGTCGGGATCAGCGCGTCTTCTTCCGGCGGCAGATCGTACAGGTTCTTGTCGGCCGGGTCGCCCGGGTGGATCTTGTTCTGGATGCCATCCAGACCGGCCATCATCAGCGCCGAGAAGCACAGGTACGGGTTGGCGATCGGATCCGGGAAGCGGGTCTCGATACGACGGGCCTTGGTCGAGGCGACGTACGGAATGCGGATCGAAGCGGAACGGTTCTTGGCGGAGTAGGCCAGCTTGACCGGAGCTTCGTAGTGCGGCACGAGGCGCTTGTACGAGTTGGTGCCCGGGTTGGTGATGGCGTTCAGGGCCTTGGCGTGCTTGATGATGCCGCCGATGTAGAACAGGGCCATTTCGGACAGGCCGGCATAGCCGTCGCCGGCGAACAGGTTCTTGCCATCCTTCCAGATCGACTGGTGAACGTGCATGCCGGAACCGTTGTCGCCAACGATGGGCTTCGGCATGAAGGTGGCGGTCTTGCCGTACTGGTGGGAGACGTTATGCACCACGTACTTCAGGATTTGCGTCCAGTCGGCACGCTTGACCAGGGTGGAGAAGACGGTACCGATTTCGCACTGGCCGGCAGTGGCGACTTCGTGGTGGTGAACTTCGACCGGCACGCCGAGGGCTTCGAGGGCGAGAACCATGGCGGAACGGATGTCGTGCAGGCTGTCGACCGGGGGAACCGGGAAGTAGCCGCCCTTGACGGTCGGACGGTGGCCGGTGCCGCCGCCGCCTTCGCTCTTCTCGCCGGAGGTCCAGGCCGCTTCGGAAGAGTAGATCTTCAGGGCGCAGCCGGACATGTCGACATTCCATTCGACGGAGTCGAAGATGAAGAATTCGGGTTCCGGGCCGAAGTAGGCGGTGTCGCCGATACCGGAGGACTTCAGGTAGGCTTCGGCGCGCTTGGCGATCGAGCGCGGGTCGCGGTCATAGCCACGGCCGTCGGCCGGATCGACGACGTCACAGGTCAGGACGATGGTGGTTTCGTCGAAGAAGGGGTCGATGTAGGCGGTGGCGGGATCCGGCATCAGCTGCATGTCGGAAGCCTGGATACCCTTCCAGCCGGCGATCGAGGAGCCGTCGAAAGCGTGGCCGTTCTCGAACTTGTCTTCGTCGAAAGCGGAGACCGGCACGGTGACGTGCTGTTCCTTGCCACGGGTATCGGTAAAACGGAAATCGACGAACTTGGCGTCGTTTTCCTTGACCATCTTCATCACGTCTTGCGGGGTTGCCATAAGCGTCAGTCTCCTAACTAAACAAGATGCCGGCGGAACCGGCGACAATCAAAAAAAATTCAACGGACGATCTTGAGCAGAAAGTGTGCCAACGCTTGTCTGCAAGACTTTGTATTTTGCCACAAGGAGAAACGGCATTCACCCATAGATTTAAAGCACCAAACAGGTGCATATACAGACCTTGCTGCGCTAATTTGGTGCGATCCGGAAATTCAGGGAAATGCTGCGGATAGCCGGATGGTCCTTGATGCGCTCGGCGAGGGCGCCCTCGGCCAGCCTGAGCGCCGAAACGTCGGCAAAGAAATCGTGCGCCAGAAAGATTTCCACCTCGACACGCCCGCCCAGGTAATGCAGCATGATCCGCTCCGGCGTCGGCAGATCGACCAGCAAAGTGGCCAGTTCGTCCAGCAGCGCCTCGCGGGAAGGCAGGCGGGCGACGGCGAAATCGGGATCAAGGTCATCTTCCGGGTCGATGTGCACCAGCACGTCCAGCACCTCGGGATGCTCGCGCAGCACACGCGCCCGCGCCGACTCGGCGATCCGGTGCCCTTCCGAAACACTGATCCGGGCATTGACCTGGACATGGGCATCGACCAGCGCCTGATGCGCCATGCGCCGGGTACGCAATTCGTGCAGACCGAGGACGCCGGGCGTCGCCAGCAGGGTCTTGCGGATTGCCTCGACCTGCGATTCATCGAGGCCGGTATCGATCAGTTCCTTGAGCGCCCCCCAGGCCAGTGCGACGCCCATGCGCAGGATCATGAAACCCATCAGCGCCGCCGCCAGCAGGTCGAGAAAACTCCAGCCGAGCAGGGCGCCGCCGATGCCGACCACGACCACCAGCGCCGACGCGGCATCGGCCCGCGTATGCAGCGCGTTGGCGATCAGCAGTTGCGAACGCAGGCGCTCGGCGACGCGGATCAGATAGCGGTAGAGCCCCTCCTTGGCCACCACGGTCGCTATGGCAACCCAGAAAGCCTCCATCTCGACCGGGATCAGCGCTTCGACATGCTGCAGACGCATGCCCGATTGCCACAGGATGCCGCCCCCGATCAGCGCCAGCGAAGCGCCGAGGATCAGCGTCGCCGCCGTCTCGACCCGGGCGTGCCCGTAGGGATGGCGTGCATCGGCCGGATGCACGCTCTGCCGGCTGGCGTAGATGACCAGAAAATCGGACAGCAGATCGGAGAACGAATGCAGGCCATGGGCGATCAGCGACTGCGAGTGGGCGAACCAGCCGACGACGATCTGGGCGACGGTCATCAGCAGGTTGACGGCGACGCTGACCCAGGTCGCTCGTTGCGCCTCGGCGGCGCGATCGGCAGGCGTCGGCCGCGGCGGTGCGTGATGGTGATGCCCGTGAGCCATGAGGTGTGCCCTATACTATTAGTCCCGGATTCTAACAGTTGCAGATTATGGGAAAGTTAACCGAAATCCTGACCCTGGCGCAGCAGCGCGGCCAGGCCCTGGGCCTGCCTTACGCCGGCGCCCTGACGCCGCAGGAGGCGTTCGACCTGTTGCGCCTGGCGCCCGGCGCCAGGCTGGTCGATGTACGCACCCGCGCCGAATGGGACTGGGTCGGGCGCGTGCCCGGCGCCGTCGAGATCGAATGGAATCAGTACCCCGGCGGCGTGCGCAACCCGCATTTCCTGGTCGAACTGAAGCGCCAGGTCGAGCCGGGCGTGCCGGTGCTGTTCCTCTGCCGCAGCGGCGCCCGCTCGGACGGCGCCGCCCGCCTCGCCACCGAGGCCGGCTACGGCGACTGCTACAACATCCTCGAAGGCTTCGAGGGCGACAAGGATGCCAACGGCCGCCGCAACACCACGGGCGGCTGGCGACACAGCGGCCTGCCCTGGCATCAGGGCTGAGCCGGACAACAGAAAACGATACCCAGAGAACAGCATGCAATCGATTCCGATCGCCTTTTCCCCGTTCAACAGCCTGTCGGACGACGACTGCCAGGAACGCATCCGTGTCGCCCGCGCCAAACTGGGCAAGCAGGCGGTCATCCTCTGCCACCACTACCAGCGCGCCGACATCTACCAGCACGCCGACCTGACCGGCGATTCGCTGAAACTCTCCAAGCTCGCCGCGCAGACCGATTCGCAATACGTCATCTTTTGCGGCGTGCATTTCATGGCCGAAGTCGCCGACATCATGACCGCGCCGCACCAGATCGCCATCCTGCCCGACCTCGCGGCCGGCTGCTCGATGGCCGACATGGCCAACCTGGCCAAGGTCGAACGCTGCTGGCGCGAGCTGGGCGAAGTGCTGGATGTCGAGAACGAAGTCACCCCGGTCACCTACATCAACTCCGCCGCCGATCTGAAGGCTTTCTGCGGCGAGCATGGCGGCATCGTGTGCACTTCCTCGAACGCCGGCACCATCGCCAAGTGGGCTTTCGAGCGCCGCCCGAAAGTGCTGTTCTTCCCTGACCAGCATCTGGGGCGGTGGACCGGCCATAACCTGGGTTTTCCGATGGACGAGATGGTCGTCTGGGACCCCGACCTCGAATGCGGCGGCCTGACCCCGGAACAGATCAGGAAAGCGCGCATCCTGCTGTGGAAGGGCCACTGCTCGGTGCACCAGATGTTCCAGAAGTCGCATATCGACGCCTTCCGTGCCAAGTATCCGGATGGGCTGGCCATCGCCCATCCGGAATGTAATTTCGAGGTTTGCGCCGCTTCCGATTACGTCGGATCGACCGAGCACATCGTCAAGACCATCAAGGAAGCCCCGGAAGGCACGCGCTGGCTGGTCGGCACCGAGCTGAACCTGGTCGACCGTCTGGCGAAGGAAGTGCTGCCGCAGAACAAGATCGTCCAGTTCATGGCGACGACTATCTGCATGTGCTCGACGATGCAGCGCATCGACCCGCAGCACCTCGCGTGGACGCTGGAAAACCTGGTCGACGGCAAGGTGGTGAACCAGATCAAGGTTCCGGAACACGAGGCCAAGCTGGCTAAACTGGCGCTCGACCGGATGCTGGCGATTTCCTGATCCGGCCATGTCCAAGCCCGCCCTGCACGTCACGACGTTCAACATTCACAAGGGCTTCTCGCAGTTCAACCGGCGGATGATGGTGCACGAGCTGCGCGAGCGGCTGCGCCATCTGAACCCGGACATCGTCTTCCTGCAGGAAGTGCAGGGTCTGCATCTCGGGCATGCGGAAAACCACCACGACTGGCCGAGCGAACCGCAACACGAGTTTCTCGCCGAAGACGTCTGGCACGCCGCGGCCTACGGCCACAACATGGTGTACGACCACGGCCACCACGGCAACGCCATCCTCTCGCGCTTTCCCATCCTGCATTCGCACAACCAGGACGTCACCCACCTGCAGTTCGAGAAACGCGGCCTGCTGCACTGCCAGATCGAGTTGCCCGGTGGCCAGCCGGCGCATTGCGTCTGCGTGCACCTGTCGCTGTTCGGCTATTCGCGCCGGCGCCAGATGATGGCGCTGGCCGACTATCTCGACCGCATGGCCGACCTCGACGCGCCGCTGATCATCGCCGGCGACTTCAACGACTGGAACAACCGTGCCAGCCAGCACCTGACGCAGCGGCTCGGGCTGACCGAAGTCTTCAGCGGCCGCAACGGCGCTCCCTGCCGGAGCTTCCCCGCCGCCCTGCCGATGTTCCGCCTCGACCGCATCTACGTGCGCGGCTTCAGGGTGCACCGCACCGAGGTACACCACGGCCACCCGTGGTCCGCCATTTCCGACCACGCCGCGCTGTCGGCCCACCTGGCCAGGCATGGCCGCTGAGTTCCTGCCGGGCAACCGGGTCACGCTGCTCAACTCGGGCGCGGAATACTTCCCGGCCCTGCTGGCCGAAATCAACGATGCCCAAGTCGAGATTTACCTCGAAAGCTACATCTTCGCCGACGACGAAGTCGGCCACGCCGTCGCCAGCGCGCTGTGCCATGCCGCCGGGCGCGGCGTGCAGGTGAATGTCACGGTCGACGGCTTCGGCGGGCGTAATTTCAGCACCGATTTTCTACCGCGCCTGACCGAGGCCGGCGTCCGCGCCATGATCTACCGCCCCGAAATCGGCCGCTTCCACCTGCGCCGCCACCGCCTGCGCCGCCTGCACCGCAAGCTGCTCGTCGTCGATGGCCGCGTGGCCTTCGTCGGCGGCATCAACATCGTCGACGACGACAACGCCCCGGCCGACATGCGGCCGCGCTACGACTACGCCGTGCGTATCGAGGGACCGACCCTGCGCCAGGTGCACCACGCGGTGCGCCGCATGTGGGAAGTCGTCTCCTGGGTCAATTTCAAACGCCGCTTCCGCCTGGCGACACCGGTCGCCACCTGCTGCGAGGACGCCGGCCACCAGGTGGCCGCCTTCCTCATCCGCGACAACATCCGCCATCGCCACGACATCCTGAATGCCTACCTGGAAGCCATCGATTCGGCCCAACGCGAAATCCTGATCGCCAACGCCTACTTCCTGCCCGGCGTCCGCTTCGGCCGCGCCCTGCAGGCGGCGGCACGGCGCGGCGTGAAAATCACCGTGCTGTTGCAGGGCAAGACCGACCATCCGCTGCTGCGCTTCGCCGCCCAGGCGCTGTACGCCGCAGCGCTGGAAAACCGGATCCGTGTCTTCGAATACGAAAAGAGCTTCATGCACGCCAAGGTGGCGGTGGTTGATGGTTACTGGGCGACAGTCGGCTCGTCGAACATCGACCCCTTCAGTCTGCTGATCGCCAAGGAAGCCAACCTCGTGGTACGCGACGCCGGCTTTGCCGCCGAACTGCGCCAGAGCGTCCAGCAGGCGATCGACGAGGGCGGGCGTGAAATGTTGCCTGAAACACTGTCGCAACAGCCCTTCCACTCCAAGCTGCTGCGCTGGCTGGCCTACGGCATTGTCCGCCTGCTCGTCGGCATCACCGGCTACGGCCCGAAACACTGGCAGGCCGACGAGGAAACGCCGGGGCTTACGGCAGATTCGCCAGCGGAATAGACGGCCGGCGCGGTATGGCGGCGAACGACCAATGCGCCCGCGCCCAGGCCCAAACTTCGGGCACCGGCGCGGCAGCCAGTTCGGCCGGAACACCCTGCCCGAGAAAATTCAGGGCGCGGACGAGTTGCGTTGCCGCCCGCCCAACCTCCAGCGCCGGTGCCAGCGTCTGCTTGGACAGCTTCTCGCCGGCGGCATTGCTCGCCACCGGCAGATGGGCATAACGCGGCGTGGCGTAGCCGAGGCAGCGCTGCAGCCAGATCTGGCGCGGCGTCGAGGCCAGCAGGTCGGCGCCGCGCACGATGTCGGAAATGCCCTGAAATTCGTCGTCGACCGCAACCGCCAGCTGGTAGGCGAACAAGCCGTCGGCGCGGTGCAGCACGAAGTCGCCGACATCGCTTTCCAGATGCTGCACCACGCTGCCTTGCAGGCGATCGATGAAACCCAGCGGCTCGTCGTTCACCCGCAGCCGCCAGGCTCGCGCCGCACGCCCGGCAGGCAGGCCATTGCGACAGTTGCCCGGGTAGGCGAGGCCGCCGTCGATCGCCGGATGGCTGCCCGAATCGGCGATTTCCTTGCGCGAGCAGGCGCAGCCGTAAGCCAGGCCGGTCGCGACCAGGCGCTCCAGCGCCGCTGCGTAGGCCGCGAATCGCGTGCTCTGCCACAGCACCGGGCCGTCCCATTCGAAACCATAGGCCTCCAGCGTCGCCAGGATGCCGTCGGCGGCACCCGCCACGTTACGCGGCGTATCGACGTCCTCCATGCGCAACAGCCACTCGCCGCCGTGCGCCCGCGCGTCGAGATAGCTGCCGACGGCGGCGACCAGCGAGCCGAAATGCAGCGGCCCGGTCGGCGACGGCGCGAAGCGGCCGCGGTAGGGCGCCGCCATCAGGAAACTGCTTCACCCCCGAGCGCGAGCGTGATGTGAATCGCGCCATCCTCGCTGCGCTTGCTCATCGGCCAACCACTCGCCGCGAAGACCTTGAGCATCGCGTTGTTGTAGGGCAGGACTTCCGCCTCGAAGCGGACAAGACCGCGCTCGCCGGCGATCCGGCCGAGATGCTGGAGCAGGCGGCGGGCGATGCCGAGGCCGTGGTAATCCTCCTCGACGGTGAAGGCGACCTCGGCGGCATCCTGCGCAAAACGGCTGTAGCTGCCGGAAGCGATGATGATCTCGCGCCCTCCTTCCACGATCGTGACGACCAGCGCGACGCGGGTGTCGAAATCCAGTTCGCGGATCGTCTGATAATCCTTGTCGGTCAACCCGGTCTTCGGTCCGAAAAAGCGCGTATAGACGGACTCCTTGTCGAGCTTCGAGAAAGCTTCGGCGATCCGCTCGCCATCGTCCGGATGCAGGGCGCGGACAAGTACCTCCAGGCCGTTGCGCAGAGTTTCGCGGACAGCGTAGTGACGGACATCGATCATCTCTGGCAACTCCTCGTTCTCGGGCGAATGACAATTGGCAAGTCTAGCAGCCCGACGGGCGGCGATGACAAGCAGCGCACGTCCGGGGCTAAAATGCTGATAACCCCTCAACCCAATGACTGCACCATGATCCGCACGCCCGCTCCGCACGCCCCCACGCCCACCGGCTTCGCCGCGGGGTAAGCGACGATGCGCCTCCTGGCTGTCGAAGACGATGCCATGATCGGCAACAGCATCCGTAGCGGCCTGCGCCAGGAAGGCTATACGGTCGACTGGGTGCGCGATGGCGCTGCGGCCGAGCTGGCCACGGCGACGACCGCTTACGACGCGATCCTGCTCGACCTCGGCCTGCCCGGCAAGAGCGGGCTGGAGCTGCTGGCGCACTGGCGCCGGCAGCACAACCCGGTGCCGGTACTGATCATCACCGCCCGCGATTCGGTCGCCGACCGGGTACAGGGCCTCGATAGCGGCGCCGACGACTATCTGGTCAAGCCTTTCGACCTCGATGAGCTCGCCGCCCGCCTGCGCGCGCTGCTGCGGCGGCGCAGCGGACGGGCGACGCCGCTCATCGAAAACGGCCCGCTGACGCTCGACCCGGCCAGCCACGAAGTCCGCCTCGACGGCGCGGCGATCAACCTGTCGGCGCGCGAATTCGGCGTCCTTCATGCCCTGCTCGAAAACCCCGGCGTCCCGCTCTCGCGCAGCCAGATCGAAGACCGCCTCTACGGCTGGGAACAGGAAATCGGCAGCAACGCCGTCGAGGTCCACATCCACGCCCTGCGCCGCAAGCTGGGCAGTGACTGGATCCGCAACGTGCGCGGCGTCGGCTACATGGTGCCGCGCCAGCCATGAACTCGATCCGCCGCAAGCTGCTACTCACCCTGATCGGCGCCCTCAGCGTCGTCATGGCGATCGGCGCCTGGGCCACCTACAGCGCCGCCAGGGACGAGGCCAACAGCATCTTCGACTATCACCTGGAACAGATTGCCCTGTCGGTGCGCAACCAGACTTTCCAGGGCAGCACCGAGGCGTTGGTCGGCGAGGAAAGCTTCGAGTTCGTCATCCGCATCTGGGACCGCAACGGCCTCGGCATCTATTATTCCCGCCCGCACCGCGTCCTGCCCGACGTCGCCCGCCTCGGCTACGCCACCGAGCGCACCAGCGAAGGCGCCTGGCGGATCTTCGCCCTGCAGTACCGCGGCCAGACCATCGCCGTCGCCCAGCCGATGAGCGTACGTGCCCGACTGGCCGCGCGCGCCGCACTGCACACGATGATCCCATTCATCGTCCTGCTCCCCCTCGCGGCCCTGCTGATCTGGCTGCTGGTCAGCCGCGAACTGCGCCCCCTGACCGACCTCGCCCGCTCGGTGAGCCAGCGCACCCCCGACGCCCTCGACCCGATCAGTGAAAACGGCGTCCCGGCCGAAGCCGGGCCGCTGGTCCGCTCGCTCAACGACCTGCTGGCCCGCCTGCAGATGGCGATGCAGGCCCAGCGCGAATTCATCGCCGACGCCGCCCATGAGTTGCGCACCCCGCTGACCGCCCTGCAACTGCAGGCCCAGTTGCTCGAACGCGCCACCGACGAGGCCGAGCGGCAGGCAGCGATGGCCGACCTCAGGCAGGGGCTGGAACGCTCGATCCATGTCGTCAGGCAGTTGCTGACCCTGGCCCGCGAGGAGCCCGGCGCCAGCGAACCGCCCGTGGCCAGGGTTGCGCTGGCCGATCTGGTCAGCCAGGCGGTGGCCGCCAGCGCCAATACCGCAGCGGCCCGGAACATCGATCTCGGCGTAGCCACGAGCGACCCCGCCGCCTGCGTCACCGGCAATGCCGAGGCGCTGCGCACCCTGCTCGACAATCTGGTCGGCAACGCCGTGCGCTACACTCCCGCCGGCGGGCGCATCGACGTCAGCTGCGGCAACAGCGGCGACCACGCCTGGCTGGAAGTGACCGACAACGGGCCGGGCATCCCCGCCGCCGAGCGGGAGCGCGTTTTCGACCGCTTCTACCGCCGCAGCGGACAGGAAGTGGCCGGTAGCGGCCTCGGCCTGGCCATCGTCCGCGCCATCGCCGACAAGCACCGGGCCGGCATCGAACTAACGGATGCCCCCGGCGGCGGGCTGCGGGTTCGGGTCGACTTTCCGCCGCTGCCGGCCGGCCAGTCTTAAGTCCCTCTTAAGTCTACCGGGCGCATTCTTCCGGCATCAGCAAGCATCCGGCTTGCCCTGCCATCGAACCAGGAGGAATGCCATGAAGGCAAATGGACTGAAACTGACCGTGGTTGCCGCCGCTACCGTAGCGGCGCTCGGCGGCGCCTATTCGCTGGGGCACGCCAATAGCGCCCCCGCCCCCACCCCGCCGGCCCAGATCGTCAGCGCCGGCCCGGTATCGACACCGAGTGCCCAGCTGCCGGACATGAGCGCGATCGTCGCCCGCAACGGTGCTTCGGTCGTCAACATCAGCGTCTCGGGCTCGCGCAAGACCGGCGCCGGACACCCGCGAGTACCGCAGCTCGACCCCGACGACCCGCTCCAGGAATTCTTCCGCCGCTACCGTGGACCGCAGCAGCCGGACGAGGCGCCGGTGCGCGGCCTCGGCTCGGGCTTCATCGTCAGCGCGGACGGCACGATCCTGACCAACGCCCACGTCGTCGACGGTGCCGACGAAGTCATCGTCAAACTGTCCGACCGGCGTGAATTCAAGGCCAAGGTACTCGGTGCCGATCGCACCAGCGACGTCGCCGTCCTCAAGATCGAGGCCACCGACCTGCCCGCGGTGAAGATCGGCAACGCCGCCAACACCCGCGTCGGCGAATGGGTGCTGGCGATCGGCTCGCCTTTCGGCTTCGAGAGCAGCGCCAGCGCCGGCATCGTCTCGGCCAGTTCGCGTTCGTTGCCGGACGGCAGCTACGTGCCCTTCATCCAGACCGACGTCGCGGTCAATCCGGGCAACTCGGGCGGCCCGCTGTTCAACATGGCCGGCGAGGTCATCGGCATCAATTCGCAGATCTACTCGCGCAGCGGCGGCTATCAGGGACTCTCTTTCGCCATCCCGATCGACCTGGCGATGCGCGTCGAGCGCCAGATCGTCACCAACGGCAAGGTCCAGCGCGGCCGGCTCGGTGTCGCCATCCAGGAGGTCAACCAGTCGCTGGCCGATTCCTTCGGCCTGAAGAAGCCGGCCGGCGCCCTCGTCAGCTCGGTGGAAAAGGAAAGCCCGGCGGCCAAGGCCGGCCTCGAGCCCGGCGACGTGATCCTGGCGATCAACGGCAAGGACATCGCGGCCTCCGGCGAACTGCCCGCCATCGTCTCCGGCATGGCACCCGGCGAGAGTGCCAAGCTGCAGGTCTGGCGGAGCGGCAACACGCGCCAGATCGACGTCAAGGTCGGCCAGTTCAGCGACGAGAAGGTGGCGAGCGTCGACCAGCCGGAAGCCGCCAAGGGCCGCCTCGGCGTCGTCGTGCGCCCGCTGACGCCGGAAGAGAAGCGCCGTACCGATGCCAGCGGGGTCGTCGTCCAGGATGTCGCCGGTGCCGCCGCCAAGGCCGGCATCAAGGCGGGCGACATCGTCCTCTCGGTCAATGGCGAGCGGATCACCGGCACCGAACAGCTGCGCGACCTGGTGACCAAGGCCGGCAAACGCATCGCCGTCCTCGTCGAACGCGGCGAGTCGCGCATCTTCATCCCGGTCGATCTGGGCTGAGCGGTCGTCCAGGCAACTGGCCCCATCGGGGTCCGGCGGAACGGAAACAGCTTTCCGTCCGCCGGACCCCGTTCAACGATCCCACGGCGGCACCGGGTCGAACAGATTTTCCAGTTCGGCGAGAAAGGCCCGCACCTTCGGCACGCGGACCCGGCTCGGCGTATAGCAGGCGTAAAGATAGCGGCCCATGCTGCTGACCGGCTCCAGATCGTCGAAAATGCTCTTCAGCGTCCCGCGGGCCAATTCGGGGCCGCACAGGTAAGTCGGCAACATCGCCAGGCCATGCCCGGCGAGGACGGCGTTGAGGATGCAGTCGATGTTGTTGAAGTGAAACTTGCTGCTGACCGGGATGCTGATTTCCTCGCCGTTGCGGTCGACCAGGCGCCAGACCCGATTTTCTTCGGCCAGCATGTAGCTGAAACATGGATGGAGGGCGAGTTCATGCGGCGTCCTCGGTTCGCCATGCGCGGCGAAATAGGCCGGCGTCCCGCAGATCACCCGCTTCATGTGCACCAGTTTTCTCGCCACGGCATCCTCGGGCGGCGCCTTGGTCAGGCGCAGGGCGAGATCGATGTTGTCGTCGATCAGATCCACCAGCTGATCGGTCAGCACCAGTTCGCAGCTCAATTCGGGATAGCGGGCGACGATCTGCGGCAACAGCGGTGCGATGTACATGCGCCCGAAGGTGATCGAAGCGCTGATGCGCAACACGCCGTGCGGCGCGTCACCCAGGTTTCTTACGGCGACCTCGGTGCTCTGGATCGCCTCCAGCGCCCGCAGCGCATGCTGGTGGAAGACCTCACCGGACGGCGTCAGGCTGAGCTTGCGCGTCGACCGCTCGAAGAGGCGCACGCCGAAAGCCCGCTCCAGTTCGCCAATCTGCTTGCTGACCTGCGCCCGCGTGCAATCCAGGCGCCGCGCCGCGGCGGCCATGCTGCCGGCTTCGACGACCTTGACGAAACTTTCCCAGCTACCGAGCCATGTCATTTTGTCAATGATCCGTTGACGTATTGACCCGGATTATGGGCTATTTTCAGCGACGATTGACAACTATAGTCTGACGACAATCACGACATCGATTCATCGATCAGAAAGCCCCGACATGTTGCGCTCTTTGAACCGCCCCGACATCCTGGTCGTCACCCTGGCCGCAGCCGGCATCCTGATGGTGACGATGGGCGCCCGCCAGTCGCTGGGGCTGTTTATCGCCCCGATCGGCGCGTCGACCGGACTCGGCATCGCCACCATCAGCCTGGCGCTGGCCATCGGGCAATTCACCTGGGGCGCGATCCAGCCGGTCGCCGGCGCCGTCGCCGACCGTTACGGCCCGCGCACCGTGCTGGTGGGCGGCCTGGTCATCCTGGCGCTGGGCAGCGCCATCACCCCCTTCATGGGTTCCGGCTTCGGGCTGATCGTCTCGCTCGGCCTGCTCTCGGCCATGGGTTCGGGGGCCGGCAGCTTTTCCGTGCTGATCGGCGCCGCCGCCCAGCGCCTGCCGATCGAGGCGCGCGGTTCGGCCTCCGGGGTCATCAACGCCGGCGGCTCCTTCGGCCAGTTCGTCTTCGCGCCGATCCTGCAGAAGCTGATCCAGGCGGTCGGCTGGATGGGCGCGATGTGGGCGATGGCGCTCATGACGCTGGCCGCCCTGCCGCTGATCGGCAAGCTGACGGGGTCTGCAAAAGCCCCGATCAAACACGCCCATCACGATGGCGGACTGCTCCAGTCGATCAACACCGCGATGAAGGACCGTAGCTACCTGCTGCTGCATGCCGGCTTCTTCACCTGCGGTTTCCATATCGCCTTTCTGGTGACCCACCTGCCGGGCGAAGTGAACCTGTGCGGACTGCCGCCTTCGGTGGCCAGCTGGTCGCTGGCCATCATCGGCCTGGCCAACATCTTCGGGAGCCTTTACGCCGGCTCGTGCATTTCACGCTATCGCAGCAAGTACGTGCTGGCGGCGATGTACGGCTCGCGCGCCGTGCTGATCGCCCTTTATCTGGTGATGCCACGGACGGAACTGACTTTCTACCTGTTTGCGGCCGGGCTGGGCTTCACCTGGCTGGCGACCGTACCACCGACCGCCGCCATCGTCGGCAAGCTGTTCGGGATCCGCTATCTGGGAACGCTGTTCGGACTGACCTTGCTGACCCATCAGATCGGCGGCTTCCTCGGCGCCTATCTGGGCGGCCTGGCGATCACCCGCTTCGGCGACTTCGGCTGGATGTGGTACGCGGACATGGCGCTCGCGACACTGGCCGCCTTGCTCAACCTGCCGATACGCGAAGCGCCGGTTGCCAGATCGCTGGCGCCGGCTTGACCGGAAAAACTTAACTCAATCAGGACGACACGCCATGAGCAAACTGCGCCCGGAAATCACCATTGCCTCGCTCAACGCGCTGGGCGAGGAATACCTACCCGGCTATCTCGGGATCGAGATCACCGCGCTGGCGCTCAATGCGCTGGGCAGCCGGATGCCGGTCAGGAAACTGCACATCGCCCCCAACGACTTTCTGCACGCGGCCAGCATCGTGGCGCTGGCCGACACCACCTGCGGCTACGCGACGATCGCCCACCTGCCGGAAGGGGCGCAATCCTTCACCACCATCGAGCTGAAAAGCAACCACCTCGCCACCATCCGCGAGGGCAGTTGCACCTGTGTCGCCACCGCGCAGCATCTGGGGCGCACGACACAGGTCTGGGATGCGGTGGTCAGCGACGAGACCAGCGGCCGCAGGCTCGCGCTGTTCCGCTGCACGCAAATGATCCTGTGGCCGAAAAACACCGTGGAGCGGACGTGAACAACGAGCAACGCGAGCGCATCAAGGTCCTGAGCGCCGGCATCTTCAGCCTGATCCTGGTGCTCGGCGTCGCCCGTTTTTCCTACACGCCGCTGCTGCCGCTGATGCAACAGCAGGCCGGGCTGGGCATCGCCGAAGCCGGCTGGCTGGCGGCGATCAACTACGCCGGCTACCTGAGCGGCGCAGTGATTGCCTCGCTGATCAGCGACCTCGTGCTGAAGGACCGCCTCTACCGCATCGGCATGGTGGTCGCCGTGCTGAGCACCGTCGTCATGGGCCTGACTACCGACGTCACGATCTGGGCACTGTCGCGCTTCGTCGCCGGGCTTTCCAGCGCCGCCGGCATGCTGCTCGGCACCGGGCTGATCCTCAACTGGCTGATCCGCCATAACCATCGCAGCGAACTGGGCATCCATTTCGCCGGCATCGGGCTGGGCATCGCCGGCTGTGCCGCCGCCGTCGCCGTGATGAGCCACTGGCTGGACTGGCAGCAACAATGGTTCGCCTTCACTGCCATCGGCTGCCTGCTGCTGATCCCCGCCCTGCGCTGGCTGCCGGCGCCGGATACCAGCGGCGTGACGAAATCCGGCCAGAAGATGGAGGACAACCCGCCGAGCCCGCTCTTCATGCGCCTGTTCATGGCCGCCTATTTCTGCGCCGGCGTCGGCTACGTGGTCAGCGCCACCTTCATCGTCGCCATCGTCGAGCATCTGCCGGGCCTCGCCGGCCACGGCAACCTGGTCTTTCTGGCAATCGGCATCGGCGCTGCGCCGGCCTGCATCAATTGGGACTTCATCGCTCGCCGCATCGGCGATCTCAATGCGCTGATCGCGGCGGCGGTGCTGCAGATCATCGGCATCCTGCTGCCGGTCGTCGTCGGCGGATTGGTGGCGGCCATCTTCGGCGCCCTGCTCTTCGGCGGCACCTTCATCGGCATGGTCAGCCTGGTGCTGACCATGGCCGGCCGCTACTACCCGACGCGCCCGGCCAAGATGATGGGCAAGATGACCCTTTCCTACGGCACCGCGCAGATCCTGGCGCCGGCGATCACCGGCTGGCTGGCGACCCGCTTCGGCAGCTACGACGCCGGCCTCTATCTGGCCGCCGCGGTGATGGTGGTCGGCACGGTGCTGCTGCTGATCCTGAAGGGCGTTGAGAAGCGCGATGCGGCCGCGAGCATCGAATCGCTGCGCGACTGCCCGCAAGGCTGAATCGATCACGCCTGTCGGCCCGCCCCGGCGATGCACCGCGCCGGGGTACTTTATCCATGGCCGGCATCGCAGCCGTCACGTACCGCGGATTTTGGCCTTTTTCGGACGTCGACCGCAGCTGGCGCCATTTGCGGCTTTTGATTGCCGGCGGTTTTGCTAAGCTCCGCCCATGACCAAACCGAAGCTCGCCGAACTCTTCGCCCACCGGCAATTCATCCTTTTCTGGCTGGCCCGGCTGGCCGGCATGCTGGCACAGCAGATGCTCATGGTGGCAGTCGCCTGGCAGATGTACGACATCACCGGCAGCGCCTGGGATCTCGGGCTGGTCGGCCTCTTCCAGTTCGTGCCGGCCCTGTTGCTGACCCTGCCGGCGGGCCATCTGGTCGACCGCTGGCGGCGCGGGCGGATTTTCGGCATGTGCCTGCTGGCGCAAGGCGTCGTCGCCCTGCTGCTGGTGCTGGCGACGCAGGGCAGCTTCGTTTCGCGCGAACTGATTCTCGGCCTGTCGATCGCGCTCGGCGCCTGCCGCGCCTTCCAGATGCCGACCCAGCAGGCGCTGGTGCCGATGCTGGTGCCGCCGCGCCTGCTGGAGCGCGCCGTCACCCTCAGCGCCAGCGGCATGCAGGCGGCCATCATCTGCGGACCGGCGCTCGGCGGCCTGCTTTACGTGCAGGGTGCAACCTGGGTCTATGGCACCTGCACCGCCCTGCTGCTGATCGCCTTCACGCTGATGCTTGCGGTGCACGATCCGCACCAGCCGGCGAAGGAAGCGACGACCCTGGGCAGCGTGCTGGCCGGCGTCAGGTTCGTGTGGACCAACAAGCTGCTGCTCGGCGCCACCTCCCTCGACCTCTTTGCCGTACTGCTCGGCGGAGCCACGGCGCTGCTGCCGATCTACGCCCGCGACATCCTGCACACCGGCCCGCAAGGCCTCGGCCTGCTGCGCGCGGCGCCAGCCACCGGGGCGCTGGCGATGTCGCTGATCCTGCTGCGCTGGCCGATCCAGCGCAAGGTCGGGCGGTGGCTGATGGGCTCGGTGGCCGTCTTCGGGCTGGCGACGGTGGTGTTCGGGCTCTCGGAACATTTCGGCCTGTCGTTGTTCGCCCTCGCCGTCACCGGCGCCTTTGACCAGATCAGCGTCGTCATGCGCATGACCCTGGTCCAGCTGGAAACCCCGAACGAAATCCGCGGCCGCGTCTCGGCCGTCAATTCGATCTTCATCGGCGCCTCCAACCAGCTCGGCGAATTCGAATCGGGCGCCACTGCCGCACTGTTCGGTCCGGTCGGTTCGGTGGTGATGGGCGGCGTCGGCACCTTGCTGATCGCCGCCACCTGGATACGGCTTTTTCCGGCACTGGCGAAGCGCGACCGCATGCTGGGGTAGACAGCAATCCGGGATCTGCCCCGCCCCTTCCGGCGCCACAATCCGGTACACGCTGTTGCAAACCGTTACTTGAGTTGGCGAGGTCGCCTGGTTATCTTGAGTACAAGCGCTGACCCCTCAGCCTGACGGTCCGTCTCTCCTGCAAAAGAACCTGGCCGTCGCGAAAGCCCCGCATTATCCCTGGTGCGGGGCTTTTGCTTTTCAGCGACTGCACAGCACCCAATGCGGCTTGCCACCACCGGACTCGGCTCTCGTCGGCGCCGTTGGCGAGTTCAGGGCTTTAATTGGCTGGACCAAATACACCATTGGAAACTTTTTCTGCGCCTTAGCACTCTTACGCGACGAGTGCTAAAATGATCGTGAATCATGAAGGAGAACCGTACGCCATGACCCATGCCTTGACGCTTCCCATCCCCTCGACCGTCGGTAGCATCGATGCCTACATTCAGGCAGCGAATCGTTATCCGATGCTTTCCGAGGCCGAGGAGCAGCGGCTGGCCGAGCGTTTCCACGATGAGGGCGACGTGGATGCGGCGCGCCAGCTGGTGCTTTCGCACCTCCGTCTGGTGATTTCCATTGCTCGTGGCTATCTCGGCTACGGCCTGCCGCATGCCGACCTCATCCAGGAAGGCAACATCGGCCTGATGAAGGCGGTCAAGCGCTACGACCCGACGCGCGGCGTGCGTCTCGTGTCCTTCGCCATGCACTGGATCAAGGCCGAAATCCACGAATACATCCTGAAGAACTGGCGCCTGGTCAAGGTGGCGACGACCAAGGCGCAGCGCAAGCTGTTCTTCAACCTGCGCAGCCTGAAGAACGATTACGAAGGCGTCGATACGCTGTCCGGCACACAGGCGGCCGAAGTCGCCGCCCGCCTCGGCGTCAAGCCGGAAGAAGTGGTCGAGATGGAAACCCGCCTGACCGGCCGCGACCTGGCGCTGGAAGGCAACCCGGACGACGGCGACGACGCCTTCGCGCCGATCGATTACCTGGCCGACTCGCGTTACGAGCCGACCCGCATGCTGGAAAACAAGGCGCTCGCCCGCCTGCAGGACGAAGGGCTGCACGAAGCGCTGCAGGAACTCGACCCACGCAGCCGCCGCATCGTCGAAGCGCGCTGGCTGCACGACGGCGAGGCTGCGACGCTGCACGAACTGGCCGCCGAATTCGACGTTTCGGCCGAACGCATCCGCCAGATCGAAGTCAAGGCACTGCAGAAAATGCGCGGCGTGCTGGCCGCCTGATCGACAGGCGCGCTCAAGAACGAAGGGGAGCCGGCAGCTCCCCTTTTTGTTTGCTGGACGGAATCACTCCGCCCTGGCGGTCGAAGCCGGGTTGTTGAAACGCAGCCCGAAGGAAAACACCTCTTTCGAGCAGACATCGATGCAGCGGCCGCAGTTGGTGCAGTTCGGTGCCAGGATCACCGGCCCGATGCCTTTGCCCTCACCCTTCAGGGCCGGACGAATGACCTGCGGTTCGGGGCAGACCTCGAAGCAGTCCATGCAGTCGTTGCAGGCGGCGCGTTGCGGCGCCGCGACGCGCAGCGGGCTCCAGCGGCCAAGCAGGCTGTAGAAAGCCCCCACCGGACAGAGTCGACCGCACCAGCCGCGGCTCATCACGAATAGATCGAACAGGAAGACGGCGAGGACGATGGTCCACGTCGCGCCGAGGCCGAAAATCAGGCCGCGATGCAGCATCGACACGGGATTGATGAGCTCCCACAGCACGACACCGGTTGCTGCCGAGCCGACCAGCGTCATGGCCAGAATCCAGTAGCGCGTGTTGCGCGAGAAATGGACGCTGCCCTTGATTCCCAGGCGATCGCGCAGCCAGCCTGCAGCATCGGTGACCAGATTGACCGGGCAGACCCAGCTGCAATAGGCGCGGCCGCCGACCAGGAAATAGAAGAGCAGCACGATGGCGAGGCCGATCAGCCCGAGCTTTTCCGGCACATGGCCGGTCATCGCCGCCTGGAGCGCCACGTACGGGTCGGTCAGCGGCAGGAAATCGAGCGTATAACTGTAGTTCAGGTTGCCCTTGACGATCCAGATGCCGGCCAGCGGGCCGAGCAGGAACAGGGCGAGAATGCCGACTTGCGAGATGCGCCGCAGGATCAGCCACTTGTGGGCGCGCAGCCAGCCTTTCGACTCGACCGCCTCGGCGCCGATGCGCTTGCCGCTCATGGTTTGCCTCCCAGACCGGGTGGCAAGCTCGGAATGATGCCGGCCTCGCTGCCAGCCATGCCGCGCATCGGTTCGGTATGACCGGAGGCCGGGTCGTAATGGCCGGGCAGCGTCGCGCCTTCCGGCAGGCGGTCGGGCAGGTCGATCATCTTCGATTCGTCCAGCAGCGAGTGGCCGGCCTTTTTCTGTTCTTCCCAACCCAGGCGATAGTGCTGGCCAAGCTCGCCCTTGGCCAGCTTGGGCGGCAGGACGCGGATCGCCGCTTCCTCGAGGACACAGGATTTCTCGCACTTGCCGCAGCCGGTGCAATGCTCGGAATGCACGGTCGGCAGGAACATGGCGTGGCGGCCGGTGCGCGGATTGGGCACCTTTTCCAGCGTGATCGCCTTGTCGATCACCGGGCACACGCGGTAGCAGACGTCGCAGCGCAGGCCGAGGAAATTGAGGCAGGTTTCGTGGTCGATGAGGACGGCGATGCCCATCTTCGCCTTGTTGATGTCGGTCAGCTGATGATCGAGCGCCGTCGTCGGGCAGGCCTTGACGCAGGGGATGTCCTCGCACATTTCGCACGGGATGTTGCGCGCCGTGAAGTAGGGCGTGCCGGTAGCGACCGGCGTTTCCGGCTTGGCGAGTTCCAGCGTGTTGTACGGGCAGTCGCGCACGCACAGGCCGCAGCGGATGCAGGCGCCGAGAAAGTCGCTTTCCGGCAGCGCACCGGGCGGGCGCAGCGCGAGGGCCGGCAAGGCCTTCGCCTGCTTGGCGTAAAACCCGAGACCGAGGCCGAGCATGCCGACGCCGCAGGCCATCTTGGCGGCATCGAAAATAAACTGGCGGCGCGCGGCGCCGCTCTTGGGGGATTTGCTGTTCGTCGTCGCCATAAAAACCTCGGGTTGCAGCCGGCGGGTGGGGCTGTCGCCCCACCCTGTCACGGCACTCCCTGATTGCCCGTTCCCGATGGGAACCCAACACGGACAATTTACTCCATTAGCGTTTGCCAATGCTTAGCGCAGATCAAACACTCGCCATTTAGCGGGAGCAATTCGCAATCGGGTTGTGTCAGCTCAAATGCCCGGCAGGATGGCGCGGGCAGTTGCGGTGCTGGCAACAGCGATGTCTGCACACCCGACGCCGCGCAGCTCGGCCAGCACGGCGGCAATGCGCGGCAGTTCGCCCGGCGTATTGCGCCCGCCACCCAGCCAGGCCGGCGGAATGTCGGGTGCGTCGGTTTCGAGAACGATGGCGTCGAGGGGTAGCTCGGCGGCCAGCGCGCGGATGCGGGTGGAGCCGGAAAAGGTCATGGCGCCGCCAAAGCCGAGCTTGAAGCCGAGCTTGATGAACTCGTCGGCCTGCTGGCGACTGCCGTTGAAGGCATGGGCGATGCCGCCGCGCACGCGGATGCGCCGCAGGTGCTTGAGAATCTGGTCGACGGCACGCCGGACATGCAGCAATACCGGCAGATCGAACTCGCGGGCCAGCTTCAGCTGCTCGACGAAGAAGAATTCCTGGCGTGCGGGGTCGACGTCGGCGACGTAGCCATCGAGGCCGATCTCGCCGACCGCCAGCGGCATCTCCTTCGCCAGCCACTCGCGCAGCACAGCCAGATCGGCCTCTTTCGCCTGCATCACATAGAGCGGATGGATGCCGTAGGCAGCAACGCAGCCCGGATAGCGCTCGACCACGGTTTTTGCCTTCTGGAAGCCGTCGACCGCAACCGCCGGCACCACGATGCGCGCCACCCCGCCGGCCAGCGCCGCCGCATGCACCACGTCGCGGTCGGCATCGAATTCGGCCGCATCGAGGTGGCAGTGGGTGTCGATCAGCACTGCAGGAAGGGGAAATCCGGCACCGGGCGGCGGCCGTCGATGAGATCGGCAAGGGCGGCTGCGGAACCGCAGGACATCGTCCAGCCGAGCGTGCCGTGGCCGGTGTTGAGCCACAGGTTGCCGTAGCGCGTGCGCCCGATACAGGGCACGTTGGATGGCGTTGCCGGGCGCAGGCCGCACCAGAACTCCGGCTCGCCGGCGGTTTGCAGGGCTGGAAAGAGTTGCCGCGTGCGCTGCATCAAGGCTGCACAACGGACGGCATTGAGGTCGAGGTTGTAGCCGTTGAATTCCGCCGTGCCGGCGACGCGCAGGCGCTTGCCGAGGCGCGAGAAAACCAGCCGGTGCTCGTCGTCGGTCAGGCTGACGGTCGGCGCCGCGGCATCGTCGGGCAGCGCCACGGTCGCCGAATAGCCCTTGGCCGGCACCACCGGCAGACTGATGCCGAGCGGCCGCAGCAGCAGCGGCGTATAGCTGCCTAGCGCCACCACGTAGGCATCGGCGGTCAGCAGTTCGCTGCCGGCCGGGCCATTCACCAGGATGCCGGCGATCTGGCTGCCGCCGGGCGCGATGCGGTCGACCGTCAGGTTGAGGCGAAAATCGACGCCCTGCGAAGCAGCCCGGTCAGCCAGCGCGCGCGTGAATTTGTGGGCGTCGCCCGATTCGTCCGACGGCGTGTAGTCGCCGCCGACCAGCAGGTGGCGGGCGCCGGCCAGCGCCGGCTCGATTTCGATGCAGCGCTCGGCACTGACCGTTTCGCGGTCGAGCCCGAAGCGGCGCATGGTCTTCGCCGCCTCGACCGCCTGTACAAAGGCGTCGGGCTGCGTGTAAACATGCAGGATGCCGCGTTCGAGCTGGTCGTATTCAAGGTTCAGCTCGCGGCGCAAGGCCTGCAGGCAGCCGCGGCTGTAGAGCGACAGCGCGACGATAGCGGCGATGTTCTGCCGCGTGCGCCCGGGCAGGCATTCGCGCAGGAAGCGCAGGCCCCACATCAGCTGTGCCGGGTCGGCGCGCCAGCGCCAGAGCAGCGGCGCGTCTTCCTTGCCCAGCCACTTGAGCACCTGCGGCAGGACATGCGGGTTGGCCCACGGCTCGGCGTGCGACACCGAAATCTGGCCGCCGTTGGCATAGCTGGTTTCGTTGCCGGCCACCGGCTGCCGGTCCACCACCGTCACCTCGTGCCCGGCGCGCGCCAGATACCAGGCGCTGGTGGTGCCGACCACCCCGGCCCCCAGAACCAGAACCCTCAAGCCTCGCCTCCGCGTTCGCGGACGATGCGCGTGACCTCGGGGATGTGACGCAGGCCGCGCATGACCGCCGCCAGGTGGTTGCGGTGGGCGACCTGGATGGTGAAGCGGAGCAGCGTGAACAGCCGCTCGGGATCGGAATCCATCGCCACATGCTCGATGTTCGAGCCGGCTTCGGCAATGGCGGAAGCCACCTGCGCCAGCACGCCGCGCGTGTTCTTGACCTCGACCTTGATGCGGATCTCGAACAGTTTGCCCTCTTCCGGTTCCCACTCGACGTCGATCCACTTCTGCGGCTCGGTCGACCGCGATTTGCGGATGGTCGGACAGTCGTGGGTATGGATGACCAGGCCGCTGCCCTTCTTGATCGAGCCGATGATCGGGTCGCCCGGGATCGGCTGGCAGCAGCGGGCGAGCTGGATGGCCATGCCTTCGGTGCCGTGGATGGCGAGCGCCATGTTGCTCGGCGAATCGGGCGACATGTCCTCGCGCGCCAGCAGGCGTCGGGCGACGACCGACGGCAGGCGCTTACCGAGGCCGATGTCGGTGTACAGCTCCTCGATCGACTTCTGGCCGCTGGACTTGACCAGCTGGTCCCAGGCTTCGGTAGGGATCGAGATCGGCACCACGCCCAGGGTCAGCAGTTCTTGGCGCAGCAGGCGCTCGCCAAGGCGTGCCGACTCCTCGTTCTGCATGGTGCGCAGAAAATGGCGGATCTTGCTGCGCGCGCGGCCGGTCTTGACGTAGTTGAGCCACACCGGGTTGGGACTGGCCTGCGGCGAGGTGATGATCTCGACCATGTCGCCGTTGCGCAGCTCGGTACGCAGCGGAACGAGATCCTGATTGATGCGCGCCGCCGAGCAATGGTGGCCGACATCGGTATGCACGTTGTAGGCGAAATCGACGATCGTCGCGCCGCGCGGCATGGCCATGATCTTGCCCTTGGGCGTGAACACGTAGACCTCGTCGGGGAAGAGGTCGATCTTGACGTTCTCGAAGAATTCGGCGGAATCGTTGCTCTGCATCTCGAGCAGCGACTGCAGCCATTTGTGCGTCTTGATCTGCAGGTCGGCGCCGCTTTCCTCGGTGTCCTTGTAGAGCCAGTGTGCCGCCACGCCTTCCTGGGCGACGTGGTGCATTTCCTGGGTGCGGACCTGCACCTCGACCGGCGTGCCGTAGGGTCCGATCAGCGTGGTGTGTAGCGACTGGTAGCCGTTGGCCTTGGGAATCGCGATGTAGTCCTTGAACTTACCGGGCACCGGCTTGTACAGGCTGTGCAGCGCACCGAGCGCCAGGTAGCAGGTCGGCACGTTGTCGACGACAACGCGGAAGCCGTAGATGTCGAGCACCTGCGAGAACGACAGCAGCTTTTCGCGCATCTTGCGGTAGATCGAGTACAGGCTTTTTTCGCGGCCGAAAACCTCGGCATGCAGCCCGGCCCCTCTCAGCTTGCCGGTGATCGCATCCTGGATGCGTGTCAGGAGTTCGCTGCGATTGCCGCGCGCCGCATGCATCGCCTTGGCCAGCACCTCGGCGCGATGCGGATGGATCAGGCGGAAGGAAGTGTCCTGCAGTTCCCGGTAGAGCTTGTTGAGCCCGAGACGCAGGGCAATCGGCGCGTAGATTTCGAGGGTTTCGAGGGCGATGCGGCGGCGCTTGTCTGGGCGCATCGCCGCCATCGTCTGCAGGTTGTGCTGGCGGTCAGCCAGCTTGATCAGCACGACGCGCAGGTCACGCGCCATGGCCATCAGCATCTTGCGGAAGTTTTCCGCCTGCGCCTCCTGGTAGGAGGCGAACTCCATCTTGTCGAGCTTGGACAACCCGTCGACCAGCTCGGCGACCTCGCGCCCGAAGCGGTCGGTCAGTTCGCGCTTGGTGGTGCCGGTGTCTTCCAGCACATCGTGCAGCAGCGCAGCAGCAACGGCTTCGCCGTCCATGCGCCACTCGACCACTGCCCCGGCAACCGCCAGCGGATGCGTGATGTAGGGCTCGCCCGACATGCGCTTCTGGTTGGCATGGGCGCGCGCCGAGAAGGCATACGCCTCCTTGATGCGGGTTACGTCAGCAGGGGATAGGTAATCGAGACTATCGAGGAAAACCCGGTAGGCGGGTTCCTCGGTGGAAGGCGGCTGCGAAGACGGCACTGGACCCATCTGTCGTCACCGCCCCCGACCTCAGGCCTGACCGCGGTTGAGGACTTCCACGCCAAACTTGCCGAGCGCCATTTCGCGCAGGGCGATCACCGTCGGCTTGTCGCGGCTGGCTTCGACCATTGGCGTCGCGCCGTTGGCGATCTGGCGGGCACGGTAGGTGGCGGCCAAGGTCATCTGGAAGCGGTTGGGAATCTTTTTCAGGCAATCGTCGATCGTTACGCGGGCCATGCAATACCTCTAAATCAGATCATTCGGGCAAAAAGGGCAGCGTGGCGGGCACGCTGCGCATTCAGGTTCAGGCGGGAAGCGCGCACCACGGCACGCAGGTCATCCAGCGCCTGTTCCAGACTGTCGTTGATAATAACATAGTCGAATTCGCCGACATGGCGCATCTCGGCCTGTGCCGCGGCCAGACGGCGGGCGATGACCTCGGCGCTGTCGGTGCCGCGCCCGGTCAGGCGGCGGCTCAGTTCCTCCATCGACGGCGGCAGGATGAACACGCCGATCGCCTGGGGAAACACCGCGCGCACCTGTTGCGCGCCCTGCCAGTCAATTTCGAGCAGGACGTCGTGGCCGGCGGCCAGTTGATCGGCAATCCATTTCTGCGAGGTGCCGTAATAGTTCCCGTGCACCTCGGCCCATTCGAGAAAGTCGCCGGCGGAAATCATGCTTTTGAAATGGTCGACCGCAACGAAATGGTACTCGCGCCCGTTCTCTTCGCCGGGCCGCGGGGCCCGCGTGGTGAAGGAGATCGAGAGATGCACCGCCGGCTCCTGTTCCAGCAGCAGGCGAACCAGCGTGGTCTTGCCGGCCCCCGAAGGGGCGGCGACGACGTAAAGATTTCCAGCCATATCGGTTTCCATGCCGGCAACGCCACTGCCGCAAGGACAGTGGCGCCGGCGTCAATCAGAGCGGGGGAATGCGCAGGTTCTGCCCCGGGTAAATCTTGTCCGGATCCTTCAGCATCGGCTTATTGGCCTCGAAGATGACCTGATACTTGGCGCCGTTGCCGTACTGGCTGGCGGCGATTTTCCACAGCGTATCGCCCTTGACCACCGTGTAGAAACGCGGCTCGGCGGCCGGCGCGTCGACCGTCAACTGATCGTCGACGTTGTCGACGCCCTGCACGTTGCCCGCCGCCAGAATGATCTTCTCGCGGTTTTCCTGGTCCGGCGTCGAACCGGTAATCACCACCTGGCCACTCTTGTAGCTGACCATCAGGTTGCTCCACTTGAGACCGAGGCTGTTGATGTGGTCGAAGATCGCCTGGGCCGCCACCTGGTTGAGGCGATTTTTCTCCTCGATCGAAATGTCCGGCGTTTCTTCCTTGTGGCCGAACAATTTTTCGCCGGCTTCCTTGATAAAGCTGAACAATCCCATTTTCAATCTCCTCAGCGTTGCGCCGGCACCGAAGGGTGCGGCATGGCTATACCCTAGACGGCCCCTGTGACAGGGTCAAGGCAATCCGGATCGCCTGGCTTACTCCAGATTCTGGATCTGCTCGCGCATCTGCTCGATCAGCAGCTTGAGGTCCATCGATGCCTGCGAGACCTCGGTGATCGCCGATTTCGAACCCAGCGTGTTGGCTTCGCGGTTGAGTTCCTGCATCAGGAAATCGAGGCGCTTGCCGCAGGAACCACCCTGCTTCAGCACGCGCTCGACTTCGTCGAGATGCGTCGTCAGCCGCGTCAGCTCCTCGGCGACGTCGATGCGCGTCGCGAACACCGCCACTTCCTGCAGCACGCGCTCGTCGCTGGCGCCGCCGAGCGCCTCGGTCAGGCGCTGGCGCAGCTTGTCGGTATAGACCGCCTGCGCTTCGGGAATTCGCGGCGCCACGCGGCGGACGATGTCGCGCATGGCATTGACGCGGTCGACGATCATGGCGGCCAGTTTTTCACCCTCGCGGCCACGGCTGGCGGTGAACTCGTCGAGCACCTCGCGCGCCAGCGCCAGCACCGGCGGGCCGAACGCGGCAAAGTCGATGGACTGGTCGCCGAACATGCCGGGCCAGCGCAGCACGTCGTTCACCGACAGCGCACGCGCTTCGGGCATCTGGCGACGAACGCTGTCGTTGAGCGTCTGCAGGGTCGCCAGCAGGTCATCGTTCAGCTCGAGCTGATCGCCGCGCGCCGCCGCCGCATTGAACGACAGGCGGCATTCCACCTTGCCGCGCGACAGGCGCGCCGCCAGCAGTTCGCGCAGCGGCATCTCGAGCGCGCGCAGGTCCTCGCTGACGCGAAAGTGAAAATCGAGGTAGCGCGAATTGACGCTCTTGAGTTCGAGCTGCAGCGTGCCGCGCTCGATATCGCGCGTCTTCACTGCATAACCGGTCATGCTGCAAATCATTATTGGGTGCTCTCCAGCTTTACAGGCCGGACAACACGCCCGACAATGCCTCAAGTTCTGCATCATAACCGCGAGATCAATGGCGCAACAAGCCAACCATGCGTTACCGGCCGGCCTGCAGCTGGAGGAATACACGATCACCCGCCAGCTCTCGCTCGGCGGGTTTTCGATCGTCTATCTGGCGACCGATGGCGATGGCACGCGCGTGGCGATCAAGGAATATCTGCCCAACAGCCTGGCCCTGCGCGGCGAAGGGGAAATCAGGCCGCTGATCACTGCCGACCACCAGAGCGCCTTCCGCTACGGGATGAAATGCTTCTTCGAGGAAGGGCGCGCCCTGGCGCGCCTCTCGCACCCGAACGTGATCCGCGTGCTGAATTTCTTCCGCGCCAACGACACCGTTTACATGGTCATGGAATACGAGCGCGGGCGCACGCTGCAGGAGTTCATCCAGACGCACCGCGGCGAAGTCACCGAACGCTTCATCCGCGGCGTCTTCACGCGCCTGCTCAACGGCTTGCGCGAAGTGCATTCGCACAAGCTGCTGCATCTCGACCTCAAGCCGTCGAACGTCTATCTGCGCAGCGACAATACGCCGGTCCTGATCGACTTCGGCGCCGCGCGCCAGACGCTGTCGGCCGACCAGCCGATGCTCAAGCCGATGTATACCCCCGGCTTCGCGTCGCCCGAGCACTACGGCTCGCGCAAGGATCTCGGGCCGTGGAGCGACATCTACAGCGTCGGCGCCTCGATGTACGCCTGCATCGCCGGCAGCGCACCGCAGGCGGCGAACGAACGTTACAAGAAGGACACCCTGGTGCCGGCGATGATGCGCTGGGAAGGCGAGTATTCGGACCGCCTGCTGGAAATCATCGACTGGTGCCTCAACCTCAACCATTTCTACCGGCCGCAAAGCGTCTTTGCGCTGCAAAAGGCGCTGGTCGAAACCGTCACGCCGCCGATCCCCAAGGAAAGTCAAAACTGGCTCAACCGTTTTGTCGACAAGTACAAGAAAGCTAGCCGATGAGATTCACGATCTACCAGGAGAGCCGCCAGGGAGGGCGTGCCAACAACGAGGACAGGACCACCTACTGCTACTCGCGCGAAGCCCTGCTGATGGTGGTCGCCGACGGCATGGGCGGCCACCACTACGGCGAGATCGCCTCGCAGATCGCCGTCCAGACGCTGGCCGACAGCTTTCAGCGCGACGCCCGGCCGACGCTGGCCGACCCCTTCCGCTTCCTGCAGAAGGGCATGACCAACGCCCATCACGCCATTCTCGATTACGCCGAGCGCCATCGCCTGAGCGACACGCCGCGCACCACCTGCGTCGCCTGCCTCGTCCAGGACAACATCGCCTACTGGGCGCACGCCGGTGATTCGCGCCTGTTCCTGATGCGCGCCGGCAAGGTGGTTTCCCAGACCAAGGATCATTCGCGCATCCGCATGCTGCTCGATGAAGGCCTGATTTCCGAAGCGCAGGCCGCCAGGCACCCGGACCGCAACAAGATCTACAGCTGCCTCGGCAGCCCGACGCCGCCCGAGATCGAGTTCTCGCGCAAGACGCCGCTCAAGCACGGCGACATCCTGCTGCTGTGCACCGACGGCCTGTGGGGCGAGATTTCCGGCGACATGATGGCGGTCACGCTCAAGGGCGCCAACATCGTGCACACCATGCCGATGCTGCTATCGCAGGCCGAAACCAAGGGCGGCCCGCATGTCGACAACCTGTCGGTGGTCGCCGTGCACTGGGAGGACGCCTACGTCGAGGAAGCCAGCAGCAGCATCTCGACGCAGACCATGGCGCTCGACGAAATCGCCACCCACATCGAGGAATTCGGCCGCGACCCGGCGCACAAGACCGATCTCTCGGAAGACGAGATCGAGAAGGCGATCGAGGAGATCCGCGCAGCCATCGACAAATTCAATCCCAGGAAGCAAGGACAATGAGCATGCGCCCCAGCCAACGCCAGGCCGACCAACTGCGTCAGGTTCGCCTGACCCGCAACTTCACCCGCCACGCCGAAGGTTCGGTACTGATCGAAATGGGCGACACGCGCGTGCTGTGCACCGCCAGCGTCGAGGAAAGCCTGCCGCCCTTCCTGCGCGGCAAGGGCCAGGGCTGGGTCACCGCCGAATACGGCATGCTGCCGCGCTCGACGCACACGCGCAGCGCGCGCGAAGCGGCCCGGGGCAAGCAGACCGGCCGGACGCAGGAAATCCAGCGCCTGATCGGCCGCAGCCTGCGCGCCGTCACCGACCTCAAGGCGCTCGGCGAACGCCAGATCACCCTCGACTGCGACGTCCTGCAAGCCGACGGCGGCACCCGTTGCGCCTCGATCACCGGCGCCTGGGTGGCGCTCCACGAAGCCTGCGAGAAACTGGTGCAGGCCGGCAAGCTGGCGGCCAACCCGGTGCGCGACCATGTCGCCGCCGTTTCGGTCGGCATCTACAAGGGCACACCGGTACTCGATCTCGACTACCCGGAAGACTCGGACTGCGATACCGACATGAACGTGGTGATGACCGGTTCCGGCGGTATCGTCGAGATCCAGGGGACCGCGGAAGGTGAACCGTTCACGCGGCCGCAGATGAACACGTTGACCGACCTCGCCGAAGCGGGCATCCGCCAGTTGATCGCTGCCCAGCAAACCGCGCTCGCTGCATGAAAAAGCTCGTTCTCGCCTCCAACAACGCCAAGAAGATGAAGGAGCTGAACGCGCTCCTGGCACCGCTCGGCTTCGAGGTCATTCCGCAGGGCCAGCTCGGCATTCCCGAGGCGGAAGAGCCCTACTGCACCTTCGTCGAGAACGCGCTGGCCAAGGCCCGCCACGCCGCCCGGCTGTCCGGCCTGCCGGCGCTGGCCGACGACTCCGGTCTCTGTGTCCGCGCCCTCGGGGGCGCGCCGGGTGTGCAGTCAGCGCGCTATGCCGGCGAGCCGAAATCGGATGCGCGCAACAACGAAAAGCTGCTCGCCGACCTCGGCGACAACGCCGACCGCCGTGCCCACTTCGTTTCGCTCATCGTACTGGTGCGCCACGCCGACGACCCGCAGCCGCTGATCGCCGAAGGCGAATGGCACGGCGAGATCCTGCCGGCCCTGCGTGGCGCGGGCGGCTTCGGTTACGACCCGCTGTTCTACGTGCCGACGCACTGCCAGACCGCCGCCGAACTCGATGCCGAAACCAAGAATCGGGTTTCCCATCGCGGCCAGGCTATGCAGCAGCTGATCGCCCGCCTGCCGGCGCTGTAAATCCGTGGCGCGCACCATCCCCATTTTTGCCCAAAAACCGGCGTCGACCGCAACCGCCCTCGAATTCCGCGTTTCGCCGCCGCTCGCGCTCTACGTGCACGTGCCGTGGTGCGTGCAGAAGTGTCCGTACTGCGATTTCAACTCGCATGAAGCGCAGGGCGCGATTCCCGAAGCCGAATACGTCGCCGCGCTTATCGCCGACCTGCAATCGGCCCTGCCGCTGATCTGGGGCCGCCCGGTGGTCAGCGTCTTCTTCGGCGGCGGCACGCCCAGCCTGCTCTCGCCGGCGGCCGTCGACGAACTGATCGCCGCCTTCCGCGCGCTGGCCATGCTGTCGCCGGAAGCGGAAATCACATTGGAGGCCAACCCCGGCACGGTCGAGGCGGAGAAGTTCGCCGGCTTCCGCGCCGCCGGCGTCAATCGCCTGTCACTGGGCATCCAGAGCTTCAATGACGCGCATCTAAGAGCGCTCGGCCGCATCCACGGCGCCGACGAAGCAAAGCGCGCCGCGCAACTGGCCGGCGAACATTTCGACGCCTTCAATCTCGACTTGATGTACGGCCTGCCGGACCAGACGCTCGAACAGGCGCTCGCCGACGTCGACACCGCGCTGGGGTTCACACCCGGCCACCTTTCCTGCTACCAGCTGACGCTGGAGCCGAACACCCGCTTCGCCGCCTTCCCGCCGGAACTGCCGGAAGGCGACCTGTGCGCCGACATGCAGGATGCCATCGAAGCGCGGCTGGCCGCCGCCGGCTATACCAATTACGAAACCTCGGCCTTCGCGCAACGCGGCCGGCAGTGCCGGCACAACCTGAATTACTGGCATTTCGGCGACTACCTCGGGATCGGTGCCGGCGCCCATTCCAAACTGACGCTGCACGACTGCGTCCTGCGCCAGATGCGCTGGAAACAGCCTGCCGCCTATCTCGACAATACCCGCGCCGGCAAGCCGATCCAGACTGCCAGCGAAGTGGCGGCCCGCCAGTTGCCCTTCGAGTTCCTGATGAACGCGCTGCGCCTGCACGAAGGCTTTCCGCCGGCACTGTTCGAATCGCGCACCGCGCAGCCGCTGACCGCCATCCTGCCGCAACTGAAGGCAGCGGAAGCCGATGGCCTGCTGGACATCGGCCCCGAGCGCATCGCGCCGACCCTGCGCGGCCGACGTTTTCTCAATATCCTGCTGGAACGCTTACTCGACGACGGCGACGCCGCCTGACTGACCGGCGCCTCAGCTGAACAGACCACCCTTCTTGAGCATGTCCAGCCCCTGCGCCAGCAGGTCGCCGCCCTGCGGCAACTGGCCGTTCGGCGTCAGCTGGTCGACCACCTGCGGCAGCAGTTCGGCGAGGCTGCCCGAGGCCTGCGCCGGGCTGATCCCGAGTTGCGCGGCGATGTCCTGCAGCGACGCGTCGCCGAGCGCGCTCTGTATCTGCTCGGGCGAAACCGGCAGGTTCTGGCCGGTCGACACCCAGGAATTGACGACTTCGCCCAGCCCGCCCTGCTGAAAGGCGCGAACCAGACCTTCCAGGCCGCCATGCCGCGGATCATTGACGAGTTGCAGCACGGTTTCCAGCAAGGCGCCATTGCCGCCGGACTGCCCGCCGGCGAGCGCGCCGGCCATTTGATCAAGAAGGCCCATGAGGTGTATCTCCACAGCATTGAAGGTCCGGCCATCCTAACCGAAGCCCCGGGCAAAGCGTGCGACGATTTGCGTCTACGCCGGCAGCGGCTCGAAGCGCAGCCAGACGCTGAAGCGCGAGCCGCGCCCGGCTTCGCTGTCCACCGTGATGCGCCCGCCGTAGCGTTCGACCAGCGACTGGCTGACCCACAGGCCGAGGCCGGTGCCATCAGGCTTGCGCGCCGTGTAGAAGGGCTTGAACAGACGCTCGCGCTCGGCCGGCGTCAGGCCGGGGCCGGTGTCGGCGACCACCAGGCGCAGCCCGACCGGCATGTCCAACTCGTCCCAGTCCTCGGCCGCCAGGGTCAGCGTGCCGCCATCGGGCATCGCCTGGATGGCATTGACCATCAGGTTGATCAGCACCTGCTGCAGCTCGTTGCGGTTGCACAGCACGTTGCGTACCGAGTCGAGCTGCTGCTCGACGGCGATCGTCCCGCGTTTCAGCAGGTGGCCGACCAGCACCAGGCTGTCCTGGATCAGTGCCGCCGGCGCCACCGGTTCGAGGTAGCCGACGTAATCCTGCGGCCGCGCGAACTGCAGCAGCTTGGCGACGATCAGGCGGATGCGATGGACCTGCTCCTGGATCAGCCGCACCTCCGGCTCGACCGGCTTCGCCACCGGCCCGAGGACGTCACGCAGGACGTCGAGATTGCCCTGGATCACCGCCACCGGGTTGTTGATCTCGTGCGCGACGCCGGCGGTCAACTGGCCGATGGCGGCCAGTTTTTCGTTCATCACCAGTTGCGACTGCGCCGCCTTGAGGTCGGCCACGGCCTGTTCCAGCTCGGCTGTGCGCCTGGCCACCTCGGCGTCGAGCGCCTCGCCCCAGCGCTTGAGCGAGGCCGCCTGCGCCTGCAGGCGGTCGAGCAGGCGGTCGAAATGGGCGGCCAGTTCGCCCAGCTCGTCGCGGCTGGCGACGGCGCCGACGCGGGCGTCGGCATCGTCGTGTTCAATGGCGTGCATCGTCGCGTGCATGCGCTCGATCGGCCGGAACACCCGGCGCGCCCAGAAATAGGCGAAGACCCCGGCGACCGTCATGGCCAGTGCAAACAGCCCGACGATCCCCCACAGCGCGCCGCGCCGGGCGGCAGCGAAGGGCGCTTCGAGAAAGCCGACGTAGAGCATGCCGATCCGCCGGCCGTGACTGTCGACCAGCGGCTCGTAGCCGGAGACATACCAGTCGGTGACGACAAAGGCACGGTCGAGCCAGGTCTGCCCTTCATCGAGCACCGAACGATGGACCGCCGCCGAAACCCGCGTGCCGATCGCCCGCCCGCCCTCGAACAGGCGGACATTGGTCGCCACCCGGACATCGCCGAGAAACAGTGTCGCCGTGCCGCGGCTGCCGAGCAGCAGGGCGCCGTCGGGATAGACGATCTCGTTGAGGCGGTCGATGAATTCCAGGTTGTTGTTGAGCAGCACGCCGCCGGCCAGCACCCCGCGCACGCGCCCCGTCGCATCGCGGACCGGTGCCGCGGCGTGGATGACCAGCCCGCGCTCCTCGCTCGCCCGGTCGTCCGGCGTCGCGTTGGCCGTCGCCAGGATAGCCGTGCGCGCCTGTTCGGCGAGGTGCGGGTTGAGCAGACGCAGTTGCGCGGCGCTCATGACGTCGGTGCCGGTCTGCGCCCGGCCGCCGCCGGCGTCCTCCAGCACCGGCCAGTCGGCCAATGCAGCCCGGTCGCGGTCGACATCCAGAAAATAGAGAAAATCGAGTTTCATGCCGGCCCGCGCGCCGGCCAGCAGCTCCGTCATCGCCCCGTTGCGCGCGCGCTCCGAATGCCCCAGCACATTGGCCAGCCGCGCCGAGCCGGCCAGCCCTTCGACCGAGCTGCCGACCCCTTCCGCCACCCGTTCGTAATAGCCGTGCGCGACGGCGAGGTCGGCGCGCACCTTGGCGATCAGCAGGCGGTTGAGATAGTTATCGCCCCAGGTGGTGAGCACCGCCAGCAGCACCGGCAGCACGATGCCGAGCGGCAGCAGCGCCAGCAGCAACAGGCGGACGCGGATCGAACGCCGTTGCGGCGGCGTTTCTAGATGGCCCAGGCCTGGCACTTGCGGTCCAGGGTCTTGCGCGACACGCCGAGACGACGCGCCGCTTCCGACTTGTTGCCGGCGCAGGCACCGAGCACGGCCAGGATGTGGCGTTTCTCGATTGCCTCCAGGCTTTCCTCGGTGCTGCCGACCGGGGCGCCGGCCGCCGGCGGCTCGGGACCGAGATCGAACCAGCCGAGGATCAGCGAGCGCTCGACGAAATTGCGCAGCTCGCGCACGTTGCCCGGCCAGTCGTAGGCGGCCATGCGCGCCAGCGTGCGGGCATCCGGCGCCAGTTGCGGCACGCCGAGAAAGGGCGCCAACTGGCCGATGAAATGCCCGAGCAACGGCGCCAGGTCTTCCGGCCGCTCGCGCAGCGGCGGCAGGTTCACCTCGACGACCTGCAGCCGGTAATAGAGATCCTGGCGGAAGCGCCGGGCGGCGACCTCGACCGTCAGGTCGCGATTGGTGGCGGCGATGACGCGCACGTCGACCGGGATTTCCTGTTCCGAGCCGACTGGCCGGATGCGCCGTTCTTCCAGCACGCGCAGCAGCTTGGCCTGCGCCGGCGCCGGCAATTCGGCGATCTCGTCGAGAAATAGCGTGCCGCCGCGCGCGTAGTAGAACAGCCCCTCGCGGCTCTGCTGGGCGCCCGTGTAGGCGCCGCGCACGTGGCCGAAAAGCTCGGACTCGACCAGTTCGGCCGAAATCGCCGCGCAATTGAGCGGCACGAAGGGACCGCCGGCGCGCGGACTCATGCGGTGCAGGGCGCGCGCCGCGACCTCCTTGCCGGTGCCGGATTCGCCGGTCAGCAGGACCGTCGCCGGGGTCGGCGCGATGCGCTTGAGGCGGTCGCAGACGGCGCGCATCACGTCGGATTCACCAACCATGCCCTCGATGTCGACGGCGCCGATTTCGCGGCGCAGCACGAAGTTCTCGCGCACCAGCCGCGAGCGCTCGAAGCAGCGCTGCATGGCATTGAGCATCTGCGCCAGCGAAAAGGGCTTGAGCAGGAAATCGGCAGCGCCGGCGCGCAGGGCGTCGATCGCCGTGTCGAGATCGGCGTAGGCGGTCATCAGCACGACGTCGCCGGCGTAACCTTCATCGCGCAGTTCGTGCAGCCAGTCGATGCCTGAGCGCCCGGGCAGGGCGATGTCGAGGACGATCAGGTCGTACAGCCGACGCCTGAGCAGCGGTGCTGCCTGCTCGACGCTGCCGGCGGTATCGACGCTGCCGCAGCGCTGGCCGAGGGCGCGCTGCAGGAAGCTGAGCATGCCCGGCTCGTCGTCCACCACCAGCACCGAATACTGCTTCCACGACGCCTCGTTGACGGACGTTTCGCTTGAATCCATCGTTTCCTCCAGTCAGCCCCGGATAATCGCAAACAAGCCGGCATGGAGGCAACCGCCGGAGCCGGCAGCGTGCCTTGCCACCGTTCAGTTCCGGTCGCGCACGGCGGCCACGGTCGTTGCCGCATTGGCCGCCCGCGCCGCTTCCGCCACTTCCTTTGTGACGATCGTCTTGCCGATCGGCGCCAGGGCGATGCCTGCCAGCTTCAGATGCTGCAGCGCGAAGGGAATGCCGATGATGGTGACGAAGCAGGCCACGGCGGAGAGCACGTGGCCGATCGCCAGCCAGACGCCGGCGAAGATGAACCAGATGATGTTGCCGAGCAGGCCGAGGGCGCCGGTGCCGATGTCGTCTTCCTGATGCAGTTCCTTGCGGCTGATCGCCTCCTTGCCGAAGGGGAAGAACGAGAACTGGCCGATCACGAAGCTGGCCCTGGCCCACGGGATGCCGACGATGGTCAGCAGCGCGATCAGGCCGACCAGCCACCAGGCGAGCCCCATCAGGAAGCCGCCGAGAATGAACCAGAGAAAATTGCCGATCGCCCGCATTGTCGCCTTTCTTTCACTGCGTGTTGATTCAATAGCCCGGCATTGTGACCCAAAAACCGGCGGCAATCTGCCTCGCCGCTCGCCGCGTCAGAATTCGCGGACCAGCAGTTCCTCGGGCAGCGGCGATCCGCGCTCGACGCGCACCGGGAAAATGCCGATGGTGCGCCCGTCTTGCGTCGCGACGATGAAACGCCACTCCCCCGGCCGCGGGTTCAGCACCCACGAATAGCCGCGAAAGCCGCGCTCGCGCCCGCCGCTACTATGGAAGCGGTTGCGGTAAACCTGCCGCCAGCCCTCTTTTTCGCGAACCTCCCAGCGATGCTCGAGCGCCGCCGTCACCCCCAGCGGCGCGAATACCGCCGAGACACCGTAGAGTTTCCCGCCCTCGGCGACGTGCACCGTGGACGCCTGGTCGCGCCAGAACTGCCACCACGGCGCCGGCTCGACCTGCAACGCAAACCGATCACCTTCGCGGACGAATTCGTGCCCGACCGCCATGTCCTGCTTGACCAGCGGCACCGGCGCGATCATGTCGAGGCGCCAGGCCAGCAGCAAGGCTCCGACCAGGATCCAGGCCGGAAAGATCCGTCCCGGCCGCCCCGGCGCCAGCCGCCACAGGGCGTGCGCCAGCAGCGCCCCGGCGATCGTGGACACGTAGAACCAGAGGGGATCCAGGCTGCCCAGCGCATGCGGCAGGGCAAAATTGAACAACAGGATGGCATTGAGCGCGAACAGGGCCCAGATCAGCGTGAAGCGCTGGCCGTACTGCTTGCCGACGAACTCGTTGCCGACCAGGAGCAGGCCGAGCAGGCATGCCGTCAGCCAGGTGCCGAGGTGGCCGGAACTCTTGAAGTAGAGGATGAAAAGCGCCGAAAATATGCCGCCGAAGAGAAACTGGAGCAGCAGGTAGGGCGCCTGCCAGACGACAGCGGCCAGGCGCCCGCGCAGGCCGTCGCCCGTCGGCGCGGCCAGGTTGCCGGCCGCCCGCCACGCCAGCCAGAGGATCAGCAGCCCGGCGCCGAGCAGGAAACCGCCGAGCACCCAGAGATCCATCGCCCGCACCCGCTGGCCGATGGTCAGGGCATCCCAGGCGAAGCCGCCGAAGAAGGCGAGCGGAGGAAAAAGGCGCTGCAGGAACTTCAAGGTATCAATCGTCATCGGTAAACGGAAAAAGAGCCGCCGCAGCGGCTCTTCGTACCTGCTTCGCTGCCCCGGAACCCTTGGCGCACGAAGCGATCTTCGCCAGCGCGGCTACTGTTGCTGGCGGTTGCCCCTGATGTAGCCGGCGGTGGCCCCGGCGGCGGCGCCGATCGCGGCACCCTGCCAGGCGTTGCCGCCGGTGATTGCGGCGATCCCGGCGCCGGCCGCGGCACCCATGGCACCGCCGCTGACCGTGCCCTGCTGGCGCGGCGTCATGTCCGTACAAGCCGATGCGGCCAGGGCCGCTGCCAATGCCAGTGCAAATCCTGTCTTTTTCATTTTCCGCCTCCGTTATTTGGCTGTAAGGCCCGGCAGGGCAATCTCGAACCAGATGGTCTCGATCACCGGGCGCTGCAACTTGCCGGGGTTGGCCGCGTACCACTTGTCGAGCGCTTCCTGCACGGTCGCCAGCGTCTGGCCCTTCAGGCCCTTGGCGAGGCGCGGCGAGAAGCTGCTCTTTTCGGGCAGCGGATCGTTGGCGTTGTAGGCGACTTCGAGTTGCACCATGTTGGCCAGGCCGACCAGATAAGCCTTCTTGACGTCATCCGTGGACTTCGTCCAGTGCGTTCCATCGACCAGCGGGACCTCCGCCGCACTGGCGTTGCCACAAGTCATCGCCAGTGCCAGGCAGGCCGCCGACACGACGTGACCGAACTTACGAAAAACCAATTTGTTTGTCATCGTTATATTCCTCCAGTAAAGGAATTTTCAGACTAGCACGGCAGACCCCGCGTGTTAAGCGGAAACTCGCCCGTCGCCTACGTCGCCGTCAACATAGAACCAGCGCCCGTCCTCGCGGACGAAACGGCTGGTTTCGTGCAGCCGGTGGCCGCGCCCGGCAATGCGGTAGCGGGCGACGAATTCGACCGTGGCGTGGCTGGCGTCCTGCGCCTGCTGCCGTTTCACTTCCAGTCCCAGCCATTTGGTCCCGGCCTCCTCGGCCAGATACAAGGCGGCCGGCCGGGTCGAGGCATGCCAGGTGGCCAGCAGGTAGGGCTCCAGCCCGAGCACGTAGGCGCTGTAGCGCGAGCGCATCAGGGTTTCGGCGCTCGCGGCATTTTCGGCTCCGGCATGCAGTCGACCGCAACAGGCGGCATACGGCTTGCCGCTACCGCAGTGGCAGGCGCTCACTTCGCCTCGACGACCTCGCCGCCGAGCGCCGCCACCAGCTGCGGCAAAAAGCGCGAGAGCTCGCCGGTCATCAGTGCGAAGTCGGCGTCGAACTGCTCGTCGGCGTGTTCGGCGCTTTTCTCGGCCTCTTCCTTGAGCAGGTCGAGGAAAGCGAGGCGCTTGACCTCCCCCTTTTCGCTGAGAATGAAGGAAATCCGGTCGTCCCAGGTCAGCGCCAGGCGGGTCGGCAGCTTGCCGCTCGCCAGATGCGCCTTGACCTCGTCGCCCTCCAGCGGGTGACGGACGTAGCGTACCGCCGCTTTTTCCTCGCCGGCCGCCTTCAGCTCGCAATCGCGGTCGATGGTGAAAGCGGCCGGGGCGTCACCGCCGGCCAGCCAGTCGGCCATTGCCGATTGCGGCGAAAGCTGGGTATGGAGCAGGGTCAGCGGGAAGTCGTCGAGACAGTGGCGCAGGTGTTCGATGACTTCCTCGGCCTTGGCCGGGCTGCTGGCGTCGACGCAGAACCAGCCGGCCTGCGGGTCGATCCAGACGAAGGTACTGCGGCGGCGGGTGAAGGCGCGCGGCATCAATTCCTCGGTGACGCGCTCGCGCATTTCCTTGAGCTGCTTGCGGCCGGGCGCGTAGCCTTGCTGGGCTTCCATCGCCTCGGCGCGTTCCTTGACTTCCTCGTTAACCACCGACGACGGCAGCAGACGCTGCTCGACGGACAGCGCGATCAACCACTGCTGATTGAGCGAAAAAACCAGCGCCCCGTCACGGCGTGGCGACACCCAGCCGCGGCTCATCGGCTGGTTGCTCGGGCATTTGACGAAGGGGCCGCGCGCCAGTTGTTCCTCGAATTTGGCGAGGTCGACGGTCCACGGCGTGGGTAAACGGTAAAGCTGCAGGTTTTTGAACCACATGGAAATTCTTTCGGTTTAAAGCGCCTGGCGCTTCTTGAAAATGACGTCCCAGACGCCGTGGCCGAGGCGGATGCCGCGATTCTCGAACTTGGTCAGCGGCCGGTAATCGGGACGCGGGGCGAAGCCCGCCATGGGCTCAACTGAAGGGCCGGCGACGGTATTGACCAACGTCGGCTCGTCGGAGAGCACGTCCAGCATCTGGTGGGCGTACTCTTCCCAGTCGGTGGCGCAGTGGAGATACCCCCCGGGCTTCAGCCGCGACGCCAGTAGCGCGACGAAGGGCGGCTGGATCAGCCGGCGCTTGTTGTGGCGGGCCTTGTGCCACGGGTCGGGGAAGAAGACATGGACGCCGTCGAGCGAAGCTTCCGGCAGCATGTCGCGCACCACTTCGACGGCGTCGTGCTGGCAGATGCGCAGGTTGGTGAGGCCGCGTTCGGCGATCTGCTTGCACAGCGCGCCGACGCCCGGCACATGGACTTCGACGCCGAGGTAATCGTTGTCGCGGTTGGCATCGGCGATCTTGGCCGTGGTTTCGCCCATGCCGGTGCCGATTTCGAGGATTTTCGGGGCGTTTCGGCCGTAGACCGCAGCCAGGTCGATTTGCTGCGGCGCATAGACGAGGCCGATCTTCGGCATCATCTCGGCGTAGTAATTTTCCTGTGCCGCCGACATGCGGCCGGCGCGGCGGACGTAGCTCTTGATATGGCCGTAGCCCTCGCGGCCTTCGATATAGGTACCTTCGCCGCCCGCCGCGGGTTCGATCAACGGCGCGCCGCTCATGAGCCGATCAGCCCGGAGGTCGGCGACGAGGGGTCGGCCGAATACAGTTTGCGCGGCATGCGCCCGGCCAGGAAAGCCTCGCGGCCAGCCTCGACGCCCTTCTTCATGGCGCTGGCCATCAGCACCGGATTTTTCGCATGGGCGATGGCGGTATTCATCAGCACGCCGTCACAGCCGAGCTCCATGGCGACGGTGGCGTCCGAGGCGGTGCCAACGCCGGCATCGACGATCACCGGCACCTTGGCGTTGTCGATGATCAGGCGCAGGTTCCACGGATTGAGGATGCCCATGCCGGAGCCGATCAGCGAAGCCAGCGGCATCACCGCGACGCAGCCGATTTCTTCAAGCATCCTGGCCTGGATCGGGTCGTCCGAGCAGTAGACCATGACGTGGAAGCCGTCCTTGACCAGCGTCTCGGCCGCCTTCAGCGTCTCCGGCATATTCGGAAAGAGGCTGGTCGGGTCGCCGAGAACTTCCAGCTTGCACAGCGGATGGCCGTCGAGCAGTTCGCGCGCCAGACGCAGGGTGCGCACCGCATCGTCGGCGCTGTAGCAGCCGGCGGTGTTGGGCAGGATGGTGAATTGCGACGGCGGCAGGGCATCGAGCAAGTTGGGCTGGCCCGGGTCCTGGCCGATATTCATGCGGCGGATCGCCACGGTGACGATCTCGGCGCCGGAAGCGTCGATGGCGGCGCGCGTTTCGGCGAAATCCTTGTATTTGCCGGTGCCGACCAGCAAGCGGGAACGGTACGCCTTGCCGGCGATGGTCAGTTGATGCATGGTATTTAGTCGCTAGTTTTTAGTCGTTAGTCATTAGCTGTCGGTCGCTGGTTGTCTTTTGCTATCGACTAACAACTAGCGACTAATGGCTGCTTCTAGCCGCCGCCGACGGCGACGACGATTTCGAGTTGGTCGCCCGTCGCAAGCTGCGTGGCCGCGTGCTGGCTCTTCGGGACGATTTCGCCGTTGCGTTCGACGGCGATGCGCTTGCCGGCATGGCCGAGCTGGTCGATGAGGCCGGCGACGGTCAGCGGGTCGGGAAAGTGGCGGGCTTCGCCATTGATCTTGAGGTCTGGCATCCGTTTATTTTAACAAGCCGCGCGGCTTGCGCGGGGCACTCGTGAATAGCCGGTCGTATAGCCAGTTCGGCAGGGCGCGCAAAACCTTGGCGACGACGCCCATCGGCCACGGGATCACCGTGTAGGTCGTGCCGCGTGCGATGGCGGCGGCGAAGCGTTCGGCCGCCTGGTTCGCCGGCAGCAAAAACGGCATTTTGTAGGGGTTGACCGCAGTCATCGGCGTTTCGATGTAACCCGGCGCGATGGTCACCACCTTGATGCCATACGGGCGCATTTCGAGGCGCAGGCTTTCGAGATAGGCGATGGCCGCCGCCTTCGACGCCGAATAGGCTTCCGCCCCCGGCAGGCCGCGAATGCCGGCGACCGAGGCAATGCCGACCAGCCTTCTTTCACCGCAAGTCGCCTGCATCGCCTTGATGAACGGGGCGAAGGTCGCCGCCATGCCATAGACGTTGATATCCATGATGCGCCGGAAAACCGCGAGGTCTTCCTCGTATTCGCTCAGGGTGCCGGCCGACACGCCGGCGTTGGCGATGACGATATCCGGCGCGCCGAAGCGGGCGATGAAGTCGCCGGCCGCGTCATGCAGCGCCGGCGCATCGGCGACATCGAGCGCATAACAGGCATGACCGCCGCCGAGACGCCGGTTCAGCGCCTCCAGAACGTCCGCTCGGCGCGCCGCCAGCCCGAGCGTGGCGCCCTTTCCGGCGTAGTAAACGGCAAGCGCCTCGCCGATGCCCGACGAGGCGCCCGTGATGAAGACCTTCAAGGCTGATTATTTCTTGGCGGGCTTTTCGCTGCGCGCCTTGGCGATCAGCTTGTCGGTCGTCGCCAGCACTTCGCCGAAACTCTGGCCGCCGACCAGGTACTTGCCATCGACAGCCACTGCCGGGACACCCGAAATCTTGTAGGACTGCGCCAGCTGGTCGCCGCGCTTGACCTTGCTCATGACGCCGAAGGAATTGAAGGTTTCGCTGAATTTCTTCGGGTCGACACCCTTCTTGGTCACCCATTCGAGGATGGTCTTTTCGTCGAACAGGTTGGTGCGGTCATTGTGGATGGCCTTGAACACATCGCCGTCCAGCTTGGCCAGGTCGCCGGTCGCTTCCAGCGTGTAATAGAGCTTGGCCGCATTGGCCCAGGCGGCGCGGCCGAAGCTCACCGGCACCCGCTTGAACACCACGTCGCCCGGCTGCTTGGCCGCCCAGGCGGAAATCAGCGGGTGGAAATCGCTGCAGTGCGGGCAGCCGTAGCTGAAGAATTCGAGGACTTCGATCTTCGCCGCGTCATCGGTCGGCTGCACCGGCGTGATCGGCGTGTAATCCTTGCCGGCGGTCTGCGCCAGCGCCGGCATCGCCACGGTCAACGCGGCGCCGAGGGCAAAAATGCTGCGGACGAAATTGCGGCGGGCAAAACTCATGCGTTACTCCTTGTTTTTGGCGAGCTGGGCGTCGATGCCGTTTTTGGCCAGCTCGGCGCGGGTTTTGTTCAATTCGTCGATGCGCGTGAAGGGGCCGACGCGCACGCGGTAGAAGGTCTTGTCCTGGATCATCACCTGCTGGATTACCGCCTCGATCCCCATGAAGGCCAGCTTGGCCTTCTGGTTGTCGGCGTCCTGCGCGGTGCTGAAGGAGCCAGCCTGCAGGAAGAGCGGCGTCTTGCTCTCCTTGACCTCTTCCTTCTTCGGCTCCTCTTTCTTTTCTTCCTTCTTCGGCTCTTCCTTCTTCACTTCCGGCTTGCCGGCCTTGTCCGGCACCGCGTCTGCCTTGCCGGGCAGGATGTCGTAGAACTGGAAGCGCTTTTCCGGAATCGGATCGCCCGGCTTGCCCGGCAGAGCCATCGGCTGGCCGTTCTGCGTTGCCGGCTTGCCGTTGGCAGGCGCGCCTTCCGGCTTGGCCGGCGGCGCCTGCACCGACTTGTTGAAGGGCAGCGGCGACTTGTTCATGTACCAGACGACGCTCGCGGCAACGACGACCCCGAGCACCAGGCCGATGAACATGCCGATCAGGGTGCCGCCGGCGGATTTCTTCTTCGCCGGCTGGCGCTTGCGCGGTTTCATATCGCGGCTCATGGGCTTTCCTTACATCGATTCCGGGCAGCTGACGCCCAGGATGGCGAGACCGTTGCGGATCACCTGGCGCACGGCGGCGGCGAGCGCGACACGCGCATCGCGCAGCGCGGCGTCGTCGACCAGCATGCGCTCGGCGTTGTACCAGCCGTGGAACTCGCCGGCCAGGTCCTTCAGGTAGAAGGCGATCAGGTGCGGCGCCAGATCGCGAGCACCGTTCTCGATCACATCGCGGAACTCCGCCAGCTTGTTGGCGATGGCCAGTTCGCGCGGGTTGGCGAGCAAGGCCAGATCGGCCTCGGCCAGCGTCGTCAGGTCGCCACCCCACTGGGCGAGCACCGAGCAGATGCGGGCGTGGGCGTACTGGATGTAATAGACCGGGTTCTCGTTGGTCTGGCTCTTGGCGAGGTCGAGGTCGAAATCGAGATGCTGGTCCGACTTGCGCAGCGCATAGAAGAAACGGCAGGCATCGTTGCCGACCTCGCCGCGCAGTTCGCGCAGCGTGACGAACTCGCCGGAGCGGGTGGACATCGAGGCCTTCTGGCCGTTGCGGTAGAGCACCGCGAACTGGACCAGCGCCACCTGCAGCTTGTCGGCGTCGAGGTCGAGCGCCTTGACGGCGCCGGTCACGCGCGGGATGTAGCCATGGTGATCAGCGCCCCAGATGTTGATGACCCTGGCGAAACCGCGCTCGAACTTGTTCAGGTGGTAGGCGATGTCGGAGGCGAAATAGGTATAGAGGCCATTCTCGCGCTGGACAACGCGGTCCTTCTCGTCGCCAAAGACGGTCGAGCGGAACCACTTGGCGCCGTTCTGCAGGTAGATGTGCCCCTTCTCCTCGAGCAGCGCGACGCAACGGGCGACCAGCCCGGTATCGTAAAGCGCCTTTTCGGAGAACCAGACGTCGAAATGGACGCCGAACTGTTCGAGATCGTCGCGGCAGTCGGCCAGCTGCTCGTTGAGTGCATGTTGATGCACGTAATCCCAGTCAGGGCCAAGCAGTTCCTTGGCGCGGGCGATCAGCGCATCGAGATGCAGCTCGCGCTGCTGCTTGGCCTCGTCGTCGGCGCGCTCGGCTTCCGGCAGGCCCGGCGTGCCGGCGAGCACGGCTTCACCCGGCCGCACGTACTTGGCCCCGTGCGCCACCGTCATCTGCTGCGCCATGTCGCGCACGTAGCCGCCCTGGTAGGCGTTGGGCGGGAAGGGCACGGAGACGCCGTGTTGATCCAGATAGCGCAGCCACGTGGACAAGCCGAGGATGTCCATCTGGCGGCCGGCGTCATTGACGTAATACTCGCGCGTCACGTCCCAGCCGGCAAAGGCCAGCAGGCTCGACAGCGACGCGCCGTAGGCCGCACCACGGCCATGGCCGACGTGCAACGGGCCGGTCGGGTTGGCCGAAACGAACTCGACCTGCACCTTGTGCCCGGCGCCCAGCTGCGAACGGCCATAGCCGGCACCATCGACCAGCACGGCGGCGACCACGTCGACCTTGGCGCGCGCATCGAGCGTGAAGTTGATGAAGCCGGCGCCGGCGATCTCGGCTTTCGCGACCAGCACCGACACCGGCAGCTCGGCCAGCAGCTGATTGGCGATTTCGCGCGGGTTCTTCTTCAGCGCCTTGGCCAGTTGCATCGCCAGGTTGGTGGCAAAGTCGCCATGCGTCGGGTCGCGCGGGCGCTCGAGTTGGATCGGGGTAGCGCTTGCGGTCGGCGCAACGCTGGCCAGCGCCCTTTGCAGGAGCTCGGTCAGCTGGGATTTGACATCGTGGGCCATTGATTCGCGGCAAAAAAAGCAAAGCGCCGATTATACGCCGCGATCACGGACGGCGAGGCGCAAACGGAATCATGCCGACAGGCACCGCTCGCCGAGACCGGGTCCGGGAAGCCTGAGCCGGCGTGCCCCTCAGGCGCTGCCCTTGACCTCGCCCGCTCCGCCTTCGCTCACCCGCCCGCGTTGCCACGGCCAGCGCCCGCTGACTTCCAGTTCGAGCGCAAAGCTCAGGGCCGTCCGGATCACCACGATCAGCGCGAGCACCCCGAGGTTCTGCAAGTTCGGCTCGATCGCCACCGTCCCGATGATGTCGGCGATCACCAGTAGTTCCAGCCCGAGCAGGATCGCCCGCCCGAGGTCGGCGCGCAATTCGTGATAGGACTCCTGGAAGCTTGCGCCGCGCAGCAGGCGCCGGGCAAATACCGCCGCTGCCAGAAGAGCACCGGCCAACAGCACCGCGACACCGATGATTTCGACGACGCCGGCAGCCGCGACGATGATCGGTTCGTAGCTCATGTCTTTACCCCCTGAAATTGCCCTCTTTTACGGTGTCGACCGCAACAGCCATGCTCCCATTCGCTAGCGTTCGACCAACGGCCATTCTGTTTGCCCGCTGATGCCAGGTCAATATGTACAAGGCCAGTGCATAGCGAGAGGATCACTCTCGAACCGCAAATCGCCGGCAACAGATAGCGCAAAGAACCCACGTCGTGCAGGCCAATTCTCCGCCTGCGTGTTAGCATCCCCGTTTGTTTTTCTCCGGCCCGCCCGGTCCCTCCGACACCCATGCGCCTCTTCCGCCTGCTCAAGATCGCTGCCGTCGCCAGCCGCTACGGCCTCGACGAAATGGTGCTCGAACACGAGCCGAGCGGTCGTCTGGTGCGCCTGGCGAACACCCTGCAGTTCTGGCGCGACCTCTCGGCGCCGCGCGCCGTTCGCCTGCGCATGGCGCTGGAGGCGCTGGGGCCGATTTTCGTCAAGTTCGGCCAGGTGCTTTCGACGCGGCGCGACCTGATGCCGACCGACATCGCCGACGAGCTGGCCAAGCTGCAGGATCGCGTGCCGCCCTTTGACTCGCATCTGGCGCTGGCCGAGATCGAGAAGGCCTACGGCGGCCGCCCGGCGAGCGAAGTCTTCGCCGAGTTCGACCCGCTGCCGATCGCTTCCGCCTCGATCGCCCAGGTGCATTTTGCCCGCCTGCGCGACGAGGACGGCAGCCACGAAGTCGCGGTCAAGATCCTGCGCCCCAACATGCTGTCGGTGATCGAGCACGACCTGGCCTTGATGGACAATTTCGCGCTGCTGCTCGAAAAGCTGTGGGCCGATGGCAAGCGCCTGAAGCCACGCGAGGTGGTCGCCGAGTTCGCCAAATACCTGCGCGACGAACTCGACCTGATGCGCGAGGCGGCCAACGCCTCGCAGCTGCGGCGCAACTTCACCGATTCGCAGCTGCTGGTGGTGCCGGAGGTGCATTGGGACTTCTGCACCTCGACCGTGATGGTCATGGAACGGATGCAGGGCACGCCGATCTCGCAGATCGATAAGTTGCGCGCCGACGGCATCAATCTTTCCCGGCTTTCCGAAGCCGGCGTCGAGATCTTTTTCACCCAGGTCTTCCGCGACGGCTTCTTCCACGCCGACATGCACCCCGGCAACATTTTCGTCGCCCCGGACGGCCGCTACATTGCGCTCGACTTCGGCATCGTCGGCACGCTGACCGACTCCGACAAGAACTATCTGGCGCAGAATTTCCTCGCCTTCTTCCGCCGCGACTACAAGCGCGTCGCCGAGGCGCACATCGAGTCGGGCTGGGCGCCCAAGGAAACCCGCGTCGATGAATTCGAGGCGGCGATCCGCGCCGTCTGCGAGCCGATCTTCGACCGCCCGCTGAAGGACATTTCCTTCGGCAAGGTGCTGCTGCGCCTGTTCCAGACCTCGCGCCGCTTCAACGTCGAGATCCAGCCGCAACTGGTGATGTTGCAGAAGACCCTGCTCAACATCGAGGGCCTCGGCCGCCAGCTCGACCCCGAACTCGACCTGTGGAAGACCGCCAAGCCCTTCCTCGAACGCTGGATGAGCGAACAGATCGGCTGGCGCGGGCTGCTGCGCACCTTCAACCAGGAAGCCCCCTACCTGGCGCGCACGCTGCCGCAGCTGCCGCGCCTTGTGCACCAATCGCTGACGCGCGAACCGGCGGCCGACCTGCAACCGCAATTCGAGCGCCTGATCGCCGCGCAGCAGCAACAGAATCGCTGGCTGGCGATCATCGCGCTGCTGCTGGCGACCGTCATCGGCCTGCTGCTCGCCTGATCTCCCCGATGCTGCCGCCCGCCCTCGATTCCTACACGGAGGCCCACCTGCGCGAATGGCTGGGCCAGCGCGAACTGGACAAGGCGCGCGCCTATGTCGAGGTCGTGCAGGATCTCGAGGTCGATCCGGAATTCATCCGTGCCGTCGTGCCCGGCAGCGCACGCAAGCCCTACCTGGCAATGGCCAAGCTGGTCGCCGGCCGAAACGGCGCCCAGACGCTGGTCAGCAATTGCACCTGCCCGGTCGGCAGCCACTGCAAGCACGTCGCCGCCATGCTGCTGCGCGCCCTCGAGGAGCGCAGCACGCCGGACCGCGTCAGCCCCGGCGTGTTGTCCTGGGTCGAAGACCTGCGCCGCGCCTCGATCGCCGTCGCCAAGAAGAAGGCGCGGCCGTCCGGCGTCCGCCAGCAGCTGTTCTACCTGCTCAAGTGGAGCGCCGACCAGCGCCATTTCGGCATCGAGATCGCCAAGGGCAAATTCCCCGACAGCGCCGAGGAATGGTGGAACATCGAGCGCGCGCTGGTCAATCCGCCGCAGTTCGTCAATGAGGAAGACCTCGGCATCCTGCGCCCGCTCTGGGCCGACCGCCTGCACGAAAGCGGCCTGCGCGCCTTCGGCCTGGGGCCGCGGCACGGTGCCGAAACCCTGCAGCGCCTGGTCGAAAGCCGCCGTTTCTACGCCGACAACGGCGACGGGCTGCCGCTGGCCGAGGGCGCGCCGCGTCCGGCCGACGTCGGCTGGCGCGTCGATGCGCGCGGCCTGCAACGCCCGCTGCTGATCGCCCGGCCGCCGGCGGCGCTGATCGTCCCGGTGCAGCCGCCGTGGTATGTCGACCTCGCCAACGGCGAGGCCGGCCCGCTGGAAGTCGCCGGCAATCCGGCGGTGATCGGCCGCCTGTTCAGCCTGCCGCCGCTGTCGGCCCGCGAGGCGGCGGTCGTCGCCCAGACCCTGGCCGAGCTCGCCCCCGACCTGCCCAAGCCCGCCGAGGATGCGACGATCCGCCTGCGCACGGTCGACGTGCCGCTGCAGCCGGTATTGCAGCTCGACACGCTGCCGACCCACGGCAACCGCCCGTGGCGCGGCTACGCCGGCAGCCTGGCCGGCGACTTTTTCGATGTCGGCAAGCCGATCTTCCGCTACGCCGACGTCGAGGTCCGCCCCGACGAACCCTTTGAATTCGTGACCCTGCCGGAAGGCGAGACGGTGCATCTCAAGCGCCGTCCGGAAGCGGAAAACCGGGCTTTGCAGGCGTTGACCGCAGCCGGCTTCGAGAAGCTTCCGTCGCACACCCTCGACACCTTCGGCCGCCCGCCGGAGGGCGTTTTCGGCCTCGCCAGCGAGAGCGCGTGGGCCTCCTTCATGCAGGACGGGCGCGAGATGCTGCGCGCCGCCGGCTGGCAGATCGACTACCCGGACGACTTCCGCCATCACCTGCTCGAGGTCGATGGCTGGGAAGCCGATCTCGTCGAATCCGACAATGGCTGGTTCGATCTCGACATGGGCGTCATCGTCGACGGCCAGCGCCTGGCCCTGGCGCCGCTGCTCGCCGCCCTCTTCCGGCGCGACCCGCGCTGGCTGGAGAGCGTGCTGATCGAGGCGATTCCCGACGACGAGGCGGTCGAACTGCAGACGCCGCTGCGCCAGCGCATCCGCGTCCCGGCGAGCCGCATCAAGCCGCTGGCGGCGACGCTGATCGACCTCTTCGACGGCTTTTCCGGCGGCGACACCCTGCGCGTCTCGCGCTTCGACGCACCGCGCCTCTCCGAGCTCACCGACACCAGCCGCTGGCAGTTCAAGGGCCAGGGCGACATCCTGGCGCTGGCCGACCAGCTGCACGCCGCGCAGGGCATCACCAGCATCGCTTCGCCGGCCGGGCTGCGCCTCGAATTGCGCGATTACCAGAAGGAAGGCCTGGCCTGGCTGCAGTTCCTGCGCGCGCAGAACCTGTCCGGCATCCTGGCCGACGACATGGGTCTCGGCAAGACGGCGCAGACACTGGCCCACCTGCTGCTGGAAAAGGAAGGCGGTCGCCTCGACCGGCCGGCGCTGATCGTCCTGCCGACCTCGCTGATCTTCAACTGGAAGCACGAGGCGGCGCGCTTCGCCCCCGGCCTCCGGGTGCTCTCGCTGCACGGCCCCGAGCGCAAGAGCCGCTTCGCCGAAATTCCGGAAAACGATGTCGTGCTGACCACCTACCCGCTGCTCTGGCGCGACGCCGAGGAGCTGATGCAGCACCGTTACCACCTGCTCATCCTCGACGAGGCGCAGACCGTCAAGAACGCCCAGAGCCAGGGCGCCGAGGCAGTGCGCAAGGTCGATGCGCGCCACCGCCTGTGCCTGACCGGGACGCCGCTGGAAAACCATCTCGGCGAGTTGTGGAGCCAGTTCGACTTCCTGCTGCCCGGCTTTCTCGGCGCCAGCCGGCAGTTCGCCAAGCACTGGCGGACCCCGATCGAGAAGCAGAATGACCGCCGCCGACGCGACCTGCTGGCCCGCCGCATCCGCCCCTTCATCCTGCGCCGCAAGAAGGAGGACGTGGCCCAGGAACTGCCGCCGAAGACCATCATCGTGCGCAGCGTCGAACTCGAGGGGGCGCAACGCGACCTCTACGAAACCGTGCGCGCGGCGATGGACGTCAAGGTGCGCGACGAGATCGCCGCCAAGGGCTTCAGCCGCAGCCAGATCGTCATCCTCGACGCCCTGCTCAAGCTGCGCCAGGTCTGCTGCGACCCGCGCCTGGTCAAGGCCAACGCGGCACGCAAGGTCAAGGAACGGGCCAAGCTCGACCTGCTGATGGCGATGCTGCCGGAACTGGTCGACGAGGGCCGGCGCATCCTCGTCTTCTCGCAATTCACCAGCATGCTGGCGCTGATCGAGGACGAGCTCGCCGCGATCGGCATCGACTACGCCCTGCTCACCGGTGACACCGCCGACCGCGAAACGCCGGTCCGTCGCTTCCAGGCCGGCGAAGTGCCGATCTTCCTGATCAGCCTCAAGGCCGGCGGTGTCGGCCTCAACCTGACCGCCGCCGACACGGTCATCCATTACGACCCGTGGTGGAACCCGGCCGTCGAGAACCAGGCCACCGACCGCGCCCACCGCCTCGGGCAGGACAAGCCGGTGTTCGTCTACAAGTTGATCGTCGGCGGCAGCATCGAGGAAAAGATCCTCGCCCTGCAGGAACGGAAGGCCGAACTGGCGGCCGGCATTCTCTCCGAAGACCGCGGCGTCGATCTCAAGTTCGGCAGCGACGACCTCGCCGCGCTGTTCGAGCCGCTGCCCGGCTGAACGCACCGCCATCCGGTCCGGCTGGCAAATCATCCGACATCCCCCTATCATGCTGGCGCGAATGCCGGCACTCCTGCCCGCCCTGCATTCCCCACAATGAGGAGGTCAATCTTGCGCGGTGTTTTTTCCCAATCCATCTGGCGTCAGCTCGGCATTTCGGCAGCGCTGGGCTTTCTGGCCTGCAGCGGCAACGCTGCCGAAAGCGGCGTCACCGACAAGGAAATCGTGATTGGCCAGAGCATTGCCCTTGAGGACGGCAAGAACAGCTATGGCGTTGCCGTGGCCGAGGGCAGCAAACTCTACATCGATCAGGTGAACGCGACAGGTGGCGTAAACGGCCGCAAGATCACCCTGCGCATCCTCGACGACCACAACAAGACGAATATCGCCGAGAACAATGCGCGCCGCCTTGTTGCCGATGGTGCCTTCATTTTGTTTGGCTCGATCGAGGGCGGACCTTCAACCGGAGTGATGACCGTCGCCGGCGAACTAAAGGTGCCGTTCTTCGGCCCGATGGCAGGTTCGCCAACACTGCGCCGCCCCCACCAGCCTTACGTTTTTCCGGTTCGCGCCGAGCATCGCGACGAGTTTCGCGCCCTCATGCAGTGGGGCAAGAGCACCGGCCTGGGCAGCGTCGGCTTCATCCATGCCGACTCGGACGTCGGCCGCAGCCATCTGGACAACGTCAAACTGATTGCTGGCGAACTCGGCATGAAAGTGGCCGTCGCCATTCCGTTCAAGGGTGAAGTCAGCGATGCGCAGATCGACGACATGGTCAGGCTCATCGGCGACAGGAAACCTGACATGTTCTTCAACCACGGTTCGAGCGGGCTTTACCTGAAACTGGTGAGCAAGGCCCGGGCAGCCAGGCTGCCGACAGCCTTCATGGGCGTCAACTCGGGCTCGACGCAGATCGCCCACGGGCTGGGCCCGCTGGCGCAGGGCATGGTGTTCGCGCAAGTGGTGCCCAATCCCTGGGAGCGCAAACACCCGATCGCCCGCGAGTACCAGGATGCGCTGCGCACGGCCAACGCCAAGGCCGAATACAGCTATGGCGCGCTCGAAGGCTTCATGACCGCCAAGGCCCTGGTCATGGGTTTGCGCGCTGCGGGACGCGACCTGACCCGCACCGGGTACATGAAGACACTGGAAAACTCACGCTTCGATCTCGGCGGCGTCACCGTACGCTACGCGCCCGGCGATCACGAAGGGGCCCAATTCGTCGACCTGTCCATCGTCTCGCGCGACGGCCGCTTCGTGCACTAGGAGAACTGCAATGACCCATTTGCTATCGGCTACCATTCACCGCCTGCTGATCCCGCTCGCCATCGCGCTGAGCGCCGGCGCCGCTTGCGCCGAAGACTGGATGGTCCGCCAGAAGGTTGCCGGCAACTTCGCCGACACCCGCGACAGCATCGTCATGGCCATCGAGAACCGCGGGCTGGTGGTCAATTACACCTCGCACATCGCCGACATGCTGGCGCGCACCGGGGCCGACATCGGCGCCCGCCGCAAAGTCTTCGAGCAGGCGGAAATCATCGAGTTCTGTTCGGCCAGCCTGTCGCGCAAGATGATGGAAGCCGACCCGCACAACATCGTACTGTGCCCCTTCGCGATTTCCGTCTATACGCTGCCGGGCGACAAGGCCGGCACCTGGGTCGCCTACCGCCGGCCGCAGGGTAAAGCGGCGCCCATGGTCGAAGGCCTGCTCAAAGAAATCGCTGGCGAAGCCGGGCGCTGAAAAACGGCCGTTTTTGGCCGTCGACCGCAACCGGCCATCAGGCCATCAGCGTCGCCGCCATCACCCGCTTCAGGGTGCCGCTCAGCGCCAGGCGCACGGCCTGTTCGCGGACCTCGGCGCGGGTACCGGAAAACTGGCAGGTCAGCGCCTCGCAGCCGCCATCGCGCTGCGCCCAGGCGAAGCAGACCATGCCGACCGGCTTGTCCGCGCTGCCGCCTGCGGGGCCGGCGATACCGGTGATCGCCACCGCCCAGTCGGCGCGGCTGTGCTTCAGGGCGCCCTGCGCCATCGCCCGGGCGGTGCCTTCGGAAACCGCGCCCTGGCGCTCCAGGGTCGCCTCCGGCACCCCCAACATGTCGACCTTGGCCGCATTCGAGTAGGTTACGAAACCTCGGTCGAACCAGGTCGAACTGCCGGCGATGGCCGTCACCGACTGCGCCACCCAGCCACCGGTACAGGATTCCGCGGTCGCCAGCCATTCACCACGGTTGAGCAACTCACGGCCGAGATGTTCGGCAAGTTTTTCGAGTTCGGACATAATGCGGCATCTTACACCTGCCCGGTTTTCCATGCCTCGCCAACGCGATCACGTCCGCGACTTCCCCGGCCGCCGCGGGCTCAACCTGAGCCTGCGCGCCGCCCATCTGGCCGGCATCGTCCTGCTCGGCGCCGCGCTCCTCGGTGGCGGCGAGATCGCCATCGGCGCCTGGCTGACGCTGCTTTCCGGCCTCGGCATGTTCGCCGGCGACGCCTGGAGCAACCCCGGGCATGTCCGCGAACTCGCCGGTTGCGGGGTGCTGCTCAAGCTGGCGCTGGTCGCGCTCATGGTTTTCGCACCGGCGACGGCACTGCCTGTTTTCTGGGCGATCCTGGTGCTGTCGACCCTGCTCTCGCACGCACCGGGCGCGCTACGTCACCGTCGGCTTTTCTAGGTACCCGGTGTCTGCCGCAACAGCAAGTGATTGACGACGAAGCTCGACACCAGTTCGTGCCGCTGGTTGAACGCCGAATAGCGCAGGCGGGCAATGCCGCGATCGGCCTTGGATTTCGACGGGATCACCGCCAGCACCTCGACTTCGGCATGCAGCGTGTCGCCCGGCCGGGCCGGGGCGAACCAGCGCAATTCGTCGATGCCCGGCGAGCCCATGCTCGATTCGGTGAACACACCCAACTGGATGAACAGCCGGAAAGTCAGCGAGACGACCTGGAAGCCGCTGGCGATCAGCCCGCCGTAGATCGATTCGGCGGCGACCACGGCATTCAGGTGAAAGGGTTGCGGGTCGTAGGTCAGCGCGAAACCGATGATTTCGCTCTCGGTCAGGGTGATGCCGCCGCTGACGAATTTTTCGCCGGGGTGCAGGTCATCGAGAAACTTTGCGCTCATGTCGTCTTCCTCCTTGGAGCCCGATCTTAACGCCGGCGCCGGGCGAATGGGCGCCCGATCACGGCCCTCAGGCCCGGTCAGCGTCCGCCCAGTTCCGCCACCAGGCGCTTCAGATCGGCATTGTCCGGCAGCAGCGCGGCGGCCTGCTTCGCATAACGCAGCGCTGCTGGCCGATCGCCGGCTTCACGGCTGATCGAGATCAGCGCGCCGAGAATGTCGAGGTCGTCCGGGTGGCGCCGGTTGGCACTACGCAGCACGGCCAGCGCTTCGCCCCGCCGGCCGGCGGCGTGCAGGGCGATGGCCTGGACGTAGGCGTAACGCGCATTGTCGGGCGCCAGGCGCGCGGCTTCGACGAACGCCCTGAGTGCGGCATCGTTCTCATGCCGGCGCACCAATGCCAGGCCCAGCGCGTGGTGCAATTCGGCGTCCCGCGGCATGGCCGCCAGGCCCTGGCGCAGGGCCTTTTCCGCTTCCGCTTCGCGCTCCTGCTGGCGCCAGGCGTCGGCAAGGTTGATGTAGGCCGCGGCAAAACGCGGGTCGAGCCTGATGGCCCGCTCATAGGCGGCAACCGCCTCGGCGGCCCGTCCCTGGCGCAGGCGCAGGTTGCCGAGATCGAGGCTGGTCGCCGGCCAGTCTGCCTCCCGCGCCAGCATTGCCTCGTATTCCTGCAGGGCAACCTGGCGTGCCAGCCGGCTACCTGGGGGGAGCTGGCTGTCGGAGATGTCGGCCAGAACGCTGGCCGCCTCGATGCGCACCCCGCGCACCGGGTCGCCGAGCAGCGGCGCGGCAGCCGATATGCGGTCCGGGACGGCCAGCGGCGTCAGCAGACCGAGCGCCGCGATACGCAGCGAGGGGTCGGCATCCTGCAATAACGCCTGCGCCACCGACAGCGTCGCCGGGCCGGCGTAAGGCTGGGCGAGCGTTGCCGCCGTCGCCCGGACGATCGCCGGGGCGGTCGGGCTGGCGGCCAGTTCGAGCAGGCCGGGCAAGGCGCTAACGCCAGCGGTCTCGCCGGCATGCAGCGCAGGTCCGTAATGCGGGCGTTCCCGCCATGCCTTGCCATACCACTTGTCCATGGCGCTGGCCGCCCACGCCGGCTTCTTGTCCGTATGGCACTGGGTACAGGCGTTCGGGCTGCCGAGCGACTGCGACAGATCGGGGCGTGGGATGCGCAGGCTGTGATCCTGGCGGGCATGGATCACCATGTAGTTCTGCGTCGGCATGTGGCAGGTGACGCACTGGGCGCCCTTGCCGCCGGCAACATGCCGGTGGTGTTTGGGGAGATCGAACTCGGCGGCATTGTGGCAGCGCGTGCACAGCGCATTGCCCGCAGCGCGCAGCTTCAGCGAGTGCGGCTCATGGCAGTCCATGCAGGTGACGCCGTTCTGGTGCATTTTGCTCTGCAGGAAGGAAGCCCAGACATAGACCTCTTCGCGCTGCTGGCCGTCGGCGTGGTAATTGGGCGCCGTCAGCATCGCCAGGCGGTGGCTATCTTCCAGCGGCGCACCGGCCTTGCGTTCCTCGCTCAGCGTCGCGCGGCGGGCGTGGCAGGCGGCGCAGGTGTTCATGCCGGCGGGGTCGGCCGGCTGGTCGCGCACGGCGAAGCGGGCGCCGGCCGACGGGAATTTCCAGGCTTCATTCCAGCGCGTATCCAGCGTCGGCAAGCCCTTGTCGCCGTGCGCCGCGTAGGGCGCCCGTGCTTCCAGTGCCCAGTCCACATGCCGTGAGCCCTGACCGTGGCAGGCCTCGCAGGCGACGTTGATTTCGCTGAAGGTCGTCCGGTAGGTGTCGCTGGCCGCGTCGTAGCCCTTTTTCAGGTCGGTCGAATGGCATTCGGCACATTGCAGCGCCCAGTTCTGGTAGCGACCGGTCCAGTGCAGGGGATCCTGGTGGTCGATCTTCTCCCCCGCCTGAAGATGGAACCAGCGCTGACCGCCACTATCCTTCGCCCGGGCATCCCAGGCGATCGGCAGCGCCTGGAAGCGTCCGCCTGGGAAGGCGATCAGGTATTGCTGCAGCGGATAGACGCCAAAGGTGTAGGCGACCTCGTAGTCGGCGAGCTCGCCGTCGGGGCCGTCGGTACGGACCATGAAGCGGTCGCCGCGCTTGAAAAAGCTGGATTCGACGCCCTGATGCCGAAACCGGGCGTCGGCGAAATCGCCGAGCACCGTCGCGGCCGTCGCCTCCTGCATGGCAAGGTCGTGATGCGAGCCCGACCAGGCCCTGAATTCGCCTTCATGGCAGGTCTTGCAGACCTTGGCACCGACATAGGTCGCGGTTTTGCCTGCTTTTTCGGGGTCGACCGCAACCGGCGGCGCTGGCGGCGCCCTGGTCGCCGCCACATAGGCAAGCAGGGCGAGCAATACCAGCAGCAGCCCGGCGACGCTGGCGAGCCAACGCTTGCGTTCCGGCCTGCGCTCGACGACCGGCGCAAGGGCAGCGGGACTGGCCGCGTTGGTTCCAGATTTCTTCCTCATTGCCCGCAGCCTGCTTCCCGGCTGTTGCGCGTCTGCCTGCGGACGCAGCAGCGCTCATGCCACTGCTTCGCCACAGCCGGATAGCAGATGTCCCTGCGCTGTCCGCTCACTGTGCCGGCGGCGTCACACCACGCAGTTCGGCGAAGCGTTTGGCAACCAGCATCGACCACTTGTCGAAGGCATTCTTCGCGTACGACCAGGCCTGGAAGGAATTCAGGTAGCCGCTCGCCCAGGTCTGGGCCGCGCCGACGGCGCTGGCATCGACGTCGGCGGCGTACTTGCGGCCGATCTGGGTGTCGCGGCACTCGGCGATGACCTGGCCGTTGCCGCCATCGCGGAACTGCATCTCCATGCCAGTTTCGCCCATGTACGGCGTCGACCCCGCCGGGCGGCCGGTCGCCACGCCGGAACCCGCCTCGGCGATGAAGGCGTAGGGAACGAGCGTGCCGGCCACGCTATCCGAAACCGTGGTGGGGACGAGATTGGTCAGGGCGATGCGGATCACCACGACCCCCGGCCCGGCCTTGTCCACCACCTGCATCTGCGGCTTCAGCGCCTTGAGCAGCGAACTGTGGAAGTAGTCGGTCAGCGTCTTGAGATCGTTCGGATCGATCGTCTTCTGTTCGCCCTCCTTGTCACTCTTGGGTGGCGCCAGCGAAACGACGATGCGCGAAACCAGCACCTTGTCGAAGCGCGCCGCGTCGAGACGCGGGTCGCGCCAGCATTCGATGCCACCGGCCTGGGGATTGGGTTTCAGCCGGGCGTAATCGCTGAGAAAGCCGCTCCGCGTCAGGCGCGCCGCATCGGTGGCGGTCACCCCGGTGCCGCTGCCGAGCGCCGCATCGTAGGTCTGGCAGCCTGCCATTAGGGCGATTGCGCCAGCAATCAGGCAATATCGGGCAATTCGTCTGCCGCTTCCGGCCATTGTGTTCTTGTTGGACATTCCATTCTTTCCTTTTGTTGATTACACCCAGCTGGTGATGCGGTCCGAAATCCCGGCACGCCTTTGCGATATTAATTTGAATCCTGCAGCTTGCGGAGGTGCGATTTGGCACCTTTTCAGCTGTCGACCGCAACCAGTGCGGATATCGACATGGTGCGACTCGACCAAGCCGTCCGCTCCGTCTGTCATCGGAGATTTTCAAGCCCGTCGGCCGAGAAGAAACCGTAACCGCCTTCCAAGAAAAAACATCACAAGCTGCGGGCACCGGAAACCGGTCAATTGTCATCGGCACTCTGAAGTTTCTGGACGATGGAAGCCAGCACGGCGGTCGACCAGCCGAACATCAGCATTGCCGTCATCGCCTCGAAGCCGCCGAAACCCCGCCAGCGTCCATAAAGTTTGATGCCCTCGGCCCCCAGGGTCGTGTAACTGCCGACCGAAAAATACATGGCGGCGCCAATGTTCGGCACCATTTTCATGAGGAAATAGAATCCTGCCCACACGATCACGCCGACGAAGTGTGTGGCGAGCAGTATCGCGACAATGCCGATAATCACCACGGTACGAGCCGCAGCATGGGGACCATGGACGAGCGGCTTGCCATGGCGCCTGAAGAAGCGGTGCACCAAGCTGATGCCGAGCCCGTGAAAAATCACCGTCACGGCCATGGGCAGGAGCGCAGCCAGGATTTGCGTACCGTATTCGAAATCCAGGGCCAGGAGCGCCTGTTCAGAAAGGTGCGCAGTATCCAAATTGACCTGTCCTAATCAATATCGGCAAATAAAAGTCCAGTCTAATGTCCTATTTCGGGAACATGAACTGCACCTGAGCGCGAATCTGCCAGTTCGGACCATCGTCCGGCGTCACAACGTTGTAATAGGCCGACAATTGCGTATTCACCGGCAGTTTGCCGAGATGGAAGATCTTGCCGACGCCGCCGCCCAGCGGCACCGTCCACCGCTGGCTGCTTTCGGCCTTCCAGTTGGCAGTGATGACGGGAGAACTGGTCAGGTAGAGGCCGCCGCCGAAGTTGTAGTTGATGAAGGGCTGGATCGTCGCGTTATTGTACGAACCGCCGGTGCCGCTGTCGGAGAGCGACCAGATGTTGTTGACCAGGGCGCCGTAGACCCAAGGGTTGCCGTGTTCCAGATGCAGGGCGACGACCGACGGGCCGAGCCCCCAGTTGCGGTTGCCGAGGTCCGAATTGCTGTTGGTCGGTAGCTGCACCACCGGCCCTGCACCCCAGATGAAGCTGCCGGGCTTGGCCGGCGACAGGAAGGCGGTGAAAACCGTATCGCCGATGCCGTTGCTCCGCTCGCCATCTGGAAGCGGCTGCGAGACGACCGGGACGATGGTGCGGGTGATGATGTTCCAGTCCTCGTTCACCGAGACCGGAATCACCGGCTGGATGTTGAGGATGTTCTGCGTCCGCTTGTCCGGCCCGACGTTCAGGTTCGTGTTGTTCTGGAACGGTACGCTGATCAGGTTGCCGACCGGGTTCTGCGCCAGTTTGGCCAGTTCCTCGGCGCTCATTTCGGCGCACGCTGGCGTCGCGGCAAGCATTGCTGCGGTCAACACCGAAAAAGCACCGAATTTGCGCGTGGTGGTGAATGTCATCGAATACTCCCTGTTTGCTTCTTCAAGGCGAGGGTCCGGACGCGAAGGCGGTTGGGCACCAGCCGCCGGCCCCCGCCTTCACGTCATTTTGCGACCTGGAGCGCCGGCGGATTCCACGTGCCCTCGCCGGCCGGCAGGATCGACGGCGGCGTGTCCTTCGGCCAGTAGAGGCGCATCACCAGGTAGATTTCGCCGTCCGGCGCCGGCAGCCAGTTGGCTTCCTTGTCCTTGCCCGGCGAATCCTTCTGGATGTAGAGCGTCAGCGAGCCGTCCTTGTCCTTCTTCATGCCGGAGAGCATCGGCGAGTTGATCAGATAGCGGTTGATCGGATTCTCGATCAGCAGCTGCGTCTTGCCGTCGTACATGGTCACCGACCAGAAGGCACTGACCGGCGGCAACTGGCCGGCGGGGAAGGTGAGCGTGTAGTTGTGCTTGCTGGCGTCGAGCGTGGCGCCGCTGGAATCGACGCGGGTCATCGGGTACATGGCTTCGACGGCATTGTTGCCGTAGATGCCGCCCTTGGCGGCCGCGGCGCGCTTGAGCCAGTCGCCGTTGTAGAAGGCGGCGTCGCCGAACAGCGACCCGACCTTCCAGCCGTTGATGTCCTTCATCCCGGTTTTCAGGAAGGCATCCACCTTGTCGTCGCCTTCCTTCATCGCCAGCAGGACGGCGGCCTTGTGCTCCAGTGACAGATCCTTGAACTGGAAGCTCTTGCCGGGGCCGATGCCGATGCTGGCGAGCCGGGCGCGGATTTCCTTGTCCTCGGGGCTGACCGGCACGTACTGCAGCGCGGCGTCGAGGTATTCGTAGAAATTGGCCTTGATGCCGGCGGTGGTGGCGGGCAGGAAGTCAATCTTCGGCGCGGCGGGCGGCGCCGGCTGGTTGAGGAAGGCCGACAGCGGCCGGGCCTGGTAGCCGGCCTGCACCTTCTCGACGTTGGGCATGTCGTCGGCGTTGAACAACTGGGTGCGGAAGATACTCAGCGCGAACGGGGTCGTCGAGCGGAACACCTGCTTGATCCCGGCCGGCTTCTCGCCCTGCCAGTCGGGGCCGACGACGAGATAGTCGCCCGGTTCGCTGCCGGTGGCTCTGCTCCCGATGTAGCCGTAGTTGTAGGCGTTGCCGTCGGTCAACTGCACCGAGTAGTAGCGCTTCTTGTCCACGGCCGGCACCGAGATGACCATCGGTTCGGCGCGCAGGTCGAGCCAGAGCATGGAATAGGGCGTGTCGCTGTTCGGCGTGACGACGGCGGTGTCCTTGTAGGTGAAGACGCGCGCTTCGTTGCTGATCGTGTTGAACGGCGCCTTGTACTGGCCGGAATTCTTGTCGACGACGAATTCGTTCATCACCGCGTAGTTCATCACCAGCGGCAGGCCGTAGATGAAGGCTTCTTCGGCGATGGCCTTGGTTTCGACGATGCCGGGCGCCGGGATGCCGGCCTTCTTGTCCGCCAGCTGGGCGGCGGCAACCGGATCGGCCTTCTTTTCGCAGCCGCCAATACCGACGATGGCGATCGCGAGCGCAATTCCCGCCACAAGTCCTGTTGCTGTTTCGTTCATGATCGATTCGCTTCTTTCGTTGGTTAAGAACATTTCATTGCGCCACCAGGATCGTCGATAGCTAGCGGATGCCACTTCGGGCGTAAAGAACCGACGGCGGCATCTCCTTCGAATTCGCCACAAAATAACCGTCGACCGCAGCAGGCCTCAATTGAGATCACCGTCCTTGAAGAACTTGGTGCCCGAGACGGTGAGCGTCGCCGACAGCCCGGTATCGGTAAGCTGGTACAGATAGACGCCGGGGGCAATCGCTGCGGCGCCGGTGAACATGCCGCCCTGGCCGCCGGCCATCGCCGAGACATTGGCCTGGGCGCCGAATTCCCAGCCCTGGTCGATGAAATTACGTAGCGCCTGTTCGTTGGCGAAAACGAAGATCAGCCGGTTCTTGTTCACCCCGAAGCCGAGGCCGCCCTGCACCTGGGCCATCTTCATGAAGGTCTGGCGGCCGGTGCGCTTGTTGACGACCATGCCCTTGCCCGTCGTGCCGCCGGCAAAGAAGAGCTTGACCCCGAAAGTGCTGAACACCGCATAGCCCGCCGAACGCTCGATGGCGCGCCGGGCGCCGGGCAGGATCTCGTAGAGCGAGGCCAGCGCATCCTGTGACATCTCGCGGACCTGATGGCGGGCCTGGATGATCTTGCCCTCGTTGGGCACGCCTTCGGGCAGGACGCTCTCGACATCCTTCAACGGATCCCAGGAAAACTCGGTGGCACCGGCCAGCGGTACAGCGAGGCAGAAGGCTGCAGCAAATATCGAGAGGTACGTTTTCATGATGTTTCTCCGTTTCGATTCCGCTTGCCGAACTTGCCTATGGCGTCGGCACCACGCGGTAATAGACGCCGTTGGCGCCATACAGCGGTTTGAACCAGGTGTTCCCGCACAGGTAATAGGTTGCGCCGCCGACCGTCGGCATCGCGCAACCGGCCGGCAGGGTCGCGTAGTTGGTACCCATCGCATAGCTCGGGGGCGGCGGCGGTGCGCTGGCGGCAGCGCCAGCTGCCACGCCGGCGGCGTAGGCATTCGACGTCGCCGCCGCGGTATTGGCGGAGGCGACCGCTGCGCCGGCCGCCACACCGACCACGGCACCGGCGGCGGCGGCACAGCCGTAGCAGCCGGCCGCATAAACCGGCACCGCGACCGGCGGATGATAGGCCGGATAGGCAGCAACCGGCTCCGGCGGGCGATACGCCGTCGCGCCACCGGGGTAGGTATGTGCGACGCCGGCGCCGGCCGCGCCATAGGTCTGGCCGCCATAGACATTGGTATGTTCGGTGCCGCCACCGTAGGCATGCGCGGTGTTGCCGCCATAGGCATTGGTATGTTCCGTGCCCTCGCCGGCCACATGCTCGCTGCTGCCGCCCCAGCGGTTATCGTGGCTGGTTTCCCCCCAGCTGTGCTCGGTACTGCCGCCGAAGCGATTGGCGCTGCGCCAGGCAGCCGCCTCGGAGGTCCACAGCCCGGCCACCAGCAGGGCCGAAATCACGGTCGCCAACTTTTTCATATCGCGCTCCCTTCTCATTTCGTGCCACCGGAAGATTTGGCCGGCTTTGCCTTGCCCTCCATCAAGGGCTTGACGCCCGGCGGCGGCGCGACGATGGGATGGGCAAAAGCCATCGGCGTGGCCGTCCTGGCCTTCTGCGAGACAAAGGCGTCGGCGGCAAGCTGCGGGTCGAGTTGCCAGTTCGACAGTTCCATGTCGTGGCGCAGGCGCAGCGGGTCGGCACTATAGACGGCGCGCATGCGGCGCGGCAGCTTGTCGTCGGCGCCGATCCAGATCTGGATGAAGACATCGTCGTTGGCCCACGCCAGCATGTCGGTCTTGACGCCGCCGACGATGCCGGACGGGCCGATGTAGAAGGCCAGCTTCGCGCCCTCGGCGAGGGCGGCGTAGGGGTCGGCGAGGAGCAGGTCGGTGAATGGGAAATAGATCGCCGCCGTCTCGTAGGCCTTCTTCAACGCCGCGTCGATGGTCGGCGGCGCATCGGCGACGGCGACCAGGTTTTCCGCCGGCGCGAACGCCATCATCGACTTGCCATCGAAATAGAACTCGGAGGCCGGGCCATCGCCCACCGTGATGACCCGCAGGCGGTCGGGCCGCTGCATCGCCACGTCGTAGCGCGAGGTATACACGATCGCCGGGCCCAGTTTGCTCGGGTATTCATAGCTGACGGTCGCCGTGAACGACATCGCCTTGGCCGCCGCCAGGCGCGCACTGGTTGCCTTCAGCAGCTCCAGCGCCCGCTCCTCAAGGATCGGCTTGAAGGCCGGTGCCGCCTGCTGCCTGACTGCCTTGGCCGGTTTGGCGGCGGGCTGCGCAGCATTGGCGGTCGCCGCCAGCAGGCCCAGGGTCAGCGCAATGGCCGCTTGGCGCAAGGGGTGGTTTCTAAGGGTCATGGAATCATCCCGCATTCGAACATCTTGTTGACGATGGGGCCGGAAACCTTGTTGAAGAACGCCGTGCGCATCTGCGGGTCCTCGCGCAGGAACTGCATGACCCGCTGTTCCTCAGCCGATTTCGGCTCGCTTTTCTTCTGCCACAATTCCTCGCATGTGGCCGACTGGTATTTCTGGACAACCCGGTTGGCGACGGCGTCAAGGATCGGGTACTGCGCGTGCGCCGCTCCGGCAACCAGCATTGCGGCAACGGCGACAATCGGCTTGAGATGCGTGGTCATGATCAACTCCTTGCTTGTGTGGCTATGGCGCTCAGAACTTCATGTCGGTCAGGACGATTTCGATGCGGCGATTTTCCTTGCGGCCGGCCGCCGTCGTATTCGGAGCGACAGGCTGATACTCGCCGTACCCGGCGGCCTCCAGGCGAACCGGGTCGATGCCCTTGGCCTGCAGGAAGCGGACGACGTCGCTGGAACGTGCGGTCGACAGTTCCCAGTTGCTCGGATAGCGGGCGCGCAGTGCCGCACCGATCGGCTCGTTGTCGGTATAGCCGCGCACGGTGATGCGCTTGCCGGTGGCTTGCTGCAGCGTGCCGACGATCTTTTCCAGCGTCGCCCGCCCGCTGGCGTGCATTTCGGCGCTGCCCGAAGCGAAGAGGATTTCGTCGATCAGCGTCACCGTCAGTTGCCCCTGCAACTGCTTGATGCGTACCTGATCGGCCTTTATTTCACTCTGCAACTGGGCAGTCAGCGCCTGATAGGTCTTGTTCTGCGCGGCCAGCGTATCGGCCTGCTGCACTTCCTGGTTATACGTGCCCTGGCTGACGCAACCGCCAAGGAAAGCCACCAGCACTGCGGGAAGAATGATTTTCGTAAGCATGATCGGCTCCTGTGAAAAAAGGACTTATTACTGCCTTGCGCCAGCAGCGGCGCGGGTGAAATGGATATCGAACTTCTGCTGCGCGATGGCCTGGAAATAGACGCCCTTGAGAACGTCGTGCGCCGGGTCGTAGGTCAGGGTGTAGGTGGAACCGTTGTAACCGCCAGCGCGCAGTTCGAAGAACAGCCTGACGGCCTTGCCATCGCGCGTCGCCTCGGCCCGGGAAAACGGCAGCGGATTCGGATTCGCGTAGGAGGCGTCGAGCTTGCCGTCGGGGTCGACGCGCCGGATATTGATGACGTAGCCGCCATCGGGCCGCACCCAGCGTCCCGGCAAGGCGCCGAAGACACTATCGGCCAGCGCCGCGGGCGCTTCCGCCTTGACTTGCGCCTGCGCTGACAGCGGAATCAGGCTGACGCTCAGTGCTGCGGTCGACAGCAAAAATACGGCAATTTTCATCATCAACGCGCAGCCTCCGGAAAATGCCTGGCTGGCGCCGGAAAGGCGCCAGCGCTATCGCTCCAATCAGTCCTTGCCCTTCATCGCCGCTTCCATCTTCTTGATGTCCGCGGGCGACAACTGCGGCCGGTCAAGCTTGATCGTCAACTTGTTGAGCTTGGCGGTCAGCGGGAACGGCGGCCGGTAGTCGGCGTCATTCACGCCGGTCAGCGTGTCGGAGCCGATGTCGAAGCTCTCGTCCCATTGCAGGATCATCGGCAGGGTCTTCGGCATCGTCTTGGTGGCGACCACCTTGCCATCGACCTTGAGCGTACCGGTACCGGGGCGGCCGACGCCGCTGAAGTTGTTGAACGCCAGCGTGCCGGCACCCAGACCGTCATACTTGAAGTCGAACTCGACGGTGTGCTTGCCGGGCGTCAGCGCATCCGCGCCTTCCCACTTGAGGCGCTCCAGATCGACCATGTTCCACAGCCACACCGGCTTGCCCTTGAGCAGGTAGAAGCCGTAGCCCGCGAAGCGTCCGCCAGACGTAAGAATCATGCCCTCGGCGCCGCCCTGCGGCACCTCGATGTCTGCGGTGACGGTGTAGGAGGTGTTGAGCAGCAACGGCGAATCACCCTGCGGCAAACCGACCATCGGCCGCGTATAGACGAACTCGCTGCGCCCGGCCGTGATGTTCGGTCGCGGTGCGACGATGCGCGCCGCCACCGAAGCGTCGAGCGGCAGAACCTGGTGTTTCCTGGCCTCGGCGAGGAAGTGCTGCCGCATTTCCTTGACCTTCTGCGGGTTCTTGGCGGCAATGTCTTCGGTCTGGCTCCAGTCCGCCTTCAGGTTGTAGAGCTGGAATTCCTGATTGTTCAGCGGGTCGGGGTTGGCCGGACCGAAGGCTTCCCACGGCGCGCGATTGACCTTGGTGCTGAGCAGCCAGCCATCGTCATAGAGCGCCCACTGGCCCATCATCTCGAAGTACTGGATCTTGTGCCGCGATGCCGCCTTGGCGTTGGCTGCGTCGAAGGTATAGACGAAGCTGGTGCCCTCGATCGGCGCCTGTTTGATACCGTCGACCATCTCCGGCGCCTTGATGCCCGCCGCTTCGAGGATGGTCGGCACGACGTCGATGACGTGCACGAACTGCTCGCGCAGCGCGCCCTTGTCCTTGATGCGCGCCGGCCACGACACCACCATGTTCTGGTTGATGCCGCCGAGCCGCGAGGCGTTCTGCTTGAACCAGTCGAACGGTGTATCGAAGGCCCACGACCAGCCGGCCGACATGTGGTTGTAGGTCTGCTCGGTGCCCCAGACATCGTAGAACTTCAACTGCACTTCGGCCGGCAGCTTGTTCAGGCCGTTGAAGAACGCTACCTCGTTCGGCGTGCCGAGCGGGCCGCCCTCGGCGCTGGTGCCGTTGTCGCCGTTGATGTAGATGACCAGCGTGTTGTCGAGCTTGCCGAGATCCTGGAAGGACTGGATGACGCGGCCGATCTCGTGGTCGTTGTAGGCAGCATAGGCAGCGAAGATATCGACCTGCTTGATGAATAGTTTTTTCTCGTCGGCTGTCAGCTCATCCCAGGGCTTGAGCATCTCCTTCGGCCACGGCGCCAGCTTGGCGTCCTGCGGGATCACGCCCAGCTTTTTCTGGTTGGCGAAAATGGTTTCGCGCAGTTTTTCATAGCCACCGTCGAACAGGTGCATGGCACTGATCTTGTCCGCCCACTCCTTGGTCGGGTGGTGCGGGGCGTGCGTGGCACCCGGCGCGTACTTGATGAAGACCGGCTTCGACGGGTCGATCTGGTGCATGCGCGTCATGTAGTCGATGGCGTCGTCGGCCATCGCCGTGACCAAGTTCCAGGTGCCGGGCGCCTTGCCCTGGAACGGATAGATCTGCGTCGTGTTGCGGAACAGGTTCGGCTCCCACTGGTTGGCGTCGCCGCCGATGAAGCCGTAGAAGTATTCGAAGCCCATGCCGATCGGCCACTCATCGAAGGGGCCGACCTGGCTCGCCTGGAAGGCCGGGACATTGTGGTCCTTGCCGAACCAGGCGGTGGAATAGCCGTTGTCCTTCAGCATGCGGCCAATCGTCGCCTTGTCCTTGCCGATGATGCTGTTGTAGCCAGGGAAGCCGGTCGACTGCTCGGAAATCACGCCGAATCCGGCCGAGTGGTGGTTGCGCCCGGTGATCAGCGCGGCCCGGGTCGGCGAGCACAGCGCGGTCGAGAACACGCGGTTGTAGCGCAGGCCTTCATTGGCGATGCGGTCCATGGTCGGCGTCGGGATGACGCCGCCGAAGGTGCTCGGCACGCCGAAGCCGGCATCGTCGGTGATGATCAGCAGCACGTTGGGCGCGTTCTTCGGCGGCACGATACGCGGCGCCCACCAGGCCTTGGAACTCAGCGCATCGTTCTTGATCACGCCACCGAACTTGGGATCGGGCGCCGGCAACTGCTTGTTGCTGACCGTCGTCGTCGCACTGGGCGAGCCGAGCACGCCGGTCACCTGCTGGGCCAAGCCCAGCCCGGAGATTGCTGCGGTCAACAGCGCCACAGCACCAAAAATCAGATTACGGGAAGTTTTTCTCACTTCTTGCTCCTTCATGCTTGGAGTTGCAGCTGACAAGGAATGCCGCGCACGCAACGCGGCACCCCGGGTCAGAACCGGAAATTGGCGCCAAGCGCCAGACCGCCGAAACTCAGGTTGTCGATGAGCTTGCCGTTGTCCTGGCTGTAATAGAGATAGCGGTAGTCGAGAATGACGTCGCCCCACTTGAAGGCGTAGCCGACCCCGGCCACGCCCTGCCAGGTGAAGGTCGAGGAACCGCCGCCGACGTCGACGTAGGCATTGCCGAACCAGTCGCTGTCACCGAAGTTGAAACGCGTTCTGGCGCCGACGATGCCGGCCCAGATGTTTTCCCTTTTGTCGGCGCTGCCGGAACGCCCGAAAGTGGCCGTATTGCCAAGCGGACCGGTGCCGGTCACCGTGGTCGTCAACTGCCAGTCACTCTTGACGTCGAGACCCAGGTAGCGGAAGCCGCCGATCACCTCCAGGTTCGCCTTCGGCTCCTGGACCAACGCATAGCCGCCGGCCATGGTCCACACCATGCCCTTGAGGTCGGCACTGGCGCCGGCGTTGAGCGACGACGTTGCGACGTTGATCGGCCCGCTGCCGGGATTGAGATCGACGCTGGTGACCTTGCTGTCGGTGTTGGAGAAATGCAGGTAGATCAGATCGGTGCCGATCACCCAGCGCCCGTTGCGGGCGGTGCCGCTGAGCATGCCGGCGAAGTCCAGGCTGTCGAGGTAGTTGCCGGCATCGAGTTCGACTTTGGCGCTGCCGCCGTTCACCGGCGGCGGGCCGAAGTTGAATTTGCCGTCGACCGCCGGCAGCCACAGATAGGGCATGACGGAAAACTTCCAGCCGTCCGCTTCGGCCGCGGTTTGTGCCTGGGCAGCGAATGCGGGCAGCAGTGCCGCCGCCAACGCAGCCATGGAAAATCGTTTTTGCATCCCTACCCCCTGTGGATTGCTGGATTTACCGGATTACGTCACCGCATGAAGCATAGGTAACGCATCTGACGGCGGGCTGACCAAATTGCCGCCAGCAAGACGGCCAGGCAAGTGGGTCACACGGCATTCTAGTCCCATGCAAAATTCATTGAATGACAGTTTCCGACAAATAATTGACAATTCACGACATCGACGAAAAACAGGCGGCCGAAAATGCCTTACACAGAGATTTCCAAGTTTCCCTTGCCGAAAAAGGGGGAAATTCGTATCGCGCCAGTATCCGTGCTGCCGGACCTGCTCCGGGAATTCGGCGTCGCGCCCGGCCCGCTGCTGAGGCGGTTCGGACTGGTCGAAAGCTATTTCAACAACCCCGACAACCTCCTGCCCTATGAACTGATGGCACGCGTCATCACGGCCTCCGTTCGCGCGACCGGCTGCCCACATTTCGGGCTCCTGATCGGCCAGCGCGGCAATGCCTCGACGCTCGGCGCCCCCGGCTTCCTGCTCCGGAACGCGCCGGACGTGGTGACGGCGCTCAACGAAGCCATCAGCAACATCGACCTGCACGACCGGGGGGCGGCACCATTCATGGAGGTCGGCGACGAAACCACGCTGCTCGGCTATACGATCCATCAGCCCGGCATCGAAGCGACGGACCAGATCGGCGATGCCGCGGTGGCGATCATGTGGAACATCATGCACGGCCTTTGCGGTCCGGCATGGCAGCCCCTCGAAGTCTGCTTCCGCCACGACGCGCCAGCCGATCCCGGCGCCTACCAACGCTTCTTCCAGGCGGCGCCCCTGCGCTTCAACGCCCCGCACAATGCAGTGGTCTTCCCCACCGCCTGGCTGACCAGGCCGGTGCAACTCGCCGATCCGCTGTTGCGCCAGCATCTCCTGCAGCACATCGAGGACATGCGGCGCTATTCCAACCAGGATTTCCGTGAAAAGGCCTACCAGACCCTGCTCTTCCTGCTCGGCAACCAACGTTGCACCCTCGATGAACTGGCCAGCCATTTTTCGATGCATCAGCGCACCCTGAACCGCCGCCTCAAGGACAGCGGCACGAGCTTTCGCAAGCTGTACGCCGCAGCCCGCCACCAGACCGCCCGCCAGTTGCTGTGCGACACCCGGAGCAGCATCGAATACATCGCCTCGCTGCTCGGCTATTCGGACGTCACCGCGTTCAACCGGGCCTTTTCCCGCTGGGAAGGCGTTCCACCGGCGCTGTGGCGGCGGCGCGCACGAACCGCGGGCGGCCACAACGGTGCCTGACCGCCCGCGCTGTGGCGCGCGGACCATTTTTTGGCGGCACTGCCAACTTTCGCGGCACATCACGCGTTAACATGAAGGCCTTGCCCGCGCGCCGGGTGACTTTCGTTTTTTCGAGGAGGATTCAAACATGGGCGGCATCTTCTGGACCATCGTGCTTGGCTTCGTCATCGGCGTGCTCGCCAAACTCCTGCACCCCGGCAAGGAGAACATGGGCTTCATCGCCACCATCCTGCTCGGCATCGCCGGTTCCTTCCTTGCCGGCGTCGTCGGCCAGTACCTCGGCTGGTACCAGGCCGGCGAAGGCGCCGGCTTCATCGCCTCGGTCGTCGTTTCCATCCTGCTGCTGGTGGTTTACGGCAAGCTGCGCGGCGTCGGCAAGTCCTGAGCCGGCGGGAACGATCATGACCACTGCCACCGCGGCCTGGGCTGCCGCACCGGAAAGCCGGCCCGCCCGCACGCTGCGCCAGGAATGCCGGGCCATGGCCCGGCGCCGCGCCCTGCTGGCCGCCGCCAACTCGCTGATTCCTGTGCCGGGCATCGACCTGGCGACCGACCTGGCGCTGATGACGCGGGTCATCGCGCGCATCAACGAACACTTCGGCCTCAGCGAAGCGCAGCTCGGGCGCCTCTCCAGCCAGCGCCAGGCGCTGGTCTATCGTCTGCTGGCCAACGCCGGCGGGACGCTCGCCGCGCGCCTGACGACGCCGCTGCTGGTCGGCCGCATCGTGCGCCTGGTCGGCATTCGCCTGACGGCGATGGAAGCGGCGCGCCTGGTGCCGGTTGCTGGCCAGCTGGTCGCCGCCGGCATCGGCTACTGGTCGGTCAACACCGTGGCGATGCGCCACATCGCCCACTGCGAGCGCATCGTCGCCGAACTGGAAGCGCAGGGCAAGGCGCAATGACGAGCGCGCGCAAAGCTGTCGCCCTGCTCGCCGGCGCCTGGCTCGCCGGCGGGGCGCTGGCTGGCACCACAGTAGACCTCACCGCCGAGGCCAGCCGCCCGGCGGCCAACGACATGGTGCGCGCCACGGTCTTTGCCGAGGCGAGCGGCAACAACCCGGCCGATCTGGCGCGGCGCGTCAATCAGGACATCGCCGAAGGGCTGAAGACGATCAAGGCCCGTACCGGCATCTCGGTCAAGAGCGGCCGCCAGAGCACCTTCCCGGTCTATGCGCAGAACCAGAAGATCGAAAGCTGGCGCATGCACTCGGAACTGGTGCTCGAATCGCGAGATGCGGCGGCGCTGTCCGAACTGCTCGGCCAGCTGCAGCAGATGCGGCTGGCGATCGGCAGCGTCAGCCAGCTGCCGGCACCGGAAACGCGCCGCAAGGTGGAAGACGAGGCGACGCGCGATGCGATCGGCGCCTTCCGCCAGCGCGCCGCGGTCGTCGCCGACGTCCTCGGCAAGCCCTACAAGATCCGCCACCTGAGCATCCAGCAAGGCGGCCAGATGCCGCCGATGCCGGTCATGCGCGCCAGCCGCGCGGCGATGGCCGCCGATGCGGCGCCCCCGCCGCTGGAAGCCGGCGAAAGCCTGGTGACGACGACCGTCAGCGGCCAGATCGAACTGGCCGACTAAATTAGAGCAAGCCGGCGAATAGCTGGACCTGGACAGCGTCGCCGGGCTGCACGCCGGCGCAGTCTTCGGGCAGGACGACGAAGCAGTTGGCTTCCGACATCGAACGCAGCACGCCCGACCCCTGGTTGCCGGTGGTTTTGACCTGCCAGCGGCCGTCGACCGCAGCTACCGTGCCGCGCAGGTATTCGCGGCGCCCGGGCTGCTTCCTGATGGCATTGGCGGCGAGCACGGTGAGCAGCGGGCGTTCGGGCAAGGGGTCGCGGCCCGCCAGGCGGAGCAGCGCGTCGAGCGCGAACTGGGTGTAGCTGACCATCACCGCCACCGGGTTGCCGGGCAGGCCGAACAGCCAGGCCTTGCCGACCTTGCCGAAGGCCATCGGGCGGCCGGGCTTGATGTTGAGCTTCCAGAATTTCACCTCGCCGAGGCGGGCGAGGATTTCCCGGACGAAATCGGCTTCGCCGACCGAGACGCCGCCAGTGGTGATGATCGCGTCGGCCACCTGCGCCGCCTCCTTCAGCGTCGCCTCCAGCGCTTCCGGCACATCGGGGACGACGCCAAGATCGACGAGGTCGGCGCCCAGCTGCGTCAGCAGCGCGTGCAGCGTGTAGCGGTTGCTGTCGTAGATCTGTCCCGGAGCCAGCGGCGTGCCGAGCGAGGCCAGTTCGTCGCCGGTCGAGAAAAAGGCGACGCGCAGGCGGCGCCTGACCTCGACTTCGGCGATGCCGAGCGAGGCGATCAGGCCGAGTTCGGCGGCGCCGACCTTCTTGCCGGCGGCCAGCGCCACGGCGCCGCGCGCCAGATCCTCGCCGGCGCGCCGCGTGTTCTGGCCGAGCTTCTGGCCGGCGGGCACGAACACCACGCCGTCCTCCACCCGCGTCACCTCCTGCACCACCACGGTATCCGCCCCGGCCGGCAGCACGGCGCCGGTCATGATGCGCACCGCCTGCCCCTTGCCGACCAGCCCCGAGAAAGCATTGCCGGCGAAGGCGGTGCCGACCACACTGAGCCGCGTTTCGCCATCGGCGGCGAGGCTGGCGAAGTGCACGGCGTAGCCGTCCATCGCCGAGTTGTCGTGCGCCGGCACGTCGTGCGGGGCGATGATGTCGGCGGCGAGGATGCGGCCGAGGGCGCTGCGCACCGCCACGAACTCGCGCCCGGTGATCGGCGTGACCTCGGCCAGCATGCGGTCGCGCGCCTCGGCGGCGGAAAGGGCGCGGTTTTCGGGGGCGGATGAAGCGCAGGAAGAGGTATCGGTCATGGCATCACTTTGCGGGAAAGGGTGAAGGGATACGGCATCAATGATCGAAGGCAATGCGCCACGGCAGTTCTCCCTGCAGGAAGGCCCGCGCCGCCGGCGACTGCGGACGGGCGAAGAAGCGTTGTGCCGGCGCGTGCTCCTGCACGCGGCCGTCGGCGAGAAAGATGATGTCGTCGGCCAGGCGCGTCGCCTGCCCGAGATTATGCGTCGTCATCAGCACCTTGGCGCCCTCGGTGCGGATTTCGCGGATGATGCGCTCGACCTGCTCGGTGGCCGAGGGGTCGAGGCTGGCCGTCGGCTCGTCGAGCAGCAGCAGGCGCGGGCGCATCGCCCAGGCGCGGGCGAGCGCGAGGCGCTGGCGCTCGCCGCCGGAAAGCAGGCGGGCGCAATCCGTCGCCCGATGCGCCAGGCCGACGCGTTCCAGCACCTCGTCGGTCCGCGCGCGGCGGTCGGCGGCGCTCATCGCCTGCGGCCGCAGGGCGAATTCGACATTGGTGAATACCGACATGCGCAGCAGCATCGGCTGCTGGAAGACCATCGCCAGCCGACCGCCCGGTTGCGCTGCGCCAGCCCACTCGATGCGGCCGCCGGAGGCCGGCAGCAGGCCGGCGAGCAGGCGCAGCAGCAGGGTCTTGCCGGTGCCGTTGGGACCGAGGATGACGCTGATGCCCTCGCCGGAAACCTCCAGATCGAGGTGGTCGAGGATCGCCCGCCCGTTCGGCACGAAGCAGAGGCCGCTGATGCGCAGCGGGAACATCAGCCGTACCTCCGCGCCGCCCAGGTGCGCAACTGGAAGGCGACAGCATTGAGGCCGAGGATGATCGACATCAGCACGATGCCCAGCGCCACCGAGAGCGCCAGGTCGCCCTTGCTGGTTTCCAGCGCGATGGCCGTCGTCATCACCCGCGTGTAGCCGTCGATGTTGCCGCCGACGATCATCACCGCGCCGACTTCCGACATCGCCCGGCCGAGCCCGGCCAGCGTGGCGACCGACAGCGAGAAGCGGCAGTCGGCGAGCAGCAGCATGACCGCCTGCGGTCGACCGATGCCGATGAGCGAAAACTCCGGCGCGTATTCCTTCCACGCATCCTCGACGATCTGCCGGCTGACGGCGGCGATCAGCGGCACCACCAGCACGCTCTGGGCGACGATCATCGCCGCCGGCGAAAAGAGCAGCCCGTAGCTGCCGAACGGCCCGCTGCGCGACAGGGCGAGATAGACGAGGACGCCGACGACCACCGAGGGCAGGCCCATCAGCGCGTTGAGCGCGACGATCAGGGCGCCGCGTCCGCGAAAATCCGCCACCGCCAGCCAGGCGCCGAGTGGCAGGCCGAGCAGGGCGCCGATGGCCAGCGCGCTCAGGCTGACGCGCAGCGACAGGCCGACGATTTCGAGCAGGCGATGGTCGAAATGGCCGAGCAGGGAGAGGGCGTCGAAAAGTGTACCTAGCATCGGGCTGGCAGGATAACACCCGTCGGCAAGGGCTGAACATGCGTCCCGGATTTGCGAGGGAACCCGACGGCTATAATGCCGCACGCGGTCTGCGTACCGCATTAGAACTGGTGGCACTTCGGTGCCTTGTAAGCTGCCGTGACATCCGCACGGTGGCGGCTGCTGTAGAAATCGGAGTCATAAAACATGATTTGTTCCGCCATGCGCCGTCTGGCGCTGAAGGGGGCGCTTGCCTGCGCCTTCGCTTCTGCCGTTTCCTTCCCCGCCCTCGCCGCCGACGCCGTGCTGCGCGTTTCGGCGATTCCCGACGAGGCGCCGACCGAACTGCAGCGCAAGTTCGCGCCGCTCGGCAAATACCTCGAAGCACAGACCGGCATGAAGGTGGTTTTCGTGCCGGTTTCCGACTACGCCGCCGTTGTCGAGTCGCTGGCGACGAAGAAGATCGACCTTGCCTGGCTGGGCGGCTTCACCTACGTGCAGGCGAAAATCCGCACCAACGGCACCGCCATCCCCATCGTCCAGCGCGAAGAAGACGCAAAATTCACCTCCAAGTTCGTCACCGCCGACCCCAACATCAAGTCGCTGAACGACCTCAAGGGCAAGACCTTTGCCTTCGGCGCGCCGTCGTCAACTTCCGGCAGCCTGATGCCGCGCTACTTCCTGCAACAGGCCGGCCTCAACCCGGAGAAGGATTTCAAGAACGTCGCCTTCTCCGGCGCGCATGACGCCACCGTCGCCTTCGTCGCCGCCGGCAAGGCCGACGCCGGCGTGCTCAATGCCTCGGTCTGGGACAAGCTGGTCGAGCAGAAGAAGGTCGATACCGACAAGGTGCGCGTCTTCGCCACCACGCCGCCCTATTTCGACTATAACTGGACGGTGCGCGGCGACCTCGACCCGGCATTGGTCAAGAAGCTGACCGAGGCCTTCCTTAAGCTCGACCCGAACAACCCGGACGACAAGGAAATCATGGCGCTGCAACGGGCCTCGAAGTTCATCCCGACCAAAAAGGAAAACTACGACGGCATCGAAAAGGCCGCCCAGTCGGCCGGTTTGCTGAAGTGAGTTTTGCGCTGGACGGCGTGGGGCTGACCCACGCCAATGGTTTCACCGCCCTGTCCGGAATCACGCTGAAGGCTGGGCGAGGCGAGCGCATCGCCCTGATCGGCCCCTCCGGCGCCGGCAAGACTTCACTGCTGTCGGTGCTCGGCACGGCGCTGGCACCCAGCACCGGCACGGCCGAAATCCTGGATTTCGGCCTTTTTTCGCCGTCGACCGCAGCAAGCAAGGCGCTGCGCTCGCGCATCGGCACCGTCCATCAGGCGCCGCCCATCCCCGGCCGGCAACGGGTGGTGACGGCGGTGCTGGCCGGCAAGCTGGGCCAATGGCCGGCCTGGAAGTCGCTCGCCTCGCTGGCCTACCCGCTCGACGTGCCCGGCGCCCGCGCTGCGCTCGAACGCGTCGACCTGGCCGACAAATTGTTCGCCCGCTGCGACCAGCTCTCCGGCGGTCAGTTGCAGCGTGTCGGCATCGCCCGCGTGCTCTACCAACAGCCTGATTTGCTTCTCGCCGACGAACCGGTTTCAGCGCTTGATCCGACACTGGCGCTGGCCACCATTCGCCTGCTCATTGCCGACGCCGAAGCACGCGGCGCAACGCTGGTCGCCAGCCTGCACGCCGTCGACCTGGCGCTCGGCAACTTTTCCCGCATCGTCGGTGTCAAGGCCGGGCGCATCGCTTTCGACCTGCCGGCCAGCGAAGTCGGCACGCCACTGCTGCACGACCTCTACGCCAGTGAAGGCGACGAGTTGCCGGTGCAGGCGCACGAACCGCATTTCCTGCCGCAAAACGCCGCCAACGACGCGGCGACGCGGGCGGCATGCTGCTGAATCCCGCCGACCGCGACCCGGCCGCCCGCTCCCGCCTGATCGGTGCGCTGGCGACGCTCGCCATCCTGTGGCCATTGTTCCAGGCCGCCGAGGTCAAGCCGGGCGCCTTGTTCGATCCGGGCAACCTGAAAGTGATCGGCAATTTCCTGGCGGCCTTCTTGCCGCCGGAAACCGGCGCCGAATTTCTCGGCTACCTGGGCCAGGCAACGCTGGAAACGCTGGCCATCGCCACCGCCGGCATGGCGCTGGCCTTCCTGCTCGCCGTGCCGCTGGCTTATCTGGCGAGCGGGGCAGGGCGGGAGAAAACCACGCTGAATCCGCTCACCCGCAGCCTGCTCACCCTCCTGCGCGGCATTCCCGAGCTGGTCTGGGCGCTGCTTTTCGTTCGCGTCTTCGGCCTCGGCCCGGCCGCCGGCGTGCTGGCCCTCGGCCTCACCTGCGGCGGCATGCTGGCCAAAGTCTATGCCGAAATCCTCGAATCGGTCGACGCCGCCCCGGCCCGCGCCCTGCGCCACAACGGCGCCGGCCGACCGCTCGCCATCCTTTACGGGCTGCTGCCGCAGGCATCGAAGGAACTGGCTTCCTACACCGTCTACCGCTGGGAATGCGCCATCCGCGCCTCGGTGGTCATGGGCTTCGTCGGCGCCGGCGGCCTCGGCCAATTGATGGATCAGGCGATGAAGATGCTCAACGGTGGCGAGGCGGCGACCATCCTGCTCACCTTCATGGTATTGGTCTTCGCCGCCGATGCTTTCTCCGGCTGGCTGCGCCGGGCGCTCGACACGCCGCCGGGCGCCCGTCCCGCCCCTTTCGGGCCGCGCAGCATCGGCCTGCTGATCGCCGTGCCGGCCGCCGTCGTCGCCAGTTTCCGCCTGCTCGACATCGGCTTCGGCGCCCTGTTTTCGGCCGAGGCGGCGCGCTCGATCGGCGAATTCGTCGCCAGCTTCTTCCCGCCCGACCTGTCGCCCGACTGGCTGGCCAAGGTCGGCAAGGGCATCTGGGAAACGCTGGCGATCTCCATCGTCGGCACCCTGCTCGCCGCCATTGCCGGCTTGCTGCTGGCCCTGGCCAGGCCGCGGGCACCGTTCAGCTTCCTGCTCAACACCCTGCGCTCGGTGCCGGAACTGGTCTGGGCCACCATCACCGCGCTCGCCGTCGGCCTCGGCCCCTTCGCCGGCGCGCTGGCACTGGCCCTGCACACCACCGGCGTCCTCGGCCGCCTCTACGCCGAAGCGCTCGACAACGCCCCCGCCACGCCCGGCCGGGCACTGCGCCTGGCCGGCGCACCCGGTGGGACGGCCTTCCTCTACGGCACCCTGCCCGGCGCCACGCCACAACTGATCGCATACACGCTGTACCGCTGGGAAATGAACATCCGCATGGCGGCCATCCTCGGCTTCGTCGGCGCCGGCGGGCTGGGCCAACTGCTCTATTTCGAACTGTCGCTTTTCCACTATGCGCAGGCGTCGAGCGTGATCGCCGCCATGCTGCTGCTCTCGATTGCCGTCGACCAAACCAGCGCCTGGCTGCGGCGCTGCATGCAATAGCCGAAGGGGCTCGCGGACTCAGACGTAACAACGCCCGACGGTCACCCGCCGGGCGCTGCGAGGATACCCGCGTGATTATTTCTGCGCTGCGGGCGCCGGGGCGGCAGGGGCTGCCGCAACCGGAGCCGCCGGTGCTGCGGCGGCGGGCGGCGCCGGCGGGACGATCGGCGTCGGTTTGACGGTGATGCCCTTGGCCTTCTGCTGCTTGATGAAGGCTTCGGCGACGCGGTTCTGGGCGTTGGCCAGTTGCTCGGCTTCGAGTTTGGCGTTTTCGGCGGCCTTGGCCTTGGCTTCTTCCGCCTTGGCCTTGGCCTCTTCGGACGGCGGCGGCAGTTTGGCCCAGGCGCCGGCACTGGCTACGGTCAACGCCAGAATCAGGGCAAATTTGCGGTGTTTCATGTTCGTTTCTCCCTTTAGCCTTGCGGATGGCCGGATTTGCCGGCCTTGACGTCGTTGTACCACTGCTCGTGATGTTCCCTGGCCCAGGTTTCGTCAACGTAGCCGGTCTTCATCGACTGGTAGGCGCCGTGGGCGCCGATGGTGCCCATGTAGATGTGGCCGAAGGCGAGCAGCAGCATGACGATGGCCGACACCGAATGGACGATGTTGGCGATCTGCATGTCGTTGCGCGTCTGGTCGAAATTCGGGAAATTCATGACGAAGCCCGAAATCGAGACGGTCAGGCCGAGGATGGTGACGCCGATCCAGAACCAGGTCTTTTCGCCGAAGTTGAAGCGCCCGGAGGGCACGTGCTCGCCGGTGATCAGTCCGCCCGCCTTGCGGATCCACAGCGCATCGATGTTGTGCCAGACGTTGTCGCGCGCCCAGATGATGATCATCGCCAGCAGCGAGGCGGCGAACAAAGGACCGACGAAATTGTGCACATTCTTGCCGAGCACCATCAGGTAGCCGAACAGCGAATGGCCGATGATCGGGATCATTACGTGCTTGCCGAACAGCATGGCCAGCCCGGTGATCGCCAGGATCAGGAACGTGCCGGCGGTGAGCCAGTGCACGACCCGCTCGTAGCGGGGAAAGCGCTGGATCAGGCGTCCGGTGGGCGCATCGTGCAGCGTCAGCGGCCCCTTGATCTTGTAGAAGACGAGGATGGCCGCCGCGACCGCCATCAGGAGAATGCCGCCGTAGAAAGTCACCGGGCCGTTGCGGACATGCCGCCAGGTATCGCCTTCGCTCTGGATCAGGACGCCGGCCTCCGGCCCGCGGTTGGTCGTGAAGAAGGATTCCCCGGAGCGCGCCTCGCGCCAGACCGGCGCGTTGTTGCCCGGCTGCGTCTGCTGGCGTTCCGCCTGCTGCTGGGCCGGCGTCGGGTTGTCGGCGGCGGCAAGCGGCAGACTTCCGGCCAGCATCAGGCAGCCGGCGACGAGCAGGCGCCCGAGCCGGAACCTCAGTGTTGAAGTTGTCATCGTCGGCCCCTCACTTGATCCGGTTGTACTCGGTTTGCCCCTGATTGCGCGCGCGCAAGGCATTTTCCCAGGCCTGCTTGTTGCCGGCGAACTTCTCGCCCTCCCACGGCCGGGTGTCCGACTTGCCCTGGTAGTTGCCCTGCTTGTAATTGGGCACCTGCGAGTACTCGCCGCAGGCGGCCAGGCCGACGGTTGCGGTCAACGCCAGAAAGAGTGCCTTTTTCATTTTGCCGCCTCCTTGGCGGCCGGTGCCGCCTGTTCCGGCTTGCCGTAGGCCGTGTTCCAGCCCCAGGCTTCGCCCGCCTTGCCCCGGCGCATGACGCGCTCGCGGTAGATGTCGGAAACCACCGGCGCATCACCGGCGAGCAGCGCCTTGGTCGAACACATCTCGGCACAGAGCGGCAGCTTGCCTTCGGCCAGGCGGTTGCGCCCGTATTTCTCGAATTCGGCCTTGGAGCCGTTCTCTTCCGGGCCACCGGCGCAGAAGGTGCACTTGTCCATCTTGCCGCGCACCCCGAAGGCCGCCGGGCCGTTGGGGAACTGCGGGGCGCCGAAGGGACAGGCGAAGAAGCAGTAGCCGCAGCCGATGCAGGCATCCTTGTTGTGCAGGACGACGCCCTCTTCCGTCTTGTAGAAGCAGTCGGTCGGGCAGACGGCCATGCACGGCGCGTCGGAACAATGCATGCAGGCGACGGAAACCGAACGTTCGCCCGGCACCCCGTCGTTGATGGTGACGACGCGGCGGCGGTTAACCCCCCACGGCGTCTCGTTTTCGTTCTTGCAGGCGGTGACGCAGCCGTTGCATTCGATGCAGCGCTCGGTGTCACACAGGAATTTCATGCGAGCCATTTGTTCTTCTCCTCGTCAGGCTTTAACAACACGGCAGAGCGTGGTCTTGGTTTCCTGCATCATGGTCACCGAGTCGTAACCATAGGTCGTACCCTGGTTGACCGACTCGCCGCGCACGATCGGCGCCGCCCCCTCGGGGTAGTACTCGAGCATGTCCTTGCCCTGCCACCAGCCGGCGAAATGGAAGGGCAGGAAGACGGTGCCCGGCGCCACCCGCTCGGTGACCTGGGCGCGCACCTTCATGCGGCCCTTGGTCGGCGTTTCGACCCACATGAACTCGTTGTTGCGGAAACCGGCGTTGTTGGCGTCGCGCGGATTGACCTCGCAGAACATTTCCTGCTGCAGTTCGGCCAGCCACGGATTGGAGCGGGTTTCGTCGCCGCCGCCCTCATACTCGACGAGACGGCCAGAGGTCATGATCAGCGGGTATTCCTTGGAGATGTCGCGGACCTTGGCCTGCAGCGACTTGTAGAGCGTCGGCAGGCGCCAGAAGGCCTTCTTGTCGTCCGGCTGCGGGTATTTGTCCACCAGGTCCGGGCGCGGCGAATACATCGGCTCGCGGTGCAGCGGCACCGGGTCGGGGAAGTTCCAGACCAGGGCACGGGCGCGGGCGTTGCCGAACGGGTGGCAGCCGTAAACCTGCATGACCACGCGCTGGATGCCGCCCGACAGGTCGGTCTTCCAGTTCTTGCCTTCGGCCGCCTTTTTCTCGTCCTCGGTCAGGTCGTCCCACCAGCCGAGCTTCTTGAGCAGGACGTGGTCGAACTCGGGATAGCCCATCTGCAGCGCGGCGCCCTTGGAAGCCGAGCCGTCGGCGGCGAGCAGCGAAACGCCGTCACGCTCGACGCCGAAGTTGGCGCGGAAGTTGCCGCCGCCGTCCATCACGTGCTTCGAGGTGTCGTAGAGATTGGGCGTGCCCGGGTGCTTCAGTTCCGGCGTGCCGTAGCACGGCCAGGGCAGGCCGAAATACTCGCCGTCGCAGGGGCCGCCCTTGGCCCTCAGCGTTTTGACGTCGAAGGTGTGCATGTTCTGCATGTGCAGCTTGAGGCGCTCCGGCGACTGACCGGTGTAGCCGATGGTCCAGCAACCCTTGTTGATTTCGCGCAGGATGTCCTCGATCTCGGGCTCATCCCAGCCCTGCTTGTCCTTGATCAGCTTGATGTTCTTGACCAACTCCTTCTCGAAACCGAACTTCTTGGCGAAGGCGTACATCAGCGTGTGGTCGGGCTTCGATTCGAACAGCGGTTCGATGACCTTCTCGCCCCACTGGAGTGAGCGGTTGGAGGCGGTGCGCGAACCGGAGGTCTCGAACTGCGTACACGCCGGCAGCAGGTACACGCCATCCTTGCGCATCATCGCCGCCATCGCCGCGGTGGCGGAAGGATAGGGGTCAATGACGACCAGCATGTCGAGTTTCTTCATCGCCTCGACCATTTCCAGGCCGCGTGTCTGGCTGTTGGGCGCCATGCCCCAGTAGACCACGGCGCGCAGATTGGAATCCTGGTCGATGTTCTCGTTCTTCTCCAGCACGCCGTCGATCCAGCGCGACACGGTGATGCCGGACTTTTCCATCATGGCCTGCGAGGCGTACTGGCTCTTGACCCACTCGTAATCGACGCCCCACACCTTGCACCAGTGCTTCCAGGAGCCGGCGGCGAGGCCGTAGTAGCCGGGCAGCGAGTCCGGGTTGGGGCCGACGTCGGTAGCGCCCTGCACGTTGTCGTGGCCGCGGAAGATGTTGGTGCCGCCGCCCGAGGTGCCGACGTTGCCGAGCACCAGCTGCAGGATGCACATGGCGCGCACGTTGGCATTGCCGACCGTGTGCTGGGTCTGGCCCATGCACCAGACGACGGTGGACGGCTTGTTCTTGGCCAGCATCTCGGCGATGCGCAGCACTTCGGCTTCGGGGATGCCGGTGACGTCCTGGACGCGGTCCGGCGTCCACGTCATGACCTCGGCCTTGACCTTGTCGAGGCCGAAGACGCGGGCGTTGATGAATTCCTTGTCCTCCCAGCCGTTCTTGAAGATATGGTAGAGCATGCCCCAGATGAAGGGGATGTCGGTGCCGGAACGGATGCGGGTGTAGATGTCAGCCTTGGCCGCGGTGCGCGTGAAGCGCGGGTCGACGACCGCCATCTTGCAGCCGTTTTCCTTGGCATGCAGCATGTGCAGCAGCGACACCGGATGCGCCTCGGCGGCATTGGAGCCGATGTACAGCGCCGCCTTGGAGAACTGCATGTCGTTGTAGGAGTTGGTCATGGCGCCGTAGCCCCAGGTATTGGCGACGCCGGCGACCGTGGTCGAGTGGCAGATGCGGGCCTGGTGGTCCATGTTGTTGGTGCCGAAGAAGGACACGAACTTGCGCATCAGGTAGGCCTGCTCGTTGCTATGCTTCGACGAGCCGATCCAGTAGGTGGCGTCCGGGCCACTTTCTTTCCTGATCGCCAGCAGCTTTTCGCTGACCTCGTTGAGCGCCTGTTCCCAGCTGATCCGCTTGTACTTGCCGTCGACCAGCTTCATCGGGTACTTCAGGCGATGCTCACCGTGGCCGTGCTCGCGCACCGAAGCGCCCTTGGCGCAGTGCGCGCCGAGGTTGATCGGCGAATCGAAGACCGGCTCCTGGCGTACCCAGACGCCGTTTTCGACCACCGCATCGACGGCGCAGCCGACCGAGCAGTGGGTGCACACCGTACGCTTGACCTCGACGCCGGTCTTGTCCTTGACGACGTCGGCCGCCTCGGCGCTGCCGATCATGTTGTAGGGCAGCTGGGTCGCCAGCGCCCCGCCGCCGGCGACGAGGCCTGAGCGCTTGAGGAAGGTGCGGCGGTCCATGGTGGCGGCCAGCACGCCGCCGCTTGCGGTCGACGCCGGATTCGACACCAAAATGACGCCGGCTTCCGGACGCGCGGCAGATTTCGCTTTTCTGGTCAGCATGGTTGCTCTCCGCTCAAACCCGCGCCGTGCGGTAATAGTTGCTGACGTGGCGGGTTTCTTCATAGCTGCCCACCTTGTCTTCAGGTTTGATGGTCGCCACCGGCGGCGTCTTTTCCTTGCCGACACCGACGGCGACTGCCACCGCGCCGGCACCGCCGACGCCGGCGGCGAGCAGGAAGCCGCGCCGCTTGAGATTTTCAGGTTTTTTATCAGTCATGATTTCCCCTCCTCACAAAACTGGACTAGAGCATGTCGAACGCCAGGCGTTCGATCTCGAAAAAGGCGCGCACCAAGGCTGCGGTGCGCGGATAAAAGCGGGCATCCGGCGCCCGTTCGAGGGCATCGCACAGCGCCTCGAACCACGGCGCGATATGCCGGGTGAAAAACAGTTGCTGGCGCCCGAGGCCGGCGGCATCCGGGCCGGTGACGATCAGGTGGCGCATGACGTCGCACAGGGCGGCGATGTGGTCTTCCGATTCCGTAACGCCGAGCCGGCGGCCCAGCCCGAGCTCGGCAAGATCGGCACGCAGTTCGACAACCGGCCCTTCCATCAGGAAGCCGGCCATGTAGAAGGAACCGAAGAGCATCACGTCCGGCCGGCCGATGGTCAGGAACAGCCGGGTATATTCGTCTTCCAGTTGCTCGGCATCGGTGTTGAGCGCGGCATCGCGCAGCATCAGCCAGGCCTGGCCGAGCGCATTGCCGCTACTGCCCCAGGCAGCCGCCAGTGCCGGCAGCTTTTGCAGGAATTCGGCGTCGGGCGCGCTAGCGAAGAGGCGCGACAGGACGGCATAGTGCTCGGCGCGGGCGCGATCCTCATCGCTGAGCAGCGGTGCGGCACGGACATCGAGAACGGCGCTCATTCGGTCATCTCCCAGGCGTTGAGGCTCTTTTCCTTGTTGATCAGATCGATCACGCGGCAGTCGCCGCACTGGGTCAGGCGCGCCAGCGCTTCCGGCGTGGCGAACATGCTGTGGCCGGCCAGCCGGGCCAGCATGCTGTCGATCACCGGCTTGGCGCCCATCGGCTTGCCGCAGGCGGTGCAGCAGAAAACCTCCGCCTCCTTCAGCAAGCGCTCCTGCTTGCGCTGCGCCAGCAGCAGGCGCGGCGTCAGCGTGATCGCGCTCTCCGGACAGGTCTGCGCGCAGAGGCCGCATTGCAGGCAGTTGCGTTCCAGGAAGGAAAGGCGCGGCGCATCGGCGGCGGCCTTGAGCGCGCTGGCCGGACAGGCGCCGACGCAGGACATGCAGAGCGTGCACGCATCGCTGACGGTGACATTGCCGAAGGGCGCGCCAGCCGGCAGCTCGATGAATTCGGGCGCGGCCGGCGCATGGCGCAGCAGGTGGTCGACGACGAATTCGAGGGTCGTGCGCTTTTCCGCCAGCAGGCGGAACTCGGCCGGCGGCACGGCGGCCGCGAGCGGCCAGTCGGCGAAGGCGGCGGCGATGTCGCTGCCGCCAGCAATGATCCGCACGTAGTCACCGGCATAGCCGAGGCCATTGAGGATGCGCTGCGCCAGCCCGGCCTGCTTGTGCAGCGGCGCCAGATCGTGCGAGCCGCTGCCGAGCAGCGCGACCTGACAGGCGCCGAGGGCAATGGCACCGAGCATCAGGTCGAGCCCGACGGCGTCGATGCTCCAGGTTTCAATCGAAATGACATTGGCCGGCAGCATGCCGCCATCACGTTTGAACGCCGCCAGTTCCTTTTTCCCGGCTTCGGCCGAATGGAATAGCAGACAGGGATTCTTGCCACCGGCGGCGCGCCAGGCCTTGAGCTGGGCCTTGATGGCGATACCGGCATCAACCACCCGCGGGTACTGGAAGGCCAGCGCCCCGGACGGACAGACCGTGGTACAGGTGCCGCAGCCCTGGCAAAGGTAGGGATCGAGCGCGATCTTGTCGCCGGCGCTGGTGATGGCCTCGGTGGCACAGACTTCGATGCAGTTGCTGCAGCCGGTTTTCTGCGAGCGGCTGTGGGCGCACAGGCGTTCATTGATAGCGACATAACGCGGCTTCTCGAATTCGCCGTCGAAGGCGAGCAGGTCGATGACAGCCAGCGCCTGGTCGAGCGGGTCGCGGCCAGGCGCGACATAGCCCGGCGGCAGTTCGACACGATTCAGCAAAGCCTTCGGCGAAAGGTCGAGGACGACATCGAACGTTCCTTGCCGGACACCGTCGGCGGCCTGCCAGCTGGCGACGAAAGCACCGAGATGGCCAGAAAGCAGCACATCGCTACCACTCTCGACAGCGAAATCGGCATCTTCCGGCAGGTCGACCGCAACCGGCGCCAGCACGGTCACCGTGCGCTGGCCAGCCAGACGCTCGGCCCAGCCCAGCGCCACGTCCGCTTCGCCGACGATGAGCAGGCGCCCTTCGGCCTGCATGCTGACTGCCGGCACCGGCTCCGGCGCGGGCAGGTCGGCGAGGGCCGCCAGCGCGGCGGCCAGCGGCGGGTATTCGGTAGCGGACAGTTTGGCGGAAACGGCTTGACTCAAGGATTCACCTTTCAAAAGTACGGCTTTACAGCAGGCTTCGTGCCAGCGAAAAACCGGCGCCGACGCCCGCTAACTCATTGATTTTCAGCCGGCGCGTCGGCCGCCACCGGCGGCGCCGGGACATTTTGTCCAGCGGCGGCCAGAATGTCGCAATCGGCGGGCGCTTCGGCCGCCCCCGGAACTTCTTCGGGCACATCGAAAAGCAGGCCGCGCGCCTGGGTGAGCGTCGCCAGCATCGCCTCGGGAATCGGATCGCTGATCGTGTAATCGTCGATGTAGATGTCCAGGCCGTCCATCACGTTGAAATGCGGATCGGCGAAGAGGGTCTTCATCGCCTTGCGGCGCACTTCCTCGCTGATTTCCTGGCGCAGGAACTGGCCGAAATCGCTGTCCGGCCCGAGCTGGGCGAGCAGGCTTTCGGCGTCCTGGATCTCTGCGGTCGACGCCGTTTCGGCGGCCTTTTTCAGCCGCGACCAGCGCTCGAGGAAGCGGCTGCCGCTCATGCCTGGCGCTGCCCGGCAAACGGATCGTTGCGCTTGATCTTCTTGCGCACCGCCGGCTTGTAATGGGTGTTGACGAAGTCGCCCAGCCAGTCGGCGATTTCCGGGGGCATCGGCACGCCGTCGCACTGCTCGCCGGAATCGAGCCAGCGGGCGGCTTCACCATAGCTCAACGTGACCTCCATCGGCTTCGCGAAATCCTCGTCCATGCGCCACATGACGAAAACGCGCGGCTCGGGCGAGGTCAGGTTGAGATGGTAGTTGTCGACCTCGTCGCGGAACAGTTCGAGCGGGAAATGGCCGACCAGGAACTGCTCGCGCTCGTCGTCCGCGAAAATGCGCCGGGCCGGCGCGTCGACCGGCGCATCGAAGGCCGGAACGACACCGATCGCCTCCCACCGCTCGCTGACCCAGCGGTTGTCGAGGCGGATCTTTTCCAATATCACGGCAACGGGAAACTGCTTCATGGGGGTGCCCGGAGTCACTATGCCTTTCAGGATAGCCGAAACTCGGGCCAAGTGTAGAATCCGGCCGATGAATCGTCCACTGCTCAGCCAGGCCAGCCGGCCGCTCACCTTCGAGATTGACGCCGTCAACGAGCGCGGCGAAGTCGTGCCGACCGCCATCGCCGGCGAGCATCCGCTGACCCTCTACGTCGACAAGCGCGAAATCGTCACGCTGATGACCCTGGGCGCAGCGCCGGAAGCGCTCACCCTGGGCTATCTGCGCAACCAACGCCTGATCGGTAGCCTCGACGAAATCGCCGCCGTGCAGGTCGACTGGGAGGTCAATGCCGTCGCCGTCACCACCCGGCACGGTAATGGCATCGCCGAATGCCGCACCGAGAAGCGCACGGTCACCACCGGCTGCGGCCAGGGCACGGTATTCGGCGACCTGATGGACGAGATCGACGACATCCGCCTGCCGGCTGCGGCCAGTCTTTCCGAAGCGACGCTTTACGGCCTGCTCGATGCGGTGCGCCACCACGAATCGATCTACAAGCAGGCAGGCGCGGTGCACGGCTGCGCCCTCGCCCAAGGCAGCGAGATCCTGATGTTCGTCGAGGACGTCGGCCGCCACAACGCGGTCGATGCCATCGCCGGCCGCATGTGGCTGGACGACCTGGCCGGCGGCGACAAGATTTTCTACACGACCGGCCGGCTGACCTCGGAAATGGTCATCAAGACGGCGCAGATGGGGATTCCCTTCCTCGTTTCGCGGTCAGGGCTGACGCAGATGGGCTGGGAAATCGCCCGCAAGCTCGGGATGACGATGATCGGCCGCGCCCAGGGCAAGCATTACCTGTTATTCACCGGCGAGGAGCGGTTCACACGATGAGCGACGAGAAAATTACCGGGGTCGTCCTGGCCGGCGGCCTCGGCCGGCGCATGGGCGGCATCGACAAGGGCCTGCAGGAACTGCGGGGGCGGCCAATGGTGCATTGGGTAATCGAGCGCCTGGCGCCGCAGGTCGACGAACTGCTGATCAACGCCAATCAGAACGGTGAACGCTATGCCGCCTTCGGCCACCGCGTAGTGCCCGACGAAATTCCCGATTTTGCCGGCCCGCTGGCCGGCCTGCATGCCGCGCTGTCGGCGGCGGCGCACCCGCTGGTCGCCACCGCCCCCTGCGATTCGCCCTTCCTGCCGGCCGACCTGATTTCGCGCCTGTTTCAGGCGTTGACCGCAACCGGTGCCGATCTCGCCGTCGCCCGCACCTTCGACCAGCCGCACCCGGTCTTCTGCCTGTGCCGGCGCGCGGTGCTGCCGCACCTGACCGAATTCCTGGCCGGCGGCGGGCGCAAGATCGACCGCTGGTACGCGACGCTGAGGGTGGTCGAAGTCGCCTTCGATGACGAGGCCGACGCCTTCGAGAACATCAACACGCGTGAGGAACTGGGGCGCTTCGAGACGACAGGGGAAAACTGACTCCGGCATTCAAGCCGGCAGGGTGACGCGCCCCTGTTCGTCAAGCGGGAAGAACGGGTTCCAGCAGACCTCCCAGAGAAAGCCGTCGGGATCGGCGAAATAGCCGCGGTAACCGCCCCAGAAGACTTTTCCGGCAGGTTGCACGATGGTCGCACCGGCCGCCACCGCCTCGGCCAGCAAGCGGTCGACCGCGTCCGCGGACGCGACGTTGTGGGCCAGCGCGAAACCGGGAAAACCGCTGCCGGCCGCCGGCATGCCGGCATCCTCAGCAAGCGCCGCGCGCCCGAACAGGGCGAACACGACGCCACCGGCGTCGAAAAAGGCGACCTCCGCCTGGCTGCCCGAAGACTCCCGCCAGCCGAGGGCGGCGTAGAAGGCGCGGCTGCGCGCCAGATCGGCGACGCCGAGAGTGATGAAGCTGATGTTCTGGCGCATGGCAAAATCCTCTCCCGGCGGCGATGCCGAAGTTTATACCGGCTGCCGTTCCGCGTAACATGGGCCACCCCGTCCGACCGAGATCGTCGCCATGAAACGCCGCTTTCCGCTCCATGTTCACATCTCGACGCTGTTCGTCGTCCTCATCCTGCTGGTCGGCGGCATCATCGGCGGACTCGGCTACCGGAGCAGCCATGAAATCCTCGAAACGACCGCCGGCGAGCTGAACACCCGCATCGGGCGCGAAACCCTGGGCGAATTCACCAACCTGATCGGCCCCGCCGAAATGGCGACACGGCTGGTCAGCTACGACGGCATCACCCGCACCGGCTCGCTGGCGGAACGCCTGAACTACCTCGGTTTCATGCGCGCGGCGCTGGACAATTCGGCAGCCCTGACCTCGATTTACGTCGGCTACGGCAACGGCGACTTCTTCATGCTGCGGCGCTTTTATGACGCCGCCGAAGGCCTGAGTTTCAACGCGCCCGCCGGGGCCGTGTATATGGTTCAAAGCATCGAGCACAAAGGCGAAGGCAGTGAAAAATCAGCCCTCGGCAGCTTCATTTTTTTCGATGCCGGACTCAAGCGCCTGCGCCAGGACGAGTTGCCTGATTACGCCGCTGCCTACGATCCGCGCAGCCGCGGCTGGTACCAGTTGGCACAGGCCTCGAGCGGCCAGATCAAGACCCAGCCCTATGTCTTTTTTTCCAGCAAGAAAGTCGGCACCACCATCGCCAACCGCGCCAACAACGCCGACGCCGTGGTCGGGGCCGACATTCGCCTGGAAACGCTCGATCAGTCATTGGCCAGGCAGAAGGTCACGCCGGGCACTCATGTCGTACTGGCCAACCAGGATGGCCTGACCATCGCCGACGAAAACCTGGCGCACGCCATCAAGCTGTCGGCGGCTGACGGCAAACCGGCCCTGCCCCACCTGGCCGACCTCGGCATTCCGGTGCTCGCCCGGCTGGCGGAACTGATGCCGACCATGGACAAGTCCGGCAACGGCCTCGATCTCGCGCTCGATGTCGATGGCGCCAACTGGCACGCCTCGCTGCGGCCGGTCAAGCTCGAGGGCGCCAAACCGCTATACCTGATCACCGCGATTCCCGACGCCGAATTGATGGTCGCCGCCGAACGCTTGATGCGGCATGCCGCAATCGCCACCGTGCTGGTCATCCTGCTGGCCATTCCGATCACCTGGCTGCTGGCGCGCCGCATTTCCGGTCCCTTGCGGCAACTGGCGCACGAGGCGGAAGCGATCCGCCGCTTCGAGTTCTCGCAACCGGTCAAGGTCGACTCGCTGGTGCTGGAGGTGAGCAACCTGACGCTCACCATGGACAGCATGAAGCGGACGATACGCCGCTTTCTGGAAGTGACGCACGCCATCGCCGACGAAAAGGACTTTGATCGGCTGCTGCCACGACTGCTCAGCGAGACGATGGCCGCGGCCGATGCCGAAGCCGGCGTGCTCTACCTGGCCGACAACGCCCACCTGCGCCCGGCGACGGCGTTGCGTTCCGACGGCAGCGCACTGACTGCCGGCGACGCCTCGGTGGCGGTCGCCGACTGCGGCCCGCTGCTCGCGTCCGCCCTGGCTTCGCGCAGTGCGCTCGGCGGCCGCCTCTCGGCCGCCGACATCGCTGCCTTGCGCCTGCCGGTCGGCGACGAGGCGACCGACCACGCGGTCGCCGTCCCCTTGCTCAACCGCAGCCAAGTGCTGGTCGGCATGATGCTGCTGATCCGCGCCGAGCCCTGTGACCCGGCGCAAATCAGTTTCATCGAGGCGCTTTCCGGCTCGTCGGCGGTGTCGCTCGAGAGCAAGGAATTGATTCACGCCCAGAAGGTGCTGTTCGAATCCTTCATCCAGCTGATCGCCAGCGCCATCGACGCCAAGAGTCCCTACACCGGCGGCCACTGCGCGCGCGTGCCGGAGCTGACCAAGATGCTGGCGCGCGCCGCCTGCGCCGAAAGCAGCGGCCCGTACAAGGATTTCGAACTGGACGAGGAAGCATGGGAGGCCGTACACGTCGCCGCCTGGCTGCACGACTGCGGCAAGGTGACGACGCCGGAATACGTGGTCGACAAGGCGACCAAGCTGGAAACCCTTTACGACCGCATCCACGAAGTGCGCATGCGCTTCGAGGTGCTGAAGCGCGATGCTGAGATCGCCTGCCTGCAGGCCGTTGCAGCCGGCGAACCGGAGGCGGTGGCCCGCGCCCGGCTGGCCGCAACGCTGGCCGGCCTCGACGACGACTTCGCCTTCATCGCCGAATGCAACGAGGGTGGCGAATTCATGGCCCCGGAAAAGCTCGAACGCCTGCGCAACATCGCTGCCCGCACGTGGACGCGCACGCTCGACGACCGCATCGGGATTTCGCACGAGGAAAAGGCCCGCAAGGCGCGCACGCCGCCCCCCGAACTGCCGGTCGTCGAACAATTGCTGACCGACAAACCTGAGCACATTTTCGAGCGCCAGGCCCGCGACCGCATGCCGCCCGACAACCAGTGGGGTTTCCGCATGCCGGTGCCGGAAGTGCTCTACAACAAGGGCGAGCTGTACAACCTCGGCGTCGCGCGCGGCACGCTGTCGGAAGAAGAGCGCTACAAGATCAACGAGCACATCGTGCAGACGCTGATCATGCTCACCCAGCTGCCTTTCCCCAAGCACCTGCGCAATGTCCCGGAAATCGCCGCCGGCCACCATGAGAAGATGGACGGTACCGGCTACCCGCGCCGCCTGACGCGCGACGAGATGAGTCCGGTCGCGCGCATGATGGCGATCGCCGACATTTTCGAGGCGCTGACCGCGGTCGACCGCCCCTACAAGAAGGGCAAGACGCTGTCGGAAGCGATCCGGATCATGTCCTTCATGAAGAAGGATCACCACATCGACCCCGAGCTGTTCGATCTCTTCCTGCGTTCCGGTGTCTATCGCGAGTACGCCGAGCAGTACATGAAGCCGGAGCAGATCGATGGGGTCGACATTGCCGCCTATCTGGACGGCAAGGCCGCCTAAATCAGCGCCAGACGGGCGAGCAGAAAGTCGGCTATGGCGGCCGGATCGTTCAGATCGAGCTGCGGCAGATCGGTATCCAGCCGCACGTCGCAGGCGACCGCGATGACGTGCGGATCTTCGGGGTAGAGCGCCGGCTTGCCGAGCGCCGGCCGGTAGATTTCGATCTTGGGAATCGGCGCGTGCTTGAAGCCTTCGACCAGCACCAGGTCGCACGGCGACAACTGGCTTAGTGCCTCGTCCAGCGTCAGCTCCGGGCGCCCGCGCAACTCGTGCATGACCGCCCAGCGGTTGGCCGAGGTCACCAGCACCTCGCGGCAGCCTGCATGGCGATGGCGCAGCGAATCCTTGCCCTGGTGGTCGATGTCGAATTCGTGATGGGCGTGCTTGATCAGCGACACCGCCAGCCCGCGCGCTTCGAGCAGGGCGATGACCTGCTCGACCAGCGTCGTCTTGCCGCTGCCGGACCAGCCGGCGAATCCGATGTATTTCATTGCTCCCCCGCCACAGGCGCCTGCCACTGAAAAGGAGGCGGATTATGCATCAGTCGCCGGATCGCCCAGGTGAAATCCGATATTGCAGCGCAGCAAATATTGACTATACTTGTTTGGCAGGACAAAACAGAAGTCATAAAAGGAAACAGCAATGAAGGTCAAGATTCACTATCGCATCACGCAGGATCGCGCCGGCATTCCGCAGGACTACACCGGTGCCCGCCACTTCGTCGCGGTCGACGGCCAGGCCGTCGAGGATCTGGCGAAAGCCCAGCTGGCAGCGGACTACCAGGTGCCGCTGACCGCCGTCGAGATCTGCCGTATCGAGGCCTAACCGCCCCCGCGCAGGGTCGCCCGGTCGACCCGGGCGAGCAACTCGGCCGCGGCAATTTCATCGCCACGCTGCACGCTGATTTCAACGCGCAGCGTCGCGAGTTGCAGTGCACCAATACGGTGTGAACTTTCGCGCTGCAGCGCGAAATGCAGCTGCACGTCGCCGACGGCAAGCTGCAAGCCTGTCCCAGCGTCCGTCACGGCCGGCCCGAAGGCCTGCACCAGGGCTCGCCGGAACTCTGCCGCCGTGCTGTTCATCAGCCGCACCCGGCTGGAGCTCCACGGGAACGGCCCGTCAGCCACCAGCGATTGGCGGCCAGACGGCGAGAACGTCGCCTGCGGCGAGGCAGGTCGAAGCCCGCGCTTCGGGCGGAATGAAGACGCCGTTCACCAGCACCAGATGAGTCAGTTTCGGCGGCAGCGAAAATGGCCGCAAAACGGCGTCGACCGCAGCAGCCTCGTCCGCCTCGACCTCGACCTTGTTGCCCTTGCTGCCCGGCGGCAGATAGTCGCCCAGCGTGGCGTAGAGCTTGACCGTGACCTTCACGGCGTCAGCGGACCACCTGCTGGCAGGCCAGATAGGCTTCGACGAAGCGGGTCGGCGTTTCCAGCAGCCGCTCCTTCCATGCGCCGAGCCGCGTCCGCCCCTGGATCAGGCCGCGCAGCACGCCGACGTGCTGGGTCAGGCCGATCGCCGTGGCGCCGACCAGCACGTCGCCGTCGAACTGCAGGCTGAGGTAGCGGCCGTTGGCCTCGTCGGCCAGCTCGACCCCCTCGCCGTCGGCCACCCCCTGCCATTCACCGAATGATGAGGAAATCATCCCCATCGAATCAAGCACGTTGATCGCCAGCACCCCCTTCATCCGGGCCGGCTGGCCGGCCATGTTGAGCGCCGCGACACGCGCCTGATCGGCGGCGTTGGGCTGGATCGCCGCCACCAGATGGCGTCCGGAAAACAGGTCGGGCGCCTCGGCGACGTCGCCGGCGGCGTAGATGCCGGGCACCGAGGTCTGCATCGTGTCGTCGACCAGCACGCCCTTGGCGACGTGCACCGCCGTCCCTTCGAGGAAGGCGACATTGGGCGCCACCCCGGCGGCGACGATCAGCAGGTCGCAGGCGAGCTGCTCGCCGGTCGACAGGGTCACGGTCAACGGCGATTCGGCGCCGCTTTCGATGCGCTCGACCCCTGCCCTGGTAACCACCCGCACGCCCTGCCGTTCGACCCAGCGCCGGATCATGGTGCCGGCCTCCGGCGTCATCATGCGCGGCACCATGCGGTCGCCCATTTCGACCACCGTCAGCTGCACGCCGCGCTTGACCAGCGCTTCCATGATGATGCAGCCGATGAAGCCGGCCCCCAGTTGCAGGACGCGCGAGCCGGGTTTGGCCAGTGCGGCGATGGCGCGCGCGTCGTCGAGCGTCCAGCAGGTCTGCACCTGCGGCAGATCGATGCCGGGAATCGGGGGCCGCACCGGATGCGAGCCGGTCGCGATCAGCAAGCGGTCGTAATCCTCGAAATGACCGTCGTCGAACAAAACCGTGCGTTTTTCGGCGTTGACCGCAACCGCCCGGCCGCGCCGCTGGCGGATGCCGAGCCGGTCGAAATGATCTTCTGCCTTGCGCAGGTAGGTACCGGACTCGTCGATGTTGCCTTCCAGCAGGTAGGGAATTGCCATCCGCGAGTAGGGCGGCGCCGCTTCATGGCCGACCAGCAGGATGTCGTCGCCGGGCGCCGCGCGGCGCAGGGTTTCGGCGGCGACGACGCCGGCCGGGCCATTGCCGAGAATGATGTGTTTCATCGTTATCTTCTCCGACAGGAAAGGAAAAGCGGGGCGGCGCCACGCGCCACCCCGCTTGCAGGCACGTGGCTCGCCTAGAGGCCCAGACGTTCGAGCGTCGCCTTCTCCGGCACGCCGTCCGGCGTCCAGCCGCGCACCTTGTAATACTCCGGCTTCATCTTGTCGAGGCCATTAACCAGTCCCTTGGCCGGGCCGGTCTTCGCCGGCTCGGTTTTCAGGCGCGGCGGCAGATCGTCGTCCTTCCCGCTCAGGCCGGCGGCGAGGTTGAACTGGCGCTCCATGTTCCAGATGCGCTCGCCGACCGCGTTCAGCTTATCCATCGACCAGTCGCCCTCGCAGGCGGCCTGGACCTGCGGCTGCACATCAGCCAGCGTCCATGCGAAGCTGGTGAAGATGCAGATGCCGGCCGAGTCGAAGACCCCGGTCGCATCCTGGAAGGCCTTGACCAGTTCGGCCTTGCCGTCGGTGACCAGCGGATCGGTCTTGACCGGGATGCCAAGCACCTCGGAGGCCACCGTGTAGCCGCGCAGGTGGCAGGCGCCGCGGTTGGAGGTGGCATAGGCCAGCCCCATGCCCTGGATGCCGCGCGAGTCGTAGGCCGGGAATTCCTGCCCCTTGACGCTCATCGACAGCTCCGGCCGGCCGTACTTGGCACACATGCGGGCACTGCCCAGGCCCAGTTCCTTGCCGAAACCCTCGCCGTGCGCCGTCATCTCGACCAGCTGGCACAGCGCCTCGGCCGAGCCGAATTTCGCGTCGACGCCGATCTGTTCCTTGGTGATGATGCCCAGATCGTAAAGCTCCATCGCCGCCCCCACCGTCGCGCCGAAGGAAATCGGGTCCATGCCGTGCTCGTTGCAAAGCAGGTTGGCGTATTGCAGCGCCTCCAGGTCGCCGACGCCGTTGGCTGCGCCGAGCGCCCAGGCCGCTTCGTATTCGAGGCCGCCGGAAGCGCCCCAGTACTGCGGGCTGTTCTTGACGCTAAAGTGGGTCTCGTCGATCTTCGAGATGCGCCCGCAGGCGATGGTGCAGCCGAAGCAGGCAGCATTGGTCACCAGATGCGGCTTACCATCGGTCGGCCGCTTCTCGTGCATCGCCTCGGCGGAAATCTTGCCGGCCTCCTCGAACTGAACGTCGCGGTGATTGCGCGTCGGCAGGGCGCCCATTTCGTTGATCACGTTCATCAGCACCTGCGTGCCGTACTTGGGCAAGCCCTGGCCGGTCACCGCATTGTCGGCCAGCACCTTCTTGCCGGCATTGGCCGCCGCGAGGAAGGCCGGGAAATCCTTGATCCCGGACACCCCCTTGGTGCCGCGAATGGCCACCGCCTTGAGGTTCTTCGAGCCCATCACCGCCCCGACCCCGGAGCGCCCGGCGGCACGGTGCAGGTCATTGACGATGCAGGCGAACAGCACCTGGTTCTCGCCGGCGCCGCCGATCGACGAGACGCGGATCAGCGGATCCTGGTGCGAGGTCTTGATCGTTTCCTCGGTCTGCCAGCAGGTCTTGCCCCACAGGTGGGCGGCGTCGCGCAGTTCGGCCTTGTCGTTCTCGACGTAAAGGTAGACCGGCTTCGGCGACTTGCCCTCGAAGATGATCATGTCCCAGCCGGCGAACTTCATCTCGGCGCCGAAGAAGCCGCCGGAATTCGAGCAGGCGATCGCGTTGGTCAGAGCGCCCTTGGTCACCACGGTGTAACGGCCGCCGGTCGAGGCCATGGTGCCGGTCAACGGACCGGTAGACATAATCATCTTGTTTTCGGGCGACAGCGGATCGACCTTGGGGTCGATTTCCGAAACCAGGTATTTCGACGCGAGGCCGCGCGAGCCCAGATAGTCGTTGGCCCAGGCCATGTTCAGCGGTTCGGGCGTGCAGGTGCCGGCGGTGAGGTTCACGCGCAGGACTTTTCGATTCCATCCCATGATCTCTCCTCCTCAGGCAGCGACAGTGGCGGTATTGGCCTTGGCGGCCCAGGCGCGCATGCGGTCCAGACCGGTCCAGTCGGCATCGACGTAGGTGATCGCCGCGGTCGGGCAAGCGCTCACGCACTTCGGGTCACCGCCGCAGAGGTCACATTTCTGCACCTTGCCGACATCGGCCATGTAATTGACCGTACCGAACGGGCAGGCGATGGTGCACACCTTGCAGCCGACACAGGTCGCCTCCATGACCACCTTCGCCCCGGTTGCCGCATCGATGACGATGGCGTCGACCGGACAGGCATTCATGCACCAGGCGTCGGCGCATTGGGTGCAGGTGTAGGGCACCTTGCGACCTTCGTGTTCGAAATCGAACACCTTGATGCGCGACTTGGATGGATTGATAGTCCCGGTATGCTCGTAGGAGCAGGCCATTTCGCACTGCAGGCATCCGGTACATTTCGCCGGATCGATGTGAAGCGACTTTTGCATGGTGTCTCCTCCATGATTGTCTGTGGTGTCGCTGAAAAACTGATTTCGTGTTTTGTAAATAGGCACGTTTTTGCATGATGGAACAAAGGCTGGAATCTGTCATGCCGCAATGCAACATTCTGTTACAGAAGGCTACGAAAGCACGACAGACGAAGCTCGGGGGCCGGCATACACTGCGTCTGTGCATTGAACCCCTCCTCTCGAAATCCCCCCTTTCGAGAACTTCCAACCCCGCCCTTCGGCGGGGTTTTTTTTGGCCGCCCACCGCCTTCCGGTTTACGCATAAGCCGTTATAATTACGCACTTATCTTTTTTGCGGATTGAGGTAATCAGCATGGCCGAGCAGCAACACTCCTCCAAGGGCATCATGTGGGCGACGATCATCATTGCAATCGTCCTGATCGCCATCATTTACCCGCTGACGGTCAAGCAATCCACTTCTGCGGCCGATTCAGCGGGCAATAACGATTCTGCTGATGTCCGCATCCAGCCGGTCGCCAGGTTCGAACTGGCCAAAGCCGCCCCGGCAGCTGCCGCCGGCCCGAAGGATGGCGCGACGGTCTTCAATTCGATTTGCGGCGCCTGCCACAACACCGGTGCCGCCGGTGCTCCCAAGGTCGACGACAAGGCCGCCTGGGCACCCCGCGTCGCGCAGGGCAAGGACGCGCTGTACAAGAGCGCGATCGGCGGCAAGGGCGCGATGCCGCCGAAGGGTGGCGCGGCCGACCTGTCCGACGACGAAATCAAGGGTGCCGTCGATTTCATCCTGGGCAAGGTCAAGTAAGCGATCCGACACCCGGCAAAAGGGAGGCTGCGGCCTCCCTTTTTCGTGGACGCAAAAATGGCGCCACGCGGGCGCCATTCCCTGGCCGGCTTTTGGAGGGCCGGCCGCGGGTTGCAGCAAACCGACTTACTTCTTCACCGCTTCGGCAGCCTTGGCCGGTTCGGCTTTCGGCGCTTCGGCCTTGGGCGCTTCCGGCGTCTTCGCTTCGGTCTTCGCTACATGCTTCGCGTGCTTGACGGGCTTCGCTTCGGGGGCCTTGGCATCCGCCTTGACTTCCGGGGCGGCAACCGCCGGCTTGGCTTCCGGCGCCTTCACTTCTCCCTTCGGCGCTTCGGCCTTGACGACAGCAGCGGTCGGGGCGGCAGCGGGTTTGACTTCGGTGGCCGGCTTGACGTCGGCAGCGTGGGCGATGCCAAAAGCGGCGGCGATGGCGATGGCGATAAGTTGCTTGGTCATTTTGAATCTCCTTACGTGGTTTATTCGGAATTTCATCCGGCTTTGCGAAATCGCGCTGCCTTGTGCCGAATAACGCAAGCCGTTACCGCCCGGATGTCATAAGGAAGGTAACCCGCTGTAACGCGGTGTGACCAAGCGGTTAGCGCTTGTTGCCAGCGAGCATGGCCTTCAGCGCATCCAGCCGCGCGCTGCCAGTTGCCTTGTCCGGTTCGGCAGCCTGCTTGCCGCCCGAGAAGCGAATATCGTCCTTGCCCATTTCGGCGATGAAGCGCGAGGGTTCGCTGGGAATGAATTCGCGTGCCTGCTTGCGCCGTTCGCAGTACGAAAGGTGCAGCGAGCGCTGGGCGCGCGTGATGCCGACGTACATCAATCGGCGTTCTTCCTCGATCTTCGCCGGGTCGAGCGATTCGCGATGCGGCAGGATGCCTTCCTCGATGCCGACCAGAAACACATGCTTGTACTCCAGCCCCTTGGCTGCATGCAACGTGGACAACTGCACGGCATCGACATCGTCGGCATTCTGCTTGTCGAGCATGTTGATCAGCGCGATGCTCTGGGTCAGGTCAATCAGGGTCTTGCCTTCTTCCTCGCCCTTGCCGTTCAGCCAGTTGGCGAACTCGCAGACATTGGCCCAGCGCGTCTGCGCCGTGCGCTCTTCCTCATGGTCGTAGAGGAAGGTTTCGTAATCGATGGCTTTGAGGAGGTCGGGAAGAACCTGCTGCGCCGGCTCGCGCGTCGCCCGGCTCTGAATGCGACTGATGAAGTGGCAGAACTCGAGCAGCGGCTCCAGTTGTCGCGGCTGCACGCGATGCGCAAAGCCCTCCTCGAACGCCGCGTGGAACAGCGAGACGTGGCGCTCACCGGCGTAGGTGCCAAGCACCTGCAAGGTGGCAGCGCCGATGCCGCGCTTGGGCGTGGTTGCGGCGCGGATGAAGGCCGGGTCGTCGTCCTCGTTGGCCAGCAGACGCAGGTAGGAGGTAATGTCCTTGATTTCCGACTTGTCGAAGAAGGACTGCCCGCCCGAGAGCAGGTAGGGAATCTTGTGGTTGCGCAGCTGCGTCTCCAGCAGCCGCGCCTGGTGATTGGAGCGATAGAGGATGGCGTAATCGCGGAACTTGCCGCGTTGCTCGAAGCGGTGAGCCTGCAGCTTCATGACCACGCCCTCGGCCTCGGCCTCGTTATCCTTGCAGGCGGTGACGGAGATCGGATCGCCATGCCCGAGTTCGGACCACAGTTTCTTGTCGAACAGCTTTTCGTTGTGGGCGATGACGTTGTTGGCCGCCTTGAGAATTCTTACGGTCGACCGGTAGTTCTGCTCCAGTTTGATGACCTTGAGCCCCGGGAATTCGGCCGGCAACTTTTTCAGGTTGTCGATGTCGGCGCCACGCCACCCGTAGATCGCCTGGTCGTCGTCGCCGACGGCGGTGAACTGGGCGCGGACGCCGGTCAGCAGCTTGAGCAGCTGGTACTGGCAGGCGTTGGTGTCCTGGTATTCATCGACCAGCAGGTAGCGCAGGCGGTTCTGCCATTTCTCGGCGATTTCCGGGTGCTGCTGGAAGAGGGCGACCGGCAGGCCGATCAGATCATCGAAATCCATGGCCTGGTAGGCCTTCAGCGTCGCCTCGTAGGACAGGTAGGTGGCAGCTGCCAGCGCCTCGTGCTCGTTGCTGGCCAGATGGCGCGCCGCCTCGGGCGTCACCAGCGCATTCTTCCAGTTCGAGATGATGGCCTGCAGGCGGCGCAGTGTGGCCTTGTCGACGGTCTTGGCGAGGTCGCCGATGATGCCGGCGCAATCGGCCGCATCGAAAATGGAAAAGCGTGGCTTGTAGCCGAGCGCCCTGGCCTCTTCGCGCAGGATGCGGACACCCAGCGAATGGAAGGTCGAAATTTGCAGTTCGTCGGCGGTCGACCGCGACAGGAGCTTGCCGATCCGTTCCTGCATCTCCTTCGCCGCCTTATTGGTGAAGGTGATGGCAGCAACGTTGCGCGACTGGAAGCCGCAGTCCTGCACCAGGTAGGCGATCTTCTGCGTGATTACCCGCGTCTTGCCCGAACCGGCGCCGGCGAGCACCAGCAGGGGGCCGTCGAGGTAGTGGATCGCTTCGCGCTGCTGGGGATTGAGGCCGGACATGGGCAGAAATCGGGAGTCGGAAAAGGCAGCGCCCCGGAGGTCCGGGGCGCGGTCGCAAAATACAGTAATTTTAACCCATGGCACCCCGGAACGCTCGTTCCGGGAGCCGCCGGTCAGACGATGTCGAGGTGGCCGATGCCAGTGGTCAGGTCGCGATCCTTGGAATCCTTGCCGTGCAGTTTGATGTTGAGGCGCAGGTCGTTCAGCGAGTCGGCATTGCGCAGTGCGTCCTCGTAGCTGATCTTGCCCGCCTCGTAGAGATCGAACAGTGCCTGGTCGAAGGTCTGCATGCCGAGTTCGCGGGATTTCTTCATCGCCTCCTTGATCTCGCCCACTTCGCCCTTGAAGATCAGGTCGGCAATGTAGGGCGAATTGAGCATGACCTCGATCGCCGCCAGACGGCCCTTGCCGTCCTTCTTGGGCAGCAGGCGCTGCGAGATCATGGCGCGCAGGTTGAGCGAGAGATCCATCAGCAGTTGATGACGGCGCTCTTCCGGGAAGAAGTTGATGATACGGTCGATGGCCTGGTTGGAACTGTTGGCGTGCAGCGTCGCCAGGCAGAGGTGGCCGGTTTCGGCAAAGGCGATGGCGTAGTCCATCGTCTCGCGGTCGCGGATTTCACCCATAAGGATGACGTCGGGCGCCTGGCGCAGGGTATTTTTCAGCGCCGGCTTCCAGTCGTCGGTATCGACCCCGACTTCGCGCTGCGTGACGATGCAGTTCTTGTGCTCATGGACGAATTCGATCGGATCCTCGATGGTGATGATATGGCCGTAGGTGTTCTCGTTGCGGTAATCGACCAGCGCAGCGAGCGAGGTCGTCTTGCCGGTACCGGTGCCGCCGACGAAGATGACCAGGCCGCGCTTGGTCATCGCCACATCCTTGAGCACCGGCGGCAGGCCAAGTTCATCGAGGGTCGGGATGGTCTGGTTGATCGTCCGGCAGACGACGCCGACGCGCCCCTGCTGGATGAAGGTATTGACCCGGAAACGGCCGATGCCGGCCGGCGAGATGGCGAAGTTGCATTCCTTGGTCGCCTCGAACTCGGCGGACTGCCGGTCGTTCATGATCGAACGTGCGAGTTCGGCTGTATGCTGCGGCGTCAGGATCTGGTTGGAAACCGGCATGATCTTGCCGTCCACCTTGATCGCCGGCGGAAAACTGGCGGTGATGAACAGGTCGGAGCCCTTCTTCTGCACCATCAGGCGCAGGAGATCGTGCATGAATTTCATTGCCTGATCGCGTTCCATAACTCTCCCTCTTTCCCTGATATCCCGCCGGCTCAGCCGGGGAAATTGTCCTTGTTGGTCGCCCGGGCCCGTGCCTCGGCGTTGGAGACGACGTTGCGACGGACCAGTTCGAGCAGGTTCTGGTCGAGCGTCTGCATGCCGAAATTCTGGCCGGTCTGGATCGCCGAGTACATCTGCGCCACCTTGTTCTCGCGAATCAGGTTGCGGATGGCCGGGGTGCCGATCATGATTTCATGTGCCGCGACGCGGCCGTTGCCGTCCTTGGTCTTGAGCAGCGTCTGCGAGATGACGGCGCGCAGCGATTCGGAAAGCATCGAGCGGACCATTTCCTTTTCCGCCGCCGGGAACACGTCGACGATACGGTCGATCGTCTTGGCCGCCGACGAGGTATGCAGCGTGGCGAACACCAGGTGGCCGGTTTCGGCGGCGGTCAGCGCCAGGCGGATGGTTTCGAGGTCGCGCATTTCACCGACCAAGATGACGTCCGGATCCTCACGCAGTGCCGAGCGCAGCGCATTGGCGAAGGACAGCGTATGCGGCCCGACCTCGCGCTGGTTGATCAGGCACTTTTTCGCCTCATGCACGAATTCGATCGGGTCTTCGACCGTCAGGATGTGGGCATAGTCGTTCTCGTTGACGTGATTGACCATCGCCGCCAGCGTCGTCGACTTGCCGGAACCGGTCGGCCCGGTCACCAGCACGATGCCGCGCGGATATTCGGCGATGTCCTTGAAAATCTTCGGGCAGTTCAGTTCTTCCAGTGTCAGGATCTTCGAGGGAATGGTCCGGAACACCGCGCCGGCGCCGCGGTTCTGGTTGAAGGCATTGACCCGGAAGCGCGCCAGGTTGGGAATCTCGAACGAGAAGTCGCATTCCAGCGTTTCTTCGTAAATTTTCCGCTGGGTGTCGCTCATGATGTCGTACACCATGCCGTGCACATCCTTGTGCTCCATCGGCGGCAGGTTGATGCGCCGCACGTCGCCATGTACGCGGATCATCGGCGGCAAGCCCGACGAGAGGTGAAGGTCGGAGGCCTTGTTCTTGACTCCAAAGGCCAGCAGTTCGGTGATGTCCATACGGATCGTCCTTAGGGCGCGTGTATACTGGAAACACAAAGAATTCCAAACAATTATGAGCGCAATCGCCTCCAACCTGCAAGCCGTCAGGGCACGTATCGTCAAGGCAGCGAATGCCGCCGGTCGCCCGCCGGCGGCGGTCGAGTTGCTGGCCGTCAGCAAAACCTGGCCGGTGGAATGCGTGATCGCTGCCGCCCGCGCCGGGCAGCGTGCCTTTGGCGAAAATTACGTGCAGGAAGGCGTCGACAAGGCCCTGGCTACGGTCGACCTCGATTTGACGTGGCATTTCATCGGGCCGCTGCAAAGCAACAAGACGCGGCCGGTGGCCGAGCACTTTGCCTGGGTACATTCGCTCGACCGGCTGAAGATCGCCGAACGCCTCTCGGCGCAGCGCCCGCCCGGCCTGCCGCCGCTGCAGGTCTGCGTCCAGGTCAACGTCTCCGGCGAGGCGAGCAAGAGCGGCTGCGCCCCCGATGAGGCCGTCGCCCTGTGCCGCGCAGTCGCTGCCTTGCCACGTCTGAAGTTGCGTGGCCTGATGGCGATCCCGGAGCCGGCCGACGACTTCGCCGCCCAGCGCGCACCCTTGCGCCGCCTGCGGGAAATCGGCGAGCAGGTCCGGGCGGCCGGCCTGCCGCTCGACACCCTGTCCATGGGCATGTCACACGATCTTGAAGCAGCCGTTGCCGAAGGCGCGACCATCGTCCGCATCGGCACGGCCATTTTTGGTGAAAGAAACCACGCATGAAAATTACCTTCCTTGGCGGCGGCAACATGGCCAATGCCCTGATCGGCGGCATGTTGAAACAGGGCTTCGCCGCCGCCGACATCACCGTCATCGACCCCGGTAGCGCCGCGCGTGAAAAGCTGGATCGGACTTACGCGGTCAACTGCCTGGAAACGGCCGAAATGCTAGACAGCGTCGGTGACCTGCTGGTGCTGGCGGTCAAGCCGCAGCAGATGAAGGAAGCGGTTGCCCCCCTCATCGGCAAGCTGGGGAACGCTGTCGTCGTCAGCATTGCCGCCGGCCTCGACCTCGCCACGTTGGCGCGCTTCCTCGGCGGACATCGCAAGATCGTCCGCTGCATGCCGAACACGCCGGCCCTGATCGGCGCCGGCATCACTGGACTCTGTCCGTTGCCCGAAGTCAGCGAGGGCGAACGTGCCGCTGCCGAGCGTGTGCTGAGCGCCGTCGGCAGTACCGTCTGGATTGACGATGAAGGCAGGATGGATGGCGTCACCGCGCTTTCCGGCAGCGGCCCGGCCTACGTTTTCCTGTTCATCGAAGCCCTGCAGCAGGCGGCCGCCGATCTCGGCTTCACGCCCGAGCAGGGTCGCCAGCTGGCCATCGAGACAGTGCAAGGCGCCGCCGCCCTGGCCGCCCAGTCCGACGAACCGGCATCGGTGCTGCGCGAACGCGTCACCTCGAAGGGTGGCACGACGGAAGCGGCGCTCAGGACAATGGCGGAACAGGGCGTCAAGGAAGGCATCATCGCCGGCGTCAAGGCGGCCGAGGCGCGCGGCCGGGAACTCGGCAAGCTGCTTGGGGACGGCTGATCATGCAGGCTGTCGTTTTCCTGCTCAATGCCGTCGTCAGCTTTTTCGCCACGCTGTTCCTGCTCCGCTTCATGATGCAGGCCATGCGCGTTTCCTTTGGCGGCCAGCTGGGAAGCTTCGTCATGACGCTGACCAACTGGGCGGTCAAGCCCTTGCGCCGGATCATTCCCGGCATCGGCGGTCTTGACTGGTCGAGCCTGTTCGCGGCCCTCGTGCTGCAACTGCTGCTGGCCGGATTGCTGATCGGCATCGCCGGCCAGCCGCTCGCCGGCGACGGCGCGACGATCGCCCTGATGGTCGGCTGGTTCGCCGTCCGCGGCCTGTTGCGGCTGGCCGTGTATATCCTGATCGGCGCGCTGATCCTGCAGGCCGTGCTGTCGTGGATCAACCCTTACTCGCCGTTGGCCGCGCCGGCCCACCAACTGACACGGCCGCTGCTCGACCCGCTGCGCCGCTTCATTCCGCTGATTTCCGGCATCGATCTGTCGCCGCTGGTCGCCATCCTGCTGCTGCAGGCTGTCCTGATCTTCCTGTGAGCGACTGGCTTCGCGTCGCGGCCGATGGCCGCATCACGCTGACCCTGCACATCCAGCCCGGCGCCAAAAAGACCGAGACCGCCGGATTGCACGGCGAGGCACTGAAAATCCGCCTCGCCGCCCCGCCCGTTGACGGCAAGGCCAACGAAGCGCTGCTCAGGTTCGTCGCCGAGACATTGGGGCTGCCAAAATCTGCAGTCAGCCTGAAAAGTGGCCAGACATCGCGGCGTAAGGTGCTGGAAATCAGCGGGGCGACGAGCGAAACCGTCGCCCGTCTGGCTCAGGCCGAGTAGACCACGCGACCGCCGACCAGGGTCGTCCTGACCTTGCCGGTCATCATGTAGCCCTGCCACGGGGAATTCTTGCCCCGGCTTTTGAGCGCTTCCGGAGTCAGTTGCCAGGTCGCTTCCGGATCGAAAATGCAGATATCGGCCGCGCTCCCCACCGCCAGTTGACCGCCCGGCAGACCGAGCACCGCCGCCGGCGCCGCAGTGATCCGCTCCAGGGCCTGTGGCAGCGCGATGCTCGCCGCCTCGGCCCATTTCAAGGTCAGCGGCAGCAGTACCTCGAGCCCCGTCGCCCCCGGCTTCGCTTCACCGAATGGCAACAGCTTGTCGTCGGCGCCGACCGGCGTGTGGTCGGAACAGATCGCCGCCAAGCCCGAGCCGGCTGCAGCCGACAGCGCCTGACGGTCGCTTTGCGCACGCAGCGGTGGGCAAAAGCGGGCATGCGGATTGAAGAAGCCGATGTCGTTTTCGGTCAGCAGCAGGTGATGGACGCCGATATCGAAGCTGACCGGCAGCCCCTCGTCCAGCGCCTGCCTGGCCAGCGCTACGCCGGCTGCCGACGAGAGGCGCGTCAGATGCACGCGGCAGCCGGTGTCGCGCGCCAGCTGGACGATGGTGGCGATGGCGATGATCTCGGCGGCGACCGGAATGCCGGCCAGGCCGAGACGATTGGCGACCTCGCCTTCGTGCGCAATGCCGTTGCGCGACAGCCAGTGGTCCTGCGGCTGCAGCCAGACGGCAAAACCGAAGGTAGCGGCGTATTCCATGGCGCGCAGCAACGCTTCGGTGTCGACCACCGGCTTGCTGGCCTGCGAGAAGGCGACACAGCCTGCTTTCTTGAGGCCGGCCAGCTCGGCCAGGCGCTCGCCGTTCAGGCCCAGGGTCAGGGCGCCGAGGGGCAGCACGCGGGCCTTGCCGATTTCCTTGCCGCGATGGACCAGGCGGTCGGCCAGTTCCGGCTCGTCGAGCGGCGGGTCGGCATCAGGCGGCACGACGACGCTGGTGACGCCGCCGGCCACGGCGGCGGCCAGTTCGGCCTCGATGCTGCTGAGGCGTGCGCCGAGGTCGATCAGCCCCGGGCAGACGACGCAACCAGAGGCATCGATGGTCTGTTCGGCGGCAAACCCGGCGGGCACCATGCCCAGTCCGACCACCTTGCCGTCGGCGATATACAAGGAGCTGTTGCGGTCGACCCCGTTTTTCGGGTCAATTACGCGGCCGTTGCTGATTTCGATATTCATGTCAGTTCCCTGCAACGATGCTCATGACGGCCATGCGCACGGCAATGCCGAAGGTGACCTGGGGCAGGATGACGGCCTGGGAGCCGTCGGCCACCGCCGAGTGGATTTCGACGCCGCGGTTCATCGGACCCGGGTGCATGACGATGGCGTCCTGCCTGGCGAGCGCCAGCTTCTGCGGCGTCAGGCCGTAGTGGCGGAAGTATTCACCGGCCGACGGCAGCAGGGCGCCGTTCATGCGCTCGTTCTGCAGGCGCAGCATGATGATGACGTCGACGTCCTTGAGGCCTTCCTCCATGTCGTGGAAGACATGCACGCCGAGCTTGTCGAGATGTTTGGGGAGCAGAGTTTCCGGCCCGATGGCGCGGACTTCCGGCACGCCCAGCGTGGTCAGCGCATGGATGTCGGAGCGGGCGACGCGCGAGTGCAGGATGTCACCAACGATGGCGACGCGCAGTTGCGTGAAGTCCTTCTTGTAATGACGGATCGTATACATGTCGAGCAGGCCCTGCGTCGGGTGGGCATGCCGTCCGTCGCCGGCGTTGACCACGTGCACGTCGTCGCGCCCGATATTTCGCAGATGCTCGGCGATCAGGTAGGGCGCGCCGCTGGAGGCGTGGCGAACGACGAACAGGTTGGCGTGCATCGCGCACAGGTTGTCGATGGTGTCGAGCAGGGTCTCGCCCTTGCTGGCCGACGACTTGTTGATATCGAGGTTGATGACGTCGGCCGACAGGCGCTTGGCGGCGATCTCGAAGGTGGTACGGGTGCGCGTCGAGTTTTCGAAGAAAAGGTTGAAGACGCTCTTGCCGCGCAGCAGCGGCACCTTCTTGACCTCTCGCGCCGAAATTTCCATGAAGGAAGCCGCGGTGTCGAGAATCTGGGTCAGGATGCGCTGCGGCAAGCCCTCGATCGAGAGCAGGTGGATCAGTTCGCCATCCTTGTTCAACTGCGGGTTATGCATGCTCCAGCCTCCAGGCGAGTTGGCCGTCGTCCTGCTTGCCGAGCACCAGGCTCTGGCCATCCTGCAGGTCGACACCCCAGACGCAGTAGGTCGCCCCGATCGGCAACTCACGTCCGCCGCGGTCAGCCAGAACCGCCATGGCGACCGAAGCCGGGCGCCCGTAGTCGAACAGCTCGTTGATTGCCGCGCGGGTCGTGCGGCCGGTGTACAGCACGTCGTCGACCAAGATGATGTGGCGCCCCTCTACATCGAACGGGATCACCGTCGGTTTGACCTGCGGGTGCAGGCCTTTCGCGGCGAAGTCGTCGCGGTAGAAGGAGACATCGATCAGGCCGATGTCTTCCGGCAGGCCGAGCAATTCCTTCAGGCGCTCGGCGATCCAGGCGCCGCCACTATAGATGCCGACCAGCGCCGGCTGGCGGTGCAGGTCAGGACGGATCAGGTCGGCCAGCTGGCGACACTGCGCCTCGGCGTCAGGCAGGGGGTTGGGCAGGGGTGACATGGTGCGGGCTTTCGAACCAGGTTTGGAGGATGAGTTGAGCGGCCACGGCATCGAGCAGCGGCTTGGCGGTCTTGCTGTTGCGGCCGGTTTCGCGCAGCCGCGCCTCGGCATCCAGCGACGTCAGGCGCTCGTCGGCAAAGCCGACCGGCAGGTTGAAGCGGCGTTGCAGGCGCTCGCCGAATTTGTGCGCCAGGCGCGTCATGTCGTGCGGCGTGCCGTCGGCATGGGTCGGCAAACCGACCACCAGTTGCACCGGCCGCCATTCGGCGACCAGCCTGGCGATGGCGGCAAAGCGATCGTCGTTCGATTCGGCGTGAATCACGGTCAGCGGGTGGGCATTGCCGAGCAGCGTCTCGCCGGTGGCGACGCCGATGCGTTTTTCACCGAAGTCGAACGCGAGCACCGTGCCCTCAGGCATGCCCGGCGACGTCGGAAAGCTGGGTGAAGCTGATGCCGAGTTTCTGCATCGCCGCCGCCAGGCGTTCTTCCGGCGGCATGTCGAAGAGGATGCTGGCCTTGGCCGGGACAGTCAGCCACGAGTTTTGCGCCAACTCGTCTTCCAGTTGGCCGGCATCCCAGCCGGCGTAGCCGAGGGTGACAAGGATTTCCGCCGGCAGGCCGGCACTGCCGACCGAGGCCAGCACGTCGCGCGAACTGGTCAGACCGATTTCGCTGTTGATGGTGAGCGTCGATTGCCACTGGCCGATCGGCCGATGCAGCACGAAGCCGCGGTCAAGCTGTACCGGGCCGCCGAAATAGACCGGCAGGTCGGCCAGATTCTCGGCATCGAGCTTGATGTCGATCTTGTCGAACAGGCCGGCCAGGTTCATGTCGATCGGCCGATTGACGATGATCCCCAGCGCCCCGTTCTCGTTGTGTTCGCAGATATAGACGAGGGCGTGGGAAAAATACGGGTCTTCCAGGGTCGGCATGGCGATCAGGAAGTTATCGGTGAGGTTGACGCTGTCCATGCTGGAATTTTAATCGTCGGCGGGGTACAAACCAACCATGAATCTCGAAAAAGCTCTCGTCTGGTTCCGCCGCGACCTGCGCGACCATGACCACGCCGCCCTGAGCGCGGCGCTTGCCGAGGCGCGACAGGTTTATTGCGCTTTCGTTTTCGATAGCGACATCCTGGATGCACTGCCATCGAGGCGTGACCGCCGGGTGCATTTCATCCACGCATCGCTGGTCGAACTGGATGCCGCGCTGCGCGCCAGGGGCGGCGGGCTGATCGTCCGCCACGGCCGGGCCGCCGACGAGATTCCCCAGCTGGCGAGCCAACTGGGCGTTGCGGCAGTCTTCGCCAACCGCGATTACGAACCTGCCGCCAAACAGCGCGACGCCACCGTTGCCGCAACCCTGAAAGCTTCCGGAATTGCATTTCACGCCGGCAAGGACCAGGCAATCTTCGATGGCGACGAAGTGCTGACCCAGGCCGGCAAACCGTTTTCGGTGTTCACCCCGTACAAAAATGCCTGGCTGAAGCGGTTGACCGCAACCGACAGCGCCAACTGGCCCTGCAACGGACGCTTCGGCAGCAGCGAACAGGCCGGCGTGCCCAGCCTGGAGCAGTTCGGCTTCGACACCACCGATCTTGCCGGCCTGAAGATCCGGCCCGGCATGTCGGGCGCGCGCGAACTGTGGGACGAGTTCCGCCATGGGCGTATCGCGCGCTACGGCGCCCTGCGCGACTTCCCTGCCGTCAAGGGTGTCTCCTACCTTTCGGTGCATCTGCGCTTCGGCACGATTTCGGTTCGCGAACTGGTCCGTACCGCGCTCGCCAGCGAAGGTGAAGCCTGGCTCAACGAACTGATCTGGCGCGATTTCTACTTCATGATTCTCGATCATTTTCCGCAGGTCGCCAGTCATGCTTTCAAGCCGGAATATGACACGATAACGTGGAAGGACTGGCCCGAAGGCTTTGCAGCCTGGTGCGAGGGACGCACCGGCTACCCGCTGGTCGACGCCGCGATGCGCCAGCTGAATCACAGCGGCTGGATGCACAACCGCCTGCGCATGGTCGTCGCCTCGTTCCTGTGCAAGGATCTCGGCATCGACTGGCGGCTCGGGGAAAAATATTTCGCCGATCAGCTCAACGATTTCGACCTATCGGCCAACAACGGCGGCTGGCAGTGGGCGGCGTCGAGCGGCTGCGACGCACAGCCCTACTTCCGCATCTTCAACCCGGTCACGCAATCCGAAAAATTCGACGCGGAGGGCAAATTCATCCGCCGCTACGTACCGGAACTGGGCCGGGTATCGAACAAGTACATCCACGCCCCGTGGCAGATGGGACGCCTGGAACAGGAAGCAACCGGTGCGGTGGTCGGCCGCGATTACCCAGCGCCGATCGTCGATCACGCCCGGGCCAGAGCCGAAACCCTGGCCCGCTACGCCATCGTCAGGAAAGCTGCTTCGCCTTGATATAACCGGAGATCAGCCGCAGCAGCTCATCTTCGTCGTACGGCTTGCCAAGGTAATGGCTGGCGCCGATCTCGAGCGCATAGTTGCGGTGCTTCTCGGCTGTGCGCGAGGTGATCATGATCACCGGGACCGCACTCAGGCGCTTGTCGGCGCGGATGTTGCGCACCAGATCGAAACCGTCCATGCGCGGCATTTCGATGTCGGACAGAATGACGTCCGGCACCGTTTCGAGCAACTGCTCGAGCGCATCCACGCCGTCCTTGGCCAGGACAACCTGGTAACCTTCGCGGGTCAGCAGGCGGCTGGTGATCTTGCGCACGGTCAACGAATCGTCGACCACCATCACCGTCGGCAACGTAGTGACTGCCGTTTCGACCGGCGCCTCGAAGCTCGGCACCGCACGCTGGACACTGACCACCTGCACCCGGCTGGCCAGGGCCACCGGATTGAGGATCAGCACGACCTGGCCGTCGCCGAGCACGGTCGCCCCGGCAATACCGACCACCCGCGAAAGCTGGGCGCCGATATTCTTGACAACGACTTCCTGATTGCCGCGGAGTTCGTCCACCTGGACCGCAACGCGTTGCGAGCCGGAACGCAGCAGGAGAATCCAGTAGCGGCGCTGTGCTTCGGGAACCGCCTCGGCATCGCCGAGAAGATGCGGCAGGAAATGGAATGGGTAACGATTGCCCAGCCACTCCACTTCGCCGCGCTGGCGAAGTTCGGCAAGCGGTTCTTCCTTGAGTTCCAGAACCTGCTCAATCATCGTCGACGGCACGGCGTACATTTGCGTGCCGACACGTAGCAGCAGCGTCTGGGTAACCGCCAGGGTCAGCGGCAGGTAGAGACGGAAAGTGGTTCCCCGACCAAGCTGCGACTGGATTTCGATGCGTCCGCCGAGTTCGCCGACTTCGGTCTTGACGACGTCCATGCCGACGCCGCGACCGGCCAGCTGACTGACTTCACCGGCGGTCGAGAAACCCGGACGGAAGATCAGGTCGTAGAGCAGTGCTTCATCGGCCTGCTCGCCCGGCATCAGCAGGCCAAGTGCCTCGGCACGGGCGCGAATGCGCTCGCCGTCGAGTCCGCGACCGTCGTCGGCCATGGAAAGAATGATTTCATTGCCTTCCTGGGCCAGCGAAACCGTGATTTCACCGATTTCCGACTTGCCGGTGGCCTGCCGCTCGTCGCGCGTCTCGATGCCGTGGGCCACGGCATTGCGCAGCATGTGTTCGAGCGGCGCCATCATCTTGTCGAGCACCGAACGGTCCAGTTCGACCTGGCCGCCGACGATATCGAAGTTGGCCCGCTTGCCGAGTTCCTTCGCCGTCTGGCGGACGATGCGGAACAGGCGCTCGGCCTGGCTGGCGAACGGCATCATGCGCACGCCCATCAGTTCCTGCTGCAGGCCGCGGTTGAGGCGGGCCTGGGCGATGATCGCCGCATTGGCGTCGTCCAGATTCTTCAACAGGTTCTGCTGCACGGTCGCAACGTCGTTGACCGACTCGGCCATGAAGCGGGTCAATTCCTGGAAGCGAGTGAAACGGTCGAGTTCGAGCGGGTCGAAATCGGCCTGGCCGTCGTGCGCCTGCGCGACACGGGCCTGGATCTGGCCTTCCGCCTGAATTTCGATTTCCCGCAACTGGCGGCGCAGACGAATGACGTTTTCAGTCAGATCAAGCAACGAGCCCTTGAGGCTGCGCATTTCGCCTTCGATCCGCGCCCGCGCGATGGAGAGTTCGCCCGCCTCGTTTACCAGGCGGTCGATCAGGTCGGCGCGAACGCGCAGCGTGGCGCGATGGGCGCCCGTCTCGGCATCGTGGTCGCGCTCGACTTCCAGCGGCACGGCCACAGCCGCTGCCGTCGCGACGGCAGCTTCGCCCGTGGGTGCGGCGACCGGCTCGGGAATCCCGGCTTCGCCACGACGCAGGCGCTCGGTGGCTTGGGCCAGCGTATCGCAACCACTTTCGATCTCATCGATGAAGCCTGGCGTCGCGCTACCGGCGCGGAGAATGTCCTCGACCCGCGATTCCAGCAGGTGGGTGAACTCGCCGAGGTTCATTGCGCCTGCCATCCGGGCGTTGCCCTTGAAGGTATGGAGCAGGCGGGCGATGGCGTGCGGCTGGGCATCGCTGTCCAGGTCGCCGCGCCAGAGGCGGAGCTGTACGGTCAGTTCGCGCAGTTGATCCTGAGCCTCTTCGAGGAAGATCGGCAGCAATTGCTCGTCAAGTTCGTCCTGCAGGCGCGGAACGGCAGCCTGGGGGGCCGGGGCGGCCGCCTCGAGCGACTGCGCCATGGGCTCGGGCACGGCGGAAACTTCCTCGACGAACTGAGCCTCTGGCCAGGATTGAACTATCTCCGGCTCCGGCCCGGCGAGGAAGACTTCCTCGAGCGCCGAAATCAGCTGCACCTGCTCCTCCGGCGCCTCCTGACGGGCCAGACCGGCAAACATGGCTTCCAGGGTGATGACAGTCTGGCGGACGGTTTCCAGCCCCTCGATACTGTCCGGACGAGCGGAATTGTCACGGCGCAGGAGCGCATGTTCGAGCGCCAGCGCAAGGCGGTTCAACGGCATCAGGCCGACGGTCGCGGCGATCCCGCCCAGCGTGTGGGCGGCGCGCGTCATCTCGAACGAGGTCGACAGCAGCGGGTTGGCCTCAAGTTCCGCATTGGCTGTCACCAGCGTCTGCAAATGGCCACGCGCCTCGTCGCAGAAGATGTCGTACAGGGTCGGCGTCGCGGGTGCTGCCGGAATTTCGCCAATTTCGGACGTCGACCGCAGCCATTCATCTTGCGGCGCCGGCTGATCGACATGAACCGGCGCAGCTTCTTCCCACGGTGTCGGCACCGGCTGCAACTCGACGATCTCGACCGGTGCAATTTCTGCGGGTGCCGGCGGCTCGACGGCCCAGTCGAACAAAACCTCTTCCGCCATCGCCGGCACGGACTCCGGCGCCATGGGCTCCAGCGGAATCTCCACCGGCGTGGCTGGCGCCGGCATCTCCCAGCCGCTATCCAGCGGCAGATCGAGAACGACCGAAGGCGCCTCTTCGGCCACCGCGGCCGGCAATTCGACCTGCTGTACCGGCGGCACGTCGAGAGACTGGGCGACCGGGCTGGCCTCCTGGTTGCGCAACAGCTCGCACATGGCGACCAGGGTCGTGGAATCGGGGATCGGGCCGCTGCCCTGCTCGAGGGCGCTGACCCATTGCGAGAACAGGGCGTGGGCTTCGGCAATCAGCACCAGCAGGTCGGAATTCACCGCCATGTCCTGACGCAGCCACATGTTCAGAGTCTGCTCGAGAGCCCAGGCAGTCTCCCCCATGTCGGTGAGACCGACCATGCGACCGCTGCCCTTGAGCGTGTGCGCCGAACGGCGAATCGTCGTCAGTGCTTCGACGTTGCTGCGATCGCCGGCAAGCACGGCGGACTGCTCGCCGATGGTGGCCAGCACCTCGTGCGCCTCTTCGAGGAAGATTCCGAGCAATTCGGCATCAATAGCCTCGTGGCTCGATTGCGCCAGTTCCAGCGTCTCCGGCGACGGCACCGGCGCCTCGGGCTGCGGCAACGACACGGCAGCGGCAACTTCTGGCTGCCATAGCTCGTCGCCGGCGATGTCGAAGGTCACGACGGTATCCGTCAGATCGACGAGCGGCGGGCTGTACCCAGGCTCTTCGCGGAAGCCGGCGTCTTGCGGCACCTCCATGAAATTCTCGAAGAACCCTTGCGTTTCCTGCCCGGCCAACTCGACCGGCGCCGCGGCAGCGGGCTCGGGGAGTGTTTCTACCTCGACCGCCTGCCCGGTGTCTGCCGGCCTGCCTTGCAGACGGCTGACAAACACATCGTAGTCGGTTTCACCATTCTGCAGGGCGTCGACGAAGAAGCCGAGCAGTGACAACTGCTGTGCAACCGCTTCGAAATCTTCTGGAACGGGGACGTAGCCGGGCTGTGCAAACTCATGGATGCGCGTACCGCAGCCCTGCAACAGTGAAACGGCGCCAAAGTGGCCAAGCATGGTCAGGGCGCCGGCAATCTGTTTGACCGGCGCGTCGAGCGTTGCGAGATCGTGACTTTTTTCCGGATTGCGGAAGAAGCCGTCAAGCGCCTGTTCGACTTGCGCCAGATTGTTCTGGATTTCACGGGCAACCTGACCAACCAGCAATTTTTCCTGGGCACGCCGCGTCATTTCGTCAAGCAGCGGCAATTCTTCATTGCCGCCGGCCGGCTTGCCGGCGATGCAGGCGTAAAGACGGGCAACCATGAGGTCGACCTGCTGTGCGAAATCCGTTCCGAGGCGACGGAAATTCTCCTGGGCATTCTGCAGGAGCAGAATGGCGGTCGCGACTTCCATCGCCACCGCGTCATTGTGGCGCCGCGAATCTTCGGCAAGCCAGGCAGCCAGGGCGGCAAACCCCTGACCCAGGCGCTTGAGATCGGTATGGCCGATTTCGCTGGTCAGCGCGGCACAACTCTGCGCATGCTGATCGAACGCCGGCAAGGCCGCGGCGCTGCCGGTACAGAACTTGTTCCACAACTCTTCGGTCGCGGCGAGCGTATCGCGCAGACGGCGCAGCGCAATCTCCTGCGGTACGTTTGCTTCGCGTTCACCCGTAGTGGCCGGCATCAGGGCCGGCAGACCGAACACCGATTGCACCTCGGCCACCAGCATGCTGGAAGCAGCCGGCGCCTTGGCTACCGCATAAAGCACATCGCGCATCAAACGTTCGGCGACGTTGAGCGACCCTTCGAGCAAATGGCGAATCTGGGAATCAATGCGCGCCAGCAGCTGCCGTGAGTCGGCATCCGCCGTCTGCCGGTCGAACAGCGACTCGACGAAAGCCAGCGCTGCCCACCAGAATGTGCGGGCGGGCGGCGACTCCTGGGTCGCCTCGATATTGTCCAGCGCCGCACGCATGTTTTCGAGCGCGACATGCGGCTCGGCGCTGTGCGTCAGCCAGGCCAGCAAGCCCTTCTGGAAACGCGCCCGTTCGGACTTCAGCAACGTCTGCAGTTGCTCCGCCGAGAGCGGGGCAACCGGCACCGCCCGCTTCGCCGGGCGCAGCGAAAGGTCGGGATAAAACAGGTCGGTCGGACTGCTTGCACCCTGACCGCGGGCCACCGCCAGCGCCTGATAGGCAGGCAGCAGGCGCAACGGCTGGTTCGGCTCACCGGACACCAGATCGTCCAGATATTTGCCGAGCGCCGCCAAGGTCTGCGACAGGATCGCCGAAATCTCGCCCGTCAATTGCAGGCGCCGCTCCTCCAGCGCTGTCAGTAGCGCTTCGAGCGACTCGGTAACCTGCGTCACGCCATCGAGACCGACGATGGACAAGGCGCCATGGACCTGATGGACATGGGTGCGGCAGAACCTGAGTTGTGTCGCATCGCCACTCAACTCATGCTGGCCGAGAGCTTCCGTGGCACGCGCAAGCGCCAGGTCGATCTCCCCCTTGACCCAGGTCAGCGGACCCAGGTCGAATTCGGTTGCCGCGTTCATAGTCTCTCGCGAATCCCGCTCAATCCACCTTGAAGCCGGCAACCGAACCCTTCAGTTCGGACGCCAGGGCATTCAGTTCGTCAACCGCTGCCGCAGTACGCTGGGTACCGGCAGTGGTCTGTTCCGTCACGCTCAGAATATCCTGCATCAGCTTCGCCACCTCGGTCGCCGAATCCGCCTGGCTCTGCGTCGAGGTCGAGATGTTTTCGATGAGGTCGGAAAGGTTGCGCGACACCTGGCCGATTTCAGCCAGCGCCTGGCCCGCCGCATCGGAGAGCTTGGCCCCTTCCACCACACCCTGCGTCGATTGTTCCATGGCCGATACCGCATCCTGCGTATCGGTCTGAATGGTCTTCACGATCGCCGCAATCTGCTTGGTCGCCTCGGCGGAACGTTCCGCGAGGCGCTGCACTTCCTCGGCAACCACGGTAAAGCCGCGGCCCGCGTCACCCGCCGACGCCGCCTGGATGGCGGCGTTCAGCGCCAGCACGTTGGTCTGTTCGGTAATGTCGGAAATCAGTTCAACGATTTCACCGATCTCCTGGGAGCTTTCACCGAGGCGCTTGATCCGCTTCGAGGTTTCCTGAATCTGGTTGCGGATTTCGTCCATGCCCTTGATCGAGTCTTCCACCGCCTGCGTACCCTTTTCGGCAGCAGCCAGCGACTGACGCGCCACCTGGGCGGACTGGGTCGCGCTGCCCGACACCTCGCTCATCGAGCGTGCCATTTCGAGAGCCGACTGGCCGGCATCCTGAATTTCCCGGGACTGCCGCTCGGCAGCGGAGAGCAGTTCCGCCGAAGTCTGGCGGGCAATTTCCGTTGCCGCCGTCACCCGGTTCGCCGCGTCGTTGATGCGGCCGACCAGCAGCCGGAGCTCTTCAATCGTGTAGTTGATCGAGTCGGCAATGGCGCCGGTGATGTTCTCGCTCACGGTGGCGTTGGTTGTCAGGTCACCGTCGGCGAGGTCGCCCAGTTCGTTCATCAGCTGCAGAATCGCGTCCTGGTTCTCGCGGTTGGTCTGCTCCGACGCCTGCCGTTGAACTTCGGCATCTTCCGCACGGCGCCGCGTGTCGTCGAGATAGACCTTGGCCAGCAAGGCCAGGACGCCGACGGCAAGAACGACCAGGCTGAGCAGCAGCAACACAAAGCGGCCACCTTCGGCAAGCTGCTGCTGGAAGCCGGCAGCCAGATCGTCAGTGGCCTTCAGCAAGTCCTCGCTGCCGCGGAAAATGCGGGCACCGGCCTGCTTGGAAAGGACCAGCGGCTGCATGTTGCCGAGAATGCTGCCAACTGCCGCCTGGTAGGACTTGAATGCCTTGTCGAGGTCGCCCAGCTTTTCACGCGTATCCGCATCGTTGTTGCCCTTGGCCAAGGCCTGGAGGGTGTCGCGGAAAGCGTTGGTATCCTTGCCCAGCAGGAACGCCACTTCGGGGTTGATTTCGTCACCGACCAGCAGGGCCGAGGCATTCTTGGCGATACGTTGGGTCAACATCACCAGCTGGTTCGCCGCGGCAATTTCCCTGGCCCCGCCACCCGATTGCAGCTTGAGGGCAGCGACCTGCTCGGCCAGTTCCAGCATGACCGGGTTTTCGTTGTCGATGGTGGCCACGCTCTTGCCCAGCGCCACCAGGTTAGCCTCCTGCTCGATCACGGCCATGGCGTCGCGGTCGGTATCAGCCCAAAGCTTGGTCAGCGCCTCAAGCTGGGGGCGGACCGCATCCGGGGAGGCCGGCACGTTGGTGCCACCGATTTCGCCGCCGGAGGTCAGTCGCTCCAGCAACTGGCTGAAGGTCTCGCGCGAATCCTTGAGCTGTTTGAAGGCGGCCGGATTACCCTGCAGCGCCAGCGTCGAGGCCTTGGCCAGACGCTGGGAAAGCATGCGCATCTCACCCGAGGCTGCAACGTAGGCCGTGCCATACGCCGATTCGCGGCTGTTGAAGTAAACCAGCGTGGCAATGGCGAGCAGGAGCACCACGAAGATGGTGCCCAGGGTTTTCATTTGCTGGATAACCGGCTGCTGGGCCAAGAATGCCGGCAACATGGATGATCCGGACTTCACGGGTACCTCCGATGCCACCCCTTCCGCAACGGTCATCGGGGAATCCGTGTTTTCCTTGCTGCCAAGCCCAAGGTTATTCAAGCTGAACGCCATGTTTATCCTCCGCTAGTGGTCTGAGGGAATCAGACCCCAATATTCATGAAATCGTTATCGGCGAGCAGATCGCGCACCGAGAGTTTGCGCCAAATGGCGCCGTGACTGTCCGTATAGCGCACCGCCCCCCAGGCTGGTGCAGCCGGATCTGCCGGCTCGGCGCTGAAATCTTCCGGGTTCTTCAGGCCCAGCATGCGGGTGACCAGCAAGGCGGCGTTGGCGCCGAACTTGCTGCCGACCAGCAACAACCGGGTGTTGTTGTTGCGCGGTGTCGGCGCGCCGCCGCAGAACACTGAGAAATCCGCCACGGCATGCAGACTGCCGCGGATATTGGCAATCCCGGCAAACCACGGCCGGGTCAGCGGAACCGCCGTCAACTTCAGCGCCTGGACAATCTCGCCGCTGTCCTGCAGATCGATCAGCCAGTTCTCGTCGCCGGCCTGGACACCCAGCCACGACGAGGCGCCACGTCCCTGCGCGGCAGTCGTGAGGCGACCGGCGAGGTATTCCTGGAAGTCGCGAAGACTGGTTTTCTTAGCCATTCAGATCAGGGCAGCGCCGCAATTTTCTTCAACAACTCTTCCGGATTGACCGGCTTGACGATGTAATCCGCAGCACCTTGGCGCAAGCCCCAGATCTTGTCCGTTTCCTGCCCTTTCGAGGTGCAGACGATGACGGGAATATTCTTGGTTTCCTCGTCACGGGTCAGGGTGCGCGTCGCCTGGTAACCATTGAGTCCAGGCATCACGACATCCATCAGGATCAGATCGGGTTTGCTGGCCTTGGCCTTGGCGATGCCCTCTTCCCCGCTTTCCGCGGTGCTTACCTGATAGCCGGCCTTGGTCAGCAGGTCGACAGAAAAAAATCGCTCGGTGGGAGAGTCGTCGACGACGAGGATATTCTTGACGGGCATTGTTGCTCCATGAACCTTTATGAAATTTCGGAAGCGGCCGGTGCCGCGAACTGGGCGACCGTCTGCAGCAGGCTGTCCTTGGTGAAAGGCTTGGTCAGGTATTGGTCGGAGCCGACCATACGGCCCCGGGCGCGATCGAACAGGCCATCCTTGGAGGAAAGCATGATGACCGGCGTCGATTTGAAACGGGGATTCTTCTTGATGAGGGAACAGGTTTGATAGCCGTCAAGGCGCGGCATCATGATGTCGCAGAAAATGATTTTCGGCTGATGGTCGGCGATTTTCGCCAACGCATCGAATCCGTCTTCCGCGAGCACGACCTGACATCCGGCCTGCACGAGAAAGATCTCCGCGCTTCGCCGGATCGTATTGCTGTCGTCAATGACCATCACCTTGACGTCACGCAGCCTGCTTAAGTCAGCCAATTAAGTCCCCTTACCCCTCGTCAGGAGGCTATTCCAGCGGCGAATCATACTACGCCGCCATTAAAATTCCACCATCTCGAAATCAGTCTTGCGGGCGCCGCATTCCGGACAGACCCAGTTCATCGGCACATCGTCCCAGCGGGTACCCGGCGCGATGCCCTCGTCGGGCAAACCATTCGCCTCGTTGTAAATGAAACCGCAGATCAGGCACATCCAGGTTTTGTAGTTGTTTTGGTCGCTCATGTGGGTCGTTGCCGGCCACCGGATTCGGATAAAATCCGGCCATCTTACTCAATCGCCGCCCGCTTCGCCACGTTGGCGGCAACTCATGAATACCACCGCACCAACGCCACCGCTCGTTCTTGTCTTCGCCGCCAGCGATCCGACTGCGGGCGCCGGCATCCAAGCGGATCTGCTGACGCTGGCCAGCCTCGGTTGCCATCCGCTGACAGCGCTGACGGCGATCACCGTGCAGGATACGGTCGGTGTCGAGAGCGTGCACCCCGTCGCTGCCGAAACCCTCGAACGCCAGGCGCGCGCGCTGCTGGAAGACATGCAGGTCGCGGCCTTCAAGATCGGCGTCCTGGGCAGCGTCGAGAACGTACTGGCCGTCGCCGAAATCGTTTCCGACTACCCTGACATTCCGCTGATCCTTGACCCGGTGCTTGCCTCCGGACGCGGCGACGAATTTTCCGGCGAGGAAATCATCTCGGCGATGCGCGAAATGCTGCTGCCGCAAACCACACTGCTCACGCCCAACGCGCCCGAAGCTCGGCGGCTGGCCGAAAGCGACGAGGACGAGAGCGAACCGTCAATTGATACCTGCGCCGAGCGCCTGATTGGGATGGGCGCGCAATACGTGCTGATTACCGGCACGCACGAAAGCACGCCAGAAGTCGTCAACACGCTTTACGGCGCCGACGGCATCATCCGCCGCGACCGCTGGGAGCGCTTGCCGGGCAGTTACCACGGCTCCGGCTGCACGCTGGCCTCGGCCATCGCCGGCTGCATCGCCGGCGGTGCCAGCGTCGAAGACGCCGTGCGCGACGCCCAGGACTACACCTGGCAGACGCTGGCCAACGGCTTCCGGCCGGGCATGGGCCAGTTCATCCCCGACCGCTTCTTCTGGGCGCGTGGCGGCGACGACGAATCCCCGGAACAAGAAACGGGCGATGATGCGAAATAATCTGCGCGGCCTGTACGCCGTCACGCCCGAAGCCGCCGACGGGGCCGGCCTGCTCGCCGATGTCGCCGCCGCGCTGGCCGGCGGCTGCCGCCTCGTGCAATACCGAGACAAGCAGAGCGCCATGCCGGAGCGCGCCGCCCGCGCCCGCGCCCTGCGCGAACTGACCCGCCGCTTCGGTGCCACGCTGCTGATCAACGACGACCTCGCCCTGACCTTTCTGGTCGGCGCCGACGGCGTACACCTCGGCGTGGAAGACGGCAACCTAATCGCCGCCCGCGCCATGCTCGGTCCGGAGCGCATCCTCGGTGCCTCATGCTACGCCGACTATGCTGCCGCCCAGGCCGCTTCTGCGGCCGGCGTCGACTACGTTGCCTTCGGCGCGGTCTATCCGTCACCGACCAAGCCGGCAGCGCGGGCTGCTGCGGTCGACCTGTTTACCAGGGCAAAAATCACGTTGACCACCACCACGTGCGCCATCGGCGGCATCACATACGACAACGCGCCGCCGCTGCTCGCCGCCGGTGCCGACCTGCTCGCCGTCATTACCGACCTGTTCGGCGCGCCCGACATCGCGGCACGCGCCGCCCAATACCAACGACTTTTCGAGAGAGCCACGCCATGACCTCACGCAACCAGCAGCTGTTCGAACGCGCCCAGCGCCATATTCCCGGCGGCGTCAATTCGCCGGTCCGCGCCTTCCGTTCTGTCGGCGGCACACCCTGCTTCTTCCAGAAGGGCGCCGGTCCGAAGGTGCAGGACGCCGACGGCAAGTGGTATGTCGACTACGTCGGCTCGTGGGGCCCGATGATCCTCGGCCACGCCCACCCCGACGTGATCGCCGCCGTCCAGACCGCCGTCGTCGATGGCCTGTCCTTCGGCGCGCCGACCGAGAAGGAAGTCGAGATCGCCGACCTGCTGTGCGAGCTGGTGCCCTCGATGGACATGGTCCGCCTCGTCTCCTCCGGCACCGAGGCGACGATGAGCGCCATCCGCCTCGCCCGCGGTTACACCGGCCGCGACGTGCTGATCAAGTTCGAAGGCTGCTACCACGGCCACTCCGACAGCCTGCTGGTCAAGGCCGGCTCGGGCGCGCTGACCTTCGGCAACCCCTCGTCCAGCGGCGTCCCGGCCGATCTGGCGCAGCACACGATGGTGCTCGCCTACAACGATCCGCAGCAACTTGCCGACGCGTTCGCGCAACATGGCGACAGGATCGCTGCCGTGATCGTCGAGCCGGTCGTCGGCAACATGAACCTGATCGTCCCGACGCCGGAGTTCCTCAAGGCCATGCGCGAGCAGTGCACGAAGCACGGCGCCGTGCTGATTTTCGACGAGGTGATGACCGGCTTCCGTGTCGGCCTCAAGAGTGCGCAGGGCCTGTTCGGCATCACCCCCGACCTGTCGACCTTCGGCAAGGTGGTCGGCGGCGGCATGCCGCTCGGCGCCTTTGGCGGAAAACGCGAGATCATGGAACAGATCGCCCCGCTCGGGCCGGTTTACCAGGCCGGGACGCTGTCCGGCAATCCCATCGCCACAGCCGCTGGCCTCGCCACGCTGAAGCTGATTCAGGAAAAGGGCTTCTACGAGGCATTGACCGCAAAGACCAGGGCGCTGTGCGACGGCCTGGTCGCAGCTGCCAGAAGACATGATGTCGCCTTCGCCGCACAGAACGTCGGTGGCATGTTCGGCCTCTACTTCGCCGAGAAGTGCCCCGGCACCTACGACGAAGTGCTGGCCTGCGACAAGGATGCCTTCAACCGCTTCTTCCACGCCATGCTCGACGCCGGCCACTACTTCGCCCCCTCGGCCTTCGAGGCCGGCTTCGTCTCGGCGGCGCACAGCGAAGCCGATATTGCAGCGACCATCGCCGCCGCCGACGCCTGGTTTGCAAGCCTGAAATGAGCGCCGCCAGCGCTTGGCTCATTCTCTTCATCGCCGGCCTCTGCGAGATTGGCTGGGCGGTCGGCCTGAAGTACACGGAAGGTTTCAGCCGCCTTTGGCCGAGTATCGGTACCCTGGTGGCGATGACAGCGAGCGTCGTGCTGCTCGGTTGGTCGCTTAAAGTGCTGCCACTGGGGACGGCCTATGCCGTGTGGACCGGCATCGGTGCCGTCGGCACCGCCATTCTCGGCATATTCCTCTTCGGCGAGTCGCGGGAAGTCGCACGGCTGGTCAGCATCGGGCTGATCGTCGCCGGCATCGTCGGCCTCAAGCTGCTGACACCCGACGCCCACTGACTGTTGCGGTCGACCGCAAAAAACCGGCGATTTTTCAGCCGCCCTACATCAGGAACAGCGTCGCCAGCCCGAGAAAGATGAAGAAGCCGCCGGAGTCGGTCAGCGCGGTGATCATCACCGAACCGCCGACCGCCGGGTCGGCGCCGAATTTCTGCCGCAGCAGCGGAATGCCGACACCAGCCGAGGCCGCGAGCAGCAGGTTGAGCGTCATCGCCGAGGTCATCACGACGCCCAGTTTGAAGCTACCGTAGAGCCACCAGGCGGCGAGGCCGAGCAGGCCACCCCAGATCAGGCCGTTGATGGTGGCAACGCCGAGTTCCTTGCGCAACAGGCGGCGCGCCGCGTCCGGCTGGACCTGGCCCATGGCAATGGCACGGACGATCATGGTGATCGTCTGGTTGCCCGAATTGCCGCCGATGCCGGCGACGATCGGCATCAATGCCGCCAGCGCCACCAGCTTTTCGATCGAGTCCTCGAAGGCGCCGATCACCCGCGAGGCGACGAAGGCAGTGACCAGGTTGATGGCCAGCCAGGCCCAGCGGTTTTTCACCGAATCCCAGACCGAAGCGAAGATGTCTTCCTCCTCGCGCAGACCGGCCTGCGCCAGCTGCTCGCTCTCGGCTTCCTCGCGGATGAAATCCACCACCGCATTGACGGTCACGCGGCCGACCAGCTTGCCATCCGGGTCTACGACCGGTGCCGAGACGAGGTCGTAACGCTCGAAGGCCTTGGCCGCTTCCTCGGCCAGATCGTCGGGTTCGAGCTCGACGAACTCGGTCTGCATCAACGCGCCGACTTCGACCTCGACCTCGTTGACCAGTAAAATGTTGAGCGGCAGGACACCCTTGAGGCGTTCTTCGCGGTCAACGACGAAAAGCTGGTCGGTATGGTCGGGGAGTTCGTCGAAGCGGCGCAGGTAGCGCAGCACCACTTCGAGCGTCACGTCTTCGCGGACGGTGACCATCTCGAAATCCATGATCGAGCCGACCGAATCCTCGGGATAGGACATCGCGGCGCGCAACTGCTCGCGCTCCTCCACCGACAGCGACTGGAACACGTCGGCGACGACATCCTGCGGCAAATCGGGGACAAGATCGGCCAACTCGTCGGCATCTAGCGTCTCGGCTGCCGCCAACAGCTCGGTATGCTCCATCGAATCGATGAGCGTTTCCCGCACCGCATCCGAAACTTCGAGCAGGATTTCGCCTTCGCGCTCGGCCTTGACCAGATCCCACGCGATCAGACGCTCGTCGAGCGGCAGCGCCTCGAGAACATAGGCGATGTCCGCCGGGTGCATCGGCGCCAGCTTGGCCTGCAGTTCATTCAGGTGCTGCTTGTGAACGATGTCCTCGACCAGGTCATGGCGCGGGCCTTCCTGGCGATGGACCAGATCCTCGACCAGCTTGTGCCGCGCGAGCAGAACCTGCACCTCGGCGAGGCGCTCCTGCAAGTCTTCGGTGTCGGAAATCTGGTTTTCTTCGCTCATGGTGCAGTGCCGCAAACGGGCCATCATTCTAGCACCCGGCGAATGTCGGGGTTCTTACAAAATCAGGGCACTTCGGCGGACGGCATGCGGGCCAAAATGATCGCCGTCTTGCGCGCCAGCCCCGGCGCATTGCGATTGTGGTCGTAAAAGCGCGGATTCGGCACCATGCCGGCCAGTTTCGCCGCCTGCTCCGGGCCCAGCTGATTAGCGCCGACGCCGAAATAATGGCGCGCCGCCGCTTCGGCGCCGAAGACGCCGTTGCCCCATTCGATCACGTTCAGATAAACCTCGAATATCCGCCGCTTGCTCCACAGGTTTTCCAGCATCAGCGTGATGATGGCCTCCTCGGCCTTGCGGAAATACGATTTGGTCGGTGTCAGGAACAGGTTCTTCGCCAGTTGCTGGCTGATGGTCGAACCACCGGCAACCGTACGCCCCCGTTTCTGGTTCTTTTCCATCGCCTTCTGGATACCATCCCAGTCGAAGCCTTCATGATCGACGAACTTGGCGTCTTCCGAGGCGATGATGGCGCGCTTCAGATGCGGCGAAATCCGTTCGTAGGGAACCCACTGCTTCCTGAGCTGCGCCTCCGGATTCTTGACCTGCAGTTCGGCCAGGCGGATTTCCATGAAGCGCGTCGTCCCCGGATCGACCCATTTCCATAGCAGCACCCAGCCCAGCAGCCATAATTGCCAGGCGAGAAAGAGTCCGATCAGGGCGAGCAGCGCCCACTTGAGCCAGCGGCCCAAGTGCCTCATGCCTTCAATTGTTCGCGCAATGCCGCCAAAACGGGCGCGCTGTCCGGGCGCATGCCGCGCCAGACCAGGAAGGCTTCGGCCGCCTGCTCGACCAGCATCCCGAGGCCGTCGGCCAATTGCGCCGCGCCTTGCGCACGGGCCAAAGCCAGGAACGGCGTTTCACCCTTGCCGTACATCATGTCGTAGGCAAGACTGTCCGCCGCGAAGATGCCGGCCGGCAGCGGCAAGGCTTCGCCGGCCAGGCTGGCCGAGGTGGCGTTGATGACAGCGTCGAACTGCCGGCCTGCGGTTTTGGCAAAATCCCCGGCGTCGACCGCAGCAAGGTCCGAAAACTGCCGGGCCAGCGCTTCCGCCTTGCCGGCACTGCGGTTGGCAATGAACAGGCTCAGCGGTCGGCAGGCCAGCAAGGGCGCGATCACACCACGCGCAGCACCACCGGCGCCGAGCAGCAGCACCCGTTTCCCGGCCAGCACAAAGCCAAGATTGGCCTCGATATCGCGCACCAGTCCGGCGCCGTCGGTATTGTCACCATGAATTTCGCCCCCGGCGAAGGCCAGCGTATTGACTGCCCCCGCGCGCTCGGCACGTGCGCTGCGCCTGGTACAGAGGCGGAAGGCTTCTTCCTTGAACGGGACGGTGACGTTCGCACCCTTGCCGCCGCCGGCGACGAACTGCCGCACCGTTTCGGCAAAGCCGTCAAGCGGCGCCAGCAGGGCTTCGTAGACCAGATCCTGCCGGCACTGGCCGGCAAACTGCGCATGGATGGCCGGCGAACGGGAATGGGCCACCGGATTGCCCAGCACGCAATAACGATCGGTCATTTTGCCGAGAGCTGGTCGCCCTGGGTGAAATACCAGGTCCGGGTTATTTCGAGAATGTCGGTATCGCGCCGGATTTCCGGGGGAAATGGCGAGTAAGGTGACGCCATTTGGACAATTCGCCGAGCGGCTTCATCGAGCACCTTGTAGCCGGAGGAACGGTTGATATCGACCCGGTTGAGGCTACCGTCGTGGTTGATCGACACGGTCAACACCAGCGAACCGTACAATTTGCCGCGCGCGGCCTCGGGGTAGTTCAAGGTACCGATGCGCTCGACCTTCTGGCGCCAGTCCTCGATGTACTGCGCGAAGCGGTACTCCTCGGTACGCGCCCCGATATTTTTTTTGCGGGGACGCTTGTTGTACTCGTCCATACTCTTGCTGATTTCGCCTTCCAGACGCGCCATCGCCCGCGCCGACTCGGCGAGGTCGAGGCCGCTGACGCTGGGCGAGGGCACCGGCTGCTCGGCCGCGTTGCGGGCAGCCGCGACGGCACGCGCCGTCTTGGCTTCGGTCAGCATTTTTTGCTGAGCCACTTCCAGTTCGCGCATGCGGCGCTGCATGCGCTCGATTTCTGTGCCCGAGGTCTGCTGCGGCGTCGGCGGCAAGGGTGTCTTGAGCCGCCGGTTTTCATCGGTGTTGCCACCGCCGTCGAGATTGGCCTGCGCCAGCGCCTGCGCGTGGGTCGGCTTTTTTGCCGACTTGGCATTGACCAGAATGATGTCCAGCGCCTTCTCGCGCATGGCTTTGGAGGCATCGGGAAAGCTGAAATGCAGCGTCATCAGCAAACCGTGAACGGCCAGCGAGATGGCGATCGCCAGCCACAGGCGGCGGTTATCCGCCAGCACGGGTTGCCAGGACAAGGCTGCGACGCTCACTGCTCTTCTTCCTCCTCGACCGCCTCTTCGGGTATAACTTCATCCAGGACGGAAAGATAGCGGCAACTGACTTCCGGACCAAGCAGATCGATCGACTCGATTGCCAGACGCAGCCGCTTGCCCGGTCCGAGATCGGCAGGAATCGAAGGCACACGCAACAACAGTGGCAAATGATCGAGCTTGACTGACTGCTCACGGCGCACGGTCGCTTCGATTTCCGCAACGTCATGCTGCTGCAGCCAGCGCAGGCACCAGTAGCGCTCCATCTGGCGCTGGAAATCGGCGTAGGCCGCGTAAGTGACCTCGAAATCGCGCATCGCACCGAACAATTCTGCCGATTTCTGCGCGAAAGCCGGTGTTTCGCCCTTCAGACAGGCAATCAGCTGCCATTGATTGACCAGATCGCAGTAGCGGCGCAGCGGCGAGGTCATCCAGGCATATTGCGGCACGCCGAGGCCTTCATGCGGCAGCGGCGAGGTCGTCATGCGGACCTTGCCCTGGGTCTGGGCGCGGTACAGGCAGGCGACGTTCTTCTCGGCGAGCAGGCCGCCCCAGGTCGAGTTGGCGACGATCATCAATTCGGCGACCAGCTTGTCGAGCGGGCTGCCGCGCTTGCGCTCGGAAATCCCGACGGTACACGCTTCCGGATCGGCCAGATCGCCGACGATCTCGAAGTTGTAGTCGTTGATGCCCTGCATCGCCGACGGCTTGCCGCGGCGGCCTTCGCAGGCGTTGGCAAAATGCCAGAGGTGGACCAGTTCGTCCCTGAACGGCTCGTCGGGCAGCGGTCCGGCGATGGTTTCGGCGTTGAACCATGGCTCGACTTCATGGTGGCGCAGGTTGGCGGCGATGTGCACCATTTCCAGGCGCGATTCGTGGCTGAGGATTTCGAGCGACTCGTTGACCGTCAGGTAGAGCGACACCGCCGGGCAATCGACGCCGCCGGCCAGCGTGTAGTTCTGGACCACCGCATCAGGCAGCATGGTGATCTTGTTGCCGGGCATGTAGACCGTGGACAGCCGGGCGCGGGCGACACCGTCGAGCGGCGAACCGTGCTCGATGGCCAGACCGGGTGCGGCGATGTGGATGCCGATGCGCGAACCGATGCCGGGCAGTTTGACGACAGACAGCGCATCGTCGATCTCGGTGGTATTGGCGTCGTCGATCGAAAAGGCGCGCACATCGGCGCGCGGCAGATCACTCGGCAGCTTCGGCGCGTCGAGCGCCGGGAAGCCGGTGCCTTTCGGAAACTGTTCGTGCAGGAAGCGGCGGTAATGCAGGAAATAGGGCGACTTGATGGCACCGCACTTGAACAGCAACTGCGCTGCCGTCAGACCGGTTTCGGCGCAGGCCGTTTCGAAGGCCTTGGTTTCCGGCTTGTTGCGGTCCGGCGCGTAGAGCAGGGCATCGGTCAGCACGCCGATTTCCGGCGGCAGACGGAATTCCTTCAGTTCGCCGATCCAGCCTTCGATCGCCAGCGCTTGCTGACGCTTTTTTTCAAGACTGGCCAGAGCAGCTGCGAGAATGTCGGGAGGCGCCTTGCGGAAGCGGCCCTTGCCTTTGCGGTGAAAATAGACGGGCGCGGCGTGCAGGGCAAGCAGCACCGCCGTCGCATCGATCGGCGCGGGGTCGTGTCCGTAGTAATCACGGGCAAAATCAAGAAACGAAAATTCGCCATCGTTGACGCACTCCCACAGGAAATCCGCTTCGATCCCTTCGGCCAGCGGCGTCGCCTGTTCCAGCAAGGCAACGGCCGAGGGCTTTTCAAAACGCAACAGCACCGTCGCAGCCTTGATCTTGCTCCGCTTGCCGGTGGGCATTTCGACCTGCAACGAAGTGTCGTTGTCGGCCATGACGCTGCCGGCCTTGAAGCCGCCATCTTCTTCGAACAATACATTCATCGACGGATTATAACCCAGCGAATTCAAGGATTTGCGGCATGAAGTCGGGAAACCTGGTGAAGCTGTGGTCGCCGCCCGGCAGCACCGTTTGCCGGCAGCCCGCGTAGAAATCCGCCGCCTGTCGCCAGTCGAGCACTTCGTCACCTTCTTCGACCAGGAGCCAGTAACGTTCGGGCGTCGGCAGGCTGACCTGCGCCTGAAGCTGCGCGGCATGGGCTTCGGTGAAGACGAAGCGTTCCCCGTTGTGAAAATTCGCGTGCTCGCCGACGAATTTGGCCGGATTCAGCCGGTCGACCGCAGCCGGGTTGATCAGGACCGCCTGCAGATCATGTTTTTCGGCGAGATGATTGGCGTAGTGTCCACCCAGCGAGCTGCCGACCAGGGTGACTGCCCCTTTGGCTGATTCGATCAGGCGGCTGACGCTGGCGACGGCCTCATCCGGCACCGGCGAAAGCTGTGGGCAGACAAAGCTCCCGGCCAGCCCCCGAGCAGCCATATGGTCGGCCAGCAACCTCGATTTCCACGAAGCCGGCGACGAGCAGAAGCCATGCAGATAAACGATCAACTCGCCGCCCACTGGACCCAGCCGAACTGTGCGGTCAACAACACAAGGATTCCAAAAACGATGCGGTACCAGGCGAAAATCGTGAAGTCGTGGCTCGAAACATAGCGCAACAACGCCTTGACAGTCAGCATGGCAGCAATGAAGGAGGCAACGAAACCGACGGCGAACACCGGCAGATCGGCAATGTGCAGCAGCTTCCAGTTTTTCGCCACGTCATAGACGGTCGCTGCGAACATCGTCGGAATGGCGAGAAAAAAGGAAAATTCGGTTGCCGTCTTGCGCGACAGTCCGAAGATCAAGCCGCCCATAATGGTTGCGCCTGAGCGCGAAACGCCAGGAAACATCGCCACCGACTGGGCGAAACCGACCTTCAGGGCATCCGGCCAGCGCATTTCATCGATACTGCCGACGCGCGGATGATAGGCCTTGCGTTCGATATAAAGGATCAGCAGGCCGCCGCCGATCAGGGCGCCGGCCACGGTCAGGGGATTGAACAGATAATTTTTAATGGCGCTGTGGAACAACACGCCGAGCACTGCGGCCGGCAGGAAGCCGACAACGAGCAGCCCGGCGAAGCGCTGCTGCACCGGATCGCTGGCCAGCCCGCCAAGTGCCTTGCCGATTCTTTCGCGGAAATCCCAGCACACGGCGAGGATGGCGCCGAGCTGGATGACGATCTTGAACACCTTGCTTTGCTCGTCGGTGTAGTCGAGCAGACTGCCGACGATGATCAGGTGGCCGGTCGAGGAAACCGGCAGGAATTCGGTCAACCCCTCGACGATACCGAGAATGAGGGCTTTGAGCAGAAGGATCGGGTCCATGGGGTACGGCCAATGTTGGGAGGCCGCATTCTACTATCCCGGGTGCGTCAGCGCTTCAAGTTCGGCAAGCCAGTGCAGCGCATGCTCACGGGATTCCCCGCACATATCCACCGCAGGCTGCAGCCCGGAGCAGCACGCCGGTCGCTCCGGGCGGCCGAAGATCGTGCAGCGCAGCTGCAGATCGAGATGCCGGCAGGGCAGGCCGGCAGGCTTGTTCAGGGAACTGATCGATGGTGCGATACAGCAGGCGCCGCAGCCCGGACGACATTCCATCGCCGGCGGCCGTTCAGCGTTCAAGACCGGGCCGCAGTCGCCGGTCGAACACGAAGGGGCGCTCCACCGCAAGTTGAGCTTCGGCAAAACGAGGCTGCAAGGGATTGACGATCAGATTGCGTGCCTCCGGCACGATTGCCGAAGGGACGATCAGCCCAAGCGCCCGCCCCGAGCGCAAAAAATCCGTACCAAACTCGATGGAAACCGGGCCGGGCGGCGTCACCTCCCAGCCGGGCAGCACCCCGGTATTCACCGATTCATAAAGCGCGGCATCGTCCGGCAAGGTCAGCGAAACCAGCTGCAGGTCCGCCGGCAGGATGGCGCCGGTATGGACGAGCTTTTCCATGGCACAGATTTCCACACTCAGGCCGGCGTAGATCACCGGCGTGCCGCGCGCATGCCAGCGCCCGCCATCTGCCAGCCCGCCGGCGCCGCTCCGGTCAAGGGCATACCTCGCCTTGGCGATGCGCCAGGCGCGCATCAGGCGGCGCCGCCGTAGGCAATCGCATTCAGTACCCGCGAGACTTCCCGGCAGCCGATTTCTGTATCGAGCATCGATAGCGGCGTCTCATTGCCCAGGCCGAGGTTGCTGGTCTGCAGCCATTCGCTGGCCAGTTCCGCATCGCCGAAGGTCTCCTCGGCCAGCTTTTCGATGGCGCCGAGGCGGGTCAGGCGTTCGGTCATCAGCGGGTCGAGCGCTTCGTCCCTCGCCAGCTTGCGCTTGGCCGTCGACGACGAGAGCCCGATCAGGTGATAGACCCGCTCGCGCGGAACGCGCATGGCCTCGGCGACGCCGATCAGGTTGCTGGCCGGGGCGCCCTTGCGAATCTCGCTGATCTGCGCCTGGGCCGAACTATTGAGAAAGCGGTCCCGATAAAGCAACCATGCGCCAGCGGCGCCCTGGGGAACGATCGACGCCGGCATTCGGCCAGCCGCGACAGCGTATTCCGCCTGCGCCTGCTCGACCCCCAGAGACGCCGGGTCGGCTACGTTCTGCGTGCCGGTTTGCGTGCGGCCAAGAGGTGTCTTCGCCATGAGCAAGCTCCTTTGCGGATCATCTGAGCCTTGATTATAGCCCATATGACCCACAAACACCTCGCCCCGCGACGCTTGCATCAGGCAGCGTGGCCCCACCAGCCGCGCGGAATTTCATGCAGGCAGCTCGATATCAACGACAAGGCCACCGGATTCGCCGTTTTTTGCCCGAATTCGCCCGTCGACCGCAGCAATCACCCGCTCGGCAATCGCCAGCCCGAGACCGTAGCCATTCCCCGATGCCTGGCCAGTGCCGCGGTAGAACGGCAGGAAAATCTTGTCCAGCGCATCGGCCGGCACGCCCGGCCCCTGATCGCGGACCGACACCTGCAGTCGTCCCTCCGTCATTCCAGCCACGATACGCACCTCGCCGCCCGGCGGGGAATGATGCAGCGCGTTGCGCACGATGTTTTCGATGGCCCGCTGCAGCAACTCGGGATTGGCCCGCACCGCGGGCAAGGCAGTGGCTGACAACTCGACGCCCACCTGCCGCGCCGCGCCTTCGAAACGCGCATCCTCGACGATGCCCTCCAGCAACTCCTGCATGTCCACCGGTTCCGTCACGCCCGCCACCCCTGCTTCGAGACGGGACAAGGTCAGCAGTTCGTCGACCAGGCTGTCCAGCCGCAACCCTTCGCGCTCGATGCGCTCCAGGGTTTCCTCGAACCGTTCGGGCTGCTGACGCGCCAGACCGATGGCCGCCTGCAGGCGCGCCAGCGGCGAGCGCATCTCGTGCGAAACATCGTGCAGCAGGCGTTTCTGGCTATCGACCAGATGCCCGAGACGGTCGCTCATGTGATCGAAATCGCGCCCGAGATCGGCGAGCTCGTCGCGCCGGCCGCCCATGCCGGCGCCGATGCGCATGGCAAGGTCGCCGCCCGCGGCGGCATCGAAGGCGCGCCGCAGCTGGCGGATCGGCTTGGCGAAATACCAGGCCAGCGCAAAGGCGCTGACCAGACTGACGATCAGCGCGCTGAGCATCGGCACCATCGGCAGGCGCGGGCGATGCGGGCGCAGGTGCGGTGGCGGCGGACGCTGGTCGCCCCGCTGGTGGCTGGCAAATGGCGGCGTTTCGGCCACGGGCGGCTCGGCCTGATGGCGCTCGTACCAGAAATAGGTGCCGACGCCGATGATGCCTGCCATTTGCGCCAGCCAGATGAAGAGGAAGAATTTCCAGAAAAGACGGCCCATGTCATTCCCGGATCAGCTGGTAGCCCTGGCGATAGACCGTCTGGATGCACGAGCGGCCGCCGGGCAGCTGCCCCAGCTTGTGGCGGATGCTCGACAGGTGCACGTCGATGCTGCGGTCGAAACGCACCAGTGGCCGGCCAAGCGCCTGCTCAGACAACTCGGCCTTGCTCACCGGGCGCCCGGCGTTGCGCGCCAGCGCCTCCAGCAGATTGAACTCGGTGCTCGTCAGCTCCACCGGTGTATCGTTCCATTCGACCCGCCGTTGCGCCGGCATCACCTTCAGCGGCCCGACCACCAGCGGCACCTGCCCGGTCAGCTCCACCCCCTGCTGGCTGCGGCGCAGGATGGCGCGCAGGCGGGCCGCCAGTTCGCGCGGCAGGCAGGGCTTGGGCACATAGTCGTCGGCACCCAGTTCGAGGCCGAGGATGCGGTCGAGATCGTCGCCTTTCGCCGTCAGCATCAATACCGGCACCGTGCTGGCCGCACGAATCCGGCGCAGGGCCTCGATGCCGCCGATGCCCGGCATCATCACGTCGAGCACGACCAGCGAAAAGTGGCCGGACAGCGCTTCGGCGACGCCCGATTCACCATCCGGCACGGCCAGCACCTCGAAGCCGTCACGGACCAGATATTCACGCAACATGCCGGCCAGTTCGACATCGTCGTCCACCAGCAGGATACGGGCAGGGGTAGTCATCGTTTCACCAGTTCGTATTGACGCGGCGATCATAGCCAAGCCGGCGGAATGAGAAAAAGCCGGGGCCTGGTGATGGCCCCGGAAGAGGAGATTTCGTTGCGCTGCGCTGCGCCGCAGTTCAGCGTGCCGGCGGCGGCATGCGGCCATCGCCGCCCATGCCGCGCGGCCCGTCACCGCGGCCGCGCCGTGGCTCGTCGGAGGGCTTCATCTCGGCCAGCTGCTTGCGCTGTTCCGGCGTCAGCACCTCGAACACCTGGCGCTCGGCCTTCGCCCGCGCCAGCGTCATTTCCGCCATCGCCTTCGCCGCGGCGTCGGCCAGCGAACGGGCCTTGGCATCGCTGTAATCAAGCGATGCGGTCAGCGCGCGCAGATCGGCCTCCGCCTTGAATACCGCCTTGCCTTTTTCGCGCATCACCGGCGCCTGAGCATGCATGATCTCGAAAACCTTGTCGCGCTGTGCCTCGGTCAGGTTCAGCCCGCGCAGATGCGGCGGCATCATCCCGCCGCCCATGCCCGGCCCGCCATGCGCAGCAAAGTCGCCGCAACCATGATGGCCACCGTGCCCACCTTGAAACGCTGCCGCCGTCAACGGAACGGCCAGCGCGATGCCGGCCGCCGCGAGAAAACGCTTGATGTTGCCGTGAGAAACAGTCTTCATGTCCTTTTCCTTTCAATCGGATTGCCCGCCCCGACCGGGACGAGCGACAGGACGAATACTCTCCCGGTGGCGGGTAAAGCGCGGTTAGCCATATGTAAATGAAGGTAAATCGGGTAACCGGCCGTTACGGAAAAGGCCGTCGATCGCGGCTGAAAATCGGTCTATTTTCGTGGTCGACCACAACCGTCGGAAAAAAGCAGAAAGGCGGCTGAAACAGCCGCCTTTCCTTTGCCGCGAACGTCGTGAGCTGACTCAGACCTTGCTGTACACCTCGGCTCCCGCCTTGACGAACTCGACGGCCTTGGTCTCCATGCCCTTCTCCAGCGCTGCATCCTCGTCCAGCCCCTGCTGCGCCGCGAAGTCGCGGACGTCCTGGGTGATCTTCATCGAGCAGAAGTGCGGGCCGCACATCGAGCAGAAGTGGGCGACCTTGGCGGATTCCTTGGGCAGGGTTTCGTCGTGGAATTCGCGCGCCTTGTCCGGGTCGAGGCCGAGGTTGAACTGGTCGTCCCAGCGGAATTCGAAACGCGCCTTGGACAGCGCGTTGTCGCGGATCTGCGCGCCGGGGTGGCCCTTGGCGAGGTCGGCGGCATGGGCGGCCAGCTTGTAGGTGATGATGCCTTCCTTGACGTCATCCTTGTCGGGCAAGCCGAGGTGTTCCTTCGGCGTGACGTAGCAGAGCATGGCCGTGCCGTACCAACCGATCATGGCGGCGCCGATGCCGCTAGTGATGTGGTCGTAGCCCGGTGCGATGTCGGTGGTCAGCGGGCCGAGGGTGTAGAACGGGGCTTCGTCGCAGTATTCGAGCTGCAGATCCATGTTCTCCTTGATCAGGTGCATCGGCACATGGCCGGGGCCTTCGATCATGACCTGCACGTCGTGCTTCCAGGCGATCTGGGTCAGTTCGCCGAGGGTCTTGAGCTCGCCAAGCTGGGCTTCGTCGTTGGCGTCGTAGATCGAGCCGGGACGCAGGCCGTCGCCGAGCGAGAAGGCGACGTCGTAGGCCTTCATGATTTCGCAGATTTCCTCGAAATGCGTGTAGAGGAAGCTTTCCTTGTGATGCGCGAGACACCATTTGGCCATGATCGAGCCGCCGCGGCTGACGATGCCGGTCATCCGCTTGGCGGTCAGCGGCACGTAGCGGAGCAGCACGCCGGCGTGGATGGTGAAGTAGTCGACGCCCTGTTCGGCCTGTTCGATCAGCGTGTCGCGGAAGATTTCCCAGGTCAGGTCCTCGGCCTTGCCGTTGACCTTTTCCAGCGCCTGGTAGATCGGCACGGTGCCGATCGGCACCGGCGAATTGCGGATGATCCATTCGCGGGTTTCGTGGATGTTCTTGCCGGTGGACAGATCCATTACGGTATCGCCGCCCCAGCGGATCGACCAGGTCATCTTCTCGACTTCTTCCTGAATCGATGAGCCGAGCGCCGAGTTGCCGATGTTGGCGTTGATCTTGACGAGGAAATTGCGGCCGATGATCATCGGCTCGGATTCCGGGTGGTTGATGTTGTTGGGGATGATGGCGCGGCCACGGGCGATCTCGTCACGGACGAATTCCGGGGTGATCTCTTCCGGCAGGCTGGCGCCGAAGTTCTGGCCCTTGTGCTGGCGGCCGAGCAGTTCGGCCAGCTTGTTGCCCATCGGGCCTGAAGTCTTCAGGTTCTCGATGTAGGCGCGGCGATTGTTGTTCTCGCGGATGGCGACGAATTCCATCTCCGGGGTGATGATGCCCTGGCGGGCGTAGTGCATCTGGCTGACGTTCCGGCTGGCCTTTGCGCGCAAGGGCTTGCGGTGCAGGCCGGGGAAGCGCAGTTCGTCGAGCGCGGGATCGGCGGCGCGGGCACGACCGAAGTCAGAGGTCAGGCCGGACAGTTCCTCGGTGTCGTTGCGCTCGGCGATCCATTTCGCCCGCAGGGCCGGCAGGCCGCTGCGAATGTCGATCTTCGCCGCCGGGTCGGAATAGGGGCCGGAGCAGTCGTAAACGTAGATCGGCGGGTTCTGCTCGCCACCGAAGGCGGTCGGCGTGTCGGCCTGCGCCACTTCGCGCATCGGCACGCGGATGTCCGGGCGCGAACCCTCGACGTAAATCTTGCGGGAATTGGGCAGCGGCTGCACTGCAGCCTCGTCGACGTGGGCGTTGGCGGCGAGGAATTGTTCTTTGGCGTTCATGGGTGCTCCTAGCGTGTATCAGCGGGGTGAGACGGGCAAGGAGCGATCTGGTTCCACAACAGTGGAATTCGTTTCCCTACGACGGCATGACCCGGTCAGGTTCGAAGGGTTTTTCTCAGCCCAAGCGTTGCCGGGCACCCCTAACGAGTGACTGCAAGTTACTGGAAAGACAGGAAAAAGGCAAGGCGGCGCAGTCACCCCGCCGGGGAGAGTGGATTCCGCTAGCCGATGACCACCGCCCCGGGGGTCGTTGACCGCGCCTGATTCCCGGTGGTAATTTAATGACCGAAAAGTCATTAAATTACCTATGGTCAGCGAATCCCCACTCCGCAAGCGCCGCAAGGAAGCTCGCCCGTCCGAACTGACCGCCGCCGCGCTCGGCCTGTTCGTCGAAAAAGGCTTCGCCGCCACCCGGCTGGAAGAGGTCGCGCTCCGCGCCGGTGTATCGAAGGGCACACTCTACCTCTATTTCGACAGCAAGGAAGCCCTGTTCAAGGCAGTGATCCAGGAGGGCATGCTGCCGGTGGTCGCCGAAAACGAAGCCATCGCCGCCACCCATGCGGGCAGTGCCTTCGACCTGCTGGAGCGCCTGCTGACAAACTGGTGGGCGCGGATCGGCGATACCGATTTCGCCGGAATACCCAAGCTGATGGTGGCCGAAGCGCGCAATTTCCCGGAGGTCGCCCAGTTCTATTACGAGAACGTGATCCGGCGCGGCCGCGCGCTGGTGGGCATCGCCCTCGAACGCGGCATGGCCAGTGGCGAGTTTCGCCGCATGGAGGTCGAAACCTGCATCGACGTCATCATCGCACCGATCCTGATGCTGCTGATCTGGCGCTTCTCGATGGCCACATGTCAAAGCCGGCAGTCCGACCCGGCGCAGTACCTGGCGATTCACATGGATCTGCTGCGTCAGGGCTTGCAGAGGAGTCGGGTATAATTTCGTTTTGTCGGAACGAATATATTAGCCCGTGCTAATATTTAGCCTGCGGAGACCCAAATGAACATTGAGCAAGCACGCTTCAACATGATCGAACAGCAGATCCGCCCATGGGAAGTGCTGGATCCGCAGGTTCTCGACCTGCTTTTCGTCGTCAAGCGCGAAGATTTCGTGCCGGCCGCCTACCACAACCTGGCCTTCGCCGATATGGAAATCCCCATCGGCAGCGGCCAGGTCATGCTGGCACCGCGCGTCGAGGCCCGCCTGCTGCAGGAGCTGGGGATCAAGAAGACCGACAAGGTCCTGGAAATCGGCACCGGCAGCGGCTACATGGCCGCCCTGCTGGCCGCCCGCGCCGAGCACGTAGTCACCATCGAATCGCGCCGGGAACTGGCCGATTTCGCCCGCCAGAACCTCGAACGCGCCGGAATCACCAATGTCACGCTGGAAGTCGGCGACGGCGCCAATGGCTGGTCGCAGCGCGCGCCCTACGATGCAATCGTCGTTTCCGGTTCGTTGCCCGTGCTGCCGGCAGCGCTGCTCAAGCAACTGCGCGTCGGCGGCCGCCTCGCCGCCATCGTCGGCACGGCGCCGGTCATGGAAGCGCAACTGGTCACCTGCAGCGCCGAGGGTGTCTATAACACCGTCAACCTGTTCGAGACCGTCGTTCCGGCACTCGACGGCGGCGAAGCAAAGCCGGTCTTCTCGTTCTGATGCAGCAGATTCGCGCCCGCCAACTGGCCGACTGGCTGTCCGACGACAGCCGCAAGAAACCGGTCCTGCTGGATGTTCGCGAACCATGGGAATTCGCGCTGTGCAGCCTGCCCGGTTCGCAACACATTCCCATGCACCTGATTCCGCAGCGCCTGGCCGAACTGAATCCCGATGACGACATCGTTGCCATATGTCATCATGGCGGACGCAGCATGCAGGCTGCCATGTTTCTCGAACGCCAAGGCTTTTCGACCCTGTACAACCTGATGGGCGGGGTCGACGCCTGGGCCAACGAAGTCGACCCGAAGCTGCCACGCTACTGAACACCATGAAAAAACTCTTCTCGCTGCTTGCCGCACCCTTGCTGGTCTCCCCGCTGTGGGCGGCCGACCTGATGCAGATTTACCGCGAAGCGCGGGACAATGACGCCGCCTATGCGGCAGCCCGCAGCACGCTCGATGCCGGACGCGAGAAAACGCCGCAGGCACGCGCCGGCCTGCTGCCGACACTATCGGCAAACGCCAACTCCCTCTGGAACGAGAACGACCTGTATTTGCGCAATGGCTCCCTTCCGCCAACCGTAAACGCCAATCCGCGCTTCAACAGCAACGGTTACACGGTCACGCTGAGCCAGCCGCTGTTCCGCTGGCAGAACTGGGTCGCCTACGACCAGTCGAAATTCCAGGTGGCCCAAGCCGAAGCCAATTTCGTCCAGGCCGGGCAGGATCTGATTCTGCGCGTTGCCCAGGCCTATTTCGACGTGCTCTACGCCAATGAAAACCTGAAGGCGGTGCGCGCCAACAAGCTTTCCATCGAGCAGCAACTCGAATCGGCCAAACGCAATTTCGAGGTCGGCACCTCGACCATCGTCGACGCCCAGGAAGCGCAGGCGCGTTTCGACTTGGCCACGGCACAAGAAATTGCCGCCGAAAGCGATCTCGAGGTCAGGGAGCGGACGCTGCAGGCGATCATCGGCAGGGAGCCGGGTCCGTTGGCGCCGTTCCGCCGCAATGCGGAAATACCGCAGCCACAACCGGCCGACATGAAGCAATGGGCGGCGGCGGCCGAAAAGGACAACATCAACGTCCAGCTCCAGACGGCGACATTGGAAATCGCCACCCGCGAAGTCGAGCGGCAGCGTGCTGGCCATTACCCGACGGTCGATCTGGTAGCCAACCTGGGAAAATCGACGGCCTTCGCGTCGAACGTCGGTGGCCAGCTTGAGACCGATTTCCAGAACATCGGCGTTCAGCTCAATGTGCCCATCTTCCAGGGTGGCCTAGTCGTTTCGCGCCAGAGCGAAGCGAGTGCGAACCGTGCGGCAGCCGAATCCACCCTCGAACAGACCCGCCGGAATTCGGCCCTATTGGCGCGCCAGAGCTATCTCGGCGCCGTCAACGGCCTGGCGCAGGTGCGCGCCCTGAAGGCTGCGCTGATCTCGTCGCAATCCTCGCTGGAATCCAACCGCCTGGGCTTCGAAGTGGGCGTTCGGATCAACATCGACGTCCTTAACGCCGACAACCAGGTCTACGTCACCCGTCGCGACCTGGCCAAGGCGGTCCTCGATACGCTGATGTCGCAACTCCGGCTGAAAGCGGCCGTCGGCACGCTGAGCGAGGACGACGTGGCAGCGGCCAACGCATTGCTCGACCCGGCCGCTACCGCGACCCAGTAATCGCCGAGCGGATCAGGGCCACGGTCCTGGCGGTAGCGCCACGATGTGCTGCCGCGAAGCGTGCGGCAGCTGCCCGCATTTCTCCCAGTTCCCCCTTGTCGCCGAAGGCCTTGCCGATGACCGCGGCCAAAGCATGCGCATCGTCCACCCGCCGAGCAGCGCCAGCGGCGATGGCATCGGCGGTCGCCTGCAGGAAATTGAAGGTGTGCGGGCCAACCACTACCGGACAGCCGCAGGCGGCGGCCTCGATCAGGTTCTGTCCGCCGAGCGGCAGCAGGCTGCCGCCGATGAAGGCGATATCCGCCAGCGTGTAGTAGGCGGCCATTTCGCCCATGCTGTCGCCCAGCCAGACCGAGGCTTCCTGGTACGGCAAACCATCACTGCGGCGTATGAATGAAATCTTTTCCCGCGCCAGCAGGCCCGCCACTTCTGTGAAGCGTTGCGGGTGGCGCGGCACCAGCACCAGCAGCGCCTCAGGCGCGGCAAGCTCGCGCCAGGCCGCCAGAACCAGTTCTTCCTCACCCTCGCGGGTGCTGGCGGCAAGCCAGACCGGGCGCTGGCCGAATGCTTCCCGCCAGGAGCGACCGAGCTGTATTTTCTCGGGCGCCGGCGTCACGTCGAACTTGAGATTGCCGCAGACGCTGACGCTGCCCGCCCCCAGAGCAGCTATTCTCGCAGCGTCGCCGGGCGTCTGGGCGGCCACTGCGGACAGGGCGGCGAAAGCCGGCCGCGCCAGCGCCGGCAGCTTGCCGTAGCCGCGCGCCGAGCGCTCGGAAAGCCGGGCATTGGCGAGGATCACGGGAATCCCGCGGGCCCGCGCGCCGGCCAGCAGATTGGGCCAGATTTCGGTTTCCATCAGCACCCCGAAATCCGGGGAAAAGTGCCCGAAAAAGCGGTCGACCGCAGCAGGGTAGTCGTAAGGCAGGTACGCCTGGGTGACCCGCCCGCCATAGACTTCGCTCCCCGCCGCGCGGCCGGTCGGCGTCATGCCGGTCAGCAGGATGCGGTGCTGCGGCCAGGCGGCCTGCAAGGCCTCGATCAGCGGCTCTGCGGCGCGGGTCTCGCCGACCGACACGGCATGCACCCAGATCGTTTTCGGCGGCACCGGCGTGCGATAGAAGCCCCAGCGCTCGCCGAGATGCTGCAGGTATTCCCGCTGCTTGCGGGCACGCCACAGCAGCCGCAACAGGATCAGCGGCGTGGCGAGGTAGATGACGAGACTGTAGAGCAGGCGCGCCATCAGGCAAGCACCGTCTGCAGTGCTTCGATGACCGCCGCCGGCGTAGGCACCTGCGCCTTGCCGCCGAGATTGCGGTGAAAGCCGCTGCCGACGACACCGGTCAGGCCGGGGTCGGTCGCCACGTACAAGGCAACGGTCGGCGTCTGCAGCGCGGCCGCCAGATGGCTGAGGCCTGTATCGACACCGACGGCAGCCCGTGCACCGGCCAGCAGGGATGCCAGTTCGGTGATTGACAGCGGCGGCGCGGCAACGGCACCGGGAATCGCCGCCGCCAGCCGGGCCGCCCGTTCCCGTTCTGCCGGGTTGCCGGCAGGCAGCACGACGCCATGGCCAAGCGCCTGCAGTTGTTGGCCGAGAAGCGTCCAGTGCGCCTCCGGCCAGAGTTTGTCGTCGCGGCTGGTCGCCGTCAGGAAAACCACATACCGGCCCGCCGGCAGCCAGCCGAAGGAAACGGCGGGCGCCTCGATACCGTATTCCGCCTCGCCGGCGACGGTGTAGCCCAGGGCTGCGGCGGCCAGTTGGCGGTTGCGTGCGACCGCGTGTTCGCGTGTCGCCACGCTGAAGCGGCGATCATAGAAACGCGCGGCCAGCGGCTCGCGCGCCGAATCCGCGGCATAGCCGGAAAGCGGCCCGCGCGCCCGGCGGGCGATCAGGGCACTCTTGAATAGGCCTTGCGTATCGATGACCGCATCGTAGGCATTGCCCCGCAATTGCGCCTTGAAGGTGGCGATTTCCTGCCAGGTCGCCGCCTTGAACAGCGCCTTGCGCCAGCGTCGGACTGCGACCGGGATAACGTCCTCGACCCCCGGATGCAGGCGCGGGATGGCCGCGAAATTCTCCTCCACGCACCAGTCGACCACTGCCTCCGGGAAATTCCGCCGGATGTCGCTGACCACAGGCAAGTTGTGGATTACGTCGCCGAGCGAGGAAGTTTTCACGAGCAGGATGCGCATCGGCAGATAAAATGACGGCTTTTCGAAGCTGCAATTATAAATGCCCGCCCCGCGCCAGCCGCTCTCCGTCGCAATCATCACGCTCAATGCCGCCACGCAGCTGGAAGCCTGTCTGCGTAGCGTGCGTTTTGCCGACGAGATCGTCGTCGTAGATTCCGGCAGTACGGATGGCACGCAAGTGCTGGCGGAACGCTGCGGGGCGCGCGTCATCGCGCAGGACTGGCTGGGCTTCGGGCGGCAAAAACAGTTCGCCGTCGACGCCGCCGCCCATGACTGGGTGCTGTGCCTCGATGCCGACGAGCGGGTGACGCCCGAGTTGCAGGCATCCATCGAAAATGCCCTGCAAAACCCGTCAACCGCAGCATTCCGCTTCCCGCGCCGCAATCGCTTTCTTGGCCGCTACCTGAAACACGGCGAGGGCTATCCGGACTGGAGCCTGCGTCTGTTTGACCGCCGCCAGGCGCGCTGGTCGGACGATGCGGTACACGAAAAAGTCGAGACCAAATCCGGTGTCGGCGAATTGGCGGGCGACCTGCTGCACGACTCGGCCGAATCACTGGCCACGTATCTGGCCAAGCAGAACCGCTACACCTCGCTGGCCGCCGAAATGGCGCTGGCGGCCGGTAAACGGGCTAGCGTCGGGCGCATCGCCTTCAGCCCGCTGGTCCGCTTCATCAAGTTCTACATCATCCGGCAGGGCTTCCGCGATGGCCTGCCGGGGCTGATCCACATCTCCATCGGCTGTTTCAACAGCTTCATCAAATATTCCAAAATGCTGGAGCGCCAGAATTCCGATGCTGCGCTGCGGTAAAATCCTGACTTTCCTGCAAGAGGCCTGACCCGTGAAAATTCTCGTCACCGGCGCCGCCGGCTTTATCGGCATGACCACCTCGCTGCGCCTGCTGGCGCGTGGTGACGAGGTCGTCGGCCTCGACAACCTGAACGACTATTACGAAGTCAGCCTCAAGGAGAGCCGGTTGGCCCGCCTGACCGGGCACCCAGGTTTCCGCTTCGTCAAGCTGGATGTCGCCGACCGTCCGGGCATGGAACAGCTCTTCGCCGCCGAGAAATTCGACAAGGTGATCCATCTCGCCGCCCAGGCCGGCGTTCGCTACTCGCTGAAAAACCCGCACGCCTATGTCGACAGCAATCTGGTCGGCTTCATCAACATCCTCGAAGGTTGCCGCCACGGCAAGGTGGGGCATCTAGTCTATGCCTCCAGTTCCAGCGTCTACGGCGGCAACACCAAGATGCCCTTCTCGGAGCACGACAGCGTCGACCACCCGGTCAGCCTCTACGCTGCAACCAAGAAGGCCAACGAGCTGATGGCGCATACCTATAGCCACCTCTACGGCCTGCCGACCACCGGCCTGCGCTTCTTCACCGTCTATGGCCCATGGGGCCGGCCGGACATGGCGCTCTTCCTGTTCACCAAGGCCATCCTCGAAGGCCGGCCGATCGACGTCTTCAACCACGGCAACATGCTGCGCGATTTCACCTACGTCGACGACATCGTCGAGGGCGTCATCCGCCTCCTCGACCGTACCGCGACTGCCAACCCCGGCTACGTTGCCGAAGAGGCCGACCCGGCGACCAGCAACGTCCCATATCGCGTCTTCAACATCGGCAACAACGACCCGGTGCCGCTGCTCGATTTCATCGGCGCCATCGAAAACGCGCTCGGCATGAAGGCGGAAAGACGTCTGCTGCCGCTGCAGGACGGCGACGTGCCGGCGACCTTTGCCGACACCGCCCTGCTCGACGACTGGGTCGGTTTCGCCCCGGCCACCCCCATCCAGGAAGGCGTCAGCCGCTTCATCGCCTGGTATCGCGATTACTACAAGGTTTAAGGAGCAGCCATGTGCGGTATAGTCGCGGCAGCAGCCGGCAACAACATCGTTCCCGTTCTCGTCGAAGGGCTGAAGAAGCTCGAATACCGGGGCTATGACTCGGCCGGGCTGGCCGTCATCAGCGGCGGCAGTGTCGAGCGCGTCCGCTCGGTCGGTCGCGTCGCCGAACTAGAAGCTGCCTCGGCCAACACCCAGGCCGTCACCGGCATCGCCCACACCCGCTGGGCCACCCACGGCGTGCCCTCCGAGCGCAATGCCCATCCGCACGTTTCCGGCTCGATCGCCGTCGTCCATAACGGCATCATCGAGAACTACGAAACCCTGCGCAGCGAACTGACTGCCCAGGGCTATGTCTTCACCTCCGACACCGACACCGAAAGCATCGCCCACCTGATCGAAGCCACGCTCAAGGGCGAACCGGACCTTTTCGCCGCTGTGCAGATCGCCTGCCGCCGTCTGGTCGGCGCCTACGCCATCGCCGTCATCGACCACCGCCAGCCAGGCAAGGTCGTCGTCGCCCGCGAAGGCTCGCCGCTGTTGCTCGGCGTTTCCGACAGCGGCAACTATGCCGCTTCCGACGCCTCGGCGCTGCTCCAGGTCACCCGTAACATGGTCTATCTGGAAAATGGCGATATTGCCGAGTTGACCGCAACAGGCGTCAAAATCACCCGTCTCGACGGCACCCCGGTCGACCGCCCGGTGCATGTCTCGCAACTCTCCGCCGCCGCCGTCGAACTCGGCAACTACCGGCACTACATGCAGAAGGAAATCTTCGAGCAGCCAGAAGCGCTGGCCAACACCCTGGAAATCGTCGGTGGCAGCAAGAGCATCCAGCCCGGCATCTTCGGCGCCGAAGCCGGCCAGTTGCTGGCCGATGTCGATTCCATCCTGATTCTCGCCTGCGGCACCAGCAGCCATTCCGGCTACACCGCCCGCTACTGGCTCGAAGCCATCGCCGGCGTTCCCTGCAATGTCGAGATAGCCAGCGAGTACCGCTACCGTACTTCGGTGCCCAACCCGAAGCAGCTGATCGTCGCCATCTCGCAATCGGGCGAAACCGCCGACACCCTGGCCGCGCTACGCCATGCCAAGTCGCTCGGCCAGAGCAAAACCCTGGCCATCTGCAACGTGCCGGAATCCGCCATCGTCCGCGAATGCGCGCTGCGCTTCATCACCCGCGCCGGCCCGGAAATCGGCGTCGCCTCGACCAAGGCCTTCACCACCCAGCTCGCCGCGCTGTTCCTGTTGACGCTGGTCATGGCCAAGGTCAGGCAACGCCTGAGCGCTCAGGACGAAAGCGCCTACATCGACCAGCTGCGCCACCTGCCGGTTGCAGTCAACAAGGTGCTCGGCCTCGAATCCGCCATCGAAACCTGGGCCAAGCGCTTCGCCGACAAGCACCATGCGCTCTTCCTCGGACGCGGCCGGCACTACCCGATCGCCCTCGAAGGCGCGCTCAAGCTCAAGGAAATCTCCTACATCCACGCCGAAGCCTACCCGGCCGGCGAACTCAAGCACGGCCCGCTGGCGCTGGTCGATGCCGCCATGCCGGTGATCTCGGTCGCCCCCAACGACCAGTTGCTCGACAAGCTGAAGTCCAATCTGAAGGAAGTCCAGGCGCGCGGTGGCGAACTCTACGTCTTCGCCGACAAGGATTCCGAAATTCCCGAATCGGAGGGCGTCCATATCCTGCGCCTGCCCGAGCACTACGGCGAGCTGTCACCAATCCTGCACGTGATTCCGCTGCAACTGCTCTCCTATCACGCGGCACTGGTCAAGGGGACCGATGTGGACAAGCCGAGAAATCTGGCCAAGAGCGTCACGGTGGAGTAAATGGCCACCTACGCGATCGGCGACATTCAGGGCTGTTACGACTCGCTGCAACGCCTGCTCGACCTCTGCGCCTTCGACCCGGCCAATGACCGGTTGTGGCTGGTCGGCGACCTCGTCAATCGCGGGCCGCAATCGCTGGAAACGCTTCGCCTGATCAAATCCTTCGGCCCGGCGGCGTTGACCGTGCTCGGCAACCACGACCTGTATCTGCTGATGGTCGCCGAGGGTGGCGCCAAGTTTCGTGGCAAGGACGACACGCTCCAGCCCATCCTCGATGCGCCGGATTACACCGAACTGCTGGGCTGGCTGCGCCGGCAGCCACTCTGCCACACGGAGGGCGAATTCTGCCTGGTCCATGCCGGCCTGCTGCCGCAATGGACCGCCGCCCGCGCCCGCAAGCTGGCACGCGAGGTCGAGGCCGAACTGCAAGGCCCCAACTATCGCGACTTCGTCATGAACCTGTGGGGCAGCGAGCCGGCTCGCTGGTCGGACAAGCTGACCGGCTGGGCGCGCCTGCGCGTCATCGTCAATGCGATGACCCGAATGCGCTTCTGTACCGCCAACGGCATCATGGAATTGAAGACCAAAGGGGAGCTGGCCAAGGCCCCGGCCGGCCATCTGCCGTGGTTCGAGGTACCGAACCGCAGGAGCGCCGACAGCGTGCTGGTCACCGGCCACTGGTCGGCGCTCGGCCTGCAGATCAGGCCAAATCTGCTGGCGCTGGATTCCGGCTGCCTGTGGGGAGCTCACCTGACGGCATTGCGTCTGGAAGATCGACGGGTGTTCCAGGTCGATTGCTCGCCAGCGGAAGCCCGGCCGCTAAAGCGATAGCTTCCCGCGCTTCGGCTGCGACCTGTCGCCGATCCTCGCCATTCAGGCCACGCAGCGGCGTCGTCACCAGCCGCGCAATCAGTCGTTTGCGTCCGAGAATTGCACGTGTGCATTGGCCAAGCGAAATCTCGCCATCGTAGCGCGGCGCCAGGCTGCGCTGCCCGTTCGGTTCCCAGTAGGAAATCCCCACCGGCAGCACCGGGCGCCCGGCGGCCAGCGCCGGTTGAATCAACGCCGCATGAAAATGCAGCAGGGCCTGGCCGTCGGTCGTCGTGCCCTCGGGAAAAACCGCGACATGCTTGCCGCACGCCAGAAGCGCGGCGACCTGCCCGTTGATGATCCGCGCATGCCCCCGGCTGCCGCGGCGCAGGAAGACCGTGTCGTTCTTCGCCGCAAGCCAGCCGATCAGCGGCCAGCGCCGGACCTCTTCCTTGGAAACGAACGCCGCCGGCAGCACGGCGTTGATCACATAGATGTCGATCCAGGAAATGTGGTTGGCGACCAGCAATGCGCCGGGCACGACATGGGTCAGGTCGGCCTCGACCTTGATCCCGAGGGTATCGAGCAGCGCGGCCGACCAGCTGGCCTTCAGGCGCAGGCGGGCCGCGTCGCTGCACAGCGGAAATATGCCGAGCGCCACCAGCGCCCCGCTGACCACCAGCAGCGACAGGCGAAACAACCGGAAGGCACGGATCGGAAAATTGGTTTCGTTCAGTCTGCTTGCCCCAGATAGTGCTTGGCGTAACGGCTTGCAACCTTGGCCATCGGCATCAGGATGGGCAAGTCGGCGGTATTGAAATCGGGATCCCACGCCGGTTCGCCGCAAATCCACGCGCCCGCCCGCAAATAACCCTTGATCAGCGGCGGTGTTGCCGCCGGCCGGTCCTGCTGCAGTGCCGCCAGCGGCAGGGGACAGCGCGGGAAAACACGGTATTCCTGCGGCCCCAGGTGGTCGGCAGCGAGGCGATTATACAAGCTGGCCGCCGCGTGTCCGCCATCGGCCATGCTGATCGAGGCACAACCCATCAGATAGTCGTATCCCTGTTCGCTCATGTACTGGGCGAGTCCGGACCAGAGCAGGGTAATCGTCGCGCCGGTACGGTAGTCCGGATGGACGCAGGAGCGGCCGATTTCGACCAGCCGCGAACGCAGGTGCTGCAGGCGGGTCAGGTCGAATTCATTTTCCGAGTAGTAGCCGATCTGGCGGGCGTTTTCCGGCGGCAGGATGCGGTAGGTGCCGACCACTTCGCCGCTCTCCGTATCGCGCACCACCAGGTGCCGGCAATGCGGGTCATAGATATCGTGATCGACGCCCGGTATCCGGCTCGGCAGATTGGCACCCATTTCGCCGGCGAAAACCCGGTAGCGCAGGCGCTGGGCATCGAGAATATCGCTCTGGCTGTGGGCAAAGCCGACGGCCAGGTTGTGGCGCTGCGGGCGGTTGCGCGCCGCTTCGTTGCCGATGTGTTCCATGCTGTTCTCCTTGTATATCCATGGAGAACAGTGTGGATGACCGTTGTTACACCCGCGTTGCCCGAAGATGACTGCAATGTTTCAGAAAATCGTCCTACCAGGGCTGCCCGCCGAAGGTGCGGCGATACAGTTCCGAAATTTCCTCGCGGCTCGGCTGGTGGCTTTGCCCGCCACGATGGGCGATCTTGATCGCCCCCATGACCGCCGCCAGACGGCCGGTCGTCGGCCAGTCGAAACCGTTGGCGATACCGTAGAGCAGGCCGGCGCGATAGGCGTCGCCGCAGCCGGTCGGGTCGACGACCTGGGCCGCCGGCACGCAGGGAATGTCGTAACGGCGGCCGTCGGCGTAGATTTCGGAACCTTCGCCGCCGCGGGTGACGATCAGCGCCTTCACATCGCCCGCCAGTTGCTCCAGGCTGCGCCCGGTACGGTCGCTTAGCAGCTTGGCCTCGTAGTCGTTGAAACAGGCGTAATCCGCCAGCCCGATGAAATCGAGCAGTTCGTCGCCATTGAACATCGGCAACCCCTGGCCCGGATCGAAGATGAAAGGAACCCCTGCCGCTGCGAAGTCGCGGGCGTGCTGCATCATGCCTTCGCGGCCATCCGGCGCGACGATGCCGAGTTTCGCCATCTTGGCGTGCTCGACCTTGTTCAGGTGCGAAAAGCCCATGGCGCCCGGATGGAAGGCGGTGATCTGGTTGTCGTCGAGGTCGGTGGTGATGAAGGCCTGGGCGGTGAAGCTGCCCGGCACATGGCGCACGTGCGTGCGCGGCAGGCCGAGCCGGTCGAGGCGCTCCAGATAGGGCGTGGCGTCGTCGCCGACGGTAGCCATGATCAGAGGCTCGCCGCCGAGCAGCATCAGGTTGTAGGCGATGTTGCCGGCGCAGCCGCCGTACTCGCGGCGCATCTCCGGCACCAGGAAGGCGACGTTCAGGATATGGATCTGCTCAGGCAGGATGTGGTTCTTGAAGCGGTCGGGAAAGACCATGATGTTGTCGAAGGCGAGCGAGCCACAGATCAGGGTAGTCATGTCGTGAGGAATCAGGGGTAGAAGATATAGAGTCGGTAGCCTGCAGCACCCAGGTCCTTGGCGTCGATCCACAGACGGACGGGCGTTTCGGCGTTGGACGGGAAGGCAGACAGGTCGCTGCCCGCCGGCAGGTAATCGGCGGCGAGCAGGACGCGGCGCGCAACCACCGCATCCTGGGCATCGATCAGCGTCAGTTCCAGCGCCGGCCAGGCCTGGGGATAGGCAGCCCGATTGCGCAGGCTAGCCTGCAGGACGAAGAGGCCGCGGGCGGTGTCCGACTGCAGGTCGGATGCCTCGATGCTGACCAGATCGCTCTGCGCCGACAGCGGCACCGCGACTCCCAGCGCATCGAACATCTCCTCGGCGGCCGGCACATACCTGACCAGCTCACTGCGGAAATGATAGGCAAGCTGGGCTGACAAGACGCCGATTAGCAGCAGCGCGGCGACCACGAAAGGCCACCTCGCCCGCCTGGCCGGCTCGCCGTCGAAACCGCCGCTTGTGCCGCCGCTCAGCGCACCGGCTGCCCAGCGGTTGTAGGCAGGTGCTTCAGCCAGCTCACGCGCCGCCACCAGGCCGGCCTCGCGAGCCGCTTCAGTCGACTCGGCGGGGGTTTCCGACAACTCATCCGCGCGCTCCGGTTCCTGACTTTCGGCATCTGTTGCGGCCGACGTGTCGGAAAGGGCCGTTTCTGAAGCTTGCACGGAAGCGGCTTCATCCTCCCCACGCGCCAAGTCTTCGGTGACGCCATCCGCTAACGCATCGGGCTCGCCACCTGCCTCCGGGCGAAACTCTGGCTCTGGCTCTGGCTCTGGCTGTGGCTCAGGCTCTGGCTCTGTCTCGGGCTCTGGCGTCGGCTGCGGCTCGGGGACCACCTCCGGCTCCGCGGCCTCTTCCGGCGTGAGTGC
>JAGOAU010000039.1 GCA_017983755.1 Azonexus sp. | reverse complement strand
CGCTGGCCCCCGTTTTTACTGGTCGTTTCCGGGCGTGATCCAGGTGACCGATGCCAGGAACAGGTAGCCGGCGCCATAAACAGTCTTGATGAAGGCCGGGCTGTTTTGGTCCGGCTCGAGTTTGCGCCGCAGCCGCGAGATGCGGACGTCGATGCTGCGGTCGGTCGGTGCCAGATCCCGTGTGCCCATCAGTTGCTCGCGCTGCAGGATGCGGTTGGGATTGCTGACGAAGATCTTGAGCAATTCGGTTTCCGAGGTGCTCAGCAGGTGTTCCTCGCCGTTCGGAGCATGGAGTGTGTTGTTGGCGAGGTTGAAGCGCCAGCCGGCGAACTCGGCGAGCTGTCGCAGCTGGCCGCTACCGGCGGCTTCCCTGCGGCGCAGGATGCTGCGCACGCGGGCAACCAGTTCGCGGGGCTCGAACGGTTTCAGGACATAATCGTCGGCGCCCATTTCGAGGCCCATGACGCGGTCGCTGACGTGGGCGCGGCCAGTCAGTATCAGGATGCCGCAGGGCGACTGGCTGCGCACCCGCTGCATCGCCTCGATGCCGTCCATGTCGGGCAGACCGAGGTCGATGATGCAGAGATCGGGCTGCAGGCCCCGCAGCCGGCGCAAGAGGTCGCCGGCGCTGCGGCACCAGGCGGTGCGGAAAGCGAAATCACCGAGTACCTGCTCAATGATGCGCGCCACATCGGGGTCGTCCTCGACGATGACGATCATTTTTTGCGCTTCCGTTTCCTTCATGGCTTGCCTCGAATTGTCTTTTGCAGGGCGCGCGCCAGGTCTTGCGTGGCAAAGGGCTTGGCCAGCACGGGCAGTTCGCCGGCGGCATCGCCCGCGGTTTCGTCCGTATAGCCGCTCATCAGCACGATGCGCATATGCGGGTGGTCGCGCAGCACGATATCCGACAGCTGCCGGCCGTTGATGCCCCCGGGCATGATGACGTCGCTGACGACGATGGCGATGTCGGCGATCTGCTCGATCATTTCCAGCGCCTGCACGCCGTTTTCCGCCTCGATGACCGGGTAGCCGAAATCGACCAGCTGCTGGCGCACGATACGCCGGACGTCGGGATCGTCCTCGACCAGCAGCACCAGTTCGCCGCCGTGGGTGAGCGGGGCGTCGTCGGCCGCTGCGTCGCTGTCGGCTTCCGGCGTCGTCAGCGGCAGCACCATCAGCACCGTCGTTCCCTGTCCCGGCTGGCTCTGGATCGAAATGCCACCACCCGACTGCTTGACGAAGCCATAGGCCATCGACAGCCCCAGGCCGCTGCCAAGGCCGAAGCGCTTGGTCGTGAAAAATGGCTCGAAGACGCGCGCCAGCGTCGCCGCATCCATGCCGCTGCCGTTGTCGGCGACCTCGAGCAAGGCGTAGCGGCCCGGGAGAACGTCGAACGTGGCAGCGTCGCCGGCCAGCTCGACCGAACGGGCGGCGATGTGCAGGCGCCCGCCATCGGGCATGGCATCGCGCGCGTTCAGGGCAAAATTGAGCAGGGCGCTTTCGAGTTGCCCGGGATCGACCAGGGCGTGGATCGAGGCGCCGGCCAAGTCGGTGGAGACGGCTATCGATTCTGGCAGCGAGCGGCGGACCAGCTTGCCCAGGCTGCCGATCAGCCGGCCGAGTTCGACCGCCTGCGGTTCCAGCGGCTGCTGGCGCGAGAAGGTGAGCAGGCGCTTGATCAACTGCACGCCGCGGCGGGCGGATTGCAATGCCGGCTCGACGAATTCCTGGACTTCGCCATCGTCCGGCCGATGATCCTGCAGCGCCGCCAGGTTGCCGATGATGACGGTCAGCAGGTTGTTGAAATCGTGCGCGAGGCCTCCGGTCAACTGCCCGATGGCCTCCATTTTCTGGGCCTGGACAAGTGCGGCCTGCATGCGCTTCTGTTCGGTGATGTCGTGCGAGAACACGAAGAAGCCGAGCGTTTCGCCATCGGCCGTGATTTCGGGAACCAGCGTGCTGCGCGCGAAGACGGTCTGGCCCTGGCGCTCCATCTGGTATTCGTAGGTGACCTGCTGGCCTGAGAGGGCCTTCCGGACCGAGTCCCGTACCTGCCCATAGACGTGCGGCCCGATCACGTCGAGTACCGCGCGTCCGGTCACGCTGCCTTCCGGGTGGCCGTACCAGTCCGAATACCCCTTGTTGGCGTACTGGTAGACCTCGTTTCGGTCTACGTAGCCGATCAGGATGGGAACCGTGTCGTTGATCAGGCGCAGGCGCTCCTCGCTGCGTTTGAGCGCTGCGGCCATCCGCGTCTTTTCGTCGTTGGCACGGGTCAGGTTGGCGTTGGCATTTTCCAACTGGGCAGTGCGCCGGCGCACCCGCTCGTCGAGCTGGATGTTCTGGTATTCGGTCAGGTTCTCGATGTAGCGCTGCTCGGTAACATCGCTGTAGAGCGTCACGAAGCCCTTGTCGTGCAGCGGTTCGCCGCGCAGCAGCAGGGTACGGCCGTTGGGGCGCTGACGTTCGGTGATGTGCGGTGCGAAGCTGGCGGCTGCCGCGACCCGTTCGGCAATCTGCGTCTCGCTGTCACCGGGGCCGTATTCGCCGCGTTCGGCGTTATGGCGGATGAAACTCTCGAACGGCGCCCCGACATAAGCCAGTTCGGGCGGAAATTCGAGCAGGCGAAGAAAAGGTTCGTTCCATGCCACCAGGCGCAGGTCGGCATCGAAGACCGTGATGCCCTGATCCAGCAGATCGAGCCCCGCCTGCAGCATTTCATAGCGCTGGGCGGTTTCGGGCGGTGTCGGAACGGTGTTCATCTGGCCATTCTAAGACAGGCTTGGCGCGCCCTTCATCCTCGTAACCATTCGTTACATTTCAAAAATAGTTGCGCAAGAGTGTTTTGCGATCCTCTAAAAAAAATAGCGGTACCCCAACAACGAGAACAGCATTTTCGCAAGAATCGTGAGGAGACATTTGTGTCAGCAAACCCCTATGCCATCGGCCTGGAGCAGAATCCGGCCAACTACGTCCCGCTTTCCCCGCTGAGCTTTCTCGAGCGCTCGGCCTTCGTCTACCCGAAACGTATTTCCGTCATCCAGGGCGATCGTCAATACACCTGGAAAGAGTCCTACGACCGCTGCCGCCAACTGGCCTCCGCGCTGCAGGGCCGCGGCATCGGCAAGGGCGATACCGTCGCCGTCATGCTGCCCAACTCGGCGCCGATGTTCGAGTGCCATTTCGGCGTGCCGATGATCGGTGCCGTGCTCAATACGCTGAACACCCGTCTCGACGCCGAGGCCATCGCCTTCATGCTGACGCACGGCGAAGCCAAGGTGCTGATCACAGATCCGGAATTCCTGAATACCATCAAGGCCGCTCTGGCACTGCTCGAGGGGCCGAAGCCGCTCGTCATCGACATCGTCGATAGCGACTACCCCGGCGCCGAGCGTCTCGGTGAAAAGGACTACGAAGCGTTCCTGAGCGAAGGTGAACCCGATTTCGCCTGGCGCCTGCCGGAAAACGAGTGGGATGCCATCGCGCTGAACTACACCTCCGGCACCACCGGCAACCCGAAGGGCGTCGTCTACCACCATCGCGGCGCCTACCTGAATTCGGCCTCCAACATCATCTCCTGGGGCATGCCACCGCATTCGGTCTATCTGTGGACGCTGCCGATGTTCCACTGCAACGGCTGGTGCTTCCCATGGACCCTGGCCGCCAATGCAGGCACCAGCGTCTGCCTGCGCAAGGTCGATCCGGCGCTGATCTTCGGCCTGATCAAGGAGCACAAGGTCAGCCACATGTGCGGTGCGCCCATCGTGTACGGCATGATGATCAACGCCCCGGCTGCGCTCAAGGAAGGCATCGAACATCAGGTCAACGGCCTGATCGCCGGCGCCGCGCCCCCGGCCGCCATCATCGAGGGCGCCGAGCAGATGGGCTTCAACATTACCCATGTCTATGGACTGACCGAAACCTACGGCCCGGCCTCGGTCTGCGCCAAGCACCCGGAATGGGACAAGCTGCCGATCGACCTGCGCGCTGCCCGCAACGGCCGTCAGGGCGTGCGCTACCACATGCAGGAAGCAATCGAAGTGCGCGACCCGGTCAGCCTCGAGCCGGTGCCCTGGGATGGCGAGACGATGGGCGAGATCATGTTCCGCGGCAACCTGGTCATGAAGGGCTACCTGAAGAACGAGAAAGCGACCGAGGAAGCCTTCGCCGGTGGCTGGTTCCACACCGGCGACCTGGCCGTGGTGCATAGCGACGGCTATATCAAGATCAAGGACCGTTCCAAGGACGTCATCATTTCCGGCGGCGAGAACATCTCGTCGCTCGAAGTCGAGGACGTGCTCTATCGCCATCCGGCGGTCATCGCCGCCGCGGTCGTCGCCAAGCCCGACGAAAAGTGGGGCGAGGTGCCGGCGGCCTTCATTGAACTGAAGGATGGCGTGAACACCACCGAAGCCGAAATCATCGAGCACTGCCGCGGCCATCTGGCCCGCTTCAAGGTGCCGAAGCAGGTGGTGTTCGGCACGTTGCCGAAGACATCGACCGGCAAGATCCAGAAATACGTTCTGCGCCAGCACGCCAATTCGGCGCTCGCCATCGAGTAATCCGCAATCCCCTGCCGTCATGCCTTGATCGGCAGGGGGCTGCGTGTTCGAAAAGGAAAATCCAATGAAAATTCTTGTTCCCGTGAAACGGGTGATTGACTACAACGTGAAGGTACGGGTGAAGGCGGACGGAACGGGAGTGGATCTCGCCAACGTCAAGATGAGCATGAACCCGTTTGACGAGATTGCCATCGAAGAAGCCGTGCGTCTCAAGGAAGCCGGCATCGCCACGGAAGTCATCGCCGTCAGCTGCGGCGT
>JAGOAU010000038.1 GCA_017983755.1 Azonexus sp. | reverse complement strand
GCCGAGCAGCCGGACGACCAGTACGACTGGGTGGTGGCGCATGACCTGAATCCGCAGAAGGCGCGCATCCTGGCCGCCGTCGCCCTGACGCAGACGGGTGACAGCAAGGAACTGCAGCGCATCTTCTGGGAATACTGAGCGGTCCCGACCAATCACGATAAATGAGGGATATTCCATGAGCTATCAATGGAACTGGGGCGTCTTCCTGCAGCCGAGCGCGAGCGGCGACGACACCTATCTGGGCTGGATGCTGGCCGGCTTCAAAATGACCATCGCGCTGTCGTTGACCGCGTGGGTGCTGGCGCTGCTGCTCGGGGCGCTGATCGGCGTCCTGCGCACGGTGCCTAACAAGGCGCTGGCGGGTTTCGCCACCGGCTACGTCGAACTTTTCCGCAACGTGCCGCTGCTGGTGCAACTGTTCATCTGGTATTTCGTGTTGCCGGAACTCTTGCCGCCAAGCATCGGTGATGCCTACAAGCAGTCGAATCCGATGCTGCAGCAGTTCCTCGCCTCGATGGTCTGCCTGGCGCTGTTTACCAGCGCCCGGGTCGCCGAGCAGGTGCGCTCCGGTATCAATTCGCTGCCCAGGGGGCAGAAGAACGCCGGGCTGGCGCTCGGCTTCACGCTGCCGCAGACCTACCGCTTCGTGATGCTGCCGATGGCCTTCCGCCTGGTGGTGCCGCCGCTGACTTCGGAATTCCTCAATATCTTTAAGAATTCCGCCGTCTGTTCGACCATCGGCCTGATGGAGCTCGCCGCCCAGGGCCGCCAGCTGGTCGACTACACGGCGCAGCCCTACGAGTCCTTCATTGCCGTGACGCTGTCCTATATCGCGATCAACGTCGTCGTGATGACCCTGATGCACAAGTTCGAACGGCGCATCGCCGTGCCCGGCTATATCGGAGGCAAATAACATGTACGAATTCGACTGGTCCTCCATCCCCGGCGCCTTGCCCTTCCTCTGGGACGGCATGAAGGTCTCGCTGGTCATCACTGCCCAAGCGGTGCTCGTCGGCATCGTCTGGGGCACCGCGCTGGCGATGATGCGTCTGTCGTCGGTCAAGGCGCTGTCGTGGTTCGCCGCCGGCTACGTCAACCTGTTCCGCGCCGTGCCGCTGGTCATGGTGCTGCTCTGGTTCTTCCTGATCGTGCCCCGCTTCGTCGAGACACTGCTCGACTTCCCGCCGGGCACCGACCTGCGCCTGAGCTCGGCGATGATGGGCTTCGCGCTGTTCGAAGCGGCCTATTACTCGGAAATCATCCGTGCCGGTATCCAGAGCGTACCCAAGGGGCAGGTATCCGCCGCTTCGGCGCTCGGCATGACCTACGCCCAGGGAATGCGGCTGGTCGTGCTGCCGCAGGCTTTCCGCAACATGGTGCCGCTGCTGCTGACCCAGGCCATCATCCTGTTCCAGGATACCTCGCTGGTCTATGTCTCGGCGCTGGCCGACTTCTTCGGCGCCGCCTACAAGGTTGGCGACCGTGACGGTCGACTCGTCGAAATGCTGCTTTTTGCCGGTGCCGTCTATTTCGTCATCTGCTTCTCCGCTTCGCAGCTCGTGAAGCGCCTCCAGAAAAAATACCACCCGGCCTGATGGCCCCCGCCAGGAGAAATCCCATGATCGAAATCAAGAACGTCAGCAAGCATTACGGCGACTTCAAGGTGCTCACCGACTGCACCACCAGCGTCAGCAAGGGCGAAGTCATCGTCGTCTGCGGCCCGTCCGGCTCGGGCAAATCGACGCTGATCAAGTGTGTCAATGGCCTCGAACCCTTCCAGTCCGGCGAGATCACCGTCAACGGCATCTCGGTCGGCGACCCGAAGACCAACCTGTCGAAGCTGCGCGCCGGTGTCGGCATGGTCTTCCAGAACTTCGAGCTGTTCCCGCACATGAGCATCACCGAAAACCTGGCCATCGCCCAGACCAAGGTGCTCAAGCGCGGCAAGGACGAGGCGATGGACAAGGGCCTCAAGCTGCTCGACCGCGTCGGCCTGAAAGCCCAGGCCAACAAGTTCCCCGGCCAGCTTTCCGGCGGCCAGCAGCAGCGCGTGGCGATTGCCCGGGCGCTGGCGATGGACCCGATCTGCATGTTGTTCGACGAGCCGACCTCGGCCCTCGATCCGGAAATGGTCAACGAAGTGCTCGACGTGATGACCGAACTGGCGAAGGAGGGCATGACCATGATGTGCGTCACGCACGAAATGGGCTTCGCCAGGCGTGTCGCCAATCGCGTGATCTTCATGGACCAGGGCCGCATCGTGGAAGACGACAGCAAGGAAGCCTTCTTCAGCAACCCGCGTTCGGAGCGGGCGCAGCAGTTCCTCGCCAAGATCCTGCACCACTGATTCACCCAGCCTCCGGCCTCGCTTGCGAAAAGGCCGGGGGCGAATCATCGGGATCATTCCCGGGGAATATTCGACCATGGAAGACAGCCTGAACCGGCTGGCAATCAGCTTTTTCCTCGGTGGCTTGCTCAGCCTGAGCACGATCACCAATCCGCTTTCCAAGATACCTGTCTTCCTCAGCCTGGCGGCCGATCTGGATGCCGTCACGTCGTCGCGCGAGGCACGCCGCGCCTGCTTCTACGGTTTTCTGCTGCTGGCCGTCGGGCTCTTTGCCGGCGTCTTCATTCTTGAGGTCTTCGGCATTTCCTTCGGTGCCTTGCGCATCGCCGGCGGCATGACCGTCGCCATGATCGGCTATCGCATGCTGTTCGGCAGCAGCGATGCGGCGTTGATCGGCGGCGACGGCAGCTTCGCCTTCTTCCCGCTGGCGATGCCGGGGATCGCCGGGCCCGGCGCGCTGGCGACGGTGATCGGGATTTCTTCGGAAATCGCCGAACTGTCAGGTGGCCTGCATCGCCTGCTGGCCTATGTCGCAACCGTCGCCAGTATCGCCGCGACCTGCCTGCTGATCTGGCTGGTCCTGCGTTCTGCCCGCTGGGTTTCGCGCCGCCTGGGTAGCGAAGGCATCAATGTCATTACCCGCCTGACCGGTTTCCTGCTCATCTGTATCGGTGTGCAGTTCGTCGCCTCTGGCGTCCGCAGTTTTGTGGCCGGCACATGACCGCACGGCGCCGGATGGACTGACGCGGTCGACCGCTGCAGCGGGGCATTTTTCGCCGGTTACAATGCAGCGTCCGTCCCGCCGCCAAGCTCATGCCCAATAATCACCAGACGATCCCGGTATCCTTGCCCCGCCCGCATCGGCCGCTGGGAATCGCGCTGGTTTTGCTCGTCCTGCTGGCGGTCGGGCTGCTGACCTATCGCGCATCGGAGCGCGCCGGGCTGCACCAGATGCGGGCCGAGGCCAGTCACCAGCTCGACATCCTGGCCTCGGCCATCGACAGCGAGGTGACGCGACATGCCTCGATTCCCAGCGCCGTCGAGCTGAATCCCGATGTCCTGGCCCTGTTGCGCGCCCCGGCCGAGCGCCAGGACACGCTGCAGCCGGCGGCCAACCGCTTCCTGCAACAGCTCAACGACCATCTCGGCGGGCCGGCCATCTTCGTGCTCGATACTCGCGGCCAGGTGCTGGCGTCGAGCGACTGGATATTTTCTGACAACCTGCTGGGCTCGGATGTCTCCTACATGCCCTTCTTTCGCAGCGCGGTGAGCGGCACGCCGGCCCGTCACTATGCGGTCGACAGGGTGCGCCATGAGCCCGGCTACTTTTTTGCCCTGCCGATCCGCGACGAACAGCAGGAGTGGAAGGTCATCGGCGTTGCAGTCGTCAAGTCGAGCCTGCGCGAGATCGAGCGGCGCTGGCTGGCTCAGGAAGCGCCGGCCCTGATCGTCGACAGCAATGGCATCGTCCTGCTGGCTTCGCCACCGGAATGGCGCTACGCAACGCTGCAGGCGCAGAGCCGGGTGGCGCTGGAGCAGGTCAGCCGCGAACAGTTCGCCGGCCAGACGGTCGGGGCGGTCAGCCTCGACATTGCGCTGAACGGCGCCGACGAGGGCGTCGTCGTCCGCCTGCCCAAACATTTGCGCGACGACATGAATCCGCTGCCGGGCGCCCGGCCCTATCTCGCCCTGTCGCGCAACTTGCCGGGGACCGCGTGGCGCATCGTCGTCTTCTCCGACCTGCGCCCGGTGGCCGTGCAGGCGGCGACGCATCCCGCGCTGGCGACGGCCGCCATCGGCTGCCTGCTGCTCGGGTTGCTCTACCTCAACCAGCGCCGCCGACTGGCGCGCGGGCGCGAGGAAGCGCGCGCCATGCTGGAAAAGGCCAACCAGGAACTGGAGCGCAACGTGACGGCACGCACCGCCGACCTCTCGGAAGCAGTGACGCGCCTGAAAAGCGAAGTCGCCGAGCGCCAGCGCGCCGAGCAGACCCTGCGCGCCGCCCAGGACGAACTGGTGCAGGCGGCGAAGCTGGCGGTGCTCGGCCAGATGGCGACCGGCATCACGCACGAACTCAGCCAGCCGCTGGGGGCAATCCGCACGCTGTCGGCCAATGCCGTCGAGTTCATGCGGCGTGGTGATGCCGCCACGGCGGAAAAGAATCTCGGCATCGTCGGCCAGCTCGCCGAGCAGATGGGTGGCATCATCACGCCGCTGAAGACCTTCGCCCGCAAGTCGCCGGCGGTGCCGGCGGCGGTCGATGTGGCGCAGGCCGTCGATAGCGCGCTGTTCCTGTTCGAACAGCGGTTGCGCAAGCAGTCTGTTGCGGTCGACCGGCAAATTGGTGCCAATTCCTGGATCGCCTGGTGCGACCGCAATCGCCTGCAACAGGTGCTGGTCAACCTGATCGGCAACGCCATCGACGCCATGGCTGATGAGCCGGAGCGCCGGCTGACGTTTTCCGCCGAGCGCGCCAGCTCGGGGCAGGTGGCGCTGGCCGTCAGCGATACCGGTGCCGGCTTTACCGAGGCGGCGCTCGAGCATTTGTTCGAGCCTTTCTT
>JAGOAU010000015.1 GCA_017983755.1 Azonexus sp. | reverse complement strand
TGGGCTATTACGACACGCTGACGCCCAAGGTCATCCTGCGCAACGTCATGGAAAACCCGGGCTGGTACACCGCCTACACGCCCTACCAGGCCGAAATCGCCCAGGGCCGCCTGGAAGCGCTGATGAACTTCCAGCAGATGGTCGTCGACCTGACCGGCCTGGAAATCGCCAACGCCTCGCTGCTCGACGAAGCGACCGCCGCCGCCGAGGCGATGGCCATGGCGCGCCGCGTTTCCAAGTCGAAATCGAACCGTTTCCTGGTCGATGCCGCCTGCTTCCCGCAGACCATCGACGTCGTCAAGACCCGCGCCGAGTATTTCGGCTTCGAACTGGTGATTGCTGCGGTCGACCCCAAAAATGAGGCAAAAACCATTGCCGACGAATATTTCGGCGCCCTGCTCCAGTATCCAGGCGACAACGGCGAAGTCCGCGACCTCAGCGAGCTGATCGCCGGCCTCAAGGCCAAGGGCACGACGGTCGCCGTCGCCACCGACCTGATGGCGCTGGTGCTGCTCAAGTCGCCGGGCGCCATGGGCGCCGACATCGCGCTCGGCTCCAGCCAGCGTTTCGGCATCCCGATGGGCTTCGGCGGCCCGCACGCCGCCTTCTTCGCCACCCGCGAAGCCTTCGTCCGCTCGATGCCGGGCCGCATCATCGGCGTCTCCAAGGACGCCCGCGGCAACACCGCCTACCGCATGACGCTGCAGACGCGCGAACAACACATCCGCCGCGAGAAAGCCAATTCCAACATCTGCACCTCGCAGGTGCTGCTCGCCAACATGGCCGGCATGTACGCCGTCTATCACGGCCCGCTGGGCCTGCAGACCATCGCGGCCCGCATTCACCGCCTGACTGCGATCCTCGCCGAAGGCCTGGCGCGGGCCGGCGTCAGCGTGCTGACCAGGCAGTTCTTCGACACCCTGCATTTCGACCTCGGTGCCCGCGCCGAGACGGTCTATCGCGAAGCGCTGGCCGCCGGCTACAACCTGCGCCGCGTTTCGGCCGGCGTGCTCGGCGTTTCCTTCGACGAAACGACAACCCGCCACGATGTCGCCGCGCTGTTCAAGCTGATCGCCCAGACCACGCTCGATGTCGCCACCATCGATGCCCAGGTTGCTGCCGCCGACCCGGCGCTGCCCCCCGAGTTGTTCCGCAGTGACGTCATCCTCGACCACCCGGTGTTCAACACGCACCACACCGAACACGAGATGCTGCGCTACCTGAAGTCCTTGCAGAACAAGGATCTGGCCCTCGACCACTCGATGATCTCGCTCGGCTCGTGCACCATGAAGCTCAACGCGACCAGCGAAATGATCCCGGTCACCTGGCCGGAATTCGGCGGCCTGCACCCCTTCGCGCCGCGCGATCAGGCCGTTGGTTATCTCGAAATGATCGCCGGCCTGACCGAATGGCTGAAGATCGTCACCGGCTTCGACGCCATCTGCATGCAGCCGAACTCCGGCGCCCAGGGCGAATACGCCGGCCTGGTCGCCATCGACCGCTACCACGCCAGCCGCGGCGAAGAACACCGCAACGTCTGCCTGATCCCCAAGTCGGCACACGGCACCAACCCGGCCACCGCCCAGATGGCCAACATGAAGGTCGTCGTCGTCGATTGCGACGAGAACGGCAACGTCGATGTCGCCGACCTCAAGGCCAAGGCCGAGGAACACAAGGACGACCTGGCCTGCCTGATGATCACCTACCCGTCCACGCACGGCGTGTTCGAGGAAGCGGTCCGCGAGATCTGCGCCATCGTCCATGCCAACGGCGGCCAGGTGTACATGGACGGCGCCAACCTCAACGCCCAGGTCGGCCTGACCTCGCCCGGCTTCATCGGTGCCGACGTCAGCCACATGAACCTGCACAAGACCTTCGCCATCCCGCACGGCGGCGGCGGACCGGGCATGGGCCCGATCGGCCTCAAGGCCCATCTGGCGCCGTTCATGGCCGACCATGCTGTCCAGCCGACGGGCGACGCCAACCGCGTCAACGCCGGTCAGGGTGCAGTCTCCGCCGCCCCGTTCGGCTCGGCCTCGATCCTGACCATTTCCTGGATGTACCTGGCCATGCTCGGCGGCGCCGGCGTCAAGAAGGCCACGCAAGTCGCCATCCTCAACGCCAACTACGTGGCGCAGAAGCTGACCGCGCACTACCCGGTGCTCTACGTCGGCAAGAACGGCCGCGTGGCGCACGAGTGCATCCTCGACATCCGCCCGATCAAGGCCGCCACCGGCATCGCCGAGATCGACATCGCCAAGCGCCTGATGGACTACGGCTTCCACGCGCCGACGGTGTCCTTCCCGGTCGCCGGCACGATCATGGTCGAGCCGACGGAATCCGAATCGAAGGCCGAACTGGACCGCTTCATCGGCGCCATGATCGCGATTCGCGAGGAAATCCGCCAGATCGAGAACGGCGTCTGGACGGCCGACAACAACCCGCTGAAGAATGCCCCGCATTCGCAGGCGGACGTCATGGATGCCGATTGGAAGCATCCGTACAGCCGCCAGCAGGCGGTCTTCCCACTGCCCTGGGTGGCGGCCAACAAGTTCTGGCCGAGCGTCAATCGCATCGACGATGTGTATGGCGACCGCAACCTGAACTGCGCCTGCCCGCCGATGTCTGCCTACGAAGACTGATGGCCGTCGATCTCTCTGCCATCGCCAAGTGGCCCAACGTCCCCGCCTGTTACGACTGGTTGTCGCTTGACCGGCGGGGCGACTGGCGCTTGCAGGGGGCGCGCGTCACGCACCGCGGCCTGATCGAGTTCATGAACCGGCAGTATGGTTCGGACGAGTCAGGCTGCTGGTTCGTGCAGAACGGCCCGCAACGGGTTTTCGTCGAACTGTCCTATACGCCATGGGTATTTCGTCGCGCTGACAACGTCTTTGTCAGCCATACCGGCGAAGCAGCCGGGGAAATCAAGGCTGTCTATCTCGACGAAGAAGGCAGCATCCTGCTCGAAGCCGAACTCGGCATCGGCCTGCTCGACGACCGAGACCTGGCCCGCTTCCTTGCCGAATGCCGCGACACCAGTGGGCAGCCGGCCACCGACGAGGCCCTGTCCGGCCTGATGGAAGGCGGCGCCGGCGATATCCGCTGGCAAGACCTGCCGCTGCAGTCGATTGCTGCGGTCGACCTGCCAAAACGCTTCAAATTCGAGCCGCATCCACAAGCCGCCGGATAGGCACCCGCCCGCTGCAGCCGCCATGCTGAGCCTGCTTTCCTTCCTTCATCTCTGCATTCTGCTTGGCATCGCGCTGCGCATCTTTTCGCGGCGCAATGCGCATGGCACGGCCGTCGGGTGGCTGCTGCTGGTCATCCTGCTGCCGGCGATCGGGGCGCTGATGTACCTGCTGATCGGTGAGCGGCGGCTGGGCACGACGTGGGTGCAACGGGCAGCCGCGCTGCGTCCGGAACTGCTGCGCTGGGCCGCAGGCATTCCGGCGGCGGCTGTCGTCGCCCCGGCGACGCTGTCGCCCGGCGGCGAAGGCATCAGCCGACTGGCCCATGCGGCGGTCGGGCTGCCGGCGATGAGCGGCCACCGCCTCCAGCTGCTCGCCGACAGCGCCGCGATCATGCGCGCACTGATCGCCGACATCGACGCAGCGCGCAGTTCGGTGCGCCTGGAGTTCTACATCTGGAGCGCCGGCGGCTTCGTCGACGACCTCGTCGCCGCGCTGGCACGCGCCGCCCAGCGTGGCGTCGCCTGTTGCGCGCTGATGGATTCGCTCGGCAGCCGGCCGTTTTTCAGGAGCGCGGCGATCGAGCGCCTGCGCGAGGCTGGCGTCAGCATCGTCGAAGTGCTGCCGGTCAACCCGTTGCGCGCACTGTTCGTGCGCTTCGACCTGCGCGACCACCGCAAGATAGCGGTCATCGACCGCCGCATCGCCTACACGGGCAGCATGAACATCGCCGATCCGCGCTTCTTCAAGCAGGATGCCGGCGTCGGCGAATGGGTGGATGCCATGGTCCGGATCGAGGGGCCGGCAGCCTGGGTGCTCGAAGCCGTTTCGCTCTCGCTGACCTCGCTGCAGACCGGCAGCCCTTTCGCGCCGCCGCCCCCGCCCAGCCTTGCGCCCGTCGGCACCAGCCATGTCCAGGTTTTTCCCTCCGGGCCGCAGGCCTCTACGCAGCCCATCGACACCCTGCTACTTGCCGCAATCTACGCGGCGCGCCACGAAATCGTCCTCACCACGCCCTACTTCGTGCCCGGCGAAGCGCTGCTGACGGCGTTGCGCACGGCTGCTCTGCGCGGCGTCCAGGTCGTGCTGATCGTGCCCGAGAAGATCGACTCGCGTCTGGTGCGCTATGCCAGCGAAGCTTACAACGAGGACATGCTGGCCGTCGGCATCAGGATTCTGCAGTTCCGCGACGGGCTGCTGCACACCAAGAGCATGGTCGTCGACGAGGAAATCACCATTTTCGGCACGGTCAACCTTGATCTGCGCAGCTTCGAGCTCAACTTCGAGGTGTCGCTGATCGCCTACGACCGGGAATTTTCGGCCGCCACGCGGGCCTTGCAGCGCGCCTACGAAGCCCGCTCCCGGCCTCTGGAACTCGAACAGTGGCGTGCCCGACCGCACGCCCGCCGCCTCCTGGAAAACGCGGTCCAGACGATGAGTCCATTGCTGTAGGCTAAACGGATCAATCCTAGACCGGCAGGGCAATCCGCCCCATGCTCAGGATGCCCGCCAGGTCTTCGGCCGGCGCCGGCCGGGCGATCAGGTAGCCCTGCACTTCGTCGCAGCCGTGGTCGCGCAGTAGTTGCCATTGCGCCATGGTTTCCACGCCTTCCGCCACCACCCGCAAGCCGAGGCTGTGCGCCAGCGCGATGGTGCCTCCGGCGATGGCCAGATCGCTGGCGTCGCTGGCGATGTCGCGCACGAAACTGTGGTCGATCTTCAGGGCGTCGAGCGGCAGGCTGCGCAGATGCGACAGGGACGAGTAGCCGGTGCCGAAATCGTCGATGCTCAGGGTCACCCCCATCGCCCCGAGCTCGTCGAGGCGCCGGGCGGCGGTCGCCGGGTTTTCCATGGCCGCCGTTTCGGTAACCTCGAATTCCAGCAGATCCGGCGCCACCGCGGCCTCGTTCAGCCGGCGCGCCACGCGCATGGCCAGGTCGTGCTGGCGCAACTGCCTGGTCGACAGGTTGATCGCCACGCGCGGCGGGCGTATCCCGTCGTCCAGCCAGGCGCGCAACTGCCGGCAGACGGCGGCGATCACCCAGTCGCCGAGTTCGTCGATCAGGCTGCTCTCTTCGGCGACGGCGATGTATTGCGCGGTCCGCATCGGCGACGCGCCTTCGATCTCCATGCGCAGCAACGCCTCCAGCCCGGTCAGACGGCCGGCCATGTCGATTTTCGGCTGGTAATGCAGGGCCAGCCGCCCGTGGTCGATGGCCTCGCGCAGCCGGCATTCGATCAACAGGCGCTCGGTCGCCGCCTGGTTCATTTCCGGCGAGAAATACTGGAACCGCCCGCCGCCCTTCTCCTTGGCGGCATACATGGCGGTATCGGCGTACTTGATCAGGGTTTCGACATCCTGCGCGTCGCGCGGGCAGAGGCTGATGCCGACTGAGGGCGCCGTCCGCAATTCGCGCTCGCCGATCCGGTAGGGCGCCGACAGCGCCTCGACCAGCTTGCCGGCAATGGTGGTCACATCGGGGGAAACCAGGCGCGGCAGCAGGATGACGAATTCATCGCCGCTCAGGCGGGCAACGGTGTCCGACCCGCGCACGCAGTGCTGCAAGCGGGCAGCCACCTCGACCAGCAGGCGGTCGCCGGCGTTGTGCCCGAGCGAGTCGTTGATGTTCTTGAAGCGATCGAGATCGAGCAGGATAACCGCCAGCGCCAGATCCTCGCGCAGCGCATCGGCAATCGACTGCTCGAGAATGCTTTCCAGCGCCACACGGTTGTGCAGCCCGGTCAGCGCGTCGTGACGGGCCTGATGGTGCTGCTCGCACAACAGCTTCATGTGGCGCTCGTTGAGCCGGCCGACCTGGCTGAGCACCAGCCACGACATCGAGCCGATGGTCAGCACCGCCGCCAGCCAGCTGTATGGGTTTTGCATGTAGGTCGGCAGGTCGAAACTCAGGGCGATCAAGCCGCCCACGTGCAGGATGCCGACCAGGGCGAAGCTGCCGATGCTGAGCACCGCCGCCACGACGCCGCCGCGAACGCCGAAGAAAGTGGTCGAAACGAAGCAGAAAGCCATGTAGACCGCCGCCGAATTGCCGGCCAGCCCGTAGATGAACAGCCCGACGGTGGCCGCCAGGTAAAGCAGGATCACCGTAAACCAGGCGATGCGCGCGGCGCCGATGCGCCGCCGCAGCAGGAAGACCGAGAACAGCGACAGGTAAAGCAGCGGATGAATGATGCTGAGCGAATTGCCCAGGTGCAGATTGCGCGCCATGTTGCCGACCAGCAGCACGCCCCCGGCGAGCAGCGTGACCGACAGCGTTTTCATGACCACTTCTTCGCGGATGGCGCGAATCTGTTCGGCAAGTTCTTCCGAAATGGAGCTCATGGGCCACCGCAGGCAGGTTGGATCAGGGCGCCAGTTTACTCCTGAGCGGCGTTTGCACGCCGGTTGCGGTCGACCCGCAAAAATCGTTCAATTTCGCGCCAGCTAACGCTGCAGATGCTGCCGGTTCCAGGCGGCGATTTCCGGCAGACTGCCCGCCGCCTCATCCAGCAAGGCGGCATTCGCCTGCAGCAGCAACTTGCGCTGGCGGGCGTTCAGCTGGCTCGGGAAGACCGGCTGCAACTGGACGACCAGGTCGCCGGCAGTGTATTTGCCGCGCCCCGGAAACCCCTTGCCGGCGAGGCGCAGTTCGCGCGCTGCCGGATCGCCCGCCACCAGCGTGCTGTGCACGGCGCCGGCCAGCGCTGGCAAGTCGATCTCGCCGCCCGCCAGCAAGGCCAGCGCACTGACCGGCATGCTGAAATGCAGGTCGCGTCCGCGCAGTTGATACAGCGGATGGCTGCGGATGACGACGGTCAGGAACAAGTCGCCCGCCGCCAATTCATCGCTGGCCGCCTCGCCCTGCCCTGCCAGGCGCAGTTCATCGCCCGGCAACATGCCTGGCGGCACGCGGATCTCCAGGCTGACGCTGGCAATCTCGCGACCGCTGCCGCCGCAATCGGGACAAATCCGCTCGCTGAAAAAGCCGCGCCCGGCGCAGTCGGCACATGTCGCCAGCACGCGCTGGGCGTCGCGCACGCGGCCGCTGCCATGGCAAGCCTCGCAAAATCGCGTGCGGGTCATGCCGGCCTCGCCGCTGCCGTCGCAGGTCGGGCAGGCCTTGCCGCGCGTGTAGTCGATGGTCTTGCGGCAGCCGGCCGCCGCTTCTTCCAGGCTGATTTCCAGATTCAGGCGAATGTCCGCCGCCTTGGCCACGGACTCCTCGGCTTCCATCTCCGGCTCGGTATCGTCGGTTTTTGCCTCTTCCGGAGCGTCGACCGCAACCAGCTGCTCGTAGGCCGCCCGGATTCGCTTGAAATGCTCGGTCGCCGCCGGATCGTCATTGCGGTCCGGATGCCAGCGCATCGCCAGCCGGCGATAGGCGCGCTTGACCTCGGCCGGACTGGCGCCTGGTGCAACGCCCAGAATGGAATGATGATCGCTGTGCATGAGCGCTGCTTCAGGAGTGAGCCGGCGCGGACGGCCGCGGCGGGCGGGTCAGTTGCGGCAGGATGGCGTCGATCAGTTCGGCGATCAGGCGGGCGGTGACGCCGTGGCGGTCACGGTCCGGGTTGTATTCGACGATTTCCAGTGCGCGCAGACCGTGCACCGCAGCCAGGCGCTGCAATCCCAGATGCGCCTCACGTGCCGACAGGCCATCGGGTTCCGGGCTACCGACACCGGGGGCGACCGCCGGATCGATCGCATCAAGGTCGAGGGTGATGCCGAAACCGCCGGCCGCCCCGGCGACGATGCGCGCCGCTTCGTCGAGACAGGCGGCGAACCCGCGCTCGTCGATCTCCTCCCTGCCGATGATGCGCACGCCCAGGCGGGCCAGAAACTCGGCCTCCTCCGGCTCCCACGAGCGCGGACCGAGGACGACCGTGTGCCGCGGGCTGAGTTGAACACCGGGCAGGCCCATGCCGAGCAACCGCTTGTCGCCGCGCCCGAGCAGGCAGGCCAGCGGCATGCCATGCAGCGCCCCCGAATAGGAAGTCTCCGGCGTGTGGCTGTCGAGGTGGGCATCGATCCAGACGAGTCCGGTCGGCATCCCGGCAAAGCGCGCAACGCCGCTCCAGGTGCCGATGGCCACCGAGTGATCGCCACCGATGACCAACGGAAAATCGCCGGCGGCCAGCGTTGTCGCGACCTCATCGGCAAGGTCGCGGCAGATGTCGGCAACCCGCTCGACCGGCGCGTGCCCGGGCGTGTCGAGTGCGTACAGGGTCTTGCCCCAGTCAATGAGCGGATGATGCGCCAGTTCGTGCCAGGCTTGCGACCGATGGAAGGCCACCGGCCCGTCCTCACAACCCTGATCCTGGGCGCCGACACCGCTGGCGGCACCGATAATGCGGATTCGCTTGCTCACTGCCTTCTACGGGTGAATTTCATCGTGCCTGATTGAAAAAAATATGCCCCTGGAGCTCAAGGGAGCATTTTAAGTGCTGGCGGAACCGAAGGGGAAAAACAATCGCATCCGAAAGCAGGTGCGACTCGACTAGGCAAAGCGCTCGTCGAAGTACACGTGGATTTCCCGCTCCAGACTGGCGCGAAATGGCCAGAGCAGGAAGCCGAGGTGAACCAGAACCGTCACTTCGCCCTTGGCCAGCCGCAACTCACCGTGCAGCCCGGTGCGCTCGAAGTGCAGCACACCGCTGTCGTCCCACTCATATTCCAGTTCGTATTCCTTCTGCAGATCGGCCGCCACGTGCTCGGCTGCGATCCTGGCCTTCTTGGCCGAAAGGCGGTGCTTGCGGGTAATCCGGATTTCGCTCATGGCTGCAGTTTAACCATCCACAACCGATTGCGGAATCCGCATCGTCACGTAGATGGAGACGTCGAATATCCTTCGGGGTCATTGGCAGCAGCGCAGTCACCAGACTTCCAGGCGATTCAATCGATCGTCCTGTATATCGTATAGCCGCTGAAACGAGGACTGGCGAAATCGACAATTCGCTTGGCAGATACAACTTTCTGCAAAAATGGAAGCTTTTCGAAAACCGCTTCGCTTTGCGGGTTGTAGTAAATCAGGAACTTTTCGGCCCGATTCCGCTGAAAACTCGCTTCGAGATTCCGTGCGATAGCCTCCATGACGATCGCGTCGAACGGATTGAAAAAATAGAGGACGGCTTTTGTGTCCGGGATTTCGTATTGGGTAGCGTCGAGGCACACAACATCCACATTGGTGCACTGCTGCGCCTTGTCCGTAAAGGTTGCCAAATTGCGCTGGGCTACCTCGGCAAGTTCGGGCGCGAACTCGATCCCGGTAATCTTGCGAAACGGGTAGCGTGCTGCGAGAAGGACAACGCGCCCCTTGCCGCAGCCAAAATCGACAAATTCGAACTCCCGGTGGTCGATGTCCAGCTTCGACAGGATATGGTGGAAGACATGCGGTGGGGTCGGTTCATAATAAACCCCGCGGCTTTTGTTATCACTGTCGATCGCCAGATCTTCCAGGGCAATACTGCCGGCCGTATCGACCCGGAACTTGCTGTCAAATTGCTTTTCGCGCGCATGAAGAAGCGAAAACCGCACATTCTTGGCAATAACGGCAGACGTGGACATCCATCCGTAGGTGCGGATGTGTCGCTGCAACTTAGTCAGTGTTCCTTCGATCAATTTCTTGTCTCCGAAGGTGGCGCACTCAATAACCGCAATTGAATTCACCAAAATCGTGGACCAAGCGCATCGTCACGAAACGAAACACACGAAAAATCACGAGCCAAACCGGAATTCTGACTTTTCGAACGAACCGCGAAATGCCTCACCGCACGGAACATCTCTGGCTGCCGATTGCAACCAGCGATGTACCAAGTCTTACATTAGTAACAAATCATTACGATATCAAGTCATGACTTCCGACTATTCCGGCGCTACTTTGGTTCCCATCATCTCGTTGCACGTCGCACGGCCGAAAGTCTCCGCCTTTTTCGGGCTGGAAATCTGCGGCTCCTCGTAGATGCGCTTGATGACATGGTTGGTGATGCGCGCGCCGTCGCTGCCGTCTTCGACGAAAACCTTCATCGGCCGGCCCTTCTCGCGGTCGTAGTAAGCCTGCAACGCGAAGTCGCGGACGCGTTCGCAGAAACGGATCTTCTGGGCATCGGGCATGCTGTCGTCGATCTTGCCTGCGTGGGCATGCGGCCAGGCAGCGCTAGTCGCCAGCAGGGCAATACAGGCTACGGAGAGGCGTTTCATTCCTTGGGCTCCTGGATCGAGGTGAGGTAGGCCAGGATGTCCTGGATATCCTGCTCCTTGAGGGTGTTCAGGACGCCGACAACGCCCTCCTCGTCGTGCGGGCGGTCGCCCTTGAGGTAGAGGTCGGCCTGGCGCTTGAGATAGTTCGTGTACTGGCCGACCAGCATCGGGAACATACCGCGTCCCTTGCCCGTCTTGCCATGGCAGGTGGCGCACTTCTTCTGGTAGATCGCCTCGCCGTTGGCCAGGTCGCCTTCGGCGCGCGGGATGATCATCACCCGCTCGGCCATCAGCAGTTTGGTCAGCGCGTCCTCCTTGCCGGTATAGGTCGGCATCTTGCTGTCCAGTTCGATTTTCGCCAGGTAAGCCGAGATGTCCTTGATGTCTTCGTCAGAAAGCTCGCGTTCCTGGGTATAGGGGAACATCGGGATATTCACCCGCGTCCGGGAACGAAAATTCCTGAGCTGGCTCTCGATGTAGCCGACACGCTGGCCGGCAATGCGCGGATATTCGCCCTTTTTGCCACCAGCTCCCTGGTCGCCATGGCAGGCGGCACAGGTGCCGTTGATTTCCTTGCCTTTTTCGAGGTCGACCGCAACTGCCGGATTGGTGGCAAACCAGCCGGCGGCCAGCAAAATGATCAGGCTGCGTAAGGCCATGCGAAGCGACTCCCGGTATCGATGCGGCGAATTGTCGCACGCCGCGGGCGGCTGAAAATTGACGCAAATCACGCATAATCCAGCCCATGCCCTTCATCTCCTGCACCGCCGACGGCAGCGATCATCTGGCCAATCTGCACCGCCTGGTGACAGTGCGCTGGGTAGCGCTGGCGCTGATGGCCGTTCTGGCCCTGACGGTGCCGGGCGCGCTGGAGATTCCGCTGCCGCAGACGCCGCTCCTAGCGATCATCGGCGTGGCCACCCTGTTCAACGGCCTGGTTCACTGGCGTATCCGAGGGGCGGATTCGGCGACGCCCGTCGAATTGTTCACGCAACTGCTGTTCGACATCGCCGCCCTCGGTGCCCTGGTTTTCTTCAGCGGCGGCGCCACCAACCCGCTGGTTTCCCTGCTGTTGCCACCGGTCGCCGTCGCCGCGCTGACCCTGCCGGTGCGCTGCGTGATCGCCACCGGCGCCATTGCCGTCGCGGTGTACTCGGTACTGATGGTCTATTACGTGCCGCTGCCGTTGAGCGACGCCACGCGCGCCACGCGTCTGCACCTGCTCGGCATGTGGCTGACCTTCGCCGTGTCGGCATTGATGATCGGCTGGTTCGTCGTCCGCATGACGCGCCTGATCCGCGAACGCGATGCCGAACTGGCGGCGGCCCGCGAACAGGCGCTGCGCGACGAGCGCATCATGGCCATCGGTACGCTGGCTGCCGGCGCAGCGCACGAACTGGGCACGCCGCTTGGCACCATGGCCCTGCTCGCCGGCGAACTGGCCAACGACCCGCAACTGCCGGCCGGCGCGCGCGAAGACGTCGCCCTCTTGCGCCAGCAGATTGGCGTCTGCAAGGAGATCATCACCGGCCTGTCGCGGCGGGCCGGCGCCGAGCGTCTCGAAAATACCGATGTACAGGCCGTCGACCGCTGGCTCGACAACCTGCGCCAGCGCTGGCACGCCGTGCGCCCGCAGGCAGCCAGCCACCTGCAAGCGACCGGCGCACGACCGGCGCCGCTCATCGCCAATGACCCGCGCCTCGAACAGGCGCTGCTCAACCTGTTGAACAATGCCGCCAATGCGTCGACGGCCGCCATCGACATCCGCCTGGGCTGGGGCGACGGGCAGATTACCATCGACGTTCACGATCACGGCCCCGGCTTCCCGCCGGCCGTCCTCCAACAGGGCGGCCAGACCCCCTTTCCGGCGCACGAGCATGGCAGCGGGATCGGCCTGTTGCTGACACGCTCGGCGATCGAACAGATCGGCGGCCGCCTGTCGCTCCTCAACCCGCCCGAAGGCGGTGCCCTCGCCCGCCTCGAACTGACCGCGAGAACCTGATGCCCGAACCGACCCTGATCATCGACGACGACCCCGGTTTCAACGCCATTCTGGTGCGCACTCTGGAACGCCGCGGCCAGCCGGCACGCGGCGCCGGCGACCCTGCTGCGGCATTGGCGCTGGCAAGGGAGATTATCCCCGGCCGCGTCGTGCTCGATCTCAACCTCAACGGCAGTTCAGGCCTGGCGCTGATCCCGGAACTGCTGGCGATCAACGCTGATTGCCGCATCGTCGTGCTGACCGGCTACGCCAGCATCGCCACCGCGGTGGACGCGATCAAGCTGGGCGCAGTCCAGTACCTCGCCAAACCGGTGGAAATCGAGGCGATTCTCAGCGCCTTCGAGCATGACGAGGGGCCGGACTTCGACCTCCCGGCCTCCGACGAACCGCTGTCGGTCGACCGGCTCGAATGGGAGCACATCCAGCGCGTGCTCAATGAAAACGACGGCAACATCTCGGCGACCGCGCGCGCGCTCAAGATGCACCGTCGTACCCTGCAAAGGAAGTTGTCAAAACGCCCGGTCAAAACCTGACACCGGGCTTGCCTGCGGTTGGTATGGAAAGGTCATCAGGCCGGATAACCGGCCGCCCCGCAGGCGTTACAGGAAAACGATGTGGCGTACTGTTCAGCCGACCTGCTTGCCAGCCTTCTTGAGCTCCGCCAGAAACTCGGCAAAGCTGGTTTCGCGAACCTTGGTATCGCCCAGTGTCTCGCGCAGGTCGAAACCTGTTCCGAGGCGGTCGCCGCCACCATCGTGTACATCGCTGCCCGGGTAGGCGCCCTGATATGAAGCAGTTGATTTGCGCGAAGTGTTTGTCATGATCCGTGACCTTTCCTGAAGTCGTTGGCGTCATGATGCCAATTCGCTGCAGGACTGTCCGTGAATGAATTCACGACCTGCATCAAATCGCCTTGTACCCTGCGAATCCGAGGCAGCCACAGTTGCGGCAGGCGCGCCGGTGCCGGCCGCACACCTGTTGCGGCCGACACCGGAAAAAGCATGAAAATCAGTGCTGCTTGTGCTCCATCGGCGGCGCCGGCATGGGCCGCACTACCTTGGCGTCGACGGTCTTGCTGCTGCCGTCGTCGAAAGTCAGCGTGATGGGCACCGAATCGCCCTCCTTCATCGGCGCCTTGAGGTCGATCAGCATGACGTGCAGGCTGCCCGGCTTCAACACCGCCTCGCCCTTCGCCTTGATGTCGATGGCCGGCACCGGGCGCATCTTCATGACGCCGCCGTCGTTGATGTGGGTGTGCAGTTCGGTCACCTTGGAAGCCGGGTTGTCGGCCTTGAGCACCTTCACATCCTTGTCGCCGTTGTTCTTGATGACCATGAAGGCGCCGGTGGCCGGCGCATTCGGCGGTGCCAGGCGGACATAGGGATCCTGCACCGCGACATTGTCGGCGGCACCGGCGAGTACACCAGCGGAAAACAGCAGGCCGGCGGCGAGCAGCGATAGTTGTTTCATGAGCAATTTCTCCTTCAGGGTTTGGTCAAGCGTTTGCGAATTTCTGCGGCCACCTGCTCGGGTGGTGCGGCGTGGGCGATCTTGCCGACCAGCTTGCCGTCGGTGCCTACGACATAGGTATCCGAGGTGTGATCGACGACATAGCCACCGCCCGCAGTCTCGACCGGCTGGCGGGCAAAAAACACGCCGTAGCGGCGGGCGATGCCCGCCAGTTCGTCCGCCGTGCCGGTGACGCCAACGATGGCCGGATGGAAGAATTCCGCATATTCCCTCAGGCGGGCCGGCGTGTCGCGCTCCGGATCGACCGAGATGAAGATCACCGCCACCCGCGCCAGTTCTTCCGGGGTCAGCAGCTTGAGGCCTTCGGCCGTCGCCGCCAGCGCGGTCGGGCAGATGTCGGGACAATACGTGTAGCCGAAATAGACGAGCACCAGTTTGCCGCGAAAATCCTGCAGCGCCACCGGGCCGCCGGCGGACTGCAGCGTGAAATCGCCGCCGGCCGGCGCCGCGGCCATCGGCAGCGGGCGCTCCGGCATTTCCGGTTGCCAGAAGAAAGCCAGGCCGAGCACCAGCGCGGCGAGCAGGACGGCGACAGCGAGCAGGATTCGTTGCGACATGCGTTATCCGTGGGGAACAGAAGCGAAACGGAAGGGAACGGCGATGCGCTGGCTGCCGGTTTCGACCAGCACCGTGGCCTGCCAGTCCATCTGGCCGGTGATGCAGACCGGCAAGGTGGCCTCGCCGGCGTGGACGCCAACCGCTCCAGCCACCAGTTCGATGCGGTTGAGGCCCATGTTCATATCAATACCCGCGAAATCGACCTCGATGCGCGCGGCGCTGATGCCTTCGAGCTTCACTTCGACCTGAAATGGCTTGACCATCGGAATCGGGCGCGGGTTCATGCGCAGTTCGAGCTGCCCCCTCTCCGGCAGCGCCACCCGGCAGGCGGCATGATTGAGGTCGCAGGCGGGGTCGGGCTGCACCGTGACATCCGCCTTGGGCAGCAGCAAGGGCGAGAGCTTGTAGCCAACGACAACCACCAGCGCGATCAGCAGCAAGCCGATCACGTCTATCAGTATTTTCTTGTTCACCAGTCTGTTCCTGGCCCAATGGCCGGCGGGGATGCTGCATTTTCCTGCATGAAGCGGAAATGGAATTAGCAAAGATCAATTTTTTAGCACGGGGAGGAGCATACAGTGTGCGGCAAATTGTCGCAGTGGCTTCATGCCGCATGTGGCGATGGAGGGTAGGAAGTTCTACTTCTTGTTTTCATGGGAGAAATCGAGATGAAAAAATTTGCAGTGAAATCCACCACGCTGCTCGTCGCGGCGGGGATCGGGTTCGGTGCCGCCAACGCGTGGTCTGCCGAATCGCTGCAGGACGTGATGAAGCGTCGTGGCCTGAGCCAGCAGGATCTGCTGGCCGCATCCAAGACCTATGTCCCGACCGGCAAACGCGACGAGTTCGTGGTCTTCGCTTCTGGCGGCCAGTCCGGCCAGATGATCGTGTATGGCATTCCGTCCATGCGCATCCTCAAGTACATCGGCGTGTTCACGCCGGAGCCGTGGCAGGGTTACGGCTTCGACGAAAACTCCAAGGCCGTGCTGCGCCAGGGCAACATCGACGGCAAGGAAATCAACTGGGGTGATACGCACCACCCGGCCATTTCCGAAACCCAAGGCAAGTACGACGGCCAGTTCCTGTTCATCAACGACAAGGCCAATCCGCGCCTCGCCGTGATCGACCTGCGCGACTTCGAAACCAAGCAGATCGTCGTCAACCCGATCTACAAGTCCGAACACGGCGGCGCCTTCGTCACGCCGAACACCGAGTATGTGATCGAAGCCGCCCAGTACGCTGCACCACTGGAAAACAAGAAGTTCTATCCGCTCGAAGAGTTCAACGAGAAGTATCGCGGCGGCGTGACGTACTGGAAGTTCGACCGCAAGGAAGGCCGCCTCGATCCGAAGCAGTCCTTCTCCCTCGAACTGCCGCCTTATAGCCAGGACTTGTCCGACGCTGGTAAAGGCCCGTCCGACGGCTGGTCGTTCACCAACTCCTTCTGTTCCGAGCGTTACGTCGGCGGCATCGAAAAAGGCCGTCCGCCGTATGAAGCCGGCTGCTCCGCCAAGGACACCGACTACCTGCACGTGATCAACTGGAAGAAGGCCGCCGAACTGGTTGCCGCCGGCAAGGCCAAGAAGATCAACGGCCACGACGTGCTGCCGATGGACGTTTCGATCAAGGAAGGCATCCTCTTCCTGGTACCGGAACCCAAGTCGCCGCACGGCGTCGACGTGACCCCGGACGGCAAGTTCATCACCGTCGCCGGCAAGCTCGACACCCACGTGTCCGTCTATTCCTTCGACAAGATTCAGGCCGCCATCAAGGCCGGCAAGTTCGAATCCAAGGATCCGTACGGCATCCCGGTGATCGGCATGAAGGATGCGCTGCATACTCAAGTCCAGCTCGGCCTCGGCCCGCTGCACACCCAGTACGACAGCAAGCCGTGCGTCGCCTACACCTCGCTCTACGTGGATTCGCAGGTCGTCAAGTGGAACCACTGCGAAGGCAAGGTGCTCGACAAGATCTCCGTGCACTATAACATCGGTCACCTGATGACCATGGAAGGCGACACGATGGATCCGAAGGGCCGCTACCTGGTTGCGCTGAACAAGCTGGCGATCGACCGCTTCGTGCCGGTTGGCCCGCTGCACCCGCAGAACCACCAGTTGATCGACATTTCGAACGACAAGATGCAACTGTTGTACGACATGCCGCTGCCGCTGGGCGAGCCGCACTACGCCGTGGGTATCGAGGCCAGCAAGCTGAAGCCGGGTGTCCGCTACAAGGTCGGCACTGACTCCCGCACTGACAAGCCGCACCCCGGCATGGTTCGCGCAGGCGAGGAAAAGACCGTCAAGAAGGGCAACAAGATCGAAGTCTTCGGCACCTTGATCCGTTCGCACATCACCCCGGAAACCATCGAGGCTGAAGTTGGCGACGAAATCACGGTCCACCTGACCAACCTCGAACGTGCCCAGGACGAAACTCACGGCTTCACTGTCTCGACCTACAACACCCACGCATCGGTCGAACCGGGCAAGACGGTCACCGTCAAGTTCAAGGCCGACAAGGAAGGCGTCTATCCGTACTACTGCACGGAATTCTGCTCGGCGCTGCACCTTGAAATGCAGGGTTACCTGCTGGTCAAGCCGAAGGGCTGGAAGCCGACCAAGACCTCCGCCGAGGCCAAGGCCAGCTACACCGAAGCCGACTACAAGGCGACGCTGAAGAAGGTTGCCGACACCCAGGCCGTCATCGACTCCGTGGTGGGCTACATCACCAGTGTCAACTTCAAGGACTTCCCGGATGTGGTGAACATGGTCGACGACGCAACCGACCAGCTCAACAAGATCAAGGAAGCCAAGGCCAAGGCTGACGCCGCTGCCGCCAAGAAGGACTGGGACCAGGCCAACCTGTGGTCCGAGCAGATCTGGCAATACCAGGTCAAGGCGGCCGACATCGGTCTGCGTGCCAAGACCTACCTTGAGCAGAACGGCGCCAAGAAGGTCAAGTAAGCCCGATAGTCTTGATCTGACTTAAGGCAATTTTCGGGGAGCGGAGTCAATCTGCTCCCCGTTTCACTTTCAGGAGGGAATAACCATGAAATTTGTAATGACTCTGATCGCTGCCGCGATCGTCGCCGCCCCCGCCATCGCCGCCCCGGATGGTGCCAAGCTCTACGCCGAAAAGACCTGCAACGCCTGCCACGGGCCCAAGGGTGACAAACCGCTGATGCCGAACTATCCGAAGATCGCCGGGCAGAACGCTGCTTATACCGAGCAGCAAATGAAGGACATCAAGAGCGGCGCCCGCAACAACGGCCAGACCGCCGCCATGAAGGGTGTCATGCATCTGGTTAATGACGAAGAAATCAAGGCTCTGTCCGAGTACCTAGCGAAGCTCAAGTAATCGAAAAACGCCGGCAAAGCCGGCTTCTGACACACATCAAGGAACGCTGATATTCAAGATGGCACAATCCTTTCAGCGTTCGGAACAACCTGCCATAAAAGGAAACCAATCATGAAAGCATCACTCCTTTTGATCAGCCTGCTCTCCGCAGGCATCGCCTTTGCCGCCCCGCCGGCACCGAAGCAGCAAGGTATCGAAGGCAAGGATTACCAATGGAATGCGCAGGGCGGCGAGAAGAGCGAAGCACTGAACAAGAAGGGCGATCCGAAGGCCGGCGAGGAAGGTTACGAGACCTGCGGCGCCTGCCACCTGCCCTCCGGCGCTGGGCGTCCGGACGGCACCTTCCCGCAACTCGCCGGTCAGCACACCACCGTACTGATCAAGCAGATGGCCGACATCCGTGCCGGTCTGCGTGACAACCCGACCATGTATCCGTTTGCCGCCACTCTGACCGATGCCCAGGAACTGGCCGACGTCGCCGCCTATATAGAAAAACTGTGTATTCCGGTCGATCACGGCAAATACGACTCGAAGCCAGGCGATGCCGGCAGTGACTGGAAGGCCCCAGCCGACACCGAAAAGCGCCTCGCTGAAGGCAAGGCTCTGTACGAGAAGGAATGCCTGGAGTGTCATGGCAAGAACGGCGAAGGCGTCAAGGAAAAGTTCTATCCCGTGATTGCCGGTCAGCACTACAAGTATCTGCTGCGCCAGATGACCGAAATTCGTGACGGTCACCGCCGCAATGCCAATCCGGACATGGTCAAGATCATCAAGAAATACAACAACGATCAGCTGATTTCGATTTCTGCGTATCAGTCCAGCCTGGTGATGCCGGGCAGCATGTGCAAGCCGAAGGCCGGCGCCGCAGCGGCCAAGAAAAAGTAAGATCGCAGCATGCGACCGTCCGCCTGCCTCCCGGCGGACGGTCGCCCTCCCAGGCATCGCAGAATGCCTTCCGACAACAGGCAACACTGAGAGTAGCGCCATGAACAAGCAGAACAGCATCGTCGCCAGCCTCACCTTCATTTCGCTCGTGGCGCTGGTTGCCGCCTACTTTGCGCCTATCTGGTGGGTTTCGCTGACCGCCCCGAACTATCCGCCCGATGCCTTCCCCGACGGCATCCGCATCCATTTCCATTTCGACGGTGTCTATAACGGCTGCAAGGCAGCCGGCAAGGGCACCCGCATGGCCAGCGAGATCATCCAGAAGGATCTCTCGCACGAAGACGAGCGCTACAACCCGATCACCGACGCCAAGAAGGACGTCGACAAGGGCGCCGAAGGCCTCGACTGCGTCCATGAAATGAACACCATCAACCACTACGTCGGCATGTTCCCGATCGCCACCGGCGCCCCGGTCGAAAAGCCGCTGGCCAAGTTTTTCTTCGGCTTCTTCGCGGTCATGATGATTGCCTTCGCCCTGCCGAAGAAAAAGGCCCGTCTGGCGGTGTTGACCGCAGGCTTCGCCGCCGTCGCCGTCTGGATGCTCGTCGACCAGTTCGTCCTCGGCCACCTTGCCAGCCACGTCGAAAATTACGTGAAGGAAGCCGGCACCTTCTTCAAGGAGCCGGAGAAGATCAAGGTCTGGGGCGACAACGTCACCAGCATTTCAAAGATCGTCATCTTCGGCCTGATCGCCGTGATGGGCATCGTCATTGCCGGCGTCGCCAGGATCCGCTCGTTCCAGTTGCTGCTCGCCCTGGTGCCGGCCCTGCTGCCCCTCTTCTTCGTCATCACCTACGCCGGCTGGCTGTGGTTTTTTGGTCATAACCTGCATCCGTGGGGCGCCTTCACCGTCAAGCCCTTCATGCCCACCGTCTTTGGCGAAGGCAAGGTCGCGCAGTTCTCGACCTTCTCCTATCCCTACTGGGGTTACGGTCTGCTCGTCGCCATCTTCGTCTGCATGATGCTGGCCCTGCTGATCCGCCGCAAGCAACTGCGCGAAGGCGGCGCCGAGTAAGGCGATGCTCCATCTCATCCGCCGCCCGCTGCTGGCCCTCGGCATTGCCACGGGCCTCGGTGTGGCGGGCCTGGCGGCATCGCAATCGACGGAAGGCATGGGCAAGCCCAACCTGGCGGCAAACTGGGGTTCCTCCAGCGAAAAGGCGCTCCGCCCCGCCGCCCCGAACCGGACCGACATTCCCTGGTTCCAGACCCTGGTCGATGAAGCGGCACCCGGCTCTGTCCTCAAGCCGCCGCCCGGCAACTACGCCGGGCCTGTTCTGGTCGACAAGCCGCTGATCATCGACGGCGATGGCAAGGTCACCGTCGACGGGGGTGGCAAGGGCACCGTCTTCGTGGTCGACGCCAAGGGCGCAACCTTGCGCGGCCTGCACCTGAAGGGTTCCGGCGATTCGCACGACAGCGACGACGCCTGCCTCAACGTGCGCGGCGACCACCACGTCATCGAAGGCAACGTCATCGACGACTGCCTGTTCGGCATCGACCTCAAGCAGGCCAACCACAACGTCATCCGCGAAAACCGCATCAGTTCCAAGCCATTCGACCTCGGCGTCCGGGGCGACGGCCTGCGCCTCTGGTACAGCAGCCACAACCTGATCGAGAAGAACGAAGTCATCGACTCGCGCGACATGGTCGCCTGGTACGCCAACCACAACATCTATCGCGGCAACATCGGCAAGCGCAGCCGCTATTCGATCCACTTCATGTTCGCCAAGGACAGCGTCGTCGAAGGCAACTCCTTCTACGACAACGCCGTCGGCGTCTACCTGATGTACACCGAGCGCATCCACCTGCGCAACAACATCATCTCGCACGCCACCGGCGCAACTGGCATGGGGCTGGGCTTCAAGGAATCGAGCGACTCGGACGTCGACGGCAACGAGATCATCTACTGCGCGGTTGGCGTCGGCTCCGATCTTTCGCCTTTCGAGCCGGACACCACCATCCGCTTCAAGAACAACCGCTTCGCCTTCAACGGCATCGCCATCCGCTTCACCAGCGAACTCGGCGGCAACGTTCTGACCAACAACATTTTCGAGGGCAATCTGACCGACGTCGTCCAGATGGGGCGCGGCGTCGCCGACAAGAACCAGTGGGACGGCAACTACTTCGCCGACTACCAGGGTTTCGACCGCAATGGCGACGGCGTCGGCGACACCCCCTACGAGTTGTATTCCTACGCCGACCAGATCTGGATCGAGACGCCGGCCGCCCAGTTCTTCAAGACTTCGCCAGTGCTCGAACTCCTCGATTTCCTGGAGCGCCTGGCACCCTTCTCGTCGCCGGAACTGCAATTGCGCGACCGCGCCCCGCGCTTCGCCAAACCCGAAAGAACGGCCAAATCATGAGCGACAACGAAAACGACCGCAAACCGGCGGCCGAGGCAACGCCGCCGCTGTCGAAGGCCAAGCGGCAGACCAACCGCCGCCGCGTGCTGCGTACCATCCTGCTCACCGGCGGCGTGCTGGGCGCCGGACTGTCCGGCTTCCTGCCGCTGATCTATTCGCAGAAGAAGCGTCTGCGCCCGCCCGGCGCCCTCGACGAGAAGGATTTCCTCGCCAGCTGCATCAAGTGCGGCCAGTGCGTGCAGGTCTGCCCGGTGTCGGCCATCAAGCTGGCCGACCTGATCGATGGCGTCGGCGTCGGCACCCCCTACATCGATGCCCGCGCCCAGGCCTGCGATTTTTCCTGCGACGCGGTGCAGTGCGTCCTCGCCTGTCCGACCGGCTCGCTCACCTACCACAAGCCGGCCTTCCTGCCCGTACGCGCCGGTGCCGCGCTGGCCGCCAAGCCCATCCTGCTCGCCAAGGAGAAGGATCCGGAGCCGACGCTCAACCTGCAGGAACGCATGGGCGTCGCCCGCCTGACCCGCCCCGAAGCCTGCCTGGCGATCCAGGGCAAGGGTTTCAAGGGACAGACGCGCGGCCCCGATTTCAAGGGCACGATGCGCTACATGGATGTCGACCGCTGGAAGCCGATCAAGATCGCCGACCACCCTTACGACGTCCCCGAATGCGATCTGTGCGCCCGCGAATGTCCGATCAAGGGCGCCATCTCCATCGAAACCGTCTTCGCCCCGGACGGCAGCAAGCGCAAGTCGCCGGTCGTGCATGAACCCTGCGTCGGCTGCGGCGTCTGCGAGATGGTCTGCCCGGTCGAACCCACTGCCATCACCATCGAAGCCCGCGAGGTCTGGAAAACATGAGCGATCTTCTGAAGCGTCGATTCGTCGACCAGATCAAGGTGCTGTTCGGCTGGGAGCCGAGCAAGCCGACCAAGGCGGAAGATATCAGCCCGGCTGCCCAGAAGATCCACTTCTATAAAAAGGGGAACCGCGACCTCATCGCCGAAAAGCTGCATGCCCGCGCCCACGCCGTTCACAACAACAAATGGCGCAACCGCCGCTGGGCGACGCTGATCTTCGCCAACCTGCTGTTCACCTTTTCCTTCGCCCTCGACATCCAGATTCTCGAAGGCGCACTGACCGCCTCGCGCTTCGTCGGCTTCCACCTGATCGACCTGAATTCTGCCCTGCAGGTGATGCTCGCCCACAAGCACATCATCAACAACCTGCTGATCGGCACCGGCACCGTGCTGGTCCTCTGGGTATTGTTTGGCGGGCGCACCTTCTGCTCCTGGGTCTGCCCCTATCACCTGATCGCCGAATGGGCCGAGAAGATTCACCTCTTCCTGGCGAAGAAGAAGCTGGTCACCGACCAGACCATGGATCGTCGCCTGCGCACCGTCTTCTGGATCGTCTTCGCGCTGCTCGCGCTAGCCACCGGTTACACCGTCTTCGAAGCCATCTCACCGACCGGCATCCTGTCGCGCGCACTGATCTACGGACCGGGCCTGGCCCTGCTCTGGGTGCTGGCACTGCTCGTCTTCGAAGTCTTCTTCTCGCGCCGCGCCTGGTGCCGCTACGCCTGCCCGATAGGCCTGACCTATGGCGTCGTCGGCATCATCTCGCCGGTCCGAATCAAATACAAGCTCGACGGCTGCTTCCACGAAGGCGACTGCCGCAAGGTCTGCCTGGTGCCGCACGTGCTCGATACCGTCATCAAGGGCCGTGCCGTCGACACCGAAGTGCCGATCGGCCCCGACTGCACCCGTTGCGGACTCTGCGTCGACACCTGCCCGACCGGCTCGCTGACCTTCGAGGTCAAGGGGCTGTCGAAGCTGGCGTGATTTTTGGCCTTTTTTGGCGGTCGACCGCAACAGGCTGATGGTGGATCAACACCTTGGCTGTCACGGCCACGCAAACAAAAAGGTTCGGATCAAAGTCTGAAGCTAGCCGGCTCCCTAAGCACGCAGCGGAAATGCCTTCATTTCCCTGCGCGCCGTCAAAGCTGCCGGATTTTCGCGAGCGCGTCCGCCAGCCGTTCAGCCCCATCGATCGGGTTGTTCTCGAACACCATCATGTAGCGGAAATCACGGCCAACCTTGGCCTCCCACAGCTTGCCCAATTTCAGCTTCATGTCCGAATCGCTGTTGTCGCGGTCATCGCCCTTGGTTTCCAGGACAACGATCCGGCCCGCCCGGGTCTTCACGATGAAATCGGGGTAGTGATTCAGGAACCCGTTGATCCTGAAGCCCTTGCCGCGCGACCCGTTGCGATGCCACCACTGCACACTCTCCAGGTTGGCAATGTCGTTGATGACGCGCCGCTCGAAATCCCCCATGGCGGCCTCGGTAACGTACAAGCTCTTCGGAACGGCCGACGCATTGGCGCTCGGCGTAATCGACTCCGGCAGGGCAAAGCTCGGCTGGACGACAATGCGATCCACGTCGAGCAAATCGGTAAAGGCCTTCATGGCATGCGCGTTGGCCAGCGTCGCGATCTTCTGCTTGATCTTCCGGACATAGGCCACGTCACGCTCGATGCAGTCGCGAATCTGTTCGGCATTCATGCCGCTCACCACGCGGCGGATGTATTCCTTCACTTCCGGGTCGGTGATCGGATACAGGTTGCCGACCAGCTCGGCCAGGCGCGAGACGAGATTCATCACCTGGCTGTCCTGCGAAAGGCTCAGCAGATAGTTGGTGAACTGCACCCGCTCGCGGGCCGCCAGCTTGAAGGCACGTGGCGCGTAGTTCTCGTCGCCCAGCTGCTCCAGGTCCACACGGTAGACCTCGGTTTCGACATCCTCGAACGACATCGTCGCGTCCGCCTGCGACAGACGGAACTCCTTCAGCAGTTCCTCGCGCTCGAACAACTGGAACGGCTGGTCCTCCGCGAAGAAGCCGCCATTCGGCACCTTGATGAAGAACTGCGGCAGGCGCACTGCCAGCGCTTCATCACGAAAGATGTCCTTGACCTTATGGCGGTTCATCTTGTCCTCAAGCTCTGGTGAAACGTTGTCATCGCCGGCCTTCGCCTTTTCCTCAAAGGCCTGGTTCTCGGCCAGGGCGCGCGCCTTGACCTGGGCCACGAATGCCGCGCCGGCATCGGCCGGTGAGGCTGTCACCGCCGCCGCCTCCCAGGCCGGCGAAATGCCGCTTACATCCAGTTCATCGCCGGTCGCCGCATCGTCGCTGCCAGGTGGCGGCGAGAACAACCCCGTCAGCGGAGGCTGCACGACAATAGCTGCGCCCGTCTGCGCCTCGGCGCCAGGCGCCTGCGCATCGATGGCACGATAATCCTTGTCCGAGAAGCCGGCACGGTTCAGGCCCTGCACCACGCTTTGCAGCGTGTCCATGAAGCGGTTGCTGGCCGTGAACACGTAGGAGAGGTTCAGCAAGTCATGGCCGTGCTGCTGCACATGCGGCATGCGCAGCACGCGGCCAAGGATCTGCTCCACATCCACGGCCGAGGTCTTGTCCGCCAGCGAAGCCAGAATGTAGGCGAACGGGCAGTCCCAGCCTTCCTTGAGCGCGTTCACCGTGATGATGAAGCGCACCGGGCAATCCCGGCGCATCAGATCGACGCCCTTCAGTTCGTTGATTTCGGCGGTCTTGATTTTGATCTGCTCGGCCGGGATCTTCAGCTCGACCAGCTTCTCGCGAATCTTTTCAAAAGTGGTGTTGTCGTCGTCGGTACGCGGCTGCGCCTGAAACAGCACGATCGGCCGGATGTGTTTGCCGCCCGCCGCTTCTTCCTGCCTGGCCAGGTCTTCGAGTTGCCGGCGCAGGATCAACGCCGACTCGATCACCTCCCCCTTGCCGCTGCGGTTGGCGACGATTACCGGCAGCTTCACCATGTGCTGCTTCTTCAGCGCCAGGGCGTCAATGAAGCTGATGATGTTGCTGTTGTTGCGCGGCGTGGCCGTCAGGTCGAGGATGAAGTCCGGATTCAGGTTCTTCAGCATCTCCACCGACAACTGGCTCTCCGCGTTGTGGCTCTCATCCACCACCACCACGGGCCGCAGGCGGCGGATCACGTTGATCAGCGCCGACGCATCATGCTCGGGCAACAGCCAGTCGCTCGGGTCGCCATGATCCGGCTGGAGGAACGAAGCCAGATTGCCGTTCTCCTGGTAGATCTTGCGGTCTTCCTTGTTCCGGGCGCGCAGCGAATCGAAGCTCATCACCACGATGGACAACTGCTCCTGTGCCGTGTCGTACGAAAAGCCGGCGCCCATCAGCAACTCGCGTTTCTCGTACACCGCTACCCGATGCCGGAACAACTGATCCAGCCGCTTGCGATACGGGTGCTCCGGGCTGCCCAGCGCCTTCACAGTCTGGTCGAGGATGGTCAGCGAAGGCACCAGCCACACCACCAGCTTCGGCCGCCGGGGTGAGCGTTTGGCCAGCGCATTGAAAATCGTGTCGAGCGCGTTCACGGCGATGAAGGTCTTGCCACCCGCCGTCGGCACCTTGGCACAAATGTGCGGCACGCCGGGCACGGTATTCTTGTAAGGGTCCATGCCGCTCAGTTGCGTTGTCTCGCCGCCGACCCGCACGCCCTTGCCCGTCCAGTAATTCTTGAAGGCCTGCGCCAGATCGGGCGTGCCGTCCAGCACGTCGAGGTAGGCGGCCAGATCGCCCAGCACGCGGGCCTGATAATCCTTGAGTTCCATAATGTCCGTTCCCGTTGTCGTTCTTTTTGGTCAGAAGCGGGTGATGTCGCGGGGAATCTTCTTGAAGATGATCCCGTGTTGAGTCATGAAGGCAGCCGACAACAGGCAGCGGTCGGCGTAGATGATGACCGTGCCGGGCTTGCTGGCGCCGGTATCGCCGCCGAAGCGCAGGGTGGACAGAAAATCCATGTCGAGGCTGGTCGCGCGCTCGGGTTCGTAGTGGAAGATCCAGGCCGTTTCCCGGTTCAGGCCCAGCAGGTAGGGGCTGTGCGGGTTGTCGGCCGCGCGCCGGTCAGCAGCCGGAATGCCTTCGCTGTAGGCGACGTAGCCGCGAATGGCCTCGCTGCCGACGGCCTCGTTGAGGTTGTCGTCGGGCAGGAACATCGGTTCGCCGACGGTGTAGTAGTCGAAGCCGCCGCCGAGGCCATTCACCGCCTTTTGGCCCTCACCGTAGCCCGACATCACGCGCTTGACCCGTTCTGCTGTAATTGTGTCGGCATAGTCCATTGACTCAATCATGATGAATCTGCGGCGTCCTCCGTCGGTAACATTTAGCTTTAATACTGCATGCGCCGTTGTTCCTGACCCAGCAAAGGAGTCAAGTACGATTGAGTTTCTGTCTGTCGCGATTTTGAGGATGCGCTCTATAAGCTTTGTTGGCTTGGGTGTATCAAAAACGGCGGTGCCGAAAATTTCCTTGATTTCTTGCCCACCTTCATCCGTTGTGCCTGTTTGTTGATAGTTCCATAGATCAACCGGCACCATTCCTGATGCTTCTGACAAGAAAAGCTTCAGTCGCGGGTACTCGGCGTCGCCATTCTGTCCCCACCAAAGTAGGTTCTCTGCTTGATGGCGTTCGTGCTCCGCTTCTGAGTATTTCCATGCATGAGTGGGGTGCTCGACTTTCTCTCCCGTTGGCCGCCGGATTGGATAAACAAGATTGGGACGCTTAGCTTTCGTTGCGGGATTTACATACGACGACGTTGCCCAAGGCCCCCGAGCATCCGCGTCCGGGTTGCTGTAGTTCGAGTCGGCTTTTTCAGTACGCCCCTCCTTGATTTCAGCAACTGCGGCACTTTTTCTGTAGACGAAAATCGTGTCCTTCAACGAATAAAAAAGCTTTGCATTGTTGCTTCGGGTATACCGCTTCTCCCACGCGATTCCAGCCAAGAAATTTCCGTAGCCAAATATTTCATCGAGCATTACACGGGCATGGCTTGCTTCAACGTCATCAAGGCTAATGAAGATCACACCATCGGATGCAAGCAGCCGATGCAGCAATTTCAATCGCGGATACATCATGCACAACCACTTGTCGTGCCGCGACAGGTCCTCGCCTTCCTTGCCCACCACCTGGCCCAGCCAGCGCTTGATCTTCGGGTCGTTGACCGCATCGTTGTACACCCAGCCCTCGTTGCCGGTGTTGTAGGGCGGGTCGATGTAGATGCATTTCACCTGCCCCTCGAATTCGGGCAGCAGGCTTTTCAGGGCTTCCAGGTTGTCGCCGTGGATGATCCGGTTGTCGGTGCTGTTCGCGGGCAGGCCGGCGGGCGCGGCGAAGGTCGAAACCTTGTCGAGCACCCGGAACGGCACGTCGTGGTGGTGGTTGACCACCTTGTCTTTTCCTACCCAGTGCAGTGTTGGCATATTTTTGTTTTATTGCTTTGGTTCTGTTACAGACTGCGCGCGGCGATCAGGCGCCGGGCCACAGGCGGGCGAAGTCGAAGGAGAGTTGGCGGTGATGACGGATGGACAGCAGATACACGGTGGCATCGGCCTCCGTAGCGGCGTAGAGCAGCAGGTAGTCGCCATGCAGGTACTCGCGCAGGGCATCCGGTGCGCCCGCCGGTAGCGCGGCGAGCTGGGCCAGTGCCTCGGCGGACTGCGGCGGGTTGTCCAGGTAACGCCGGCCGATGCGCGGAAAGCGTTGCAGGTTGGGAATGACGGCGGCGCGCAACTCGGCCAGCAGCGCGTCGAACGCCGCACCCGCGTCGGCTTCCACCAGGAAGGCCTCGATGGCATCCAGGCACGCCAGAAAGCTGGCGGTCAGCTCGACCCGATAGCGCTGGTCAGCCACGCTTCTTGGCGGCGCCGGCCGCGCGGCGCTGCTGAAGCTGGGCGATGGCGCTGTCGGCCTCGAAGCTGCGGCCGGCGGCAATATCGGCCAGGCCGCGCCTTGCATCCTCGATCAGCAGCAGGTGGATGCGCTCGCGCTCCAGGCGGTGGTAGTAGTCCAGCCGGTCGGCGTCGATCAGGGCGACGTAGCTCTCGCCGTTCTTGGTGATGATTTTCTCGGCGCCCGCTTTGGCCTGATCGGCCAGATCGGAGAGGTTGGCGCGCGCCTGGGTGAACGGCACCACGTCGCAGGTGGAAAAGCCCATGACCGACTCCTCGTTGATAAATGTCAGAATTCTGCACAGTATAGTGCGCCAAATGGAGCGGCGTCCACATTCATCGACTTGCAGGATACCCGGGGCGAATTAACGGAGGGCAAGGCACAATGCTTCTCGCAACGGCGATATCCATCATCAATTTTTGATCGAAATTCAATGTCGACCGCAGCAGCCCTTCTATAATCGGCCGCATGATCCAATTCACGAACGTTGCCAAGACATTCCGGCGCGCCCGCGTGCTCGACGGCATCAGCCTCGATATCGGACTCGGCGAGCGGGTCGCGCTGATCGGCTCGAACGGCGCCGGCAAGACGACCCTGATCCGCTGCCTGCTCGGCGAATATACCTACGATGGCGAAGTGGCGATCAATGGCCTCGACCCGCGCGGCAACCGCACCGCCGTCCTCGGCAACATCGGCTTCGTGCCGCAACTGCCGCCGCCGCTCAAGATGCCGGTCGGACAGCTGATCGACTTCTCCGCCTCACTCTGCGGCACCGACCCGCACCGTATCCACGACATTGCCGGGCGCCTAGGACTCGATGTCGAGAGCATCCGTTCCCGCCAGTTCGTCCGTCTTTCCGGCGGCATGAAGCAGAAGCTGCTTATCGCCATCGCGCTCGGCCGCGAGGCCAAGGTGCTGGTGATGGACGAGCCGGCCGCCAACCTCGACCCGGAAGCGCGCAAGATCTTCTTCGACCTGCTGGCCGAACGCCAGAACGAGGCGACGATGATCATCTCCAGCCACCGTCTCGACGAGGTGTCGTCTTTGGTCAACCGGGTAATCGAGATGGACATGGGCAAGGTCGTGCTCGACGACAAGGTGGCCGACGACGTCTCGCTTTCGGGCACACTGGCCTGCCGCATCGTCATCAAGCGCTTCGAGGCGGCCTTCGCCAAGGCGATTGCCGCCTGGCAGCTCACCGCCAGCGACGACAACCTGGTGTGGACCGGCACCATCGCCGGCCCCGACCGCCTGCGCTTCCTCGGCATGATCTCCCGCTACACCGCGCTGGTCAGCGACCTGTCGCTGGCCGAGAGCTGAGCATGTGCGACGTGCATCGCCGCGGGTTCATCGGTCGCGTGGGAGTCGCCGGCCTGTTGCTGACGCCGCTCGCCGCTGCACTGTCGGGCTGCAAAAAGGGCAACTGGCCGGAAGGTATGGTCGAGATCAAATGGGACCGTGATACCTGCGTGGTTTGCAGCATGGTCATTTCCGACCGGCGCTTCGCCGGGCAGATGCGTGGCGGGCCCGACAACACCGCCTTCAAGTTCGACGACCCCGGCTGCATGGCGATCTGGCTCAGGGACAAGGCCGCAAAGTTCCCCTGGCTGGCCGACAGCGCGACCAGGATGTGGGTGGCCGACTACAACAGCAAGAGCCGCGATGAAATGACCTGGCTGGACCCGCGGCGCGCCTACTACGTGACGCACACGTCGCCGATGGGTTTCAACTTTGCCGCCGTCGCGGCGCCCCAGGCCGGTGCCATCGACTTCAACGACATGCGCCAGCACGTGCTGGCAAGGTTAAAAAAATGAAGCAACTGTGGCTGACCGCCAAACTGGACATCGTCGAATCGCTGCGCGCGCGCTGGTTCCAGATCTACACACTGGTCTTCGGCGGCATCGTCGCCCTGCTATTCCTATTTGGCCTCACCGAATCGCGCGTGCTCGGCTTCATCGGCCTGTCGCGCCTGCTGGTCACCTACATCCAGCTGACGATGGCGATCCTGCCGATCTTCGTCTTGATTACGACGGTCCGCTCGGTCGCCGGCGACCGCGAGGCGGGCGTCTTCGAGTACCTGCTGTCGCTGCCGGTATCGCTGTCGGCCTGGTTCTGGGGCAAGATTGTCGGCCGCTACATCGTCGTTTTCGCCCCGGTCTTCCTCGCCATGCTGGGCGCCGTCGGCTGGGCGACGATCAAGGAGATCGAGGTGCCGTGGGACATGTTCGGCTATTACACGGCCCTGCTCGCCACCATGGCCATGTGCTTCCTCGGCATCGGCATGCTGATCTCGGCCGTCGCGCGCACCACCGACATGGCGCAGGGCGCCGCCTTCATGGTCTGGCTGGTGCTGCTGCTCTTCCTCGACCTGATCCTGCTCGGCGTCATGATCCAGGGCAAGGTGGCGCCGGAAGTCGCTGTCGGCGTGGCGCTCGTCAATCCGCTGCAAGTCTTCCGCACCGCTGCGCTGGCGCTCTTCGACCCACAACTGATCGTCCTCGGCCCCTCGGCCTACGTCATCCTCGACAACTTCGGGCTGCTCGGCTACAAGGTGTTCGCGCTGGCCTACCCGGCAGCGCTCGGGCTGCTCAGTGCTACCATCGGCTACCTGATCTTCCGCCGCGGCGACCTGCCTTGAAAACATTTTTCGTATCGCTGGTTTTTGCCCTTTTTTCGACGTTGACCGCAGCAGCCGACGAGATGCCGTCGTCGGCACCGCTGTTCGCTGCCACGCTGAGCGATCTCGACGACAAGCCGGTGGCGCTGGCACGTTTCAAGGGCAAGCCGCTGGTCGTCAATTTCTGGGCCCGCTGGTGCGGCCCCTGCCGTGCCGAGATTCCGGAACTGATCAAGTTCCGCGGCGCACACAAGGGCAGGATCGAGGTGCTCGGCATCGGCATCGAGGACAAGGCCGACCCCGCCAGGGAATTCGCCAAGGCCTACGAGATGGACTACCCGGTCTTCGTCGCCAAGGAACAGGGCATCCCGTTGATGAAGGCGCTCGCCAACACCAAGGGCGGCCTGCCGTTCACCGTCTTCATCGACCGCAACGGCCAGGTCATCCAGGTAAAACTCGGGCTGATCAAGAAAGCCGATCTCGACGCAGCGGCCGCCCAACTGCTCAAACCCTGACGCGAGCGGGCGACTCTCCGCCCGCCCTGCTCAGCGTTTGGCGTTCGGGAAGAACAGTTGCTCGCCGCCGATCTTGTACTCGGCAATCGTCTTCTGGCCGGCCGGCGAAACCAGCCAGTCGATGAAACGCTGCCCGTCTTCTTTCCTGACGTGCGGATGCTTGGCCGGATTGACCAGGATCACGCCGTACTGGTTGAACAGGCGGGTATCGCCCTCGACCAGCACCGCCAGATCACCGCGATTCCTGAAGGCCAGCCAGGTGCCGCGGTCGGCCAGGATGTAGGCATTCATCGAGGAAGCGGTGTTCAGCGCCGGTCCCATGCCGGAGCCGGTATCGCGGTACCACGGCCCCTTGATTTTCTCCAGGTCGACACCCGCGGCCTTCCAGTAGCGCAGTTCGGCAGCGTGGGTGCCGCTCTTGTCGCCGCGCGACACGAAGGGCGGTCGCGGTTCGGCAGCGGCGATGCGGCGCAGCCCTTCCAGGATATCCTTTCCGGCAGTCTTGGCCGGGTCGGCCTTGGGACCGACGAGGACGAAATCGTTGTACATCACTTCCTTGCGCTCGACGCCCCAGCCTTCGGCGATGAATTTTTCCTCCGCCGCCTGGTCATGGACGAACACCACATCTGCATCGCCGCGTCGCCCGGTGTCGAGCGCCTGGCCGGTTCCCAGGGCGACGACGCGGACCTTGATGCCGCTTTCCTTCTCGAACACCGGCAGGATGTAGCCGAACAGGCCGGACTGCTCGGTCGAGGTCGTCGAGGACACGGTGATGACGCGCTCTTCCGCCGATGCGTCCGCGCCGAGCGACAAGACCGCCGAGGCCAGCGCGACAATCAGGATGTGATGCAGTTTCATGGGTGATCTTCCTCCGTTTTGTTCTTGATCGGACGCCCCCGGCGGACCGAGGCTCGGTCCGGAGGTTAGAGTAGAATCACCACGAGCCTAAATATGTCAGACGCTGCAACAACCACCCCGCCACCCACCCGAATCCGCTGGACCTGGGACTTCGGCCCGGAATTTTCCGCGGCCGATTCCGCCTGCCTGCTCACCCTTCTGGCCGCGCTGCGCGAACACGGCACGCTGGGCAAGGCGGCGCTGACCGCCGGCACTTCCTACCGCGCCGCCTGGGGCCTGCTGCGCCGCGGCGAGGAAGGCTTCGGCAAGAGCCTGGTGCTCAAGTCACGCGGGCGGGGAACGCTGCTTTCCGATTTCGGCGAACAACTGCTCCAGCTCGACAACGCGGCGCGTGCGACGCTGGCCGAAGCCCATGCCCCGTGGACGACGCGCCTGCAGGAAGTGCTCTTCCCGAGCACCACGGCGCCGCCCGAACGCCTGCGTATCGCCGCCAGCCACGATCTCGCCCTCGCCGACTGGATCGAGAACGGCCGCCAAGTCAGCGTCGACCTGTTCTGGCGCGGCAGCGAGGAAGCACTGGCGGCGCTGGTGCGCGGCGACTGCGATGTCGCCGGCTTTCACCTGCCGGAATCCTGGCCGCCGGAACAGGCCGCGGCCTGGCTCGGACGCTGGCTGAAGCCGCGGCAATACGTCGGCTTCCCGATCATGCGCCGGCAGCACGGCCTGCTGACCGCCGCCGGCAACCCCTTCGGCGTACAGTCGGTGGCCGACGTCGCCCGGCTCGGCCTGCGCATGGTCAATCGCCAGCGCGGCTCGGGTACGCGCAGCATGATCGACCAGTTGCTGGCGGCCAACGACATCAGCGCCAAGGCCATTCCCGGCTATGGCCATGAGGAATTCACCCACGATGCCGTTGCCGCCAGCATCGCCAGCGGCCAGTCCGATGTCGGCTTCGGCATCGCCGCCGCCGCGGCACGCTACGACCTCGGCTTCGTGCCGCTGACCCGCGACTGCTACTGCCTAGCGCTGCGCGCCGGCATCGCCCACAGCCCGGCCGTCCGCCATCTGATCCGGCGCTTCCGCGGCGACACCTTCCACGAACGCCTGCGCGCCATGGCCGGCTACGAAGCGCTGGCGCCGAGCGAGCCGGTCGCCTGGGAGCAGCTTTTCACCGCTCCCGGCTAATCAAAAGTAGACCTGGGCCAGCGCGTAGGCGGCCACCGTCGACACGCCGACACCGATCAGCCCCGGCACCATGAAGCTGTGGTTGAGCAGGTACTTGCCGATGCGCGTCGTCCCGCTGCGGTCCATGTTGATCGCCGCCAGGTCGCTCGGGTAGAAGGCGAAGAAGAAGTAGGCGTAGCAGGACGGCAGCAGGCCGAGCAGCAGGTGCGGCGAGAGGCCGAGCGCCAGGCCGAAGGGCAGCATGATGGTCAGCGTCGCCGCCTGACTCTTGACGAAGGCGGAAACGGCGAACATCGCCAGCGCGAAGGTCCATGGGGCATACTCGACCATCGCCTTGATGTTGTCGACGAGGAAGGTCTCGTTGGCCTTGACGAAGGTGTCGCTCATCCAGGCGATGCCGAAGATCGAGACGACGGCGATCATGCCGGCGGTGAATACTTCCGACTTGGCGATGGCGGCGGCCTTGAGGTCGGCGGCAAAAAGGATGAAGGCGCCGAAGGCCAGCATCACCACCTGCACCACCATCGTCATCGGCATCGGCTTGCCCTTGGCCAGCGGCAGCAACTGCGGAAACAACGCCAGCGCCACGATGCTCAGGATGCCGGAGAAGAAGAGAATGACCGAGAGCTTGGCGGCGCGCGGCAATTGCTTGTCGAGCGTCGTCACCGACATTTCGACGGAAGCGCGGAAGTCGGGTTCCTTCATGCGCTCGAGGAATTCCGGATCCTTGTCGAGATCGACGCCGCGCCGCATGCTCCACAGCGCCGCGGCGATCACGCCGACCAGGCCGGCCGGCAGCGTCACCATCAGGATCTGGCCGAGTGTCACCGGCGTGCCGGTCTTCGCCGTCATCGCCAGAAAGGTGGTCACCGCCGCCGCCACCGGGCTGGCCGTGATGCCCATCTGCGAGGCGACGCTGGCTATGGCCATCGGCCGCTCCGGACGGATCCTGGTTTTCAGCGCCACATCGGCGATTACCGGCAGCAGCGAATACACGGCGTGGCCGGTACCGACGCAAACCGTCAGCAGGAAGGTGGACAGCGGCGCCAGCAGCGTAATCTGCTGCGGATGCCGACGCATCAGGCGCTCCGCCTGCTGTACCAGGAAATCGAGGCCGCCGGCCACCTGCAGGGTCGCCGAGGCAGTGACCACAGCGAGGATGATCAGCATCACCGTGATCGGCGGCTCCGATGGTGCAACGCGAAAACCGAAAGTCAGCACTGCCACGCCAAGGCCGCCAATCAGCCCGAGAGCCACGCCGCCACGGCGGATGCCGATCAATATCGCGGTCAAAACCAGCGCGAACTGGATCCAGAAATCAAACATGCCATTCCCCTTGAGACATAGAATTATTGTTGCGTTGCAACATTTTTTCTCACTATGCCACAGGGAATCGCGGATGGATAGCGCGGCCGCATCCCCGGCGAACCGGCACGTACCCCGGCTATTGCCTTAGCGGCCGGAAAAATCGGCTGGTTGCGGTCGACATGAAAAAAAGGCCAATTTTCAAATGGCCTTTTCTTTATTGCACGGTCGCCGCTGCGGGCAGCCGGAACTAGCCGGCGGCCTTGCGCGGCGCTGATTTTCGGCGCGCCGGCGCCCTGGCTTCGGTTGCCACCTTGGCTTCCCGGTTGAATTCGAGCGCCATGTCGAAAGCGGTCTCGACGAACTTGCGTACCCGCGCGAACTCCTCGTCGGTCAGCTTGCGCGCCTCGTCGCGCGCCCGGTAGATGCTGATGAACTCGTGCTCGCGCCCGGCATGCTCGACCAGGCGGCCGACACCGAACGATTCGAGAATCTGCCACATCGCCGGGCTGTGGGCCTTGGTCAGGTTCATGACGAACGGGACCGGATCGTTGCGCGCCAGAACTGCCGCCAGACGCAGGATGACCTCGAACGGCAACGCCATCTTGCCGTTCTCCGCCAGTTCCAGCAGCGCCGAATCCTTGAGGCTGATCGCCTGCCCCAGGTCGTCGAGCGGAATCCCCGCCGCCTCGCGCATCTCGCGCAGGAAGGTGCCGGCCTTCACCAGTGCCTTGGTCGATGCCACGCCATGTGGGAAAAGCCCGGTCGCGGCGGCCAGCGAAGTATCGACCGCAGCACCGGCCATGCCGACGACCTGCTCGGTCAGGGTACGCAATGAACGGGTCAGGCCGCTCACCGCTTCCAACGGCTTCGCCGCCGCGCTGGGCGCGCGCGCCGCTTTCGTCTTGGCGCCGCGCGCCGGACTGCTGCTTTTCGTGGTCATGCCGTCTCCTCGAAGGGAAGTACTCCTGATCGTTTCATTTCTGCGGCACCGGCTGGACCCGCGGCTTGCCCTTGTCGTAGAGGATCGTCGTCACCAGACTCACCGGCTTGTCGCCGTTATTCCTGAATTGATGCACCATGCCGCGCGGATTGTGGAAACCTTCGCCGGGCGCGAAGTGCTTCGTGCCCTGTGCGTCGGTGACGACATCCACCTCACCCTCGATCACGGTGCCGACGCAGTCGCCCGGGTGGGTATGCGCGGGCGAAGCCGCGCCGGGTGCGATGGTGACGGAAATCAGCGCGAATTCCTTGCTGTCGTCGCCGGTCAGCGGCGCGATGACCAGCGGCCTGGAAGTAAAACCGCCCCCCTGAGGAACCGCCGGCGCCATTTTCGGATCGGGCGTCTGGGCAGCGGACAGCACTGGAATCATCAGGGCGCCGCAGAGCCCGAATGTCGAAATGGCACGGCGCGAGCAATTGAAGGCTTTCATCGTACCCCTCTCTCTTTTATGCGAGAAACAACCCGAAAATTTCTCACAACATATTAATTTTATTTGTTTAATTTTTTACTCAAAGAACGGCGAACTCAAGGAGTTTTTGCAAAAACTTCACCCTAACTTGATCTAACTCAACACCTGTTCCGTTCTGAAAAAACCCCTCTGGCAAAACGGATTTGTCGTGAGTAATCTGAATATGCAGTAGTGGAAATATGACTAAACCGGAGAGGAGACACACGAAATGAAAACATTCACCCTGATTGGCGCAATTGCCATGACCATCGCAAGCAGCGGCGTAACGACTGCGGTTGCGGCAGATAAACTTGATCTCGGCAAGCATGAGTACGACTCGAACTGCGTCGCCTGCCACGGCAACAACCTGAAGGGCGGCGCCTATGTCGACTTCCTGAAGGTTACGCCGCCCGATCTGACCCTGTTGTCGAAGAAGAATGGCGGGACTTTCCCGCTGGAGCGCGTTTATAACGTGATCGACGGGCGGCAGGAGGTGAAGGCGCACGGCCCGCGCGATATGCCGATCTGGGGCAGGGACTACCAGATCAAGGCCGGCGAATTCTATGCCGATAGTTACTATGACCCCGAGGCCTTCATTCGCGGGCGCATTCTCGCGCTGATCGACTACCTCAACCGGATGCAGGCGAAGTAAGCCCGGCTCGGCGAACGTTCATCACGGGGCAATTTTCCGGGTGCCCCGTTTTTCGTTAGCGTCCGGCCGCTCACGACGCCGGAACAGCGCTGCCCTGCTGCCGAAGCTGCCGGAGAATTCCCGCTGCCAGGACAGCCGGGTCTTCGGCGCCGACAATCACCTCGTTCCCGGGCAGGATGAAAGTCGGCACCATCCTGATGCCCATCGCCCGAACCTGGCGCTCCCGTGTGCGGACCAGATTTTCATCCTCGGCCGACGACAGGTAATCGGCGACCATTTTCCGGTCGTAGCCGCATTCGGCAGCGATTTCCGCCAGCAGGGCAATGTCGCCGACGTACTCGCCGCGCTGGAACTGGGCGACGAACAGCCGTTCGACCAGCGCGTCGGCATCACCCCGTTGCTGAATCCAGTGGATCAGGCGATGGGCGCGCAAGGTATTGGCGCGCAGCGGAATCTTCTCGAATCCATAGTCGATGCCGTAGGCGCGCCCGGCTTCGCGGACCCGTGCGAACAGCGCCTCGACCGGCGCCCGGCCGCCGAACTTGCGTTCGAGGAACGGCAGGTAGGGTTCGCCTTCCGGCGGCGTGTCCGGATTGAGAAAGAACGGCAACCAGCGCGTGCGGCAGGTGAATTCCGGATCGTGCCGGCGCACCAGGGCGACGGCCGTTTCCAGCCGGCGCTTGCCGATGAAGCACCAGGGGCAGACGATGTCGGCGACGATATCGATGGTCAGCATGGGTCACCCGGGACACGAAAGCAGGTAGCGTAACGCAGAATCTCGACACCCGCGGCCCGGTCAATGGCCGCCGCGCCCGTCCGCATTGCGCCGGCGATGGAAAAACCAGGCGTAGATGCCGATGTTGATAACGACAACGCCTGCCGCCAGGCCGATCTGGATCGGCCTGGTCAGGCCTGCGGGATAGATGATTCGGAGCAGGTAGTGCTCGATGAAACTCTCGCCATACCCCGCCTGCCCTGCCCTGATCCGCAGATAGTTTTCGAGGTAGGTGAGCGGGCACGACTTGCCGGCGAGTTCGATGTAGATGGCCCAGACAGCGGCCGGAACATGCAGTAGCGGAATCCAGCGCCACCGCACCGTGGTGGCGGCACCGAAAACGGCAAAGACGATGAACACCAGGTGCAGGACGAGAACGCCGTCGGCGGCCAGGCGATCGATCATGGGCGGACGGCGCGGCACGCGCCCCGGAGGGCGCACATGCCGCGTGGCCTCAGAACATCTCGTCGGTAACCGCCGCCAGCGCGGCACCACCCGCCTGCACGGTGGCCGAGTACGAAGCTGCCTGCGGCAGCATCTGGTCGGCGTAGAAATGGGCGGTGGCGATCTTGCCGCGGTAGAAGACCTGATCGCCCTCACCCTTGTCGAGATGCGCGGCGGCGGCCAGCGCCGCCTTGCCCATCAGCCAGCCGCCGCAAACGGTGACGGCGAGGTGCAGGTAGGGCACTGCTGCGGTCAACGGCCCGGCAAGGCCATTTTTCGCATCGGCTGCCAGGAATTCGGTAGCCTTGACCCAGGCTTGCAGTGCCTCGCCGAGACGGCGGCCGATCGCCTGCAGTTCCGGGCGGCTGGCAGCCCCGAGGGCCTTGGCGGTCGCTGCCACTTCGCCGAAGACGACGCGCGCGGTGGCGCCCTGGTCGCGCATCAGCTTGCGGAACAGCAGGTCGTTGGCCTGGATGCCGGTGGTGCCTTCGTAGATGGTGGTGATGCGCGAATCGCGCCAGTGCTGGGCAGCGCCGGTTTCCTCGATGAAGCCCATGCCGCCGTAGATCTGGATGCCGAGCGAGGTGACGTCGATGCCCATTTCGGTGCCGCCACCCTTGACGATGGGGATCATGAACTCGGCCAGCCAGAGCTGGCGCTTCTTCTCTTCCGCGTCGGCGATCACGTGGGCGCGATCGAGCAGGCCGGAGGTGTAGTAGGCCATGGCGCGACAGGCTTCGACGCGCGCCTTCATCAGCATCAGCATGCGGCGGATGTCGGGGTGCTTGTCGAGGGTGACCAACGCTTCGCCGGTCACCGCATCACGCCCCTGCTTGCGCTCGCGGGCATAGCCCAGCGCCTGCTGGTAGGCGCGCTCGCCGAGGGCGATGCCCTGCAGGCCGACGCCGAGGCGGGCTTCGTTCATCATGATGAACATGTATTCAAGGCCGCGGTTGGCTTCGCCGAGCAGGTAGCCGACCGCCCCGCCGTTGTCGCCGTAGGCCATGACGCAGGTCGGGCTGGCGTGGATGCCGAGTTTGTGTTCGAGCGAAACGCAGTGGGCATCGTTGCGGGCGCCGAGCGAGCCGTCGGCATTGACCAGGAATTTTGGCACCAGGAACATCGAGATCCCCTTGACCCCGGTCGGTGCATCCGGCAGCCGGGCAAGCACGAGATGGACGATGTTCTCGGTCATGTCATGGTCGCCGTAGGTGATGAAGATCTTCTGGCCGAACACCTTGTAGCTGCCGTCGGCCTGCGGCTCGGCACGCGAGCGGACCAGCGCCAGGTCGGAGCCGGCCTGCGGCTCGGTCAGGTTCATGGTACCGGTCCATACGCCGGTGACCATCTTTTCCAGGTAGGTCGCCTTGAGTTCGTCGCTGGCGCAGATCATCAGCGCCTCGACGGCGCCGGTGGTGAGCAAGGGGCCGAGCGAGAACGACAGGTTGGCCGAGCAGACCATTTCCTTGACCGCCACCGCCAGCGTATCCGGCTGGCCATGGCCGCCGTATTCCGGCGACGAGGCGATGCCATTCCAGCCGGCCTCGCAGAAGGCCTTGTAGGCTTCCTTCCAGCCCGGCGGGGTGACGACGCCGGCCGGCGTCAGCTGGCAGCCCTGCGTGTCGCCGATACGGTTGAGCGGCGCCAGCACTTCGCCGGCGAATTTGGCCGCCTCGTCGAGGATGGCGTCGGCCATGTCGGGTGTCGCCTCGGCGAAATCGGGGTACTGCGCCAGTTCCTTGTAGCCGGCCAGTTCGTCCATCACGAAGCGCATGTCCTTCACGGGCGCACGGTAGTCGCTCATCTTGCTGTCTCCTTGTTTGTTCTCAGAATGGGTTGCTGCACAGCGCCAGCTTGGCGCTGCGGTATTCCTGTTTGAGGCGCGCGATCAGTTCGCCCGCCGGCAGGATGTCGTCGATATTGCCGACCCCCTGCCCGGCACCCCAGATGTCCTTCCACGCCTTGGCCGCCCCGGCGGCGGCGCCGAAGTTCATCGAGGTCTTGTCCTTGACCGGCAGGTTGTCCGGGTCGAGGCCGGCGGCTTCGATACTCTTCTTCAGGTAGTTGCCATGCACGCCGGTGAAATACGGGGTGTAAACGACGTCGACCGCAGCCGAGTCGACGATGCACTGCTTGTAGGCTTCCTGGGCGTTGCCTTCCCGGGTGGCGATGAAGCGCGTGCCGATGTATGCAAAATCGGCGCCCATCGCCTGCGCGGCGAGAATGGCGCTGCCGTTGGCGATGGCTCCGGAGAGCGCGATCGGCCCGTCATAGAACTTGCGGATTTCGCCAACCAGCGCAAACGGACTGAGCATGCCGGCATGGCCGCCGGCCCCGGCGCAAACCAGGATCAGGCCATCGACGCCGGCTTCCAGCGCCTTCTCGGCGTGACGCACGCTGATGACGTCGTGGAAGACCTTGCCGCCGTAGGCATGCACATGCGGGACGATCTCGTCCGGCGCGCGCAGGCTGGTGATGATCAGCGGCACCTCGTGCTTCACGCACAGCGCCATGTCGTGTTCCAGGCGCTCGTTCGACTGGTGGATGATCTGGTTGACGGCGAACGGCGCGGCATGCGGATCGTCGGCCAGCGCCGACTTGATAAGGCTGAGCCAGACATCCAGCTCCTCCTTGGGCCGGGCGTTGAGCGCCGGGAAGGAGCCGATGACACCACCCCTGCACTGGGCGATGACCAGTTCCGGATTGGAGACGATGAACATCGGCGCGCAGATGACGGGCAGCGCCAGCCCTTTTTGCAACGAAGCCGGAATCGGCATTACGCCCCCTCTTTCAGTGCGCGGCGAAGAATCTTGCCGACGTTGGTGCGCGGCAGATCAGCGCGGAATTCGACATGTTTCGGTACCTTGTAGCCGGTCAGCTGCTTGCGGCAATGGGCGATCAATTCTTCCGCCGTCAGGTTCGGATCCTTGCGCACGACGAAGATCTTCACCGCCTCGCCGGAGTTGTCGTCATGGACGCCGATCGCCGCCACGTCGCTGACGCCCTCGTGCATGGCGACCGCCTCCTCGACTTCATTCGGATAGACGTTGAAGCCGGAGACGAGAATCATGTCCTTCTTGCGGTCGACCAAGAAAACATAGCCCAAATGGTCGATGTAGCCCATGTCGCCGGTCTTCAGGAAACCATCGCCGTACATCACGTTGGCGGTTTCACTTGGGCGCTGCCAGTAGCCCTTCATGACCTGCGGCCCGCGGATGCAGATTTCGCCGACCTGGCCGAGCGGCACTTCCTTGCCGGAATCATCGCGGATCGACACCTCGGTCGACGAGATCGGCAGGCCGATGGAACCGTTGAACTCGTTCATGTGCAGCGGGTTGATGGTCGCTGCCGGCGAGGTTTCGGTCAGCCCGTAGGCCTGCAGCAGCGGCGTCCCGGTCACCTTGCGCCAGCGGTCGGCGACCGGCCCCTGCACCGCCATGCCGCCGCCCAGCGTGACCTTCATGGTCGAGAAGTCGAGGGCGGCGAATTCGGCGTTGTTGAGCAGCGCGTTGAACAGCGTATTGACGCCGGTGACGACGGTGATCGGATACTTGGCCCACTCCTTGACGAAGCCGGGAATGTCGCGCGGATTGGCGATCAGCAGGTTGCGCGCGCCGATCATCAGGAAGGTCAGGCAGTTCGCCGTCAGCGCGAAGATGTGATAGAGCGGCAAGGCGGTGATGATGAACTCCTCGCCCTCCCTGACCACCGGCTTGATCCAGCTGTACGCCTGCATGACGTTGGAACTGATGTTGGCATGGGTCAGCATGGCGCCCTTGGAGACGCCGGTCGTGCCGCCGGTATATTGCAGGAAGGCGAGATCGTCATGACCGAGGGCCACCGGGTCCATGCCGTGGCGGCGGCCGGCAGCCAGCGCCGCGGTGAAATTGATCGAGCCGGGCAGCGACCAGGCGGGCACCAGCTTCTTGACGTGGCGGACGACGAAATTGACCAGCGCGCCCTTGACCATGCCCAGCATCTCGCCCATCGGCGTCACCACGACATGCTTGACGGCGGTCTTGGCGATCACCTGCTGCAGCGTGTTGGCGAAGTTCTCGACGATGACGATGGCCGTGGCGCCGGAATCCTTGAGCTGATGCTCGAGTTCGCGCGGCGTGTAGAGCGGGTTGCAATTGACCACGACGCAGCCGGCGCGCAGGGTGCCGAACAGGGCCACCGGGTATTGCAGCAGGTTCGGCATCATCAGCGCGACGCGGTCGCCCTTCTGCAGCCCGAGCGACTGCAGCCAGCCGGCGAAGTCGCGCGTCAGGCGATCCAGTTCGCCGTAGGTCATCTCCTGCCCCATGCTGACGTAGGCCATCTTGTCGGCATACTTGCGGCAGGCGTCCTCGAACAGCGCCACCAGCGACGGCACATGGTCGATGCTGATGTCGGCCGGCACGCCGGACGGATAACTCTTGACCCAGATCTTGTCCATTTTTATCTCCTCCTTGAATTGTTCAGCCGCCGAGCAGCGCCTTCTTGAGCGAGGCGTCCACCGGGTTGTCGCCCAGCCAGACCTTGAGCAATGCCCTGGCGAAGGGCGCGCCCGCGACCTTACCGCGGGCCTCACCATTGAAGCTTACACCGACGCCGTCGGCCGTGAAGTCGATGGCGACGGTATCGCCGTTCTTGGCATTGCCGATCTTTTTCATGATATCGGCAAACTGGTCGATCTGCGCCTTCAGTGCGGCCATCTCGGCTTCGCTGTTGTTGTCCTTGAGACCGTCGCGCAGGGCGCCGTAGAGCGTATCGGCGTCGATGTCGCGCAACATGCGCATGCTCATGCGGCGCGGCGTCGCGGCATCGAGCAGGCCGGCCGGCGTGTTCGATTTCTGGGTGACGTAGAGCGCCCCGACATAGACCTTGACGAACACCTTGGTCCGCAGACCGGCACCATTGAGCACCAGTTCGCCGGCACCGACCTTGATCTGCTCGTCCAGCTTGACCCCGGCCACCTCGGCCGCCTGCAGGCCGGGAACCGCCAGCAACGCCGCGACCAGCGCCGCCATCCGTACGGAATGCGAAATCATCTTGTTTTGTCTCCTTCGGTGGATTTTTGCCGGTAATGCTTCTTGTCGGCGATATAAACCGTACGTTCGACCACGGTATGCACCGTGCCCTGGCTGTCCCTCAACTCGACCAGATAGGTGCGATCAAGCTCGGGCGACTCGTCGAGCGCGGCACGGATCGCCGCGATTTCGTCTGCCGCCAGTGAAAAATCGGCGAACAGGGTCGTGTAGCCCGGCTTCCGGTAGCGGATGCTGGCCGCCTTGTCCCAGACGATGACGCCGTCGCCGAGCGCCGACATCAGCATCATCGGATGCACGCCGTCGGTCACCGCGAACAGCGAGCCGCCATAGATCGAGCCGACGACGTTGCGCGTGCGCCAGCTAAGCGGCAGGCGGATGCGGATATGCGAGAGATCGGCGGCCACGTGCTCGACGCGTCCGCCGGTGCCGCGAAAGGCGGGATGGAGGTTGAACCCCATCCGCACCATGCGCGCCCGCCAGGCCGGCGGCACTTTCGCGAGCCAGGCGGGTTTCATGCTCAGAGCGCCTCGATAATGCCGGCGGCGCCCATGCCGGTGCCGATGCACATGGTGACCATGCCGTACTTGCCGCCGGTACGCTTGAGGCCATGGGCAACGGTGGCGATGCGGATGGCGCCGGTCGCCCCGAGCGGATGGCCGAGCGCGATGGCGCCGCCGAGCGGATTGACCTTGTCCGGGTTGATCCCCAGTTCCTGCATCACCGCCAGCGACTGCGCGGCGAAGGCTTCGTTGAGTTCGATCCAGTCGAGGTCGTCCTGCTTGATGCCGACCTGCGCCAGCACCTTGGGGATCGCCGCGATCGGCCCGACGCCCATGATCTCCGGCGCCACGCCGCCCACTGCGTAGCCGGCAAAGCGGGCGAGCGGGGTCAGGTTGTGTTCCTTCAGCACCTTCTCGGACACCAGCATCACGGCAGCGGCACCGTCCGACATCTGCGACGAGTTGCCGGCGGTGACCGAACCACGTGCATGGAAGACCGGCTTCAGCTTGCCCAGCTTTTCCAGCGAGGCGTCGGCGCGCGGACCTTCGTCGACTTCGGCAACGCGCTCGCGCACCCTGATCTGTCCGCTCTTCAAGTCGGGCAGGCTTTCGCGGATGGCGTAGGGCGTCGTCTCGGCGTTGAAGTAGCCGGCGGCGATGGCGGCGCAGGCCTTCTGGTTGGAGGCCAGGGCGAAGGCGTCCTGCTGTTCGCGGCTGATCTTCCACTGGGCGGCGACCTTCTCGGCGGTCAGGCCCATGCCGTAGGCGATGCCGAGGTTTTCCTCCCTGGCGAAGATGGCCGGGTTCATCGACATCTTGTTGCCCATGATCTGCGGCATCACGCTCATCGACTCGGTGCCGGCGGCGATCATCACGTCGGCCAGGCCGAGGCGGATCTGGTTGGCGGCATCGGCCACCGCCTGCACCCCGGAGGAGCAGAAGCGGTTGATCGTGATGCCCGGCACGGTGATCGGCAGGCCAGCCAGCAGCAGGCCGATGCGGGCGACGTTCATGCCCTGCTCGGCTTCCGGCATGGCGCAGCCGACGATGACGTCGCCGATGCGCGCCGGGTCGATGCCCGGCACCTGGGCGACAACGGCCTTGAGGACGGCGGCCAGCATGTCGTCCGGACGGACGTTCCTGTACATGCCGTTGCGCTTGGCCACCGGCAGACGGGTGGCGGCGACGATGTAGGCTTCCTGAATCTGTTTGCTCATTTCTTGTCTCTCCTCGACCCGATCAGTTACGCAGCGGCTTGCCGGTTTCCAGCATGTGCTTGATCCGGGCCTGGGTTTCGGGGGTTTTCAGCAGTTCGACGAACAACTGGCGTTCGACGGTGATCAGCCATTCCTCGTCGACCAGGCTGCCGGTCTCGACCTCGCCGCCGCACAGGGCAACGGCAGCCGAACGGGCGACCTTGTAGTCGTGGGCCGAGATCATGCCGCCCTCCTTCATGTTGACCAGCATCATCTCGAAGGTGGCGATGCCGTTCTTGCCGGCGACCGGGACGGCACGAGCCAGCGGCGGTGGCGCGTAGCCGGCGTCGGCCATGGCGCGTGCTTCACGGATGGCGACGTAGAGCAGTTCGTGGGCGTTGAAGAGGATAGTGTCGGACGGCTTGGCGAAGCCGAAGTCGATGGCTTCCTGGGCGCTCTTGGCGACCTTGGCCATGGCGATGGTCTGGAACACCGGCTGCAGGAAGTTGAACACCTCCCCCGGCGTCGCCGATTGCGCGGCCCAGTCGGCGGCGCGCACGGCGAATTCCTTGCAGCCGCCACCAGCCGGAATCAGGCCGACCCCGGCTTCAACCAGACCGACATAGCTTTCCAGCGCCATGACGCGCTTGCCGGCGTGCATGACGAATTCGCAGCCACCGCCCAGCGCCAGGCCCTGGACCGCGGCGACGACCGGCACCTGGGCGTACTTCAGCGTTTGCGAGGCGCGCTGGAATTTCTCAACGGTCGCTTCGAGCAGGTCGAACTGACCGGCGGCGCAGGCTTCGCCGACCTGCTGCAGGTTGGCGCCAACGGCGAACGGGGCTTCGTGCCAGATGACGACGCCGTCGAGCGTCGTCTCGGCCTGGCGCACGGCGGCGATGACGCCGTCAAGCACTTCGTTGCCGATGGTGTGCATCTTCGACTTGATGGAAATGATGCCGATTTTGTCGTCGACCGCAGCCAGCTTCCACAGGCGCACGCCATCATTTTCATACAGCGTTTCGCCGGATTTTTCCGGGGTGGCGGCGGCTTCGCCGAGGACGCGCTCGGGGAAGAGCTGGCGCTGATAGACCGGCAGCGTCGAGCGGGCGACGTAGGCGTTCTTGCTCGCCGAGTAGGAACCCTGCGCGGTATGCACGCCGGTGCGCCCGGTTTCAAGCGCCCAGCCCGGCAACGGTGTGGCGCTCATGCTCTTGCCAGCAGCGATGTCGGCGGCGATAGCCTGGGCGGTAGCCGCCCAGCCGGCAGCCTGCCAGGTTTCGAACGGGCCTTGCGCCCAGCCGAAGCCCCAGCGCATGGCGAAGTCGAGGTCGCGGGCGTTGTCGGCAACGCTCTCCAGCTGCACGGCGGCGTAGTGGAAGATGTCGCGGAAGATGGCCCACAGGAATTGCGCCTGCGGATGCGCCGAGGCGCGCAGGGCGGCAAATTTCTCGGCGGGCGACTTGATCTTGAGGATGGCGGCGACCTCGTCGGCGATTTCGCCGGCCGACTTGCGGTAGTCCTGCGCCGCCAGGTCGAGCACCTGGATTTCCTTGCCCTGCTTGCGGTAGATGCCGCCGCGCGTCTTCTGGCCGAGCGCGCCCCTGGCGATCAGCGCCTGCAGCCAGGCGGGATTGGTGAAATAGGCATGCCACGGGTCGTTCGGCAGCGTGGACTGCATGGTGTTGACGACGTGGGCCAGGGTATCGAGGCCGACAACGTCCGCCGTGCGGTAGGTGGCGCTCTTCGGGCGGCCGATGCGCGGGCCGGTCAGGGCATCGACTTCGTCGAAGCCGAGGCCGCAGGCCTGGGTGTGGTACATCACCGCCAGGATGGAGAAGACGCCGATGCGGTTGGCGACGAAATTCGGCGTATCCAGCGCGCGGATGACGCCCTTGCCGAGACGCGAGGTCAGCCAGGTTTCGAGGGCATCGAGCGTGGACGCATCGGTGCTTTGCGTGCCGATGATCTCGACCAGGTGCATGTAGCGCGGCGGGTTGAAGAAATGGATGCCGCAGAAACGCGGCCGCACGTTCTCGGGCAGGCCCTGGGCCAGGGCATTCATCGACAGGCCGGAGGTGTTGGAGGCGATGATGGCATCGCCCTTGAGATGCGGCGCGATCTTCGCGTAGAGGTCGTTCTTCCAGTCCATGCGCTCGGCGATGGCTTCGATGACGAGGTCGCACCCGGCGAGCAGCGGCAGGTGCTCGTCGTAGTTGGCGGCATCGATGAACTTGAGCTTGGCCTTGCCGGACAGCGGGGCCGGGTCGAGCTTCTTGAGGCCATCGAGGGCCTTCTTCACGACGCCGTTCTTGTCGCCTTCCTTCGCCGGGAGGTCGAACAGCACCACCGGCACATCGGCGTTCGCCAGGTGCGCCGCAATTTGCGCCCCCATCACGCCGGCGCCTAGCACGGCGGCTTTTCTTACGATCAGCTTGTTCAAGCGGTTCTCCTTTAATGGTCTTTTGACTGCTTCGCTAAACTAAAACGAACGTTTGAATTATAGAGGAGGCGTGGTTGCGGTCAACGCATTTTTTAGAGGGAATACTCAAAAAAAAGCCCCGGACTCGCCGGGGCTGAAACGCAAGGATATTTGGATCAGAAGGCCATTGAGAACTGGGCGCCGAGCAGCCAGGCGCTGTCATCGTAAGTACCCTTGACCAGGCCGCGGTTCTGCGAGGCGGTCTGGGCATTGAGCGGCGACGGAATCTGATTGTTGTTGATATCGGCATCCTGCAGGAACAGGTAGGCCAAGCCCACATCCACCGCCATGGTCTTGCTCGGCTTCCACTGCGTACCGACGCTGAGCCAGGTCCGGTTGTTGTCCGGCAGAGAAGTCAGGCGATGCTCAGGATCCTTGACCGGGGTTTGATCGTATGCGACACCCATCCGCAGCTTCCACTCGTCGTTGATCTTGTAGTTCGCGCCAAGGGCAAAGCGCCAGGTATCGCGAAAATCGGTGTCGAGAACCTGGGCAACCTGACCATTCAAACGCCCCGAGGTACGCATGATGTCGACTTTGGGAATCGAACTCCATCCCGTCCAGGAAATATCACCGAGCAGTTCCCACTGGCTGTTCAACTGATGCGTCGCACTCAGGATGAAGGTGTCGGGCATCTCGATGCTGGCCGACGTGTTGCTGTTGCCGCCAGCGGCGATGAGGGCGGCGCTCGTCGCATTTGCGGCCGGCGTACCATTGCTGGAGATACCCACATCGCCCGTGGTGTCATACTTGATCTTGGAGCGATAGGAAACACCGATCTTGGTCGTCGGAGCGACCGTAAACAGTGCGCCGACGTTCCAGCCCCAGGCATCGCCATCGAGATTCAGGGTGGCCGACGACCCCGCCAGACCCGCTGTCGTCACTGCGACACGGCGGATATATTCCGCTTCGACCTTTTGCCAGTTGACACCGGCGCCGAGCGACAACCACTCGTTGGCGCGCCAGGCGATGGAAGGATTGATGTTGATAGTCTTGATATCGAAATGGATCGACTGCGCGGCGCCCATCCAGGGATCGTCATACTTGGTCTTCAGACCGAACGGTGCACCGATACCGAGACCGACATACCAGTCCTTGTTCAGCGCCCAGGACATGTAGGCGTTCGGAACGAAGCCCAGGTTGCCGCCATTGCCACCATCGCCCGTGTTCTGCAGTGCGCCGACACTCGACCCTCCATTGCTAAATTCGAAGTTGGTCTGAACCAGCGTACCGCCGAACGACACCTCACGGTCCTGCAACTGGGTCATGCCCGCCGGGTTGTAGTAAATGGTACTGGCATTTTCAGCGACTGCTGCCGAACCGGCCCCGGCATTGCCTATGCCACTCGCGCTCTGTTCCCCGAGCAACTGGAAACCCGAAGCGCTGGCCGCGCCGGAAAATGCAACTGCCAGCAGTGCCGGAATCAGTCGCAGGGTCATATTTTTGTTCATGAATCTATCTCCTCATTTGTATATTTAATGGAACTAATTTACAAAAATTACAACATAAATTAAATCTCAAACAAGCGTTTGAAATCTACAAAAAACTGGGTATTCCGAAGGTTAGTGTTGCGCCCGGGCAACAGCTTGTTACTTTTCCGCCCTTCGGTAGTTGAGCGGCCCGCCGGTAAAGGGGGCGAAGCCGGTGCCGAAGATCACCCCGGCGTCGGCCAGTTCGGCATCGGCGACGACACCGGTCGTCACCAGTTGCTCGACGCGGTCGATCAGCGGTTTGGCCAAGCGCGCGGCGAGGCCGTCGGGCGGCGTGCCCGCCCCGCCCTTCTGCGCCTTGCCGGCGCTCCAGGCATAAAAGCCCTGCCCGGTCTTCTTGCCCAGTTGCCCCTTGTCGACACGACCCAGCAGACAGCGTGGCGCTGCCGATCCGCCCGCCAGTTGCCGGCCGGCGGCAACGGCGATGTCGAGACCGACGGTATCGGCCAGTTCTATGGGCCCCATCGGCATGCCGAAAGCCAGCATCGCCTCATCGACGGTTTCGGGGCTAATTCCCTCGTCGACCGCAACCATCGCTTCCAGCATGTAGGGCGCGAGCACGGCATTGACCAGGAAACCGGGTTCGCTCTTCACCGGCAGCGGCAGCTTGTCGATCTGGCGAACGAAGGCGCAGGCAGCTTGCACCATGCCGGAGTCGGCACCGTCGGCGGCGACCACTTCGACCAGCGGCATCATCGCCACCGGGTTGAAGAAGTGGATGCCGACCAGGCGCTCGGGCCGTTGCAGCACTGTGCGCAGGTCTTCCAGCTTGAGGCTGGAGGTGTTGGTCGCCAGCACGGCGTCCGGCTTCATCACCGCATCCAGTTGGCGCAGCAGCGCATGCTTGGCGTCGACGTTCTCGAAAATAGCTTCGATGACGACGTCGGCATGCGCCGCACCAGCGCCATCGGGGTCGGGAATCAGGCGATCCATGATCGCGCGCAGTTGCAGCTTGTCCTTGATGCGCCGGGAAAAATTTTCGCGGGCGCGCTTGAGCGCCGGAGCGATGCGCTCCAGACCCTGATCCTGCAACGTGACGGTCAGGCCGCGCAGCGCGCACCAGGCGGCAATGTCGCCGCCCATGGTGCCGGCGCCGACGACATGCACGCGTTTGGCCTTGAAAGCGGACTCCTTGCCGAAACTCTTGAGCCGCTCCTGCAGGAAGAAGACGCGAACCAGGTTGCGCGCCGTCGGCGAGCGGACAATGCCATCGACCAGTTCCGGCGCTGCCAGCGCATTGCCATTGTGCCTGGCCCAGATGTCGATGATCGCGTAGGGCGCCGGGTAGTGTTGCGGCCGCGCACGTTTGGCGACCTGCTTGCGGGCGCCGTTGGCGACCACGCTCTTCAGTGGCCCGTTGAGCAGCTTCTGCATCAATCGCAAAGGGCGGCGCGGTGCACCGGACAGCACCATCATGCGGGCGGCGCGTTCCATGACGCGCGGCGGCACCACATCGTCGGCCAGCCCCATGCGTTTGGCCCGCCGGGCATCGATCGTCTTGCCGGTCAGCATCATGTCCAGCGCGGCGGTCGGGCCGACGCGCTGCGGCAAACGCAACATGCCGCCCCAGCCGGGGAAGATGCCGAGCATGACTTCCGGCAGGCCCATCTTGGTACCCGGTTCGTCCACCGCCAGCAGGTAGCGGCACGCCAGCGCCAGTTCCAGGCCGCCGCCAAGGCAGTGACCGCGAACCAGCGCCAGCGTCGGGTAACGGACTGCCGCCAGCCGGTTGAACAGATCCCAGCCACGGGCGACGAGCGCGCGGCCCTTTTCGGCGCTGTCGAGTTGGGTGAATTCCTGGATGTCGGCACCGGCGATGAAGCCCGCTGCCTTGCCGGAGCGGACGATCAGTCCCCTGGGCGGATACATTTCCAGCGTATCGAGGATCTGGCCGAATTCGGCCATCACGGCCGACGAAAGGGAATTGGCCGCTTCGCCGACCTTATCCAGGATCGCCCAGGCGATGCCTTCGGCATCCTTTTCGAGGCGCCAGTGTTGCAGATTAAGATTCGACATTGCTTATGCTCCGGCTTCGACCAGCATTGCACCGCCCAGCCCGCCGCCAATGCAGATGGTTGCCATGCCGCGCCGTGCATTCTTCTCGCGCAACACATGCAGCAGGTGCAGGACAATGCGGGCACCGGAGGCGCCCACAGGATGGCCGAGGGCGATTGCGCCGCCGTCGACGTTCAGCTTGTCTTTATCCAACGCACCGAGGGCACCCGTCAGGCCGAGTTGCTCACGGCAGTAGTCGTCGGACTTCCAGGCTTCGAGGCAGCCCATGACCTGTGCGGCGAAGGCCTCGTTGAGCTCCCAGGCGTCGAGGTCGTTGAGGCCCAGGCCATGGCGCTGCAGGATCGGCGTCGCCGCATGCACCGGACCAAGGCCCATCTGCGCCGGATCGAGGCCGGCCCACTGGCTATCGACGATCCTGCCGAGCGGCTTGAGATTCCACTTTTTCACAGCGGCTTCCGAAGCCAGGATCAGCCAGGCGGCGCCGTCGGTGATCTGTGAACTGTTGGCGGCCGTGATGTTGCCGTATTTCTTGTCGAAGAACGGCTTCAGCTTGGCCATCCCGGCCATGCTGGCGTCGGCGCGGACACCGTCATCCTCACCATAAATGTTCCCATTGTCGTCGACCACCGGCACGATCTCGCCGTAATGCCCGGCGGCGCGGCCAGCCATAACGCGCTGGTGGCTGCGCACCGCGAATTCGTCCATCTGCTGGCGGTCGATGCCGAATTTCCACGCAAGGTTTTCGGCGGTCTGGCCCATCAGCAGGCCGCAAACGGGATCGGTCAGGCCCTTCATCAGGCCGACCACAGGGTTCAATAGCGCGGCGGGGCGCAATTTCAAAAAGTGCCCGATTTTCTGGTTGACCGTACGCATCCCCATCATGCCAGCGAACCAGCGCACCATCAGATCGTTGTACAGCAGCGGCGCCCGCGACAGCGCATCGACGCCGCCGGCAAGCACCAGGTCGGCACGGCCGCCGTGGATGTTGGCGATGGCCGAATCGAGCGCCTGCATGCCGCTGGCGCAATTGCGCATCACAGTCCAGCCCGGCACCTTGTTGCCACAGCCGAGGCGCAGGGCGACCATGCGCCCGATATTGGTTTCGTCGGGCGACGGCGCCGCGCAGCCGAGGATCACTTCATCGAGATCGCTGGGCAGGAAGGGCTGGCGCAGCAGCAGCGCACGCCCGGCCTGGACTGCCAGATCGGAGGCCGCGAACGGCCCCGGTCCCTTCTGCGCCTTTAAAAAGGGCGAGCGAGCCCCGTCGACCACATAAACCGGTTGAAACGACATGCTTTTTCCTCAGGCGGCCTTGCGCTCGAGCGCCGGCTTGTTGGCGGTCGCCACGTTGTAGTCGAACGGGAAATCATCGACGCGAACGACGATGTCGCGCAGATGGTTACGCCGCTTCATCACGTCGTACTCGGCTGCCGTGATGACGCCGCATTCGACGGCCACGGTCGCGATGTCGCGCACGTTGGCCTGCGGGTTGTTGGCAAAACGCCCGGCCTTCTCGGCTTCGCGGATCTTGCCTTCGATGGCCTCGGCCTCCAGCGTCGCGAGCAAGGCCAGTTCGATGGCGCCGACCGGCTCGTTCTCGGTCTGCGGCAGGAAGCATTCGGCGGTCAGGCGATCGCGGGTGGCGGACGGTGCGATCAGCGACTTGGCGACCTGATGGCCAAGGTCGTCGGACGGCACGACATACGGGTGGCCCCACGGGAAGATCGAGCGATGCAGGAAGGCGGCGATGAAGCGCACCGGGAAGTTGGCGATGACGCCGTCGAACGCCTGCTGCGCCTTGTACATGGCATCCCAGATCGCCCAGTGGGCAAGCGGTGCATCGGCGGCGTTGCGGCCTTCTTCTTCGTAACGCTTGAGCGTGCAGGAAATCAGGTACATCTGGGCGAGGATGTCGCCGAGGCGCGCCGACAGCTTCTCGCGGCGCTTGACGCTGCCGCCGAGCACCAGCAGGGAAATATCCGAGAGGAAGGCGAAGGCCGCCGAGAAACGCGTCATCTGCTGGTAGTAGCGTTTCATTTCGGGTGCCGTATCGACGTCGACCGCAGCGAAGTGCGAACCGGTCATGCCCAGCCACAGTGCACGGAAGCCGTTCTTGATGGTGAAGCCAATATGCCCCCACAGCGCCTTGTCGAAATCGACGAGACCCTGTTTCATATCCGGGTTCTGCGCCGCCTGCATTTCGGCTAGCAGGAAGGGATGGCAGCGGATGGCGCCCTGCCCGAAGATGATCAGCGAGCGGGTCAGAATGTTGGCGCCTTCGACGGTGATGCCGATCGGCACCTGCTGGTAGGCGCGGCCCATGAAGTTGGAGGGGCCGAGGCAGATGCCCTTGCCGCCGATGACGTCCATGCCGTCATTGACCACCTGGCGGGCGCGCTCGGTGACGTGGTACTTGGCGATGGCCGAAACGACCGACGGCTTCTCGCCGAGATCGACCGCACCGGCAGTCATCTTGCGCGTCGCATCCATCATGTAGGTGTAGGCGCCGATGCGGGTCAGCGCTTCCTCGACGCCTTCGAACTTGCCGACCGCCATCTTGAACTGCGAACGCACGCGGGCATAACCGCCGACGGCACGCGCCGTCATCTGTGCCATGCCGGTATTCGACGAGGGCAGCGAAATCGAGCGGCCGGCGGCCAGGCACTCCATCAGCATGCGCCAGCCCTGCCCCGCCATCTTCGGCCCGCCGATGATGAAGTCGAGTGGCATGAAGACATCCTTGCCGCGCGTCGGGCCGTTCATGAACATGGCGTTGAGCGGGAAGTGGCGGCGGCCGGTATCGACGCCCGGATGATCGTAGGGGACCAGCGCGCAGGTGATGCCGATATCCTTCTCGCCACCGAGCAGGCCGTCCGGATCGTACATGCGGAAGGCCAGACCGAGGATGGTGCACACCGGCGCCAGCGTGATGTAGCGCTTGTCCCAGGTGACTCGCATGCCGAGCACTTCCTTGCCCTGCCACATGCCCTTGCAGACGATGCCCGAATCGGGAATTGACGCCGCGTCGGAACCGGCCCACGGGCTGGTCAGCGCGAAGGCCGGCACCTCGATGCCCTTGGCCAGGCGCGGCAGGTAATGGTTCTTCTGTTCGTCAGTGCCATAATGCAGCAGCAGTTCGGCCGGGCCGAGCGAATTCGGCACCATCACCGACACCGACAGCGCGGAGGAACGGGTCGACAGCTTGGTCACCACCTGCGAGTGGGCGTAGGCCGAGAATTCCAGGCCACCGTACTTCTTCGGGATGATCATGCCGAGGAAACCCTTGTCCTTGATGTAGCGCCAGGCTTCGTTCGGCAGGTCGTAGAGTTCGTGCGTGACCTTCCAGTCGTCGACCAGGCGGCAGGCTTCCTCGACCTCGTGGTCCATGAAGGACTGCTCGGCGGCGGTCAGCTTCGGCTGCGGGTAGGCATGCAGCTTCTGCCAGTCCGGCTTGCCGCGGAACAGTTCGCCTTCCCACCAGACGGTGCCGGCTTCCAGCGCATCGCGCTCGGTGCCCGACATCTGCGGCAGGACCTTGCGGTAGGTGGAAAAAATGGGCCGGGTGATCACGGCGCGGCGCAATGGCCGAACCAGGATCACGCCGGCCAAAGCCACCAGGATGGCAACACCCAGCAGAGGGATGAGATTGTTGAACATGATGCTGTCTCCTATCGAATCTAGTTATATGTTTCAGGCAACCTTGACGTCTGCATCTTCAGCCGGCGCGCCAAATTGCGGCAGCGGCGCGCGCAGCCCGCCGAGCAGGAAAGACATCAGGCGCGGCACCAGGCGATCGGTGCGGTCGACGGTGTCCGAGGCCTCGATTTGCCAATCGGTGACCACGCGCAAGGCATCGGTGCCGGCGATGGCATAGGAAGTCGCGCCGAGCATGAAGTGAAAGCGCCAGACGATCTCCGCCTTGGGTACGTCAGGCAACGCCTTGAACAGCGCCGACTTGTAACGCTCCATGACCCCGGCGTATTCGTCGGCGAGGAAGGTACGGATGAATTCGGAGGGTTCGGTCAGCGTCCGGCCGAGAAGTCGCAGGAAGGTGACGCCCCCCCGCTCCTTGTCGTCGGCCATGCGCAACAGGGTGCCAAAGAAGCCGTCGACGATCTGCGACGGTTTCAGCGGATTGTCGCCGGCAGCCTGCTCCATTTCGTTGAGGACGCGCATCCGTTCATCGTTGAGCCAGTCCAGGCGGCGGCGGAAGACCTCCTGCATCAGCGATTCCTTGGAACCGAAGTGATAATTGACCGCCGCCAGATTGACAGCAGCATCGCCGGTAATCTGGCGCATCGACGTGCCCTCGTAGCCGTGCGCCATGAACAGGCGCTCGGCGGCATCGAGAATGCGCTCGCGGGTATCGATGTTGCGGACTTCTGCCATGGCGGTCACCTGCTTCCAGAATCGTGATTCATACGTTCGTTTGAATCATAAGGAAGATATAACCCGACCGCAAGCCTCTTTTTAGAGGAATTCACCCAAAAATCGGGGTTGACCGCAACAGGCTCAACGCAACGGGCGCGGATTGTCCTGTTCGTATTGCAGAAAGCGGCACAGCACGTCGCGCCCGGATTTCCGCTCGCGATAGGTTTGCCGTACCTCGCTGACGACCGTCCAGCGGTCAAGCGGAATGCTGTCCGGAAAGCGCGTATCGCCGGCGAACGGCATCTCGATGCGTGTCAGGTAGAAGCGCCGGCACCAGGGCCACGCCGCTTCGTAGACCGAGGCCCCGCCGATCACGAAAACGTCCTTTCCCGTGGCGCTTGCGGCCAGCAGCCCGGCTTCGACCGAATCCACCTGTACGCAACCGGGCCGCAACAGCAATCCCGGCTGGCGGCTGACCACGAACGAATCCGGCGGCACGACCTCCATCGATTCGTAAGTCAGGCGACCGATCACCAGCGCCGCGCCGGCGACGGTCCGCTCGAAATAGGCCAGTTCCTCGGGAATATCCCACGGCAGCCAGCCTTCGAGGCCCAACATGCCATTGCTCGCCACGGCGCCGATCGCAGCGATCATGTTCGTAGCTTGGTCCATTGCTCGCGGGACAGCGACAACGAAATCGCCGGCGTACCCTGCCCGTTGTAAACATGCGGTTTGTGCATGGAAACGAAAGCCGTGGTGACGATGGCCATCGAAAAGATGGCGTCCATCACTTCCAGAATGCTGGTTTCGAGGCAAATCGAATGCGGGTTGTTCTCCAGCTGGCGAACCGCGAGAAAGATCACCTCGTAGTCGATCACCTGCCTGATGTCATGCGGGTCGGACACCGCATCGATCGGCGCCCAGGCATCCGCATGCACGACCACCGCCTGCGGTCCATGCTGCTCCAGCGGATTGCAGCCAGTCCGCAAATCGATGGTGGCATCGACCGAGGCACACCAATGGTTTTCCAACATGCTACGTCACTCCCCGTTGAATATTGCTGGAGCGTATAGCAGAAGCGCCAGAAAGCAAAAAGGCCAATCCGAAGATTGACCTAAGTGCATGTTCTGAATGGCGCGCCCGGAGCGATTCGAACGCCCGACCCTCTGGTTCGTAGCCAGATACTCTATCCAACTGAGCTACGGGCGCGCTGTCAGAGCCGCGCATTATACGGATGAACGCGTAGAATGCAAGCCTCTTCTAGAAACCGCGATCATGAGCACAATCTCCGTCTGCATGCCGAAGTACCCCGAGTGCTGGCAAAGCTGCGGATCGTGCGCCAGCGGGAATGTTTTCATCCTCGAACTGCTGGTGAAAGTCGGCGATGTGATCGAGCGTGACGACAACCTGCTGACGTTGGAAACCGGCAAGGTGGCGCTGGATATTCCATCGCACCAGTCCGGCCGCGTGCTTGCGCTTCATGTCACAGAGGGCGATACAGTTGATGAGGGAGCGCTCCTGGTAACCCTGGAATCAACTTGACCAGACCCTGCCAGAGGCCTGGCTCGCCCCCTGCGACTACTTTGGGGTTTCGACCACCACGCCGCTGCGGATCTCCCGCACGCCATTGACGCTGCTGGCAAGATCGAGGGCGCGCCGCAGCGATTGTTCGTCGGGCACCGTTCCTCCCAGAGCTACTACGCCGGCCCTGGTCTGCGCCCGGAAGTGACCGCCAGCCAGCGCAATGTCGGTACGCAGCAAGGTCTCGACCCGGTCATTGAGCGCGGTATCCAACGAGTCCGTGCTTGTTGTCGTGCCCGGGGGGCTGTCGATCGCGAATGCCGTCAAGCCGATACCGGCGAACAGGCTGGTGGCGACCACGATGATCGGCACTAGATTGCGCTTGATCATTTGAGCTCCTTTTCATGTTGGACATGAGAAGCGTCATGCGAAGTCCGTGCCAGATGAATTTAATTATTCAGATCAATTACTTGAATCAGATCAAGCTGTTCGCAGAAGCGTATGCGTCGTCCGTTGACGACAGCGTTCCCGGCCTTGCACCGGAAGCCCTTGTTTTACGCGCCCTGCGGCCTGTCGCTAATCGGCGGCAGCGTCGCCGTCGCCCCTGAACATCGCCGGTGTCAGATCGTACTTTTGCAGCAGCCGATAGAACTCGGTGCGATTGCGGTCGGCGATACGTGCAGCGTCGGCGACATTACCCTCTGTCAGCTTGAGCAGCTGTACCAGATAATTACGCTCGAAACGTTGTTTCGCTTCGCTGTAGCTCAGCGCCTCCATCGCCGGCACGCGCAGGGCGCGCTGGACGAGCGTCAGTGGAATCAGCGGCGTCGATGTCAGCGCGCAGCTCTGCTCGACGACGTTGTAGAGCTGCCGCACGTTGCCGGGCCAGGCGGCCGTCGCCAGCGCCTCCAGCGCATCCGGGGCAAAGCCGCTGATCGGCTTGCCGTACTTGCCGGCCACTTGGTGGACGAAATGCGCGGCCAGCGGCGGAATGTCTTCACGCCGCTCTTCCAGCCGCGGCAGGGTCAGCGAAACGACATCCAGACGGTAATAGAGATCTTCGCGGAACTGCCCTTGCGCCATCGCGGCATCGAGGTCACGATGAGTAGCGGATAGCAGGCGGACATCGACCGGCTCGGCACGCGTTGCGCCGAGCGGGCGCACCATGCGTTCCTGCAGCACGCGCAGCAGTTTGACCTGCAGCGCCAGCGGCATGTCGCCGATTTCGTCGAGGAACAAGGTACCCCGGTTAGCCGCCTGGAACAGCCCGGCCCGCGTACTGCTGGCACCGGTAAAGGCACCCTTGACATGACCGAAGAGCTCGGATTCGAGCAACTGCTCGGGAATCGCGCCACAGTTGATGGCGATGAACGGCCCCTTGGCGCGCGGGCTGGCCAGGTGGATGGCGCGCGCCAGAACCTCCTTGCCGGTGCCGCTCTCGCCGCGGATAAGGACGCTGGCGTCGGAAGCCGCCACCATGCGCGCTTCAGCCATCAGTTCGGCCATGCGCGAACTGCGAAAGACCATGCCGGCCTGCCACTCTTCGGCGTGCCCGCCGCCGGCCAGTGGGTCGGCCAGATTGTCGCCGCCGCCCGGTGCGGAAAGTTGCAATGCCTGGTCGATCTTTTCCAGCAACAGCTGGCTGTCGAAAGGTTTGGTCAGGTAGCCGAAAACACCCCGCGACGTGGCGTCGACCGCATCCGGGATGGTTCCGTGGGCCGTCAGCAGGATGACCGGCAGGGTCGGCCGGGTACTGCGGATCTCCTCAAACAGCGCCAAGCCGTCGCGTCCGGGCAGGCACACGTCGCTGACCACCGCGCGCGGCGGATCGACGGCGATACGCGCCAGCCCTTCCTCGGCCGAGGTCGCCGTGGAAACACGGAAACCTCGGGCGCGCAGGCGCATCGAAAGCAGGCGAAGGATATCCTCGTCGTCGTCCACGACCAGGATATGCGCCCCGCCGCTACCGGCGCCAGGTGTCATCGCACGGCTCCGCCGCTCGGCCGGGTGGCGCGCGGACGTTGGGGCAAGGTACGTTCGATGTCGGCCAGTTCGTCGATCTTTTCCTGCAATTCGACGGCCTTGCGCTGGCTTTCCTTCAACTGCTGGCCCTGCTTTTCCAGTTGCGCGTCGAGGCGCAGGCGCTCGTTGTAGCTGTCCGCCAGCAGCCGGGCCAGCGGATGCAGGTTGACGGCGGCCGGGTCGGTCGATTTAAGGACGCCGTCGAGCAGGCTCAGCGCCTTGGTCAGATCCAGTTGCGCGCGCGGATGGCCGAGGACCATGGCGGTACGCAGCTGGGTATTCGGCGAGGTCGGCAAGGCAGCCAGCACCGTGCGCTCACGGTTGATCTGCGCCGCCGTCATGCGCTGCAGCATCTGGTAATACGCCAGCGCCGACATGGGGCCCGCATCTTCGACCACAACCGGCGTGCCGTTGGTATGAGGCAGGGCGACGGCGGCAGGCGGTTCGCTGGCGCAACCGGCCAGCAACGTCAGCAATGCCAGCAGCGAAGCGCCGGCGGTCAAACCCGGGAAACCACGGCCCGGCGATTTATTGTTGTTTTTCATCAGGTATTTCCACAGAAAAATGGGCGCCTGCCGCACTCGGCAGCAGGCGGACGGTACCGCCCAAGGCACGCGCCAGTTCGCGGACGATCGAGAGGCCGACGCCGCTTCCCTGACGGGGCGCCGATGCCTTTCTCCGGCCCTGGACGAAGGGTTCGAAAATCCGCTCGCTATCCTCGCCCGCCACACCCGGGCCCTGATCGATGACCTCCACGCTCAGGCTGCCGTTGCCGGCGCTGGCCAGAAGGCGGATTTCCCCGCCTTCGGGGCTGAAGTCGATGGCGTTCGACAGCAGGTTGTCGACGATCACGGCCAGCTTTTCATCGTCGACCGAAACCACCTGCGTCGGCGCTTCGATCTCCACCTTCAATTGCCGCGCCTGACTGTGCAGTTCACGCCGGCGCGCGGCATCGGCCAGGAACTCGCGCAGCACGACCGGCCGCCGCGCCAGGCGGCTGCCTTCGAACGCCGCCGCATTGAGACTGAGCAGGCCTTCGATCTGCCGCTGCAGGCCGATCACATTGTGCTGCAGGATATCGACTACTTCGCGCTGGGCGATGCCCAGTTGGCCCGGCACCTCTTCACGCAACAGCGCCACCCCCTCGCGCAATGCAGTCAGCGGCGTTTTCAGTTCGTGCGAAACATGCCGCAGCGTGCGCTCGCGATCCGCCTCCAGCTCGGCCAGGCGCTGCCGGAGCCAGTCCAGTTGCCGCCCCAGTTGCCGGAAGTCGGCCGGACCGCCAACCACGACCGGTTCGTCGAAGCGTTTCTCGCCCAAGCGGGCAATCGCCCGTTCCAGATTGCGCAGCGGACGCACCAGCCACCAGCCGACGGCCAGCACGACGATGAAAGCGCCGGCGAGCGCCATCGCGATCTGCCCGCCAAGGCGCAAGCGGCTCGCCTCCAGCTGGGCGAGGAGCTGGCTGTACTGGGTATCGATCCAATGCTGGCCGGCCGCCTTCAGCAGACCGTTGAGATCGACCAGGCGCCCCATTACCGGCACCAGGTCATCCCGCGGCACGCCCTGATCGAGGCCGCCGCGCAGGGTTTCGGCCTGCTCGCGCCAATCCGCCAGCAAGGACTTGAGCGGCTTGGCGGCAAAGGCATCGAGCCGGTCGACGACCGCCAGTGCCTGCCCGAGATGCTCGTCGAAACGCTGGCGCACGACTACGTCCTGCAGCACGAGAAACTGCCGGGCGCTGCGTTCCATGTCGACCGTACGTTCGCCCAGCTCCTGGATCGAGGCGGCCACCTGCAGCGCCTGCTCCCCGTTACGCCGGCTCTGTTCCACGAAATGCTCGACTACCAGCCAGCTGCGCAACGCAGCGCCACCGAGCAGCAGCACGATCATCACGAAGCCGGCCAGCATGCCCTGGCGAAATGAGATTCGAATCATGCAATGCGTTTTTGGCAAAATTGAAGTGTAGACCGCAGCAGGTCTGTCGACAGCAGGCCATCGCTGCGACTCCCTGTAGCAACCAAGATCGCAAAACAAAATTTATTCATATAATCATCATGTTAAGTTATTGTCGCCTTTTGCCGACAGGCCAGAACCGTGAAACCATGGGCGTTTCCGGACATATCGCAAATAGCTGTCGCTGCACCACGACAAAGATCTGCAAAGAACTGCGCAAGCAGTTTAAGAATTAAATACAAACAGTTGTTTAAATTGGATTTTCGATCATTGGCACACTTATCGCAATGGTTTTTTCATTTTCAGCGCAGCCAAAGGAAATCCGATGTTCAACAAACCCAGCTTTGCCAACCGCAACGATGTCATTACCCGCAAGGATGCGCGCCCTTTGTCCGGCACCGCCTCCTCGACGCCGGTCCAGCCGGTTGCCGACCTCACGACCAAGGGGGCGCTCCAAGCTGCCGCGGCTGAACCCATGCCGGCCGCTACGCCATCCGTGGTCGCAGCAGCACCGGAACAGCCGCCGGCAACGAACGAAAGCCCTGTCTCCGAAGCGCGACTGATCGTCGGCCCCGACGTCAAGCTCAAGGGCGCCGAGATTCTCGATTGCGATACGCTGGTCGTCGAAGGGCGCGTCGAGGCGACGATGGACAGTCGCGTCATCCGCATTGCCGAACAGGGCTCGTTCACCGGCAAGGTCAGCATCGACATCGCCGAAATCCACGGTACCTTCGAAGGCGAACTGACCGCGCGCCACCAGCTGATCGTGCATGCCACGGGGCGCGTCAGCGGCAAGATTCGCTACGGCAAGCTGGTGATCGACGAAGGCGGCGAACTGTGCGGCGACATCAACACGCTGAACGAAAAGCCGCTGCCGCAAAAGGCGCGCGGCGAAAACATCGCGCCGCTGAGTGCCGTCGGCACCTAAGCCGCTCTCCGATTCTCTCCCACGGCGGCCTTGATCACGCCGCCGCTTGCCCCGGCAACCCACCTTGCCGGGGTTTTTTACGTCTACCGGCAGGTTGGCGTCGTTCGACCAAGGCTGGTCAAGCGCCGCGAAGCCTCGTAGACTGCCAGCCTCACCGTTTCCGGCAAGCATCATGAAAAACAGCACTTTGACCCCTGCCCGCCTGGCTGCCCTGGCGCTCGGCGTCCTGCTGGCAAGCACCAGCGCCATCGCCGATAAGGGCGACAAGGATGACAAGGGCGGCAAACATGGCCACGGCAACAAGCATGAACGGCGCGACGACGACCGTCGCTATGACGACAGGCGCCATGATGACAGCCGCTACGATAGTCGCTACGACCGCAACCATGACCGCCGTTACGACGATCGGCGCGACGACATCTCGATCCAGCTCTATTTCGGCAACAACGATCGCCGGATCGTCAATGAATACTATGCGCCGGAATTCCGCGCCGGCCATTGCCCGCCGGGGCTGGCCAGGAAGGGGAACGGCTGCATGCCGCCCGGCCAGGCCAAGAAATGGCACAAGGGCCGCCCGTTGCCGCAGGGCATCGCCTACTACGACCTGCCGCCCGACCTGATTTACCAGATGCCGCCCCCGCCGCTCGGGCATCGCTATGTCCGCGTCGGTTCCGACATCCTGCTGCTGTCGATCGGTTCCGGCATCGTCGTCGATGCCATGATCAACATCGGCGGCTACTGATCTCCGACTCTCACCACAAAACCCACAGTTACAGGCAGGCTCAATGGCTCAATATGTAATGTCGATGCTGCGCGTCAGCAAGATCGTCCCGCCCAAGCGGCAGATCATCAAGGATATTTCCCTCTCATTCTTCCCCGGCGCCAAGATCGGCCTGCTCGGCCTGAACGGCTCCGGCAAGTCGACCGTGCTGAAGATCATGGCCGGCGTCGACAAGGAATACGACGGCGAAGTACAGCACCTGGCCGGCGTGTCGATCGGCTATCTGCCGCAGGAGCCGCAACTAGACGCCGCCAAGACGGTGCGCGAAGAAGTCGAATCAGCCCTCGGCGAAGTCATGCAGGCCCAGGCCAAGCTGGACGAGGTGTATGCCGCTTACGCCGATCCGGAAGCCGATTTCGACAAGCTGGCCGAAGAGCAGGCGCGGCTGGAGGCGATCATCGCCACCGCCGGCGCCGACACCGAAGCGCAGATGGAACTGGCCGCCGACGCCCTGCGCCTGCCGCCGTGGGAAGCGAAAATCGGCAATCTGTCCGGCGGTGAAAAGCGCCGCGTCGCGCTATGCAAGCTGCTGCTCGCCCGGCCTGACATGCTGCTGCTCGACGAACCGACCAACCACCTCGACGCCGAATCGGTCGAATGGCTGGAGCAGTTCCTCGTCCGCTTCCCGGGCACCGTGGTCGCCGTCACCCACGACCGCTACTTCCTCGACAACGCCGCCGAGTGGATCCTCGAACTCGATCGCGGCCACGGCATTCCATGGAAGGGCAATTACTCGTCCTGGCTGGAGCAGAAGGAAGCCCGCCTGGAAACCGAAAACAAGCAGATCGACGCCCACATGAAGGCGATGAAGCAGGAACTGGAATGGGTGCGCAGCAATCCGAAGGCGCGCCAGGCCAAGTCCAAGTCCCGCCTCGCCCGCTTCGAGGAAATGTCCAGCGTCGAGTACCAGAAACGCAACGAAACGCAGGAAATCTTCATCCCGGTCGGCGAGCGTCTGGGCGACAAGGTCATCGAGTTCAACGGCGTCACCAAGTCCTTCGGCGACAAGCTGCTGATGGACAATCTGAGCTTCAACGTCCCGGCCGGCGCCATCGTTGGCATCATCGGCCCGAACGGGGCCGGCAAATCGACGCTGTTCAAGATGATCACCGGCCAGCAGCAGCCCGATTCCGGCGAAGTCGTCATCGGACCCACAGTCAAGATGGCTTACGTCGACCAGTCGCGCGACTGCCTCGACGGCAGCAAGACGGTGTTCGAGGAACTGGCGCAGGGCAGCGACATCCTGCAGATCGGCAAATTCGAGATGCCGTCGCGCGCCTACATCGGCCGCTTCAACTTCAAGGGCGCCGACCAGGGCAAGCAGGTCGGCAACCTGTCGGGCGGCGAACGCGGCCGCCTGCACCTGGCCAAGACGCTGATGGCCGGTGGCAACGTACTGCTGCTCGACGAACCGTCAAACGACCTCGACGTGGAAACTCTGCGCGCACTGGAAGACGCCCTGCTCGAATTCCCCGGCTGCGCGCTGGTCATCTCCCACGATCGCTGGTTCCTCGACCGCATCTGCACTCATATCCTGGCTGCCGAGGGCGATTCACAGTGGAATTTCTTCACCGGCAACTTCCAGGAATATGAGGAAGACAAGAAGAAGCGCCTGGGCGAGGAAGGCGCCAAGCCGAAGCGGATTCGCTACAAGCCGATTACCCGCTGATTTTTGGCCATTTGTTGCGGTCGACCGCAACAGGCCATGCAAAACGGGCGCCGTTGCGGCGCCCGTTCTTCTTTCGCGCCCCGCCGATGCGAGGCACCAAAAACGTTGATCAGTGCTTCAGGTTGGCGGAAAAGACAGCCTTGGTCTTTTCGGAAAACTGGAATTCGTTGAAGGCGCGGCTGATTTCGGCTTCGTTGCGACCGTCGGAATGGTCCTCGAAGTTGATGCCGATGACCTTGCCGTTGGCGGCCAGCGTCTGGAAGGCGTAACGCCAGCGTTGGGCTTCAGCCAGCCGCTCGCGCAGCTCGGCTTCGTTGGAAATCGTGATGCCTGCCTTTTTCAGGGAATCCAGGAATTGTTCGAAGGATTCGTTGCTCAAGCTACCCATTTGTATCTCCGTATGTTGTGCGGTGTTGGATCACCATGAGCCTAATAACGACACACGATGGATTCGGTTGACACGAAAGTTGCGGTCCGTGAAATGCGATAATCGCGGCCTATGAAAAAGCAGAACCCACCCGCCGCGATCCCGGAAATTCGTCCCGGGCAGTCCATCGAACTGCTCAAGGAGCTGCATATCCTGACCCGCGACGGCAAGCTCAACCAGGACACCCGGCGCAAGCTCAAGCAGGTCTACCACCTCTACCAGTTCATCGAACCGTTGCTGGATGGCGCCGAAACGCTGGTCGACCACGGGGCCGGCAAGTCATATCTCGGCTTCATCCTCTACGATCTCTGTATCAAGGAGCGTGCCAGCGGCGAAATCATCGGCATCGAAAGCCGCCCGGAACTGGTGGAAAAATCGCGCGAACTGGCCACCCGGCTTGGTTTCGAGCGCATGCGCTTCCTCGCCTGCACGGTCGAGGATTCACTGACCTCGCCCGAGTTACCCGAACGTGTCGATGTCGTCACCGCCCTACACGCCTGCAACACGGCGACTGACGACGCCATCCGTTTCGCGTTGACCAGGCAGGCCCGCCATATCGTCCTCGTGCCGTGTTGCCAGGCCGAAGTTGCCGCTGCGATGCGTACCAGAAAGAACGAATCACTGGCCAAGACGCCGCTTTCCGAGCTGTGGCGACACCCGATCCACACCCGCGAACTGGGCAGCCACCTGACCAACGTGCTGCGCTGCCTGCTGCTCGAAGCGCACGGCTACGACGTCACCGTCACCGAACTGGTCGGCTGGGAGCACTCGATGAAGAACGAGCTGATCATCGCCAGCAAGCGCGGCAATCCGCGCAAGAACGCCCGCGAACGCGCCGAGGCCATCCTGCGCGAGTTCAATATCGAAGAACTCGCCCCGCGTTTCACGTACTAAGGCGCCATGACCCGCATTCAACACCCCCTCGAACTCCTGGCCCCGGCCAAGAACGCCGATTTCGGCATCGAAGCCATCAAACATGGCGCCGACGCCGTCTATATCGGCGGCCCGGCCTTCGGCGCCCGCTACGGTGCCGGCAACGATGTCGCCGAAATCCGACGCCTTTGCGATTTTGCCCACCGCTACCGCGCCAAGGTTTTCGTCGCGCTCAACACCATCCTGCGTGACGACGAACTCGAAGAAAGTCGGCAACTCGCCTGGCAGCTTTACGAAGCAGGCGCCGACGCGCTGATCATCCAGGACATGGGCCTGCTGGAGTTGGACCTGCCGCCGATCCAATTGCACGCCAGCACGCAGACCGACATCCGCAACGCCGCCAAGGCGAGATTCCTGGAGGACGCCGGCTTCTCGCAGATCGTCCTGGCCCGCGAATGCAGCTTGAACGAAATTATTAACATTGCCTCGCAAACCACTGTTGCATTGGAATATTTTGTTCACGGCGCGCTCTGTGTCGCTTATTCCGGACAGTGCTACATCAGCCACGCCCATACCGGCCGCAGCGCCAACCGCGGCGAATGCTCGCAGGCCTGCCGCCTACCCTACACGCTGGTCGACGACAAGGGCAAGACCATCACCGAGAACCAGCATCTGCTGTCGATGAAGGACAACAACCAGACCGCCAACATGCTCGAACTGGCCCGGGCCGGCGTCAGCTCGTTCAAGATCGAAGGGCGGCTGAAGGACCTCTCCTACGTCAAGAACATCACCGCCCACTACCGGACGCTGCTCGACGAGATCATCGCCACCCACCCCGAATTCAGCCGTGCCTCCAGCGGCCGCTCAACCTTCACCTTCACGCCGCAGCCGGACAAGACCTTCAACCGCGGCTACACCGACTATTTCGCTGACGGCCGCCAGGACGACATCGGCGCCTTCGACTCCCCGGCCTTCGTCGGCGAGTTGATCGGCGAGGTGGCCGAGATCGGCGACGGCTGGCTCGTGGTCAACACCGACCAGACCTTCCACAACGGCGACGGCGTCTGCTTCCACGACGCACACGGCGAAGTCGCCGGCATGCGTATCAACCGCGTCGAGGGCAGAAAGCTCTTTCCCGCCGAGATGCCGGAAGGCCTCACCGAAGGCGCCACCCTCTTCCGCAACCGCGACCAGGAATTCGAACGGGCGCTGGAGAAGGAATCGGCCGACCGCCGCGTCGCGGTTCGCGCGCTGTTCGCCGAGACTGCCGACGGCTTCGCGCTGACGCTGAACGACGAGGACGGCGTGACGGTTACGGTCGACCGCAAAAACGAGCCGAATTCCGAAAAATCGCTGGCCCAGAACCCCGAGGCGGCGATGGCCAGGCTCAGGGAAAACCTCGGCAAGTTCGGCAACACCCTATTCCGGGCCGAAGCGGTCGAACTGCGGCTGGCGCAGCCGTGGTTCCTGCCCGTCGGCGCCATCAACGCGCTGCGCCGCGAAGCCGCCGAGGCCCTGCTCGCCGCCCGCATCGCCAGCCACCCGCGCCCGCCACGCGCGACGCCGGCCGAGAACCCCGTGCCCTACCCGCAGGAAGAACTCACCTATCTCGGCAACGTCTTCAACGCCAAAGCCCGCGCCTTCTACGAAAAGCACGGCGTCAAACTCATCGAGGACGCCTACGAGGCCGGCAACGAAAAGGGCATGGTCTCGCTGATGATCACCCGTCATTGCCTGCGCTACAGCTTCAACCTGTGCCCGAAGGAAGTGAAGCACCTGAAGCCCGACCCGATGACGCTGATCAACGGCAACGAAAAGCTGATCCTCAAGTTCGACTGCAAGGCCTGCGAGATGCACGTCGTCGGCAAGATGAAGAAAGGCGTGAAACTGAACCTGGGAACGATCCGGCCAGCGGCTGGCGGCTGAACCAGCTTCCAGCGCGGCGAACGTCCTTTTTCATTTTCCGTCAACGCGTATTCACGACCCATCGCTGCCATATGACAATTAAAATAGATTTGGCAAATGTGTGAACATAAACCCGCCGCCAAAGCTCGCGGATTTTCGACGGACAGACGCCTTATACGATCTACTTCGCAGGCCTGCCGCAGGAGAAACTCGGAGCATGAAAACCGCGCTATCCACCGCGCCGTCAGCTTACGGTCCAGACCGACTTCGGCTGTCGCCACCGTGGATAACGCTACCCCGCAGGGCTCCACTTATCGCTCAGGAGAGTCTGTCCAGACAAACGGCGCCACCTCTCGGCAAGGTATGGGACAACTTTCTCCCATCGATGCTCCAACCGCCGACACAGCAGCCGCAATGCCAGCTACATTCCTCCGTTTGAAGTGTATGTAAATCGCCTTGTTGCCCTTGAACGTAATGCGGTCAAAGCCTTCACAAGTGGGAGCAATGAGAGGAACAGCAACGCCCCATGCTGGAATGACGCCACACCAGATATCTACGGTCTTATAAATCAACGTCACCTCGTCCTCGGAAACCGTTATTATTTCCGAAGGCACCCCCCATTCGGCCAAAAACTCATCCTTTGGCGGTAAGGTATTAGGTATTTTTGGCGGATTCTTTATCTTCGCGTTTTCGGTTGGGCCCCAATCTTCCTTGCTGTACTTGTAATCGCAAATTGGGAGGCTTGATTTGCATTCGGTCATATACATGACAACACCACCGAAACAACCTGCTTCCAGCGACGATAAGAGTGCAATAGCTATTGTGGGAAAACTCAGCCGTCGCATCATTGCCTCCCTTGTGCAGAAAAACTACTCAAGCTCAACGACATTTTTTATTTGAACATAGCCCTATGGAATTTGAGAAATAAAGGCGTGTTCGGGACTTTGTTTAATTGTGGGCGAATGCGAAGGCCGACAAACAGAACAGTGTCCAATAGGGCAGAGCGTCTGGTATCGGGATCGTTACCTGCCGTTCATGCAGCTTGAATCTTGGCAGCTGCCACGTCCGGTTGTGGCCGCCTGCGGAAGTCTTGTAACAACTCCGCCATCCGGACATTGATGGCGCCCGCATGCATGGAACCGGCAAAAGCGCTCGGGAAAACACGCCAAGCTGGAAATACCCTTGTGTCAGCGCGCCCTCCGCCACGGTCAACCTTGAAAAAGCCTGAAAATTCCCCTCACCCCGCCTTCCGCAACAAATCCACGCGCTGCGGATTGAGGAAGGTGGCGCCTTCCGGCGTCAGGTAGGACTCGAATTTTTCCTTCACCTGCCTGTACAGCTCTGGGGAGAGCTGGTGACTGGTGTGGGTGACCTGGATCATGCGCAGGTCGAACTGGGCGAAGCTTTCGAAGAAGCTGCGGGTGTTGAAGAAAAGCTGCTTTTCCAGGCTCAGGCAGCCGGCGTCTAAGGCCTTGCGGATGGCTGCGAAGGCCGCTTCGCGTACAACTTGCTCGTCGTGGAACAGGCGGAAGACTTCGTTGAGTTCGCCGGCGAACACCGGTTCGGAAATCCACGCCAGGCCGCCGGGCTTGAGGACGCGGGCGATTTCGCCCAATGCCTGGTCCATGAATTGCACCGGTACATGGTGCAGCGATTTGAACATCAGCACGATGTCGAAGCTGTCGTCGGCCGCCGGGATCGCCTCGGCGCCGCCGTGGCGGAAATGGACGTTCGGCAGGTCGGCGATCTGCAGGTTGCGCCGGTGCTGGATGTCATCGACTTCGAGCGCGACGATTTCCCTCGGGCGGCCGGTCTCGGCCAGCAGACGGGTTTTTTCCGCCTTGCCGCAGCCCAGTTCGAGTACCCGGGCGCCGTCGAACGGCAACTCGGCGAGCATGAGTCGGGCTTCATTGACCAGCGTATCCTGGGCGGGGTCGGCAATTTTCATGGGGCAAGTTCCGGATGGCTTGAAGTGCTGAATATTAACCGATGGTGATATGCCAGACGTTTCCACCAACCGTTCATTTTTGCCCTTTTTTCGGTGTCGACCGCAACAGGCGCCATGCGGGATGAACGATGACAACTGCCTGCGCTATAGTTCCGTTTCCGCTCGTTGCGCCCGCGCTCCCGATGAAACCGACACCCTGTCCTTCCTGCCGCCAGACCATGGTCAAGCACCGCTTCGAGCGCAATCTGCATGGCGAGGTCATCCTCGACCTTTGCTTCGCCTGCCAGGGCATCTGGTTCGACGATTTCGAGAGCGTCCAGCTGACGCCGGGCGGCATCATCGAACTGTTCAAGCTGCTCCACGAACACCGCGACGACCAGCGCCTGCCGCTGCGCGAGCCACTCGCCTGCCCGCGGTGCAGCGAGAGATTGCTGCAGGGGCTGGACGTCGCCAGGCACGGCGGCCAGTTCAACTACCACCGCTGCCTGCAGAAACACGGCCGCTTCACGACCTTCGCCCAGTTCATGATCGAAAAGGGCTTCGTCAGGCAGTTGACCGCAGCCGAGATCGGCACCCTGGCAGCCAAGGTCGGCATCATCCGCTGCAACGGCTGCGGCGCGCCGGTCGATATCCGCAAGGACCACGCCTGTACCCATTGCCGCTCGCCGATCGCCATCCTCGACCCGGCCGCCGTCGAACAGGCCCTGGCCCGCTATCAGCAGGCCGAGGTCAAGCGGACGACGGTCGACGTGGAGGCGCTGGGCGATGCCATCGTGATGCGCGAACGGGACAAATCCCGCTACCAGCGTGAAAAGCGTCAAGGGCGCATCGAGGATATCGACGTCGGCGACCTGCTGGCCGATGGCGTCGAACTGGTCTGGAACCTGATCCGCCCCCACAAATGAAAAAAGCGGGCCGCACAGACTGTGTAAAAACCCGTTTGAGGGGTGTCTGAACTGAGACAATGCCTGTTATCGAGAGATGACAGGCATTGTTGCTTATGGGCTTTGTGCAAGGAGAGTCGAGGTCACAAGGGGCGCT
>JAGOAU010000002.1 GCA_017983755.1 Azonexus sp. | reverse complement strand
TCTGGACGGCGCACACGCTGGAATACAGGTCCATCGTCGGCATGTGCGTGCGGCCGAGCACCACCGGGCCGCTGCGCGTGCGGTCGCAGGTGATGCACAGGTTGATCGGCGCCTCCAGAATGCCCTGCAGTTTCAGCTTGCTGTAGATTTCGCGGCGCTCGTCCGGGAACATGCGCGCCGCCTCGGCGTTGGCTTCCCTGAACACGCCCTGGACGCGCTGCTTGACCTCGTCCGAGCGCACCAGCAGGAAATTCCACGGCTGCATGAAACCGACTGATGGCGCATGGTGGGCGGCCATCAACAGGCGGCCAAGCACGTCGTCCGGCACCGGCGTCGGCAGAAACTGGCCGCGCACGTCGCGGCGGCTGAAAATGGCCTGGTATACGGCAGCGCGCGCTGCCTCGGGAAACTGGTGATCCACGGATTCTCCTCACGCCTTGGGCGCGAGGCCGGGCGCGCCCGATGCTAAGCGACCCGGCAGGCGGAGGCAAGTGCGATAATCCGCTCCCCTTTCGGTTCGGGTTTGCCCATGTCCTGCCGCTCGCTGATGGTTCAAGGCACCACCTCGGATGCCGGAAAAACGACGCTGGTCGCCGCGCTGTGCCGCATTCTCAAGCGCCGTGGCGTCAAGGTCGCGCCATTCAAGCCGCAGAACATGGCGCTCAATTCAGCGGTGACCGTCGACGGCGGCGAGATCGGCCGCGCGCAGGCCTTGCAGGCACTGGCCGCCGGGCTGGCGCCGCACAGCGATTTCAACCCGGTGCTGCTCAAGCCGACGACCGACCAGACCGCGCAGATCATCATCCACGGCCAGGTGGCGATGGACCTCGATGCCCGCGATTACCACGCCTACAAACCACGGGCGATGGGCGCGGTGCTGGCCTCCTGGGCGCGGCTGACCGCGGCCTACGAAGCGGTGATCGTCGAGGGCGCCGGGTCGCCGGCCGAGATCAACCTGCGCGACCGCGACATCGCCAACATGGGCTTCGCCGAGGCCGTCGACTGCCCGGTGATCCTGATCGCCGACATCGATCGCGGCGGCGTCTTTGCGCATCTGGTCGGCACGCTCGACCTGCTGTCGCCCTCCGAACAAAACCGCGTCATCGGCTTCGTCATCAACCGCTTTCGCGGCGACATCAGCCTGCTCCAACCCGGCCTCGACTGGCTGGAGCAACGCACCGGCAAGCCGGTGCTCGGCGTCCTGCCCTACCTGCACGGCCTGATGCTCGATGCCGAGGACGCCATTGCGCCGGTTGCGGTCGACCCCGAAAAACAGGCAAAAATCAAAATTGTCGCGCCGGTGGTGCCGCGCATCTCCAACCACAACGACCTCGACCCGCTGCGCCTGCACCCCGAGATCGACTTCAGCTGGGTCGGGCCGGGCGAAGCCATGCCGGCGGCCGATCTCATCGTCCTGCCCGGCTCCAAGGCCGTGCGCGCCGACCTCGACTGGCTGCGCGGGCAAGGCTGGGAGGTGGCGATCAAAAAGCACCTGCGCTACGGCGGCAAGCTCATCGGCCTGTGCGGCGGCTACCAGATGCTCGGCCGCGCCATCCACGACCCGCTCGGATTAGAAGGCGCCCCCGGCAGCACGCCGGGCCTCGGCCTGCTGGACGCCGAAACAACGCTCGCCGCCGAAAAACAACTGCGCAATGTGAGTGGCCACTTGGTGCTACCGGGCCAGCCGGCCATGACCGGCTACGAAATCCACCTCGGCGTCACGCAAGGCCACGCACTGGCCCATCCCGCGGTCCACCTCGCCGACGGCCGCCGCGACGGCGCCATCTCGCCCGACGGGCAGATACTCGCCACCTACTGCCATGGCCTCTTCGACCACCCCGTCGCCCTCAGCGCCCTGCTGGCCTGGGCCGGACTCGAAGCCAGCACCCCGGTCGACTACCCCGCCCGCCGCGAAGCCGATCTGGATCGCCTGGCCGATGCGGTGGAGGCGGCGCTGGATTGGGGGAGGTTGGCAGGGGTGTTGCCGGGGGTGTGAGGGCGTCCTGGGATGCGGAAATGTGGAGTCGGCTAGGAGCGGCCGTCGACCAACTTGCCCGAAACGGACAATCGACTGCATTGAAGGTATGCTGTTGGCGTTTAGTAACGGGCGTTCGCGAATCTGTGAGCCTGGCCCCTTTGATTTCAATAACTACTAATTTGGCATTTGCACCATGTTCGAACACTTCAAGCGTTTTGCTTCGGCCGTCAATCGATCTGGACTAATCGGATCTCTGAAATCAGCTATGGAATTGGAGGAACAGAGATACAAAGGCACATTTCATCGAACTGATCTGTCGTGTATCGAAATCTATCTTCGGAGAGATGCAATTGAAGGTGGCTATCACATTGCAGCGCACGCGAAATGCAGTGATTTGGAGCGTACGGGGTTTTCTGATAGCGATCACCCCCGAATCTATTGCTCAGGAAGATTCGACACGATAGACGGTGCGTTTGGATTTCTAACAGAGCAGGTTGAGCAAGCCAAGCGGCTTTTTGTTGATTCAAAGTTCTTGTACTACCCAGAAGAGAGCATGCCGTTTGGGAACGCAGCGCGGGTGTGTCAATACGACTCCGTCAATAAAGCGTGGTTGCCTTATGAAATACTGTTTTTTCAGTGTGGCAAGTGTGGCTCCAAAGTTTCCGGGGATGAACTTCAAGGATTCTCGCGCACCTCCGCGATTCGATGCGGTGAATGCGATGGCAAACTAATTTTTATGGGTAGTACGCGGAATTGAGACCCAAGGATTGCAAGGATTGAAAGGGGCCAGGCTCGAAATAATTCCGCCCCAAAGGGATCGGAGTCATTTGGTTTTCTGGTGGGGCTAATTCACTCTGAACATCCCTTTTGGTTTTTCTATGTGCGGCTATGTGCAAAAGCTGGTTGAACTTTGAGACTGGATATTGTGCGTCGTTTGTACTAACATTCGATGCTTGATTAAATAACCGAGGAGTTGCCGCCATGGCCGCTATTGCAAGCTCGCCTGCCGCCCGCTCTGCCCGCTTGGGGCTGCGAGCCACACCCGAACAGGAAGCCGTCCTGCGCCGGGCGGCCGAGGTGGCGCACAAATCCCTGACCGATTTCATTTTGGATAGCGCTTGCCTGGCGGCCGAGCAAACCCTGCTGGATCAACGCCTGTTCGTGGTTTCGGGCAGTCAATGCCAGGCGCTGATGGCGTTGCTGGAGCGCCCTGCGCAGCCCAATGAGGGCTTGCGCGATCTGTTCTCCCGCAAGGCGCCGTGGGATGCGAAGTGAGCCTCTGCGGACCCGATTCCCTTGAGGCGCGGCATCGACTCGAAGGCTTCGACTGCGGCAAGCCTGCCCTTAACGAATGGTTGCTGCGGCACGCCCGGCAAGCGCAAGGCAGCGGCTCGGCCAAGACGTTTGTCGTTGCCGACGATGATCGCGTGGTCGGTTACTTCAGCCTGACCGTTGGCCAGGTCGATACGCTGGAAGCGCCTGAGCGTATCCGTAAGGGGATGGGGCAGTACCCGATTCCGGTCGTCATTCTGGCGCGCTTGGCGGTTTCCATTCAGGATCAGGGGAAAGGCATTGGCTTCGGCATGCTTCAGGATGCGATTCGCCGCACGCTTCTCATCGCCGAGCAGGCAGGCATCCGGGCAATGCTGACGCACCCCATTGACGAGGAAGCATCGGGCTTCTACACCCGCTTCGGGTTCATCGCTTCGCCGCTGAGTGAACAGCAATTGCTGCTGCTTCTGAAGGATGCAAGGCACGCGTTGTTGTAGCGAAATCCAGGCAGCAGTATGGCAATGCCTTTTACCGTTGGTCGTCTGTTTCCACCCGTGTTTTGCCTGCGCTCGCGCGAGCGCGCGTTTTTCTGGGTCGAGGGTCGTCAGTTGCGGTCGACCCCAAAAAACAGGCGTTTTATCCCAACCGGGCGATGCGGGATGCAGCCTCGTCAATATGCAGGCGTATCGCCTCTATGCAGGGAGAGAAGCTGCCGGAGAAACCATTGCATTCGCTAAGCATGGCAAGGAACCGTTCAGCCAGATGCAGCGCAGCGCGCCAGGTTTCACCATCGACTGAAGCAGACAGTGAAGCCGGCGGCAGCGTATTGACGATTGCGCCGCCACTTCTCGGTGCGAACCCCATCGGCAGCACATCGTAAGCCGGCGCGAGCTGATACGGGCGGCCATGACGACTGACAAACGATAGATTTCCCGCGTGCATGTCGGTATTGCCGATCAGCGTTCCGAATGCCCAAAGCAGCGCAGCGCCAGCGACGGCGTCAGCGTCGACATGACCCTCGGCGGCCAGGCGACTGACCAGCGACGGCCAGGGCGCCGAAGCATCGCCGACGAATTCGGCATCGAGCGCGCGCAGCGAGAACACGCCAATGCGGCCGAACTGACCGACGCGGTCGAAGCGCGGCACTTCCAGGAAGCGCTGGCCACCGAAATCGAAAACCCCGGTTTCGACGCCAAGCACCGAAAGCGCCAGATGTTCGGCAAGCAGCAGGTCGCGCCAGCGTTCGCTGACCGGGTTGTCGTCCGGTGCCGAGAACTTGACCAGCACATGGCCGCGCTCCGTGTAGGCGCAGAATTTCGGCTGCTCGCCGCCGGCAGACGAGCCGGGAGTCTCCCCGGCGCCGGCGGCTCGCGCCAATGCGGGATAGTCCGCCGCCCGATCCGCAGGGAGCGGCGCCGGCATGCCAATAAATCGGTCCCGCGCCAGTTCCCCGATCAGCAGGTTGCCGACTGCATCCTGGCCATGCGCCAGGAGCGCCCGGATGACTTCGGTGTCGCTCCAATGCGCCGGGTTGGCCGGCAGGCCGAGACCGGCGGCATACGTCGAGGCGTAGGCCCGGCCGAGATAGCCTTGTGGCCGCATATCGAACAGCCACCACGGCAGCCCGTCGCTATGCAGCGTCACGCCATCGGCCTGCACCATGACGAACCCTTCCGGGCGAACGGGAACGAGCGTGCCCAGCGCCCGGATCAGCCCCTCATCGCTAACGCGGAAAACCGGGGCCGACGCGAAGCCGCGAGAGTTGTCCCGCAGGGCGTAATGAATAGCGGAGCCGGAGCCAATTCGCACCACCTCATCGCCAAGCGCGGCCAGCGCACGCGAAACCGTCGGCTGGCTAATGCCAGTCTTTTCAACGATTTGGCGAGCAGGTATCGGCCCTTGGGCGAGCAGCAGGCGAATTGAATCGGAATGGCGAGACATGGAGATGAATAGATATATGAATGGATAAATGAATAAACATTGTAGCTGCTCAATGGCACCCCGTCAGCACATTTGATACCGGTTACGGCCCCCAACCCCTGTCAGTTGCGGTCGACCCCCAAAAACAGCCTAAATTCACCGGCCGAAAATTGTCGGCTTCAGCCTTTCAGCTTCAGTGGTAACCCCGCCGCCACCAGCGTCACCTGATCGCAAACGGCGGCGACGCGCTGGTTGAGCCGCCCCTGTTCGTCGGCGAATATCCGCGACACCGGATGCATCGGCACGATGCCCCAGCCGACTTCGTTGGACACTAGGATGATGTGGCCGGGCAGGGTGGGGAGCAGTTCGATCAGGGCGGCGGTTTCGCCTTGCAGCAGCGGGCAGTCGATGGCCGCGCCGGCCTCGGCCTGCGTTGCTGCCTGGCCGGCGAAGAGCAGGTTGGACAGCCACAGCGTCAGGCAATCGACCAGCACGCAGGTGTCCGGCGCGGCCAGTTCGCGCAGCTTGGCGGCCAGTTGCAGCTTTTCTTCGGCACAGCCCCAGTCGCTCGGGCGGCGTTCGCGGTGGTGGGCGATGCGGCGCGCCATTTCGCCGTCGCAGGCTTCGGCGGTGGCCAGATAGGCGACGCGCAGGCCGGATTCCGCCGCCCGCTTTTCGGCCAGCAGGCTTTTGCCCGAACGGGCGCCGCCAAGGATCAGTTCTTTCATGGCCAGCACTGTAGGTGATTGCGCCTCCCGCCGGCAAGCCGGATAATTCGCCCCGATTCGATGAAACGGAACCCGGTGCCGAGTTTTCTCCATTCCGGGGCGGGCCCGCCGCTGTAATCGGGGACGGTTGTCGCAGGATGCCACTGGCGCAAGCCGGGAAGGCGCGGCAGGCCGGACGATCCGAAAGCCAGAAGACGTATCGAATCGGGTTCAGGGAGCCTGTGGACAGGGCTTTGCGGTCGCGTTCCATGAACGCCGCCGCGAGGCCCTTTTGCGTTTTTTGACGGGAAGAATCGGATGCATTCCAAGTTCAACATCGCCGCCCCCGACCAGGGGCTGGCCGCTGCCCTGCAGCACAAGATCGACCGGAAGACCAAGCCGCTCGGCGCCCTCGGTCAACTCGAAAATGTCGCCAGAAAGATCGGCCTCATCCAGCAGCGTCTCGACCCGCAATTCGGCCAGCCGCATCTGCTGGTCTTCGCCGGCGACCACGGCGCTGCCCGGGCTGGCGTCTCGGCCTATCCGCAGGACGTGACCTGGCAGATGGTCGAGAATTTCCTCGCCGGCGGCGCCGCGATCAACGTTTTCGCGCGGCAGAACGACATGCATCTCGCCATCATCGACGCCGGCGTGGCGCACGATTTCGGCAGGCGTCCGGGACTGATCAACGCCAAGGTGGCGCCCGGCACCGCCAACTACATCGAGGAAGCGGCGATGACGATGGCGCAATGCGCCCTCGCCATCGAGCGCGGCGCGGAAATCAGCCGCAATCTCGCCGCCAACGGCTGTAATCTCGTCGGCTTCGGCGAAATGGGCATCGGCAACACCGCCGCCGCCTCGCTGCTGACCCATTGCCTGACCGGCACCCCGCTCGCCGCCTGCATCGGGCGCGGCACCGGGCTGGACGATGCCGGGCTGGTGCGCAAGCAGGCCCTGCTGGAACAGGCACTGCAGCGCTATCGCAATGCCGGTGGTAACGATGCGCCGCTGAACGTGCTGGCCGAATTCGGCGGCTTCGAGATCGCCATGATAGTCGGTGCCATGCTGGGCGCGGCGGAAGCGAAGATGACCCTGCTGATCGACGGCTTCATCGTCGGTTCGGCGGCGTTGACCGCGGCCCGGCTGGCCCCGGCGCTGCTCGACTACAGCGTCTTCTGCCACTGCTCGGCCGAACCCGGCCATGCGGCGCAATTGCAGGCGCTCGGCGTCGAGCCGCTGCTCGATCTCGGCCTGCGCCTGGGCGAGGGCACCGGGGCGGCGCTGGCTTACCCGCTGGTTCAGGCGGCGTTGAGTTTCCTCAACGACATGGCCAGCTTCGAGTCGGCCGGAGTTTCGGAAAAAGCCTGATGCTCCGCCGCGAGCTGGAATATTTCTTCGGCGCCATCCGTTTCTTCACGCGGCTGCCGGTGCCCGACTGGGTCGGGCATTCGGCCGAGGCGCTAAACCGCTCGGCGCGCTACTTTCCGGCGGTCGGCCTGCTCGTTGGCGGCATCGGCGCGCTGGTTTACCTCTGCGCCGCGTTGCTCTGGCCGCAGCCGGTCGCCGTGCTGCTGTCGATGGCGGCGACCATCTACGCCACCGGCGCCTTCCACGAGGACGGCCTGTCGGATACCGTCGACGGCCTCGGCGGCGGCTGGGACAAGTTGCGCATCCTGGAAATCATGAAGGACTCGCGCGTCGGCAGCTATGGCGTGGTCGCCATGGTGCTGGCGCTGCTCGGCAAATTCACGCTCTTGGCTTCGCTGGACGGCGCCCTCGTTCCCTGGGCGCTGCTCGCCGGCCATGGCCTGTCGCGCTTCTGCTCGACGCTGCTGCTGGCAACCATGGATTACGTGCGCGAAGACCTGCTGTCCAAGGCCAAGCCGCTGGCGACCTGGCTGTCGGGCGCCGAAATGCTGGTCGCGCTGGCTTTCGTCGTCGCCGCGCTGGTTTTTCTGCCGCCGGAAAAGGCGGTCGCCGGCTGCGTGCTGGCTGCGCTGGCCACGTTCTGGCTGGCGCGCAAATTCAAGCGCTGGCTGGGCGGCTATACCGGCGATTGCCTGGGCGCGGTGCAGCAGGTCAGTGAAATTGCCTTCTATCTTGGCTTGCTGGCGCACTGGGGGGGATGAATCCCCGGCGCGTCGCCGGTTGCGGTCGACCCCGAAAAACGGCCAAAAATGGCGGGCGCTTAGCAGCGGCCGGAACTTCGCCTATGCTGGGCGCTCGTTTCTCACCGGCACGATCATGGAAAAGCCCCACGCTCCCTCTACCGAAAAGAACAGCGAGCCGATTCTGGCGGTGCTGCGCGAGTATTTCGCCGAGCGTCGCGAGGTACTCGAAATCGGCAGCGGCACCGGCCAGCACGCGATATTTTTCGCCGCCGCCATGCCGCATCTGGTGTGGCAAACCTCGGATTGCCCGGAAAACCTGTCGGGAATCGCCGCCTGGCTGGCCGAGGCGGGATTGCCCAACACGCCGCCACCGCTGGCGTTCGATGTTCTCGGCAACTGGCCGAAACGGCGTTACGACGCGATTTTCAGCGCCAATACCTTGCACATCATGCCTTGGGAAACGGTCGTTCGCCTGTTCGCCAGGTTGCCGGAAGTGCTGGCTGCAGACGCGAAGGTCGCGATCTACGGGCCGTTCAATTACGGCGGATGCTTCACCAGCGACAGCAATGCCGCTTTCGACCGCTGCCTGAAGGAAAAGGCGCCGCATCAGGGAATCAGGGATTTTGAAAAGGTGAACGAACTCGCGGCGCAGGCCGGTTTGACCCTGATCGAGGATCGCGCCATGCCGTCCAACAATCGCTGCCTGCACTGGCAGGCAAGGGGCTGAAACAGGCGCTTCAGGTGGCGCGGCACTCGTTGGCGAGCGGTTTGTTGGTCTTGCCGTCGAGCAGCATGCCTTTCCAGGGCAGGTCGATCCAGACCAGGCCACTTTCGGCGTCCTCGAAACGCGGCAGTCCCGAGTAGGAGAAGTTGCGTTCGAGACGGTAATTGTTGCCGTTCCAGCCGAGATTGATGCGGTAGTTGACCCGGTCGCGGATTTCGCGATCGACCTGGACCCGCAGCCCCTGTTCGCAGCGGTAGTTGCCGCTCGCCAGTTTCAGTTCGAGCTGGGCGTTGAGCGGCGCCGGCGGCGCCTTGGGCTGGGTTTCGCAGGCCGCCAGGGCAAGGGTCAGGGCGAGCAGCGCCGGCAGGGAAGGATGGGTCATCTGGACAGGCCCTCGGTACAGGAGTCCTGCCAATTCTATAGCCATTGTTTTTCGCTGGGCAGCTTGCAACATCCTGTTACAGCATGGCGACAATGCGGGTACAGACGTGACGGAAGGGCAGGGCATACACTGCAGGCACTGCATCAGATCCCTCCTCTCGAACCCCCTCGAGACTTGAATCCCCGCTCCAGACATGGCGGGGTTTTTTTTGACCACCACTCGTTGCTGCGAGCCTGATGCGCTGACAGGGAAGTTTCCGGAAATGCCTAAAGCCGTGGAAAAGAGCCTCATCGTTGCGTCGGTCATTGCCTTCGGCCTGACGATGAGCGGTTGCGCCGTGGTGACCGTGGCCGATGCGGCGGTCAGCGTGGTCGCCACCACGGTCAAGGTGGGGGCGACGGTGGTCGGGACGACGGTCGACGTCGCCGCCGCCGGCGTCAAGGCCGTGGCGGGCAGTTCCGACGACGACGAGAAATAGTCCGGCGCCATTCGCCGGCCCCGCACAGCGGGTATCATGGCCGCACCCCAAACTTCGCCAGGCACCGACATGCGCGCTATCCTGCTCCTGCTGCATCTGTCCGGCGTCATCGTCTGGGTCGGCGGCATGTTTTTCGCCCATTTCTGCCTGCGGCCGGTTGCCGCAGCGCAACTGCCGCCGCCGCAGCGCCTGCCCTTGCTGGCGGCGGTGCTGGGGCGCTTCTTCACGGCGGTTGCGGCCAGTATCGTCGCCATCCTGGCCTCTGGCTTCGCGAGCATGGGGGCGGCGGGTTTCGGGCAGGCGCCCATCCACTGGCATGTCATGGCGGGCATCGGCCTTGCCATGGCGGCGATCTTCGGTGTCATCTACTTCCGGCATTACCCGCGGCTCAGGGCTGGCGTGGCGGTTCAGGACTGGCCGGCCGCCGGGGCGGCGATGAACCGCATTCGCATTCTGGTGGCGACCAATCTGCTGCTCGGGGCGCTGACGGTGGCGGTCGCGACACTCGGCGTCCATTTCGGCCGCTGATTTGGCCACATGATCCTGCACCTGATCCGCCATCCGAAACCGGTGGTCGAACCGGGCATCTGCTACGGTCGACTCGATCTGGAGGCCGAAAATGCGGCCGCGGTTGCCGAGCGCCTGCGCGCCGAACTGCCGCCGGACCTGCCGGTGTGGAGCAGCCCCCTGCGGCGCTGCCGGACGCTGGCCGAATACCTGCACCCGGCGCCGCAGGTCGACGAGCGGCTGGTCGAGATGGATTTCGGCCGCTGGGAAGGCCTGCGCTGGGATGCCGTGCCGCGCGCCGAACTGGATGCCTGGGCAGCCGATGTCGCCGGCTATGCGCCGCCGGGCGGCGAATCGCCGCTGCTGCTGCAGCGCCGGGCGCTGGATTTCGTGGCCGGGCTGGCGGTGCCGGAGGCGGTGGTGGTGACCCATGCCGGGGTGATCCGCACCTTGCTGGCGCACTGGCAGGGTTTGCCGCCAGCCGCATGGCCGCAACTGGTTTTCGCCTACGGATCACGCACGACGGTCGAAGTCCCCCGGTAAAATGGCGGGCATGGAAACCTTCAATCCGCTGCGCGATGCCGTGCCCTTGGGCGAAATCCGGCGCGTGCTGGTCATCAAGCTGCGCCATCACGGCGATGTGCTGGTCAGTTCGCCGGTGTTTTCTGTGCTCAAGGCGCATGCGCCGCAGGTTGAAATCGATGCGCTGATCTATGCCGATACCGCCGAGATGCTGACCCTGCACCCGGCCATTGCCAACGTGCACACCATCGACCGGCAGTGGAAAAAGCTGGGCATCGTCGGCCAGGCCAGCGCCGAACTGGCGCTTTTCAATACCCTGAAGGCCCGCGGCTACGACCTGGTCATCCATCTCACCGAACACTGGCGCGGCGCCTGGCTGTGCCGGCTGCTCAAGCCGCGCTGGTCGGTCGGGCCGGCAGTCGCCGGGCGCAACAAGCACTGGAAAAAGAGTTTCACCCATCTCCAGATGGCGCCGCGCAACGCCTTGCGCCACATGGTCGAGGCCAACCTCGACGCGCTGCGCCGCATCGGCATCCAGCCGGCGCCCGAGGAGCGGCGCATGCTGCTGGTGCCGGGGCCGGCCGCCGCGGCCAGCGTGGCGGCGCATCTGCAAGGCTTCGGGCTGCAGGGTGGCGATTTCATTCACGTCCACCCGGCTTCGCGCTGGTTCTTCAAGTGCTGGCCGGTCGACCGCATGGCCACGCTGGTTGCCCGTCTGCAGGCCGAAGGTCATGCCGTGGTGCTGACGGCGGCGCCAAGCCGCGACGAGCAGGCGATGGTCGAGGCGATCCAGCAGCGTCTGCCGCAACCGGCTTTCAGCCTCGCCGGCCAGCTTTCGCTGAAGGAACTGGCAGCGCTGACCAAGGCCGCAAGGCTGTTCATCGGCGTCGATTCGGCACCGATGCACATCGCGGCGGCGGTCGGCACACCGACCGTGGCGCTCTTTGGCCCCTCCGGCGACAAGCAGTGGGGGCCGTGGGGCGTGCCGTTCCGGGTCGTCGCCAGCCAGAATCACCCGTGCCGGCCGTGCGGCATCGACGGTTGTGGCGGCGGCAAGGTCAGCGACTGCCTGAGCTCGCTGACGGTCGACGAGGTGCTGGCCGCCGCCCACGAACTGCTCGCCTCGTGAAGATCGCCATCATCCGCCAGCGCTACAACCCTTTCGGCGGGGCGGAGCGCTTCGTCGAGCGGGCGCTCGCCGGGCTGGAGCGCAGCGACCTCGATGTGACGCTGATCACGCGGCGCTGGGATGGCCCCGCCGGCAGCTATCAGCGGCTGATTTGCGACCCGTTTTACATGGGCAGTACCTGGCGCGACGCCGGCTTTGCGCGGGCAGCCTGTGACGCGGTGCGGGAAGGCGGGTTCGATCTTGTTCAGTCGCACGAGAAGGTCGCCTGCTGCGACATCTATCGGGCCGGCGACGGGCTGCACCGTGCCTGGCTGGCGCGCCGGGCGCGCATGCTCGGCCCGGCCGGCCGCGCCGGGCTACGCCTGAATTCCTTCCATGCCTATACCCTGCGCGCCGAGGAGGCCTTGTTCCACAGCCCGCGACTGCGTGCGGTGATCTGCATCTCGCAGATGGTGAAGCGCGAAATCCAGGAAGCTTTCGGGCTGGACGACGCGCGCCTGCCGGTGATCTACAACGGCATCGACCCGCAGGTGTACAACCCCGGGGTGCGCGCCGAGCGACAGCGGGTCCGCCGCGAACTCGACATACCGGAAGCGGTGCCACTGTTCCTGTTCGTCGGTTCCGGCTATGAGCGCAAGGGACTGGATCGCGTGCTGGAAGCCTTGCCGGCCGCCTGCTGGTTGCTGGTGGTGGGCAAGGACAAGCACGAGAAATCGTATCGCCAGCTCGCCGAACGCCGGGGAATCGCCGGGCGCGTGCGCTTTCTCGGGGCGCAACGCGATGTCCGTCCGTATTACGGCGCTGTCGATGCCTTCGTTTTCCCGACGCGCTACGAACCGTTCGGCAACGTCATCCTCGAAGCCATGGCCTGCGGCCTGCCAGTGGTGACGACGACCGACTGCGGCGGGGCGGATCTGATCGACGATGGCGTTAGCGGTCATGTCTATGCCGGCGATCGACAGGATGAGCTGGTCGCCCTGCTCGAGCGGCTGTCCGATCCGGGGCTTGCGCGCCGCTGCGGCGATGCGGCGGCGCAGGTTGCGAGCCGGTACGATCTGGCGGTCATGACGCAGCAGATGGTCGACCTGTATCGCCGCCTGCTGGGTTAAGCGCCGGATTCTGGCTATTTTTGGCGGTCGACCGCAACCGGCGCCGTCAAGTGCCGTGCCGGCCGCGCGGGTATAATCCGGCTTTTGTCAGTCAGAGCACCGCATGACCAGTCGCCAGTTGTACGCCCGGCTATTGACCTACGTCCGTCCCTACTGGAAGGTGTTTCTCGGCGCACTCGTCTGCATGGGGCTGTCGTCGCTGACCGAGCCGGTGCTGCCGGCGATGATGAAATTCCTGCTCGACGACGGTTTCGCCCAGGCTCGGGGTTCATGGGACTGGATCTATTACCCGGTGGTGATTCTGGCGGTGTTCTGCCTGCGCGCTGTTCTCGGCTTCATCGGTGAATACGCGATGGCCTGGGTGGCGAATAACGTCGTTACCGAGCTGCGGCAGTCCATGTTCGCACGCATGGTCAATCTGCCGATGGGCTATTTCACGGACAATCTCTCCGGCCGCCTGATGTCGCGTGTCACCAACGACGTGAACGGTGTGGCCGGCGCGGCGACCGGCGCGCTGACCGCGCTGATCAAGGATTCGCTGTCAATCATCGCGCTGCTCGGCTGGCTGGTCTACCTCAACTGGAAGCTGACGGCGATCACCTTCATCATGGTGCCGCCGATCGCTATTGCCGTGCGCTATTTCAGCAAGCGTCTGCGCAAGGTGGCGCGCGGCCAGCAGGAAGCCATGGGCAAGATGACGCAGGTGCTGCAGGAGGCGATCGAGGCGCACAAGGTGGTGAAGATTTTCGGCGGCCAGGGATTCGAGCGCGAACGCTTCCGTCATGCGGCGCGCCAGCAGCGCGGCTTCGCCATGCGGGCAGCGCTGGCGTCGGCGGCCCAGAGCCCGATCGTGCACTTTTTCACGGCCTTCGCCCTGGCGGTCATCATGGCCGTGGCGCTACGCCAGGCGAACAACGACGAGGCGACGGTCGGCGGCTTCGTTTCGTTCATCACCGCGATGCTGATGATCATGCCGCCACTGCGCCGGCTGACCGACGTCAATGCGCCGATCCAGCGCGGGCTAGCCTCGGCGGAGAGCGTGTTCTCGCTGATCGACCAGCCGGAGGAAGCCGATGCCGGCCAGGTCGAGCTGGGTCGGGCGCGCGGACTGGTCGAGTTCGATGCGGTGACCTTCACCTATCCGGGGGCGGAACGGCCGGCGCTGAAGAATCTGGCGCTGACCGTGTCGCCCGGCGAATGCGTGGCGCTGGTCGGACCTTCCGGCAGCGGCAAGACGACGATCGCCAATCTGCTGCCGCGTTTCTATCAGCCCGAATCGGGTCAGATCCGCATCGACGGCCATGCCATTCCGGAAATCCGTCTGGCCAGCCTGCGCGAAAACATCGCCCTGGTCAGCCAGGATGTCGTGCTGTTCAACGACACCATCGCCGCCAACATCGCCTATGGCATGAAGCGGGGCGCCTCGCTCGAAGAAATCCGCGCCGCGGCGCGGGCTGCCCATGCGCTCGATTTTATCGAGGCCCAGCCGGATGGCTTCGCCACCATGATCGGCGAGAACGGCGTCAAGCTCTCGGGCGGGCAGCGCCAGCGGCTGGCCATCGCCCGTGCCCTGCTCAAGGATGCGCCGATTCTCATTCTGGACGAAGCGACCTCGGCGCTCGACACCGAATCCGAGCGTCACGTCCAGGCCGCGCTGGAGGCCCTGATGCAGGGGCGGACGACGCTGGTCATCGCCCACCGCCTGTCGACCATCGAGAACGCCGACCGGATCGTCGTCCTGGGCGACGGCAAGGTGATCGAAACGGGGCCGCACGGCGAATTGCTGGCGCGCAACGGCGCCTATGCCCGTCTGCACAGCCTGCAGGCGGCCACCGAAGCGAAGGTCGAAACCGCCGCATGAAAATCCTGCACACCGAGGCATCCTGCGGCTGGGGCGGGCAGGAGATCCGCATCCTGACCGAGGCGCGTGGCCTGATCGGCCGCGGGCATCAGGTGGAGCTGGTTTGTCCGGCCGAGGCGCAGATATTCGCCGCGGCGCCGGATTACGGGGTGCCCGTGCATGCCTTGCCGATCGGCCGCAAGAACCTGCGCGGCCTGTTCGCCCTGCGCGGCTTTCTCAGGCAGCGGCGTTTCGACGTGGTGAATACCCACAGCTCGACCGACTCCTGGCTGGCGGCGCTGGCCTGCCGGACTTTCGCCGACGCGCCGCCGGTGGTCCGCACGCGCCATTTGTCGACACCGGTCAATCAGGGTTGGGCGACGCGCTGGCTCTACGAGAAAGGCTGCGCGCATGTCGTGGTGACCGGCGAGGCGCTCAAGAAGCAGCTGGTGGCCGACAACGGTTTTCCGGCGGAACACATGACCTCGGTGCCGACCGGCATCGACACCAGCCGTTTTTCCCCGCGTGACCGCGACGCCGTGCGCGCCGCTCTGGGTCTGCCGGCTGCTGCGGTGTACGTCGGAATTTTGGCTACTTTGCGCGACTGGAAGGGACATGTCGTTCTCTTCGAGGCGCTGAGCCAACTGTTGCCCGAACGCCCGGAGCTGCGCCTGCTGGTGATCGGCGACGGGCCGTACCGCGATCGCCTCGATACTCGGGCGGCGGCGCTTGGAATCACCGGGCGCATCGACTTCGTCGGCCATCGCAGCGACGCCGAGCAGTGGCTGGCGGCGGTCGATGTCTTCGCCCTGCCGTCCTGGGGCGACGAGGGCGTCTCGCAGGCGCTGATGCAGGCGATGGCCTGTGCCTTGCCCATCGTCACGACGCCGGTCGGCAGCCTGACCGAGGTGATCCATGACGGCAAGACCGGCCTGATCGTGCCGCCGCGCGACGCCGTTGCCCTGGCCGCCGCGATCGGTCGCCTGCTGGACGAGCCGCAACTGGCGGCCCGCCTCGGGCAGGCCGCCCGGCAACTGGCCGAGGAACGGTGTGGCGAAGCCTTGATGCTCGACCGCATGGAAGCGATCTTCCGCCGCTTCGGGCGCCCCGGAGCTGCCTGAGCCATGTGTGGCATCGCCGGCTTCTTCGGTCATCGTTCGATCGCTGCGGCGACCATAGACGCGATGCGCTCAGCCATCGCCCGGCGCGGGCCGGATGCCTTCCATGTCGCGGGTAGCGAGCGTGCAGATTCGCACTTTGAACGGCAGGAAGACGTCGCCGGTCTGCAGCGCGCCCTGCTGCACGCCCGCCTGTCGATCCGCGACCCGCGCCCGCTGGCCGACCAGCCGATGCGCAACGGCGATGGTTCGGTCTGGCTCTGCTACAACGGCGAAGTCTATGGCTGGGAAGACGACAAGGCTTTCCTGCAACGCAGCGGCCACGAATTTTTCTCCACCTCGGATACCGAATTCATCCTCCGGGGCTACGAGCACTGGGGCTGGGAAGGGCTGTTGCCCCGCCTGCGCGGCATGTTCGCGCTGGTCATCGTCGATCTGCGCCTCGGCAAGGTGTTCTGCGCCCGCGACCGCATGGGTCTCAAGCCGCTGGTCTACTACCATGACGGCGCCGCCGGAGAATTCGCCTTCGCTTCGCTGGTGCGCGCTGTCGTTCCCTACCTGCCGCCGGCGAAGCGTGGCTTTTCGCCGGAGGGGATCGACGCCTACCTGACGCACCGGACGATTCCGGCGCCGCGTACCATCTTCCGCCATCTCCAGCGGCTGGAAAACGCCCATTGCCTCGAATTCACTCTGGCTACCGGCGAACTGAAAAAATGGCGCTACTGGTCGCCGCAGGCCCTGACCGATGGAGCAAACACCTGGCAGGCCGAACTGGATCACGCAATCGCCCTGCGCACTGCTGCGGATCGGCCGGTCGGGCTGTTCCTGTCGAGCGGGATAGATTCGACCGTTCTCGCCAGCCGCCTGGTCGAGCAGGGATATGCGAATATCCGGACGTTCACCGCAGCATTCGACAATCCGGCCCTCGACGAAAGTGCACGCGCCGCCGCCATCGCCAGCCGGCTCGGCATGCAGAACGAGCGCATCGTCATGCCGCCGGACCCTGCAGGCGATTTTGCGCAGATCGTCGCCGATCTCGACGAGCCGTTCGCCGACCCGTCGAGCTTCCCGACCTGGTATCTGGCGCGGGCCGCGGTCGATGACGTCAAGGTCGTGCTCTGCGGCGATGGTGGCGACGAATTGTTTGCCGGCTACAAGCGCTATCGCCAGCATCTGCGCTCGGCCTGGCGGCGTCATCTTCCTGCCTGGCCGAAACTGCGCCCGGCGCCGGCCATCGTGCCGGGCAAGCGCGAGCGCCTGGCGCTGGAAGCCTCGCTCGATTGGATGGCTTCCTATCCCCTGCGTTTTTCGGGGATCGGCCTGAGCGAACGGGCGGCCCTGCAGCCGGATTTTTCGCCGCGCCCGCACTGGTGGCGCATCCCGGAAAACCTTGCGGATTGTTCGCCGATCGAGCAACTGCTGGCGGTCGACGGCGAGAACTACCTGCCCGAATACATCCTGCGCAAGGCCGATCTGCTGACCATGGCGCACGGGCTGGAGGCGCGCGCGCCGCTGCTCGACCACGTATTCGTCGGCCGCGTGCTGGCCATGCCGCCCGCCGAGCGTTTTTCCGACCCGGCCAAGCAGGCGCTGGCCGGTGTCTGCCCCCAAGCTGGCGAGTTCGCCTTCTTCGAGCGCAAGAAAATGGGCTTCAATCCACCGGTCCAGACCCTGCTGCAATCGCTGCGTCCATGCCTGGACGGGTTGCCGGCACGGCTGGCGGCCCATACCGACGGTCAGTTGAGTGCCGGCGCGCTGGCGCAGGCAGTCAATGCCTGGGGCACGGAGCGCGGCTACGGCGAGCAGTTGCTGCAATTGCTGATCCTCGACGAATCGCTGGCGCAGCTTGCTGCCTGGCGTGACTCGGTGGGCGGCAATGGCTAGCGGCCGGCCGAGTCGCCTGTGGCCGCGGCTGCAGGTCTTTGCCCACGCCATGCCACGCCTGCTGGTCGGGCGCCGTCGCTCCCGGCGCATCGGGCGCATTCTGGTCGCCCATCACCTGCTGCTGGGCGACACCATCATGCTGGCCGGCCTCTTCAAGAAACTGCGCCGCGATTACCCCGAAGCCCTGATCGACGTGCTGGTGCCGGTCGCATGGACGCCGATCTTCGCTGGAGCGCCGTATGGGGTGCGCGCCTTGCCCTACGATCCGCGCTCGGTGGACGCCCACCGCAAGCTGCTTGCCCATGGCCCCTACGATTGGGCGCTGGTTCCCGCCGACAACCGCTGGTCATGGGTGGCACGCGCCATGGGCGCGCGCTGGATCACCGCCTTCGCGGGCGGCCCGGGCGGCAGCAAGGACTGGCCGGTCGACGAGCATGTCGCGTGGCCGAGTGAGGCGGAAGCCTGGGGAGATATCGCCAGCCGGCTGGCGCCGGGCCACTCGCCCGCGCCTTTCGTCGCCGGCGAGTGGCCGGCGCCGGCGCGCCCGGCTGAGATGCCTGCATTGCCGGCAGCGCCCTACGCCGTGCTCCATCTTGGCGCCTCTAGTCCGCACAAGCTGTGGCCTGCCGCGCACTGGCGGGCGCTGGCCGAAGCCCTCGACAGCGCAGGGGTGCGAGTGGTGTGGTCGGCCGGGCCGCGCGAACTCGATCTGGTGCATGCGGTCGATCCCGACGGTCGTTTTGTCAGCATGGCCGGGAAGCTCGACCTGGCCGGTTTATGGCATCTGTTGGCCGGCGCTGCCGTGCTGGTCAGCCCGGATACCGGGGTCGCCCATCTGGCGCGCCTGACCGGGACGCCGGCCGTGGTCCTGTTCGGGCCCGGTTCACCCATAATTTCGGGGCCCGGTCGTTTCTGGCACGACAGCCCGTTTGCGGTCGTCTGGATCGAAGACATGCCATGCCGCGACCAGGACCTGCTGTTCGAGCGACCATTGCCCTGGGTGCGCCATTGCTGGCGGAGTGTGGCCGAGTGCGGGAATCCCCGCTGCATCCAGCAGATCGATGAAAACCAGGTGATGCAGGCCATTGATAGGGTCGCCGGCATCCGCCTTGCAAAGGATGAAAAATGAGTTCGGAACACCAGCAGAAACGGCGCGTCGGCCTCTTCGTCGATTCCCTGATGGGCGGCGGGGCGGAGCGCGTGGCGCTGAATTTCGCCGAAAAATTCATCGAACTGGGCCACGATGCCCGCGTGTTCGTGCTGCACCCGCCGATCGAGCACCAGGTCGGCAATGTGCCGATTCATCTGGTGAGCGAGCACGAGCGCCTGGCGGACTGGCGCCCGCTGAACAAGTGGCGCTATGCCCGGCGTATCCGCAAGCTGGTTCGCGACATCGAAGCGGATGGCAAGCCCTTCGATTTTTTCATCTCCAATGCCGAGGACTCGGACCGCCTGACGCGCATGGCGGGATTGCAACCCGTGTTCATCCGCTACCGCAACTCGCTGGTGCATTTCCTGAACGCCAAGGTCGGCGACGCCAGGGGCTTCAAGCGCATCGTCCGCAAGACACGCTGGCTGAACAAATTCCGCAAGACGTACGGCGGGCATCTGGTGACCGTCTCGAAAGCCCTGCAGGATGAGCTGATCAACACGGTCGGCTTGCGCCCCGCGTCGATCACGACCATCTACAACCCGTTCAATTTCGAGCAGTTGCGCCGGCTGGCCGCCGAGCCGGCAGAGACACCTACCCAGCCCTACATCATCTACGCGGCCCGCCTGACGCCGCGCAAGCGGCAGGACCTGCTGTTGCGCGCCTATGCCCTGGCCGATGTCAGTCTGCCGCTGGTGTTGCTGGGCGGGGTCAGCGGGCCGGAGGGTGTTGCCTATGAGACCGAGATGCGCAAACTGGCGGCTGAACTGGGGATAGCCGATCGGGTCATCTTCGAGGGCTTTCACCAGAATCCGTATCCGTGGGTCAGGAAGGCGGCCTTGTTTGCCATGTCGTCGGACAGCGAAGGACTGCCGACGGTACTGATCGAGTCCCTTATTCTCGGGACGCCGGTGGTCAGTACCGACTGCCCGACCGGCCCAAGCGAAATCCTGACCGGGGAACTGCAGCGCTTCCTGTCGCCGGTAGGCGATGCGCCGGCGCTGGCAGCGAACATTCGCGCTGCCCTGGCAGCCTATCCGGTCATCGGTGACGAACATGTCGAGCGTTTCCGCAGCGAAGCGACCATCCGCGCCTATCTGGCGCATTTTGAACAGCTGACTTCCCGCTAACCGCCAATTCACAATATTGCAGACTCGATGACAGCAAATAACATTCGTGTACCGGTCTGGGTGCTCGCCCTTGTCGCGGTGCTGGTGATCGTGCTGCCGGTCGAAGGGACGACCGCCCCGCGCAATGTGTTGTTCGGGCTTGTTTTCCTCGGGGCAGGCGTTCATTTCTGGCGCGCCTGGCGTGAATGCCGGACGCCCCTGCAATTCCCATTGCTTGGACTGTGGCTGGCTTATGCCTTTCTCGCCACGATCGGCCTCTTTTGGGCCGTGGATTTCTCCTTCAGTCTCAAGGAGATAAGGCAGGAAATTGTATTTGCAGCCATTTTCTTCTGGCTCGGCGTGAACCTGTATCGCGACGAAAGAGAATGGAAATGGCTCTCAGGCGCCATCGTCGCCGGCAACCTGCTTCTGGTCGGCTACTGTCTCGTCGTCTGGGTTGCCGGCGGCACGACCAAGGGGCCATGGGTCGCCACCTTCAACTCGGGGCCGGGCAACTTCAGCACCTATCTGGTGACCGTGCTTCCCGTCATCGGCTTGCTGGCCGCGCAGGCCATCAGGCGGCAGGACAGGCGATGGACAATTTTCCTGCTGCTCCTGTTGCTGGGCAATTTCGCCGCGATCTATGCGACGGCGAATCGCCAGATATACGTCGCGCTGGCCGTGCAGGCTTTCGTTGTCGCTGCCTTCTTTGCCAGCCGCATCCGTGAGCCGCGCTTTCTGATCGCCGCAGTAGTCCTGGCCGTGGGTCTGGGAACCTTGTTCCACCTCAAGACCAGCAGTCGGATCGGGTCGACCAGTTTCGTTCAGTCGGTGGATATCGGTGCCGCGCTGACCGCCGATGGTCGCCTGCCGGTATGGAAGTTCGCCATCGATGAATCGCTCAAGCATCCGCTGACGGGGGCGGGCATGGGGCGCAATGCGTTCAGCCGCCTCTACCCGGAACATCCTCTGGCGCAGCCGCCTTTCGATCATACCCACAACATGCTGGTCAATCGGCTGGTGCAACTCGGAATCCCCGGCCTGGCGGTTTTCCTGGCGCTGTTCTTCGGAGTAGCGTGGCTGTTGCAGTCGCTGCGCAGCCGTTCTCCGGACGGCGGCTGGTTTGGCATCGCCGGCGTCGCGATCTGTGCCGGCATCTTTGTGAAAAACATGACTGACGATTTCTTCGTGCGCGAACTGGGCTATCTGTTCTGGCTGATTTGCGGTGCCTTGGTCGGTGTTCAGTCGGAAAGCGGAAATGCCTTGAGAAACCTGAAGAAAATCATCGTCATCCGGCGCGACAACATCGGCGACCTGATCTGCACGACGCCGTTGTTCAGCGCGCTGCGCGCCCGCTTTCCGGATGCCCGGATCGACGCCCTGGTCAATAGCTACAACCGGCCGGTGCTGGAGCGCAATCCCGATATCGACCATGTCTACGCCTATACCAAGGCCAAGCACCGCGAGGAGGGCGAGAGCGTCCTCGGGATTTACGGCAGGCGTATCCGCCTGATGCTCGGCCTGCGCGCCCAGGGCTATGACTGCGTGGTGCTGGCCAATGACGGTGACACGAAGCGAACCGTGAAGCTGGCGCGCTGGATTGCCCCGCGGCAGGTCATCGGCTACGGGGTGCCGGGCGAAGCGATCGACCGCCGCCTGGATACGCCGCTGACGGTCGATCCCCGGCACAAGCATGCGGTGGAGATCGCGTTTGCCTTGCTGGCGCCGCTTGGAATCGCGGGGACGCCGCCGGCCATGAAACTGGTGCCGGATCCCGCAATCCTGCAACGAGTCCGGAGCTCGCTGGAGGCCAAGGCGCGCCGCGACGACGGACCGACCATCGCCATCCACGTCAGCGCCCGCAAGGTGCCGCAGCGCTGGCCGACCGAGCGCTTCATCGCCCTGATGCAGCAACTGCATGCCCGCTGCCACGCCCGTTTCGTCCTGCTGTGGGCGCCCGGAAGCAGCGACAATCCGATGCACCCCGGAGATGACGACAAGGCTGACGAAATCGTCGCGGCGACTGCTGCCCTGCCGGTTCTGGCGCACCGCACGGAACATCTCGATGAATTGATCGCCGGCATTGCCGCCTGTGACGCCATGATTTGTTCCGATGGCGGGGCGATGCACGTGGGCGCTGCATTGGGCAAACCGATCGTCTGCTTCTTCGGCAATTCGGACGCCGCCCGCTGGCGTCCCTGGGGCGTGCCTTACCAGTTGCTGCAACCGCCGTCGCTCGATGTGAACGACATTTCGGTCGCGGAAGCGCTGGCGGCCTATGAACAGCTTGGCGTCGGCGAGGCGGGCAGCACCTGAGCTGAGCTGGGCAGTTTGCAGCCCCGCTAGTGCGCCGCTTCCCAGTTCGGCCCGACGCCGACTTCGACGACCAGCGGCACCTTGAGTTCGGCGACCTGTCCCATCAGCCGGGGCAGATGGGTGCGCACTGCCATCAGTTCGCCATCCGGGACTTCCAGCACCAACTCATCATGTACCTGCAGGACGAGGCGGGACTGCATGGATAATTCTTCCAGCCAGCCTTGGACGGCAATCATCGCCAGCTTGATCAGGTCGGCAGCTGTTCCCTGCATCGGCGCGTTGATCGCGGCGCGTTCGGCACCCTGGCGGCGCATGGCCTGGCTGGAGCGGATTTCCGGGAACCACAGGCGGCGGCCGAAGGCGGTTTCGACGTAACCCTTGTCGCGCGCTGTCTGGCGGGCTTCCTCCATGTAGCGGGCGACGCCGGGGTAGCGGGCGAAATAGCGGTCGATGTAGGTCTGCGCGGCGCTGCGTTCCAGCCCGAGCTGGCGGGCGAGGCCGAAGGCGCTCATGCCGTAAATCAGGCCGAAGTTGATGCTCTTGGCGACGCGCCGCTGGTCGGGGCCGACTTCCAGTGGCGTGACGCCGAAAATCTCGGCGGCGGTGGCGCGGTGCACGTCCTCGCCGTGGGCAAAAGCCTCAAGCAGGCGCTCGTCGCCGGAAAGGTAGGCCATGATGCGCAACTCGATCTGCGAATAGTCGGCCGAAACGATGGTGCTGCCGGGCGGGGCGATGAAGGCGGTGCGGATGCGCCGGCCTTCCTCGGTGCGCACCGGGATGTTCTGCAGGTTGGGATCGCTGGAGGCGAGGCGCCCGGTGACCACGGAAGCCTGCGAGAAGTGCGTATGCACTCTGCCGGTTTCCGGGTTGATCTGGCGCGGTAGCTTGTCGGTGTAGGTGCCCTTGAGCTTGGACAGGCTGCGGTGTTCGAGCAGCAGCTTGGGCAACGGATAGTCGAGGGCGAGTTCGGAGAGCACTTCCTCGTCGGTCGACGGGCCGCCGGAGGCGGTCTTCTTCTTGACCGGCAGGCCGAGCTTGCCGAACAGGATGTCGCCGAGCTGCTTGGGCGAAGCGAGGTTGAAGGGCTGGCCAGCCAGTTCGTGGGCCTGCGTTTCCAGGGCCATGATCTTCTGGCCGATCTCGTGGCTCTGCCGGGCGAGCTGTGCGCCGTCGATCAGGATGCCGGTGCGTTCCATCTGCCAGATGACCTGGCGAGCCGGCATCTCGATCTCGTGATAGATGCGCGACAGCCCCGGTTCGCCGGCGAAGCGCGGATGCAGCACGTGGTGCACGCGCAGAGTGACGTCGGCGTCTTCGGCTGCGTAGGTTGCGGCGCGCTCGATGTCGACCTGATCGAAGCCGATCTGCTTGGCGCCCTTGCCGCACAGGTCTTCGTAGGCGATGGTGTCGAGCCCGAGGTGGCGGGTGCATAGCTGGCCGAGGTCGTGGCCCTTGTCGGACTCGATGACGTAGCTCTGCAGCATGGTGTCGTGGGCAATGCCGGCCAGCGCGATGCCGTGGTTGGCGAAGACGTGCTGGTCGTACTTGGCGTTCTGCAGCACTTTTCTGCGGTTGCCGGATTCGAGCCAGGGTTTCAGCTTCGCCAGCACTTTGTCGCGCGGCAACTGGTCGGCGACGCCGGGGGCGGTGTGGGCGAGCGGGATGTAGCAGGCCTTGCCAGGCGTTATCGACAGCGAGATGCCGACGATGCGAGCGACGAAGGAATCGAGGCTGGTCGTTTCCGTATCGAGCGCGGTCAGTTCGGCTGATTCGATCGTGGCCAGCCAGCTATCGAGTTGCGCCCAGGTCAGCACGGTTTCGTAATCGACCGCCAACTTGGGGGCGGGCGGATCGGCTGCAGGCATGCCTACCGTTTGCGCAGGCAGGCCGGCCGCCGCATCCGGGCCGTCGATCTCGGCCAGCCAGGAACGGAACTGGTAACGACGGTAGAGTTCGCGCAGCGTGGCGATGTCGCGCCCGGTTGCGGTCAACGCCCTTGGGGAAGGCAAATTGGACAGGTCGCAGGCGACCGTGACCAGCTTGCGGCCGAGCGGCAGGAAGCCAAGGTGGTCGCGCAGATTCTGGCCGACGACGCCGCCGATCTCGTCGGCATGGGCGATGATTTCGTCGAGCGAACCGTATTGCGCCAGCCATTTGAGCGCGGTCTTGGGGCCGCACTTCGGCACGCCCGGCACGCCATCGACGCTATCGCCGACCAGCGCCAGGTAGTCGACGATCCTGCCCGGCGGCACGCCGAACTTGGCCTCGACGCCGGCCTCGTCGAGCAGTTCGTTGCTCATCGTGTTGTACCAGCGCACCAGCGGGCCGACGAGCTGGGTCAGGTCCTTGTCGCCGGTGGAAATCAGGGTTTCCAGGCCGTCAACCGCAGCAGCCGTCGCCAGCGTGCCGATGACATCGTCGGCCTCGACGCCGTCGACCATCAGCAGCGGCCAGCCGGCGGCGCGGATCGCGGCGTGGATCGGTTCGATCTGCTGGACCAGATCGTCGGGCATCGGTGGCCGGTGCGCCTTGTATTCAGGGAACCAGTCGTCGCGGAAGGTCTTGCCCTTGGCATCGAAGACGACGGCCTTGTAGTCCGCCTTGTAGTCGCTTTCCAGCCGGCGTAGCATGTTCAGCACGCCATAGAGCGCGCCGGTCGGCTCGCCGGCCTGGTTGCGCAGATCGGGCAGGGCGTGGAAAGCGCGATAGAGGTAGGACGAGCCGTCCACCAACAACAAGAGAGGCATGAGAAGTGACGGAAAGCGAAAAACTGGTTATGGGCGTCGAGTCCGAGGCGCTGCTGCAATCGGCCTCGGCCCGGGAATCGTGGCGGATTTTCGGCATTATGTCAGAGTTCGTCGAGGCGACCGAACGCCTGGCGGCGATCAAGCCGGCGGTCACGGTCTTCGGCAGCGCCCGCGTCGCGCCCGGTTCGCCCTATTACGATCTGACCGAGCGGACGGCGCGCCTGCTTTCCGATTCCGGGTTCTCGGTCATCTCCGGCGGCGGCCCGGGGATCATGGAGGCGGCCAACAAGGGCGCCTTCCACGGAAAGTCGCCGTCGGTCGGCCTCAACATCCAGCTGCCGCACGAGCAGGCCAACAATCCCTATCAGGACATTTCGCAGACCTTCCGCCATTTCTTCGCGCGCAAGTACATGTTCGTCCGCTTCGCCAGCGCCTACGTCGTGATGCCCGGCGGCTTCGGCACGCTCGACGAGCTGATGGAGGCGCTGACGCTGATCCAGACCGGCAAGGCGCGCAAGATTCCGCTGATTCTGGTGTGCACCGATTTCTGGCAGGGCATGATCGACTGGTTCAAGGCGCGGCTGGTCGCGGAGGGCATGGTCGACCCAGAGGACATCAACCTGATCCAGCTGATCGACGAACCGGGGCAGGTGGTCGAGGCGATTTTCAAGCACTACGAGGCGCGACCCTTCGGGCCGCTGCCCAGCGAGCGCGAGTTGATGCTCAACCTGTAATAGAATCGGGGGCAAGTCATCAAGGAACGATCCATGCGCCATATTCTTCCCGTCATTCTGCTCGCCGCCATGCCCGTCTTCGCCCAACAGCCGACGGATCTGCAGCCCCTGCCGGCCGTGCCGCCGCCGCCGCCGGAGATGGAAGCCTTCGATGCGGCACTCGAACCGCAGGTCACCATCGTCAAGACCGAGCGCGAGACGCGCGAGGAATTCCGCGCCAACGGCCGGCTCTACATGGTCAAGGTGACGCCGGCGATTGGCCCGGCCTATTTCCTGGTGGACCAGCAGGGCGATGGCAACTTTGTCCAAAGCGACACCATGGGGCCGGCAGTGCGGCCGCCGATGTGGATTTTGCGTTCCTGGTAGATCTTGTCGGTTTACACCACCGTCGGGCGCGATGAGCTGACCGCCTGGCTCGCGCCGCTCGGCGCGGGGGCGCTCGAGGATTTCGCCGGCATCGCCGCCGGCATGCAGAATTCCAATTATTTCGTGACGGCCGGCGGCCACCGCTGGGTGCTCACCCTGTTCGAGCATCTGGCGCCGCGCGAACTCGATTTCTACCTCGCCCTGCAGGATCACCTGGCCGCCCGCGGCATTCCCTGTCCACGCCCGCTGGCCACCGGCGACGGACACCTGTGGCGGATGCTGGCCGGCAAGCCGGCGGCCTTGTTCACCTGCCTGCCGGGCGTCGATATCGAGGCGCCGACCCCCGCGCATTGCCAGGGACTGGGCGAAATGCTGGCGCGCCTGCACCTGGCCGGCGCCGACTTTGCCAGGCCCTTGCCCAATCCCTGCGGTGCCGTCTGGCGCGAAGCCACCGGGCGGGCGCTGGCTCCGCTGCTGTCGGACGACGAGCGCGGTCGACTGCTCGCCGAGCTCGATTTTCAGGCGGCGCAGGATTATTCGGCCTTGCCGCGCGGCATCGTCCACGGCGACCTCTTTCGCGACAACGCGCTGTGGCAGGGCGACCAACTCACTGGGGTACTCGATTTCTATTTTGCTGGCGAAGACAGCCTGCTGTTCGACCTGGCGGTCGCCGCCAACGACTGGTGCGACGATGCCGCACACCTGCAGGCGCTGGTTGCCGGCTACCGTACCCGGCGTCCGTTGGCGCCGGCCGAGGAAGCCGCCTGGCCGGCCATGCGCCGCGCCGCCGCGCTGCGCTTCTGGCTGCTGCGGTTGGAGGTCCGGCACCACCCGCGCCCCGGCGAAGTGGTGACGATCAAGAATCCCGACCATTTCGGCCGGCTATTGCAGCGTCTGTGCCTTGCCCCGGGAAGACTCCCCCGTTAGCATCCGGGTATGAACGAAAGTACGCAATTTCCTGCCGTGCCGGTGCGCTTCAAGGGCGAAAGCCGCGAAGTCGAGCCGGGCGCCTGTTTCGCCTGGCTGCACCAGGGCTGGACCATGTTCCTCGCCAACCCCGGTGTCTGGATCGGGAGCACGGTGTTGCTGCTGGTTATCCTGATGGCGATCTCCATCGTCCCGCTGTTTGGCCAGATATCCGCCCATTTGTTGGCGCCCCTGTTCGGCGCGGGGATGGTGCAGATCTGCCGCCACCTGAGGGATGGCCAGCAGCCGGAGGTTGCCGACCTGTTCGCCGGATTCCGCCACAACACCGGGTCGCTGGTGATGGTCGGTGTCTTTTTCGCTGTCGGGATTTTCGGCCTCGCCTTCATTGCCTTCCTGCTGGTCAGCGGCGGTGTGCTTGGCGGCGTCATCACCGGCAAGATTGCCGGTCTGAGCATTGCGCTGGGGGGCGTCATGCTGGCCGGCATTGTCGTCCTGCTGTTGTCGGTTCCGGTCATCATGGCTACCTGGTTTGCCCCGGCCCTGGTCTTCTTCCACGACATGAAGCCGGCGGCGGCGATGCGCGCCAGCTTCGATGCCGGCGCCAAGAACTGGCTGGCGATGGTGATATTCGGCATCTTCCTGATCGTTTCCCTGTTCTTCGCCATGCTGCCGCTCGGCCTCGGCCTGGTGCTGCTGCTGCCGATTTTTTCCGGTGCGGTCTACGCGTCCTACCGCGACATTTTCGTGGAGGCCTGAGCATGCAGGTGCAAACTCTGCCGGCCGCTGCAGGCTGGCGCTGGCTCGGTGCCGGATTCGCCATCTTCCGGCGCAATCCGCCGCTGCTGGCGATGCTGATCGTCTGCTACTGGCTGACCGTCCTCATCCTCAATATCCTGCCGGTGATTGGCGCAGTCGCCGCGTCGCTCGTCATTCCCGGGCTTTCGGTGGGCCTGATGCAAGCCGCGCGCGACCTTGAACGCGGGCAGTCGATCGGCCTGCCGACGTTGTTTGCCGGCCTCAAGACGAATACCCGCACGCTGATGGCGCTGGGCGCGCTGTACCTCTGCTGCACGCTCGGCATCCTCGGCCTTTCGGCGCTGCTCGACGGCGGTGAACTGTTGCGCTTCATGCTCTCCGGCAAGGGCGCCGACAAGGAAGTGGTCGAAAGCGGCGACTTCATGCTGCCCTCACTGTTCGTCATGCTCCTGATGCTGCCGGTGCTGATGGCCTACTGGTTCGCGCCGGTCCTTGCCGCCTGGCATGGGCAGAGCGTCGGCAAGTCGCTGTTCTTCAGCTTCGTCGCCTGCTGGCTGAACTGGCGCGCCTTTCTGGCCTACAGCGTCGGCCTGGTTCTGTTCGCCGGTCTCGTCCCGGGGCTGGTCTTCGGGCTGCTGGCCGGCATGCTCGGCGGCGATGGCGGCATTGGCGCCTTCGTCGTCATGCCGCTGATGACGGTGATCGCGCTGATCATTTTTTCTACCGTCTACGCCAGTTTCTACGTCAGCTACCGTGACATCTTCGGCCAATCCGAAATTGTCTGAGCCGCTCGGTATCTTTGGCGGCACCTTCGATCCCGTGCATTTCGGCCACCTCCGCCTGGCCGAGGAATCCATAGGCCACCTCGGCCTTGGGGGCGTGCGCTGGATTCCCGCCGGGCAGCCGCCACACCGCGGGCTGCCGCAGGTCACCGCGCAGCAGCGGCTGGAGATGGTGTTGCGGTCGACTGCCGGAAACGACCGATTTTCAGTTGATGCGGGCGAAGTCGAGGCAGCGGCGCCGAGCTACACCGTGCATACGCTGGAACGCCTGCGCCGCGAACTGGGGACGGCGCAACCGCTGGTCCTGCTGGTCGGCGCCGACGCCTTCGCCGGGCTGACGACCTGGCACCGCTGGCGCGATCTCTTCGCGCTGGCACACGTCGCGGTTTCGCACCGGCCCGGCTTTCCGGTCGAGATCGGCAGCCTGCCGCATGACCTGGCGAGCGAATTCGCGGACCGCCGGCTGCCCGATGCGACCGGCCTGAAAACGGTGGCGGCCGGCGGCATCGTCACCTTCGCCATGACCCAGCTGGCGATTTCGGCGACGCAGATCCGCAAACTGCTGGCCAACGGCCTCTCGGCCCGCTATTTGCTGCCCGATGGCGTTCTCGACTATATTCAGACCCATTCCCTCTACAGAAACCCCTAATGGACATTCGCAAGCTGCAAAAAATCGTCGTTTCCGCCCTTGAAGACATCAAGGGCAAGGAGATCGAGGTCATCAACACCACCAAGCTGACGTCGATGTTCGACCGGCTGGTCATCGCCACCGGCGATTCCAATCGCCAGGTCAAGGCCCTGGCCCGCAATGTCCAGGAAAAGGTGCGCGAGGCCGGCGCCGAAGTGCTGTCGGTGGAAGGCGAGGAAAGCGGCGAATGGGTGCTGGTCGACCTCGGCGACATCATCGTCCACGTCATGCAGCCGACGGTGCGCCAGTACTACAACCTCGAAGAACTCTGGCAGGCGACGCCGGCCCAGCGGCGCAAGGCGGCGGAGCAGGCTGCCGGCGAATGAAACTGAGCGTGCTCGCCGTCGGCCATCGCCAGCCCGAATGGGTGAGCGCCGGCTGCGCCGAGTACCTCAAGCGCATGCGGCGCGAACTGCCGGCCAGCGTCAGCGAAATCAAGCCCGAGGCGCGCGGCTCGAAAACCCGCGAACAGCTGTTGGCCGCCGAAAAAACGCGCATACGTGATGCCTTGCCGGCAGGCTGCCGCATCGTCGTCCTCGACGAAAAGGGCGACGATCTGACCACATTGAAGCTGGCCCGCCGCCTCGAAGCCTGGATGCAGGACGGCCGCGACGTGGCACTGCTGATCGGCAGCGCCGACGGCCTCGACGACGAATTCAAGCAGCAGGCCGACGACCGGCTGCGTCTTTCCAGCATGACCCTGCCGCATGGCCTGGCGCGGCTGGTACTATGCGAACAGCTCTACCGTGCCGTCAGCGTATTGAAGAATCACCCTTATCACCGGGAGGGATGATGCGTCTCTATCTTGCTTCGCGCAGCCCGCGCCGCCGTGAACTGCTGACCCAGATGGGAGTTACCTTCGATACCCTGATCTTCCGCGCCGGCTTGCGTTGTGACCCGCAGGTCGACGAATCCGTGCATGGCGGCGAAGCGGCGCTCGATTATGTCGAGCGTGTGGCGCGTGCCAAGGCCGACCACGGCATCGATCTGCTGGCCGAGCGGCGCCTGCCGATGCGGCCCATCCTGGCCGCCGATACCACCCTCGAATTCGCCGGCGAGATTATCGGCAAGCCGGTCGATGACGCCGATGCGACGGCCATCCTGCAGCGCCTTTCCGGCCAGACGCATCGCGTGCTGACCGGGGTGGCGGTCTGCCACGAAGGGCGGACCGAGTACGTGCTGTCGGTCAGCGAAGTGCGCTTCCGGCCGATCGACGACGATGAGATCCGCCATTACGTGCGCAGCGGCGAGCCGATGGACAAGGCCGGCGCCTACGGCATCCAGGGCCGCGCCGGCTTGTTCGTCGAGCACCTGGCTGGCAGCTACACCGGCGTCATGGGCCTGCCGGTCTGCGAAACCGGGGAATTGCTGAAGCGCTTCGGCTGGCGTTTCTGAGCTCTGGCCGTGCCTGACGGGCGCCGCCGCCTGCTGCTCGGGAGTCTGGCCTGGCTGGCCTGCGGGCCGGCGCTGGCCGGAGGGCCGCCGACGGCGCCGCGCCTCACCGCGCGCCACGCCTACGTCGGCAATCTCGACGACACGCTGCTGGCGGTCAATGCCGATGCGCCGGTGCCGATTGCCTCGGTCAGCAAGCTGATCACCGCCTGGGTGATCCTCAGCGCCGGGTTGCCGCTGGACGAGAAAATCCGCGTCAGCGAGGCCGATGCGGCATTGTCGCAGCATACTGCATCGAACCTGCCGGTCGGTTCGACCTGGCGGCGCGAGGAATTGCTCGAATGGCTGCTGGTGGCCTCCGACAACCGTGCCGCGGCGACACTGGCGCGCAGCTTTCCCGGCGGCTGGCCGGAATTCCAGTACGCGATGCGCGCCTTGCTCACCCAGATGCAGTTGTTCAGCTTCGATTTCGGCGACTCTTCCGGTTTGTCGGCCTTCAACAAGGCCAGCGCCCGCGACCTCGGCGTGCTGCTGGTGATGCTGTCGCAGTTGCCGTGGTTCCGCAATCTCGCCAGAAGGCCCGCGGTCGGTGGCAGGATGAACGTCAATCGCTTTGCTCACGACCGTTCGGTTTCGCTTTTGGCCGGAAAAACCGGGTTCACCGCAGCCGCCGGCTATTGCCTGGCGATGGCCGAGGAATTCGGGGGTCAGGTCTTTGCCCTCGTGGTTCTCAATGCCCGCGACCGCGAGGCGCGTGCCCAGGACATGAACGCGCTGCGCCAATTCACCCGGCAGTCGCTGGCAGCGAACCAGGGAGCCGCCCGCGACAGATGAGTTCGGCAGCAGCGCGGGCGCCATCGGCTTGCGGCAGGGAGGGCGGCGTCTGCTGCCAGAGTTCGGCGAGTGGCCCGGCGAGATTGCCTGCCGCCAGGTCGGCGCCGGCGATTTCCCGGCAGCGGCCGTGGCCGTGCAGCCAGTCGATCAGGCAGTCCTGTTCCGGCCAGTCGGCGCGGCGCTGGTAGAGCACCGGCGTACCGTTGCAGGCGGCTTCGGTAAAGGTGCCGTAGCCGGGCTTGGTGACGATGGCGTCGGCGGAACACAGAAGGTCGGTGAAGGAAAGGCCGAAGTCTTCGTAGGCGATGGCGTCCGGATGCGTGCACCGCCAGTGCCGGGCGACCAGCCAGCGGACACCGGGCAGGCGCGGCCAGTGATCGACCGGCAGGTGGTGGTCGATGCCGCCCAGCGCGATCAGCACCGCCTTGTCGCCGTTCAGCCCGAGATCGTGCCGGCGACCGAGGCTGGCGACCGGGCCGACGCTGGTCGTATTGGCGAGGTCGGCCATCACCATCGCCGGGGTGATACGGATGAATTTTTCCGCTGCCCGATAGGCCGCCAGCATTTCGGCATGAATCGGCGCCGCCCAGTCCTCGTGCCCAAAAAAATACTCGAACAGTTCCGCCCAGTTCAACGAGCAGATCGCCAGCGCCGGCATGCCGGCGACAGCCGCGCCGGCCAGCGGCAGACAGCTAACGTTGCTTAGTACGGCGTCGGGTTGCAGGCGCTCGAGAAACGCCGCCTCGGCGGCGACGCGCGCCCGCCAGTCGGCATGCGCGGTGCGATAGGCGTCAGCGGTCGTGGTGAGGTCAATACTCAGCGCGTCGTGCATCACGTAGCCGAAGTCGCTGGCCATCGCGATATGTTCGAAGGGCGACCGGATGCGCTGGGCGAGCTTGGCCGCCGGCAGGCCGCTGCGTACGGTCAGGCGCAAATCCGGGTCGATTGCGGCCACGGCATCGAGCACCGGCCCGGCGATGGCTAGGTGGCCGAAGCCGTGGCTGGAGATGTCGACGAAGAGATGCACTCAGCGGTTCCTGAAGCTCGGCTTGCGCTTCTCCGCGAAGGCGGCCATGCCTTCCTTCTGGTCCTCCAGCGCGAAGGCGGCATGGAACACCCGGCGCTCGAACAGCAGCCCCTCGTTCAGCGACGACTCGAACGCGCGATTGACCGATTCCTTGATCATCATCACCACCGGCAGCGAGAAGCCGGCGATGGTCTGGGCCGCCTTCAGGGTTTCCTCCAGCAACTGCTCGGCCGGCATGACGCGGGCGACTAGGCCGGCCTTCTCGGCTTCGGCGGCATCCATCATCCGTGCCGTCAGGCACAGGTCCATCGCCTTGGCCTTGCCCATCGCACGCGGCAGGCGTTGCGTGCCACCAGCGCCGGGCAGGGTGCCGAGCTTGATTTCGGGTTGACCAAACTTCGCCGTGTCGGCGGCATAGATCATGTCGCACATCATCGCCATCTCGCAGCCACCGCCCAGCGCAAAGCCGGCGACCGCAGCGATCACCGGTTTCCGTGCCGTCTTGATGCGTTCCCAGTTGCGGGTGATGAAATCGGTCTTGTAGGCATGCATGTAGTCGAAATCCTTCATGAAGCCGATATCGGCTCCCGCGGCGAAGGCCTTCTCGTTGCCGGTGATGACGATGCAGCCGATGTTCTCGTCGGCCTCGAAGGTGTCGATGGCGGCAGCGATGCCGTCGACGACGTCGTTGTTCAGCGCGTTCAGGGCTTCGGGGCGGTTGATGCGGATCAGGCCGACCTTGCCGATGGTTTCGGTGAGGACTACTTGGGTCATGGGGGTTGTCTCCCGGGATGGCCGTCGCGTCGCGGCCGTGTTGTGGAATGGCTTTCGGCCGCCAGTTTAACGCCAGGGCGGGCAATACGCATGGCCGGCAGGGCGCTGTTCAGGGCGCGGGCGAGCCGCTACCATGCGCGAACTTCGCACCAATACCCTGTCGATGATCCGCATCCCTCCCGCCTATGCGCCGCCGCCCGACGACGGCCTCACCGTTTGCCACATCGATGCCGATTTGCTGGTCGTGGACAAGCCGTCCGGCCTGCTCTCGGTACCGGGACGCGGCCCCGGCATGGACGACAACCTGGTCAGCCGGGTACAGGCGCGCTTTCCCGGGGCATTGATCGTGCATCGTCTCGACATGGACACCTCGGGCCTGCTCGTCATGGCGCGCAACCCCGCGGTGCATCGGGCGCTTGGCCGCCTGTTCGAGCTGCGCAAGGTGGAGAAGGAATACACCGCCGTGGTCACCGGCCGGGTCGCCGGCAGCGAGCGCAGCATCGACCTGCCGCTGATCGCCGACTGGCCGAACCGGCCGCGCCAGATGGTCGATTTCGTTCAGGGAAAACCGGCGCTGACGCATCTGGAGGTCTTGTCCTATGATGCCGCGAGCGACGCGACGCGCGTGCGTCTGGTGCCGGAAACCGGTCGCTCGCACCAGTTGCGGGTACATTTGCAGGCCATCGGCCACCCGATTCTCGGCGACGATCTCTATGCGCCACCGGACATCCTGGCCCAGGCGCCGCGCCTGTTGCTGCATGCCGCCGCGCTGGGCTTCAGGCACCCGGTCAGCGGCGCGTGGCTGATTGTAAAGAGTGAGCCGCCGTTCTAGGCAAATGCGGAACTGTCCGGGTGGCGACAGTCCAAGCTGTTGAAAACCGCTAAAGTGGCGGGACAAGAAAATACCGGAGACAAGACATGACCTACGCCATCGATGCCGCGCCGCTGTGGCGCCCCAATCCGCAAACCGTCGGCGCCACGCGCATGGCGCAGCTCATGCAGGCGACCGGCCACGGCAGCTACGCCGGTCTCTGGCAATGGTCGGTCGACCAGCCCGAGGCTTTCTGGTCGCTGCTGTGGGATTTCTGCGGCGCGGTCGGTGAAAAAGGCACGAAAATCCTCGTCGACCGTGACAGGATGCCCGGTGCCCGCTGGTTTCCCGAAGCCCGCCTGAACTACGCCGAGAACCTGCTGCAACGGCGCGACGACGGCGAGGCGCTGGTTTTCTGGGGCGAGGACAAGGTCAAACGGCGGATGTCGCGCGCCGAACTCTACCGCGAGGTCGTCCGCTTCCAGCAATTCCTGATCGCCGCCGGGGTCGGCGAGGGCGACCGCGTCGCCGGCTACCTGCCCAACCTCCCGGAAACCCTGGTCGCCATGCTGGCGACGACCGCGCTCGGCGCCATCTGGTCGTCGGCCTCGCCGGATTTCGGTGTGCAGGGCGTGCTCGACCGCTTCGGCCAGATCGAGCCGAAGGTGCTGGTCTGCGTCGATGGCTACTGGTACAACGGCAAGCCGGTCGATTGCCTGGAGAAGAACGCCGCGGTGGCGGCGCAGATGCCGTCGCTGCTGAAGACGGTGGTCGTGCCCTACCTGAATGCCGTACCGGAGATCGGAAATATCGCCAATGCGGTCGGCTGGAACGAGGCTGTTGCGGTCGACGGCCAAAAAGAGGTCATTTTCAAGCGCGTTGTCTTCGATCATCCGCTGTTCATCATGTTCTCGTCGGGCACCACTGGCGTCCCGAAGTGCATCGTCCATTGCCACGGCGGCGTGCTGCTGCAGCATCTGAAGGAGCACCAGCTGCACAGCGACGTGCGCCCTGGCGACCGTTTGTTCTATTTCACCACCTGTGGCTGGATGATGTGGAACTGGCTGGTTTCCGGCCTCGCCTGCGGCGCCACGTTGCTGCTCTACGATGGCTCGCCCTTCGCCGGTGGCGGCACGGTGCTGTTCGATTATGCGGCCGCGGAAAAAATGACCCATTTCGGCACCTCGGCCAAGTTCATCGACGCCGCCGCCAAACTCGGCCTGACGCCGGGCAAGACCCATGACCTCGGCGCCCTGCGCGCCATGTTCTCGACCGGCAGCCCGCTGTCGCCGGAGGGCTTCGATTGGGTCTATCGCGAGATCAAGCAGGACATCCTGCTCGCCTCGATTTCCGGCGGCACCGACATCGTTTCCTGCTTCGTCCTTGGCAACCCGGTGCTGCCGGTCTGGCGCGGCGAGATCCAGTGTCGCGGACTGGGCATGGCGGTCGACGTGGTCGACGACATCGGCCAGCCGGTGCGTGGGCAAAAGGGCGAACTGGTGTGCACCAGGCCCTTCCCGGTGATGCCAGTCGGTTTCTGGAACGATGCCGATGGCAGCAAATACCACGCCGCTTATTTCGAGCGCTTCGAGAATACCTGGTGCCACGGCGATTTCTCGGAACTGACCGCGCACGACGGCATGATCATCTACGGCCGTTCGGACGCCACGCTGAACCCGGGCGGCGTGCGTATCGGCACGGCGGAAATCTACCGCCAGGTCGAGCAGTTGCCGGAAATCCTCGAAGCGCTGGTCATCGGCCAGGACTGGCCGCCCGGGCGGCACGACGATGTCCGCGTCGTGCTCTTCGTCAAGCTGCAGGAAGGCCGGGAGCTCGACGCCGCATTGACCGAGCGCATCAAGAAGCAGATCAGGGACAACACGACGCCGCGCCATGTGCCGGCGCGGGTGGTGCAGGTGCAGGACATCCCGCGCACCAAGTCCGGCAAGATCGTCGAACTGGCGGTGCGCAACGTCGTGCATGAGCGGCCGGTCAAGAACGTCGAGGCGCTGGCCAACCCGGAAGCGCTGGAGTTCTTCCGGCAGCGTGCCGAACTGGCTGACTAGCCCAGCTTGAGCAGCCGCCTGACAGGCCAGGCGAGCGTCGCGTTGATCCGCACGCTGGCCGCCGGGCTCTCGACGTAGCGGTAGAAGAGGGTGGCGGCGCCCATGCTGGCCGTCCACGCCAGCGCCATGCCGATGGCTGCGGTCGACGCCGATTCGAGGCCGAATTTCGCGTAGAGACCGTTGGCCAGCAGGCAGATCGGGAAGTGCACCAGAAAGACCGAATAGGAAATCCGGCCCAGATAGGCGAACACGGCGTTGTCCGGCCAGCGCTCGAGCAGGCCGCTGCGGCGGGCAAAGCCGAGGCCGAGCGCGACCGTTAACGCCAGTGCGATGCGCAGCCGGAAATCAATGACCAGCGCAAGGATGCCGACCGCCGCGATGACGGCCAGCCAGGTGGCCAGGCGGCGGCGTTCGGATGCCCACCAGGTCGCGGCGCCCAGGCCGTAGGAGCCGAAGAAGTAGAGTCCCCAGTTGTCCCAGGCCGCATCGCGGTTGAACCAGAGCAGCGAGACGACGGCCAGTGTGCACACCAGCAGCATCGCCAGGTAGCGGAAGGCGCCGAGCAGTTGCCCGCCGGCATGACCGAGCCAGAGCAGCAGCGCCATCAGCGCGAAGAGCTGGAAATCGATGGCGACATACCAGGCGCCGGCCGACAGCGAGTCGAAATCAAGAATGCCGTGCAGCAGGAAGACGTGGGCAAACCATTGCGCCAGCGAGGCGCGGGCCGGGATCGAGTCGTCGTCCATCCAGTGGTCCGCAATCGCGGCGCAGATGACAGCCAGCGCCATGGCAGCCATGAAGGGAATGACCAGCCGCGTGTAGCGCTTCCAGATCAGGCCGAAAGGTGCGGTAGCGAGGCCGTCTCCCTGCGCGGATAGTCCGCGCGCCGCCAGGAAGCCGCCGATGACCAGAAATACCTGCACCGCCATGCGCGCATAGTCGTAGAACCAGCCGACCAGCCCCGGCACCGCCTGCTGCAGCGCTGTCGACAGCGGGCCGTAGGCGGCCAGGTGATGCAGCACGATGAGTTGCGACGCAATGGCTTTCAGCGCGTCGATCAGCGGCATGCGGGCGGAGGGATGGCTCATGGCGGGAATCTTATACTTGATTGCTGCGGCGCACAAAAATTATCGTATTGTTTTTATGGGAATAGTTGTTAAACGAAGCGGGCCACGAAAGCGTTGACACAGCTTTCCGGCAAATCGACCCACACCCGATGGCCGCTGCCCGGAGCGACTGCGACTGGTTGCCCGGTGGCGTTTTCCATGCGCGCGGGCGTCCACGTGTGGTTGCCGCACGGGTGCACGCATTCGAGGCGGTCGGTTGCGGTGAACCGGTTTTTTACCTCGATTTCCATCAGGCCGCGTGCCGCATCGAAACGTACGGCGTCGCCGACATACAGGCTGCGGTCGGATTCGGAATGGCCGCGCAGGTAGTTCTGGTAGTCGGCGTCGTGGTGGCGCTGGTAGAAGCCGTCGGTATAGCCGCGGTTGGCCAGGCCTTCGAGTTCGCGCAGCAGTTCCGGGTCGAGCGGCTTGCCGGCGACCGCGTCGTCGATCGCCTGGCGGTAAGACTGCGTGGTACGGGCGACGTAGTAGGGGCTTTTGGTACGCCCTTCGATCTTGAGCGAATCGACGCCGATCTCGACGAGACGATGCACGTGCTCGATGGCACGCAGGTCCTTCGAGTTGAGGATGTAGGTGCCGTGCTCGTCTTCCTCGATCGGCATCAGTTCGCCCGGGCGCTGCCTTTCTTCGAGCAGGATTTCCTGCTCGCGGGCTGGCTGGCCGTCGGAGGTCGACACCTTGTAGTCCCAACGGCAGGAGTTGGTGCACGTGCCCTGGTTCGGATCGCGGTGATTGAAATAGCCGGAAAGCAGGCAGCGGCCGGAGTAGGCGATGCACAGCGCGCCATGGACGAAGACCTCGAGTTCGATGTCCGGGCATTGCTGACGGATTTCGGCGACTTCGTCGAGCGACAGTTCGCGCGACAGGATGATGCGCGTCAGCCCCAGCTTCTTCCAGAAGCGGACGGCTGCCCAGTTCACCGTGTTCGACTGAACGGAGAGGTGAACCGCCTGCTCGGGCCAGGTTTCGCGCACCATGTCGATAAGGCCGGGGTCGGACATGATCAGCGCGTCCGGCTTCAGGGCGATGACCGGCGCCATGTCGGCGAGGTAGGTGGCGAGCTTGGCGTTGTGCGGAAAGATGTTGCTGACCACGAAGAACTGCTTGCCGGTGGCGTGCGCCTCGTCGATCCCCTCCTGCAACGCGGCGATGGTGCCGAATTCGTTGTTGCGCACGCGCAGGCTGTAGCGCGGCTGGCCGGCATAGATCGCATCGGCGCCAAAGGCGAAGGCCGTCCGCATCATTTCGAGCGAACCGGCGGGGGCGAGGAGTTCGGGAGCCTTGCGCATAGTAAAATACTGAAAAACCGAGCATTTTACGCGCCATGACCGAAGAGATACTGATCAATTTCACCCCGCAGGAGACGCGCGTTGCCGTCATGCAACAGGGCGTCGTCCAGGAACTCCATATCGAACGCACGGCCAGCCGCGGGCTGGTCGGCAACGTCTATCTCGGGCGCATCGTGCGCATCCTGCCCGGCATGCAGTCGGCTTTCGTCGAAATCGGCCTGGAGCGCACCGCCTTCCTGCATGTCGCCGACATCTGGCAGCCGCGCGAAACGGCGACCGAGCGGCCGATCGAGCGCGTGCTGGCGGAGGGGCAGAGCCTCGTCGTCCAGGTGGTCAAGGACCCGATCGGCACCAAGGGCGCACGCTTGTCGACCCAGATTTCCATTGCCGGCCGCATGCTGGTCTACCTGCCGCAGGAAAAACATATCGGCATCTCGCAGCGCATTGAAGCCGAAGCCGAGCGCGAGGCGCTGCGCGAAAAGATTACCCGCCTGGTGCCGCCAGACGAGCCGGGCGGCTTCATCGTCCGCACCATGGCGGAGAATGCCAGCGACGGGGAATTTGCCACCGACATCGCCTACCTGCGCAAGACCTGGGGCGACATCCGCGACAAGGCGCGGGTTTCCGGACCGCCTAGCGTGCTCTACCAGGAACTTTCACTCGGCCAGCGCGTACTGCGCGACTTCGTGAACCCGGAAACCGGACGCATCGTCATCGATTCGCGGGAAAATTTCCAGAAGCTCATGAGTTTTTCCGAGGAATACACGCCGGCCGTGCTGCCGCTGCTCGACCACTACACCGGCCAGCGCCCGCTGTTCGACCTGCACGGCGTCGAAGAGGAAATCCAGAAGGCGCTGGCGCGCCGCGTCGACCTCAAATCCGGCGGTTACCTGATCATAGACCAGACCGAGGCGATGACCACCATCGACGTCAACACCGGCGGTTTCGTCGGCGTCCGCAATTTCGACGACACCATATTCAAGACCAACCTCGAAGCGGCAGTCACCATCGCCCGCCAACTGCGGTTGAGGAACCTCGGCGGCATCATCATTGTCGATTTCATCGACATGGAAAACGAGGAACACAAGGCGGCGGTGCTGGATGAATTCAACAAGGCGCTGGCGCGCGACCACACGCGGCTGACGGTGAATGGGTTCACAGCGCTCGGCCTGGTCGAGATGACGCGCAAGCGCACGCGCGAGTCGCTGGCGCACGTGCTGTGCCAGACGTGCCCGACCTGCGGCGGGCGCGGCGAGGTCAAGACCGCGCGCACCGTCGCCTACGAAATCCTGCGCGAACTGCTGCGCGAGGCGCGCCAGTTCAATGCCCGCGAATACCGGGTTCTCGCCGGCCCGGCTGTGGTCGACCTGTTCCTCGACGAAGAATCGCAGGCGTTGGCCATGCTCTCCGACTTCATCGAAAAGCCCGTATCGTTGCAGTCGGAGCCGAGCTATTCGCCGGAGCAATACGACATCGTGCTGATGTAGTCACAACAAAGGAGACAAACATGAACCCCAACCCGGAATTCGACAGCCTCGTTCCAGCGCAGTCCTTTGACCGGCGGAGCTTTCTCGTGACCAGCCTGGGTGCAGGCTTTGCCCTGGCGGTGCAGCCCGTAATGGCACAGACGGCTATCAAGACCGACGATACCGGTCTGCTGGCTGGCGAGGTCAAGGTGCCGGTCAAGGACGGCGAAATGGTTGCCTACCGCGCGGTGCCCAAAGGGGTGAACAAACCCCCGGTGGTGCTGGTGGTTTCCGAAATTTTCGGCGCCCATGAATACATCAGGGATGTCTGCCGGCGCCTCGCCAAGCTCGGCTACTGTGCGATTGCACCGGAGTTGTTTGCCCGCCTTGGCGATCCCCGCCAGATGTCGAGCATTTCCGAGATTCAGTCGAAGATCACCAGCAAGACGCCGGACGCGCAGGTGATGAGCGATCTCGACGCCGCTGCCGCCTGGGCGGCGTCGAAAGGCGCTGACATCAACCGTCTGGCGATTACCGGGTTCTGCTGGGGCGGGCGCATTGCCTGGCTCTACTGTGCGCACAATCCGCAAGTCAAGGCGGGTGTCGCCTGGTACGGGCGCCTGGTCGGCGAGGTCAACGAGTTCACGCCACGCCATCCCATCGATGTTGCCGACAAGTTGCTGGCACCGGTTCTCGGGCTCTATGGCGGCCTCGATACCGGCATCCCGCTCGAAACCGTGGAAGCAATGGAAAAGGCCCTGCAGGCTGGAAGCGCCGCCGCGCGCAAGTCGGAAATCCACATCTATGACAACGCGCCGCATGCCTTCCATGCCGACTATCGGCCAAGTTTCCGCAGGGAGGAGGCGGAGGATGGCTGGAAGCGCATGCAGGTGTGGTTTGCCAAGATCAGCGCCTGAGTCCTCTTCGGCGAAGCGTCGCTTCGTGCTACGCTTCGCCGCCTGTAAAAAACTACCCGATCATGACTGCTGACGACCAGAAACCCGATTCGCCCATCGATGCCCGTGCCCTGCTGAAAGACCTGCAAGCCAGCTTCGATGTATTTCGCAACTTCAGCCCGCTGGCGATCGGCATCGACAAGCAGCTTCTCGCGCAACAACCGGACCTGAGCCGCAAGGCGCTACGCCTCGCATTGCGCAGCCATACCATGTCTACGCGCTACCTCAAGGAAATGGAAAAAGCCGAGGTACGGCTCAACCTGGACGGAACGGCAGCCGGCGAAGTGACAGCGGAAGCACGTACCCATTCCGGAGAACTGCTGCGCGAACGCTTCAAGAAGCAGGCCGAGCAGCGCAAGGCGGACGAGGCAGCTGCCAAGGCCGAAGAGCGCCGCCTGGAAAAGCTGAATCAGCTGACCGAGAAATTTGGCCGCAAGGCGAAGTAGACTTCGCCTGCCCTGTTGGCTCCGGAGTGAAAAAGGCCTGTGCTTTGGTGCAGGCCTTTGCTTTTGTGGCGGGGCATTGAGAATCAGAACTGTGGGTCTCTGATCCAATTTTCCCCAAAGGCGGTGCTCTCGTCCGAGGCTGGCCACGTAGTCCTTTGAATCAGATCGCCCCGCATCAACTCCAGGCCAAAATTTACCCAGCTGTGTATTAAAAATGCCACAGGTCATCGGGTGGTTGGCAAATTTTTACTTTTATCAATTGGTTACGGAGTAGTATTAACAATGTGAATTAAGTTACTCGAGGGGGAATGCGAATGGCTCGACAATTACATGTTCCACTGCGCGGCAGCAGCGTCGTTGGTGTCCTGGCGATAATTTTCAGCGGTTTTGCACAAGGTGCTGAGATTTCGCCCGCCCAGGCCAAGGCGCTGAAAGCGCAACTCAATGAGCAGGCCAAGCGAATGGAAACCCTGCGCAAACAGTTAGCGGACGCAGATGCCAAGTTGCTCGCTATGCAGAAATCCATGGGTGTTGCTGTGCCGCCACAGCCTGCTGTTGCAGTGGCCGCACAGGCAAAGAGCAAGGATGCTCAGCCTATGCAGGTGGCGCAAGCGGCTCCGGTCGCTCCGGCAGCGCCCGCTCCGGCAGCGCCCGCTCCCAGGAGCGGCACTGTCTCGCAAGAGCCTGCCCAAGTCGGCGAAAGCCCACCGCAGCGAGTACAGCAAGTTGCGCAGATCTTCGAACAGCCGGGGGTGCTCACGCCTAAAGGTCAGTTCTCGTTCGAGACGGGGGTTCAGTACGCATACTCATCCAGCAATCGGGTATCCATCGTCGGCTACACCATCATTCCAGCTTTGACGATCGGTCTGATCGACGTCCGTGAAGTTCGGCGCAATACGTTCACCGGCAACGTGACTGGTCGCTGGGGCGTGACCAACCGCATGGAACTTGAAGCCAAGGTGCCCTATGTTTATCGTTCGGACGATCAACTGACTCGTCCGCTCAATCTGGGCGCCGGCCGCGATGATCTCTACAACAGCACGGGCCAAGGGCTGGGCGACGTCGAGGCAACGGCACGTTACCAGTTCAACGAGACTTCAGTTGATAAGCCGGTATATATTGGCAGCCTCCGCTTCAAGAGTCGCACCGGCAAGGATCCGTTCGAGGTATTGACCGACACCACCGAGGCGCCGGAGTTGATCACCAACCGGATCGAGACAGAATTGCCGACAGGATCGGGTTTTTATACCTTGCAGCCAGGCATAACCATGCTTTATCCGACCGACCCGGCGGTGTTTTTTGGTGGTCTGAATTATCAGTACAACTTTGCGCGCTCCAATGTCACGATGAATACAACCCGAGGAGATGTGAATCTGGGTGAAGTGGATCCGGGCGACGTGATTGGATTCAATTTCGGGATGGGCCTGGCGCTCAATGAACGCTCATCGTTCAGCCTTGGCTATGATGGTGCATCGGTAGGCAAGACGAAGATTAACGGGCAGGATGCGATCAATGCTTCGCGCATACAACTCGGAACGCTGCTGCTTGGATACTCCCAGCGTCTGACTAATGCGACGTCGCTAGGCCTTACCGTCGGCGTCGGTGTCACCCGTGATACGCCGGATGTCACGTTGGGGCTGCGTCTGCCGATGTCATTCTGACATCACGGATTACCTTTACCTGGTATATAAAACGGGCCTTTAAGGCCCGTTTTCTTTTCACCGCAGCAGAATTTTCATGCGACGTCGTCAGCGGCGCAATGAACCAATGATGCCCGTCTGGATGGTGTTATGGACAGACATTGTGCGCAATGTCTGCAAGCTGTTGACGCTTGCGTTGATGGTCGTGACACTCTGAATCTTCTGGTCGTTGAGGGTGTTCTGAATGACTGTTCCAGCCAGATTCGGGCTGATCTGCTGAGTGCTTATGTTGTTGCCGGTTCCTGTTTGAATGATACCCAAGGCGCCCGTGGTGCCAACGGGTTGCGCGCTCGCGACGCTACCACCACCAGTGGCCTGTTGAAGATCCTTGGGGACAAGCACGGTACTGGCAACCAGGTTGCCATTAATGAATACTGCCCGCTCGATACCGATCGAGAACTTCAGCCCGCTTCCTTGAAGTTCAAAGCCGCCCCGGATTTCATCCAGCGAGTCCGTGTCCAACGCAACCAGTTGCTGATCGAATGGATAATGCTGTTGACGCTCCACCACCACGGCCCGAGGCGAGGGTTTCTTCGCGGCAGGAGTCTCCTCGCCGGATATCGTCGCCGTGACCGTGACAACGGGCGCAGGGGTGGCAATTTCGATAATCTCTTTCAATGCTTCGTAAAGTACCGCCACTGATCCATGTTGTTTGTTCAAGCACTCAACCGGCTCGTGGTCATCCAGTGGCCAATCGGCGAGTGACAGGAGTTCAGGAGCGATCTCGAGTGCGCGGCGCTTTGCTGCATCGCATGTCAGACGGCTTTTTCCAGCGAGCGCCAGGAGCGATTTTTCGGCGTCGCTCATAAGCGTTTCGTCTTCATCCGCATCTGCGAGCGCCGCCCTGATGACGTGGTCGAATAAGGGCGTGAAATGCCCGAAAAGTGGAGGCTCGAGGTTATCTCCCAACATCTGTGCGGATACGCCTGCCCCACATGCACATGCAAGCAACAATCTCGAAAGACTCTGACGGAATCTCATCGCGGTCTCCGTCAGAAATCCGCCGGCCCACGTTTGGCCAGGCCGTAATCAGTGGTGCCGCGATGATGGCCCGCCGCGATGGGACTCATGGGCGCGGCCTGCCAATCGTAATCGTTATTGAACCGGGCTATTTCCAGCTTGTTCTTGATTACGAACAGAATCTTGTTGACCCACATTTCCGTGAATTGGGTTTTCGGAATCACCCGGGTGCCTGAAGATGGGTCGCCAATCAGAACCCGGCCATCCCGCAGTCCCTTGACAACCACGAAATGGTAATAGCCCTGCTCCTTTACTAGGACAATCGCCGGCACACCGGCGATGGCGAGTTTGTCGATCTCGGCTACATACCCGTCCGCATCGAAGCCGCGGGTCGTAAGATAGTTCTTGATGTCCAGTAAGGAAAAGCCTTCCTTCTTTATTTTCGCCTGATCACCGCGGGTGAACATTTCGCGGAACACGTCTTGTTCGGTAACCGGAAAATTGTAATGGTGGGTCAGCAAGGTGGCCAGCGCGGCCGAACCGCAACTGAAATCGTATTGTTGATGGATTGTCTTCTGGAAACGCTGTTCCTTCATGCTGTAGACCGGAACAGAAAATGCGCCGCCGGATTGAACGGGTATCTCAGCTCTTCCCCCGGGGCTGGCCAAAGCACCCACGGTGCAAGCCAGCAGGGGAAGCATGAAGAGCGCCCGAACCGTTGCGGAGAGCATCATTTAACCTGCAAGTTAACGATGGTCGCGTTCTGGATCAATACGTTGTTGCCGGAATTCTGCACCACGGTCGCAAAGCCGGTCGCCCCGGCAAATGAACCTTCCGTGACCCAGTTGCTGCCAGTTACCAGGTTGCTTGCATGATTGTCGCTCACTACGCCATTGTTTTTGAGATCATTGAGAGTGACCTCCGTGCCACCACGGGAAATGGCAAGATCCAGGCTGTCGACCGCAACGCTGCCAAACAATTCGCCAGCACGTACTTCGCCCTGCTGGTCAGTTGTTTCGGCACTGACCTGAAGGGGTAGGTAGGCGCTGCCAAGCAGCATCATGACAATCAACCAACGGGAATGCGCAATTGCTTTCACGTCTCTTCCCCTTTATCAAATAAGGCAAGAAATCCTGGGGCCGGATGACCCCAGGATCCACTCCTACTTACTTGCCGACGTTCAGGTTGGCCTGCACATTGACTGCTTGTTGAACCAGCGCGTTCATGCCGCTGTTTTGGGCTGCCACCATGATGCCGGCGGCAGACTGGCCGACGCTGCTCATGCTGTTGGACATGTTGAAGGTGCCCGCGTCGAGAACAATCGTGCCGCCAGCGCCGCCGACACCGCCGGTGCCACCTTGGCCGCCGTTGCCGGTGCCACCTTGCCCAGTTCCACCGGCACCACCGGCTTGGGCCGCAGCACCACCGGCGCCACCGTCGCCAGCGGTGGCGCTACCGTTGGAAGCTTGAGTGGAAGCGCCGCCATTGGTCGCCGACCCATTTTGTCCACCGTTGCCGGCAGTGTTGGTGGCCGTGCCACTGCTGCCACCACTTGCCGACGCCGTGCCGGAGTAGGAACTACCCGAACCGCTACCGTTGCCGCCGGTGCCGTTTACGCCACCACCCGTGCCAGCGCCACCCCCAGCACTCGCGGAGGTGCTGCCGGTGCCGCCGCCCGTGGCGCCCGAATTGGCGCTACCGGCGCCGCCGTTATTGGTTGCCGTCTGATTGCCGCCGAACAGACCCTTGGCCTTGTCTTGGTCCGATCCGGCGATACCACCGAGCCCGGCGCCGAGCGAGCCGGCAGAACCACCCTTGGTTGCATCGATTGCACCTGCCGACCCGCCAACGCCGGCGCTGCCGCCGAGAGTGCTGCCGCCCAGGCCTACGCCCAGTTGACCGCTGTCGCCGCTCTTGGCCTTGTTGGCGTTGAGACTGGCACTTATCGCACCCAGAGCTGCTCCACCAGCGCCTGCGCTGCCATTGGTGGCATTGCCATTGCTAGCCTTGCCAGCCGTTGCGCTGCCATTGAAGGCGCTGCCGCCATCCCCGGCAGCAGCGGCGGCAGCTGCATTGCCGCCATTGCCGCCGGTGCCGCCGTTGCCGGTGCCGCCGGCGCCGCCGTAGCCTTTGCCGCCGGTTGCACCGTTGGCATCACCGTAGTTCTTGACGACGTTGCCAATGTCACTTACACGGTTGCCGGAGACGTTGCCGTTGAGTTCGACCTTGGCAATCGCCTTGCTGGTGTTGAATGCATTCGAGAAGTTGGAGGTTGCAGAGGCGCCATTGTTGGCTGCGGTGCTTCCTAGTCCAAGTGCGCCTGAATCACCCTTGTTGTTGAAATTCCCTGACTTGCTGCTGTTGTCGCTGTTGTTGCTGTTGTCGCTGTTATTGCTGTTGTCGGTAATGGTGACATTCGGATCGGATGGGCCCCCATTATGTTGTTGCTGTTGCTCTGCCCATGCCGGCGCTGCACTGTAGGCTAACGCAAGGGCCACTGCCAGAAGAGTCTTGTTCATGGTAAATCCTCCAATCAAGATTATTCGAAGTGGCCACAGCGTTGTGCTGTGCCCTCCGCTCGTCATCTAAGCAATGCCTATGCCATTGGCTATTTTTATCTATAACTATTTGAATATATTAAATAATATTTTTTCTTAGAACGGCCTCATGCTTGCGCGCTGCAGCATGTGTACCTAATCTGAAACACCTGCCCAGCGAGATATCCATGCATTGTTCTGCAGAAGGCGTTTTTTGATCGCACATGTCATGAAAGCAAATGGGTTTTTCTCGCTCAAGACGCATGTATCGAAATTGATACAGCGAATTGATCGGACGTTCCAGCCAATCCAGGGAGTTATTCCATTGCCGGTCACGGCGGGGTTGCCGGATCTACTCAAACAGCAGCAGGTAGGCCGCTATGCTTATTGACGCGTAACCATGGGGATGGATATCCGCCCGCTTCCCGGGGCGGTGGATCGACAAGCAAGGTCAGGAATAATTGCCGGTGTGCAACTTTCGTTCGACGGCGAAGCGTGGGAGCTTACAGTTCAATGTTGAACTTGCTGATCGCCCGGTACAGGGTGATGCGAGAAATGCCAAGTTGACGAGCCGTCTTCGATACGTTGTTGCCGTTGGCGCGCAGACTCGTTTCGAGAATGTCCCTTTCAAACGAGGCTCGCGCAGCCTCCAGGGTGACGGTTTGGGGTTCCAGGGCAAAGGCTTCAAAACCAAGGTCGCTGGCCGTGAGCAGTTTGCTGTCGCTCATGATCACGCCAGAATGAATCCGGTTGATCAGTTCGCGGACATTGCCCGGCCAATGGTAAGCGCTCAACGCCCGCATGGCTTCGGTTGTGAACCCGACAACGCGGCATTTTGGGGTGATTGACGTGAAGTTCCGGAGAATCGTTTCTGCCAGAAGGCAGATGTCACTGCCGCGCTTTCGCAATGGGGGCAACTGCAACTGGATGACATTGAGACGGTAATACAGGTCTTCGCGGAAGTGCCCGGCACTGATGGCGTCCTGCAAGTCTACGTGGGTTGCCGCAACCAGCCTGAAATCGACCGAAATTGCCTGGGTTGAGCCAAGACGCGTAATTTTTCGCTCTTGGAGAACCCGTAACAGGTTTCCCTGCAGATCCTTTGGCAGGTCACCAATTTCGTCAAGAAACAGCACCCCGCCATTCGCGGCTTCGATGCTCCCGACCTTGGCTTTTACCGCGCCGGTAAATGCACCCTGTTCATGTCCGAACAACTCGGTCTGGATCAGATTGGTTGGTATGGCGCCACAATTCACAACGACAAAGGGTTTTTCGGAACGCGCCGAATGGTCGTGAATTGCCCTTGCCACCAGTTCCTTGCCGGTACCCGACTCGCCGCAAACTAGAACTGGAAGATCAGCGTCGATTACCTTCTCCAGCTGGCGAAAAAAACTCGTCATGACCGGGCTGGTACCGCAGATTCCAAAGCGCCCTGAGGCATCGCCCGGGTTGGTCAAGGCAAGCCGCAACCTTGCCCTGCCACAAGCATGGCCAATGCTCATTGCCAGCCGCTTCGGCTCGATGGGGAGGGTATGGTAGTCGTGAAAGGCATTCAATATGAACGCCTGGAACGATTTCGCCGCAAGTGATTCCGGTGTGACGATACCGATCCATTCTGCCGTCGGGGTGGCTGCAATCAATTTCTCGATCTCGTCCTGGAATTCCGGCGAAAACGAGTCGAACACAACCAATCCAACGCTACAGTGGTTTCTGGCAAGGATCTTTTTTGCAGCCGCCACGGACTCGACGCAATGCAGGGCCTGGTCTTCAGCCGTAATCTGCAATGGCTGGCTACTGAGATGACCTTGCGGATCAATCGCTAGTACGTGTCGAGTCTTCATTTGCCTCCAACAACTTGCATCGCACACTGTGCCGTGTGCTCAATGTGATTCCCGGCATCCGACATTCCATCCCGGCGAGGTATCAGACAATACTGGACAGGTCTAAATATCGGTCCGTCATCAGAACAGAAAAAATAAGCCTGCGCAAGGAAATATCTCACGTTTGCCTGCCGGTCGCGCAGAAAGCAAAAAGGCCAGTTCTGCGAACTGGCCTAGGTGCTTGAGTATTCTGGTGGGGCGCGACAGATTCGAACTGTCGACCTACGGATTAAGAGTCTGAAGGATTTGCCAATTTTCAGCGTTGATAGGCGCCGGCAGAATTATAAAATTCCCATGAAAATCAGCGTTAAACGTCACTTACATGAAATCCGTAGGTTGATTTATGTTGAGCCGTATTCTATGATTTCGCTTACAAAGTGCTTACATGGAAATCCTTGTAAGCCCCAAGGGGTGAAAAATGGCACGCATCAATCTGACTGCTGGACGTATTCGGGACTTCGCCACCGACAAGGGGCAGGCGTTCCTCTGGGACTCTGACACTCCCGGCCTGGCTGTTCGTGCTACCGCCCCCGGCCAGCGCAATCCAGAAGGCAGCAAGGCATTCATCTTTCAAGGCAAGCAGGCATCTGGACAGGATGTGCGTATCACCATCGGCGACGTTCGGTCATGGGGTATCGACAAGGCCAGAGAAGAAGCCCGAACTCTCCAGAAGTTAATAGACAAGGGAATTGACCCGCGCCAAGAGAAGAAGGAGCGCGTTGCAGCCACCGAGGCGAAGCGGGCAAGGTCTGAGCGAGAAGAAGCGCCTGCCTTAGATGCATGGAGCGCCTATCTGGAGTCTCGCCGTCCCAAGTGGGGTGAGCGCACTTACGCTGACCATCAACGCTTTGCCGATGCTGGTGGAAAGCCCAAGGCCAGAGGCAGGAAGAAGGGGGAGGGCGCCAAGACCGAACCCGGCGCATTGCATGTGCTGCTCCGTCGACCACTGAATGAAATTGATTCTGCCTTGGTTTCGCAGTGGATGCGTGACGAGGTTGCCAAGCGCCCGACCAATACTGCACTGGCCTATCGCCTGTTGCGAGCCTTCATCAATTGGTGCGCTGACCACAAGGATTACCAAGAACAGGTAAATGCCGATGCCTGCGCTACCCGAAGCGTTCGTGATGAGTTACCAAAGAAAGCCGCCAAGGATGACTGTATGCAGCGCGAACAGTTGCCCTTGTGGTTTGAACACGTTCGGAAACTACCTAACCCCGTACATGCCGCCTATCTGCAAACCCTGCTGATAACTGGCGCACGCCGGGAAGAGTTGGCATGGCTGAAATGGGAGGATGTTGATTTCCAGTGGAAGGGCTTAACTATCCGAGACAAGGTGGATGGTGAGCGCACGATACCGCTGACACCCTATGTCTCATCCCTGCTGGCCCAATTGCCACGCCGCAAGATGATGGCAAATGGCAAGGAGGTTCCGAATCCTTGGGTATTCAGTAGCCCCACTGCTGCATCTGGACGGCTGCAAGAGCCACGCATTGCGCACAACAAGGTCCTGACTGCCGCTGGTCTGCCTGCGCTTTCTCTGCATGGCCTGCGCCGTTCTTTTGGCACGCTGACCGAATGGGTAGAGGTTCCTGCTGGCATCGTCGCTCAAATCATGGGACACAAGCCAAGCGCCACAGCCGAGAAGCATTACCGCGTTCGTCCCCTCGACCTGCTGCGCATGTGGCACACCAAGATAGAAGGCTGGATATTGGAGCAGGCTGGAATTGAACAACCGAGCGAAGAAGCAAAGCCAGGATTGCGGGTAATCAATGCTTGATGTTTATACAATTATTTATATAATCAGACCATGAAGCCAATTGAGTTTTGCGGTGACTCGATAGATGCCTTGCGAGCTTTTCCAGAAGGTGCCAAGCGTGAAGCTGGCTACCAGATAGACAAGGTTCAGCATGGCGAAGAACCCGATAACTGGAAGCCCATGACGACTATCGGGGGCGGGGTCAAGGAAATCCGTATCCGGGACGAGGCCGGGGCGTTTCGGGTTATCTATCTGGCAAAGCTGGCCGATGCTGTCTATGTGCTGCATTGTTTCCAGAAGAAAACACAGCAAACAAGCGAGCGCGATATTCGGCTGGCACGTAAGCGATTCAAGGAATTAACGGAGGCACAGAAATGAGCGAGAAGCGATTTAACAGCGTCTGGGATGCAATTGAGGACACGCCGCAGCAAGCGGCGAGCATGCGAGTTCGCTCTGAATTGATGATGGCATTGCAGAAGTGGCTCAAGACCGAAGGGCTAACGCAGGCAACCGCTGCCGGATTGTTCGGCGTGACGCAGCCGCGAGTTTCCGACCTGATGCGCGGGCGAATCAATTTGTTCTCTCTCGACACCCTGATTGATATGGCAGCGACGGCAGGGCTTGCCCCCTCTGTCACCATCAAGAAACCGAAGGCCAGCAAGAAGGCAGCGCACCAGGAGGCGCTGGCCGCTTAAAGAGCAACGCCGCCCCCTAGTCTGACCAGACGAACGCGGGAATCCTTCACCGCTTGGAGAGCGGCCCCAAAGGGAGTAGCCAGAGGTTGGCAAAAATGAAATTGACATTCACGACTGACGGCCGCGAGGCATTGCCGGTTCGCTCGATTCCCTGGGTTGCAGCGCACGAACGATCAACATGCAAGGTAACTTTACCGCCCTCGCTGTTGATACTGGCCGCACACACTGCCTGCCGTGCAGAGGACGCAGTCCCCGGCATTCCGCCACTGCGCCTGTACCGCATCGGCGAGAACGGCGCCCAGCCTGTCTCTATCGAATATCTCAATGCTATCGCCCCGGAGTCCAACTTCCAGCCCGAAACCGATGAGCCGTTGCGCGAATCCACCAGCCGACTGCCTGCTGGCGTATTTGTTTTTCTGGACGAGTTGCGGAGTTTTGTTGACTGGATATTCCCACCGGGGAGCCATGACGGGGAATGCCGAGATGCAATTAAACTCAACACTAGCCCGGACTTACCCGGCGAAATGATAGAGGAGCTACATGAGGGTTTTGTCGCCCCCAAACCAAACGCACAAATTGAACGCTGCAACGAACTAGCCACACTGCCAGAGTTGCGGGTTCATCACTGGGAAGAACTGACCGGCGTCGGAATCTGCGAAGGTGGCTCATATGCCGTGAATCAAGACGGTGTGTTTCCGGAAAAATACAGCAACCGCGATTTGCATGGTCTCACCCAAGAAGAGCGCCACATCCTTCTTGAGCATTCGTATCGTCCGCCGCTGAAATTCCCCTGCACCCCGAGTCAACTTCTAAAGTTTGTAGATGGCGACGTGTCGAGAGATTTTGACGTTCCTGACAACTTTAGGGCGGTAGTTGAAGCGCGTGCGCGGCTGGTGCAGAAAGACAGCGAGCAGAACGCCATTTCTGGAACGCCAGAGATTGCTGAGCAGACAGACGGCGAGCAGAATACCTCGTCTGAGGCTCCAGAATGTGTCGAGATACCACAGCCAAAGCGCCGAGACACGCGCAACATCGCGCTGCTCAGAGACCTCGAAACCAAGGTTCCTAGCATGACCATTGAATGCATTTGGTTGTACATCCGTCAGAACGCTGGGATGGATTCATCGCTCTTCAAAACCGCAGGCAATGAATCGGCAACGACAAAAGATGAGGAAAAAATCCTCAAAAAGAGTCTCGGGCGCTCCCTGTTGCGTTACTTGAAAATCAACACAACTACAAACAAGGTGCAAGCAAGACACAGGTAAGGTACAACGTACTGATTTTATTACGTAAGCTCAACAATTCTCCATGTAAAAAGACGCTGGGCCATGCCAATCTATCAACGCCGAACCAATTTCGCCGACCGGTGGATGCGGGGACGTTGAGGCTATTTCGGCAAGCCGCCAACGTTCTCCGTATCGCCGAATCGGCGTCAAGGAGAATCGTTGATGAAAGCCCTTTACACCACTGCACCCACCGCCAAGACCAACTTTAAGTATTCCACAGGAGAAGCTGCCGCCCGCCTTCGTGCAGCGCCGCAAACGCCGCGCGCATCGCTGTGCCGCCTTGGGCACTGGCTAGGCATGGTTCCGGTCAAGCTGCCGAATGGCCGCCTGCTTTGGGACGCTGCCGAAGTTGAACGCTTGGCTTCCGGTGAGGTGGCGAAGTGAACGCCGCACCGGAAAATGACGATGCCGGGCGGGCACCCGGCAAAGTCGGCACATCACAAATTCAACACTCGCATCGTACCGCACCGCAGGTTGCCGGGCAATGCAATCAGGCTCTCAATCTGATTCGCCAACATCAACCGGCGCTGTCGTTCGTGTTGGCAGCGAAACATGTGCCTCCCGAATGGCCTGCGCCGAGATTCTGGGAGGTTCAGCCATGAGCCATGTCGACCGTCTGCTTTCCCGCCTCGACAAAGTACGTCCGACCGGCATTGGCACCTATCAGGCGCGATGCCCCGCCCACGATGACAAAGGGCCATCACTGACGATCCGCGAAACCGATGACGGAAAAGTACTGATCCACTGTTTTGCCGGCTGCTCAGTCCATGAGGTGATCGCGGCCATTGGCATGGAAATTTCCGACTTGTTCCCGCCCCATGAGAGTTACGGCAAGCCCGAGCGCCGACCCTTCCCCGCAATGGATGCGCTACGCGGTATCGCGTTTGAAGCGTTGGTGGTTTCTGCTGCGGCATCCGCCTTGCTGGCGGGGCACCCGTTCACCCAAGTCGACCGCGACCGTCTGACCATGGCGGCTGCGCGCATCCAGTCGGCCCTAAGTGCCGTCATGCCACAAATGAAGGATTCGCGTCATGTCTGATTTCGCGGCAGTTAAACGGGGTCAGTCGTTTCTCGACAGCATGGCAGAAGAAATGCAGATCGGATGCGCCATAGCGAACGCAAGCGTGCCGGAAAGGGAGAAGCATCAACCCGGAGAGGAAAACGCACCAGCAGGCGATTGTGAAGGCAACGACTGGCCTGTTCCGCAACCGCTGGCCGTCAAGGTGGAACCGGAACCCTATCCGCTTGACGCGCTACCCCTGCCCATTCGGGCGGCGGTGGAAGAGGTCGCGGGCTTTGTCAAGGCACCTGTCCCGATGGTGGCCTCGTCAGCACTGGCGGCGCTATCGCTGGCGATCCAGGCCTATGCTGATGCAAAGCGGGCAGAAAAGCTGCACGGGCCTGTCGGCCTGTTCCTGCTGACCATTGCCGATTCTGGCGAGCGGAAATCAACCTGTGACGGCTTCTTTACTAAGCCGATCCGCGACTATGAGGAAGCCCAAGCCGAGGCCGCGAAACCGATCCTCAAAGATCATCGGGCAGCAATCGAGGCATGGGAAGCCAAGCGCGGCGGCGTAAAGGAAAAAATCCGCCAGCTTGCCAAGGACAACAAACCGACGGTGGGCATGGAATCAACCTTGCGCGATCTGGAACACGACAAGCCGGAACCGCCAAAAACCGCCCGCCTGCTCTATGCCGATGCGACCCCCGAGGCGCTGGCCTATGGACTGGCGAAGCAATGGCCGTCGGGCGGCGTGGTATCTGCCGAGGCCGGGATTGTTTTCGGTTCGCACGGCATGGGCAAGGATTCAGTCATGCGGAATCTGGGCCTGCTAAATCAGCTATGGGATGGAACAAGCCTGACCATTGACCGGCGATCAACCGAATCATTCACCGTGCGCGGTGCGCGGCTGACCGTGGCCTTGCAGGTTCAGGAACCAACCTTGCGCGAATTCTTCACCCGATCCGGGGCGCTGGCGCGTGGTACGGGCTTTCTTGCCCGGTTCCTTGTGGCGTGGCCTGAATCAACCCAAGGACAACGGCCATTCACCGAAGCCCCCGCGAACTGGCCGCACCTTGCCGCATTCCATCAGCGCATTGCCGCGATTCTGGAACTACCCGCCCCTATTGATGACGATGGCGCACTGACCCCGCCCCTGCTGCCCCTGACCCCGGAAGCCAAAGCGGCATGGGTGGAATATCACGACGCAATCGAGGGCGAACTAGCCAGCGGCGGCGAGCTTTACGACGTGCGAGACGTAGCGAGCAAATCCGCCGACAACGCGGCACGCCTGGCGACACTGTTCCAGATGTTCGATGGTGCGGGCGGAGCAATCGGCGCGGAGGCTTTCGAGGGGGCAAGCCGAATCACGGCATGGCACTTGAACGAAGCCCGGCGCTTCTTTGGTGAGCTTGCGCTACCGGCGGAACTGGCGGACGCGGCACGGCTGGATAGTTGGCTGATCGAGCATTGCAGGCAAGCGCGGACGCACATGGTAGGGAAAAATTACGTTCGCCAGCATGGGCCATTGCGGGACGGGGCGCGGCTTGATGCAGCGATCCGCGAACTTGCCGAGCTTGACCGCCTGCGGCTGGAAAAGGATGGAAAGCGGCTGACGATTCACCTTAACCCGGCACTGGTGGGGGTGACACCTTGACCCTATCCGCCCTGATTCGGAAACGTGGCACCGGGAACCTTGCTACTGCTATTCCTGCTATTTCTGCTACTCAACACAAGGGGGGAGCGGCAACAGTAGCAAGAATAGCAACTGTAGCAGTAGCAATCCCCAAGGAGGAGAAAAACGCATCCCCGGCAAAGGAAGGTGCGGGCGAGACGGCGAACGCTTCCCGCTGGTGGCTGGTGCACTTCATCGACCGCGACCCGTTGGAAGTGGCCTGCTGTCCCGAGGTGACTCATGTGGAGGTGCTGGAACGGTACCCGGACGGGGTAGCGGCGGAACCCTTTACACCGACCATCCGGCAACCATCGGCACCCCTGGCCGCTAGCGAGGAAACGGCAATCCGCGCATGGCTGGCGCTGATCGAGGAAACCGACCCGGCGACCATTGCCGAAGTGATAGGCCAGTGCCAGCGGGATGCGGATGCGCGGGATTACTTCGCTAGGCGAGCGGCGGCTGAACTGCCGAAGCCTGACCCGTTCGGCGATGACCGGCGCACCTGTTCGCTATGCCTCAACCTGCGGGGGCGGGCTTGCACCGTTGCCAAGCCGGAACGTGGGGCGCTGGTGGTGGCGAATCGAGGCTATCGACCCGACCCGGCGCGGCTGTTGCGATGCGCGGGCTATGCGCCATTGGCGAATGATTTAGATCAACGAACCGGCACGGAGCGCTGGCCGGGAATCGTCGAAAGCAATGGCCCACGATGAGAAAGAGCAGGTCATCCTCCACCTTCCTTCTCCGCGAGTGTTCGCTATGCGGCGCGACAGAAGGACAGATCCATCCCTGCGAGGACGGATTTGTCTGCGCGAAGTGTCTTGACCAAGGTCGTGCCGGCCGGGATACGGCTACCAGGGCAGCACGCGCACTCAGGATCGCTATGACCGAGCAGGCCACAGCGAACCAACTGCGCGAATGGGGCCAAGATACACAAAGCCATGAGCAAGGCGCCGCAGACTACGCCGCGAAAGCAGCGACACTGTTTCGTTCTGACACCGCGCCAGCAATGGCAATGGGCGAAGCGGTGCCGCCAACACGAAGCGCATTGTCCAACACCCTGACCGTGCCGGACATGGCCACCCTTGACGCATCCGCCCACCGGCTCGAACTGCTGGAGCGCCTGGGTCTGAACTGCGCGGCGATGGCGCTGGATGCGGCGGACAGCATCCAGGCCAGCAACAGTCTGGAAAGGATGGCCGCACACCAACTGGCGATCGCCCACAAGACTGCATTAACGCTGATCGACAAGGCCACATTCGCACAGGGAGTCACGGACAAGACCGCCCTACTCAATGCCGCGTGTCGGATGATGGACACCTATCAACGGGGAATGCTCAGGATGCAAGAGAAGCAAAGTCATGGCGAACAAACGATCACAGTGCAGGTGGTGACCGTAAGGGATGGCGGGCAAGCCATCGTGGGCAATAGCAATCGAGGAGGTAAATGATGGCAAGCAAATCGAAGAACCCGGCAATCGCCACCGGCCTGGACAAGGTGACCTATCCCCGCAAGGCCATACCGCTAGTCTGCATCAATGGTGACAGCGAGGAGGTGATGGCCGGCAAGCACGCGGCGCTAGTGACATCGCCCGAACTGGCCGCGTTCCGCGCCATCAATGCGGTCGAGGCGAAAGGACTAGGCGTGCAGATCGACACCCCGGCCTTGCTGGAACAATTGCGCGAGCAATCGGCGTTGGTGAATTGCGGTGACATGAAACAAGCCGAGGCCATGCTGATCAACCAGGCCACCGCACTGCAAAGCCTGTTCGCACGTCTCACTGAACGCGGCATCGGTTGCGATCATTTAGCCGGTTTTGAAGCGAACATGCGGATGGCGCTACGGGCGCAGAGCCAATGCCGGGCCACTCTGGAAACCCTGGCGACGATCAAGAATCCTCCGATTATCTATGCCCGGCAAGCCAATATCAGCAACGGACCGCAGCAGGTGAATACCGGCATGATGATGCCATCGCAGGCGGAGAATTTTCAAAACAAGCAGAGCAAACAAGCAGGGGCAGACTATGAGTTACTACCGGACACCAGAGCATCGCAAGCTAATGGGTGAGTTAATCCGGCGCTGGAAGCCGTGGGAGAAAAGCACGGGGCCGAAGTCGGCAGAGGGTAAAGCGAAGGTCTCGCAGAACGCCTTTAGGGGCGGCTGGCGTGAAGAAATGAAGGTGCTGAGGGCCATGCTCAAAGAGCAGGACGAAGCCTTGAAGCGTGTTGGCTGAACGCCAAGCATGATGCTTTCAACAATGCGTCATGGGCGGGCACGGCCGAACGGTTTGGGCTGTTGAATCGGCGGCTGACGGGGCTGCGGGATGACCTGAACGGGGGCGGATGAATCTGTTTCGCAAAATGGCTAAAGTCGGCTCCGCCAGGACGGTGGCTTTAGACTGAGCGCCGCCCGATGACAAATGCGATTTGGCGGACCGGCAGAGATCGACGCCTTAGCCGACTGGTGATGTTTTCACCGGCTATAGCGGCTAATTCACTACAAACCTGCCAGCCATGAGATTCTCACGACTGCGTTGTCCATGATCGTTCGCCGATGCCCCCGCATGGCCTTAACCCCAAAAAATTAGCGGTCAATGTCAAGAACGAGACACCCCTATGGCATTTTTTGTAAATGCTATTGACTTTGAGTTGAGAGGGCCTCAAAGTTCATTTCACATACATGAACACCCATTGAAATTTTTCAAATTATGTGGTAGCAGCGCTCGCCACATGGGTGATTGGAAGTAATACCAAGTTGACTTAGACGGAGGCTAATATGGGAACCGACGCAGTAATGCTTAAGGCGTTAGAAATGGCCAGGGCACAACTCGCTAACTACAAAATGGCTTCTACCAACCGCGCCGTGGTGCCTGCAACCCAGGCCTCTTCGCAACAAGGTAATTCCGGAGGCGCCCAAGCGGCAGCCTTATTCAAGACGAAGTAAGTTATTTTTTCTCTTAACTAATTTGGCCAACTTAGTTGGCCTTTTCTTTTTCTTGGATAAGGAAATGACTAACCTACTTTACGGGAACGGCTGCTCGCAGCGACAGGTTGTCGTCACAAAGGCTGACAGCGACTTTAGGCCAGCATTTCGTCGAGACTACGCGCGTCTAATTCACTCACCATCATTCCGTCGCTTGCAAGGGAAAACGCAACTTTATCCGGGGCACGAATCGGATTTCTTTCGCAATCGATTGACGCACTCTCTGGAGGTCGCACAGATTGCAAAAGGAATTGCGGAGCAACTTAATTACAACAATGACTTTTTAAAAGAAAATCCTATTAATCTTGATTTGGTGGAATTTGCCGCCCTTGCCCATGACCTTGGGCACCCTCCGTTTGGGCACAACGGTGAACATGCTCTAGATGACTGTATGAAGGATTGGGGTGGTTTTGAAGGCAACGCGCAGACGCTCCGACTTCTAGCTGTTTGTGAGAAGAAAGTTACCGAAGACGGGGCAAATCAAGGAATAACCGCCGAAGGAAACGATAACCGCCGAGGTCTAAATTTGACCTATCGAGCACTTGCGGCAGTTCTAAAATACGACAAGGCGATACCGTTTCAACGCAACAAAACAGAGCGACTGGTCAAGGGGTATTACGAATCTGAAAAGCCTCTGATTTCGGCAATAAAGGAGGCTGTCTCCTCGGGCGCTTCCGCCGACAAGCCATTTAAGACAATCGAATGTCATATTATGGACCTTGCTGATGACATTGCGTATTCAACCTATGATCTAGAAGACGGACTAAAAGGCGGCTTTGTAGATCCACTAATGCTGCTTAGTACGATTCGCAGTGATGTCGGCTTGCTTGATCGAGTCACTAAGAAGGTGGCAGGTGAATGTCCGAAGGCTACTGAAGATGATGTTGTTAATGCAATTGCTAGCGTTTTCAATCTAGACATAGATGGCAACTTCAAGGGAGTTGCAGAAACTCCTCTAGAAATGTACGAGATGTCAAAACTAATTGCGAGCAACACCTATTTGAGGACAGAGCTAACCTCCAGCCTTGTATCAACGTTTATCAATGGAATTAGTTTTGAAAAAGACGATGAGACACCTTGCCTTTCAAAAGCCACCATGCGCGAAGAAATTAAGCTTACCGTGGAGGCGCTCAAGCACCTTAATTTCGAAGTAACGATTATGTCGCCCCGCCTGAAACTCGTTGAATATCGGGGCTATGAAATTGTCAGAGAAATATTCAAAGCACTGACTGAAGATGAGGGTTATCTGCTCTTGCCTGAAGACGTAAAGCAGTGCTACCAACGCTTGAGTGAACAAAAAGCCCGAATGCGCTTAATCTGCGACTTTGTCGCCGGAATGACCGACCGCTATGCAATCGAATTTTTTGGCCGACTTAAACAGGGTGACCAATCCATCTTTAAGCCCTTCTGATGCTTTGATTAATTTTCAGCAGTCACCCATTTTGAGATTTGGTGGCCTGCGAACTCTCAGCGTCGGCTACTATTTGTCAGCACTCATTCGCGTTTTGCGCTGACTGTCTCTTGAAGGCTGGGCTGTGACGTTCCATCCGGAAGCTTCTGTCAGAACGAGTCTGGAAATTTACAGACCTTCAACTCGCAGTGCTGCTCAGTTTCCGGAATAGCTGCGCCGGCCTGAACGGCCCTGTCCGCATTTCACCAGGCACCGGCTCCACCAGACTGCGCTCGTCCAGGCGTCGCCGGAAACTCGACTTGTCCAAGCGACGCCCGAGAAGCATTTCGCAGCACGCCTGAAGTTCGCCCAGCGTGAATTTTTCGGGGAGGAAGCCGAATGGCAGATCGAGTTGCTCGATTTCCTTACGTGTCGTTTCAGTCGCTGATCGGATCAATGGTGCGTGGTCGAAGGCAAGGCTCGCGTCCTGCATTGCCTCGTCGACCGGAACCCATCTGAGTGCTTCCAGTCGCTTGCCAGCCTTGGGGTCGATTGCTTCGATAGGGAGCAATGCGCGGAAAGCGATGGACAGCGCCCAGGGCGCCCGCGAGTCTCGCAACTTGCCACCGACTGCCGTCAGGTGGCGCAGGAAGGGCAGTTGCACGCCAAGGCGTTCATCAGCTACACGCTGAGCGGCGCTCTCCAGGTCAGCATCCAGATCGATGCGCAGCACGCCGCCTGGTAGCGCCCATTGACCTTCATGCGGCGCCTGAGCGCGTTTGCCGAGCAGCACAGCCAAGCGGCCGTCGACGATCGACATCACCACCAACTCGATCCGGACGAAGGGCATCGGATGGATGGTTCCGGAGGGCTGCTGCATCGGGGATTCAGGAGTTTTCTTGACCATAGTTGTATTTCGCAACGAAGTAATCTATAGTTCGTAGTGTAATGCAACTAAGTGACGGAGGCAACGATATGGACTATGACATCATCGGTGATGTACACGGGCAGGAAGGAAAATTGACGGCTTTGTTGGCGAAGCTGGGCTATCGCATCAAGGATGGTGCCTATCGTCATCCCGAAGGGAGAGTGGCGTTGTTTCTCGGGGATCTGGTCGACCGTGGGCCAGGTCAGGTCGAAGTGCTCAACATTGTGCGCAACATGATCGAAGCAGGCAGTGGTCGCACGATCATGGGCAACCATGAGTGGAACGCGATCGGCTTCGGTACGCCCGACCCTGACAGTAGCGATTACCTGCGTCCTCGTACCGAGAACAAGCGGCGAGAACACAGGGAGTTTCTGAGGCAGGTTGGCGAGGATTCGCCACTGCACAGAGAGTTGGTGGAATGGTTCAAAACCCTGCCGCCCGTCCTTGACTTGGGAGGCATCCGGCTCTGCCATGCTTGGTGGAACCTGGATGGTATAGATCAAATCAAGGTCGCAATGAACCCGGGCGGAGCGCTCGACGAAGAGTTTCTGATGGCATCGTTCCGCAAACGCAGCGCGCCTTGGGTGGCAATGGAAAGCGTGACCAAGGGCTATGAGATCCGCTTACCTGATGGCGTTACGTTTCTTGACCACAACGATGTCGCGCGCAAGGAGATTCGGGTCAGGTGGTGGGATGAATCAGCCACGGCGTACCGGCAGGCTGCGCTGGTGCCTGAAAGCGAACGTGAGCGCATACCAGACATTGCGCTCCCTGCGGGGGTCAAGCTCGGCGCCGTCAGTGATGTGCCGACCTTCGTTGGACACTACTGGCTGACCGGCGCGCCTGGAGTGCAGAACGCTACGACGGCCGTGCTGGATTTTGGTGCGGCAATTAAGGGGCCGCTTGTCGCTTATCGCTGGGATGGCGAGCCAGAGTTGAGCAACGACAAGCTGGTTTGGGTTGGTTGATCTGACGGAAATTCGTGAGTGCGATCCATTTGCGATACAACGTAACAAACGAAAGGAGCAGCATAAATGAACAAAGCCGAACTTACCGCGAGGTTGGAAGCTATCGACAAGGAGCTTCTTCCGCTGTTCGCCAAGCAGGGGCGCAGCAAGGAGGAATGCGACCGGGTTGCGAAGCTGGAAGCGGAATCGGAAGTGGTAACGGCGCAGATCCGGGCGGCAAGCCGGGCAGCGACCAGGGCGCAGAAGGTGGGCTAGACGATGCAAACCTACGATCTGGTGAAAGCGGCGCTCAAGGACAAGAATCCGGCGCTGTACAAGAGCCTGGCGGCAAGCGGGGAACTCAATCAGTTCGTGATGGAACGGGCGGACGAGATAGACTCGGAAATCGTAACGCTGATGATGGAGCTGTCGAGCGAGGCCAGGAAGTCGGCGCCCGGGCCGATGGAGGTAGCGCAGCTACTAAAGGGCTATCACTCGATGGCGACGGAAATCGTGCTGGCCGAAATGCTGGAATTCCCGCAGGACGACGAGATACCGGAACCGGAAGAGCCGGAACGGGTGGATCCGTTCTATCAGTTGATGCGCGAACTACGGGAAATCGGCAACGACATCGCGGAGCTGCGCGAGAGCCAGAAGGATGATCCGGCGAATGGGTAGCATTGGTGACGGGCGGGCGCAGTCTCGCCAATACTTCGATGCGGCACTGGCTGTCTTTGGCGTAATCCTGAGCGAGTTGGAGGAAGCGCGCGCACCGGCCTGATTCGTTGGTTCAGGACGGGCCATTCCGGCACAGCCGGCAATGGAAGGGCCTGCGGTGTCGGGGATTGCTTTTTGCACACTGGCAAAGAATTCGCAGCGGGTTATGATGTGCGGATTGCCCAAACCGCCTTCCTGCCATGACCCGCGCCCAATCGATTGCCGACACCTTACTTGATCTCGTTCCTGCGGATGGCTCGGCCATCGGTAACCAAAGTTGGTGCCAGAAGTTCAAATCGACTCGGGATTTTTGAGCATTCATGTCCAAGCAGATCATTCTTCACCGACATACGAATATTGAAGCTTTTCGGGAGATTCTTAGGGCTTCAGCAAGACAGACGGAAGTGCAGATAGCTGAGGCTAGCAAAAGTGACGGCCCCCTCTCGTTGATGTTCAAAATGAAGTTTGAGTCGGTTGGTTGCGATCCGCTAGATCGATCGAGAAAACTCAATTTGATAGAGCAGTTGAACCAGACTTTTACTTATCTGGCGTCGTTCAATGGTGCTGAGTATCTTTTTGGGCGGCATCCGGAAATTCAAACCCTCACGCTCAATCTTGGAAACAGGGCCGGATGGGATATTGAAACCAGCGAAGACGGTGGTGTTGTCGCTGAAGTATTCGCTGCTGTGACACCACAAAACAACCAAAAACTGGTCAAGGATATTGAGAAGGTGTCAGCCTCCACCACCGCGCATCGCTATGTTCTCTTTATGAGTCCGGGGTGGGTCGCTGGTGTGTACAGATCCCCTGCCGATTATGGTGGTGTTACCGTCTGGTCACTAGGTTGCGATCGCCTGTGAGCGTTTCTTGCTGGCTTGCAAGGATGCGCATACAGATGGGATTTTATGTTTCAGGTATTTCGCGCCTAGTCGTGGTACTGCCTCTAACCGTAATGCGATTTACGATGGCAGTTGGGGCAAAGCGCGATGGCATTTTCCACGGTGTCAGTGCCGCCCTGTGCTAATGGCTGTCGATGGTGAACTTCAAGATACGGCGTCCCATCTGATCGACGGGTGAAGGGAGCTGTGCATCCGCACGATTGGCAGACGCCTTTGGCTCGAATCAACGTTTCTGCTACGACATCCGGATTTCTAGTGAAAATGTACGTGGTTGAAGCAATCCTTGTTGGAATCGCGTTGGCATTGTCCAGGCGTCTTGCGCGTGCATCCGATGAATCACGCAAGGATTTCCCCACTCGCTCCTGAAACGATTGCTCGAAGGCTTCACGGAAGGCCGCGTCGTCTGGTGGGCCTACTTCGATTGCTCTGAAGAAGCCGCTATCGTACCTTTGGACTGCTGTCCTGGCGCGACCGCCTTCCCAGCCACGAACAGGCAGGCCGATGGAAGTACTTGGTGCGGCGTTAAGGCGAAACCGCCGGCAAGGCCGGTCATCTTTCTTGCGTGCCAACTCAAACCGGAGATAGGCTTCGCTTCCAAGCGAGTAGATGGTTCCTTCAGCCTCAACGCCCATGATGCGATAGACGCCATAGACGTGATCGTCGACGATTACTGCGACAACCGATATTTGCGGTTTGTCATCGTGATGAAAGTCGTATTTGGAGTTGGTCGGCTGCATTGCCGTGTACTCCTCGATCGAGACGCTATGATCACTTGCATTGGCGATTTCACCACTCGAATGTCGCAGCAACATGATCTGCTCAAACGCCACATCGGTTTCACGGTGAATCAGGTCTGCGAGGATCAACACAGATCTCCATTTTGGTTTGACTGCGAGGTTTGTGGGATCGGCCTAAGTGGCGCTTTAGTCAGCGAATGCGCCATGGGCCTGACTCCGAGACGCGCTCCACCTTTCCCTCTGCTTCGAGTTCTCGCATCAGCGCGACAACCCAGTATTGTTGGTTGGAGGAGGTCGCTTTCTTGTACTCGCCCCAATCGAATCCACAGGCTCGGAAGATTGGCGCCAGCCGCATTCCCTCACGCCCTGGCTGGCACAGTGCTGATGCTCGCATGAACTCATACACAATCGCTTTGGCCTCGGCTCTTAGCCGATTTCCTCGTTCCTCAAAAGCTTTCACCTTGGTAACTCCTAAGTCAGCAGTTCATCAGTCAGATGCACTTCAGTTTCCAAGGGATCAAACGATGTCACTCGGAACGTACTTCTCCCTCAAAGCAGAGGCGTGGGCGCGCAACGGCTGCGTAAGCGATTCATTAGCGCAGAGCGAGTTCAGTGCATCTTCGATATGCACCACATGAATCCGGTGCCGATAACTTGGTTTGATGCCATCAAGTGTGCGCTTCAATTGCGGATTAAGGGCCTTGTTGGCCCCGGGAAACAGAATCACTAGCTGACTTTCTGCGTTCCCGTGCAGCAGTGACACATTGCGCAGTAGTTGGTAGTGAGCGAAGAAGGCCTTCGGCTCCAGCAAGTCAGGAGAAACTACGCCTGCTAGCCTTGGGCGGTAGACATCACGAAGTTTGTCATGATGCCTTTGGTCATTTTTGGCTTTGCTGAATTCAGCCTCTGATAGCTTCACTTCGCAGAACACCTTCTGCCCGGCTTGGTTTTTCCAGACGACATCGACATTGGTGTTCTCGTCCTGGACTTCTTCAAACCGCCAACCTTCGCTGGATACGTCCATGTCCAACCCCAAGGCACTGCTTAACGCCCTGGCGCCTGAACCACCGGCGGCAAAGTAGGGAAAGAAAAGGTTGAACGCGAAAGCCTGGGATGAATTCAGGTGCTTGAAATCCCTGTGCAGTTTGATGTCGGGATGGGCTTCAAGATAACCCCGCAAGTCAGCGCGAATCGATTCGAGCAGATTCAGGTATTCCAACCCATCGGGGAGGATGTGACCGTAGAAATGGACTTCACCTTTACGGTCTATCCAGGTTCCTTGTTGCGAAATCCCTAACCGCTGAGTCTTGTAGTTGGCGAGGTGGGCGTAGAGTTTGGCTTTGTAGTCGATCATGTCTAATGAGTCACCAGGTAAGGCCAGAAGCCTGCGTTACGAAATTGCACGATGACCGCCGCGATGACGGCCCTTGCTTCATCGTCAGCAACTTCTTGGTCACCGAACTGCGGCATTCGATATGGGTTGGCCCGTCATCCGTCCAGACGACGAGTACGGTGGAACGCGGCTCTCCCGCCCACCTGAAAAAGTAAGCGACCTCATCTTCAACACTGTCGAACCAGAACTGCTCGAAATCCACGCCCGTCACCTGAGTCTCCGCATACATGGCTTCCCATGAGGTGATCGGAATCAGCAACTCATCCCCCGGGATGGGCGGCGGGGGGAAGTTTCCGGAGGATTTTGCGGCGGTCAAGCGCATGGTATGTATTCGTCCTAAGCGATTTTGATTATGCGCCCGCACTTGTGTTTCGCAAAGACCGGCCCTTTGAGGCATCATTCCCCTTTGTCATCATCAAAGAAGAACAAGAACAATGTTTGAACAAGCCTTCAAGAACATCGACGACGTCCTCTGGAAAGAGGCGGGTTGTACCACCGAACTCGATTACACCGAACAGACCTCCTGGCTGCTGTTCCTCAAGTACCTCGACGGACTGGAGCAGGACAAGGCGACGGAAGCGGCGCTGGAAGGCCGTTCATACAGCTACATCCTCGACGAACCCTACCGCTGGGAAAGCTGGGCGGCACCCAAGGGGGCTGACGGCAAACTCGATCACAACAAGGCGCTGACCGGCGACGACCTGCGCGACTTTGTCGACCGCAAGCTCTTCCCCTACCTGCACGGCTTCAAGCAGCGCGCCATCGGGCCGAACACCATCGAGTACAAGATCGGCGAGATATTCGCCGAGATCAAGAACAAGATTCACAGCGGCTACAACCTGCGCGAAGTCATCGACCACGTAGATGAACTGCGCTTCCGGTCGCAGAGCGAGAAGCATGAGCTGTCGCACCTCTACGAAGCCAAGATCAAGAACATGGGCAACGCCGGGCGCAACGGGGGCGAGTACTACACCCCGCGCCCGCTGATCCGCGCCATCGTTCAGGTCGTCAAGCCCAAGGTCGGCGAACGCATCTATGACGGTGCCGTCGGTTCGGCTGGCTTCCTGTGCGAAGCCTACGACTACCTGAAGGCGCAGCCGAACCTTTCGACCAGCGATAGCAAGGTACTTCAGGAGCGCACCTTCTACGGCAAGGAGAAGAAGTCGCTGGCCTACGTGATTGCGATCATGAACATGATCCTGCACGGCATCGAGGCGCCGAACATCATCCACACCAACACGCTGGCCGAGAACCTGTCCGACATCCAGGACAAGGATCGCGTGGAAGTGATCCTCGCCAATCCGCCCTTCGGTGGCAAGGAGCGCAAGGAAGTGCAGCAGAACTTCCCGATCCGTACCGGCGAGACGGCGTTCCTCTTCCTTCAGCACTTCATCAAGATGCTCAAGGCCGGTGGCCGGGCCGGCGTCGTCATCAAGAACACCTTCCTGTCGAACACCGACAACGCCTCGGTCAGCCTGCGCAAGCTGCTGCTGGAATCATGCAGCCTGCACACGGTTCTCGACTGCCCTGGCGGCACCTTCCTGGGGGCGGGCGTGAAGACTGTCGTGCTTTTCTTCGAGAAGGGCGCACCGACGCGCAAGGTCTGGTACTACCAGCTTGATCCGGGCCGCAACATGGGCAAGACCAACCCGCTCAACGATGCGGATCTCGCCGAGTTTGTCGAATTGCAGAAGACCTTCGCCGACTCGCCGAAGAGTTGGAGCGTGGATGCGGCGACTGTCGATCAGACAACCTTCGATCTGTCGGTGAAGAATCCGAATGGTGGCGAGGAAGTCATCCACCGCAGCCCGGGGGAGATTCTGGACGAGATCGCCGCGCTCGATGCCGAGGGCGCGGAAGTAATGGCGAATATCAGGGCGCTGCTATGAAGGTAGGGTGGCAAACAATACGATTTTGTGATCTTGGTCGTGTATTCAACGGCAATAGCATCAGTGAAGCAGACAAGAAGAAACATTTTGCGGGCCAAGTTGATGGCCTGCCATATATCGCAACAAAGGACGTTGGGTTTGATCACTGCATCAACTATGAATCAGGGGTAAGGATTCCAGAAGCAAAACAAACTGACTTCAAGCTAGCCCCCGCAAACACAGTGCTGGTTTGTGCGGAGGGCGGGAGTGCAGGTCGCAAGATCGCACATTCAGATGCGCCTATATTCTTTGGAAATAAGCTATTTGCCATCTCTCCAAACCATCCCCACAGCAGTCGGTTTGTTTTTTACTTTTGTCTGTCGGATGTTTTTTCTAAGCAGTTCCGAGCAGCAATGGCTGGCTTGATCGGTGGTGTGTCGATAAACAAGTTCAAGGAACTAACTATTCAACTACCGGCTGCGTCTGAACAGCACCGCATCGTCGCCATCCTCGACGAAGCCTTCGACGGCATTGCCACCGCCAAAGCAAACGCCGATAAGAACCTCCAGAGCGCCCGTGCATTGTTTGATAGGGTTTTAGATACGGCAATATTGGGTGGACTTCAGTCAGAAGCCCAAGGAGGCTCCCCAGTCAAGGCGTTACTTCGTGAAATTGATAGGCTGCGCGCTGATGCGATTGAGCAGGGACGTGCCAAACGGCTAAAAGCAGATGAAATTGAAGTTCCTTCAGTTGGCCGAACTGCTATTCCAGACCGGTGGCAATGGGTGCAACTTGAACGGCTGACAACCGGGGTCAGCGATGGTGTCCACAAGAAGCCAAACTATGTAGATAGTGGTGTTCCATTCGTCACAGTGAAAAATCTTACGGCTGGCCCGGGAATCAGCTTCGACGATTTGAACTACGTGACTCGCGCAGATCACGAAGAGTTCATTAGGAGAACCCATCCAGAACGGGGCGATATTCTGATAACAAAGGACGGCACTATTGGCGTAGTCAGACTGATTGATACCGACATCGAATTCTCAATTTTCGTTTCTGTAGCTCTCATAAAGCCTGTAATGCGCGAACTCGGGCCATACCTGACTTATGCGCTTCGGGCATTTTGTGTTCAGAGCCAGATCGTTCCACAAGGCGCAGCACTAAAGCACTTATATCTTGTGGACTTGAGACGGCTTGTCGTTCCGCTTCCGCCGCTTGCCGAGCAAGCCCGAATCGTGTCCAAGCTCGATGACCTTGCAGCGGAGGTTGAACGCCTCGAATCCATCTACCAGCAAAAGCTGACGGCCCTCGACGACCTGAAAAAATCCCTCCTGCACCAAGCCTTCTCTGGGGCCTTGTAAGGCGAAACCATGAACGAAGCCGAAACCCGCGCCGAACACATTGACCCCGCACTGGCTGCTGCCGGCTGGGGCGTCGTCGAAGGCAGTCGCATCCGGCGCGAGTATCCGATCACCCTTGGTCGGCTCGAAGGGGGTGGCAAGCGCGGCAAGCCGTTAACGGCGGACTACGTCCTCGAATACCGCAACATGAAACTGGCAGTGGTCGAAGCCAAGGCTTGGGACAAGGCGCTGACCGAAGGCGTCGGCCAGGCCAAGGACTACGCCGGCAAGCTGGTGGTACGTTTCACCTACTCGACCAACGGGCAAGGCATCTACGGCGTCGACATGGCGACCGGCACCGAAGGCGAACAGGCAAGTTTTCCGACACCTGAAGCCCTGTGGAACCTCACCTTCGCCACCGAGAACGCTTGGCGCGACCGCTTCGCCGCCATCCCTTTCGAGGACAAGGGTGGTTTCTTTCAGGGGCGCTACTACCAGGACATCGCCATCCAGAAGGTGCTGGACGCCATTGCCGACCAGCAGCAGCGCATTCTGCTCACGCTGGCGACCGGCACCGGCAAGACCTTCATCGCCTTCCAGATCGCCTGGAAGCTGTTCCATGCCCGCTGGAACCTGAAAGACTGGAAGAAATCGGGCGATCCGACGCGTCGACCGCGCATCCTCTTCCTCGCTGACCGCAACATTCTTGCCGATCAAGCTTTCAACGCCTTCTCCGCTTTCCCCGAAGATGCCTTGGTGCGCATTGCGCCGGAAGACATAAAGAAGAAGGGCAAGGTGCCGAAGAACGGCAGCATCTTCTTCACCATCTTCCAGAGCTTCATGAGTGGCCCGCCCAAGGACGGGCATCCATCGCCGTACTTCGGCGAGTATCCGCCCGACTTCTTCGACTTCATCGTCATCGACGAGTGCCACCGTGGCGGGGCCAACGACGAGAGCAACTGGCGCGGCATCCTCGACTATTTCGCCCCCGCCGTGCAACTCGGCCTGACGGCCACACCCAAGCGCAAGGACAATGCCGACACCTATCTCTACTTCGGCGAGCCTGTGTTCATCTATTCACTCAAGGAAGGCATCAACGACGGTTTCCTGACCCCGTTCCGCGTCAAACAGTTTGCCTCGACGCTCGACGAGTACGTCTACACCCCCGACGACAAGGTGGTGGAAGGCGAGATCGAGGCTGGCAAGCGTTACGAGGAAGCCGACTTCAACAAGATCATCGAGATCAGGGAACGCGAGAAGGCACGGGTCAAGCAATTCATGGAACAGATCGACCAGCGCGAGAAGACGCTGGTGTTCTGTGCCACCCAGGATCACGCCCTGGCGATCCGCGATGCGATCAACCAGATCAAGACCAGTGGCGACCCGAACTACTGCAAGCGCGTCACCGCCAACGATGGCGCGTTGGGCGATCAAGCGCTGCGCGACTTCCAGGACAACGAGAAGACCATCCCGACCATCCTGACCACGTCGCAGAAGCTCTCCACCGGCGTCGATGCACGCAACGTGCGCAACATCGTGCTGCTGCGCCCCGTGAATTCGATGATCGAGTTCAAGCAGATCATCGGTCGTGGCACCCGACTCTACGACGGCAAGGACTACTTCACGATCTACGACTTCGTGAAGGCGCACCACCACTTCAGCGACCCGGAATGGGACGGCGAGCCGGTTGAGCCTGAGAACTGCAAGAAGTGTGGCTGCTATCCCTGTGTGTGCGAGAAGAAGCCACCGCAGCCATGTGAGGTGTGCGGCAATTCTCCCTGTACCTGCCCGAAGGAACCTTGCCCGGATTGCGGCCAGCAACCCTGTGTCTGCAAGAAGAAGACAAAAGCGAAGGTGAAGCTCGCGGACGGCAAGGAACGCAAGATTCAATTCATCTCCGCGACGACCTTCTGGCACCCGGATGGCACGCCGATGTCGGCACAGCAGTTCCTGGAAGCCCTGTTCGGAAAACTGCCCGAGTTCTTTGCCGACGAGGACGAGTTACGCAGGCTATGGAGCGCACCAGATACCCGCCGCAAGCTGCTTGACGGGTTGGAAGAGAAGGGTTTCGGCAGGGAGCAACTAGCCGAAATGCAGAAAATCATTGAGGCCGAGAACAGCGACATCTTCGACGTGCTGGCGTACGTGGCCTATGCGCAGGAACCGCTGACCCGCGAGGAACGCGCCGCCAGGGCAATGGCCGTCATCGACGCCAAGTTCAACTCACGGCAGCAGGCGTTCCTCGGATTCGTGCTGACGCATTACGTCGAGGAAGGAGTCGAGGAACTCGACCAGGCGAAGCTGACGCCGCTACTGAAGCTGCGGTATCACAACTCGATGAAGGACGCGCTGGATGACCTTGGGAGGCCGGAGGAGATTAGGCGGGTGTTCAGCGGGTTTCAGCGGTACTTGTACGATGAACGGGTGTAATGCCGTCGTGACGTTTCCTTCTGAGGAAAAATAGCATGACCACTTATCGAGTACTGGTTTTTGGCTCGACAGGCACAGGGAAAACCAGTCTCTGCAATGAACTGACCGGGCAGGAGATGCCTGCCAACAGCTCGGCGCGAGGCAATACCTTTGAGACCCACACCTTTGCCGCTTTCGAGGACAGCGGCAATACCTTCATCCTGACCGACACAGTCGGTCTGAATGAGTCTTCCAGTGGAACTGTCCCGGCCAAGGAGGCAGCAGAGCAACTGGTTAAGCTCCTTGCTGAGTCGAGGGACGGCTTCAGCATCCTTGTGCATGTGTTTCGCATTCCCCGAATTACCGATGGACACGACAAGAACTACGAGTTCTTCGTGGATGAACTGACTCAGGGGAATATTCCCGTAATCCTTGTGGCAACGGGGTGTGAGAACGAGACACCGATGTCAGCGTGGGCGGATGCAAATTCGATACTGTTCGCCGAGGGAGGCTTCGACTACAACGAGGTGGTGGCAACCTGCTTCAGCAAGGGCGGAAAATTTGAAAAAAGCTTCGGCCCGCTGCGCCGAAAGTCCCGCAAAGCCTTATTGGACGCCATCGTGCGTCACGGACTCCGGGAGCCTCATGCCATCTACGGAACAGAGGCGACCGGCGGCTTCAATCAGGTACTGACCCGTATCTGGAACAGGTTCATCGATATTGCCGGTATCCCAAAGAAATACCGGAAGAAGCTGAACGAGTCAGGGGTCGATTTGCTGGTTCGACTTGGTGTGAGCAGATCGATCGCAGAGGCAGCGGCCGAACATATTCCCGAGTTGCTCGGTAAAGGACTGGTTGTCGGACTGCCCTGGATATTGCCGCCCCCGCTCAAGCCTTTGGCACCTTTCATATCCGACTTCATCAAGGAAAAATTTCTAGGGAAGAAAGACAAGGGCGGGAAATCTTGAAATGTGCGGACGCTATGCCCTCAAAGCCACCGCCGGAGAACTGATCGAGCATTTCAATCTGCTTTCGTGTCCGGACTTCGCTGAACGCTACAACATCGCGCCTCAGTCAATTATCCCGGTTATCCGATTCAAGCCGGATGCTGGCCGAGTTGGTCAGCTTGTGCGATGGGGGCTGATTCCCTCTTGGGCCAAAGACCCGAGCATCGGCGCCAAGCTCAACAATGCCCGTGGCGAAACGGTCGCGGAGAAGCCAGCCTTCCGTTCCAGCTTTGCCCGGCACCGCTGCCTGATACCTGCCAACGGGTTCTACGAGTGGAAGACGGTCGCGGGCAGGAAGCAGCCGTACTACATTCACCCAACCGCCCCCGGTGACATTTTCGCCTTTGCTGGCCTACTGGCCGCATGGACGCCACCAGACGGCGAGACGGTCGTTTCGACCTGCATCATTACCACCGGCCCGAATCAGGTCATGGCGCCGATACACGACCGGATGCCGGCCATTCTGGCGCCCGAGCAGTTCGACGCTTGGCTTGCCCCGGGCAATCACGATACGGCCGCGCTGACGGCGATGCTGATGCCTTCCCGGCCGGAATTGATGTCCGCCTACCCGGTCAGTCCGGCGATCAACTCAGGCAGGGTCGAGGGGCCGGTGTGCGTCGAGCCTGTCAATTCGCCTTAAATATGCAAGGAAGATTGGTTCCGGTACAGTACGCCTTTTAATCATAGCGTTAAGCACAAATGACTTTCGGCGAATCCATCAAGACCTGTTTCTCGAAGTATGCTGACTTTTCGGGGCGTGCTTCCCGGTCCGAATACTGGTGGTGGTTCCTTTTCGTGGTGTTGGTCACTGCGGCGACCGGAATCATCAGTGACAAGTTGTCTGCGTTGTTTTCCTTGGCGTTCCTGCTGCCGGGCATCGCCGTCAGCGTTCGCCGGCTTCACGACATCGACAAGAGCGGCTGGTTTCTGTTGCTCAACTTCATTCCGGTGATTGGCTGGGTCATCTTGCTGTATTGGGCTGTGCAAGAAGGGCGGGAGCCGAACCGGTTTTGATCTGCATCGCCGTTACTTCCAAGGCAAGCGCGTCAAGTATGCCGCTTAAGACTTCATCGGGCCGGAGCAATAGTGCTGTTGGTGCCCATGAGAAGAATCGAACTTCCGACCTCTCCCTTACCAAGGGAGTGCTCTACCACTGAGCTACATGGGCAAAATCAGGAAAGCGTTGAAGAAATCTGCTTACAAAGTGCTTACACGAACACCGGAAAGCAAAAAGCCCAACCGATTTGGTTGGGCTAAGTGCTTGATTATTCTGGTGGGGCGCGACAGATTCGAACTGTCGACCTACGGATTAAGAGTCCGCTGCTCTACCAACTGAGCTAGCGCCCCAGAGTTCCCAAACGACTGGTGGGTCGGCCGAGATTCGAACTCGGGACCAACGGATTAAAAGTCCGCTGCTCTACCGACTGAGCTACCGACCCGACCTGGGAGCGCGGATTATAGGGATGGTCGGAATGGCTGTCAACGAACAGGTGGGCGGGATGGGAGTACAACCTCGCGATAATTTCCCGTGATTTGTCCGATTTCCGATTGTCATTCTAAAATGGTTTGCGCCCGATCGTTCCTGATCAAGCTTCGGCGTGATTTCAATCTGACGGAGAAAACAAATGAACAAGGAAGACATTTCGCGCTATCAGGATTTGATCGTGACGGCGGCCACCGACCTGGGTCTCAAGATACTGGCGGCAGTGGCCTTCTGGGTGATTGGCCGGTGGCTGATCGGTGTTGCGGTCGGCATGGTGCGGTCCTCGCTGGAAAAGCAGAAGGTTGACCCGACTGTTCTGCGCTACGTCGGTTCGATCGTCACCGTGACCTTGAATGTGTTGCTGGTGATCGGCATTCTGGGTTACTTCGGTATCCAGACCACGACGTTTGCGGCGTTGATTGCAGCTGCTGGCGTTGCCATCGGCCTCGCCTGGTCGGGCCTGCTTGCCCACTTTGCTGCAGGTGCCTTCCTGGTGGTATTGCGGCCGTTGAAGGTTGGCGATTTCGTCACGGTCGGTGGTATTACGGGGACTATCACCGAGTTAGGATTGTTTACGACCACCATCAACACGCCGGATAACGTGCAGACGATTATCGGTAACAACAAGGTGTTCAGCGACACGATCCAGAATTTCACGCATAACCCGTTCCGCCGCGTCGATTTGAAGTGCCAGTTGTCAGGTGCGGCCGACCATCGGGCAGCCATGGCCTTGTTACGCGAGAAGATTGCCGCGATTCCGAATGTGCTGCCCGAGCCGAAGGTGGATGTCGAGATTCTCGATTTCACGCTGGTTGGCCCGGTGCTGGCGGTGCGTCCGTATTGCCATAACGATAACTACTGGCAGGTGTATTTCGACACCAACAAGGTGATCCGCGAAGCACTGGCCGAGGCCGGTTTCCCGGCGCCGATGCCGGCACAGAACGTGATCGTCACGCAATCTGCCTGATCGCGGTAGCTCCAGGCAGAAAAGCCCGCATTTTGCGGGCTTTTTTCATGTCGACCGCAACCGGTGGGTTTCAGCCGAGGCGGCGGCAGATTTCCGTGGTCAGCGCCGACTGGTTCATCGAATAGAAGTGCAGGCCGGGAGCGCCGCCCTGGAGCAGGCGTTCGCACAGTTCGGTAACGACATCCAGGCCAAAGGCACGGATCGAGTCGGCATCGTCGCCGTAGCTCTCGAACTTCTTCCGCATCCAGCGCGGGATTTCGGCGCCGCAGGCATCGGAGAAGCGGGCCAGTTTGGTGAAGCCGACGATGGGCATGATGCCGGGAATGATCGGCACGTAGACGCCGAGGGCCTGCGCTTCGTCGACGAAGCTGAAGTAGGCATCGGCGTTGTAGAAATACTGGGTGATGGCCGAGTTGGCGCCGGCCTTGACCTTGCGCGCGAAGGCGTCGAGATCGTCCTTCGGGCTGCGTGCCTGCGGGTGCCATTCCGGGTAGGCGGCGACTTCGATGCTGAACCAGTTGCCGGTTTCGGCGCGGATGAATTCGACCAGCTCGTTGGCGTAGCGAAATTCGCCGGTCTCGGCCATGCCCGAGGGCAGGTCGCCGCGCAGGGCGACGATGCGGCGGATGCCGGCTGCCTTGTAGTCGGCCAGGATGTCGCGGATGCTGGCCCGGGTCGAGCCGATGCAGGAGAGATGCGGCGCGGCATCGAAGCCTTCGGCGGCGATTTCCTTGACTACGGAAAAGGTGCGCTCGCGGGTCGAACCGCCGGCGCCGAAGGTGACCGAGAAAAACGCCGGCTTCAGTTCGGCCAGCCTGGCGCGCACGGTGCGCAGCTTGACGACGCCTTCCGGCGTTTGCGGCGGGAAAAATTCGATGGAGATTTCGGGTTTCATTTTTTCAACCAGATGAAGAATTCGCGGTTGCCGTCGCCACCGGTGATCGGGCTGTCGAGCCAGGCGCGGACGGCCAGACCGAGGTTTTCGGCGCATCGGCGCAGCTTCGATTCGACGTCGTGGTACAGCGCGGGGTCGCGAACGATGCCGCCCTTGCCGATGTTGCCGGGTCCGACTTCGAACTGCGGCTTGACCAGCAGCAGGAGGTCGCCGTCATCAGCCAGGAGCGCAGGCAGTTGCGGCAGGACCAGCGTCAGCGAAATGAACGACACGTCGCCGACGATCAGGTCGAAGCCGCCGGGCGGAAAGGCACTGCCTAGGTCGGCGCGGCTCAGGGCGCGGCAGTTGACGCCCTCGATGGCAGTGACGGCAGGATCGCAGCGCAGTTGCGGATGCAACTGGCCGTGGCCGACATCGACGCCGACCACGTGCCGGGCACCGGCCTGCAGCAGGCAGTCGGTGAAGCCGCCGGTCGATTGGCCGACATCGAGACAAACCTTGCCGCCAGCCGCCAATCCGGTCTTCGCCAGGGCGCCGGCAAGCTTGAGGCCGCCGCGCGAAACGAAATGAGCCTCCGGGTCGGCGGCTACGGTCAACGGCGTTGCTTCGGGTAATTCCAGAGACGGCTTGGTAATCGGACCGCCGGCCCAGCTGACCCGGCCTTCCTTGATCAGCCATTGCGCTGCCGTGCGCGATGGTGCGAGCTTCTGGGCGACGAGCAGGGCATCCGCCCGCAGCATGCCGGCCGGCCGTTCGTGGGCCGGTTGGGCTGCGGGGCGCGGCTTTTTCTGCCGCGCGTGGAAGGAGTTCATGCTCATCGCCGGTCGGCTTGCCTAGTAGCGGTAATGCTCGGCCTTGTACGGGCCTTCGATGGGCACGCCGATGTAGGCGGCCTGGTCGGGACGCAGCGTCGTCAGCTGGGCGTTGAGTTTCTTGAGCTGCAGGCGGGCAACCTTTTCGTCGAGATGCTTGGGCAGCGTGTAAACGCCGACCGGGTACTCGGCGGTGCGGGTGAACAGCTCGATCTGGGCGATGGTCTGGTTGGCGAAGGACGAGGACATGACGTAGGACGGATGGCCCGTGCCGCAGCCGAGGTTCACCAGGCGGCCCTTGGCCAACAGGATGATGCGCTTGCCGTCCGGGAAGATGACGTGATCGACCTGCGGCTTGATCTCTTCCCACTGGTACTTCTCGATCGACGCGACGTCGATTTCGTTGTCGAAGTGGCCGATGTTGCAGACGATGGCCTGGTCCTTCATGGCCGCCATGTGGTCGTGCGTGATGACGTGGAAGTTGCCGGTCGTCGTGACGAAAATGTCGCCCTTGTCGGCGGCGTATTCCATGGTCACCACGCGGTAGCCTTCCATGGCGGCCTGCAGCGCGCAGATCGGGTCGATTTCGGTGACCCAGACCTGGGCCGACAGGGCGCGCAGCGCCTGGGCCGAGCCCTTGCCCACGTCACCGTAGCCGCAGACCACGGCAACCTTGCCGGCGATCATCACATCGGTGGCGCGCTTGATGCCGTCGACCAGCGATTCGCGGCAGCCGTAGAGATTGTCGAACTTGGACTTGGTCACCGAGTCATTGACGTTGATGGCCGGGAACTTGAGGTCGCCGCGCTGGTGCATCTGGTACAGGCGATGCACGCCGGTGGTCGTTTCCTCGGTGACGCCCTTGATCGCGGCCAGGCGCACGGAGTACCAGCTCGGATCGATGGCCAGCTTGGCCTTGATGGCGGCGAAGAGGATGGTTTCTTCTTCCGAGCCCGGTTTGGCCAGCACGGAGATGTCCTTCTCGGCCTTGGCGCCGAGGTGCAGCAGCAGGGTGGCATCGCCGCCGTCGTCGAGGATCATGTTCGAGTAACCGCCGTCGGCCCATTCGAAGATGCGGTGGGTGTAATCCCAGTAATCGACCAGGGTTTCGCCCTTGACCGCGAAGACCGGGATGCCGTCGGCGGCGATCGCGGCAGCAGCGTGATCCTGGGTCGAGAAAATGTTGCACGAGGCCCAGCGGACTTCGGCGCCGAGTGCGGTCAGCGTCTCGATCAGCACGGCGGTCTGGATGGTCATGTGCAGCGAGCCGGTGATGCGCGCGCCCTTGAGCGGCTGGCTCTTCGCGAATTCCTCGCGAATGGCCATCAGGCCAGGCATTTCGGTTTCGGCAATGCGGATTTCCTTGCGACCCCAGTCGGCAAGGGAAAGATCGGCGATGACGTAATCTTTGAATTCAGCCACAGTAAGCTCCTGATGAACTGTGGCCGGGAGGGACGGGGCAAATTCGGCTCACCCGACATCCCGTGCCCGGCACGGGGTTGATAGGTGAGCGCGGTTTGAAACCGAGCCTGAGGGAACCTTCCCCTGCAGCGCTCCTCGGTACGTTGCGGATTATAAACCGGTTTTTCGCCCCGGGACGGGGCTGTTGCGGTCGACCGCCGAAAAATGCCAATTTTCGACGGTCGACCGCGGCAGGCTTACAGGCCGGCGTCGGACTTGAGCAGAAGCGCGCGGTCGGTGGCTTCCCAGGTGAATTCCGGCTCGTCGCGGCCGAAGTGCCCGTAGGCGGCGGTCTTCTGGTAGATCGGGCGCAGCAGGTCGAGCATATTGACGATGCCCTTCGGACGCAGGTCGAAGTGCTTCTTGACCAGTTCGGTCAGCGTTTCGTTGCTGATCTTGCCGGTGCCGAAGGTGTCGATCATGATCGAGGTCGGTTCGGCGACACCGATGGCGTAGGAAACCTGTGCCAGACACTTCGAGGCGAGGCCGGCGGCGACGATGTTCTTGGCGACGTAGCGGCCGGCGTAGGCGGCGGAACGGTCAACCTTGGACGGATCCTTGCCGGAGAAGGCGCCGCCGCCGTGCGGCGCGGCGCCGCCGTAGGTGTCGACGATGATCTTGCGGCCGGTCAGGCCGCAGTCGCCCTGCGGGCCGCCGACGACGAAGCGGCCGGTTGGGTTGACCAGGTACTTGATGTTGCCCTTGATCAGTTCCTTGGGCAGTACCGGCTTGATGATCTGCTCGATGGTCGCCTCGCGCAGATCTTCCAGACTGATGTCGGGCGAGTGCTGGGTGGACAGCACGACGGTGTCGATCGAGTGCGGCTTGCCGTCGACGTAGCGGATGGTGACCTGCGACTTGGCGTCGGGGCGCGCCCACGGCAGGCGGCCATCCTTGCGCAGCATGGCCTGGCGTTCGACCAAGCGGTGCGACAGGTAAATCGGCAGCGGCATCAGCGAGTCGGTCTCGTCGCAGGCGTAGCCGAACATCAGGCCCTGGTCGCCGGCGCCCTGGCCGAGGTTGTCGTCGTAGGCAGCATTGACGCCCTGGGCGATGTCCGGGCTCTGCTTGTCGTAGGCGACGAGCACGGCGCAACCCTTGTAGTCGATGCCGTAGTCGGTGTTGTCGTAGCCGATGCGCTTGATCGTGTCGCGCGCGACCTGGATGTAATCGACGTTGGCGTTGGTGGTGATCTCACCGGCCAGCACGACCAGCCCCGTGTTGCACAGGGTCTCGGCGGCGACGCGCGAATGCTTGTCCTGGGACAGGATGGCGTCGAGGATGGCGTCGGAAATCTGGTCGGCGACCTTGTCGGGATGGCCCTCGGAAACCGATTCGGAGGTGAAGAGGTAATCGCTCATGAATTGCTCCAGTGGTCCTTTGATCCGGCGTACCTGCTTCGGACCACGAGCGGTGACGCTTTAGCAGTATTTATGCAAATCGCCCTGCAAGTTGTCTGTTTAACTCGGCGAAGCGATAATAATAGACTTTTCACGGCGGGTTTCAACCCCCGGGGCAGCATGGTTTTTTTCCTACGACTACTGAGCGGTCTGCCCTTGTGGCTGGTTCACCTGCTGGGCGCCGGGCTCGGCCGGCTGACCTACCTTCTCTCGCCAACCTACCGCCGCCACCTGCGGGAGAATCTGGCGCAGGCGGGTTTTGCACCGCAGTTGCGCGGTACGGTAGCCGCCGCCGCCGGCCGGCAGGCGCTGGAACTGGCGCCGATCTGGCTCAAGCCGCTCGAAGAAGTGACGCCGCGCGTGGTCGCGGTCAGCGGCTGGGAAATCGTCGAAGCCGCGCGGCAGTCGGGCAAGGGAATCGTTTTCCTGACACCTCATCTCGGCTGTTTCGAGATTACCGCGCAGTACTACGCGGCCCATGCGCCGATTACCGTCCTCTACCGGCCGCCGAAGCGGGCGTTCCTGCAAAAGCTCATCGAAACCGGGCGCCGGCGCGAAAATCTTCACCTGGCGCCGGCCGATGTTTCCGGCGTGCGTTCGCTGGTCAAGGCCCTGAAGCGGGGCCAGGCCGTCGGCTTGTTGCCCGATCAGGCGCCCAAGGTGGGCGAGGGGGTCTGGCTCGACTTTTTCGGCAAGCCGGCCTATACGATGACGCTGGCCGCGCGTCTGACGGAAACCGGGGCGACGACGATTTTCGCGTGGGCCGAACGCCTCTCCGGCGGCCGCGGTTATCACCTGCATCTGCGCCGGGCGCTGAGCGAACTGGAGGGCAACACCATCGCCCGGGCACGCCAGATCAACAGCGAGATCGAGACTTTGGTACGGGAGTGCCCGACGCAATATCTGTGGGGATACAACCGCTATAAACGGCCGGCCGGCGCCGAGCCGCCGCCGGAGAAACAATCGTGAAAACGGTATTCATCTATCTGGCGGTCGGCGTGCTCTGGGCGCTGCATTGGCTGCCCTTGCCGGTCACGCGCGCCATCGGCAGCGTGCTGGGCCGCGTGTTGTATGCGCTGGGCCGTGAGCGTCGCAATGTCGCAAAAATAAACCTGCGGCTGTGCTTTCCGGACAAGCCCGAGGCCGAAATCGACCGTCTGGCGCGTGCCCATGTCATCGCCTTCAGCCGTGCCGCGCTCGACCGCACCTTTGCCTGGTGGTCGTCGGAGGCGCGGTTGCGGCGGCTTTGCCGCGTTACCGGGATCGAGCATCTGAAGGATCCGGCCGGGCGTCCGGTGATCATGCTGTGCCCGCATTTTGTCGGGCTCGACGCGGCGGCGACGCGCCTCTCGATGGATGTGCTGGCCTGCAGCGTCTATTCCGCCCAGAAAAATCCTGTCTTCGACCGCCTGCTGTTTCACGGGCGCACCCGTTTCAGCCCCACCGTGCTGCTTTCGCGGCAGGACGGAATGCGCAAGATCGTCAAGGCACTCAAGGATGGCCTTCCCTTTTATTATTTGCCGGATCAGGATTTCGGGCCCAAGGAATCGATATTTGTTCCCTTCTTTGGCGTGCAAGCCGCTACCATTCCCGCCTTGTCCCGTCTGGTGCGCCTTACCGGGGCGTGCGTCGTCCCGATCATCGTCCGCCAGGTGCCGACTGGCTACGAAATCGAAGTCATACCACCATGGGAAAACTTCCCCGGGGCGAGTGTCGAGGATGACACTGCCTATATGAACCGCTTTATCGAAAGCCAGGTGCTGCGTATGCCGGAGCAGTACTTCTGGTTGCACAAACGCTTCAAGACCCGGCCACCCGGAGAACAGAGGTTTTACAAATGAGCTGCAGCCTGAATATCGAAATCCGCCCCGTCACCCCGCCCGACGTGCCCGCCATCTCCTTGCTGGCCCGCGAAATCTGGCAGGCCACCTATCCTGGCATCATCACGCAGGAACAGATCGACTTCATGCTCGAGCAGCGTTATGGCCACGAGCGCCTGTACGATGATCTTGAGGATGCCGACAAGTGGCTGGATCAGGCCTTCCACGACGGGCGCCGCGTCGGCTTCGCCTTCAGCGAAATCTACAAGGGCGAGTTCAAGCTGGACAAGCTCTACATTCACCCCGATGTCCAGCGCAAGGGCGTCGGTGGCGAACTGATCGCCCATGTCGCGGCGCGGGCGAAAAAGCTGGGTTACCCGTGCGTGATCCTGGCGGTCAACAAGCGCAACGAGAAGGCGATCGGTTCCTACCGGAAATATGGCTTCGTCGTGCGCGAAGCGATAGTCGACGACATCGGCCGCGGCTTCGTCATGGATGACTACGTGATGGAGAAGAAACTTTAAGAATTTGAGACAAGCATCTGTCTCTGCTATCCTTTTTTAATCGTCTCGCGGAGCAGGCAGTGAAACTCAAATTTTCGAAAATGCATGGCCTGGGCAATGATTTCGTTGTCCTCGACGGCATTCGCCAGCAAGTCTCGCTGACCCCGGAACAGTTGCGCTACCTGGCCGACCGCAATTTCGGGGTCGGCTGCGACCAGATCCTGCTGGTCGAGGCGGCCAGCCAGCCGGGCGTCGATTTCCGCTACCGCATCTTCAATGCCGATGGCAGCGAGGTCGAGCAGTGCGGCAATGGCGCCCGCTGCTTCGTGCGCTTCGTCCACGAAGCCGGGCTGACCGACAAGCGCGAGATTCGCGTCGAAACGCTGAAAGGCATCATCGAGCCGCGCCTCGAAGCGAACGGCAATGTCACGGTCGACATGGGCGAACCGCGCTTTTTGCCGGCCGAGATTCCCTTCCTGCACGACGACGATGTCGTCATCTACAACCTTGACGTGGCTGACGAGACGCTGGAGATCAGCGTCGTCTCGATGGGCAACCCGCACGCCGTGCAGGTCGTTGCCAGCGTCGACAGCGCGCCGGTGAGCGAACACGGTCCATTGATCGAAAATCACGAACGCTTCCCGCAGCGCGTCAATGCCGGCTTCATGCAGATCGTGGACCGCCACGCCATCAAGCTGCGCGTCTTCGAGCGCGGCTCTGGCGAAACGCTGGCCTGCGGCACCGGCGCCTGCGCCGCCGTCGTCACCGGTATCCGCCGCGACCTGCTCGATTCGCCGGTGCGTGTGACGACGCGCGGTGGCGACCTGACCATCGCCTGGGGCGGCCCCGGACGGCCGGTACTGATGAGCGGCCCCGCCGTCACTGTTTTCACTGGAGAAATCGAACTATGAGCGCCCCCTTCGCCGAAGATGTCGCCGAATACCTGAAGACCAATCCAGGCTTTTTCGAGCAGTACGCCGACCTGCTGGCGCAGATCTACGTGCCGCACCCGCATGGCGGGCGCGCGGTATCGCTGGCCGAGCGGCAGATGCTGACCTTGCGCGAGAAAAACCGGGAGACCGAGAGCAAGCTGGGCGAACTCATCGCCTTCGGCGAGGAAAATGACGCGATCAGCGAAAAGGTGCATCGCCTGGCCGTGGGCCTGATCGCGGTCGAAACCTTCCCGGCGGTGATCCACCTGCTGCGCTTTCACCTGCGCGACGATTTCTCGGTGCCGCACGTGGCCCTGCGCCTGTGGCAGAAGCCGGCAGGCGTCGACGAATTGCCGGAGTTCGCGGTGGTGGCGCCGGAACTGCAGGTGTTCGCCGAAACCCTGGCCCACCCTTACTGCGGCTCGACCTCGGGCTTCGGTACTGCCGCCTGGTTCGGCGAACAGGCGGCGCACATCCGCTCGCAGGCCCTGATCGCGCTGTGCGAAGGCGGTACGACGATCGGCATGCTGGCGCTCGGCAGCGAAGATGCGCAGCGCTTCTATGGCGAAATGGGCGTCCTCTATCTCGAACGGATGGGCGAAATGCTCTCCGCCGCCCTGACCCGCGTCGCCAAACCCGCACAGTGACCGCAAAGGCTGCCGTCGAAGACTATCTGGCCGAACTGGCCGAGCAGCGCCGGCAGTCCCCGCATACCATCAGCAATTACCGGCGCGACCTGATGCGCCTGCTGGCCTTGGCCGGCGATGCCGGCCTGGCGGACCTGCAGGTGCACCAGATCCGCCGCTTCGTTGCCCAACTCCACGCCCAGGGTCTTTCCGGGCGCTCGCTCGGCCGCATGCTGTCGGCCTGGCGCGGCTACTTCGGCTGGCTCGGGCGGCGCAATCGTGTGCAGGCCAATCCCTGCGACGGGGTGCGCCCGCCGAAATCGCCCAGGCTGCTGCCCAAGGCGCTTTCGGTCGACGAGGCGGCGGCGTTGCTGGCCCCTGAGGGTGATGACGACCCGGCGCTGGCGGCACGCGATGCGGCGATGTTCGAACTCCTGTATTCGTCCGGGCTGCGCCTCGCTGAACTCGCCGCCCTCGATGTCGATGCGCTGGAAACTGCGCTGCTCGAGGGCGAGGTGCGGGTGCTCGGCAAGCGCAGCAAGGCGCGCATCGTGCCGGTCGGCGCCCGGGCACGCGAGGCGCTGGCGGCGTGGCGGCCCTTGCGCGAGCAGCTGGCCGCCGGCGACGAACCGGCGCTTTTCGTCAGCCGGCGCGGCGCCCGTCTGAGCCATCGCTCGATCCAGGACCGTCTCGGCCGACAGGCCCTGCGCGCCGGGCTACCACGTCACGTCCATCCGCACATGCTGCGCCATTCCTTCGCCTCGCACGTCCTGCAGTCGTCGGGTGACCTGCGCGCGGTGCAGGAGATGCTCGGCCATGCCAGCATCGCCTCGACCCAAGTCTATACCCATCTCGATTTTCAGCATCTGGCGAAGGTTTACGACAGCGCCCATCCACGGGCCAAAAGATAGCCGGTTGCGGTCGACCGTCGAAAATGGCCGAAAATCAGACGGCAATTGACGCCGGTGCTGCCAGCCACTATGATTGGCGGTTTTGAAAATTCGCCGGAATCAAGGAGTTAGTCATGGCTATCAACCGCACCCGCCGTTCGTCCCTGGAGCGCCGCAGCATTTCCAAGTCCAGCAAGCGCCTGTTCAAGGGAACCGGCAAGACCATGTTCAAGGTCATCTACGCCGCCGAGTGCCACGCCCGCAATCGCAAGGCACTGGGCGCCTAAGCTTTTTCGGTTTCATCGGGCCCCGGTTGCCGCAAGGCAGCCGGGGCTTTTCATTTGAGGTGGGGAAAGACATGGCGCAGCTGATTCTTCTGCCGGGCAAGGAACGCTCCGCGTTCAAGCAGCATCATCCGTGGCTTTTCGCCGGCTCGGTCGGTCGGCTCGAAGGCCGTGCTCGGCCGGGCGACACGGTCGAGGTGCTGGCCGACAACCTGCGTCCGCTGGGCCGCGCGGCGTACAGCCCGCAATCGCAGATCCGCGCCCGCTTCTGGACCTTCGATGTCGAGGAATCGGTCGACGACGCCTTCTTCAAGCGCCGCATCGCGGCCGCCGTGGCACGCCGCCAGGCGCTGCCGGAGCTGCGCGGCCAGTCAGGCCTGCGCCTGATCCACGCCGAATCGGACGGGCTGCCCGGCGTCATCGCCGACCAGTATGGCGACACCGTCGTCGTCCAGCTGACCTCGGCCGGCGCCGACAAGTGGCGCAAGGCCATCGTCGCCGGTCTCGTCAAGGCGACCGGCTGTGCCCGCATCTACGAGCGTTCCGACTCCGACGTGCGCGGCCTCGAAGGGCTGGAACCGACCACCGGCTGGCTGCACGGCGAGGCGCCGGCAGCAGCGCTGACGATCGAGGAAAACGGCGTCCGGCTTGCGGTCGACATCGTCGGCGGCCACAAAACCGGTTTCTACCTCGACCAGCGCGACAACCGCGCCTTGCTCGGCCAGCTGGCCGCGGGCAAGGAGGTTCTCAACTGCTTCTGCTACACCGGCGGCTTTTCGCTGCAGGCGCTGGCCGGCGGCGCGGCCAGCGTGCTGTCGATCGACTCCTCGGGTCCGGCGCTGGCGCAGGCGCAGGCCAATCTGGCGCTCAATCCGCATTTGCCGGCCGACCGCGCTAGCTGGCGGGAGGCCGACGTCTTTCAGGCGCTGCGCGATTTTCGCAAGGACGGCCGGCAGTTCGACCTGATCGTCCTCGATCCGCCCAAGTTCGCGCCGTCGGCCGCCCACGCCGAGCGCGCCGCACGCGCCTACAAGGACATCAACGTGCTCGGTTGCCGGCTGCTCAAGCCGGGTGGCTTGCTGATGACCTACTCCTGTTCCGGCGGCATCGGGCTGGAACTGTTCCAGAAGATCGTCGCCGGCGCCGCGCACGATGCCGGCCGCGCGGCGCGCATCGTGCGCCGGCTGGCCGGGGCCGCCGATCATCCGGTGGCGCTGAATTTTCCGGAAGGCGAATATCTGAAGGGCCTGCTCGTCCAGGTCGATTAAACTGAACTCGTGAATCCGCTGCGTCACCTCCTTCTCGTCGCCGTTCTCGTCTTCGCCCAGTTGGCGGCGGGGGCGCATGCCGCCGGGCATGCGGCGGACAACGAGGGCAGCTTGCCGGCGCATACCTGCGAGCTGTGCCTGGCGGCGCACGATCTTGGCGCCGGCCTGCCGTCGCTGGCGGCCTTGCCGCCGGTCATCACGGCGGCGCTGGTTCCCGAGGTGCAGTACGCTGGCGGTCGCAGCGCCTTCCCGCCGCCTGCCGCCCCGCAGCGCGGCCCCCCCATCGCCTGAAAATCGCCCGTTTTTGACCGTCGACCGCAGCAGTCCTGCAGCGGGTCGCTACATCGCGTTTTCAGGAGAATTCCATGTTGCACAAGCCACTTGCCGTGGCTGCGCTGCTCGCCGCTTCGTGCGGCGCGCAGGCAGCCGGCGATGCCGATCTCGCCGCCATCCGCAGCCAGATCGATGAAATGAAGAAGTCCTACGAGCAGCGCATCGCCGCGCTCGAACAGCGGCTGGCCCAGGCCGAGGCAGATGCCAAAGCCAGGCCGATGCCGGTCGCCCAGGTGCCGGCGCCGGTGGCGGCCAACCCGTCGCCCGCGGCGAGCGGAGCACTGACCGCCGCCAGCGCCTTCAACCCCGAGGTGTCGCTGATCCTGCAGGGCCAGTACGCACAAATGCAGAACGTCCCCGACCGCACCATCACCGGCTTCTGGCCGGCCGGCGGTCACGACGATCACGGCAAGGGGATCAGCACGCGCGGCTTTTCCCTCAACCATACCGAGCTGGTTTTCAGCGCCGGCATCGATCCCTACTGGCGCGGCCAGGCGATCTTCGCCGTGCAGGACGAAGCGGTCGAGGTCGAGGAAGCGTGGTTCCAGTCGCTGGCGATCGGCCATGGTATCGGGCTCAAGGGCGGCCGTTACCTTTCGGGCATCGGCTATCTGAACGAGCAGCACCCGCACCAGTGGGATTTCGCCAATGCGCCGCTGATGTACAACGCGCTGTTCGGCCAGGAGGCGAGCTATCGCCAGGACGGCCTGCAGCTCAAGTGGCTGGCGCCGACGCCGGTTTTTGTCGAATTCGGCACCGAAGTCGGGCGCGGCGCCAATTTCCCGGGCACCGACAGCAACAAGAACGGTGCCGGCGCCTGGGCTGCCTATGTGCACGTCGGCGACGACCTCGGTGTCGCCAACAGCTGGCGCACCGGCCTCTCCTACCTGAAGACCTCATCCGGCGAGCGCGAGGCCGACTTCGTCGACATCAACGGTTTGCAGGCGCAGGGGCTGTTCAACGGCGACACGGCGACCTGGATCGCCGATTTCGTCTGGAAGTGGGCGCCGGACGGCAATCCGAAGTACCGGAACTTCAAGTTCCAGAGCGAATACTTCGTGCGCAAGGACAAGGGCGAACTAACCTGCACGGATGGGAACGGTGTCGGCAATGCCTGCGCGACGCCGGTCACCGGCGACTACGACACGCGCCAGCGCGGTTGGTATGCCCAGGGTGTCTACCAGTTCACGCCGAACTGGCGGGCCGGCCTGCGCTACGACCAGCTCGACAGCGGTCGGCAGAATCTCGGCGCCAATGCGGCCAGTCTCGTCGTTCAGGATTACCGGCCGAAGCGCGCGACGGCAATGGTTGACTATAGCTGGAGCGAGTTTTCCCGCGTCCGCCTGCAGTATGCGCAGGACAGGTCGATGGCGGGAATCACCGATAATCAGTGGATAGTCCAGTACATCATGAGCCTCGGCGCGCATGGTGTGCACAAGTTCTGAGGAGAACGGCAATGATCAGACTGATGACGATGCTGTTGCTGGCGGCGCTGGGCTTTCCGGCAGCGGCCGCACTGCAGGTGTTCGCCACGGTGCCGGAATGGGGAGCGCTGGTGCGCGAAATCGGCGGCGACAAGGTGAACGTCTTCGTCGCCACGACGGCGCTGCAGGACCCGCACCGTATCGAGGCGCGGCCGTCACTGCTGGCCCAGGCCCGCCGCGCCGGCCTCGTGGTGGCGACCGGCGCCGATCTCGAAGCCGGTTGGTTACCGCTGGTCCTGCGCGATTCCGGCAATGCCGACATCCAGCGCGGCCAGCCCGGCTATTTCGAAGCCGCCGGTTACGTCACCCTGCTCGATGTGCCGGCAGTGCTCGACCGGACGCAGGGCGATGTCCACGCCGCCGGCAATCCGCACCTCCAGCTCGACCCGCGCAACCTGTTCCGGATCGGCGAGGCGCTGGCCACCCGCCTCGGCGAACTCGATCCGCCCAACGCCGCGGCCTACCGGAGCGGCTACCAGGCCTTCGCCGGCAAGTGGCAGGCGGCGATCGCCCGCTGGGAAAAGGAAGCGGCGCCGCTGCGCGGCGTGCCGGTGCTGGTCCACCATGCCTCCTTCGTCTACCTCGCCCACTGGCTGGGCTTGAAGCAGACCGGCACGCTTGAGCCGAAACCGGGTGTCGAGCCGAGCAGCGGCCATCTTTCTGGCCTGCTCGCGCGCCAGCAGGGCGCGCCGGCCAGAATGGTGCTGCGCACCGCCTACCAGAGCGACGGGCCGAGCCTGTGGATTTCCGGCAAGGCGGGCATTCCGGCGGTGATGCTGCCGTTCACGGTGGGCGGCACGCCGGAGGCCGGCGACCTGTTCGGCCTCTTCGACGACACCATCCGGCGTTTGCTGAAAGGCCTGAATTGAGCGCGCCGCTGCTGCGCGCCCAAGCGCTGGTGGCCGGCTGGCAGGGGCCGGCCACGGCGCCGCTCGACTTCGTCCTGGAAAGTGGCCGTATTCTCGGGTTGACCGGACCCAACGGGGTCGGCAAGACGACCGTTCTCTCGGCGCTGGCCGGCCGCGCCCGGGTCTTCTCGGGTCTGCTTGAAATGCGCCCCGGCTTGCGCCTGGCGCTGCAGACCCAGGAGGTGCCGCCGGTCGCCGGCGTGCCGCTGACCGGGCGCGAACTGCTGGGCCTTACCGCTGCCGCCGCCGACGGCCTGCCGCCGTGGCTGGCGGGGCGCCTCGATTTGCGGCTCGACCGCCTGTCCGGCGGGCAGCGGCATTACCTGGCGCTGTGGGCCATCCTTCAGGCGCCGGCCGACCTCGTATTGCTCGACGAGCCGACCAACAACCTCGATGCGGCCGGTGTTGCCCACCTGGTCACCGCGCTGCGCGAGCGCGTGGCATTCGACGGCGGGGTGGTGCTGGTCAGCCACGACCACGAATTCGTGGCGCAGGTCTGCGATCAGGTTATTGTCCTGCGTGAGGTGCCAGATGTGGTCTGACCTCTTCCTGATGCCCTTCCTGACCGGGCTCGGCCTCGCCTTGCTCCTGCCGGTGCTCGGCTGTTTCCTGCGCCTGCGCGACGAGTGGCTGGCGGCGCTGGCCTATGCGCATGTCGCCGCCGCCGGCGCCCTGCTCGCCCTGGTCGGCGGCATCGCCCCGGCGCTTGGCGGCATGGCGGCGGCCGCCCTGGCCGGGGCGAGCAAGCGGGTGTTCGCCCGGCGGCTGGCCGGCGGTGCGGCATTCGCCCTGCTGCTGCTGGCTGGCTGGGCGGTCGCCGTGCTGCTCGCCGCCAACCAGCCGCTGGCCGAACGTCTGGGGCATGCCCTGTTTGACGGCCAGCTGTATTTCTCCGGCGTCGCGCAATTGGCGCTGGTGGCGCCGTGGACCGCCTTCGCCGGGATGATGCTGCTCGTGTTGTCGCGCCACCTGTTGCTGGCGCGCGTCTATCCCGACTATTTCCAGGCCCGGCACCTGCGGGCCTGGCCGGTGATGCTCGGCTTCGACCTGATCGCCGCACTGACCCTGGCCCTGGCGACGATGACGATGGGCGTCATGGGCGGTTTCGCGCTGATCTTCGTGCCGGCGTGGATCGTCTTCCGGCGGGCGCATAGCTGGCGGCGCGGCCTGCTGCTGGCGATGCTGGTCGGCGTCGCCGGCTACATTGCCGCCTTCGCCCTGGCCCTCTGGCTGGATCAGCCTTTCGGGCCGGTGCTGGCGCTGCTGCTGATTGCGCTGGGTCTGGTCATTGCATGACGTCGGGGAGCGTGCTAAAAGAACAGTTCTGCATTCGGAGTCAGCATGGTCTTTTCGTTCTTCAAGAAAAAGCAGGAGAAAATGCCGGAGCGCGAGATCGTGCGCCCGAGGGCGGCGGTTGCACCCAAGCCTCTGGAGTCCGCGCCGCAGGCTGCCGAGGAAGAGACGAAAGAGGCGCGCTCGCCGCTGCCCGACCTCGAATTCACATCCTCCGGCCAGTCCGCGGCCAGCGCGCCGTCAGCCCCCGTCAAGGCGGCAGCGCCCAAAACCAAGGCTGATCTCGAACTCGCGATGTCCGAATTCGAGCGTGAATATACCGAATCGGACGTGATGGCGATCAATGTCGACCATGGCGCCGATTCGATCCAGTCCGATGTCGAGCAGGTTGCCGTCCTCTATGCCAACGGCCAGGATGCGGTCGTCCGCCCCTTGCTTGAGTCGCTGCTCGGGGCCTATCCGGGCAACGAGGGCTTGCGCCTGTGGCTGATGCTGTTCGATTTCCTGCAGCTGACGGGCGATCGTGCAGCCTTTGAAAAACTTGGTGCCGACTTCGTCCAGACCTGCGAGATGTCGCCGCCGACCTGGCGCCAGCTGACGCCGGCACCGGCTTCGACGCCCGCCGCGCCGGGCGTCGCGGTGTGCACCCTGCAGGGCGTGATGACCGCGGAAGACGCTGCGGCACTGCTGCCGCTGGCCGACGCGCTTAAAGCCAAGCGGCCGTTGCGTGTCGATTGCAGCCGGCTGATCGGATGCGATGACGAGATCGCCGGCCGCCTGGCCGAGCTGCTGATGAGTGCGCGTAAGCAGGGGGCAGTGATCGTCCTCGAGCAGATCGAAAGCATCATCCCGCGCCTGCGCTCCCGTCTAAATGTCGGCGAAGCACAGAATACGCGGACCTGGCTGCTGGTGCTGGAACTGCTGCAGCGTTACGGCTCGCAGGATGAGTTCGAGATGTGCGCCATCGATTTTGCGGTGACCTTCGAGCGCTCGCCGCCGTCCTGGGAAAGCGTGCCGCTGCCCAAGCTGCCGGCCGGCACCAAGCCGGCGCAGTCGGCGGACAAGGCGCATTACCTGAGCGGCGAAATCAAGAACAGCCGCTTCGAGGATCTGGCGGCGGTACTCAATGCCGAGGATCATGTCGTGCTCGATTTCTCGGCAGTGCGCCGGCTTGACTTCGTGTCGGCCGGGCAACTGGTCAACCGGCTGGTGCCGGTCAAGGACAGCGGGCGGGAAGTCGTCATCCGCAGCCCCAATCACCTGATCGCGGAACTTATGGCCGTCGTCGGCCTCAACAAGTTCGCACGCATCATCGTTCCCAAGTCTTAAGAGTCAGGAAAAACATGGAGCAATATCACGGCACGACGATCCTGTCGGTGCGCCGCGGCAGTTCGGTCGCCATGGGCGGCGACGGCCAGGTGACGCTGGGCAGCGTCGTCATCAAGTCGACCGCGCGCAAGGTGCGCCGCCTTTACCAGGGCCGCATCCTGGCCGGATTCGCCGGCGGCACGGCCGATGCCTTCACCCTGTTCGAGCGCTTCGAGGCCAAGCTGGACAAGCATCAGGGCAACCTGCTGCGCTCGGCGGTTGAATTGGCCAAGGACTGGCGTTCCGACCGCGCGCTGCGCCGGCTGGAGGCGATGCTGTCGGTGGCCGACAAGGAAGTGTCGCTGATCATCACCGGCAACGGCGACGTATTGGAGCCGGAGCAGGGCATCGTCGCCATCGGCTCGGGCGGTTCCTACGCCCAGAGCGCAGCGCGCGCGCTGCTGGAAAACACCGAGTTGAGCCCGCGCGACATCGTCACCAGATCGCTGGAAATCGCCGGCGATATCTGCATCTACACCAACCGCAATTTCACCATCGAGGCCCTGGAATGAGTGCTGGAAGTTCGATGACGCCGCAGGAAATCGTCCACGAGCTGGACAAGCACATCGTCGGCCAGAACAACGCCAAGAAGGCAGTCGCCATCGCCCTGCGCAACCGCTGGCGGCGGGCGCAGGTGGCCGAGCCGCTGCGCCAGGAGATTACGCCGAAGAACATCCTGATGATCGGCCCGACCGGCGTCGGCAAGACCGAGATCGCCCGCCGTCTGGCGCGGCTGGCCAACGCGCCGTTCATCAAGATCGAGGCGACCAAGTTCACCGAAGTCGGCTACGTCGGCCGCGATGTCGAGACGATCATCCGCGACCTGGTCGAAATGGCGATCAAGTCGCACCGCGAACGGGCGATGAAGCTGATGCGCACCCGCGCCGAGGATGCCGCCGAGGAGCGTGTGCTCGACGTGCTGTTGCCACCGGCACGCAGCCCCGGCTTTTTTGCCGAAAATTCGGAGTCGACCGCAACCGATGGTGCCACGCGCCAGAAATTCCGCAAGAAGCTGCGCGAAGGCGAGCTGGACGACAAGGAAATCGATATCGAGCTGGCCGCCCCGTCGATGCAGGCGGAAATCTTCGCGCCGCCCGGCATGGAGGAGCTGACCCAGCAGATTCAGGGCATGTTCCAGAACATGGGGCAGGGGCGCAAGAAATCGCGCAAGCTGAAGATCAAGGAAGCGCTGAAGCTGCTGACCGACGAGGAGGCCGCCCGGCTGGTCAATGACGAGGAGGTCAAGCTGGAAGCGGTCAAGGCGGTCGAGCAGAACGGCATCGTCTTCCTCGACGAGCTGGACAAGATCGCCAGCCGCTCGGAGATGCAGGGCGCCGACGTCTCGCGCCAGGGCGTACAGCGAGACCTGCTGCCGCTGGTCGAGGGCACGACGGTGTCGACCAAGTACGGCATGATCAAGACCGACCACATCCTGTTCATCGCTTCCGGGGCCTTCCATTTGTCCAAGCCATCGGATCTGATCCCCGAATTGCAGGGCCGTTTCCCGATCCGTGTCGAACTCGATTCGCTGTCGGTCGCCGATTTCGAGCGCATCCTGACCCAGACCGATGCCTGCCTGACTCGGCAGTATCAGGCGTTGCTGGAAACCGAAGGCGTGCATATCGAGTTCGCCGAGGCGGGCATCAAGCGGCTGGCCGAGATCGCCTTCCAGGTGAACGAGAAGACCGAGAACATCGGCGCCCGTCGCCTGCATACGGTGATGGAAAAGCTGCTCGAGGAAATCTCCTTCGACGCCGGCAAGGCCGGTCAGGAAAAAGTCGCCATCGACGCCGCCTACGTCAACGGCCGCCTTGGCGAGCTGGCAGCCGACGAAGATCTGTCGCGCTACGTGCTGTGAGTGGCGAGAGCCTGAGCTTTCGGCTCGTCGCCATTCTCTTCCCGATCTTCGGGATCGTCGCCGCCGGCTACTTCTATGCCCGCCATCACAAGCCGGAGATGGCGGTCGCCAACCGGCTGAACATGGATGTCTTCGTGCCGGCGCTGGTCTTCGCGGCGATGGCCGGCAAGTCCTTCGACCTCGCCGCCTACGCGCCGCTGGCCCTCGGCGGCTTCCTCGTGCTGGCGACCTGCGGTCTGCTCGCCTGGCCATTGGCGAAGCTGATCGGCATCCAGCCGAAGACGCTGGCGCCGCCGATGATGTTCAACAACTCCGGCAACATCGGCCTGCCGCTCGCCGTGCTGGCTTGGGGCGAGGAGGCCTTGCCGGCGGCGGTGATCCTGTTCATGGTCGAGAACACGCTGCATTTCTCCTTCGGCGCCCGGCTGCTCGATCCGCACGCGCGCCTGCTGACGCTGTGGCGCGTGCCGGTGGTCGCCGCCGCAATCGCCGGGCTGGCCGTAGCGCTGCTGAAAATTCCCGTCTGGCAGCCGCTGGTCATCGCCATTAAGATGCTCGGCGATGTTTCGGTGCCGCTGTTGCTTTTCTCGCTCGGCGTGCGCATGACCGACGTTTCCTTCAAGGAATGGAAGGTGGCAACCGGCAGCGCGCTGCTGCGGCCGATTGCCGGCATGCTGATCGCCGCCGGCGTCATCCAGCTGCTTGGCCTGCAGGGGCGCGAGGCGGCGATGCTGCTGGTGTTCGGCGCCTTGCCACCGGCGGTGCTCAACTTCCTCTTCGCCGAGCGTTACAAGCAGGAGCCGGAACGGGTGGCCTCCATCGTGCTGATCGGCAACCTGGCGGCGCTGCTCTTCCTGCCGCTGGCGCTGGTGCTGGTGTTGCGCTGACGGTGGCGGTCGACGGCCAAAAAAGGCCGATTTTCAGGCGGCTCAGCGGGCCTTCAGTGCCCGCGACGATTTCTCGACGGATGCTTCCAGGTAGCTCGGATAGAAATCCGGCAGCCGGGCACCGATGATCGGCTCGGCCAGGCGTTTGCCCTGCGGACCGTAAAAGGCGACGACCGGCACCAGCTTGATTTTCTCGGCCTTGGCCAGCTGCGCGTGGGAGGTCGCGGCGCCATGGAAATCGACGAGCGCCGCGTCGCTGTCCTGGTTGACCTGGCGGATGACGACCCGGTCGCGGAAGCGCGGGTCGGCGGCCAGCGGCTTCAGGTAGTCGCGCTTGACCGTCTCGCAATACTTGCAGTCCTGGCGGCTGAAGACGACGATCAGGGGACCGCCGGCTTTTGCGGCCCGCTCCGCTTCGGTGCGCAGATCCTGTGCCGGCGGCAGGTCGGTGCCCGCCGCCAGTCCGCTCAGCGAGGACAAGGCCAGCAGGCCGGCGATCAGCACCTGGCGGAGGGTTTGTAAGGCAAAACTCATGTCACTTGTCGAAATGGTAGTAATGCTGGTTGAGCCAGGCCGCGACGGCGCCTTCCTCTTCCGGGAACCAGCCGGAACTGACCTGGGCGTTACATGCGGAGACCCGCTGCAGGAGTTCCAGCTTGTTGGACAGCATGCGGCCGTCGCGGGTGTACATCTTGCTGCCGTCGCCGCCATACATGCGCACGTGGCAGCTGAGGCAGTTCTTGTCGTGCAGCGGCTTGGCGGCTTGCAGGTCGACCTTGCCCCAGGGTTCTTCGGCGTGGGCGGCAAGGGGCAGCAGGGCGATCAGGGCAACGAAGGTCAGGCGCATGGTTTCTCCCGAATTGGGGGTGGATGGGCGAAGCTTGTGCGGCGGATGCTCAGAACGCCGCCGCCTCGGCTTCGAGATAGGCGAGGCTGACGTACTTGCCGATGTTCGTGTCGAAGCCCTTGGTGTCCCTGGCCCGGCTCGCGACGCGCGGGTCCTTGAGCACCAGCGTCTTGGCTTCCTCCAGCGGCAGGCCGTCCTTGACCGCCTGCTCGCAGGTCCGGTAGATGCCTTCGAACAGCTCACGGTTCCATTTCAGCACGTTGGGCCCCGGTTCGCCGTGGCCGGGCAGCCAGATCGCGCTGTTGGCGTTCTTCTCCAGCGCGTCGTAGGTCTTGAAGGTGCCGAGGTAGGAGCCGTCGTCCATGTTGGCAATGCGCCGGTCCATGGCGACGTCGCCGACGCAGGTCAGCTTGTCCTCGACCACTTCGACACAGATGTCGGACGGCGTGTGCGCCTTGCCGTAATGGTGCATGCGCAGCGTGACGTCGCCGAACTTCAGTTCGCTGCCGTGTTCCAGCGGCTGCGTCGGCGGCACGACGCGGGTGCCGAGGGTGGCCTGGTTGGTCCATTGCTCCATCAGCGTGCGCCACATGTTGCCCTGGACGCCCTTGATTTCACGCGTTGTGCCGGGGTGGGCGTAGATCGGCAAATTCTTGAAGGCGGCGGCGAAGGCATCGTTGCCGAGCCAGTGGTCGCCGTGGTAGTGGGTGTTGACGATGGCGACGACCGGCTTCTTGAATGTCTTTTGCGCCTGGCGGATGGCCATCTCGCCGATCTGCGCCGAGGCGCCGGAATCGACGACGACCAGGCCCTGCGCGGTGTTGACGAAGGTGATGTTGCACATCATTCCCTGATTTTCCGGAGTCGGGAAGCCGTCCGGCGAGAAGATGATCCAGACGTGTTTGGAGACTTGCCGCAGCGGGTGATCCTTGACTGCCGGGCCGCGCACGAAATCCTCGACCTCGCGGGCAAAGGCGCTCATCGCCTGCCACGGCGCGAATTCGGCAGCGCCTAGGGCGAGAAAGCCGGCGGCAGAGCGGAGAAAGTTGCGGCGCTTCATCAGCATCTCCTGAAACGGTTAAATACTAATCTTCTCGCCATCGCCGTTCGGCGTCTACTTTTTTGATTCGACTGCCACCTGGCGTCTAATCTGGCCGGTTGAAAGCACGGTGTAAGCGAATTAATATTTAATCATTTACGGATATTGATATCGTCGGAGGGGACGTAAGTGAATTACAAGCATTTAGTCATATCGGGCATGGCGGCGCTGGCCATCGTGTCGAGCCTGTCGGCAAGGGCTGACGCCAAGGCCGACCAGGCGCGGGCCGAAGAAATTGTTTCCGGCCGCTGCTTTCTCTGTCACGGCATGGAAGGCGAATCGGCCAGCCCGGTATTCCCGCGCCTTGCCGGCCAGCATTCGGAATACATCGCCAAGCAACTCGCCGACTTCAAGGCCGGCAAGCGGAAGAGCGACACCATGAAACCGCAGGCCGAGGAGTTGACGCCGGCCGAGATGAAGGCGCTGGGCGCCTACTTCGAAGGCAAGAAGGTCGGACCACGGCCAGCGAAGGATGCCGAGCTGCTTGCCGTTGGCAAATACACTTTCGACCGCGGCAACCAGTTCACCGGCCTGCCGAGCTGCGCCAGCTGCCACGGGCCGAAGGGTCTCGGCACGCCGCAATTGCCGCGTCTCGCCGGCCAGCATCCGCGCTACATCGAGGATCAGCTCAAGCAGTTCAATTCGCGCGAGCGGACCAACGACAATGCGGTCATGCATACCGTCGCCTCCAAGCTGAGCGAACTGGAGCGCCACGCAGTAGCCGAGTACATCGCGACGCTCAACTGAGTTGCGCGCTGCATAAGACAAAAGGCCGCAGTCGCGGCCTTTTGTCATTGGCGCGGGAGAAAATCAGGCCAGCATGTCGGCCCAGATGTTCTTTGCCCAGCCCAGTGCGACCTTGCCTTCCAGTTCGCTGCGCGCGGCGGAGACGCCACCGGCGCCCTTGACCGGCTGCACGACCTTGGTCGCTGCATCGTATTGGTGCACCGAGGCGACGTGGATCGCCTGCTTGGCATCGACGAAGCTGTAGCAGGTGTTCATGACCACCGGCGTCGGGCTCGGCTCCATGCCCGAGAGCATGTTGAGGATGGCGGCGGCGGCCAGCTTGCCGTGCTGGTTGGCCATGTGGCCGGACTTCGGCATGGTCGGCGCCGGGAAGATCGCATCGCCGATGACATGCACGCCCGGCGTGCCGTTGACTTCCATCGACAGCCAGTTGATGTCCACCCAGCGGTTGTTGATCAGCTTGAGACCGGACTTGGCGGCGATGTCGCCGGCGCGGTGCGGCGGGATGACGTTCAGCACGTCGGCCTTGAACTTGTCGAATTCGAGGACGGCGGTGTTGGTCTTGACGTCGACGTCCTTGACCTCGCTATTGTTGCGGTACTCGATGATGTCCTTGTAAAGGTCGGTCCACGCCTTGGTGAACAGCCCCTTCTTGGACATCACGTCCTCGTTGGCGTCGAGGATGACTACCTTCGATTTCGGCTTGTTCTTCTTGAAATAATCGGCGACCAGGCAGGCGCGCTCGTAGGGTCCGGGCGGGCAGCGGTAGGGCGCCTTGGGAATCGAAATGGCGTAGACGCCGCCGTTTTTCATGTCTTCCAGCTGTTTGCGCAGGGCGATGGTCTGCGGGCCGGCCTTCCAGGCGTGCAGGATCTTGCCCTGGGCGGCGGCGTTGTTGAGGCCGGGAATCTGGTCCCACATGAAATCGACGCCGGGCGACAGCACTAGGCGGTCGTAGGTCATGGCGCCGCCCTTGGCGAGCGAAATCGAGCGTTTGGCGGCGTCGACCGCAACCACGTCGTCCTGGATGATGCGGACGCCCCACTTGTTCTTGAGGCCGTCGTAGCTGACGGTGATGTCTTCCATGGTCTTGGTGCCGCCGATGACCAGGTTGGAGATCGGGCAGGAGATGAAGGTCGGGTTGCGTTCGATCAGCGTTACCTGGACGCCGCCCTCGCTCCACATGCGCAGGTACTTGGCGACCGTCGCGCCGCCGTAGCCGCCGCCGACCACGACGACATGGCCGCTGGCCTTGCCGCCGCCGGCGCAGCCGTAGAGGGAGGCCATGGCACCGGCTGCCGCGCCGGCCTTCAGGAAATCACGTCTTTTCATGAGCATCATGGTGTTGTCCCCTTACTTTTGCGCAGCGAAATAGCCGGCGATCAGATCGATTTGCTCGTCGGTGTAGCCCTTGGATATCTGATGCATGATCGAGGCGGGTTTGTCACCGCTCTTGAAATCGGCCAGTTTTTGCAGGATCTTGGCCTTTTCCATGCCGGCCAGGGCATCCATGCCCGAGCCCTTGACGGCGTTGCCGTTGGTACCGTGGCAGTTCGCGCAGGTCGCCGCCAGGTTGCGGGCCAGATTGGGATCGGCCGCGTGCGCGGCGCCGGTTGCGGCAAGCAGGCTGAGCGCTGCGACAGTGGGAAGCAGTTTCATCGGGACATCTCCTCAGTGTGATGTTGGCACGCCATATAGCCGAATTCTTGTGCTTTGTGCTTATCAGCGTAGGGCAAAGGTTATAGACCTTTAGCCGAAATTGCATGCTGCATTGCAACAATATAAGTAGTTGACTATATAAGTACGCAGTTATACATTAATTCTTAACTCAGATCAAAAAACGCGATGGACGAGACAAACGAGGTGTTCGAAAGGGTGGCGCATTACTTTGGATTGCTTTCCGATCCGACGCGACTGCGCATTCTCTCCTGCCTGTGCGGGGAGGAGCGCCCGGTGCATGAAGTGGTGGAAAAGGTCGGCCTGACGCAGGCCAACATTTCCCGGCATCTGAACATCCTCTACCGGGCCGGGGTGGTCGACCGGCGGCGGGAGGGTAGCTCGGTGTTCTATCGCGTCATCGATCCGAATTTCGTCGATATCTGCCGGACCGTCAGCATCACGGTAGCCAGCCGTGATCTGGGCGAGGAGATGGGGGTTGTCGGCAGGTCTTTGCGGTAAATCGGTCAAACAAGTCAGAGGGGAGTCATCTCGATGGTGGATAGCGTCAAGCAACCGGGGCGTTTGCGGCCCGCGCCGGAGAATTTTTTGTCGGAAGAGCAGATCAAGGCCGTTGGCGCAGGGCGGCGAGATTTCCTGAGGAAGAGCTTCCTCGCCGCCGGAGCCGCACTGGCGGCACCGCTGGCGGCCCGCGCCGCCGACGGCGACCCCAACATCCTGCAGAATCCGGAATGGACGACGACCCTCGGCCAGCCGGTGGCAATGCGCCCCTACGGCTTGCCGTCCAAGTTCGAGAGCCAGCTGGTCCGTCGCGAGTCGCCGGGCCTGGCGCGCGTCGGCGGGGCTTCGGTTTCCTTTGCGCCGCTGCAGGGATTGTTCGGCATCATCACGCCGTCCGGCCTGCACTTCGAGCGCCATCACCAGGGCTGGCATGACATCGACCCGTCGCGCCACCGCCTGATGGTGAACGGTTCCGACGACTCGCTGCTCAAGAAGCCCAAGGTCTACACCATGGACGAACTGATGCGCCTGCCGCCGGTATCGCGCATCCACTTCATCGAGTGTGGCGCCAATACCGGCCTCGAATGGGGCAACGTTGCGGTACCGACCGTGCAATACACGCACGGCATGCTGTCCTGCTCCGAATTCACCGGCGTGCCGCTGAAGACACTGCTGGATGACTGCGGCGTCGATTACAAGAAGGCGCGCTACGTGCTGGCCGAAGGCGCCGACGGCTCGTCGATGACCCGCACCATCCCGATGGAAATGGTCGAGAACGGCGAAGTGATGGTCGCGTACGGCCAGAACGGCGAAATGCTGCGTCCGGAAAACGGCTACCCGCTGCGCCTGGTCGTGCCGGGCGTGCAGGGCGTATCCTGGGTCAAGTGGCTGCGCCGCATCGAAGTCGGCGACAAGCCCTGGGCGACCAAGGACGAGGCCGTGCATTACATCGACCTGCTGCCCAACGGCCTGCATCGCCAGTACAGCTCGATCCAGGAATGCAAGTCGGTCATCACCACCCCCTCCGGCGGCCAGACGCTGCTCGACAAGGGTTTCTACAACGTCTCCGGTATCGCCTGGTCCGGCCGCGGCCGCATCAAGCAGGTCGACGTCTCCTTCGACGGCGGCATCAACTGGCAGACCGCGCGCATCGAAGGCCCGGTGCAGAACAAGGCGCTGACCCGCTTCAACATCAACTGGGTGTGGGACGGCAAGCCGGCCATCCTGCAGTCGCGGGCGATGGACGAAACCGGTTTCGTCCAGCCGACCTACGGCCAGCTGCGCAAGGTGCGCGGCACCAAGTCGATCTATCACAACAACGCAATTCAATCCTGGAAAGTCATCGAAAGCGGGGAGGTCAGCAATGTTCAGGTTCTCTAAGACCATTCTCGTTTTGGCCCTTTTCGGGGCGTCGACCGCAGCCGTCGCCTTCGACAACTTCAAGGGCGTCGGCCGCCAGGCGACGCCGGCCGAAGTGAAGGCCTGGGACATCGACGTCCGCCCCGACTTCAAGGGCCTGCCCAAGGGATCGGGTTCGGTGGACAAGGGCCAGGAACTGTTCGAGGAAAAATGCGCCTCCTGCCACGGCACCTTCGGCGAGTCGAACGAGGTGTTCACGCCGCTGGTTGGCGGCACCACCAAGGACGACATGAAGACCGGCCGCGTCAAGGGCCTGTCGTCCGGCGAACTGCCGCAGCGCACGACCTTCACCAAGGTGGCGACGATCTCGACGGTATTCGACTACATCCAGCGCGCCATGCCGTGGACGGCGCCGAAGTCGCTGAAGCCGGACGAGGTCTACGCCATCCTCGCCTACATGCTCAACCTGTCGGAAATGGTGCCGAGCGACTTCGTGCTCTCTGACAAGAACATCGCCGATATCCAGAAAATACTGCCCAACCGCGACGGCATGACCACCGACCACGGCATGTGGCCGGGCGCCTCGGCCGCCAAAGGTGGCATCGGCAACGGCGGCAAGCCGGACACCAGCAACAAGGCGTGCATGAAGAACTGCAAGAGCGAAGTCCAGATCGGCTCTACCCTGCCGGACTACGCGCGTACGGCGCACGGCGAACTGGCCGACCAGAACCGTTCCTTCGGCCCGGTACGCGGCACCAGGACGCTCGGTGCAGCAGCCGCCGCCCCGGCGGCCGCGGCAGCGAATCCGGCCCTGGAGCTGGCGACCAAGAACGGCTGCATGGCCTGTCACGGCGTCAACAACAAGATCGTCGGCCCCGGCTACAACGAGGTGCAGGCCCGCTACAAGGACCAGCCGGATGCGGAAAGCCGCCTCGTGGCCAAGGTCAAGAACGGCGGCCAGGGCGTCTGGGGCTCAGTGCCGATGCCGCCGAACGCGCATTTGCAGGATGCAGACATCAAGACACTGGTGCAGTGGATCATGGCCGGTGCCAAGTAATCGATTTTTGAGAGGAGAAGTCATGAACAATCAACGTCGTACCGTACTGAAATCGGGCTCCGGGGCTGCGCTCCTGGGCATTCTCGCCGCCGCCGGCCTCATCAAGCCGGGCATGGCCCTGGCCGACTGGAACAAGGCGGCCTTCGAAGCCAAGAGCATGGCCGATACGCTGAAGGCCCTGGGTGCCGGCAGCCCGGCCGACAGCAAGGACGTCCAGGTCACCGGCCCGGACATCGCCGAAAACGGCGCCGTCGTGCCGGTCGGCGTCAGCTCGACGCTGCCGAACGTCACGATGGTCGCCATCCTGATCGAGAAGAACCCGAACGCGCTGGCCGCCAGCTTCACCCTGCCGGAAGGCACCGAAGCCAACGTCCAGACGCGCGTCAAGATGGGCCAGACCTCCAATGTCTACGCGCTGGTCAAGTCGGACGGCAAGTTCTTCATGGCTACGAAAGAGATCAAGGTCACCCTGGGTGGCTGCGGCGGCTAAGCGGTCCCGACTTTCAAAGAATTCAAGGAGATTTACATGGCAGCAAACCCGATGAAGATCCGCGCCAACAACAAGGATGGCGTGACCGAAGTGAAAGTCCTGATCAGCCACGAAATGGAAACCGGCCAGCGCAAGGATGCGTCCGGCGCCATCGTGCCAGCCTGGTTCATTACCGAACTGACCGCCAAGCACAACGACCGCGTCGTCCTCGGCGCCGAGTTCGGCACCGCCGTTTCGAAGAACCCCTACCTGGCTTTCCGCTTCAAGGGCGGCGCCAAGGGCGACAAGATCGTTGTCAGCTGGAAGGACAACAAGGGCGAGACCCGTACCGACGAAGCAGCGATTGCCTGATGGCTGAAAAACGGCGGCAAGGCGGCGTCGACCGCAGCCGCCGCTTCCAATCCCCGGAGGAGTTGAAATGATCCAACGTTTTATCAGGACGCTGGTCGGTGCGGCTGTCGTTGCGGCGTTTGCCGGCAGCGCAGTGGCACAGGACAGCAAGGTCGCCGACGAACTGGCGAAATACCGCGAGGCGCTGGCCGACGGCAACCCGGCCGACCTGCTCGAAGTCAAGGGCGCAGCGTTGTGGGCAGAGAAGCGCGGTCCGAAAAATGCATCGCTCGAGCAATGCGACTTCGGTCTCGGACCCGGCAAGCTGGAGGGCGCGTACGCCCAGTTGCCGCGCTATTTCAAGGACACCGGCAAGGTGATGGATGTCGAGTCGCGCCTCGTCCATTGCATGGTCACCCTGCAGGGCTTCAAGCAGGAAGACGTGACCAAACAGTGGTTCTCGCGTCCGGGCACCGAGTCCGACATCGAGGCGCTGGTCACCTTCATCGGCGCCAAGTCGAACGGCATGCCGATCAATGTGCCGGCCACCCATCCGGAAGAGAAGAAGATGTACCAGATCGGCGAGTATGTCTTTTACCGCCGCTCCGGTCCGCAGGATTTCTCCTGCGCCATCTGCCACGGTCAGGATGGCAAGCGTATCCGCCTGCAGGAACTCGGCAACCTGACGACCAAGGAAGGCGCCGGAACGGCGATGAAGACCTGGCCGTCGTATCGCGTATCACAGGGGGCGGTGTGGACCATGGAGCGCCGCCTGATCGACTGCATGCGCCAGGCCCGCTTCCCCGAACCGAAATATCTGTCCGATTCCATCGTCGCCTTGCAGGTGTATCTGCAGAAGAACGCGACGGGCACCGTGATGGAAACGCCGGGCATCAAGCGCTGAGGGGATGACGATGAAAAAAATTGTGTTTGCAGCCTTGTGCGCTGCGTTGGCCCAGACGGTGCTGGCCCAGGAAAAAACCCCTTCGGGCAAGGCCGTTGCCAAAAACCCCGTCTCCGCCGAGGCGGAACAGGTCTTCCGCAATTCCTTCCGCCCGGACAACCCGAAATACTGGATGAGCCGCATCGAACAGGATGATGCGATGCGGCTGTGCGGCCAGTACAAGGACAACCCGCCGGCGGCCGTGCGCCAGAAAATCGAACTGGCGCAAAAGGCGACCATCCGCTATCCGGTCGACGGCAAGCTGATGGGCAAATGGCAGGAAGGCGAAAAGATCGCCGCCCACGGCCGCGGCGGCCACATCGGCTTCATCCAGCCGGATGCGCCGATGACGCCGCGCGGCGGCAACTGCTATGCCTGCCATCAACTGGCAGCAAAGGAGGTCGCCTACGGCACCATCGGCCCCAGCCTGCACCATTTCGGCAAGCTGCGCGGCAATTCCGACGATATCGTCAAGTATGCCTACGACAAGATCTACAACTCCAACGCGTTCAACGCATGCACCAACATGCCGCGTTTCGGCCTGCACAACTGGCTGACCCCGGAGGAGATCACCCACGTCGTGGCCTTCCTGATGGATCCGGAATCCCCGGTCAACAAGGACTGAACTTGCGTGATTGGCCCGGCCGGGAAACTGGCCGGGCATTTTTTCGGCTTCGCCGAAATTTCAATTTCAAGGAATGAACATGAGCATGAATCGTCGGGAGTTTCTCCAGGTCATGGCTGTCGCCGCCGCCGGCGGCATGTCGCTGCACAGTGATTTCGCGCTGGCTGAAAAAGGCGCGGCGAAGATGTACGACCTGCCGAAATTCGGCAACGTCAGCCTGCTGCATATCACCGATTGCCATGCCCAGTTGCTGCCGATCTACTTCCGCGAGCCGAACGTCAATCTCGGCTTCGGCGACCAGTTCGGCCAGGTGCCGCACCTGGTCGGCAACGCGTTCCTCAAGCGCTTCGGCATCAAGCCCGACACCCTCGACGCGCACGCCTTCACCTTCCTCAATTTCGAGAAGGCCGCCGAGACCTACGGCAAGGTCGGCGGCTTTGCCCACCTGGCGACGCTGGTCAAGCGCATGAAGGCCAATCGCCCGGGCGCCCTGTTGCTCGATGGCGGCGACACCTGGCAGGGTTCCGGCACCGCGCTGTGGAGCAACGCGCAGGACATGGTCGATGCCTGCAAGGCGCTCGGCGTCAATGTCATGACCCTGCACTGGGAATCGACTTACGGCGAAGCGCGGGTCAAGGAAATCGAGGAAAAGGATTTTGCCGGCCAGATCGACATCGTCGCCCAGAACGTCAAGACCACCGATTTCGGCGATGCCGTGTTCAAGCCATTCGTGATGAAGAAGATCAATGGCGTGCCGGTGGCCATCATCGGCCAGGCCTTCCCTTACACGCCGATCGCCAATCCGCGCTGGCAGACGCCGAACTGGAGCTTCGGCATCCAGGAAGACAACATGCAGAAGACCGTGGACGAAGCCCGCAGCGCCGGCGCCCAGGTCGTCGTCGTCCTGTCGCATAACGGCATGGACGTCGACCTCAAGATGGCCAGCCGGGTCAAGGGCATCGACGCCATCATGGGCGGCCATACCCACGACGGGGTGCCGGCGCCGGTCGTCGTCAAGAACCCCGGCGGCCAGACGCTGGTCACCAACGCCGGCTCCAACGGCAAGTTCCTCGGCGTCCTCGATTTCGACGTGAAGAACGGCAAGGTCGCCGACTTCCGCTACAAGCTGCTGCCGGTCTTCGCCAACCTCTTGCCGGCCGACAAGGCGATGCAGGCGCTGATCGACAAGGCGCGTGCGCCCTACCTGGCGAAGCTCAACGAAAAGCTGGCGGTTACCGAAGGCACGCTGTTCCGTCGTGGCAACTTCAACGGCACCTTCGACCAGGTCATCCTCGACGCGCTGATGAAAGTGAAGGACGCCGAAATCGCCTTCTCGCCCGGCTTCCGCTGGGGCACCTCGCTGCTCCCGGGGCAGCCGATCCTGATGGAGCACGTCCTTGACCAGACCGCCATCACCTATCCGTGGACGACGGTGACCAACATGAGCGGCGAGATGATCAAGACCGTGCTCGAAGACGTCTGCGACAACCTCTTCAACCCCGATCCGTATTACCAGCAGGGCGGCGACATGGTGCGCGTCGGCGGCCTGCAATACACCTGCGACCCGACTGCCAAGATGGGCGCGCGCATCCAGAACATGATGCTCAAGGGGCAGCCGATCGACCCGGCGAAGACCTACAAGGTCGCCGGCTGGGCGCCGGTTTCCGAAGAGGCGAAGAACGCCGGCGAGCCGATCTGGGACGTCGTCGCCACCTACCTGCGCGACATCAAGACGGTCAAGCCGGTCAGCCTCAACCTGCCGAAGCTAAAGGGCGTCGACAACAATCCGGGGATGGCATGATGAAGAACGTTTTTCGCAAGCCGCTGCTGGTGGGCGGCCTGTTGTTCGCCGCCACCTTCGCCAACGCCGCCGACTGGGCGCCGGGCAGCACCGACTGGGCCGCCCTGCCGGAAGTCAAACGCAGCAAGCTGGCACTCTACCTGACGCCACAGCAGGCCTATGACATGAAGAAAAAGGACCCGAAAGGGGTCGCCTTCTTCGACGTCCGTACCCGGGCCGAAGCCATGTACGTCGGCTGGCCGGGCGATGCCGACGCGCTCGTGCCTTTCGTCGAACACCCGGAAATCATGAGCGACTGGGACGACAAGCGTTTCATGTACAAGCTCGAACCGAACCAGGATTTCGTGCCGGAAATCGAGCGCCGCATGAAGGAAATGGGCCTCGGCAAGGATGCGCCGGTGATCCTGATTTGCCGCTCCGGCGACCGCAGCTCCAAGGCGCAGGATCGTTTGCAGATGGCCGGCTTCACGCGCGTCTACAGCATCACCGAGGGCGTCGAGGGCGATACCGCGAAGGACGGCCCCAAGGCCGGCCAGCGCACGGTCAACGGCTGGAAGAATGCCGGTTTGCCGTGGACCTACAAGCTGGACAAGGCGAAGATGTATTTCCCGCATTGAACCCCGCGAAGCCAAAAAGCCCGTCGGATCGCTCCGGCGGGCTTTTTTTCGGCTCGTCGCGCCGGTCCAGGCCTATTCTTCCTCGAAGAGGCGATTCCAGAGGGTTTCCAGCCTTGTCCCTTCCTCGATGCCCTGGCCGACGTTGTCGAGCCCGCGCACCATGACATACAGGCCGCCAAGAATCTGCAAGCCCTGGATGACGCCCAGCGTCTTCAAGTCGAACGACGGCAGGAAAACGAAGTAGGCCATCATGACGCCGACCAGGAACTCGAACACGCCGTAGGACAGGCGGTAGCGCTGGCGATACCAGAACAGCAGCACGCCGAGCAGCGGCAGGACGACGGCCGTTCCCCAGACCGAGATGGTGCTCAGCAGGTAGGCGGCGTTGAAATAGACGATGCCGGCCCCCAGCGCGCCGAGTACGCCGACCGTCGCATTGATCGCCAGGTAGCGATTGCGCCCGGCGGCGTAGGATTTGGCCGAAGTCAGCAGGGCGGCATCCGCAGTTTCCGATTTCCCTTCTTCGAGAAAAGCCGCAGGAGGCAGCGAGCGGATCTTGCGTGTCGCCAGAAAATTACCGAGTGGCTTGTCGAGCGTGACGACGGTGACTGCCTTGCCGCCCTCGGCCAGACCAATGGCCGTGCGGGCGACTTCCATCGCACTCGGCGTCAGCCGATGCGCAGCCAGATCAGCGGCCAGGGGTTCGCAGTGGATGTGCGGCGGTGTCTCGACGACTTCGGCGCCTGCCGCGATGGCATCGTTAACCAGCGCACCGACGACCTTGCGGCTGTGCTCGCGGTTCAGCGTCGCGAGCTTGGCGAGGACCGATTTGGGGATGAGCAGCTTGCGCTGGCGGGCCGCCGCCAGAACTTCCGGCTCTTGCAGGACGGCATTGGTATCAAGCAGGTAGTGAACGGAGCTGGCCATTGGGAGGAGTGGAAACGGTTTGGTGGTTGCTTCACGGTGCGACCGCCGGGCTTGAGCCGGATGCGGGGTGCTACGGGAAAGTCCGGTGCAGACAGGCAAATCATATCGCATGACCCGTGGCAGCGCTGTGCCCAGGCTTCCCGAAACCTCTGCGATTCAGGTCTGGAGGGCCTGCTTTTCCTGGTAGCGCTGCGGCCGGTCGACCCAGCGGTCGGTCAGGCCGGCGCCCAGCCACATGCCGATCAGCGCCAGCCAGGCGGTGAGGGCGAAGACCGAGGCGCCGGAGACGCCGGCGCCAACCGCGCAGCCGCCGGCCAGCATGCCGCCGAAACCCATGCACAGCGCGCCGGCGATGTAGCGGCGCATGCTGTGGCCGTCCTTGAAGCCTTCCAGTTTGAGTTCCTTGCCCCACAGCCCGGCGAGGAAGGAACCGAGGACGACTCCGGGCACCAGGCCGATGTCGAAATCCCAGGGCTGGCCGGGGGGTGACAGGACGAGCATCAGCATGTCGGCCGACGGGCCGGTGAAGCTGAGGCTCTGCACCGGGACGATCTCGAAGGACTGCGAACCGATCCGGTAGGTCAGCAGCCAGGCGAGGGCGATCATGATGCCGACGCCGACGGCGCCCAGCCACTCGCGCCGGCTAATCCGGGCGCGCTGGGCAAAATGGATGGCGGTGGCGAGCCAGACGAGGCCGAAGACAAGGCCGCCGTAGTGGCCGAGGTGAAAGGTGGCGAGCAGGTCGCGGGCGGCGCCGCCTTCGATGGTCCACAGGCCGGAAATCCAGGTGCGGGCCGGCGATAGTACGCCGCTCAGCGAGGCCTGGGCGGTGACCGCGAAGATCAGCCCGGTGAGCAGGGCGCGCAGGTTGCCGTTGGCGGCGAGCACCAGCATGCGTGACGAGCAGCCACGCGCCAGGATCATGCCGATGCCGAACAGCAGGCCGCCGACGAGGGCACCGGAGAGACTGCCGGCCGCCGAAAGCTGGCGCGCCTGGCCGACGTCGAGCCAGCCCTGGGTGATGAATAGCTGGGTGGCGACGATGGCTGAGGAGAAGGCGAAAAGCCAGATGGCCAGTTTTGCAGTGCCTTGCCGGTTCCAGAATTCGACGACCGCCGAGCGCAGGCAGAAGCGCGAGCGCTGGGCGCAGATACCGAACAGTACGCCGACGATCAGGCCGGCGAGCGCGATCGTCGTCTTGTCACCCAGCAATTCGGTGAGGCTGTTGAGATCCATGGTTTTTGCCAAAAAAAATGCGGTCGACCGCAACAGGCCGCGGTCTGCCACCAAGTTTTTAATTTTAGACTACCTGGCGGTGACCTTCCGGCGTTTCCTTGCGCCGCGCCAGATAGTTCTCGACCAGCGAATAGACCGCCGGTACGACAACCAGGGTCAGCAGCGTCGACGAGATCATGCCGCCGATGACGGCAATCGACAGCGGCTGGTTGGTTTCGGCGCCGGCGCCGAAACCGAGCGCGGCGGGCGCCAGGGCGAGGACGACCGTGGCCGAGGTCATCAGCACCGGGCGCATGCGGATCGGGCAGGCGTCGTTCAGCGCGTCGTCGATGCCCATGCCGCCGGCACGGCGCTGGTTGGTCAGGTCGACGAGCAGGATCGAATTCTTGGCGACCAGGCCGATCAGCAGGACGAGGCCGATCATCGAATAGATATTGAGTGTCTGGCCGGTCGCCCACAGCGCGGCGACGCCGCCGATGATGGCCAGCGGCTGGGCGAGCATGACGATGAAAGGCTGCAGGAAGGAGTCGAACTGGCTGGCCAGCACCATGTAGAGCAGCACCATCGCCAAGACGAAGGCGAAGGTCATGTACTTGGTAGTTTTGGCGAATTCCTCGGCCTGGCCGATCAGCTTGATCTGGTAGCCCGGCGGCAGGTCGTCGGCGAACGACCGCACCTTCTGCACCGCTTCGCCGAGCGGGATGGTCGGTGTCGCGAAGAAGGTGGCGGCGTATTGCAGGTCGAAGCGGCCGATGACGGCGGGGCCCAGCGTTTCATTGAAGCTGGCGACCGAATCGAGGCGCACCAGCTTGCCTTCCTTGTTGCGCAGATAGATCTTCGCGAGGTCGGCCGGTTGCGTGAATTCGCCCTCGCGGCCCTTGACGCGGATGTCGTAGCGCTGGCCGTCGCCCGGTTCGTCGTTGTATTTGGCGATGTCGATGCCGCCGGTCAGCATGTTGATGGCCGCCGCGACGTCGCCGGTGGTCAGCCCGGCCGCGGCGATGCGCAGGCGGTCGGGCTGGAAGACGAGTTGCGGCAGGTCGAGCTGGAGGTCGGTGTCGATGCGCCCGCCAAGGCCGGGTTCGGCGGCCAGCTTGCCTTGCAGTTCGCGGCCGAGGCGGCCGACTTCGGCCAGGTTCTCGCCGCTCAGTACGAACTGCAGCGGCTCGCCGCGCTGGCCCTGGACCATCGGGTAGGGGGCGGCGAAGACGCGGGCGCCGGGGATCTGGGCCAGCTTTTCGCGCAGGATGGGCAGCAAGTCCTGCTGGCTGATGCGCCGTTCGTTGCGCGGCGCCATGCGGGCGACGACCGTGCCCTGGTTGACCTGGCCGGCGCTGCCGAGACCGATCAGGGCGAATTCGGTGACGATTTCGTCATGCTCGTTGAGCACGGCCTCGACCATCCGCAGCCGCGAGTCGGTGTAGTCGATCGACGAGCCGAGCGGCGCTCGCAGATAGACCAGGAAGCGGCCCTCGTCCTGTTCCGGCGCGAAGGTCTTGCCGACATTGGCGAAGAAGAAGGCGCTGGAGGCGACGGTGAGTAGGGTCAGCAGGACCACGGTCCAGCGACGCGCCAGGGCGCGGGCGAGCAGGCGGCGGTAGAAGGCGTCGAGACGCTGGAAGCCGCGTTCGATGGCGGCCAGGAAGCGGTTGTGGTGCTGGCCGTGTTCGCGCATGGTCAGGAAGCGCGAGCAGAGCATTGGCGTCAGGGTCAGCGAAACGAACAGCGAAACCAGCACGCCGAAGGTGACGACGACGGCGAAGGAGCGGAAAAACTGGCCGATGATGCCGCTCATGAAAATGACCGGGGCGAAGATCGAGACCAGCGCCAGCGTTGCGGCGATGACCGCGAAAACGACCTCGTTGGCGCCGTTGACCGCAGCAGACACGGGATCGGCGTCGAGTTCCTCGCGGTGGCGGAAGATGTTCTCGAGGACGACGATGGCGTCATCGACGACGACGCCGATCAGCAGCAGGAGGCCGAGCAGGGTCAGCGAATTGAGCGTGTAGCCGAAGAAGTAGATGACCGCGATGGCGCCCATCAGCGACACCGGAATGGCCAGCGCGACGATGATGGTCGCCCGTACCGATTGCAGGAAGAGCCAGACGACCAGTGCGGCGAGCAGGGTGCCCTCGACCAGGTGCTCCTTCAGCGCATTGACGATCTCGAGGATGAACACCGCGTCGTTCGACACGACATGCAGCTGCAGGCCGGGCGGAAGTTGCGGGCGCAGCTCGTTTTCCAGCTTTGCCTTGACCTTGTCGACGATGGCGACGGTGTTGGTGTTGGTGACCTTGACGATGCCGAGGCCGATCGTCGTCTCGCCGTTGAAGCGGGCAAGCTGGCGGTTGTCGGTGAGGCCGTCGATGACCTCGGCGACATCCTGCAGGCGGATCGGTGCGCCGGCTTTCCAGCCGATCACCATCTGCTTGAGCGCATCGATCGAATGGAATTCGAGGTCGAGCTTGACCAGGCTTTCGGTCTTTTCGCCGACCACGAAACCGCCGGCCATCTGAACGTGTTCGCGGGCGAAGGCGTCGTTGATGTCCTGCGCGGTGACGCCGAACGCCGCCATGCGCGCCGGCCACAGTTCGGCACGGATGGTGCGGTCACGGCGCCCGCCGAGCCGCACTTCGCCGACGCCGTCGATGGTTTCCAGGCGCTTCTTCAGTACGTTGATGGCGTACTGGTTCAACTGCTGCTGCGTGCGGTCACCCTGCAGGGCCAGCCACATGATCGGCTGGGCGTTGGTTTCGACCTTGGCGACGACCGGCGGGTCGGCGTCCTTGGGCAGGCGGCGCAGCACCTGGTTGACCTTGGCCTGGACCTCGTTGAAGGCGACGTCGATCTTCTTTTCGAGGTTGAAGGTGATGGCGATCACCGAGACGCCGGGCGACGACGTGGACTGGATGTGCTCGATGCCCGGCGTCGAATTGACCGAGCTTTCGATGATGTTGGTCACCGAGGCGTCGACGATGTCCGGGTTGGCGCCCTTGAGCGTCGTCGTGATCGAGACGACCGGAAATTCGATATACGGATAGCGGTCCATGCCGATCCGGTCGAAGCTGATGACGCCGAACAGCACGAGCACCGCGCTCAGCATCCACGCCAGCACGTGGCGCTTGATCGACAGCTCGGGCAGGGTCATTGCGGCTTCGCGGCGGCCGGCGGGGCGGCGGTGGTTTTCGGCGTTTCCTTGACGTTGACCGCAGCACCGTTGCTGAGGAAGCCGGCGCCGTCGAGGGCGACCGTTTCGCCGCCCTGCAGGCCACCGGTGATCTCGATCAGGCCGCGCTGCTTGCTGCCGACCTCGACGATCTGCTGCTTGGCCTTGCCGTCGGCGATCAGGTAGACGACCTTGCCGGCCGGCCGCAGGACGACGGCCTGCTCGGGAACGACCACTGCCTGCTCGCGCCGGCCGGTGACGACGACGGCATCGACCGAGCCGCCGCCCTTCAGCGGGCCGGGATTGTCGAGCCGGGCGATGACTTCGAGCGCGCGGTTGCCGTCGCCGACGGTCGGGCGGATGTCCTCGACGACCGCCGAGATGGCTTCCCCGGGCGACAGGGGGCTGGAGAGGCGCACCGGCTGGCCGATCTGGAGGCGCGTCGCGGCGCTTTCCGGGAACGGCAGGTTGGCGCGCAGGCGGGCGTTGGAGACCATCCGGAACAGCGGGTCGCCAACCTTGACGTAGTCGCCGGGGGCGACCACCTGGGTTTCGATGATTCCGGCCAGGGGAGCGACGACGCGCGTCTTGTCGAGGGCGTTGCGCGACAGGTTGGCGCGGGCCCGGGCGCTGGCCAGCTGGTTCTTCAGGGCGTCGCGCTGGGCGGTGGCCTCGTCGAGGGCGTTCTTCGAGATGAAACTCTTCTGCACCAGTTCGCTCTGCCGGGCCAGCACCCGTTCCTGCTGGAGGAGCAGCGCTTCGAGACGGGCGACTTCACCGCTGTCGGCATTGACCTGATGCCCGGCGTCGGTCGGGTCGATCTGCGCCAGCAACTGTCCCTTGACGACCGTTTCACCGGTGCGGGCGGTGACCTTGACGACCTTGCCGGCGATTTCGGCGCCGATCTTCGGGTCGTTGACCGCTTCCAGCGTGCCCAGCGTCCGCTCGCCGATTTCCAGCGGCATGACCTGCGCCTGGGTGGTCGTGATCAGGGTCGGCGGCGCGCCCTTTTTCTCGGCTGGTTTCTCGCCGCAGGCGGCGGCCAGCAATGCGGCCGCAAGCAGCAGGGCGCCGCGCTTCATGCCGGCAGGAGCTGTTCGCCGGCGTAGAGTTCGGCGACCGTTTCGCGGCGCCGGATCAGGTGTACCTGATCGCCATCGACCATGACCTCGACGGCGCGCGGCCGCGTGTTGTAGTTGGAGGCCATCGCCATCCCGTAGGCACCGGCCGACATGACCGCCAGCAGATCGCCGGCAGCGAGGCACAGTGGGCGCGCTAGGCCGAGGAAGTCGCCGGTTTCGCAGACGGGGCCGACGACGTCGTAGACGCGGGTTTCGCCGGCGTGCGGCGTCACCGGCAGAATGTCGTGCCACGCCTCGTAGAGCGCCGGCCGCTTGAGGTCGTTCATTGCCGCATCGACGATGGCGAAATTCTTGCCCTCGCCCGGTTTCAGGAATTCGACGCGGGTGAGCAGCAGGCCGGCGTTGCCGACCAGGCGGCGGCCGGGTTCGAGCACGACCTTGAGGCCGCGCCCGGCCAGTTTGTCGAGCAGCGGGTTCAGGTAGGAGGCGACCGTCGGCTGCACCTCGTCATCCTTGTACTTGATGCCGAGGCCGCCGCCGAGGTCGATGTGGTGAATGCGGATGCCTTCCGCGGTCAACTGGTCTACAAGGGCCAAAATGCGCTCGAGCGCCTCGACGAAGGGCGACGGGTCGAGCAGTTGCGAGCCGATGTGGCAGTCGATGCCGGCTACCTCGATATTGGGCAGCGCGGCGGCACGGCGGTAAAGGGCCAGCGCGTCGTCGTAGGCGACACCGAACTTGGCTTCCTTGAGGCCGGTCGAGATGTAGGGATGGGTTTTCGGATCGACGTTCGGGTTGACGCGCAGGCTGACCGGCGCCCGCTTGCCGCACTGGCCGGCGACTTCGTTCAGGCGTTCCAGTTCGGCCGGCGATTCGATGTTGAAGCAGAGGATGCCGGTGTCGAGCGCCAGCTTCATCTCGGCCGCCGTCTTGCCGACGCCGGAGAAGACGATTTTCCGTGGGTCGGCGCCGGCGGCCAGCACGCGCTGGAGTTCGCCGCCGGAAACGATGTCGAAACCGGCACCCATGCGGGCGAACAGGTTGAGAATGGCGAGGTTGGAGTTGGCCTTGACGGCGTAGCAGACCAGTGCGTCGGTGCCGACCGGGTGGGCGTTCAGGACATCGAGGAATTCCTGCAATGCAGCTTCGAGTGCGCTGCGGGAATATATGTAGGCCGGCGTCCCGAATTGCTCGGCAATGTCGGGCAGGGCGACGGATTCGGCGTGCAGGACGCCTTGCTGGAGGGTGAAGTGGCTCATTGGGGGCTGGTCTTTTGGTCCGTGCTAACATCGCCCGCAGCAGGGGCGGCCTTGGTTGCCGGAGGCGCTGCCGGCGCCGGCTTCGGGTTGCCGAACAAGGGTTCCGGCGGCGGCCCGGGCGGCATTTCCAGGGGACCCCGCATGCCGCAGGCGGCGAGGCAGAACGTCAGGAGCGCGGCAACGATGCGGGACATTAATGACGGACCGGTCAGTAAAAATTGGATGGTAGCACACGATGGATGACAAGGAATTCAACACATTGGCCGACGGTGTTCTGGCCCGCATCGAAGCGGCGCTGGAGGCCTGTGGCGCTGATGTCGACTTCGAGCTGGCGGCCGGTGGCGTGCTGGAAATCGAGTTCGCCGACGGCAGCAAGATCATCGTCAATCGCCACGGCGTGGCGCGCGAGATCTGGGTGGCGGCCCGTGCCGGCGGCTTTCATTTTCGCTGGGACGGAGCGGTCTGGCGCGACACGCGCGATGGCGCCGAATTGCTGGAAAAGCTGTCGACGCTCGCCAGCCAACAGGCCGGCGAGGCTGTGCGACTGGACTGATCAGTCCGAAGGTGGCGGGAGGTGCCCCGGGTCGACCACCGATGATGGTATGCCTTCGGAACCCTCCTCCTCCGGCGGCGCTTCCTTGACGACGTTCTCGCTGTAGATGTAGGTGCGCTCGCGGCCGCTGCCGAACGCGGTGATGCCTTCCGGCATCGGCGGCGTCTGCATCGGCAGATCCTTGAGGGCGCGGCCCATGTAGCCGATCCAGATCGGCAACGCCGCGGCGCCGCCGGTTTCCTTGTCGCCCAGCTTTTTCGGCTGGTCGAAGCCGACCCAGGCGCAGGCGCTGACCGTCATCTGGTAGCCGCAGAACCAGGCGTCCACATATTCGTTGGTGGTTCCCGTCTTGCCGGCCAGATCCTGGCGCTTGAGGGCGACCGAAGCCTTGGCGGCGGTGCCGTAGATGGTGACGTCGCGCAGCATGCTGTCCATCATGAAGGCATTGCGCGGATCGATGGCGCGGATCGATTCCTCGCCGGCCGGCACTTCTGCCGAGCGGGCGATGACCTGGTTGTTCTCGTCGCGGATTTCACGCACGACGAAGGGCTTGATCCGGTAGCCGCCGTTGGCGAACACGGAGTAAGCGGTCACCATCTGCCAGGGCGTGACCGATCCCGCACCAAGGGCCATGGTCAGATAGGGCGGATGCTTCTCGGGGTCGAAGCCGAAGCGGCTTGCGTAGTCCTGTGCGTAATGCGTGCCGATGGATTGCAGGATGCGGATCGACACCATGTTCTTCGATTTGGCCAGCGCCATCCGCATCTTCATCGGACCTTCGTACTTGCCGTCGTAGTTGTGCGGCTCCCAGGCTTGCGAGCCGGTCTGGCTGGCCGAAATCACAATCGGCTCGTCATTGATGATGGTGCCCGGGTGAAAGCCTTTTTCGAGCGCCGCCGAATAGATGAAGGGCTTGAAGCTGGAGCCGGGCTGCCGCCAGGCCTGCGTCACGTGATTGAACTTGTTGCGGTTGAAGTCGAAGCCGCCAACCAGGGCACGAATTGCACCATCCTGCGGGTTGACCGCAACGAACGCCGATTCCACGTCGGGCAGCTGGCTGATCTGCCAGCCACCCTTTTCATCCTTCTGCAGGCGGATGATGGCACCGCGCTTGATGCGCTTGTTGGGTGGCGCCTTGTCGTCGAGCATCCTGGCGGCGAATTTCATGGCGTCGCCGGTCAGCGTGACGATTTCGCCCCCCTTGCGGTAGGCGCGGATCTGTTTGGCGTCGGCCGCCAGTACCAGCGCGGGGATCAGGTCGCCGGTATCGGCAATGTCCTGCAACGCCTCGTCGATCGCTTCGTCCTGATCCGAGCTGATGTCCTTCATGTCGAGATAAGACTCGGCACCCCGGTAACCGTGGCGGCGGTCGTAATCCATGACTCCCCGGCGCAGACTGAGATAGGCGGCTTCCTGCTCGCCCTTGACGAGCGTGGTGTAGACCTTGAGTCCCCGTGAATAGACGTCCTCGGGGAAGCGCTCGGCGGTGATCTGGCGTGCCATTTCCGCGGCATGTTCGGCGTGGACCGCGTAGTCCGCCAGTTCGCGCTTGACCACCAGCGGCTCCTTCAGGGCGGATTCGTGCTGCTCGTCGGTGATGTAGCCCAGGTCGTGCATGCGGCGCAATACATATTGCTGCCGGATTCTTGCACGCTTGGGATTGACGATCGGGTTGTAGGCCGAGGGGGCTTTCGGCAGGCCGGCGAGCATGGCTGCCTCGGCAATGGAGATGTCCTTTAGCGGCTTGCCGAAGTAGATCTGGGCGGCGGCAGCGAATCCATAGGCGCGCTGCCCGAGAAATATCTGGTTGATATAGAGTTCGAGAATCTGGTCCTTGCTCAGATTGTTTTCGATCTTGAACGATAGCAGGGCTTCGTAGAGCTTGCGCGTATAGGTCTTCTCACCGGAGAGGAAGAAGTTGCGGGCAACCTGCTGGGTAATGGTCGATGCCCCCTGGCGTTTTCCGCCCCCAGCCAGGTTGGCGGCCGCAGCGCGCAAAATTCCCATGTAGTCGACGCCACCGTGCTGATAGAAGCGATCGTCCTCGGCTGCGAGAATGGCTTGCTTCATGACCGGCGGAACATCCTGTATGCTGACGACAGCCCGTCGTTCCTCGCCGAATTCACCGATCAGGTGTCCATCGCTGGTATAGACGCGCAAGGGGATCTTTGGACGGTAATCCGTGAGCACTTCCAGTGATGGCAGGTTGGGATAGGCGAGCGCGAGAATGATCATGGCCAGTGCAATGCCGATGGCGACAAGGCCGAGCAAAACGATCAGCGGGGACAGGACGATACGGGTGGCCAGAGGGAGAGAAGACAAGGTCGTGGGGTCGGTAAGAATGGCGTTGCGCGGATTATACGCTGTTGCGTAAACAGCCCGTGAAAACGCTTTACATGCCGGGTGGTTGTTGCTAGCATCTAAACCAAATTATTGGTTGTTTTGCCTAACATCGCATTTTGTAAGGACTTTTTGGGGGTCTGGTGGGCTTCGATATCTCAGCGTTGTTTAATCCCAAGGCGCGTCCGTTGTTGGGGCTGGACATCAGCTCCTCGGCTGTCAAGCTGGTCGAGCTGACCGCCAACGGGAAAGAGGGTTACCGTGTCGAGCGTTACACCATCGAGGTGTTGCCGAAAGATGCGGTGTCGGATGGCAATATCGCCAATCTGGATGGCGTCGTCGATGCCGTCAAGCGGGCCTGGAAGCGCCTGGGTACGTCCACGCGGAATGTCGCGATGGCGTTGCCCGGCTCGGCGGTGATCACCAAGAAGATCATCGTTCCTGCAGGGCTGCGCGACGATCAGCTTGAAATTCAGGTTGAGTCGGAAGCCAATCAATACATCCCGTTCGCCATTGACGAGGTCAATCTGGATTTCCAGGTGATTGGCCCGGCGCCGTCCGTGCCTGACGAACTCGAGGTGCTGATTGCTGCCTCGAAGAAGGACCGGGTCGAGGATCGCGTCGCGGTAGCCGATGCGGCGGGGCTCAGCGCGGTCGTCGTCGATGTCGAGTCGCTGGCGTCCTTGGCGGCTTTCGAGTTGATTGAACGGCAACTTCCCGAGGGTGGCAAGAACCAGACGGTGGCTCTGATCGATGCCGGCTCCAATGTGATGAGCCTGACGGTTCTGCGCAATGGCCAGCAGGTTTATGCCCGTGAGCAGGCCTTCGGCGGTGGGCAACTTACTCAGGATATCGCCCGGCATTACGGGATGACTTACGAGGAGGCCGAAGTTGCCAAGCGCGCCGGCAGTCTTCCCGAGGGTTACGAAGCGGAATTGCTGGCGCCGTTCATGGAGAATCTGGCCCTTGAAATTTCTCGTGCCCTGCAGTTCTTCTTTACCTCGACCCAGTACAACCAGGTGGACCATATTGTTCTGGCGGGTGGCTGTGCGGTGATTCCCGGTGTCGATGAGGTCGTCGCAACACGCACCCAGGTCAGCACGCTGATCGCCAACCCGTTTGCCAACATGGTGCTCTCGGACCGCGTTCGGGCGAAAAACTTGCTCGCCGATGCCTCGTCGCTGATGGTGGCTTGTGGCCTGGCCTTGCGGAGGTTTGATCCATCATGATTCGCATTAACCTCCTGCCTCACCGCGAAGAGGCCCGCAAGGCAAAACGCCAGCAGTTCTATCTCATGTTGGGCGGTGTTGCCGCCTTGGCCGCACTGGTGGTTTTTCTTGGCTATACCATCATCAATGGCTATATCAGCAGCCAGAACGACGCGAACGATTTCCTCAAGCGCGAGATTGCGGTTCTGGATAAACAGATCGACCAGATCAAGCGGCTCAAGGAACAGACCCAGGCGCTGCTTTCCCGCAAGCAGGTTATCGAAGACCTGCAGCGTGACCGGGGCGAAACGGTTTATCTGTTGACGGAGCTTGTCAAGCAGGTGCCGGAAGGCGTTTACCTCAAGTCTCTGAAGCAGGAAGGCGCCAAGGTAAACATCACCGGCTACGCTCAATCCAATGCGCGCGTCTCGGCCTTGATGCGCAATCTCGAAGCGTCGCCCTGGTTGGAGAATCCGCAGTTGGTCGAAGTCAAGGCGGTCGTTCTCAACGGACGCCGGAGCAACGAGTTCGCGATGAATTTCACGCTGACGCGTACCAAGCCTGATGATGGGAAGGGCAAGAAATGAAAGCCAAGACCACTTCAACTCCCAAGATCGATTTTCAGGCAATCGCCGATGATTTTCGTTACCTGAATCCGAACGATCCGGGTGCCTGGCCGCTGATTCCCAAGCTGACCATGTTGCTCGGTCTCTTCGCCGCGCTGTTGCTTGCTGGTTGGTGGTTTCTCTGGAGCGACCAGCTTGCCGAACTGGAGGGCAAGCAAAAGGAAGAGGAGACCCTGAAGCAGCAATATCTGGACAAGAAGCGCCAAGCGGTCAATCTGGACTTGTATATTGAACAGCTCGCCGAAATCGATCGCTCCTTTGGTGCCCTGCTCAAGCAATTGCCCAACAAGTCGGAGATCGAAGCATTGCTGATCGAAGTCAACCAGGCAGGTTTGGGGCGCGGCCTCCAGTTTGACCTCTTCCGCCCCGGGGCGGAGCAGGTCAAGGACTTCTATGCCGAGTTGCCGATCGCCGTCAAGATCAATGGGGGCTACCATGACTTCGGGGCATTTGCTGCTGATATCGCCAAGTTGCCGCGCATCGTGACCCTCAACAATATCTCGATAGTTCCCGGCAAGGATGGCGTGCTGGCACTCGATGCGACAACCAAGACTTTCCGTTACCTGGACGAGGAAGAGGTCGCCAGGCAGAAGAAGGCAGCGCAAGGAGCGAAGAAGTGAAGCGATTAATGCTCGTCGCACTCTGTGGTGCCCTGGGGGCCTGTTCGGGCGGTGACCACGAAGATCTCAAGCAGTGGATGGCGGACAGCACCAAGGACATGCGTGGCAACGTACCCAAATTGCCCGAAGTCAAGCCCTATCAGCCAGTTCCCTACGATGTCGAGGCGCTGCTGGATCCATTCAAGCCGGGCAAGATCGAGCCGGAATCCAAAAACAAGCAGGCTGCGGGCAATAGCGGTGTGTTCCAGCCGGATTTTGAGGCGCGGGAGCTGCGCAACAGCTTGCTTGAGAAATATCCGGTCGAGTCTCTGAAGATGATCGGCTACCTGAACGTCAACCGGCGCCCGATCGCCGTGATTCAGGTTGAAGACAAGGTTAAACAGGTCAAGGTGGGGGAGTATGTCGGTCTTGACTTCGGCATGGTGACGCAAATCACTGACAAGGAAGTGGTATTGCGCGAATTGATTCAGGATTCTGCGGGTGACTGGAGCGAACGCACGAGTTCTTTGTATCTGCAGGGCAAGGAGGGAAGCAAGAAATGAAATTTATCAACTACGCGATGGCCGCTGTTGCGGCGACCTGCCTTGCCTTGGCTGGTCCGCTTTCGGCGCAGACGGCCGCCGTAAATTCGATTGAGGCGATCAATGCCGCTCCACAGGGAACGGATATTGCCATCAGAATCGATTTCAAGGAGCCACTTGCGGCCCCTCCTACCGGATTCAGTGTCGCCAAGCCGGCAAAAATTGCCTTTGATTTCCCGTCGACTGCGAATGGTTTGGGCAAAAACAGCCTGGCGCTCAAGGAAGGGGATTTGCAGAGTGTCAATGTCGTCGAGGTTGGCGGCCGTACGCGCTTGGTTCTCAATTTGACGCGAGGGATGAACTACACCACGCGCATCGATGGCAAGGCGCTCTATGTTGTTCTGGCGCCAGTCCCCGCGGTTTCCGAGTCCCTGGCACAGCGCGTGACCCGTTTCACAGAGGAGTCCGCCGTCGGCAAGCGTCATGCCTTGCAGGATGTGACTTTCCGGCGCGGGAAGGATGGCGAGGCGCGCATCATCGTCGACTTGAGCGATGCGGGTACCGGTATCGACATTCGCCAGCAGGGCAAGAATTTGGTGGTCGATTTCGTGAAAACTTCGGTTCCCGATAATCTGCGTCGAAAACTGGACGTAACGGATTTCGGAACACCGGTGACCTCTGTCGAAACCAAGGCCTTTGGTGAGAACGTGCGGATGACCATTTCCCCGCAGGGCTTGTGGGAGCACAACGCCTACCAGAGCGAAAACCAGTTCGTGGTCGAGGTCAAGCGCATCGTCGAAGATCCGAACAAGCTGGTGCAGGGCACCAAGACGGGTTATCAGGGGCCGCGTGTCAGCATCAATTACCAGAACGGTGACGTGCGGGCATTGCTCCGCTTGATGGCCGAGGAACTGGGTCTTAATGCTGTCATCAGCGAAACGGTTACGGGAACGACGACTTTGGTCCTCAAGGATGTGCCGGCCGACCAGGTAATCGACATCATCTTCCAGCAAAAGGGGCTGGACATGCGCAAGAAGGGCAACATCATGATGATTGCCCCGCGTGATGAGCTTGCTACGCGCGAGAAACTGGACTTCGAGTCGCGGCAACAGATCAGCGAACTTGAGCCAATCCAGTTGGAGCAGTTCGTATTGAATTACCAGAAGGCTGGCGATGTGGCACGTCTTCTCGCCGGTTTGGCTCCGGTCGGGCAGCAGGCTATTCCAGGACAGGCTCAGCGAATTCTGAGCAAGCGCGGCAATGCGGTGGCCGATCCGCAATCCAATCTCCTGTTCGTCAATGACATTCCGAGCAAGCTCGAGGAGATTCGCCGGTTTATCAAAGCGATCGACATTGGTGTACGTCAGGTATTGATCGAGGCACGGGTGGTAGAGGCCAGCGATACTTTCAACCGCGACCTTGGCGTCAGAATGAATTTCCTGAGCGCGCGTGCCGGCGGTACCCAGGTTGGCGGTAGCGGCATCTATTCCGGCGGTGGTTCGTATTCTCCGTCCGGTCAGGTAACCAACAATACGGTCGGTGTCAATCTCCCATCCTTTACCAATGTCGGCGGATCGCTAGCGTTCTCGCTATTCAATGCTTCGCTGACGAGAATTCTTAATCTTGAGCTTGCGGCTCTGGAAACGGACGGTATCGGCAAGATCGTATCCAGTCCGCGCGTCATTACCGCGAATAATGTGAAGGCAAAGATTCAGGATGGTACGGAAATTCCCTATGTGACGACTGTTGCCGGTGGTGGTGTGGCAACCCAGAACGTCTCATTCAAGACCGCAGCTCTTTCACTGGAAGCGACACCGCAGATTACGCCCGAAGGTAGCGTTCGCATGTTGCTGGTGGTCAAGAAGGAAGAGCCGGACTGGACACGCGCAGTGCTTGGCAACCCGCCGATCAAGACCGCTACGGTCGAGACCAACGTACTCGTGGAAAATGGCGGTACCGTGGTTATCGGCGGCGTTTATATCACCAAGAAGGAAAATGTGACCGAAAAGGTGCCGTTGCTTGGTGATATCCCGTTCTTCGGCTACCTGTTCAAGTATCAGAACGATACCGGCCAGCGGCGCGAACTGCTGTTCTTCATCACGCCGCGCGTCATTTCCGACAAGCTGCAAATCAACTGATCCATCCAAACTGTATCTAGAAGGGCCGGCAATGCCGGCCCTTGTCTTTTGGGGGAATCTCCAGACTCGGATAAAATTGCCGGCGTGAACATTCGCAGCAATATCTATCTCGTGGGGCTGATGGGGGCCGGAAAAACGACCATCGGCCGGCAATTGGCGAAACGCCTCGGGCGCCCGTTTTACGACTCCGATCACGAAATCGTCGAGCGTACCGGAGTGCCCATTCCGACCATCTTCGAGATCGAGGGCGAGGAGGGATTCCGGCGCCGCGAGTCGCAGACGATAGCGGAACTGACTGCCGGGACCGATATTGTTCTTGCAACCGGGGGCGGCGTCGTCCTGAAACCGGAAAACCGCATCCGGCTGCATGACACCGGTTGGGTTGTCTATCTCAATGTACCACCGGCCATGTTGTTCGAGCGCACGCGACACGATCGGAATCGCCCGCTATTGCGCGTGCCGGATCCGCTGACAAGGCTCGAAGAGTTGCACGAACAGCGTGATCCCCTCTACCGCGAAACCGCCCATCTGGTGGTGGACGGATCGCATCTTGTCGCTTCCGGTATCGTTCAACACCTGTTGCGGGAATTCAGCCGACTATGCAAAACGTGATTCAGACTCTGACGGTCGCCTTGGCCGAGCGTTCCTACCCTATTCATATCGGTTGCGGGGTGTTGACCTGCGCCGATTTGCTGATACCTCATTTAAAACAGAAAAAGGCCGTGGTCGTCAGTAACACGACGGTCGCTCCCCTCTATCTCGACCTGTTGCGGTCGACTCTCGAAAAAGCCGGAATTTCAGTCTTGCCGGTGGTTCTTCCAGATGGTGAAAAATATAAAAACTGGGAAACCCTCAATCTGATCTTCGATGCATTGCTTGGTGCGCACTGCGAGCGCAGCACGACCCTGATTGCCCTTGGTGGCGGCGTCATCGGTGACATGGGGGGGTTCGCGGCTGCCTGCTATCAGCGTGGCATGCCGTTCATCCAGGTGCCGACGACCTTGCTCTCGCTGGTCGACTCGTCGGTCGGTGGCAAGACGGCAATCAACCACCCGCTGGGCAAGAACATGATCGGTGCGTTCTATCAGCCGAAACTAGTGCTCGCCGACATCGCTACTCTCGATACATTGCCTGACCGCGAATTGAAGGCCGGTCTGGCCGAGGTGATCAAGTATGGGTTGATTCGGGATCCAGAGTTTTTCGTCTGGCTGGAAGCGAATATCGAGAAACTGCTGGCGCGCAACAAGGAGGCGCTGGCCTATACAGTCCATCGTTCGTGCGCCAACAAGGCCGAAGTCGTGGCTGCCGACGAGCGTGAATCCGGTGAACGAGCCTTGCTCAATCTCGGCCATACGTTCGGGCACGCGATCGAAACCGGTGTCGGCTACGGCGAATGGCTGCATGGGGAAGCGATTGCAGCCGGCACGCTAATTGCTGCAGAGTTGTCGCGGCGTTTGGGCTGGCTCGATGCCGAAGCGGTGTTGCGAACTGAAAGGCTGTTCGTGCGCTGCGGATTGCCGGTTCATGGCGCTCCGCTGGGCGCTGTGCGGTACATCGAATTGATGCGTCATGACAAGAAGGTGCAGGATGGCAAGCTGCGCCTGGTATTGCTGAAAGCGATTGGGAAGGGAGTGGTTTCCGATGTGGCGGACGAAGCGATGATCGCGGCGGCAATCGAGGCACGATGCACCTGAAAGGGGAGCGTCGGGGCGGCGATGGAGCCGCGTTGGTGCATCGCAGCATCTTGAATTGACAGGGGTTTGGCGGTATATTCCGCGGTCGCCCCGAAGTTTCGTACAAGCCGGCTAGCGTATCGGGAAGCCGGTTTTTTCTACCTTTGGTCCTTGTTTTCATTGGCCGAGTTTTTTGAAGGAACGAGTGTGATGGCACCGGCAGTACCTGAGCAGCAGGGTTTGTACGACCCCGCGAACGAGCACGATGCTTGCGGCGTTGGATTTGTGGCGCATGTCAAAGGCCAGAAAAATCATGCCATCATCGAGCAGGGTTTGTTGATCCTGAAGAATATCGATCACCGCGGTGCGGTTGGCGCCGACCCCTTGCAAGGCGATGGCGCAGGTATTCTGATCCAGATTCCGGACCAGTTCTATCGTGAAGAAATGGCCCGCCAGGGTGTCGATCTGCCTCCGGCAGGCGAGTACGGTGTTGGCATGGTCTTCCTGCCGCAGGAAGCTGCTTCGCGCTATGCCTGCATCGAGGAAATCGAACGCTCGGTCATTGCCGAAGGCCAGGTTCTGCTTGGCTGGCGCGACGTGCCGGTCAATCGTGACATGCCCATGTCGCCGACCGTACGTGCCAAGGAACCGGTGATTCGTCAGGTATTCGTCGGTCGCGGTCCTGATGTTTTCGTCACGGATGCGCTTGAGCGCAAGCTATACATCATCCGCCGCCGTGCAGCCAATGCGATCAAGTCGCTGAAGCTCAAGTTCGGCCAAGAATTTTACGTGCCATCCTTCTCGGCGCGCACGATCAACTATAAAGGCCTGCTCTTGGCCGATCAGGTCGGTGTTTATTACCTCGACCTGCAGGACAAGCGAACCGTTTCGGCGCTTGCCCTTGTGCACCAGCGCTTCTCGACCAACACTTTCCCGACCTGGGATCTGGCGCACCCGTTCCGCTACATCGCCCATAACGGCGAGATCAATACGGTTCGCGGCAACGTCAACTGGTTCAAGGCGCGTGAACAAGCCATCTCCTCACCCATTCTTGGCAAGGATCTGGACAAGGTGTGGCCGCTGCATTATCCAGGCCAATCCGACTCAGCTTCCTTCGACAACGCCCTTGAACTGCTGGTCATGGGCGGTGGCTACTCGCTGGCCCAGGCCGTCATGCTGATGATTCCTGAGGCTTGGGAAAAGCACACGACGATGGACGAGAATCGTCGCGCCTTCTATGAATATCACGCCGCCATGATGGAGCCATGGGACGGTCCGGCCGCCGTGGCCTTCACCGACGGACGCCAGATCGGCGCGACGCTCGACCGTAACGGTTTGCGTCCGGCTCGTTATCTGGTGACCGACGACGACCTCGTCGTGATGGCGTCCGAGTCGGGCGTGCTGCCGATTCCGGAAAAGAAGATAGTCAAGAAGTGGCGCCTGCAGCCGGGCAAGATGTTCCTGATCGACATGGAGCAGGGCCGCATCATCGATGACCAGGAACTGAAGAACTCCTTGGCCAATGCCAAGCCATACCGCGAATGGATCGAGAAGATCCGTATCAAGCTCGACGAAGTGCCGGCTCCGAACGAAAAGTGTTCAGCCCCCGCCGCTTCCTTGCTCGATCGCCAGCAGGCATTCGGCTACACGCAGGAAGACGTCAAGATCATTCTCGAGCCGATGGTTCAGAATGGCGAAGAGGCTACGGGTTCGATGGGTACCGACTCGGCCTTGCCGGTGCTGTCGGCCAAGAACAAGACGCTCTACACCTACTTCAAGCAGTTGTTCGCCCAGGTGACCAACCCGCCGATCGACCCGATCCGCGAGGAACTGGTCATGTCGCTGGTGTCCTTCATCGGGCCGAAGCCGAACCTGCTCAACACCAACGACATCAACCCGCCGATCCGTCTCGAGGTATCGCAGCCCGTCCTGTCGTTCGACGACATGGAAAAGCTGCGCAACATCGAGAAGTACACGTCCAACAAATTCCAGTCTTTCGAACTTGATATCTGTTACCCGGTCGCCTGGGGCAAGGACGGTATCGAGGCACGCCTCGCGTCGCTGGCGGCTGATGCCGAAGATGCCGTGCGTTCCGGCGCCAACATCCTGATCGTCTCCGACCGCAAGGTTGATGCCGAGCATGTCGCTATTCCAGCGCTGCTTGCCACTTCTGCTATCCACCAGCATCTCGTCAAGAAAGGCCTGCGCACCAGTGCCGGTCTCGTCGTCGAGACCGGTTCGGCGCGCGAAACGCATCACTTTGCCCTGCTCGGTGGCTACGGCGCCGAAGCGGTTCACCCCTACGTCGCGCTCGAAACGATCGCCAGCTTTGCCAAGGGCGATGCCGCAAAGGCCGAGAAGTACGCCAAGAACTACGTCAAGGCCATCGGCAAGGGCCTTATGAAGGTCATGTCCAAGATGGGCATCTCGACCTATATGGCCTACACCGGTGCCCAGATCTTCGAAGCCATCGGTCTGCAGAAGGAGTTTGTCGAAAAGTACTTTACCGGTACGCCTTCGAACGTCGAAGGTATCGGTGTATTCGAGGTTGCCGAGGAAGCCATTCGCCTGCATGACGAAGCCTTCTCCGCTGATCCCGTGCTGGCCAACATGCTTGATGCCGGCGGTGAGTACGCTTACCGCACCCGCGGCGAAGAACACATGTGGACACCGGATTCGATCGCCAAGCTGCAGCATTCGACCCGCTCCGGCAAGTACGAGACCTACAAGGAATACGCCAAGCTGATCAACGATCAGACCAAGCGTCACCTGACTCTGCGCGGCCTGTTCGAATTCAAACCGACCGGCACGGCCATTCCGCTCGAAGAAGTCGAATCCGCCAAGGAAATCGTCAAGCGCTTCGCTACGGGCGCCATGTCGCTCGGCTCGATCTCGACCGAAGCCCACACGACGCTGGCCATCGCCATGAACCGTATCGGCGGCAAGTCGAATACCGGTGAAGGTGGTGAGGATGCCAAGCGTTTCGTGCCGCTTAAGGCCGGCCAGACGCTGTCCGAAGTGGTCGGTGCTTCGCGTATCGAACGCGACTACACCTTCCAGGAAGGCGATTCGCTGCGTTCGGCCATCAAGCAGGTCGCTTCCGGTCGCTTTGGCGTGACGACCGAATATCTGGTCAATGCCGACCAGATCCAGATCAAGATGGCACAGGGTGCCAAGCCGGGTGAAGGCGGCCAGTTGCCGGGTCACAAGGTTTCCGAGTACATAGGTTTCCTGCGTCACTCGGTGCCGGGTGTCGGCCTGATTTCGCCGCCGCCGCACCACGACATCTACTCCATCGAAGATTTGGCTCAGCTAATTCATGACCTGAAGAACGCCAATTCCAAGGCGTCCATCTCGGTCAAGCTGGTATCCGAAGTCGGCGTTGGTACGGTGGCTGCCGGTGTCGCCAAGGCCAAGGCCGATCACGTCGTGATCGCCGGCTTCGATGGTGGTACGGGTGCTTCGCCGCAGTCGTCGATCAAGCATGCCGGTACGCCGTGGGAACTCGGCCTGTCCGAAACCCAGCAGACGCTTGTGCTCAACCGCCTGCGTTCGCGCATCCGCGTTCAGGTCGATGGCCAGATGAAGACCGGCCGCGACGTCGTCGTCGGTGCGCTGCTTGGCGCCGATGAGTTCGGCTTCGCCACGGCGCCGCTCGTCGTCGAAGGCTGCATCATGATGCGCAAGTGTCACCTTAATACCTGCCCGGTCGGTGTGGCCACGCAGGATCCGGTGCTGCGCAAGCGCTTCTCCGGTCAGCCTGAGCATGTCGTCAATTTCTTCTTCTTCGTTGCCGAAGAAGTCCGCGAGATCATGGCCCAGCTGGGCATCCGCAAGTTCGACGATCTGGTCGGTCGTGCCGACCTGCTCGACATGCGTGCCGGTATCGAACACTGGAAGGCCAAGGGACTGGATTTCTCCAAGATCTTCTTCCAGCCGAACGTCCCGGCCGATGTGCCGCGTCTGCATACCGAAGGCCAGGACCACGGTCTCGAGAAGGCGCTGGATCACAAGCTGATCGCCGAAGCCAAGCCGGCGCTCGAGAAGGGCCAGAAGGTCCAGATCGAGACGAAGATCATCAACGTCAATCGTACCTGCGGCACCATGTTGTCGGGCGAAGTTGCCCGCCGCTACGGTCATGCAGGTTTGCCGGACGACACCATCCACGTCAAGCTGACCGGTACGGCCGGCCAGGCTTTCGGTGCCTTTCTGGCCAAGGGCGTGACGCTGGAATTGACCGGCGAAGGTAACGACTACGTCGGCAAGGGCCTGTCGGGCGGTCGCATCATCATCAAGCCGAGCCCGGATTTCCGGGGTGATACGCAGCAGAACATCATTTGCGGCAATACCGTCATGTACGGCGCAACCGAAGGTGAGTCGTTCTTCGCAGGCGTCGGCGGCGAACGCTTCTGTGTTCGTAATTCCGGTGGCACGGCTGTTGTTGAAGGTGTTGGCGACCACGGTTGCGAATACATGACCGGTGGCACGGTGGTCGTGCTGGGTATGACCGGGCGCAACTTCGCGGCCGGCATGTCGGGTGGCATCGCCTACGTGCTCGATGAGGATGGCAGCTTCAAGCATCGCTGCAACCTCGCGCAGGTCGCCCTCGAGAAGGTCTTGCCGGCGTCGCGTCACGCCGCTGGCGAACCGTTGCATCTGGGCATCGCTGACGAGACCCAGCTCAAGGAGCTGATCACCCGTCACGCCGAATACACTGGTAGCGCGACCGCCAAGGCCATCCTGGGCAACTGGGATGCCTACCGCGAGAAGTTCGTCAAAGTCTATCCGCATGAATACAAGCGCGCCCTCACCGAGATGGCCGCTGCTGCACAGAAGGAGGCTGCATAATGGGCAAGCCGACTGGCTTCATGGAATTCGAGCGCCTGTCCGAGTCGTACGACCCGGTCGAACAGCGCCTGAAGCACTACAAGGAATTCGTCCACGCCTTGTCTGACGACGATGCCAAGATCCAGGGCGCGCGTTGCATGGACTGCGGTATCCCGTTCTGCAACAACGGCTGCCCGGTGAACAACATCATTCCGGACTGGAACGATCTGGTTTATCGCGGCAACTGGAAACAGGCGCTGGAAGTGCTGCACTCCACCAACAACTTCCCGGATTTCACCGGCCGCATCTGCCCGGCACCCTGCGAAGCGGCCTGTACGCTCGGCATCAATGCCGCGCCGGTCGGCATCAAGTCGATCGAGCATGCGATCATCGACAAGGGCTGGGAAATGGGCTGGGTTGTGCCGCAGCCGCCGAAAGCGAAGACTGGCAAGAAGGTCGCCATCGTCGGCTCCGGCCCGGCTGGCCTGGCTGCCGCCCAGCAACTGGCGCGCGTTGGTCACGACGTGACCGTGTTCGAGAAGAGCGATCGTATCGGCGGCCTGCTCGCCTACGGCATTCCGGACTTCAAGATGGAAAAGACCCTGGTAGACCGTCGTGTCGCCCAGATGGAAGCCGAAGGCGTCACCTTCAAGACCAAGGTCGTGATCGGTGACAAGAACGTGCCGGCCGGCATCAACAACGATTCGACCGCGTTCATTTCGGCTGATCAGCTCAAGAAGGATTTCGACGCGGTCATTCTCGCCGCCGGTTCCGAAGTACCGCGCGATCTGCCGGTCCCGGGCCGCGAGCTCAAGGGCATCTACGCCGCGCTCGAGTTCCTGATTCCCCAGAACAAGGAAGTCCAGCAGGGCAAGGCCAACCCGATCAACGTCAAGGGCAAGCACGTCATCGTCATCGGTGGCGGCGATACCGGTTCTGACTGCGTCGGTACGTCGAATCGCCACGGCGCCGCCTCGGTGACCCAGTTCGAACTGATGCCGATGCCGCCGGAAGAGGAGAACAAGGTCCTGACCTGGCCGTACTGGCCGTACAAGCTGCGCACTTCTTCCTCGCACGACGAAGGCTGCACCCGCGATTTTGCCATCGCCACCAAGGGCTTCGTCGATGATGGCAAGGGCAACGTCAAGGCGCTCAAGGCCGTCCGTCTGGACTGGAAGGACGGCAAGATGAGCGAAGTGGCAGGTTCGGAATTCGAGCTGCCGTGCGACAACGCCTTCCTGGCCATGGGCTTCACCAACCCGGTCGGCGGCCTGCTCGATGCCTTCGGCGTCGAGAAGGATGCGCGCCAAAATGCCAAGGCAACGACCGATGGCGAAGGCTGCTACGCGACCAATGTCGCCAAGGTCTTTGCAGCCGGGGACGTCCGCCGGGGCCAGTCGCTGGTCGTCTGGGCCATCCGCGAAGGGCGCCAGGCTGCGCGTGAAGTCGACAACTTCCTGATGGGAAGCACGACGCTGCCACGCTAAGCCGCACGCATCCGAAAGCCCCGCCTGGCAGCAATGCCGGCGGGGTTTTTTGTGCCGGCTTCGCGCGCTGTCGACGTTGCACGAACCAGATGACCTGGAGATAGTCAAACCGGCGAAGCTTAGGAATTCCGATTGCGGAAAGGAGTCGCATGATGCGCAGGCTCATCTCCCTGAACCCGACGGTGCGCTGCATCGGGGTGGCCTGCCGTTTCGGCGCTTCCTTCTCCGCATGCGACCGTGGTCCCGAGGCGTTGCGCCACGCCGGTCTGCCGTCAGTCATCCGCCATAACGGGCTGGCCGCGGAGTGGCTGGAAATTGCCATTCCGGAAGCGTCGACCGCAGCAATCGGCATTGTCCTGCGCGATCTCGCCGATGTCACGGCGGCGGCGATTTCCGCCGGCGAGCGTCCATTGATCATCGGCGGCGATCATTCGATGGCGGCGGGTACCTGGCGCGGCATCGGCCGCGCGCTGGGCGAGCCACCTGGCCTGATCTGGATCGACGCGCATCTCGATGCGCATACGCCGGCATCCAGCCCGTCGGGCAACGCCCACGGCATGCCGCTGGCGGCACTGTTCGGACTGGGCGATCCGGCCATGACGGAAATCCCGGGGCCGGCACTCGATCCGGCGCGGACCGTTGTCGTCGGCGTGCGCAGCAGCGAACCAGCGGAGGTGGGGCATCTGGCGGCCTTGGGGGTGCGCGTTTTCACCATGGACGAAATTGCCGAACGCGGACTCGCCGAGGTATTTGCCGAGGCCTTGCGCATCGTCGGTAGCGAACCCTGGGGTATCAGCTTCGACCTCGATGCAATTGATCCCGAGTTAGCCCCTGGCGTTTCGACGCCGGTTGCTGGCGGATTGGACCCCGAGGCACTCAAGCTGGTCATGCGCGGCGTCCTGCGGGAACGCAACTTCGTCGGGCTGGAGATTGCCGAGTACGATCCGGTCGCCGACCCGGATGGGCGGACAGCGAACCTGGTTCTCGATTTGCTGGATGCAGCCTCGGCGCCGGACCAAGGCATCCTGCAGCGCTGGGAAGCCGGCTTCGGTGTCAGGAATTACGCGCCACTGCCGGTGGTGTTGCACGAAGGACATGGCTGCTGGGTCAGCGATGTCGAAGGGCGCCGCTACCTCGATCTGATGTCCGCCTATTCGGCGACCAGCTTCGGTCATGCGCATCCGCGCCTGGTCGCCGCGCTGGCCCGCCAGGCATCCCGTCTGGCGGTAACCTCGCGTGCCTACAGCAACGACCGTCTGCCGCAGCTGTTGCGGCGGCTGGCGCTGATCACCGGCTATGATCGGGTATTGCCCGTCAATACCGGGCTGGAGGCGGTCGAAACCGCCCTCAAGGCCGCACGCAAATGGGCGCATAAGGTCAAGGGCGTGCCGCGCGACCGTGCCGAAATCATCGCTTGCGAAGGCAATTTCCACGGGCGCTCGATCGCCATCGTCGGCTTGTCGTCCGATCCGCAGTACCGCGACGGCTTCGGGCCGTTTCCGGCCGGTCTGAAGCTTGTCCCCTACGGCGATGCGGCGGCGCTGGCTGCGGCCATCACGCCGAATACGGCGGCATTTCTGGTCGAGCCGATCCAGGGCGAGGGCGGCATCATTCTGCCGCCGCCTGGTTATCTGGCCGCCTGCGCGGCGATCTGCAGGCGTCTTGATGTCCTGCTGATCGCCGACGAGGTCCAGACCGGACTCGGCCGAAGCGGCAGGCTGCTCGCCTGCGAGCACGAGGGCGTGCGCCCGGATGGCGTCATTCTCGGCAAGGCGCTGGGCGGCGGCCTGCTGCCCGTTTCGGCTTTCCTGGCCGACGAGGCGGTCATGCAGGTGTTCTCGCCGGGCGACCACGGTTCGACCTTTGGCGGCAACCCGCTCGCCTGCCACGTTGCACTGACCGCCCTCGATGTGCTGGAAGAGGAGGGGCTGATAAAAAATTCCGCTGTCTTGGGCGAACTTTTGCTCGTCCGGCTGCACCAACTGAAGGAGAGAGCCTCGATGATCCGGGCAGTACGCGGGCGTGGCCTGTTTGCCGGTATCGAACTCGACCCGCGACAGGGCGATGCCCGTGCGTTGGCCGAAGCATTGCTCGGGTACGGTGTGCTGACCAAGGATACGCACGGTACGGTGTTGCGTCTGGCGCCGCCCCTGATCATCAGCCGCGAGGAGCTGGAGTGGGGGCGCGGCAGGATTGGCGAAGCATTGAACGATTTCAGCCAGCGTCCCCGACTGGCGGCGTAAACCGATCGGCCGGGAGAGCCGTTGAAGAAACAAGGGAGAAAGCAGTAATCCGGCAGTCGACGCATACCTGAAGAGGAGGCAGCCATGTCAATACTCACCCGCTACCAGAGCCGTTACGAGGCCCAGCAGGAAGAGGAAATGTCGATCCAGGAATACCTGGATATCTGCAAGAGCGACCCCAAGGCCTACGCCACGGTTGCCGAGCGCATGTTGCTGGCGATCGGCGAGCCGGAACTGGTCGATACGCGAACCGATTCGCGCCGCTCCCGCATCTTCGCCAACAAGATGCTCAAGCTTTATCCGGCCTTTCGCGAGTTCTACGGCATGGAAGAGGTGATCGAGCATATCGTTTCCTATTTCCGCCATGCGGCGCAGGGGCTGGAGGAAAAGAAGCAGATCCTTTACCTGCTCGGCCCGGTCGGCGGCGGCAAGTCCTCGCTGGCCGAGCGGCTGAAGTATCTGATCGAAAAAGTGCCGTTCTACGCGGTCAAGGGGTCGCCGGTGCACGAATCGCCGCTCAGCCTGTTCAACGTAATGGAAGACGGGCCGATTCTCGAAGAGGATTACGGCATTCCGCGCCGTTACCTGGGAACCATCATGAGCCCGTGGGCGGTCAAGCGGCTGCATGAATTCGGCGGCGACATCAGCCGCTTCCGCGTGGTCAAGCTGCGCCCGTCGGTGCTGTCGCAAATCGCCGTCTCGAAAACCGAGCCGGGCGACGAGAACAACCAGGACATCTCCTCGCTGGTCGGCAAGATCGATATCCGCAAGCTGGAAACCTATTCGCAGAATGACCCGGATGCCTATTCCTACTCCGGCGGCTTGTGCCTGGCCAACCGCGGGCTGCTCGAGTTCGTCGAGATGTTCAAGGCGCCGATCAAGGTGCTGCACCCCTTGCTGACTGCGACCCAGGAACAGAATTACAAGGGTACCGAGGGCTTCGGGGCAATTCCGTTCGAGGGCATGGTACTGGCCCATTCCAACGAGGCGGAATGGCTGACCTTCAAGAACAATCGCAACAACGAGGCCTTCCTCGACCGCATCTACATCGTCAAGGTGCCTTACTGCCTGCGGGTCACGGACGAGATGCACATCTATGAAAAACTGCTGGTCAATTCCTCGCTCTCCAAGGCCCCCTGTGCCCCCGACACATTATTGATGATGGCGCAGTTCTCGGTGCTGTCGCGGCTCAAGGAACCGGAAAATTCCAGCATCTACAGCAAGATGCGGGTGTACGACGGGGAAAACCTCAAGGACACCGACCCCAAGGCCAAGAGCTACCAGGAATACCGCGACTTTGCCGGGGTCGACGAGGGGATGACCGGGTTATCCACCCGCTTCGCCTTCAAGATCCTGTCCAAGGTCTTCAATTTCGACCACCGCGAGGTGGCGGCCAACCCGGTGCACCTGATGTACGTGCTGGAGCAGCAGATCGAACAGGAGCAGTTCCCGCCCGAAATCGAGGAACGCTACCTGCGCTACCTGAAGGAATTCCTCAGCCCGCGCTACGCCGAGTTCATCGGCAAGGAAATCCAGACCGCCTACCTGGAAAGCTACTCCGAGTACGGCCAGAACATCTTCGACCGTTATGTCACCTATGCTGACTTCTGGATACAGGATCAGGAATTCCGCGATCCGAATACCGGTGAAATGCTCGATCGCAGCGCGCTGAACGATGAACTCGACAAGATCGAGAAGCCGGCGGGCATCAGCAATCCCAAGGACTTCCGCAACGAGGTGGTCAACTTCGTGCTGCGGGCTCGCGCCAAGCACGATGGCAAGAATCCGGCGTGGATCTCGTATGAAAAATTGCGGGCGGTCATCGAAAAGAAGATGTTCTCCAACACCGAGGAACTGCTGCCGGTCATCTCCTTCAATACCAAGGCCAGCGCCGACGAGCAGAAAAAGCATCAGGATTTCGTCAACCGCATGATTACCAAGGGTTACACCGAAAAGCAGGTACGCCTGCTTTGCGAGTGGTACCTGCGGGTACGCAAGTCGTCGTGAGAGACCGCGGGCGGGGTCGCGCGCCTCGCCCGCCACGGGAGGTTGAGCATGACGGTACGCATTGTCGACCGGCGGCAGGACAGCAGGAACAAGAGTTCGATCAACCGGGGCCGCTTCATCCATCGCTTCAAGGGGCAGATTCGCAAGGCGGTGTCGGATGCCATCGCCCGGCGCGGTATTCGCGACCTGGAAAACGGCGAAAAGATCGGCATTCCCGGCAAGGATATTTCCGAGCCGCAATTCCATCACGGCAAGGGCGGCGTGCGGGAATCGGTGGTCCCGGGCAACGACCGATTCCAGACCGGCGACGAAATGGAACGGCCGCCACCCGGTGGCGCCGGCCAGGGCGGCCGGGCGAGCCCGGACGGCGAGGGGCTGGACGATTTCGTATTCACGCTGACCCGCGACGAGTTTCTCGACATCTTCTTCGATGAACTGGCTCTGCCCAACCTGGTCAAGCGGCAACTGGCGCGCATCGACGAATACAAGCGGGTGCGCGCCGGCTATACGCAAAGTGGGGTGCCGACCAACATCAACCTGGTGCGCACCATGCGCGGTGCCGCCGGGCGCCGCGTTGCGGTGGGCGGGCCGTACGCGACGCGGCTGCGCGGCCTGCAGGCCGAACTGGAGGAGGCGCTTGACGAAACGCCGCCGGACGATGCCGAAGTTGAGCGCCTGCAGCGCGAGATCGCCTACCTGAAGGCGCGGCGCGAGGCCGTCCCCTTCATCGACCCGTTCGACCTGCGTTACAGCAATCGCATCCGTATTCCCGAGCCGTCGACGCAGGCGGTGATGTTCTGCCTGATGGACGTTTCCGGCTCGATGGACGAAGCGAAGAAGCAGATGGCGAAGCGCTTCTTCATGCTGCTTTACCTCTTTCTGAATCGCAATTACGAACATATCGAAGTGGTCTTCATCCGCCACCACACGGTTGCCGAGGAAGTCGACGAGGACAATTTCTTCCACTCCCGCGAAACCGGCGGCACCATCGTATCCAGCGCGCTCAAACTGATGCGCCAGATCATCGGCAAGCGCTACGCCAGTAGCACCTGGAATATCTACGGCGCGCAGGCCTCCGACGGTGACAACTGGAACGACGATTCGCCGCAGTGTCGAGAATTGCTGGCGGAATCGATCCTGCCGCTGGTCCAGTATTTCGCCTACATCGAGATCACCGACGGCGAACCCCAGAATCTCTGGGAGGAGTACGCGATACTGGCCGCTACCCACGCCGGCCAGTTCGCCCTGCAGCGCATCGCCGAGGCGAGCGATATCTACCCGGTCTTCCGCGAACTGTTCAGAAAGCGGCTGGCATGACCAAAAAGCGTTCCCGCCTAATTGCCGAAGGTTCGGACTGGACGCTGGAGGCCATTGCCCAGTACGACGCCGAAATCGGTCGTGTCGCCAGGAACTACGGGCTGGATACCTATCGCCACCAGCTCGAGATCATCACTGCCGAGCAGATGATGGACGCCTACGCCGCCATCGGCATGCCGATCTATTACCACCACTGGTCCTTCGGCAAGCATTTCCTGGAAACCGAGAACCGCTATAAGCGCGGCCACATGGGGCTGGCCTACGAGATTGTTATCAATTCAGACCCCTGCATCGCCTATCTGATGGAGGAAAACACGCTGACCATGCAGGCGCTGGTCATCGCCCATGCCGCCTACGGCCACAACTCCTTCTTCAAGGGCAACCACCTGTTCAAGCAGTGGACCAGTGCCGACGCCATCATCGACTACCTGGTTTTCGCGCGGAATTACATCGCCGAGTGCGAGGAGCGTCACGGGGTCGATGCCGTCGAGCAACTGATCGACGCCTGTCATGCGCTCTCCAATCTCGGGGTCGACCGCTACAAGCGCTCGCCGCCGCTGTCGCTGGAAAAGGAGAAGTCCCGCCAGCGCGAGCGCGAGGCCTATCTTCAGGCCCAGGTCAACGATCTGTGGCGTACCCTGCCGCGCCATGATGCGGCGGTGGCGGCGACCGAGGAAAGCCGCTTTCCCGAGGAGCCGGAAGAGAACCTGCTCTACTTCATCGAGAAGAACGCGCCGTTACTCGAGCCGTGGCAGCGCGAGATCGTGCGCATCATCAGAAAGATCGGCCAGTATTTCTACCCGCAGCGCCAGACCCAGGTGATGAACGAAGGCTGGGCCTGCTTCTGGCATTACACGCTGCTCAATACGCTGTACGACGAGGGCCGGGTGAACGACGGATTCATGTTCGAATTCCTGCAGTCGCACACCAATGTCGTCTACCAGCCGCCTTACACAAGCAAGTGGTATTCCGGCATCAACCCGTATGCATTGGGTTTTGCCATGTGGCGGGATATCCGGCGCATCTGCGAGATGCCGACCGATGAGGACCGCGCCTGGTTTCCCGATATCGCCGGGTCCGGCTGGCGTGAAACCTTCGATTTTGCGATGCGCAACTTCAAGGACGAAAGCTTCATCGCCCAGTATCTGTCGCCACGCCTGATGCGCGAATTCCGTCTGTTCGCGGTGCTCGACGACGACAGCAAGGCGCGGCTGCAGGTCGATGCCATCCACGACGAGCGCGGCTACCGCGCCCTGCGCATGAAGCTGGCCGAACAGTACAACCTCGGCAGCAGCGATCCGAATCTCCAGGTCTGGAACGTCGACCTGCGCGGCGACCGCTCGCTGACCCTGCGCCATTTCGTTCATCAGCGCCGCCCGCTATCGGCCCAGTCCAACATGGCGCTGGAGCACATGGCCTACCTGTGGGGTTTCACGGTGCGGCTTGAGCAGCAGTCGGCCGATGGCGAAATCGTCCTGCTCGCCGAGTGCAAGACCGAGAAACGCAGGCCCGGCTGATGCCGGGTTCCGGGCGCGCTTTTCGACAGCGCGCGGGGATCGTGTGAAAATGCGGGTTGCCTAACTGAAACAGTCAATCACACCATGAATATCGTCATCCTAGCTGCCGGCCAGGGCAAGCGCATGCACTCCAATCTGCCCAAGGTGCTGCACCCGCTCGCCGGCAAGGCGCTGGCGCAGCATGTCATCGACACTGCACGTTACCTGCAGCCCGAAAAGCTGGTCGTGGTTTTCGGCCACGGCGGCGAAATGGTGCGGTCGACCCTCGCTGCGGACGATATTTCATGGGCCCTGCAGGAGCCGCAACTGGGCACCGGCCATGCGGTCGCCCAGGCGCTGCCGCTAATTTCCAGCGAAGGGCAGACGCTGGTGCTGTATGGCGACGTTCCCCTGACCAAGGCATCCACCCTGCGGCGCCTGTTGCAGGCGGGGCGGGACGGCTTGTCCATCCTCACCGTCGACCTCGCTAACCCGACCGGCTATGGCCGCATCGTGCGCGACGCGACGGGCAAGGTGCAGCGCATCGTCGAGGAAAAGGACGCGACGCCGGAAGAGAAAGCCATCCGCGAGGTCAACTCCGGCATCATGGCCATTCCGTCCGCCCGGCTGGCCGACTGGCTGGGGCGCCTGTCCAACGACAATGCCCAGGGCGAATACTACCTGACCGACATCGTCGGGCTGGCCGTCGCCGAAGGGCTGCCCATCCATACCGCGCAGCCGGACGGTGACTGGGAGGTGCTCGGCGTCAACAGCAAGGTGCAACTCGCCAAACTGGAGCGCGTGCATCAGCGCAATGTTGCTGACGCCATGCTGGTCGGCGGCGTGCGGCTGGCCGACCCCGCCCGCATCGATGTGCGTGGCGAACTGAGCTATGGGCGCGACGTGTTCATCGACGTCGGTTGCGTCTTCGAGGGCAATGTCGAACTGGACGACGCCGTCGAAGTCGGCCCTTACTGTGTGCTGAAAAATGTGAAGGTCGGTGCCGGCACCCGTATTGCCGCCTTCTGCCATTTCGAGGATTCGCTGATCGGCCCGGATGGCGTGCTCGGCCCCTTCGCGCGCCTGCGTCCCGGAGCTGAACTCGGTCCGGAGGTGCATATCGGCAACTTCGTCGAGGTCAAGAAGAGCACCATTGCCGCCCGCTCCAAGGCCAATCATCTGACCTATATCGGCGACGCCGAAGTCGGCCAGCGGGTGAATATCGGCGCCGGCACCATCGTTTGCAACTATGACGGGGCCAACAAGTTCAAGACGATCATCGAGGATGACGTCTTCATCGGCTCCGATTCCCAGCTGGTGGCGCCGGTGACGGTCGGGCGCGGCGCGACGCTGGGCGCTGGCACGACGCTGACCAAGGATGCACCGCCGGACGCGTTGACCGTGTCGCGCGCCAGGCAGGTGACATTGACCGGCTGGGTGCGGCCGCAAAAAACCAAGAAGTAATGGATTTCTGGTTCATCGCCTTCCTGTTCGCGGTCGCGTTGCTGGTTGCCGTCGGCGCTTCCTTGTTACTGGTCGGCTATGTCGGGACCTTGCCGGCCTCGTTCGCCTTTGGCTGGCGGAACTGGGTGCCGGTACTGGCCGTGCCGATCGCCGGACCGTTGTGGTTCTCGGTGCGACACTGGAAGGACTTTTCACAGCCGGGCAAGCAGTTGCTCGCCGGGTTGCTGTTGATAGGTGCCGCGCTGGCACTCCTCTACGGCGCCGGGCCGCATTTCGTCGATCGCCTGGCGGCAGGCGTAAAATGACCGTTCGCCAATTTCAATAAGCTCAGGGAGAGCACGATGTCCAAGTACACCACCGAGGCCATTCGTTCCGTCGCACTGATCGGCCATGGTGCAGCTGGCAAGACCAGCCTGGCGGAAGCCTTGTTGCAGGCGACGGGCGCCATTCCAGCCCGCGGCAGTGTCGAGAAGGGGAGTACGGTCTGCGACTTCGATCCGCAGGAAAAAGAGGCCGGCCATTCACTGAATTCTGCCGTCGTCAATTTCGGCTACGAAGACACGCACGTTCATCTGGTCGACACGCCGGGCTACCCCGATTTTTCGGGCCAGGCGATTGCCGCGCTGGCCGGAGTCGACACCGCGCTTGTCGTGGTCAACGCCCAGACCGGCATCGAATTGATGACCGAGCGCATGATGCGCCATGCCGCCGAACGCAAGCTATGCCGGATGATCGTCATCAACAAGATCGACGCCGACAACCTTGACCTTCCCGGCTTGGTCGCCGAGATCCGGGAGCGCTTCGGCAAGCAGTGCATGCTGCTTGACCTGCCGGCGCATGGTGCGGCCGATGTCGTCGAGGTGCTGGAACACGCTGCCGGCGATGCCGATTTCGAATCGGTCGCGGCCGCGCATCGCGCGCTTATCGACCAGATCGTCGAGGAAGACGAAAACCTGCTCGCCCAGTATCTTGAAGACGGTGCCGACCCGAGCGCGGCCGACCTGCATGCACCTTTCGAGAAGGCCCTGCGCGAAGGCCACCTGATTCCGATCCTGTTTACCTCGGCCAGGACTGGCGCCGGCATCAAGGAACTGCTGCATGTCCTGGCCTCGCTGGCCCCGAATCCGGCCGAGGGCAACCCACCGCCTTTCTACAAGGGCGAACCGGGTGGCCAGGCTGAAGCCTTCCACGCCGAGCCGGATGCCGGCAAGCACGTGCTGGCGCACGTCTTCAAGGTCGTGGCCGATCCCTACATGGGCAAGATCGGCATCTTCCGCGTGCATCAGGGCACCCTCCGGAAAGACATGCAGCTCTTCGTCGGCGACGGCAAGCGCCCGTTCAAGGTCGCCCACCTTTACCAGTTGCAGGGCAAGGACACCGTCGAAGTCGACGAACTGCTGCCGGGCGATATCGGTGCGGTCGCCAAGGTCGACGAAATCGAGTTCGACTGCGTGTTGCATGACTCGCACGACGAGGACCAGATCCACCTCGTGCCGCTGGAATTTCCCAGGCCGATGGCCGGGCTGGCCGTCGAGACGAAGAAGAAGGGCGACGAACAGCGTCTGTTCGACATTCTCGGCAAGCTGGCGATGGAAGACCCGACCTTCGTCGTCGAGCGGCATCCGAGCAGCAACGAAACGGTGATTCGCGGCCTCGGCGAAATCCACCTCAAGGCCAAGCTGGAAAAGATGGCCGGGCAGTACAAGCTCGATGTCGATACCAAGCCGCCGCGCATTCCCTACCGCGAGACGATTACCGCGCCGGCAGAAGGTGTGCACCGCCACAAGAAGCAGAGCGGCGGCGCTGGCCAGTTCGGCGAGGTGCATCTGCGCATCGAGCCGAAGGGGCGCGGCGAGGGCTTCGAGTTCGTCGATGCGGTCAAGGGAGGCGTCATTCCGGGTGTCTTCATGCCGGCGGTGGAGAAAGGCGTGCGCCAGGCACTGGAGGGCGGCGTCGTGGCAGGGTATGCGGTCGACGATCTGAAAGTGACCGTTTTCGACGGCAAGACGCACGCGGTGGACGGCAAGGAAGTCGCTTTCGTCACCGCTGGCCGCAAGGCGGTGATCGAGGCCATCCGCGCCGCCCGGCCGATCGTGCTCGAACCCATCGTCAATATCGACATCGTCGTGCCGGAGGCGGCTATCGGCGACCTGACCGGCGATCTTGCCAGCCGGCGCGGCCATATCACCGGCACCGATGGACGTGGTCACGGTATGGCGGCAATCAGCGGCGAAGTGCCGCTGGCGGAACTGAACGACTATCAGTCGCGCCTCAAGTCGCTGACCGGCGGGCAGGGCAGCTATACCATCGAATTCGCGCGTTACGCTGCGGTGCCGCCGAACGTGCAGCAGCAGATGGCCAGTCGCTTCCAGTTGCACGAAGAGGACGAATGAAACGGTAGCGGAGGCAAATGCAAAAGGCCGGGGAATCCCGGCCTTTCTTTTCTGTGGTTCAGGTCAGGCGATTTATCTCTGCGCCTGACGCCAATGCCTCAATAGCGCACCTTGTCGAAAATATCGGTGACAACCTGCTCGGTCGTGGTCGTCTGCGAGACGCGGCTGGTGAAATACAAGGCCCACTCGGCCTCGGAAACCTCGATTTCGACCGTTTCCGGAATGCGCCGCTCGACACGCTTGCGGCGATCCTGCCAGCCGCTGGGCGGGCCGATGTCATCGACTCGCCGGTCACCGCACGCGCTACGCTTGTCCACCCTGTTCATGCCTGTTCCTATGCCTATGTATTTTGACTAAACGGCGAAGGGTATAACAATAGTTCGAGAAACAAAAGCCCGGAAGGTTCCTGCCGGACTATGGTTTTTCCCGGGCTCGTCTCAACGCTCGCCATTCCAGCGTTTCCGGTAATGCACGGGGGCCATGCCGGTCCATTCGACAAAGGCCCGATAGAAGGCCGAGGTGTCGGTATAGCCAAGGTCGGCGGCAACCTGGGCGATCGGGTCGCGCGTCTTGGTCAGCCGGGCGAGCGCCATGTCGCGGCGCAGGGCATCCTTGATGGCGCGGAAGCTGGAACCTTCGTTTTCCAGCCGGCGGTGGATGGTGCGCGGCGAAAGATGCAGGCGGCCGGCGATGTCGTCGAGGCCCAGTGTGTCGGGCAGGGCGGTGCGCAGCAGGTCGCGGACGCGGATGACCATTTCGCGGTCGCGCCGGTAAAGGGTGGTGATCTTGCCGGGGGCGCCGTCGAGAAAGGCGGCGAGGGCGGCTTCGTCGCGGCGGATGGGCAGGTCGAGCAGATTGGCATTGAAGCTGGCGACCAGCGTGCCATTGCCGCCGGGTACCGTCGGCGCGAAGCGGGAATCCTCGGTGAAGATCAGCGCGTAGTCGCCGGCATGGGCGGGGCGGCGATAGGGAAAGATCACGCTGTCGAGCGCGAGGCCGCGTCCGGCCAGCCAGCAGGCGAGGCCGTGCAGCAGGCGCAGCAGCCACTCGAAGGCGAAGATGCGACCGGGGTCGTCGGGGTTTTCGGCCAGTTTTCGCGTTTCGCCGATGACCAGTTCGGCGCGCCCGTGCGAACGACGCACGCTGACGGCAAGGTCGGGCAGGACGAGGCGCAGGAAGCGGCTGGCGCGGCCCAGCGCTTCGGCCAGCGTCGGGGCGCTGAGGCAACCGCGGCAGAGAAACTCGAAACTGCCGACGCGTATCGGCTGGGAGAACAGGCCGAAGCCTTCGTCATCCAGTTCGCGGTTGAGCAGATTGTAGAGTGCGGCGTAGCGGTCGATCGGAATCCGCCTGGCGGTGTCTGCAATATCAAGGGCGACGGCTGCCAGCAGCGGAGCCGGGTCGATCCTGCGGTGGTCGAGCCCGGCGAGCATGCCGGTCACAAAGCCCATTGCAACAGTGGTTTGCATGCCGGTCGTGGCGTTTCTTATGGTGCTTTGCAGCATTTTTGCCCTTTTCAGGTGGTCGACCGCAACAGCTTATCATCTTGGCGGAATTTGCATGATTATCGTCATTCGCGACAATGGCGGCGGGCGCGAAGCGGCTTACCATGAACGCCTTTCCATTCTTCCGATGAGGCTGGCGCCATGACCGATCTTTCCGTTGCCAAGAAACTGTCCCCGTACAAGCCCAAGCACAAGGTGCGTTTCGTCACCGCCGCCTCGCTGTTCGACGGCCACGACGCGTCGATCAATATCATGCGCCGCATCCTTCAGTCGACCGGTTCCGAGGTCATCCACCTCGGCCACAACCGCTCGGTACAGGAAATCGTCAATGCCGCGCTGCAGGAAGATGTTCAGGGGATCGCCATCACCTCCTACCAGGGCGGCCACGTCGAGTTCTTCAAGTACATGATCGACCTGCTGAAGGCCAATGGTGGCGAAAACATCAAGGTCTTCGGCGGCGGCGGCGGCGTCATCGTGCCGGCCGAGATCAGGGAACTGCACGAATACGGCGTGACCCGCATCTATGCGCCGGAGGATGGCGTGCACATGGGCCTGCAAGGCATGATCAACGAGGTCGTGCAGCAGTCCGACTTCGATCTGGCGGCCGCCGGCGTGCCGGCGGCGGAACAGGTGCTCGCCGGCCTCAAGGCGGGCGACAAGCGCTTGCTCGCCCGTGTCATCACGCTGCTCGAAAACGGCGCCGCGCCGGCGCTCAAGGAGCCCGTGCTCAAGGCCGCGGCCGAGCTGGACGTGCCGGTGCTCGGCATTACCGGTACCGGTGGTGCCGGCAAGTCGTCGCTGACCGACGAGATCGTGCGCCGCTTCCGCCTCGACCAGGGCGACACCGTGAAGATCGGCCTGATCTCCATCGACCCGTCGCGCAAGCGCACCGGCGGCGCCCTGCTCGGCGACCGCATCCGCATGAACGCCATCGAGCATCCGAACATCTTCATGCGCTCGCTGGCCACCCGCGACACCGGCTCGGAAATCTCCGCCGCGTTGCCGGAAGTCATCGCCGCCTGCAAGCTGGCCGGCTTCGACCTGGTCATCGTCGAAACGTCCGGCATCGGCCAGGGCGATGCCGCCATCGTGCCCTTCGTCGATGTCTCGATGTACGTGATGACCCCGGAGTTCGGTGCCGCCTCCCAGCTCGAGAAGATCGACATGCTCGATTTCGCCGACTTCGTCGCGATCAACAAGTTCGACCGCAAGGGCGCCGAGGATGCGCTGCGTGACGTGCGCAAGCAGTACCAGCGCAACCGCGAGCTGTTCTCGACGCCGACCGACGACATGCCGGTCTTCGGCACGCAGGCGGCGCGCTTCAACGACGATGGCGTCACCGCGCTGTACCAGGCGCTGGTCCCGGTCCTGACCGAAAAGGGCCTCAAGCTCAAGGCGGGCAAGCTGCCGCTCGTCACCGTCAAGCAATCCTCGACCCAGCGCGCCATCGTGCCGGCGCAGCGCGTGCGCTATCTGGCCGAGATCGCCGACAGCGTGCGCGGCTATCACGCCCACACCGAAGAGCAGGTGAAGATCGCTCGCGAGCGTCAGTCGCTGCGCATCGCGAAGGGCATTTTTGCCGGTTGCGAGCAGTCGACCGCAGGCTTTGACGAAATGCAGGCTTTCAAGGATGCCCAGCAGGATCCGAAAGCCAGGAAGTTGCTCGACATGTGGCCGGAGACCGTCAAGGCCTATTCCGGCGACGAGTACGTCGTCAAAATCCGTGACAAGGAAATCCGCACCAAGCTGGTTTCCCAGTCCCTGTCCGGCACCAAGATCCGCAAGGTGATCCTGCCGCGCTTTACCGACGACGGCGAAGTACTGCGCTTCCTGATGCGCGAGAACGTGCCCGGTTCCTTCCCCTTTACTGCCGGCGTCTTCGCCTTCAAGCGCGAAGGCGAGGATCCGACCCGCATGTTCGCCGGCGAGGGCGACGCCTTCCGCACCAACCGCCGCTTCAAGCGCGTTTCCGAAGGCATGCCGGCGCACCGCCTGTCCACCGCCTTCGACTCGGTCACGCTGTACGGCTGCGATCCGGACGAGCGTCCGGACATCTACGGCAAGATCGGCAACTCCGGCGTTTCCATCGCCACCCTCGACGACCTCAAGGTGCTTTACGACGGCTTCGACCTGCTGGCGCCGACAACCTCCGTGTCGATGACCATCAACGGGCCGGCGCCGATCATCCTCGCCTGCTTCTTCAACACCGCCATCGACCAGCAGATGGCCAAGTTCGAGAAGGACAACGGCCGCCAGCCGACCGAGGACGAGGCCGAGAAGATCCGCGAATGGACGCTGAAGACCGTGCGCGGCACGGTGCAGGCCGACATCCTGAAGGAAGATCAGGGGCAGAACACCTGCATCTTCTCAACCGAATTCGCGCTCAAGATGATGGGCGACATCCAGGAGTTCTTCGTCCATAACCAGGTGCAGAACTTCTACTCGGTGTCGATCTCCGGTTACCACATCGCCGAAGCCGGCGCCAACCCGATCAGCCAGCTCGCTTTCACGCTGTCGAACGGCTTCACCTACGTCGAAAGCTACCTGGCGCGTGGCATGCACATCGACGATTTCGCGCCCAACCTCTCGTTCTTCTTCTCGAACGGCATGGACCCGGAGTACTCGGTGATCGGCCGTGTCGCCCGTCGCATCTGGGCGGTGGCGATGAAGAACAAGTACGGCGCCAACGAGCGCAGCCAGAAGCTCAAGTACCACATCCAGACTTCCGGCCGCTCGTTGCACGCTCAGGAAATGGACTTCAACGACATCCGCACCACGCTGCAGGCGCTGATCGCCATTTACGACAACTGCAACAGCCTGCACACCAATGCCTACGATGAGGCGATCACGACGCCGACGGAAGAGAGCGTGCGCCGCGCCATGGCCATCCAGCTCATCATCAACCGCGAATGGGGCGTCGCCAAGAACGAGAACCCGAACCAGGGTGCCTTCGTCATCGACGAGTTGACCGACCTCGTCGAGGAAGCCGTGCTCAAGGAATTCGAAGCCATCGCCTCGCGTGGCGGCGTGCTCGGTGCCATGGAAACCGGCTACCAGCGCGGCAAGATCCAGGAAGAGTCGATGTACTACGAGCACAAGAAGCACGACGGCTCCTACCCGATCATCGGCGTGAACACGTTCCTGAACCCGAAGGGCATGGCGCAGCAGGAAATCGAGCTGGCGCGTTCGAGCGAGGAAGAAAAGCAGTCGCAGATCAAGCGCCTGCGCGACTTCCAGGCGCGCAACGCGGCCACCGCACCGGCAATGCTGGAAAAGCTGAAGCAGACGGTGATCGAGGACGGCAACGTCTTCGCCGTGCTGGTCGATGCGGTGAAATGCTGCTCGCTCGGGCAGATCAGCAGCGCGCTCTACGAAGTCGGCGGCCAGTACCGGCGCAGCATGTAAGAAAGGTTCAACGAGGAGACGGCAATCCGATCCCGACAGGGATGGGAGAAAAAAGACGGCGGGCCCATGCGGCCCGCCGTTTGCATTGGTGCATGGCACTTGGACGAGTTTTGTCGCAGAATCGATAACGCCCGTTTTCATTTGTTTCGCCGGGAGCCGTCATGTGCCTTCACGATGATCTTGCCCTGAGCCTGCAACGCAACCGCGTCACCCGTCGCCAGGTGCTCGCGCTGTTCGGCGCGGCCGCCCTGTCGGGTTGCGCCACGTCGCCGGTCGGCGGCGGGTCGATCCTGGTCGGCATGGACGAGGACGAGGAAAAGGCCGTTGACCGCAAGCTGTCGCCGCAGCAGTTTTCGCAGGATCTCGGCGCGGTTCAGGACGGAGCGCTCAACCAGTACGTGAGCGAGGTCGGGCAACGGCTGGACGGCAAGTCGCACCGGCCGCAGATGCCGTATTCCTACCGGGTGCTCAATGCCAACTACGTCAACGCCTACACCTTTCCGGGCGGGGCGATGGGCGTGACGCGCGGCATCCTGGTCGATCTCGACAACGAAGCCGAGCTGGCGGCGCTGCTCGGCCACGAGATCGGCCACGTCAACGCGCGCCATGCGGCACAGCGCCAGGGGCAGGTGATGGTCACGCAGGTGGCGATGGCCGGCGTCAACATCATCGGTTCCGCCGCCGGCTTTGGCGGCTTGACCGACCTCGGCACCCAGCTTGGCGCCAGCGCCCTGCTCTCCAGCTATTCCCGCGACAACGAGCGCGAGGCCGATGCGCTCGGTCAGGAATACATGGTCCGGGCCGGTTACCCGGCCAGCGGCATGGTCGGCCTGCAGCAGCTGCTGGTCGCGCAGCAGAAGGAGTCGCCGGGCATGCTGCAGACCATGTTCTCGACACACCCGATGAGCAGCGAGCGGCGCGACACGGCGCGGCAGCTGGCCGAAGGAAAGTACGCGGCGAGCAACGGTCGCGACCCTGGGCGCGAACGTTTCATGGACAACACCGTCGGCATGCGCCGCATCAAGCCGACCATCGTCGCCTGTCAGAAGGGGGAGGCGGCGCTGGCCGGCAAGCAGTACGGCCAGGCCGAGGAACAGTTCCGCACCGCCCTCAAGGCGACGCCGCGCGACTACGCCGCCAACCTGCAGCTGGCCAGGTGCCTGGCGGTGCAGGACAAGGATGCCCAGGCGCTGGAGTACGCTCGCGCGGCAACCGCCATCTATCCGCAGGAAGCGCAGGCGCACAAGCTGGTCGGCGTGCTGGCGCTCGCCCAGAAGGATCCGGCCGCCGCCTACGAACACCTCGATCGCTACGACCAGCTGCTGCCCGGCGACGCCGGCGTCACCTTCCTCAAGGGCGTTTCACTGGAAGGCATGGGCCGCCGGCAGGAAGCGGCCAGCCAGTATGTCGCCTACCTGAAGCGCACACAGAAGGGGAAGGCGGCGGAATATGCCTACAGCCGCCTGCAGGGCTGGGGCTATGTGAAATAGGGCTGCGGTTTTTGGCCTTTTTCGGCCGTCGACCGCAACCGTCAGTCGCCGAAGCGGCGCAGGCCTTCTAAGTCGAGCACGTTGATGCCGCCATATTCGCTGCGCACCAGCCCGGCGTCCTCCAGCGCCTTGAGCGCCTGGTTGGCGCGCTGGCGGGAGACGCCGGCGAGGTAGCCGAGTTCTTCCTGGGAAATCTGCAGCAGGCGGTTGGTGCCGGGATAGAGTACCGGGTTGAACAGTGCCGCGAGACAGCGGGCGATGCGCGCGTCGGTGTCGAGCATGCGCTCGTTCTCGATCATGCCGATGAACTGGCCGAGGCGCTCGTTCAGCTGGGCGATCATGTAGCGGTTGAAGGGAATGCTGTGGTCGAGCAACCAGGTGAAGGTGCTGCGGTTCATGAAGGCGACCCGGCTTTCGCGCAGCGCCATGACATCGTAGCGGCGCGGCTCGTTCTTCATCAGCGAGCCTTCACCGAACCAGCCGCCGGTGCTGATGCCGGTCAGCGAGGTAGTCTTGCCGGTGGTCCAGTGGCTGGCCATCTTGCCCAGGCCGGAGATGATGCCCATCCAGTAATCGACCGGCTCGCCCTTCATGCAGATGAAGGCGCCGGCGGCAAAGGTGCGCTCGCTGGTGCCGGCGAGCGCCCTGGCCATTTCGGCCTCGGTCAGCGCCCGCCCCCACAGCGACGTGCGCAGCAACTCCTCTGCGTTTTTCAAAATATTTCCCGGAATGTCTGCCAGGCGACAATTATAAGCCGGCAATCTCCCTAGACTCTGCGCCTACAGTGAGTCATTGCCGTGGTGCACTGCAAGGTTTACGCGGTGGATGGCAATGGACACAATGCGTCAAACGAACGTTAGACCGTGACCCACCGAGGCGCGGCGAGAGGAGACAAGAATGCCTGGTCAGGCAAGTTTTGCATCCGTGGATGGGCTGCACACCTTTCCGCGTCTGCTGTTGAATCATGCCCGGCAGCGCCCGGGTGCGCCGGCGATGCGCGAAAAATACCTGGGAATCTGGCAGACCTGGTCGTGGGCCGACGTCAACGAGCGGGTGCGCGCCCTGGCCTGCGGGCTGGCCTCGCTCGGCTTCAAGCGCGGCGACAACCTGGCGATCATCGGCGACAACCGGCCGCATCTCTACATGATGATGACCGCTGCCCAATGCCTGGGCGGCGTGCCGGTGCCGCTCTATCAGGACGCCGTGGCGGCCGAAATGCTCTTCGTGCTGCAGGATGCCGGCATCCGCTTCGCCATCGTCGAGGACCAGGAGCAGGTCGACAAGATGCTCGAAGTGATGGGCCAGGTCGGCACGCTCGAACACGTCATCTACGACGATCCGCGCGGCATGCGCCACTACACCCAGCCCTTCCTGCACGACATCCACGAACTGATGGAAATGGGGCGGATTCACGACCGCAACCACCCAGACTTCCTCAATGCCGAAATCGAAAAGGGCCACTACGATGACGTTTCGGTGATGCTCTACACCTCGGGCACCACCGGCAAGCCGAAGGGCGTCTGCCAGACGCACGCCGCCTTCATCGCCGCCGCCCAGGGCGGCGTGCAGGTCGACAAGTTGGGGGCGGATGGCGACATCCTTTCCTATCTGCCCATGGCCTGGGTTGGCGACCACCTGTTTTCCTACGCCCAGGCGCTGGTCGCCGGCTTCACCATCAACTGCCCGGAATCCGGTGAGACGGTGATGACCGACCTGCGCGAAATCGGCCCCACCTGCTACTTCGCCCCGCCACGCGTTTTCGAGAGCCTGCTGACCTCGGTGATGATCCGCATGGAAGATGCGGGCAAACTCAAACAGAAGATGTTCCACCACTTCATGGCGGTCGCCAAGCGCTGTGGCGCCGACATTCTCGATGGCAAGTCGGTTGGCTTCGGCGACCGACTGCAATACTGGCTGGGCAACCTGCTGGTCTACGGTCCGCTGCGCAATGTGCTCGGCATGAGCCGGATCAAGGTCGCCTACACCGCCGGCGCGGCGATCGGGCCGGAGCTGTTCCGCTTCTACCGTTCGATGGGCATCAACCTCAAGCAGTTTTACGGCCAGACCGAAACCTGCGCCTACGTCTGCCTGCAGCCGGACGGCCAGATCAAGTTCGACTCGGTCGGCCAACCCGCTCCGGGCGTCGAAATCAAGATCGCCGACAACGGCGAGGTGCTGGTCAAGGGCCCAATGCTGCTCAAGGAATATTACAAGCGGCCGGATGCCACGGCCGAGTCGCTCAATGCCGAAGGCTATTTCATGACCGGCGACGCCGGTTTTCTCGACGAGGACGGCCACCTCAAGATCATCGACCGCGCCAAGGACGTCGGCAAGCTGTCGAACGGCGCGATGTTCGCCCCCAACTACATCGAGAACAAGCTCAAGTTCTTCCAGCACATCAAGGAAGCCGTCTGCTTCGGCCACGACCGCGACATGGTCTGCGCCTTCGTCAATATCGACGTCGGCGCCGTCGGCAACTGGGCCGAGCGCCGCGGCATCGCCTATTCCGGCTACGCCGACCTGGCCGGCAAGCCGGAAGTGCTCGAACTGATCCGCGAGTGCGTCGAGCAGGTCAATGCCGATCTGGTGCACGACAGCATGGTCGCCGATTCGCAGATCCACCGCTTCCTGGTCCTGCACAAGGAGCTGGACCCGGACGACGACGAGCTGACCCGGACGCGCAAGGTGCGCCGCAACTTCGTCGCCGAGAAATACAAGGTGCTGATTGACGCGCTCTACGGCGGCAAGCCCAACCAGTTCATCGAGACCGAGGTCAAGTTCGAGGACGGCCGGCGCGGCAAGGTTTCCGCCGACCTGCGGATCGTCGATGCCAAGACCTTCACGATCGTGAAAAAGGCGGCCTGAACATGAGCAAGAAAATAGGCGACGTCATTCTCGACCTGCAGAACATTTCCCTGCGCTTCGGCGGCGTCAAGGCGCTGACCGACATTTCCTTCAATGTCCGCCAGCATGAAATCCGCGCCATCATCGGGCCGAACGGCGCCGGCAAGAGCTCGATGCTCAACGTCATCAACGGCGTTTACCACCCGCAGGAAGGCAAGATCTTCTGGCATGGCAACGAGCGCAAGAAGATGGAGCCGCACATGGCGGCGCAGCAGAATATTGCCCGCACCTTCCAGAACATCGCGCTGTTCAAGGGCATGACCGTGCTCGACAACATCATGACCGGGCGCATCACCAAGATGAAGTCCAACTTCATCGAGCACGCGCTGTGGTTCGGCCGTGCCCGGAAAGAGGAATTGGAGCACCGCCAGAAGGTCGAGGAGGTCATCGACTTCCTCGAAATCCAGCACATCCGCAAGACGCCGGTCGGCCGCCTGCCTTATGGCCTGCAGAAGCGCGTTGAACTGGCCCGCGCCCTCGCCGCCGAGCCCTCCATGCTGCTGCTCGATGAGCCGATGGCCGGCATGAACGTCGAGGAAAAGCAGGACATGTGCCGCTTCATCCTCGACGTCAACGACCAGTTCGGCACCACCATCGTCCTGATCGAGCACGACATGGGCGTCGTCATGGATATTTCCGACCGCGTCGTCGTCCTCGACTACGGCAAGAAGATCGGCGACGGCGTGCCGGATGAAGTCAAGAACAACGAGGACGTCATCAAGGCCTATCTGGGCGCTGGTCACTAGGGAGCGAGCGAGATGAACTTTTTCTTTGAAGTGCTCATTGGCGGCCTGCTGTCCGGGGTCATGTATGCCCTCGTAGCGCTCGGCTTCGTGCTGATCTACAAGGCGTCCGGGGTATTCAACTTCGCCCAGGGGGCGATGGTGTACCTGGCCGCGCTGTCGGTGGTCGGCGTCATGGAGTGGGGTGCGCCGCTGTGGCTGTCGGTCATCCTCGCCTTCACGATCATGACGCTGTTTGGCATCGCAACCGAGAAGTTCGTGCTGCGCAAGCTGGTCAACCAGCCGCCGATCGCCCTGTTCATGGCGACCATCGGCCTCGCCTTCTTCATCGAGGGCCTGGCGCCGATGATCTTCGGTAGCGAGCCGCGGGCGCTAGAACTCGGCATCGTCGACGAGCCAATCCCATGGATTCTCGACAACTGGAACATGGTGATTTCCAAGTTCGACCTGGTCGCCGCCGGTGTCGCCTCGCTGCTCGTCGCCACGCTGGCGCTCTTCTTCCAATACACCCGTATCGGCCGCGCCCTGCGCGCGGTGGCTGACGACCACCAGGCCGCATTGTCGATCGGCATCCCGCTGCAGAACATCTGGGCCATCGTCTGGGGCGTCGCCGGGTTTGTCGCGCTGGTTGCCGGCATGATGTGGGGTGCCCGCAACGGCGTGCAGTTTGCGCTCACTTTCACGGCGCTAAAGGCGCTGCCGGTGCTGATCCTCGGCGGCTTCACCTCGGTGCCGGGCGCCATCGTCGGCGGCCTGATCATTGGCGCTTCGGAAAAGCTCGCGGAAATCTACATCCCGCCGGTCATGCAGGATCTCTTCGGCGGCAATTTCGGCGGTATCGAGGGCTGGTTCCCTTATGTGCTGGCGCTGCTGTTCCTTCTCGTGCGGCCTGAGGGGCTGTTCGGTGAACGTCACATCGACCGTGTTTGAGAGAGGCTAGAACAACATGCTTTACCGTGAAGCCGGTCAGTTCAAGACAAGCTACGCCGCTGACCAACAACTGTTTCCCATCCGCCAGGATCGCATCGGCCTGATCGTCCTGCTGGCCATCGCCTTCCTCGGCGTCCCGCTGCTGGCCAGCGAATACTGGTTCTCGGCGATCCTGATCCCGTTCCTGATCTTCGCCCTGGCGGCCCTGGGGCTGAACATCCTGACCGGCTATGCCGGCCAGTTGTCGCTCGGTTCGGCCGCCTTCATGGCGGTCGGGGCGTACGCCGCGTACAACTTCCAGTTGCGCGTCGAAGGCATTCCGATCCTGGTTTCCTTCATCTGCGCCGGGTTGACCGCAGCCGGCGTCGGCATCCTGTTCGGCCTGCCGTCACTGCGCATCAAGGGCTTCTACCTGGCGGTGGCGACGCTGGCAGCGCAGTTCTTCATCGTCTGGTGCCTGACCAAGTTCCCCTGGCTGTCGAACAATTCGTCGTCTGGCGTGATCTCGACGCAGAAGCTGATGCTGTTCGGCCATGAACTGAACACGCCGGTCGAGAAATACCTGCTGGTCCTGTCCATCGTCGTCGTCCTGGCGCTGGCGGCGAAGAACATGGTGCGGTCGACGACCGGACGGGCCTGGATGGCGGTGCGCGACATGGACGTTGCGGCTTCGGTAATCGGCATCAAGCTGATGCCGACTAAGCTGCTCGCCTTTGCCGTCAGCTCCTTCTACTGCGGCGTCGCCGGTGCGCTGTATGCCTTCTGCTACCTCGGCTCGGTCGAGCCGGACGGCTTCTCGCTCGAAATGTCGTTCAAGATCCTGTTCATGATCATCATCGGCGGGGTCGGTTCGATCATGGGCTCCTTCCTCGGCGCCGCCTTCATCCTGCTGCTGCCGATCTTTCTCGACGTCGCCCTGCCGTTCTTCGCCGGCCTGGTCGGCCTGCCGTTTTCCAGCGCTACCGTGTCGCACATCCAGATCACGGTGTTCGGTGCGCTGATCATGTTCTTCCTGATCGTCGAGCCGCACGGGCTGGCCCGTCTGTGGCAGATCGCCAAGGAGAAACTGCGTTTGTGGCCGTTCCCGCACTGAGTATTGCCACTATTTCGTAACACTGGAGGAGACAATTACATGATCAAAAGTTTCAAACCCATCCTGGTCGCCGCAGCGCTTTCCCTGGCGGCTTTGTCGCAAGGCGCGGTTGCCGCCGAAGAGCAGTTCTTCCCGATTCCCAGCTATCGCGTCGGCCCTTACGGTGCCAACGGCCAGTCCTTCTACGGCGGCTTCATCGACTACCTGACCTACGTCAACATGAAGGACAAGGGCGTCAATGGCGTCATGCTGACCCATGAAGAGTGCGAAACCGAATACAACAACGCCAAGGGCGTTGAGTGTTATGAGCGCCTCAAGGGCAAGGCGGCCAAGTCGTCCGGCCCGGTGCACACGATGTCGACCGGCATTTCCTATGCGCTGATCGACAAGTCGGCGCAGGACAAGCTGCCGCTGGCGATGATGGGCTACGGCCGCACCGACGCGGTCGACGGTTCGGTCTTCCCCTATGCCTTCCCGCTCGTTACCACCTACCAGATGCAGGCCTCGGCCATCGTCAAGTTCATCAAGGAAAAGCTCGGCGGCAATCTGGCCGGCAAGAAGATCGTCTATCTTTACCATGACTCGGCCTACGGCAAGGAAGCCATCATCGCCATGGAAGCCGAGGCGTCGCTCAACAAGTTCACGCTGGTGCCGATTCCGGTCGCCCACCCGGGTAACGAGCAGGGCGCGCAATGGCTGAAGATCCGCCAGGAAAAGCCCGACTTCGTCGTTTTCTGGGGCTGGGGCGTGATGAACCAGACGGCGCTGAAGGCTGCCCAGAAGGTCGGCTTCCCGCGTGAGCGGATGATCGGCTCGTGGTGGACCGGTTCCGAGGAAGACGTCATTCCGGCCGGCGATGCCGCCAAGGGCTACATGGCCGCAACCTGGAACGTGGCCGGCAAGGACGTACCGCTGATCGCCGACATCGAGAAGGTCGTGTATGGCGGTGGCAAGGGCAACCTGCAGGACAAGTCGAAAATCGGCACCATCCTCTACAACCGCGGCGTTTCCGCTGCTGTGCTGTCGGTCGAGGCGATCCGCAAGGCGCAGGAGAAGTACGGCAAGGGCAAGGCGATGACCGGCGAGCAGGTGCGCTGGGCGATGGAGAACCTGAACATCACCGACGCCCGCCTCAAGCAGATCGGCGCCACCAACCTGTTGCCGGAAATCAAGACTTCCTGCGACAACCACGAAGGCTCCGGCAAGGTGAAGATCCAGCAGTGGGACGGTGCCAAGTGGGTGCCGGTGTCCGACTGGATCGAGGGCAACAAGGCGCTGATCCACCCCCTGTTCCAGGCGTCCGCCAAGCAGTACGCCAAGGAAAAGGGCATCACGCCGCGTGACTGCAGCAAAGAGAAGTAATTAGTCGCCAGTTGTTAGTCGCTAGCCGGTATTCGCTAGTGACTAGTGACTGGCAACTAGCAACTAGCCAGGAATGCCATGACCACACAAACTGCCGCTGCTGCGGTCGACAACTATCTGAGCATCAATAACATCGAGGTCATCTACGACCACGTGATCCTGGTGCTCAAGGGCGTGTCGCTGAACGTGCCGAAAGGCAAGATCGTCGCCCTGCTCGGTGCCAACGGCGCCGGCAAGTCGACGACGCTGAAAGCCATCTCGAACCTGCTGCACGCCGAACGTGGCGATGTCACCAAGGGTTCGGTTGAATACAAGGGCGAGCGCATCGATCAGCTCTCGCCCAACGAACTGGTCAAGCGCGGCGTCATCCAGGTCATGGAAGGCCGCCACTGCTTCGGCCACCTGACCATCGAGGAAAACCTGCTGACCGGCGCCTACACCCGCTCGATTTCGCGCGGCGAACTGAAGGACAGCCTGGACAAGGTCTATCACTATTTCCCGCGCCTGAAGACGCGGCGCACCTCACAGGCCGGCTATACCTCTGGCGGCGAACAGCAGATGTGCGCCATCGGCCGGGCGCTGATGGCCAAGCCGGAAATGATCCTGCTCGACGAGCCGTCGATGGGCCTGGCGCCGCAGATCGTCGAGGAAATCTTCGAGATCGTGAAGGATCTGAACAGCCGCGAAAGCGTCAGCTTCCTGCTGGCCGAGCAGAACACCATGGTCGCGCTGCGGTATGCCGACTTCGGCTATATCCTGGAGAACGGGCGCGTGGTGATGGAGGGCGGCGCCGAGGATCTGCGGACCAATGAGGATGTGAAGGAGTTTTATCTCGGGCTGAGTTCGGCCGGGCGCAAATCCTTCAAGGACGTAAAGCACTACAGACGCCGCAAGCGCTGGCTCTCGTAGCGGGTTGCAGTGCGCCCCGCATGGCGGCGTTGTCGGTCGGCTTGTTTGCAGGAGCAAACGGCGCCGGCCTCCGTCTTGCCCTGCGGGGCTACTTTGCAACCCCCGGGGTGACCTGTTGCGGTCGACTGCCAAAAAACGGAGAAAACCAAAATGAGCTATTACGATCCGCTGGAGACGCGCGATCCCGATGAGCGCGAAGCTGATCTGATGGACAAGCTGGCGCGTCAGGTGGCGCATGCCAAGGAAACGACGCATTACTACTTCCAGGCACTGGCCGGCATCAATCCGTTCGACTGCGCGACCCGCGAGGCGCTCGCCGCCTTGCCGCTGACCCGCAAGCGCGACCTCATCGAGTTGCAGAAGAAGCATCCGCCCTTCGGCGGGCTGAATGCGCTGGCGCGGGCCAAGGCCAAGCGCGTCTTCGCCTCGCCCGGCCCGATCTACGAAATGCAGGGGACCGAAATCGATCCCTGGCGCATGGCGCGCGTGCTTTACGCCGCCGGCTTCCGCCATGGCGACCTGATCCACAACTGCTTCTCCTACCATTTCACGCCCGGCGCCTTCATCTTCGAGGGCGGTGCGCGCAAGCTCGGCTGTTCGGTCTTTCCCGGCGGTACCGGGCAGACCGAGCAGCAGGTGCAGGCGATCGTCGATCTGCGCCCGGACGGTTACGTCGGCACGCCGTCCTTCCTGCGCATCATCATCGAGAAGGCGGAGGAGATGGGCGCCGACGTGTCGTCGCTGCGCCAGGCCTGCGTTTCCGGCGAGGCGCTGCCCAGCATCACCCGCGACTGGCTTCGCGAGCGCGGCATCACGGTGCGCCAGTGCTATGCCACGGCCGACATCGGCGCCATCGCCTACGAAACCGAGGCCGAGGAAGGGCTGGTCGTCGAGGAGGGCCTGCTGGTCGAAATCGTGCGCCCGGGTACCGGCAATCCGGTGGAACCCGGCGAGGTCGGCGAGGTCGTCGTCACCACCTTCAACCCGGACTATCCGCTGATCCGCTTCGCCACCGGCGACCTCTCGGCCATCCTGCCCGGCCGCTCGCCCTGCGGGCGCAGCAATATCCGGCTCAAGGGCTGGCTCGGCCGCGCCGACCAGACGACCAAGGTCAAGGGTATGTTCGTCCATCCCGAACAGGTCGCCGACATCGCCAAACGCCATCCGGAAATCCACCGCCTGCGTCTGGTCGTCGATAACCCCGGCGGTCAGGACCGCATGACGCTGCACTGCGAAATCGAGGCCGGCGCCGAGGTGCTGGACAAGGCGCTGCTCGCCAGCCTGCGCGAGGTGACCAAGCTGCGCGGTGAGGTGGCTTTCTGCGCGCCCGGCGGCTTGCCCAACGACGGGAAAGTGATCGAAGATAGCCGGGTCTATTGACCCGGATTCTTCCACCGATGCGCTTTCTCCCCGTTTGGCTGGCGCTGCTGGCATTTGCCGCAGCGGCCGGCGAGCCGCTGACGCGGCCTTCCGCACGCCTGCTCAAGGCGCAGCCGCAGGTATTCGAGACGGATCGCTGCGTGATCTACCAGGAGAATGGCGGTGGCGGCGGGGCGAGCGATACCGAGTATTTCGTCAGGGGCCGCGTGGTCGCCGCCGTGCATGAAACCCGGCGCCTCGCGGTGTGTCCCGCGGTGCCGGGGCGCGCCATCGAGCAATACAGCCGCGCCGAGTTCAACCGCCTGGCGCTGGCCTATCCCTGCCTGTCCGGCGAGCCTGCGGGGCTCGAGGTGCAGGTCGGTATCGTCCGCCTGCGCGTCGACGACTGGGAAACGCCGCATGCGCGGCGCGCCGCCAATGCCGGCCGCCTCTATCGCGGCATGTACATCGACCGGGAGTTGAAGAAGGATATGGAAATCGAACTCGAAGCCGACCTGATCGGCACCTGCGAACCATGAGCCGGCCGCCGCCGCTGGCCGGTATCCGCGTCCTCGATCTGACCCGTCTGTTGCCCGGCCCGGTAGCGACGCTGCATCTGGCCGACCTCGGGGCCGAGGTCATCAAGATCGAAGACCCGCAGGTCGGCGACTACGCGCGCACGCTCGGTACCGGCACGGGCGAGGACAGCGCCTATTTCCGGATGATCAACCGCAACAAGCAGGGCCTGCGCCTGGATCTGAAGAAGCCGGAGGGCGTCGAAGTCTTCATGCGCCTGGCCGCGACGGCGGATGTGATCGTCGACAGCTTTCGCCCCGGCGTCATGGAAAAGCTGGGCGTCGGCTACGCGGCGGTGGCGGCGGTCAATCCGAGGATCGCCTACTGTTCGATCAGCGGCTATGGGCAGGACGGCCCCTACCGCGACCTCGCCGGGCACGACATCAACTACCTCGGCTATGCCGGCGTGCTCGACCAGATCGGCAGCGAGGGCGGCGATCCGGTGCTGCCCAATTTCCAGATCGCCGACCTGCTCGGCGGGGCGCTGACCGCGGCCATGGGCATCCTGGCCGCCGTGCTCGAAGCGCAGCGCACCGGCCAGGGGCGCTACATCGATGTGGCGATGACCGACAGCGTGCTGGCACATACCTATTTCACCATGCTGCGTCTCAACGATGCCGGCCATTCGGCACCGCGCGGCGCCGATCTGTTAACCGGCGGGCTGCCCTGCTATGCCACTTACCGCTGCGCCGACGGGCGGCACATGGCGGTCGGTGCCCTGGAAGGGAAATTCTGGAAAGGCTGCTGTGAGGTGCTGGGCCGGCCGGAATGGATCAGGCGCCAGTGGGACGCGGCGCTGCGCAGCGAGATGGCTGCCCTGTTCGCGACGCGGCCGCGCGACGACTGGGCGGCACTGTTCGCTGCGGTCGACTGCTGCGTGACGCCGATTTTGAGTCCCGAAGAAGCGCTGGAGAACGAACAGATCGCGGCGCGCCGGATGGTGCGGCGCGAAGACGGACTGACCCAGTTCGCGCCGCCGCTCAAACTCTCGGAATATGAATTCTCCGTCCGTCAGCCGGCGCCGAAGGCAGGCGAGCACAACGCGGAGATCCTGCGCGCCGCCGGCTACACGGATGCCGAAATCGCCGCGCTGGCAGCCGCCGGCGTCGTCTGACTGCGGCAATCCACAATACGGGCAGTCGGCCGGTAGCGCCTAGAATGCAGCGATGACCACCGCGCTGCTTCTTTTCCCCGATTTCGCGCTGATCCTGCTCGGCGCGGCGATCCGGCGCTGGATGCATCTCGGCGACCATTTCTGGAACGGCGTCGAGAAGCTGGTCTATTTCATCCTCTTCCCGGCGCTGCTGATCAACGCCATCGTCAAGACCCGGCTCGACCTCGGCGCGGCTCTGCCGCTGCTCGCCACCGCCTTCGCCGCGATGGCCGGCGGCATGCTGCTCGGGCTGTTGCCGAAGTTCGTCGCCAAACTGCCGCCGCTGACTTTTGCTTCGCTTTTCCAGTGCGGCTACCGCTTCAATTCCTACATCGCGCTGGCGGTCGCCGGCATGCTGTTCGGCGCACCCGGCATCGCGACCATGGGCCTGATCGTCGGCGCCGCCGTGCCGCTGGCCAATCTGGTGTCGGTGTGGATGCTCGCCCGCCACGGGGAGGTCGGCCTGTGGCGCGAGGTGGCGCGCAACCCGCTGATCTGGGGCACGGCCGCCGGCTTCATTCTCAACCTCGCCGGCTTCGTGCCGCCGGCACCCGTTCAGGCTTTTCTCGGGCGCCTCGCCGATGCCTCGATCGCCCTCGGCCTGATCACCGTTGGCGCTGCGCTGCGCCTGGATGGCGCATCCGGCGTGCGTGGCATCTCGCTGTGGCTGCTGGCGGTCAAGTTGCTGGCGCTGCCGGTGATTGCCGCAGTCGTCGGCAGCCGGCTCGGCCTTGAAGGCCTCAACTATCAGGTGGTGGTGTTGTTCGCCGCGCTGCCGACGGCATCGTCGGCCTACATCCTGGCCATGCGCATGGGCGGCGATGGCCGCAGCGTCGCCTGGCTGATTTCGGCGACGACGCTGGGGTCGATGCTGACGCTGCCGCTGTGGGCAGCCTGGCTGACCGGCTGAACGCCTACTTCTTGCCGCGCTTGCCGGCGGCGGCCTTGGCTTCGGCCTTTTCCTCACTCGCCGCCTGCGCGGCTTCGGCGGTCTGCTGCATCTGGTCGCGCATCTGTTGCATCATCTGCCACGGCCACATCGCGGCAGCGCCGGCGGCCCCGGAAAATGCCCCGGCTGCAGCGTCGACCGCAACCGGTTCGGCGGCGGCTTCCGGTTTCATCGACTTGGCGGCATCGGATGCCATCTGGCCCATTGCCTGCACGGCGCCGAGGGTCGTGCGCTGCATTTCGAGGCCCTGGATGGTCATCTGCAGCATCGACAGATTCATGCGCAGCCAGCCTTCGACCGCCTTCATGTCCTTGATGCGCTTGTCGAGTTCGTCGACATCGAAGGTCGGCGCCACCATCCCGGGCATCGATACGCCCATCCCGCTCCACAGGCTGCGGACAAAAGACAGCGGATCATTGATGTTCTGGGTGTCGTAGGACATGTCTCTCTCCTTGTGGATGTTTCGTTGCATCTTAAACCACTTCGCCGACGCAAATGATAAATTAATGCTCAACAAGAAGCGGGGGCAGGATGCTGAAACTATTGGTCATCGAGGATCACGCGCTGGTGCGCGAAGGGCTGGTGCGTTTGCTGGCGCAAATCGGGGAGGACAAGGTGCTTGTCCTCGATCGCCCGGATTTCGAATCGGCGCTGGAACTGCTCGAAAGCGAGGACGAATTCGACCTGATCCTGCTCGACCTGGCCTTGCCGGGGATCGACGGATTTGCCGGCCTCGACGTCCTGCGCCGGCAGTTCCCGGCCATTCCCGTCGCCGTCGTGTCGGCATTCGACGATTTGCCGACGGTGACCCGGGTCATGAATCTCGGCGCCTCCGGCTTCATTCCCAAGGCATTTTCCGGCGAGGCGCTGCTGGCTGCGGTGCGCCAGGTGCTGGCCGGCAACATCTTCCGCCCCGGGGGCGCCTACAGTGGCGCGCGGCTTGACGATGCGACACCGGTGCCGCCCAGCCAGGCGCCGGTTCGCCCGGAAGATGTCGGGCTGACCGAGCGCCAGGCGCAGGTGCTGGCGCTCATGGTGCGCGGCCTTTCCAATCGCGAAATCGCCGAGCAACTCGGGCTTTCCGAGGGGACCGTCAAGATCCACGCGACGGCAGTCTTCAAGGCGCTCGGCGTCGGCAGCCGGACCCAGGCGCTGGTCGCGGTGACCCGTTACGGCATCGATTTCGCCAGGGTCTTCTGAAGCTGGCCGAGCAGTGCCCGCAGCTTGGCCGGGCGTAGTGGCATCGGCAACGGGTAGACGCCTTCCGGCAGGTGGGTTTCCCTGGCGTCGCCGAGGACGATGACCGGCGTCGCTTCGGGCGCGGCGTAACGTACCGCCTCGGCCAGGCCCGGTATCGTGACGAGAACCATGTGCCGGTAGTCCTCGGGCGATCGCCTGCCCGGCGCCGGTTCGTGGCTAATGCTGTAGTTCCAGCTGACGGCGAGGCTCAGCGCCGCCAGCAGGTTGTCGCCTTCACCGATGAAGTGGACGGCGGCTGGCTGTTCGCTGTGCGCGAGCTGGCTGACCTCGGTGCGCGGGGCGGCGGCCTTGAGCAGCAGCCCGAAGGTGGTTCCGCGGCCGACGGCCGAACGCAGGCGGACCTCGATGTCGAGCGCGCGCGCCAGGCGGTCGACGATCGAGAGGCCGAGACCCAGCCCCTTGCCCTGTTCGCGCGCCGCGTTGCCGATCTGGTAGAACTCGGCAAAGATTTCCGCCTGGTGTTCGGGGGCGATGCCAGGACCATTGTCGCGCACCTCGATCAGCAGCTTCCCGGCGCGCCGGCGCACGGCAACCAGGATGCGCCCGCCGGCCGGGGTGTAGCGCAGGGCGTTGGAGATCAGGTTGGCGACCATGCGTTCGACCATGTGCGGGTCGGATTCGGCCCACTGCGCGGTCGGCTGGAAAATCAGCGCCTGGTCGCGGTCGACCGCAGCACGGCGGAACGATGCGGCCAGGCGTTCGAGCATCGGGTTCAGCGCGAAGGCCCTGATTTCGGGCTGGATGCCGGCGACGTCGAGGCGCGAGATGTCGAGCAGCGAATCGAGCATTTCGCCGAGGGTGCCGGCCGAAGTCGAAATCTGCCCGGCGGTCTGCGCCAGGTTGCCGGTATTGCCGCTGCGCACCTGGCGAAGCAGGTCGGCAGCGAACAGTGCCAGCGCATGCAGCGGCTGCCGCAGGTCGTGGCTGGCGGCGGCGAGGAAGCGGCTCTTGGCGCGGCTGGAGCGTTCGGCTTCGTCCTTCTGCGTCGACAGTTCGGCGGTGGCGGCGCGCACGCGCTCCTCCAGCAGGTCGTGGCTGGCCGCCAGTTCGTCGGTCATTTCGTGCATTTCCCGCACCTGGCGGCGGACCAGCAAGGCGCCGACAAGCAGCACGAAGGTGACCAGGAAGGCCAGCGTCCCCAGTTGTTCGAGATGCGCGCGCCAGGTGTGCAGCAGGCTGGCTTCGGGAATGACCGTGAGGACGCTGAGGTCGGCGAAATCGGGAACCGGCGAGACGGAAACGATCAGGCCCTCGTTGCGGAAGGTGCCGGTAGCCGGCAGCCAGCCGCGCAATTTGCCGCCGTAGAGGGCATCGACGGCGAATGCGCCGAGCAGCGGCGACTGCTGGCTGAGATCGGTCGGCCGGCAGGAGGCGACGATCTGCCCCTTGCGGTTGATGACGACCGATTCGAAATCGTCGGCCAGCCGGTTGGCCCAGCAGAAATCCTGGAAATAGGCCGGCTCGATGGCGGCGAAGGCGGCGCCGGCGAAATTCTGTTTGCCATCGTGGATGCGCCGCGCCAGCGCGTAGGTGTAGCGCCCCGAATTGCGCCCGATGTAGGGGCCGAAGGTGGCAGCGGTATCACCGTGTTCGAGGGCGACGAAATAGGGGCGGTCGCGCACGTTGATGCGCGGCGACGGGAAATAGGTGGAGATGAAATGCTGCTGCCCGGTGTTGTCGAAGAGGATCAAGTCGCGCAGTTGCGGCAGGGTGCGCGAATGGCGCTGGGCCAGATATTCCCAGCCGCGCTTCGGATCCCAGTCGTGCCAGTCGGCGTGGTTTTCGGAGAGGTCGCTGGCGATTTCGCGCAGCAGGATGTCGACCGCCTCGAAGGTGCGCGCCGTGTGTTCGCCAAGCATGATGCCGAAGTGCTGTACCCGCCGCTCGCCCTGCGCCAGTTCGCGCTCGCGCGACAGCATCAGGTCGCTGATGAAGACCGCGGCGACGACCAGCGTGCCGACCAGCGCGACGATCAGGGCGAGGAGGTCGGGGCGGCGGCGAATCATCCGGGGATGGGGTAGAAGTACCAGGCGAGGGGCATGACGATGGCGTGCACGAGGCGCCACGGCCACGGCTGCCGCGCCAGCGTGGCGAAGACGAAGGCGACGCCGCCGATGGCGAAGCTGGTTTCGCGCCACGGCATGGGTTCCGCCCGCCAGCCGAAATAGGGCCAGGCCAGCGAGAGCACGACGATGACGGCGGCGCCCTGCAGGGCGAACTGGCGGAACGGCGTCGGCGGCGGAATTTCCGGTGCGGATTCGGTCATCCGCCGATTCTATGCCATCAACGCCGCTCTCGCGTTTTCCCGCGCTATGGTGGCCTGCTGTAGCGCGCTTTCGCGCACCGGCCCGAAGCCGCGCACGGCGGCCGGCCAGGCGGCGAGCGCCTGCGTGTCGTCCGGCGTACCGCGCCCTGCGGCGATCAGGTCGAGGTCGGCTTCGTAGTCGGCCAGCAGCTTGCGGTCGACGGCCTTTTCCGGGCCGGAACGGAAGGGGTCGAGCCAGCTGCCGCGCAGGCCGCGGGCCCTGGCCAGCCATTTCAGGGCGGTCAGCAGCCAGGGGCCGAAGGTGATTTTGCGCGGGCGGCCGTCCGGGCCGGGCCTGGTCAGCCCGGGTGGGGCCAGGTGGAAGCTCAGGCGCAGGTCGCCGTCGAAGGATTCGCCGAGGCGCCGGAGAAAATCGCCTTCGCTGTACAGGCGGGCGACTTCGTACTCGTCCTTGGGCGCCAGCAGGCGGGCGTACTGGTCGGCGACGATGCGCGTCAGGTCGTCGTTGCCGAGGCTGCGGATGCTGTCGATCCGGCACTGGTAGCGGGCGGCCAGCTCGGCATTCTGGTAGGCGGTCAGGTGGGCGACGCGGCTGGCGATCAGTTCGTCCAGCGTCTGCGCGACGAAGGGCTGGCCGGCGAGCGGGCCGGCGATTTTTGCCACTTTTTGCGGGTCGACCGCAGCCCGCCGGCCCCACAGGAAAGCCTGGCGGTTGGCGGCGACCGCGGCGCCGTTCAGTTCGATCGCCTGGTCCAGCGCCGCTGCGGACACCGGCACCAGCCCCAGTTGCCAGGCGTAGCCGAGCAGCAGCATGTTGCCGTAGAGGGCATCGCCCATCAGCCGGGTGGCGAGGTGCTGGGCGTCGATGAACTGCACCTGGCCGGCGCCTAGGGTGTCGATCAGCTGGCGTTTCATGCCGGCCAGCGGGAAATGCCAGTCGCGGTTGCGGGTGAAGACGGCGGTCGGCGATTCGCTGCAGCTGACGACGGCGCGGGTGCGCCCCTCGATCATCTTGGACAGCGCTTCCGGGCCGGCGCTGACGACGAGGTCGCCGCCGAGCACGGCATGTGCCTCGCCGGTGGCTATGCGGGCAGCGTGGATATCCTCCGGCCGGTCGGCGATGCGCAGGTGCGAGAAGACGGCGCCGAACTTTTGCGCCAGCCCGGTCATGTCGAGGGTGGAAATGCCCTTGCCGTCGAGGTGGGCGGCCATGCCGACCAGGGCGCCGAGGGTGATGACGCCCATGCCGCCGACGCCGGTGATCAGCAGGTTGTAGGGATGGGTGGTGGCGGGCAGGACGGGGGCGGGCAAAATCGGCCAGTTTTGCATTTCATGCAGTAAACCGCTGTCGACCGCAGCCGACCCTTTTTTCAGCGTGCCGCCTTCGACGGTGACGAAGCTGGGGCAGAAACCTTTCAGGCAGGAGAAATCCTGGTTGCAGGCCGACTGGTCGATCTGCCGCTTGGTGCCGAAGGCTGTCTCGACCGGCACCACCGACAGGCAGTTGGACTGCACCGAGCAGTCGCCGCAGCCTTCGCAGACGGCTTCGTTGATGACGACGCGTTTGCTGACCGCCGGCATCCTGCCGCGCTTGCGGCGCCGGTGCGCCTCGGTGGCGCAGACCTGGTCGTAGATCAGGATGGAAACGCCGGGTTCCTCGCGCAGTTCGCGCTGCACGATGTCGAGTTCGTCGCGGTGGCGGATCGGCACGTTGGGGGCGAGGTCGGTGATCTCGGCGTACTTTTCCGGCTCGTTGGTGATGATGACCATCTTGCCGACGCCTTCGGCTTCGAGCTGGCGGGTGATGCGGGCGACGCTGAGGATGCCGTCGACCGGCTGGCCGCCGGTCATCGCCACGGCATCGTTGTAGAGGATCTTGTAGGTGATCGGCACCTTGGCGGCGATCGCCTGGCGGATGGCGAGCAGGCCCGAGTGGAAATAGGTGCCGTCGCCGAGGTTGGCGAAGATGTGCTTCTCGTTGGTGAATGGCGCCTGGCCGACCCACGGCACGCCTTCGCCGCCCATGTGGGTGTAGGTCGACGTGCTGCGGTCCATCCAGGTCACCATGTAGTGGCAGCCGATGCCGGCGACGGCGCGCGAGCCTTCCGGCACCCGGGTCGAGCTGTTGTGCGGGCAGCCGGAGCAGAAATACGGCTTGCGTTCGGCCAGCACGACCGGCGTTTGCGCCGCCTTCTGCTTGGCGGCGATGATCTGGAGACGGGTTTCGATGGTCGGCGAGGTGAAGAAGCGGCCGATGCGTTCGGCGATGACGCGGGCGATGGTCGCCACCGGCAGTTCGCCGGTGGCCGGCAGCAGCCAGTTGCCTTCCGACCACTCTCCGATTTCGTCGAACTTGCCGATGACGCGCGGGCGGACATCCTCGCGCCAGTTGTAGAGCTCTTCCTTCAACTGGTATTCGAGCAGCTGGCGCTTCTCCTCGACGACCAGGATTTCTTCCAGCCCTTCGGCAAAGTGGCGGACGCCTTCCGGCTCCAGCGGCCAGACCATGCCGACCTTGTAGAGACGGATGCCGATCTCGGCGGCCAGCGCGTCGTCGATGCCCAGTTCGTCGAGCGCCTGGCGCACGTCGAGGTAGCTCTTGCCGGCGGTCAGGATGCCGAGGCGCGGGCTGGGCGAATCGATGACGACGCGGTTCAGCTGGTTGGCGCGGCAGTAGGCGAGCGCCGCGTAGAGCTTGTGGTTGAGCAGCCGCGCTTCCTGCAGCAGCGGCGGGTCGGGCCAGCGGATGTTGAGGCCGTCGGGCGGCAGCGCGAAATCGCTCGGTAAAACGATGTCGACCGCAGCCAGGTCCACGCGTACCGAAGCGGAGGTTTCGACGGTATCGGCCAGCGCCTTGAAGGCCACCCAGCAGCCCGAATAGCGGCTCATCGCCCAGCCGTGCAGGCCGTAGTCGAGGTATTCCTGGACGTTGGCCGGGTAGAGCACCGGCATCAGCACCGCCTTGAAGATGTGTTCGGTCTGGTGCGGCAGGGTCGACGACTTGGCGGCGTGGTCGTCGCCGGCGATCACCAGCACGCCGCCGTACTGTGCCGTGCCGGCAGCATTGGCGTGGCGGAAGACGTCGCCGCAGCGGTCCACGCCCGGCCCCTTGCCGTACCACATGGCAAACACGCCGTCGTATTTGGCGCCGGGAAACAGGCCGACCTGCTGGCTGCCCCAGACGGCGGTCGCTGCCATGTCCTCGTTGATGCCGGGCTGGAAGGTGACGTGGTGGTCGGCGAGATGCTGCTTGGCCTTCCACAGGCCGAGATCGAGGTTGCCGAGCGGGCTGCCGCGGTAGCCGGAAATGAAGCCGGCGGTGTCGAGCCCGGCGGCGAGGTCGCGCTCGCGTTGCATCATCGGCAGGCGGATCAGCGCCTGGGTGCCGGTCAGGAAGACGCGGCCGGCGGTGGCGGTGTATTTGTCGTCCAGCGTTGCAGCGAGCGACGACGGCAAATCGGGCTTGCCCATGTTTGTCTCCATTCGTGCGGCCTTGTGGGCCGGTTGCTGTTTCCCCGTTCGCCGGGGGTGGTGGCGGACGGGGTTTGGAAATTGGAGTATCGGGGTGGGGGATGGTTCTGGCGAGCGGGGGTTATGGGGGTTTTTTTTGGGGCGCCGTGTTCCGCGCCTGAGACGCGGGCATATTTGCTGAGGCGCTGCGTTCCGCCGTTGACCGGCGGCATTACTTTCTTTTGCGTCGCCAAAAGAAAGTAAGCAAAGAAAAGGCGACCCTGGGTCGGTGCCCGCAGCGCGGGTTCCCTGTGCTACTCGGGTTGTTGGGCGGCTGGCTAAACTCGCCGCTACGCGGCTCAGACAACGCCAGCCGACGGCCCCCAACAACCCTGCGTTGCTCGGCACCTCCCAAGGGGCCCGGTGAAACGGATGGGGTGTTGCGGTCGACGGGCAAAAATGGCCGTTTTTCGTGGTCGACCGCAGCAGGCGAGTTGCGGTCGGTTTTCGGGTCCCCATGTGAAGCGCCGAGCAACGGAGATGGGCCGGGGGCAGTCGGCGAGGACTGTCTGAGGCTTGGCGCAGCCAAGCCGAGTTCCGCAGCCGCCCGGCCCTTCGAGTAGCGCAGGGGAGTCGGCGCAGCCGACCGCGCCACCTGGGGTCGCCTTTTCTTTGGCTACTTTCTTTTGGCGAAGCAAAAGAAAGTACGCCCGCGCGTCAGGCGCGGAAACCAGCGGCTCAAAATAACAAGGAAATCAGGGCAACACCTTCCCGGGATTCAGCAGATTTTGCGGATCGAGCGCGGTTTTGAGCATCCGCATGACGTCAACCGCAGCAGCGCCGTGTTCGGCGACGAGGTATTTCCGCTTGCCGAGCCCGATGCCATGCTCGCCGGTGCACGTGCCTTCCATGGCGATGGCGCGCTCGACGACGCGCGTGCCGATCCAGCCCGCTTCGGCCATGTCCTGCGGATTGTCGCGGTCGACCAGCACGACGAGGTGGAAATTGCCATCGCCGACATGGCCGAACAGCGCGATCGGGATACTCACCTGCGCGATGTCAGCCTGCGTTTCGGCAATGCATTCGGCCAGGCGCGAGATCGGCACGCAGACGTCAGTCGGGAAGCAGCGGCAGCCGGGCCTGAGCTGCAGACAGGCGAAATAGGCATCGTGCCGGGCCTGCCACAGGCGGCTGCGGTCTTCGGGGTGCGTCGCCCACTGGAAGCCGGTGCCGCCCAGTTCATCGGCGATGGCCTGCGCCGTTTCCGCCTGCTCGGCGACGCCGGCCGGGCTGCCGTGGAATTCGAAGAACAGGGTCGGCGTCTCGGCCAGTGTGGTCTTGCTGAACAGGTTGATGGCCTGCAGCGACAGCGCGTCGAGCAGTTCGATGCGCGCCACCGGCACGCCGAGCTGGATGGTCTGGATCACCGTCTGCACCGCCGCCTCGATGTCGGCGAAGGTGCACACCGCAGCCGAGATGGCTTCGGGAATCGGGTACAGCTTTACCGTCAGCTCGGTCATGATGCCGAGCGTGCCTTCGGAGCCGACCAGCAGCCGGGTCAGGTCGTAGCCGGCGGACGACTTGCGGGCACGGCCGCCGGTCTTCATGACGCGGCCGTCGGCCAGCACCGTCGTCGTCGCCAGCACGTTGTCGCGCATGGTGCCGTAGCGCACGGCGTTGGTGCCCGAGGCGCGGGTCGCCGCCATGCCGCCGAGCGTCGCGTCGGCGCCGGGGTCGATGGGGAAGAACAGACCGGTTCCTTTGAGCGCGCCGTTCAGCTGCTTGCGCGTGACGCCGGCCTCGACTACGGCATCGCCGTCTTCGGCATGGATGGCGATGATGCGGTTCATGCCGGAGAGATCGACGGAAATTCCGCCGCGCGGCGCCAGCACATGGCCCTCGACCGAACTGCCGACGCCGTAGGGGATGACCGGCACGCCGTGCTCGGCGCAGAGGCGGACAACGAAGGCCACCTCGTCGCTGCTTGCGGCCATGACGACGCCGTCGGGCGGCAGGGGTTCGTGGATCGATTCGTCGCGGCCGTGTTGCAGGCGGGTCGATTCGCCGCAGGAAAAGCGCGGACCGAAACGCTCGGTCAGGGATTGCCGGAGGACTTCGGGCAGGGCGGAGGGCCGGCTATTCACGGGACAGGAAGCGGGTGGCGTTGTCGAGGTCGCCCTGAGTGCGGCCGTCGTACAGCGCATTGACGAACTTGCGCCAGACCAGGTCGGGTTCGCCGATCTGGAAGCCGTAGCGATGGTTGCCCTCGAATTGCGTGTCCTGCACGCAGCGCACCTGGAGCAGCGAGGTTTCCTGGCGGCCGACCTGGATGACCGCCGTCAGCCAGACATCCGCATTCACCGGCTGCCTGGTGCGGGCACGGAAGCCGTAGCGGGAGACCTCGCTGATTTCCATGGCGATCGACGTGCCTTCGTCTTCCGGCGCCGCCAGGCGCCCCGGGCACTTGACCGAAAAACGCCGGTGCTGGCGCACCTTCAGTTCGCCGCCGGGCTGCGGTAGCGGTGGCAGCACCTTCCGGTAGTCCGGCAGGTCGTAGATCATGTGCAGCAGGCCCTTCTTGCGTTCGCTCAGGCGGGCGAAGACATCGGTCCGCTGATTGAAGAAATAGTCGATCAGGTCCGGGGTCATGACCGGATCGTTGGTCGTGTAGAAGCGCCGGCTGGGCATTGCGATATTGGGCAGCTGCATCGCCACGAAATAATGGTGCAGGTTGCGGCGCAAGGGCCGGTTGCCGTAATGCTTGCGCAGGATTTCCGGCGCATGCTTGAGGTCCAGCGTGGCGCCGACGGCCGGCGCGCCGTTGACGAAGTCGTAGTTGTCGACGACCGTGCCCGAGAGGCGGCGGAAAAAGAGCAGCGATTCGTAGGTCTCGACGTGCCGCGGGTTGACCGCGATGACCAGGTGTCGCGTGTCGAAGAAGGTCGTGCAGTATTCATACATGAACTTCATCAGCGGCAGGAGAACCATCCCGCCGCGCCGCAGGTAATCCGGATGGATTGCCAGCGCCGAGGCTTCGGCAATATTGCCGCGCCGGCCGCGGATGCTGGTCAGGTCGAAAATCCGCTGCAAGGGAAAGCCGATGGCGCTTTCGCGGATCAGCGACAGCGTGCCGACGACCTTGCCGTCGTACTTGGCGCACAGCGTGGTGGTGGTCGGCAGGGCATGGTAGATCGTCACCCGCAGGCCGGAAGGGTCGGGCTGCATGAAGCCGCGCCGAACGTAGGTGTCGTGCAGCAGCCGGAAACAGGCCTCCAGTTCCTCCTGGGTTTCGGCAATCTTGACTATCAGGCGTGGGTCGGGCGCCGGGTCGTATTCCGCGCAGAAGCGGAAGGCACGATAACGCTTGCGGCGCGGCAGCAACGCCAGCGCCTCGCGCGCCGCCTGGTGGGTGATTTCTTTCAGGAACTGGAGAGGCCGCATCGCGAATGACAGATTATTGTCCTTTTCTCCAATCATCATAGCACCTTGTTATTGACAGGACTCCGGCGCCTCCGGACAATCGGCCGACAATTCCACATCCCCCCAAGTCAGGAGAAACATCGATGCAAGCCAAGCTTTCCGTAGTTGCCCTCTCCGTAGCCGCCGCCCTGGCCATGACCGCCTGCGGCAAGAAGGAAGAGCCGAAACCCGCTGCGGCGCCGGCCGCGCCGGCGGCTCCCGCCGCCAAGCCGGTGATCGTCGTCAAGCTCGGCCACGTGGCGCCGATGACCGGCTCGCAGGCACACCTCGGCAAGGACAACGAAAGCGGCGCCCGCCTGGCGATCGAGGAACTGAATGCGCAGGGGTTGGAAATCGGCGGCGCCAAGGTCAGCTTCGAACTGCTCGGCGAAGACGACCAGGCCGATCCGAAGCAGGGCTCCATCGTTGCCCAGAAGCTGGTCGACGCCAAGGTCGCCGGCGTCATCGGCCACCTGAACTCCGGCACCACCATTCCTGCCTCCAAGCTTTATTCCGACGCCGGCATCCCGCAGATTTCCGGCTCCGCGACCAATCCGAAATACACGCAGCAAGGCTTCAAGACGGCCTTCCGTGTGATGGCCAACGACGTCCAGCAGGGCAAGGCGCTCGGCGAATTCGCCGCCAAGCAGGGCGTCAAGACCGTCGCCGTCGTCGATGACCGCACCGCCTACGGCCAAGGCCTCGCCGACGAATTCAAGAAGGCCGCCGAAGCCGCCGGCATCAAGGTCGTCGCCACCGAATACACCAACGACAAGGCGACCGACTTCAAGGCTATCCTGACCAAGATCAAGTCGACCAAGCCCGACCTCGTCTTCTACGGCGGCATGGATGCCCAGGGCGGCCCGATGGCCAAGCAGATGAAGGAACTCGGCATCAAGGCCAAGTTCCTCGGCGGCGACGGCGTGTGTACGCCGGAATTCATGAAGCTGGGCGGCGAGGCGACCGAGGGCAATTTCTGCTCGCTGCCGGGCATGCCGCTGGAAAAGCTGGCCAAGGGGCCGGAATTCAAGGACAAGTTCAACAAGAAGTTCGGCATGGAGATCCAGCTCTACGCCCCCTACGTTTATGACGCAGTGATGGTCATGGCCGATTCCATGAAGCGTGCCGACTCGGTCGATCCCGCCAAGTACCTGCCGGCTGTCGGCCAGACCAAGTACGACGGCGTCACGGCGACGATCGCCTTCGACGAGTTCGGCGACCTCAAGGGCGGCGCGATCTCGATGTACCAGTACAAGGGCGGCAAGCTCGAGTATGTGGAAACGCTGGGTGGCGGCACCATGGGTGCGGTCAAGGAAGCGGCGGCCGAAGTCAAGGAAGCCGCCAAGGCGGTCGCCGGCGCGGCAGGCGCAGCCGGTGCCGACGCCGTCAAGGCCGGTGCCGATGCGGTCAAGGGCGCCGCCGAGGCGACCAAGGCAGCGGTCGAGAAGAAGTAAGGCGCATCCGGACTGAACGAAACGGCACCGCAAGGTGCCGTTTCTTCATGTTGCGGTCGACCTGCCCAAAATGGATATTTTCCTCCAGCAGATCATCAACGGCCTCGTCCAGGGCAGCATCTATGCCCTCGTCGCGCTCGGCTACACGATGGTGTACGGCATCATGGGCCTGATCAATTTCGCCCACGGCGAAGTGGTGATGATTGGCACCCTGGTTTGCATCAGCGTTGCCGGCGCCCTTATCAAGGCTGGCATCCCGGTGTGGCTGGCCGGCATCAACGGTCTCGGCGCCGCCGTGCTGGTCTGCATGGCCCTCGGCTGGGGCCTCGAACGCATCGCCTACCGGCCGCTGCGCAATGCGCCGCGGCTGACGCCGCTGATCACGGCGATCGGCATGTCGATCGTGCTGCAGAACGTGGCAATGATCGTCTGGGGGCGCAATTACCTGACCTTCCCGCACCTGCTGCCCAAGATCAATTTCGAAGTCGCCGGTGCCAATTTCACGGCCATCCAGCTGATCATCGTGCTGGTTTCGGCGGTCACCATGGCCGGCCTGGTCTTCCTCGTCTATCGCACCAAGCTCGGCATGGCGATGCGCGCGACGGCGCAGAACCCGCAGGTGGCGAACCTGATGGGGGTCAACAGCAACCGCGTGATCGCCGCCGCCTTCGTCATTGGCTCGGCGCTCGGTGCGCTGGCCGGCGTCATGGTCGGCACCTATTACGAAATTGCCCATTACCAGATGGGCTTCATGCTCGGCCTCAAGGCCTTCACCGCGGCGGTGCTCGGCGGCATCGGCAACCTGGCCGGGGCGATGGCCGGCGGCATCCTGCTCGGCATCATCGAGGCGCTCGGCGCCGGCTATATCGGCGACCTGACCGGCGGCTTCCTCGGCAGCCATTACCAGGACATCTTCGCCTTTGTCGTGCTTATCGTCGTGCTGATGTTCAAGCCGTCGGGTCTGTTTGGCGAAAAAACGGGAGACCGCGCATGAGCAAGTGGCTCAACCCGCGTTCCGCTTTCGGCATCGCTCTGATCGCTGCCGCCCTGGTTGCCTTGCCCTTCGTCGCCGCGATGGGCGGACAGGCCTGGGTGCGTATTCTCAACTTTGCGATCCTCTACGTCTTCCTGGCGCTCGGCCTCAATATCGTCGTCGGCTTCGCTGGCCTGCTCGATCTCGGCTACATCGCCTTCTACGCCGTCGGCGCCTATGCTTACGCGCTGCTGGCCAGCCCGCATTTCGGCGTGCACTGGCCGTTCTGGGTCATCCTGCCGATCGGTGCTGCGGTCGCCTGCGTCTTCGGCGTCCTGCTCGGCTCGCCGACGCTCAAGCTGCGCGGCGACTACCTGGCCATCGTCACGCTCGGTTTTGGCGAAATCGTCCGCATCTTCCTGAACAATCTGAATGCGCCGATCAACGTTACCAACGGGCCGCAGGGCATCACCCTGATCGACCCGGTGGCGTTCGGCGATTTCCGGTTTTCGGGAACGAGCCAGATTCTCGGCGTTTCGCTGAGTGGACCGCAGAAGTATTATTTCCTGCTGGTGGCGCTGGCCATCCTGGTCATCGTCATCAACCTGCGCCTGCAGAATTCGCGCATCGGCCGCGCCTGGCAGGCGATCCGCGAGGACGAGATCGCCGCCAAGGCGGTCGGCATCAACACGCGCAACCTCAAGCTGCTGGCCTTCGCCATGGGCGCCAGCTTCGGCGGCGTCGCCGGCGGCGTGTTCTCGGCGATGCAGGGCTTCGTCTCGCCGGAGAGCTTCTCGCTGATCGAGTCAATCATGATCCTGGCCATGGTCGTCCTCGGTGGCATGGGCCACATTCCCGGGGTCATCCTTGGCGCCGTGCTGCTCACCATCCTGCCGGAAGTGTTGCGCTACGGCGTCGGGCCGCTGCAGATGGCGCTCTTCGGCAAGATGCTGCTCGACCCGGAGAGCCTGCGCATGCTGATTTTCGGCCTGGCACTGGTGCTCGTCATGCGCTTCAAGCCGGCCGGCCTGTGGCCGTCGCCGGAGCGCAAGCGCGAACTGAGCGAAAAGCGGGCGGGGGCGGTCTGATGGCCGAGGTGCTGCTCGCTGCCAAGGCCGTCGCCAAGCATTTCGGCGGCGTCAAGGCGCTGCGCGACGTGTCGCTGAGCATCCGCGAGGGCGAAATCTACGGCCTGATCGGCCCCAACGGCGCCGGCAAGACCACCTTCTTCAACTGCATGACCGGGCTCTACATTCCCGATGGTGGCGGCTTCGACTTCGCCGGCGCGCCGCTCAAGGCCGACGCCCCGCATCAGGCCGCCGAGCGCGGCATCGCCCGTACCTTCCAGAACATCCGCCTGTTCGCCAACATGACGGCGCTGGAGAACGTGATGGTCGGCCGCCATGTGCGGACCGGCGCCGGCGTCCTCGGCGCCATGCTGCAGACCGGCGCGACGCGCGCCGAGGAAAAGGCGATCCGCCAGCGCGCCGAGGATCTGCTGCATTACGTCCGCATCGAGGACCGCGCCGACGACCTGGCCAAGAATCTTTCCTACGGCGACCAGCGCCGGCTGGAAATCGCCCGCGCCCTGGCCACCGAGCCCAAGCTGCTCTGTCTCGACGAGCCGGCGGCCGGCATGAACGCCACCGAGACCGAGGAACTGCGCGACCTGATCGAGGGAATCCGCCGCGACGGAACGACCATCCTGCTCATCGAGCACGACGTCAAGCTGGTCATGGGCCTGTGCGACCGCGTCGCGGTGCTCGATTACGGTGCGCTGGTCATCGAGGATGTGCCGGCAGTGGTGCAGAAGGATCAACGTGTGATCGAGGCTTACCTGGGTGCTTGAAGTTACCGGACTCCGCGTTGCCTACGGAGGCATTCAGGCCGTGCGCAGCATTACCTTCCATGTCAACGAAGGCGAGATGGTGGCGCTGATCGGCGCCAACGGCGCCGGCAAGACCAGTACGCTCAAGGCGATCGCCCGCGTGCTCGACGCCGCCGGCGGCGACGTGCATTTCTGCGGCGAGAAGATCACTCGCATCCCGTCGCACGACATCATCCGCAAGGGCATCGCGCTGGTGCCGGAAGGGCGCGGCGTTTTTCCGCGCCTGACCGTCGCCGAAAACCTGGCGATGGGCGCCTTTGTCCGGAGTGATGCGGTCGACATCGAAAAAGACCTGAAAATGGTCTTCGGCTACTTTCCGCGCCTGAAGGAGCGGGAGTCGCAACTGGCCGGCACCCTGTCGGGCGGCGAGCAGCAGATGCTGGCGATCGGCCGCGCCCTGATGAGCCGGCCGCGCCTGCTGCTGCTCGACGAACCGTCGATGGGCCTGGCGCCGATCATGGTGCAGAAGATCTTCGAGGTCATCCGCATGGTTGCTGCCCAGGGCATGACCATCCTGCTGATCGAGCAGAACGCCAAGCTGGCGCTCGAAACCAGCCAGCGCGGCTACGTCATGGAAAGCGGCGAAATCACCTTCAACGGCGATGCGAAGGACCTGTTGAACGATCCGAAAGTGCGCGCCGCCTATCTCGGCGAGTGAACTTGCCGCGCATTTTTCAACTGCATCAAACCCAACACCGGCGCGACACGCGACAATGACTATCCGTTCGTCCATCCTCCGCGAGAAGCCATGAAAATCCGCCATTCGATCGTCGCCCTGCTCGCTGCCGTGTTTGCCTGCGGCCTGCAGGCCCAGGGCAGCAAGCCGGCCGACACCACGTCCAAGATCGCCTCCGGCTTGCTGATGAAGCAGGGTGGCAAGCTGGTCTTCGCACCCTGCCGCGACCGCAGCTACGCCATGGTCGATGACATTTCGCCGGATGGCATGGTGACGGCGGCGCTCGACAGCATCGGCCTGGCTGCCGGCAAGAAGCTCTATGTCGAACTGATGGCGGTGGTCGACGGCGGCATGGTGCGGGCCTCCGGCCTCAACCTGGCGCGCAGCGAAGGGCGCTGCCAGCAGCCGGGGGGCAACGTCGAGTCCTGGCGCGCCGCCGGCAACGAGCCGAGCTGGCTATTGGCCGTCGGGCCGGAAGTGGTGGTTCTCAAGCGTCTGGATCTGCCGGATGTCAATTTTTCGGCCACGCCGATCACCAGCGACCAGGGGGTGACCCGCTTCGAGGCGCGAACCGGGGCGACGCGGCTGGCGGCACGCTTCGAGCACAAGGTCTGTCGCGACACGATGGCCGATGCCGTCTACGGCTGGACGGCGAGCGTCGAGGTCAACGGCCAGACGCTCAAGGGCTGCGCCTGGCAGCGCTGATCGCGGATCAGTCGTCGAGCGCGTCGATCAGGGCGAACAGCCGGCGGTAGAAATCGGGGTCGGCGATGGTTTCCTCGCCGACCTTGGTCAGCACATCCTTGTCGGTCGACCACGGCAGGTTGATCGAGCCGAAGCCGGCGACGCTGACGCCGGCGCTGGTGCCGCGCGACTTCAGTTCGTAGCGCGTCTGCAGCGCGTTGGCGTAGAGGCCGGCGCCAACGTTGCTCGGCAGGCAGACCAGCGTGATGTTGAGCTTCATCACGTAATCCGGCTGCGGCTGGAACAGCTTCTCGCCGCGGATGGTCAGCGGCTTCGCATCGTCGACCTGATAACCCTGGCTGAGCAGGGCGCGGCGGCCGAGCTCGCAGGCGGCGGCGGGTTCGTTCGTGCTCCAGTAGCGGAAGGGCGAATCGGCGTTGAAGGTTTCGGCGTTGTAGGCGGGCGGCGGCGGCGAGGCGCAGGCGCCAAGCAGCAGCCCGGCCAGCGCCAGCAGGGCGGGGCGGGATGAACGGGCGATGATGCAGGCACGAGACATGAATGGGCGATGCGGATCAGGTGGTGGAATAGCTGAAGGCGTCGGCGAAGAATTCATCTTCCGGCAACTGGCAGTTGGCGACGAAATCGCTGCGTGCCGCGTCGATCATCGGCGGGGCGCCACAGGCATAGACCTGGTGGCCCGAGAGGTCGGGGAAGTCTGCCATCACGGCGCGGTGGACGAGACCGGTGCGGCCCGCCCAATGGTCGTCGGCGGCCGGTTCGGACAATACCGGAACGTAGCGGATATCGGGATTTTCGGCCGCCCAGCGCTCCGGCAGGCTGTTCTGGTAGAGGTCGACCCGCGCCTTGGCACCCCAGTAGATGACCATCGGGCGCTGGCATTTCTCGGCGATGGCGTGCTCGACGATGGCCTTGATCGGCGCGAAGCCGGTGCCGCCGGCGAGCAGGATCATCGGTTTGGGCGAGTCCTCGCGCAGGTAGAAACCGCCGTGCGGGCCATTGAAGCGCAGGATGTCGCGCAACTTCATGGTCGAGAACACCTGGTCGGTGAACATGCCGCCCGGCACGTGGCGGATGTGCAACTGGAGGAAGGCATCGTCATGCGGCGCGTTGGCCAGCGAGAAGCTGCGCCGCCGGCCGTCCTTGAGCAGGATGTCGATGTATTGCCCGGCGAGGAACTGCAGGCGCTCGGCGGCGGGAAGGCGGAGGTGCATTTCGATGACGTCCGGCGCCAGGCGTTCGAGCTTTTCGATCCGCGCCGGCAGGGTCTTGACCGGGATGTCGGCGCCCGAGGTCAGCTGCTTGCATTCGAGCGTCAGGTCCGACTGCGGCCGGGCGCAGCAGAATAGGGTCAGACCGGCTGCCTTCTCCTCGTCCTTGAGCGCATTCGCCTGGGCCTTGCCATGGTCGACGCTGCCGGCCAGCACTTTTCCCTTGCATGAGCCGCAGGCGCCGTCCTTGCACCCATAGGGCATGGTGAACCCCTGGCGCAGCGCGGCGTCGAGTATGGTTTCGCCGGCTTCGGCGGCGAACTGCCGGCCGCTTGGCTGGACGGTGATCTGGTGGCTCATCTGTTCCTCATGGTCGTCGGCTACAATGCCGGCGTGCAAAAAATCCTGATTGTCGGCAGCGGGGACGTGGCCCGCCGCATCCTCTCCCGTCTTGCCCGCCGCTATCGCGTCTATGCCGTGCTGCGCGATGCCAGCCGTGCCGCCGGGTGGCGCGCCGCCGGTGCCGTGCCGTTGCTGGCCGATCTCGACGACCGCGCCAGCCTGCAGCACCTGGCCGGCCTCGCCGACTGCGTGCTGCACCTGGCACCGCCGCCGGCCGAAGGGCAGGGCGACCGCCGTACCGGCAACCTGTTGGCTGCGCTGGGCAAGGGCAAAAGTCTACCACGCCACCTGATCTACGTTAGTACCACCGGCGTCTATGGCGATTGCGGCGGTGCGCGGATCGACGAAACCCGCCGCTGCCATCCCGAAAGTGCGCGTGCCGGACGGCGGGTCGCCGCCGAGCAGGCCTTGCGTGCCTGGGGGCGGCGCACCGGCGTCGCCGTAACGATCCTGCGCGCGCCCGGCATCTACGCCGCCGACCGCCTGCCGCTGGAACGCCTGCAAAAAGGCCTGCCGGCGCTGGTCGACCGCGACGATGTCTACACCAACCATATTCATGCCGACGACCTGGCGGCGGCCTGCATCGCCGCCCTGCGCCGCGGCGGCAGCAACCGGGTCTACAACGTCGTCGACGATTCCGACCTGAAGATGGCCGACTATTTCGACCGCGTTGCCGATGCCTTTGCGCTGCCGCGCCCGCCGCGCCGCACGCGCGCCGAAGCCGGGCAATCCCTGTCGCCGCTGCAGATGTCCTTCATGCGCGAATCGCGGCGCATCGGCAACCGGCGGCTGAAGGAAGAACTGAAACTCCGCCTCGCCTACCCGACCGTCGACGCCGGGATTGCCGCGGCGCTCGCAAGGAGAAACGCATGCTCGTCGTGAAGACCCTGCATATCTGGATGGTCATTTCGTGGTTTGCCGGCCTGTTCTACCTGCCGCGCATCTTCGTCAATCTGGCGATGGTGCCGGCCGACAGCGTCGCCGAGCGCGACCGCCTGCTGCTGATGGCCGGCAAGCTGTACAAGTTCATGACACCGCTCGGCGTGCTGGCCATCGTCTTCGGCCTGTGGCTGTGGTTCGGCTATGGCTTTTCCGGCGGCTGGCTGCACGCCAAGACGACGCTGGTCGCCGTGCTGGCCATCTATCACTGGCATTGTGGTCGCCTGCTGCAGCAGTTCCGGAGCGGCGGCAACAGCAAGTCCCATGTCTGGTTCCGTTTCTACAACGAGCTGCCGGTCATCGTCCTGCTGGTCGTCCTTTTCCTCGTCGTACTGAAGCCTTTCTGACATGAACAAATATTTTGCGATCTGCCCGCGCGGGCTGGAAGAACTGCTGCTCGAAGAGTTGCGCGGCGTCGGTGGCGAAGAGTTGCGGTCGACGCCCGGCGGAGTCTTCTTTTCCGGCGACTGGTCGGTCTGCTACCGTGCCAACCTGGAATCCCGGCTGGCGACGCGCATCCTCTGGCACATCGTCAAGGGTCCGTACGCCAAGGAAGAGGACATCTACCGGCTGGCCGTCCGCCAGCTGTGGCCCAATCATTTCGCGGTGTCGCGCACCATGCGCGTGGTGACGACGGCGATCAAGTGCCCGCTCAAGTCGCTCGACTTCGTCACCCTGCGCGTCAAGGACGCCGTTTGCGACCGCTTCCGCGAAGATCGCGGCGAGCGGCCGAACATCGAGACGCGCAATCCGGATGTCAGCGTCCATGTCTTCCTCAGCGAAAACGAATGCACGCTGTATCTCGATACTTCGGGCCAGCCGCTGTGGCAGCGCGGTTTCCGCAAGGCCAGCGTCGATGCGCCGCTGAAGGAGAACCTGGCAGCCGGCATCCTGAAAATGACTGGCTGGCAGCCCGGCATGTCGCTGGTCGACCCGATGTGCGGCAGCGGCACCTTCCTGCTCGAAGCGGTGCAGATGGCGCTCGACCGGGCGCCGGGGCTGGATCGCGGGTTCGCCTTCGAGATGCTGACCAGCTTCGAGGCGCTCAACTGGGCGACGATCCGGCAGGCCGCCGAGGTGCGCTGCAAGCCGGCGGAGCCGCTGGAAATCCGCGGCTACGACATCGACGACAAGGCGGTGCGTGCCACCCGACGCAACCTGCAGGAGGCCGGTTTTGGCGGGGTGGTCACGGTCGACCGTGCCGATCTGCTCGAAATCGAACCGCTGACCGAGCACGGCATCCTGGTCGCCAACCCGCCCTATGGCGAGCGCATCGGCGAACAGGAAGAGCTGGCCGCCTTCTACCCGCAGCTCGGCTCGGCACTGAAAAAGCACTGGGCCGGCTGGAACTGCTTTTTCTTCACCGCCGACCTGCGCCTGCCGAAGCTGGTCGGCTTGCGGCCCAGCCGCAAGACGCCGCTGTTCAACGGCCCGCTCGAATGCCGGCTGTTCGAAATCCGGATGGTGGCGGGGAGCAATCGCAAGAGTTGATTGTTGCAATGCAGCAAGCATGTTTTTTTGATCCTCGTCAGCCAATCGGTCTGACCACTGTGCGAGCATCGCAATTTCGAACTAAAAATCCGAGGAGAACCGCATGTCTGCCAAGACGCTTTACCAGCAAAAACGCATGTCCGCCGCCGATGCCGTGCGCGTCGTCCGCAATGGCGACACCATCGTCGTGCCGACCGCTGTCGGCGAACCGCCGGCGCTGCTGACTGCCCTTTCCGAACAGCGTCGCGACTTCCGTGATGTGCGCGTAGCGCAGATTCTCGCCGTCCGAAAATTCGGCTATATCGACCCCGAAACAGTCGAGCACGTCCGCCACGAAGCCTATTTCTTCAGCGGCGCCTCGCGTGCCGGCGGCCAGGAAGGGTGGATCGACTACACCCCGGCCTATTTTTCCGAACTGCCGGCCCTGATCAAGAACGACCTGATTCCCGCCGATGTCGTCTTCAGTCTGGCCTCGCCGATGGACGAGCACGGCTTTTTCTCGCTGGCGCTGGCCGCCGACTACACCATGGCTGCCATCGAGAAGGCACATGCCGTGGTGCTCGAGGTGAACCCGAACGTACCTTTTGCCAACGGCGACTGCCACATCCACATTTCGCAGGTCGCCGCGCTCTGCGAGAGCGAGGAACCGATTCTCGAAGTCGGTCTGCCGAAGATCGGGCCGGTCCAGGAAGCGATCGGCAAGTACGTGGCCGACATGATCCCGGATGGCGCCACGTTGCAGATCGGCTACGGTGGCATCCCGGATGCGGTGGTGATGCAGCTGACCCACAAGCACGACCTCGGCATCCATACCGAAATGGTCGGTGACGGCATCATGACTCTGGTCGAGGCCGGCGTCGTCACCAACCGCAAGAAAAATTATCACCACGGCAAGATGCTCGCGACTTTCGCGCTGGGCTCGAAGAAGCTCTACCAGTTCATGCACCGCAACCCGGCGCTGGAAATGCACCCGGTCGACTTCACCAACGACCCCTATCTGGCCGGCCGGAACGACAACCTGCATGCCATCAACGCCACCATGCAGATCGACTTCATGGGCCAGTGCGGTTCGGAAAGCCTCGGCTTCGCCCCGTATTCCGGCACCGGCGGCCAGTCCGATTTCGTCCGCGCCGCCAACCGTTCGAATGGCGGCAAGGCCTTCATCGTCCTGCCGTCGACCGCCAAAAACGACACCATCTCGCGCATCGTGCCGACGCTGTCGCCCGGCACGCATGTGTCGACCGGCAAGAATGACATCAACTACGTGGTCACTGAGTTCGGCGTCGCCCAATTGCGCGGCAAGACCGCCAAGCAGCGCTGCGAGGCGCTGATCGGCATCGCCCATCCGAACTTCCGCGGTGAATTGCGCGAGATGGCGAAGAAGATGAAGCTGCTTTGAGCGATATGCAGGCGACGGGGCGCGGAATGACCGCGACCCGGCCTTACATCTTGTAGCAATTTGTTTCAGTCCGACGCGGAACTATCGGCTATCTTGTAAGTGAATGCATGGAAAAACTGCATCGAGGATGGTTCGATGAAAACGCAAAAAATCCTGTTGCTCGTGGTTGCCCTGCTGCTCGCTGGCGGCGGCAGCGCGTGGGCGGGCGGGCGGGTGTATGGCGGCGTCGGTGTCTATATCGGTCCCGGTGGTTACTGGGGGCCGGGTTACGCGCGCCCCTATTATTATCCGCGGCCCTACTATCCCGGCTTCTATCCCTACCCGTATGGCCCCTACTACGACGAGGCGCCGGTCGTGGTCGTTCCGTCGGCGCCGCCGGTCTATATCGAGCGTAACGATGCCGCCGTCGAACAGAACCAGGGTGATACGCAGTATTGGTATTACTGCCGGAGTGCGAAGAACTATTACCCCTATGTGAAGGAGTGTCCGGGTGGCTGGCAGAAGGTTCCGCCGCGACCGGCGCAGTAAGCAAATGAGAATCCCGAAGAGTTTTGCCACGCGTGTGGGTGTCGTCGCCGGCGCCCTGTTTCTCGGTGCCTGTACCGTGATGCCGACCGGGCCGAGCATGCTGGTCCTGCCCGGTACGGGCAGTTCGATGGACAGTTTTCGCTTCGACGACAACGAGTGTCGGCAGTATGCCTATGCCCAGATTGGCGGTACGACGGCGCAGCAGGCAGCGAACCAGGCAGCGGTCGGCAGTGCCGTGGTCGGCACGGCGATCGGCGCCGCAGCCGGTGCGGCGATCGGTGGCAGCCAGGGTGCTGCGGTTGGTGCCGGGGTCGGTCTGGCCGGCGGTAGCGCAGTCGGCGCAAATTCCGCCTACGCCTCGGGTTATGCCACCCAGCGCCAGTACGACAACGCCTACATCCAGTGCATGTACGTCAAGGGGCATCGGGTGCCGGTGCCGGCCAACATGGCCTATCCGCGGACGGTGCGCGGCAGCGACGCGGCGGGTTCAGGTGCCGGGATTCCACCGCCGCCACCGGGAGCGCCACCACCGCCGCCGCCCCGGTAAGTGCTGACGGTCAGGCGACGCCGGCGGTGTGCGCCTGTTGGTCGGCCCAGTAAGATGAACGGACCATCGGTGCGCAGGCGGCGCCGGTGAAGCCCATCTTGTAGGCTTCTGCCTCGTACATCTTGAAGGTCTCCGGCGGCACGTAGCGGGTGACTGGAAGGTGGTGGCCGGTTGGCGCCAGGTACTGGCCGATGGTCAGCATCTCGACGTCGTGGGCGCGCAGGTCGCGCATGACATCGAGGATTTCCTCGTCGGTTTCGCCGAGGCCGACCATCAGGCCGGATTTGGTGGACACCTTCGGGTAGCGCGCCTTGAACTGCTTGAGGAATTCCAGCGAGTGCTTGTAATCGGCGCCGGGGCGGGCCTGCTTGTAGAGGCGCGGCACGGTTTCCATGTTGTGGTTGAGGACGTCTGGCAGGGCGCTGCCGAGAACGTCGAGCGCGACTTCCATGCGACCGCGGAAGTCGGGCACCAGGGTTTCGATGGTGGTGCTCGGTGACAGTTGGCGCGTGTGGCGGATGACGTCGACGAAATGCTGGGCGCCGCCGTCGCGCAGGTCGTCGCGGTCGACGCTGGTAATGACCACATATTTGAGCTTGAGTGCGGCGACCGATTCGCCGAGTTCGCGCGGCTCGTCCGGGTTGGGCGGCAGGGGTTGGCCGTGGCCGACGTCGCAGAACGGGCAGCGGCGGGTACAGATGTCGCCGAGGATCATGAAGGTCGCCGTGCCGCGGCCGAAGCATTCGCCGATGTTGGGGCAGGTGGCTTCCTCGCAGACGGTGTGCAGCTTGCGTTCGCGCAGCATGGATTTGATCTCGCCGAAGCGCCCGGCGCTGTTGCCGGCCTTGACGCGGATCCAGTCCGGTTTCTTCAGCGGCTGGTCGACCGGAACGATCTTGATCGGAATGCGCGCGGTTTTGAGTTCGCCCTTTTGCTTGACGCCTTTTTCAGCCATGTTGTATTTCCAGTTGCTGTAGCAAGTGTTGAGAGAGTTGCTCGCCGGCCTCGTGAGCGGTGAGCGGGATGCCGAGATCGCGGGTTTGTGTGACCTTGAGTCCAGCATACCCGCAGGGATTGATTGCGGTAAATGGGTAAAGATCCATATCGACATTGAGCGACAAGCCGTGGTAGCTGCAGCCGTTTTTGATCTTGAGGCCGAGGGCGGCGATCTTGGCATCGCCGACGTAGACGCCGGGTGCGCCGGCGCGGCGCGCGGCCGCCACGCCCTCAGCGGCGAGGAAGTCGATCACAGCCTGTTCAATGGCGGTGACCAGTTCGCGCACCTTGATCTTCAGACGTTGCAGGTCGAGCAGCAGGTAGATCACCACCTGGCCGGGGCCGTGGTAGGTAACCTGGCCGCCACGGTCGATCTGGACGACGGGGATGCCGACATCTTCAAGGATATGTTCGGGTTTGCCGGCCTGGCCGAGCGTATAGACCGGCGGATGCTCGACGATCCACAGTTCGTCGGGCGTTTCGGCGGTGCGGGCGGCGGTGAAATCCTGCATGGCCTGGAAGGTCGGCTCGTAGTCGACCCGGCCGAGCCTTTTGACAACAGGATTCACAGAACAACTTTGACGAGCGGATGGCTGGTCAGGTCGGTGTACAGCGCATCCAGCTGCGGCTTCGAGGTGGCGACCACGGTGCACGTCAGGCTCAGGTAGTTGCCGCCCGAGCTGGCGCGCATTTCCATCGTCGCGCCGTCGAAACCGGGGGCGTGCCGGGTGACAATTTCAAGGACCGCCTGCGCGAGCTCGTCCTGCGCCTTGCCCATGATCTTCAGGGGAAAGTCGCAGGGAAATTCGAGGAGGGTATCCTTGTACGAAGCCATCTCAGCCTTTGCGCATGATCGTGTTCTTGAAATCCTGATACCACTGCCACATCCGTTCGCCGAGCGGGCCGGGCTTTCCATCGCCGACCGGCTTGCCGTCGAGCGTCGTGATCGCCAGCACTTCCTTGGTCGATGAGGTCATCCAGACCTCGTCGGCGGCGCGAAGTTCATTTTCGTGAATTTCGCCTATTTTTAGCGGTTGACCGTGACAGGCGGCAAGTTCGAGGACGACGTCGTAGGTGATGCCGGGCAGCATGAAACTTGTCTTGGGCGGCGCCAGCAGCACGCCGTCCTTGACGACGAAGATGTTCGAGGCCGCGCCTTCCTTCAGGTAGCCGTCGCGGATCAGCAGCGCCTCGGCACAGCCGGCGTCGACCGCCTGCTGGCGCGCCAGGATGTTGGCGAGCAGCGAGATCACCTTGAGGTTGCAGTGCGCCCAGCGGTCATCGGCGACGGTAATCGCGGCGACGCCGGTGGCGCGGACGTCGGCCGGCGTGGTGACCAGCGGCGAACTGAAGGCAAAGGCGGTCGGCGGCACGCTGGCTGGCGGGAAGGCGTGGTCGCGCTTGTTGTCGGCGCCGCGCGTGACCTGCAGGTAGATCGACTGGTCGGCCCACGGGGCGTCGGCGATCAATCGTTCCACGACGGCCGTCCAGCCGGCAGCATCCAGCGGGTTGGCCAGCCGGATCCCGTCCAGTGTCGCCTGCAACCGCGTCAGGTGTTCGGCGAGGCGGAAGGGGCGGCGCGAATAAACCGGCACCAGTTCGTAAACCCCGTCGCCGTAAAGAAAACCCCGGTCGAGCGGCGAAATGCCGGCTTCCGCCAAGGGCAGGAAGCGGCCGTTCAGATAGACGGGGTCGGCGACGTAGGGGGTCATGCGCTTATTCGAACCAGAGCAGGACGCTGTCGATGGTGCGACCGAAGATGCCGATCAGGCCCACATTTTCAAGCGCGGCCACGGGATATTCGCCGTATACCTTGCCGTCGATGGTGACCTTCAGCGAGCCCAGTTGCTGGCCAGCCTGGATCGGCGCCATCAGGCGCGGCTGCGGGGTGAATTCGCTCTTGACCTTGTCGGCGTAGCCGCGCGGCACTGCGATCATGAACGGACGGTCGAAGCCGGCCTTGACCGTCTTCTGCGTGCCTTTCCAGACACGCAGCGTAGCCACCGGCTGGTCCTTGGCGAACAGCGTCACCGCGTCGTAGGACTGGAAGCCCCAGTTGAGCAGCTTGAGCGATTCGCTGGCGCGGGTGGCGTCCGATTTGGTGCCGAGGACCACCGACAGCAGGCGGCGCTGGTCGCGCAGGGCGGACGACACCAGGCAGTAGCCGGCGCCCTCGGTATGGCCGGTCTTGACGCCATCGACCGAGGAATCCATGAACAGCAGGCGATTGCGGTTTGGCTGGGTGATGTTGTTGTAGCGGAATTCCTTCATCGAGTAATACTTCTTGTATTCCTCGGGGAAGTCGCGGATCAGTGCCGAGGCCAGGGTCGCCAGGTCGCGCGCCGTGGTGTAGAGCTGTGGATCGGGCAGGCCGGTGGAATTGGTGAAGTTCGATGAATTCATCCCGAGGCGCTTGGCCTCGCGGTTCATCATCTGCGCGAAACTCTCCTCGCTGCCGGCGATCGCCTCGGCCAGCGCGACGCAGGCGTCGTTGCCGGACTGCACGATCATTCCCTTGATCAGGTCTTCAACCGGCACCTGCGTGTCGACCCGGATGAACATCTTGGAACCACCGGTCTTCCACGCCTTTTGCGAAACGGTAATCGGCGTGTCGAGGGCGATGGTCTTCTGGCGCAGTGCGGCGAACGTCAGGTAGGCCGTCATCAGCTTGGTCAGCGAGGCAGGCTCGATGCGCTCGTCGGGCTTTTCCGCGGTCAACACCTGGCCGGAGCCCATTTCCAGCAGCAGCCAGGATTTGGCGGCGAGGGTCGGCGGCACCGGCAGTTGTTGGGCCAGCGCGTGGCTGGTCAGGGCGAAGAAAGCGATGAGGGCGATGAATTTGCGAAACTGGAACATGGATTTTTCTGCTTTGGTTCTGCGTTGGGGCTTGAAATTATACCCCTCGCGCCGCTGGCTTCCGACGCGAGGCTCAGTGTAATCAGGTATTTGGGGTGCTCGGCGAAGACGAGCAGAGGACTTCGATGGCCGGATGGCGGATCCGCCGTTCGTTCGAAATCGCGTAGATCTGTTCGCTGACGCCGGCCATTTCGCCGAGTGGGCGGGCGTCGAGCTGTTCGGCAACCTGTTCGGCGAGAGCCAGGGGCGCCGGGAAAAAGCCGAGCCCGGCGCGTCCGAAGGTGCCGAGCAGCGCGCTGTCCTGAAACTCGCCGACGATGCGCGGATGGATGCCGATGTTTTCGATCCAGCGATCGATGCGGCCGCGCAGCGCGTTCTGCCGGGTCGGCAGGAAGAGCGGGGCGCCGTTCAGGCTGCCGGGAAAGCCGGGGGCGTAACGCTCGACCAGCGCGGCGCTGCCGAACAACCCGGCGGCGAAATCGCCGAGCCGCGTGCTGAACACCTTGAGATTGCCGCCGACCGGCGCCGGCCGGTCGGTCAGCACGAGGTCGAGGTGATGCAGCGCCAGTTCGGCGAGCAGGGGCTCGAAGCTGCCTTCGTTGCAGATCAGGCGCACGTCGTCGGGCATCGCCAGCACCGACGCTAGCAGGCGATAGGCCAGCAGCTTGGGGATGCCGTCCGAAATGCCGGTGCGCAGGCGCAGCGTGTTGCCGCTGTCGGTGCTGCGGACGGCCTCCTCCAGCGCTTCGCCGAGCTGGAAGATCTGGTCGGCGTAGCCGAGCGCCAGGCGTCCGGCATCGCTCAGGGCGAGGCCGCGGCCCTGGCTGACGAACAGCGCCTTGCCGAGGTTGCGTTCGAGCAGCGAGAGCTGACCGCTGATGGTCTGCACCGCCACGCCGAGGCGTTCGGCGGCGCGCGTCATGCTGCCCTCGTGCGCGACGACCCAAAAATAGTGCAGGTGCTTGTAGTTCAGGTTCGACATGAATTATCCTAAAAAATCGAATTGATAGTCAGGCTGAGTGCGATTTTACAGGATTGTGCGGCGCACTATCATGTTACCGTTTCCTTTTCTGATGGAGTTCATCATGAAACGCATTGTGCTCTTCCTCGCCACCAACATCGCCGTGATGCTGGTACTCGGGCTGGCCGTCAATCTGCTCGGCGTCGATCGCTTCCTGACCGAAAACGGCCTCAATCTCGGCATGCTGCTCGTTTTCTCGGGCGTAATCGGCTTCGGCGGCGCCTTCATTTCGCTGGCGATGTCGAAGTTCATGGCCAAGCGAAGCGTTGGCGCCCATGTCATCGAGTCGCCGAGCAATTCGACCGAAGTCTGGCTGGTCGATACCGTCGCCCGTCTCGCCAAAGATGCCAATCTGGCGATGCCGGAAGTCGCCATCTACGAGGGCGAACCCAATGCGTTCGCCACCGGCGCCACCAAAAACAGCTCGCTGGTCGCGGTGTCGACCGGCCTGCTGCAGGGCATGACACGCGAGGAAGCCGAAGCCGTGCTGGCGCACGAGGTTGCGCACATCGCCAATGGCGACATGGTGACGCTGACGCTGATTCAGGGTGTGGTCAACACCTTCGTCATCTTTCTCTCGCGCATCGTTGGCTACGCGGTCGACTCCTTCCTGCGTCGCGGTTCTGACAGCAGCGGCCCGGGTATCGGTTACATGGTGGCCAGCATGGTCAGCCAGGTGGTTTTTGGCGTGCTGGCCAGCATTATCGTCGCCTGGTTCTCGCGCCAGCGTGAGTTCCGTGCCGATGCCGGCGCCGCCCAGCTGATGCGCTCGCCGGTGCCGATGCAGAACGCGCTGCGTCGCTTGGGCAGCCTGCATACCGAGCCGCTGCCGCAGAGCATGGCCGCTTCCGGGATTGCCGGCGGTGCGGGGCTGATGGCGCTGTTCGCGACACACCCGCCGCTCGAGGAGCGCATCGCCGCGCTCGGCAAATCCTGAGCGTTGGCTGACGAATGGCATGCCGTTTGCTATGCAACTGCTTATGACGCACCGCACAAAACTAATCGCCTTGATCGGCGGGCTGAGCGCCACGCTGGCTTTCGCGCAGCCTTCCTACGACCTGCCCCGGCTGGAATCGCTCGCCCTGGAGTCCAGCCGGGCTGTTCTGGCGGCGCGTGACCAGGTGACGGCGGCACGCTACGCAGTCGATAGCGCCGGCGCCTTTCCCAACCCGGAACTCGAGTACCTGAGCGGGACGACGCGGGCGCGCACGCCGGCCGGCAATCCCGGCGACGCGCGCAGCGTGACGCTGACCCAGCCGCTTGACATGCCGTGGCGGCGGTCGGCGCGTATCGGTGCCGCCGAGGCCGGCCTGGAGGCGACGACGGCGGCCACCCGTGGCTTCGAGGCCGACCTGGTGGCCCGCCTGCGCAGCCGTTATTTCGAACTGCTGCGCCGCGAGGCCGAGCTGCGCAACGCCCGTGAAGACATGGCGGCCATGGAGAGTGTGCGCTCACGCATCAGCCTGCGGGTCGAGACCGGCGAAGCGCCGCGCTTCGAACTGATCAAGGCCGACGCCGAAATGCTGAATGCCCAGAAGACGGCGCAGGCGGCCGGCTTCCGTGTCGAGCAGGCGCGCTCGCTGCTGCGGCAGTCGGTCGGTGGCAACCTGCCGGCCGATTTCACCGTCAGCGGCCAGCTCCGCGACGTGCCAGCCGTGCAGCAGCTCGACGGGCTGCGCCGGCAATTGGCAGAAAGCAGCCCCGAATTGGCGCGTGCCCGCGCCGAAACGGTGCGGGCGCAACGCCAGCTCGATCTCGAACGCAGCCAGCGCTGGCCGAACCTGGCGCTCAAGGCGGCGATGAACGAAGACCCCGACATGCGCGCCTCGCAACTGGGCGTGGTGCTGACGATCCCGCTCTGGGATCGTCGCAGCGGGCCGGTCGGCGAGGCTGCCGCGCAGCTCTCGCGGGCGCGCAACGAACTGGAGGCGCAGGAATTCTCGCTGGCGCAGACGCTGGAAGTCGCCTACCAGCAATATGAAATTGCCCAGACGCAGGTGACGGCGCTCGAATCCGGGATTCTCAAGCAGGCCGAGGCCGCCCTGAAGGTTGCCGAGGCGGCGTATCGCTTCGGTGAACGCGGCTTTCTCGAAGTGCTCGATGCGCAGCGCGTCTATCGTGCAGCACGGGCCGAACTGATCGCGGCACGTTACGAACTGGCGACTGCCTGGGTGGAAATTGAAAGACTGCGGGCGATCCCCGGAGGAAAAACAGAATGAAAAATGCCCTCTATTTGCTGTTGACCGCAGCAATCCTGGTTGGATGCAACAAGGAAGACAGCAAGGTCGCTGCGCCAAACGGCAACGACCCGGCGCTGGTCACCCCGGCGCCCGAACTGCTGGCGCAGCTCAAGCTGGCCGACGTCAGCATCCGTCCCGTCGCCGAAACCCTGCGTGTGGCAGGACGTATCGATTTCGACGAGCAGCGTCTGGCGCGCATTGGCGCCACGGTGACCGGCCGCGTCACGCAGATCGACGCGTTGCTCGGGCAGGAGGTGCACAAGGGCGAAGTGCTGGCGCGCCTCAACAGCAGCGAACTGTCGAGCCAGCAACTGGCCTATCTGAAGGCGCGCGCCCAGCTCGAACTCAACCGGCGCAACGCCGAGCGCGCCAGGGCCTTGTTCGACGCCGACGTGATTGCCGCTGCCGAGTTGCAGCGGCGCGACAGCGAGTACCAGATTTCGGTCGCCGAAGCACGCGCCGCCGCCGACCAGTTGCGCCTGCTCGGCGTCAGTCCGGGCGCCATAGACCGTCTCGGCAAGGAAGGGGCGGTCGATTCGGTGACGCCGGTGGTGGCGACGCTGGGCGGCGTCGTCGTCGAGCGCAAGCTGGCTCAGGGGCAGGTCGTGCAGCCGGCCGACGCGCTGTTCGTCGTCGCCGATCTTTCCCGCGTGTGGGCGGTGGCCCAGGTGCCGGAACAGCAGGTGAGCCAGGTCAAGACCGGGCAGTCGGTCAGCATCGAAGTGCCGGCACTGGGCAACGAGAAACTGGTCGGCAAGCTGATTTTCGTCGGCCAGACCATCAACCCGGACACGCGCACGGTGCTGGTGCGTACCGAACTGGACAATCGCGACGGCCGTCTCAAGCCGGCGATGCTGGCCTCGATGCTGATCGAGGCGAAGCCGGTTGAGCGCATGGTCGTCCCGGCCAGCGCGGTGGTGCGCGAGAACGACGAGGAGCATGTCTTCGTCGCCGAGGGCGACGGCGTCTTCCGCCTGCTGAAGGTCAAGCTCGGCCCGGAGCAGGGCGGGCAGCGGGTCGTGCTCGGCGGGCTCAAGGGTCAGGAGAAGCTGGTCGTCGGTGGCGCCTTTCACCTGAACAACGAGCGTAACCGCAAGGAAATGGAGGGGTCGTGATCGAGTCTCTCGTCCGTGGGGCGCTCAAGCAGCGCCTCGTCGTCGCGGTCATTGCCGCCGTCCTCTTCTTCTTCGGGCTGGATGCGGCGCGCAAGCTGTCGGTCGACGCTTTCCCCGATGTCACGAACATCCAGGTCCAGATCGCCACCGAAGCGCCCGGCCGGTCACCGGAGGAGGTCGAGCGCTTTGCCACTGTGCCGCTGGAAGTGGCGATGACCGGCCTGCCCGGGCTGGAGGAGATGCGCTCGCTGAACAAACCGGGGCTGTCGCTGATCACCTTGGTGTTCAACGACAAGACCGACGTCTATTTCGCCCGCCAGCTGGTCATGGAGCGCCTGCTCGAAGTCGGTTCGCGCCTGCCGCAGGGCATCACGCCGGTGCTCGGGCCGGTGTCCACCGGCCTCGGTGAAGTCTATCAATACACGCTGGAGCGTCCCGACGACGGCGACCGGACGCTGACCCAGGACGAACTGATGCAACGCCGGATCGCCCAGGACTGGGTGGTGCGGCCGCTGTTGCGCTCGATTCCCGGCGTCGCCGAAATCAACTCGCAGGGCGGTTTCGCGAAGCAGTACCAGGTGCTGGTCAATCCCGACAAGCTGCGCCATTTCGGGCTTTCCATCGCCGACGTCTATCAGGCCGTGGGGCGCAACAATGCCAACGCCGGTGGCGGCGTGCTGCCGCAATACGCCGAGCAGTACCTGATCCGCGGCGTCGGCCTGGTCAAGGATCTCGACGATCTGCGCGCCATCGTGCTGCGCGAGAAAGACGGCGTGCCTGTCTATGTGCGCGACGTGGCGGAAGTACAGATCGGCCACGACGTGCGCCAGGGCGCGGTGGTCAAGAACGGCGTCACCGAGGCGGTCGGCGGCGTGGTGATGATGATCGCCGGCGGCAATGCCAAGGAAGTCGTCGGCCGCATCAAGACGCGGGTCGACGAGATCAACGCCAAGGGCATGTTGCCGGACGGCCTCAGGATCGTGCCATATTACGACCGCTCGGAACTGGTCGATGCAGCGCTGTGGACCGTGACCAAGGTGCTGCTCGAAGGCGTCGTCCTGGTCGTCGTCGTGCTCTTCCTCTTTCTCGGCGACGTGCGTTCGTCGCTGATCGTCGTGGCGACACTGGTGCTGACGCCCTTGCTCACCTTCATGGCGATGAACAAGTTCGGCATCTCGGCCAACCTGATGTCGCTTGGCGGGTTGGCGATCGCCATCGGCCTGATGGTCGACGGCTCGGTGGTCGTCGTCGAGAATGCCTACCTGCAACTGGGACGGCATGCGAACAAGGGCGAAAGCCCGTTGCGGGTGATCCTGCACGCGGTGGTCGAGGTGGCGACGCCGGTGATCTTCGGCGTCGGCATCATCATCCTCGTCTTCCTGCCGCTGATGACCCTGCAGGGCATGGAAGGCAAGATGTTCGCGCCGCTCGCCTACACCATCGCCATCGCGCTCGGCATCTCGCTGATCCTGTCGATGACGCTGACGCCGGTGATGTCGACCTACCTGCTGAAGCCGCCGGCGCATGACGGCGATCACGATACGAAGATCATCGCAGCGATGAAGCAACGCTACCTGAAGATGCTGCACTGGGCGCTCGCCAACGAGAAGAAGACGGTGGCGGCGGCGGTCGGCGCCTTCGTGCTGACGGTCGGCATGCTGCCCTTTCTCGGCACCGCCTTCATTCCGGAAATGAAGGAAGGCTCCGTGGTGCCCGGCATCAACCGGGTGCCGAACATCTCGCTCGATGAGTCGATCAAGATGGAAATGGAGGCGATGCGCCTGGTCATGCAGGTGCCGGGGGTGAAATCGGCCGTTTCCGGCGTCGGCCGCGGCGAGTCGCCGGCCGACCCGCAGGGGCCGAACGAATCGACCCCCATCGTCAGCCTCAAGCCGCGCAGCGAGTGGCCAAGCGGCTGGACGCAGGACGACATCCAGGATGCGATGCGCGAAAAGCTGAGGGCGCTGCCCGGTGTGCAGATCGTCATGGCGCAGCCGATTTCCGACCGCGTCGACGAAATGGTGACCGGCGTGCGTTCGGACATCGCCGTCAAGGTCTTCGGCGACGATCTCGACCAGTTGCGCAAGATTGCCGGCCAGATCGGCAAGGTCGCGCAGAGCCTGCAGGGTGCACAGGATCTGCGTATCGAGCGGATCAGCGGTCAGCAGTATCTGTCGGTCGAAATCGACCGCCAGGCGATCGCTCGCCTCGGGCTCAATGTCTCCGATGTGAACGATGTGCTGGAAACGGCCATCGGCGGCAAGGTGGCGACCGAGATATTCGAGGGCGAGCGGCGCTTCCCCGGCGTCGTCCGGCTCCCCGAGCGTTTCCGCAACAATGTCGAGGCCATCTCGAATGTCCTGATCACCTCGCCGAACGGGGCACAGGTGCGCCTGACCGACGTCGCGAATATCCGCGTCATGGACGGGCCGGCGCAGATTTCGCGCGAACTTGGCAAGCGCCGCATCGTCGTCGGCGTCAACGTCAAGGACCGCGACCTTGGTGGTTTTGTCGCCGAACTGCAGCAGAAAGTCGAGCAGCAGATCAAGCTGCCGGAAGGTTACTACCTCGAATGGGGCGGCCAGTTCCAGAACATGGAGCGGGCGCTCGGCCACCTGACGGTAATCATCCCGATCACCATCGCGGCGATCTTCTTCCTGCTGTTCCTGCTGTTCAATTCGCTGCGCTTCGCGACGCTGATCATCACCGTACTGCCCTTCGCCTCGATCGGCGGCATCATCGGCCTGTTCGTGACGCGCGAATACCTGTCGGTGCCGGCCTCCGTGGGTTTCATCGCGCTGTGGGGCATTGCCGTGCTCAACGGTGTCGTGCTGGTGTCGTATATCCGCGGCTTGCGCGAGGATGGACGCAGCGTGCGTGACGCGGTGGTCGAAGGCGCGACGCTGCGCTTCCGGCCGGTGATGATGACGGCGACGGTGGCCATGCTCGGTCTGATTCCCTTCCTGTTCTCGAGCGGGCCGGGTTCCGAGGTGCAGCGGCCGCTGGCGATCGTCGTCATCGGTGGTCTCATCACCTGTACCTTGCTGACGCTGTTGGTCTTGCCCACCATCTATCGCTGGTTTGACGAGGAGGAAGTCGAGGCATGAAAGAAATCAAGGCGATTATTCGTCCCAACAAGCTGTCGGCTCTGCGCGATGCGCTGGTGGCCTTGCCCGGTTTTCCCGGCATGACGGTGTGCAAGGTCGAGGGCTGCAGCGCACCGTCGCGCCACGTCGTGCGGCAGAAGATCAAGGATGAGCTGACCGATTATTCGCCCAAGGTGCGGGTCGAGATCATTGCGCCCGACGAGGTCGCCGAGGCGATTTTTCAGCGTGTCACCGAAATAGCCAGTACCGGACATTACGGCGATGGTCTGGTCTGGATCACCGACGTCGAAAAGGTCGCCTTCGTCTTCAAGACCATGCCCGGCCCTGGCTGATTCGGCGCCGGTTCGCCGCCGGCGTGGCGCATTTCACGGTCGATTCGCGGGTTCGCGCCTAGAATCGCTGACATTGCATGGAGGTGGCTTGCACCGTTTGTCAGCGTAACCGATGGAAACGACACTCACAGACCCTAACCGGCCCAGCCTGGCGTCACCGGCAGAATTGCAGGAGGGCGTTGCCCGCCTGTCGCGCGGCGGCTACTTCAGGGAGGCGTCGCTGGAAATGGCGCTGAGCATCCTGACCGAGTCGGCGGCGCGCATGTCCGGGGTGGAGCGCGTCAGCATCTGGGCGCTTGCCGGAGATCAACGCGAGTTGAATTGCCTCGACCTGTACGAACTTTCGCCGGCCTGCCACGGTAGCAACGACAGCCTGCAGGCCGCCCACTATCCCGCCTATTTCAACGCACTGCGCAGCGAGTCCTGCATCGTCGCCGACGATGCCAGCCGGCATCCTGCCACCGCCGAATTCGCTACCGGCTACCTGGCGCGCCACCGCATTTCGGCAGTTCTCGACACGCCGATTCACATTCGCGGCGAATTCCAGGGCGTGCTCTCGCTCGAACAGGTCGGCACGCGCGAACCCTGGAGTCCCGCGCACTGCCTGTTCGCCCAGGCGATCGCCAATCTCGTGACCCTGGCCCTGGTCGAGCATGAAGCCGCGGAGGCGCGCCTGCAGGCAAAATCCGCCACCCTGCGCTTGCGGACGTTGTTTGGCGTCGCCGGTGACATCTCCAGCCGCGAGAACCTGGCATTTTCCGGCGCTGCCCGGACGGCATGAGTGACAGGCGGGCGCCTTGGCGCCACGCCTGAAATTCGGCATTTTTCGGGCGTCGACCGCAACCGGCGCCGCCCGCGCTGCCAATCAGCCGGCCGCCAGCCTGGCGAAGGCCGAAACGACTTCCGGTGGCGCCTGAACCAGTTCGATCAGCACGCCTTCGCCGCCGATCGGGAACTCCTCGTTGCCCTTGGGGTGCAGGAAGGTGATGTCGAATCCGGCGGCGCCCTTGCGGATGCCACCCGGTGCGAAGCGCACGCCGTTGGCGCTCAGCCATTCGACGGCCTTCGGCAGGTCGTCGATCCACAGCCCGACGTGGTTGAGCGGCGTCGTGTGCACGGCCGGCTTTTTTTCGGGGTCGAGCGGCTGCATCAGGTCGACCTCGACCTTGAACGGTCCGCTACCCATGGCGCAGATGTCCTCGTCGACGTTCTCGCGCTCGGAAACGAAGGTGCTGGTGACTTCGAGGCCGAACATGTCGACCCACAGCGTGCGCAGCTTGTCCTTGGACGGGCCGCCGATGGCGATTTGCTGGATGCCGAGAACCTTGAACGGACGTGTCATGAGGGGATTCCTGTCGTGTGGTGGATAACGTAATCTATAATTATAGAGATTTCCTGCGGTATGCCATCACCAGCATGGCGATGCCGATCAGGATCATCGGCAGCGACAGCCATTGCCCCATGCTGATCGTGTACGACTGGCCGAAAATGCCGTGGTCCGGTTCGCGGAAGAACTCGGTGATGAAGCGGAAGGTGCCGTAGCCGATCAGGAAAACGCCGGATAACGCAGCACGCGGTCGCGGTCGACTGCTGAAAAGCCACAAAACTGCGAACAGCGCCAAGCCTTCCAGCGCGACGTGGTAAAGCTGCGACGGATGGCGCGGCTGCATGTCGCCGGCCTGCGGGAAAATCATCGCCCACGGCAGGCTGGCGTCGGCGACCCGGCCCCACAGTTCGCCGTTGATGAAATTGCCGATGCGCCCGGCAGCCAGCCCGAGCGGCACCAGCGGGGCGATGAAGTCGGTGATGTCGAACCAGGCGACGCGGTGCTTGCGCGACCACAAGCCCATGGCAACAAGAACGCCGAGAAAGCCGCCGTGAAACGACATGCCGCCCTTCCACACCGCAAGGATTTCCAGCGGATGGGCCAGGTAGTAGGCAGGCTCGTAGAACAGCACCTGCCCCAGCCGGCCGCCGAGGATCACGCCGAGCATGCCGTAGAACAGCAAATCGTCCAGTTGTTCGACGCTGAGCAGGCCGGGGCGCGTGCGAATCCGGTAGCGCCCGAGCAAGATAAATTGAACGAAAGCGACCAGGTACATCAAACCGTACCAGCGCACCGACAATGGGCCAAGCGAAAACGCGACAGGGTCGAACTGGGGGTGCAGAAGCATCGAAGGCGGAGAGTCGGCTAGAATTCGCCAATTATAGTTCGCGCCGCTGTGCGCAAAGTTTTCGACGGAGATTTCCATGCCTGATTACCGCTCCCGCACCTCCACCCACGGCCGCAACATGGCTGGCGCGCGCGCCCTGTGGCGCGCCACAGGCATGAAGGACAGCGATTTCGGCAAGCCGATCATCGCTGTCGTCAATTCCTTCACCCAGTTCGTGCCGGGTCATGTGCACCTCAAGGACATGGGGCAACTGGTCGCCCGCGAGATCGAGGCGGCCGGCGGCATCGCCAAGGAATTCAACACCATCGCCATCGACGACGGCATCGCCATGGGCCACGGCGGCATGCTCTACTCGCTGCCCTCGCGCGACCTGATTGCCGATTCCGTCGAGTACATGGTCAATGGCCACTGTGCCGACGCCATGGTCTGCATTTCCAACTGCGACAAGATCACCCCGGGCATGCTGATGGCCGCCATGCGCCTCAACATCCCAGTCATCTTCGTTTCCGGCGGCCCGATGGAAGCCGGCAAGGTCAAGCTTAAGGGTGAGGTCATTCATCTCGACCTCGTCGACGCCATGGTCAAGGCGGCCGACAGTTCCGTTTCCGAGGCCGACCTGGCGGAGATCGAGCGTTCGGCCTGTCCGACCTGCGGTTCGTGTTCGGGCATGTTCACCGCCAACTCGATGAACTGCCTGACCGAGGCGCTCGGCCTCTCGCTGCCCGGCAACGGCACCGTCGTCGCGACGCATGCCGACCGCAAGGAACTGTTCCTGCGAGCCGGTCGTCTGGCAGTCGACCTGTGCCGCCGCTACTACGAGCAGGATGACGCTTCTGTCCTGCCGCGTTCGATTGCCACCTTCGAGGCTTTCGAGAACGCCATGACCCTTGACGTGGCGATGGGCGGTTCGACCAACACGGTGCTGCACATCCTGGCGACGGCGCAGGAAGCCGGTGTCGATTTCACGATGGCCGACATCGACCGCATTTCGCGTCAGGTGCCCTGCCTGTGCAAGGTGGCGCCGATGACCGACAAGTACCACATCGAGGACGTCCATCGCGCCGGCGGCATCATGGGCATTCTCGGCGAACTCGACCGTGCCGGCTTGCTGCACCGCAATGTTCCAACCGTGCATGAAAAGACCCTCGGCGACGCCATCGATCGCTGGGATGTGGTGCGTACGCAGGAGGCTGCGGTCCATGAATTTTTCCGCGCCGGACCGGGTGGCGTGCCGACCCAGGTTGCCTTCTCGCAGAACCGGCGCTACAGCCAGCTCGATCTCGACCGCAGTCGCGGCTGCATCCGCACGCGGACCGACGCCTATTCGCAGGAGGGCGGCCTGGCGGTGCTACACGGCAACATCGCTCTTGACGGCTGCATCGTCAAGACTGCCGGCGTCGACGAGTCGATCTGGAAGTTCACCGGCCGTGCCCGCGTCTTCGAAAGTCAGGATGCTGCGGTCGACGGTATTCTGGGGGGCAAAATCGTCGCCGGCGACGTCGTCGTCATCCGTTACGAAGGTCCCAAGGGTGGGCCTGGAATGCAGGAAATGCTTTATCCGACCTCGTACCTGAAATCGATGGGGCTCGGCAAGGAGTGCGCGCTGCTCACTGACGGCCGCTTCTCCGGCGGCACGTCGGGCCTGTCGATCGGTCACGCCTCGCCGGAAGCAGCCGATGGCGGCGCCATCGGCCTGGTCGAGGAGGGCGATACCATCGAGATCGACATCCCCAATCGCCGCATCCACCTAGCCGTTACCGATGATGAGCTAGCGCGCCGCCGTGCCGCCATGGAAGCCAGGGGCGATGCTGCCTGGCAGCCGGTCCAGCGCGAACGTTTCGTTTCGGCCGCCCTGCAGGCCTACGCCCTGATGGCGACCTCGGCCGACAAGGGCGCGGTGCGCGATGTCAGCCAGATCCAGCGCCGCAAGTGAAGAGATATCTTCGGTGGCAACGGTCAACGTCAGGCGTTCGTCCCGCGTTAAACAATTGCTGCCGAGCGAATCAGACGGTTTCTGGCGGTTTGCAAGGCGGTAAAAAGGGTCTTATCATCACAAGCTGATTTACCACTTACCAACCCGACGAACGGAGCGAGAGAATGAAAGCTGTTTATGTTGCCATGCTGGCTGCAGGTGTTGTGATGGCCGGTCAGGCCCAGGCTGACGAAGCGCTGGCCAAGGCCAAGAACTGCATGGCCTGTCATGCCGTCGACAAGAAAGTGGTTGGCCCGGCCTACAAGGACGTGGCCGCCAAGTACAAGGGTGACAAGGCCGCCGTCGCGACGCTGGCAGCCAAGATCAAGGCCGGCGGCAAGGGCGTCTGGGGCGAGGTTCCGATGCCCCCGAACAACGTCACGCCAGAAGAAGCGACCAAGCTGGCAACCTGGGTTTTGGCCCAGAAGTAATTCGCCGCGATTCAAAAAGCCGGCTTTGTCCGGCTTTTTTGCGTTTACAGGTGTTGACACGCCTGGTTCCTGCCGGGATAATCTTGCGTTCTTCCGGAGGGGTACCCAAGCGGTCAACGGGAACAGACTGTAAATCTGTCGGCTCTGCCTTCGAAGGTTCGAATCCTTCCCCCTCCACCAGATTGAATGCTGTAGCGGCTAGTGCTGCGGGGCAAGGGTTAAGCGGGTGTAGCTCAATGGTAGAGCTGAAGCCTTCCAAGCTTAAGACGAGGGTTCGATTCCCTTCACCCGCTCCATTTGCGGTACGGCTGGAGTTTTAAGGTAGGCCCATGTGGCTCAGTGGTAGAGCACTCCCTTGGTAAGGGAGAGGTCGGCAGTTCGATCCTGCCCATGGGCACCACCGATTTAGCTTTGATTCTGGATTTTTTGCTTATTTGATGATTGGGGAACTGGAATGGCTAAGGAAAAATTCGAGCGTACGAAACCGCACGTAAACGTCGGTACGATTGGACACGTTGACCACGGCAAGACGACGCTGACGGCGGCGATCACGACGGTGCTGTCGGCCAAGTTCGGCGGCGCGGCCAAGAAGTACGATGAAA